>CAVSYH010000026.1:0-32037 GCA_963732065.1 uncultured Gemmatimonadaceae bacterium | reverse complement strand
GGGGAAATTGGCGATCCGAGCGAACGGGACAAGCTGTTCCGCGAGGCGGCGGAGGCGTGCATCCAGAATCAGGGTGGCTCGACTTCGTTTCTTCAACGCCGCTTGAAGGTCGGCTACGGGCGCGCGGCGCGATTGATCGATCAGCTGCAGGAGGCGGGGATCTGGGCCGCCGGATGGTTCGAAGCCGCGGGATATTCTCGTGGGGTTCGAGGAGCTGGAGCGGATCGCGGGGCCCAAAGGCAGCTGAGCGAACGGCGCGTGTGACACCGCTGACGGCGAGGGTGACACCTGCGACGGCGTGTGTGACGACGCTGACGGCGACTGTGACGTGTGAGACGTGTAGCAACGACGTCGCAGTTGCCACACGTCTCACACGTCACACGCGCCCCCAGCGGTGTCACCCTCGCGGTCAGCGGTGTCACACGCGCCGTTTCGATGCCGCGTGCAATGCTTCGGTGCCAGAGAAATCTCAGCCCCATGTATGTTCGGCCCATGTCAGCAGACACTCAACGGCTGGGGATCATGGGCGAACGGATCGGGAGCGGTGGCTCGCGGAACAGGGTTGGCGTACACTCGGCCGCCGAGTCCGCAGCGGGCACCGGGACCTCGACCTCGTGATGGAGCGCGACGGCGTAGTCGCCTTCGTCGAAGTGAAGGCCCGCTCCAGGCTCGGCTTCGGCGACCCGGTCGAGGCCGTACATTGGAAAAAGCAGCGGGAGCTGGTCCGGTCCGCCTTAGTATGGATGGACCGGTACGGCGCCCCGAATTGGGTCTACCGGTTCGACGTGGTCGGGGTCATCGTGACGGAGGGGCGGGCGAAGATCGGCATGTCCCCTCCGCCTTCGACCTGCGAAGTGGCCATTGACGGGAGCGGGGTAGGTTCGGACTTTGTTCGGGTCGGGTTTGGGGCGGCTCATTTGAGCACTTTCACGCGAAATCGGGGGTAGGCGAGCCATGGCGGTCTCCACGATGCAGGACGACAAGAAGAAGGCCCTCGTTCTGGCCATCTCCCAGATCGAGAAGTCGTACGGCAAGGGCGCGATCATGAAGATGGGCGCGGACGCCCCGAAGGTGCGGGTGGAGTGCATTCCGACGGGCGCCATCAACCTCGACGCCGCGATCGGCGTAGGCGGAATCCCCCGCGGTCGCGTCACCGAGATCTACGGCCCGGAATCGAGCGGCAAGACCACGCTGTGCTTCCACGTCGTGGCGAACGCGCAGAGGGCTGGCGGCACGGCGGCATTCATCGACGCCGAGCATGCGCTGGATACGGAGTACGCCGCCAAGCTCGGCGTGGACATCGACAAGCTCCTCGTTTCGCAGCCCGACACGGGCGAGCAGGCGATGGAGATCTGCGAAATCCTGGTCCGCTCGGGCGCGGTGGATGTGATCGTGATCGACTCGGTGGCCGCGCTGGTGCCGAAGGCGGAAATCGAGGGCGAGATGGGCGAGTCGCACATGGGGCTGCAGGCGCGGCTCATGAGCCAGGCGCTCCGGAAGCTCACCGGCGCGATCGCGCGGTCGAAGACGTCGGTGATCTTCATCAATCAGCTGCGCGAGAAGATCGGCGTCATGTTCGGCAATCCGGAAACGACCACGGGCGGAAAGGCGCTGAAGTTCTACGCCTCGCTGCGACTCGACATCCGCCGCATCGGCCCGGTGAAGGAAAAGGAAGACGTCATCGGCTCGCACGTCCGCGTGAAGGTGGTGAAGAACAAGGTCGCGCCGCCGTTCAAGCAGGCCGAGTTCGACATCATGTACGCCGAAGGGATCTGCCACACGTCGCTGCTGGTCGATATCGGCGCGGAGAGCGGGCATCATCGAGAAGTCGGGCGCCTGGTACAGCTACGGCAACCAGCGGATCGGGCAGGGCCGCGAGAACGCGAAGATGTTCCTCAAGGACAACCCGGCCATGATGGCCGAGATCGAAGAGAAGGTGAAAGGCGTTCTCGGCATCAAGGCGATCGAAGCCGCTGAGGAATCGCCGACGGAGGAGTAACGGGCCGTTGCGGCTGGCACTATGAAGAGCGTCGAGTGAAAGGCGCGTGGATGCGGTCAACCTGATGAGGTCCCGGTCCCGCCAGCCGCACACTCGGCGCTTTTCCGCGCGCGATGAACCCGAGCATTTCGGGCCGGACGCGCGCATCACCGAGATCTCAGAGTCCGGGCGACGACCGGGGCGATTCGACGTCCTCGTGGACGGCCGGCGCGCCGCGTTGCTGTCGGTGGACGCGATCGCCCGCCTTTCAGTACACGTCGGCGACGAGTGGAGCGAGTCGCTTGCCACAAGGGTGGCCGCCGAAGCGGAGTCGCTCCGCGTATTCGATCGCGCCCTCGCGATGCTCGCCGTGCGCGCGTACGCCGTGCGAGAACTTCGCATGGCGCTCATCCGAAAGAAGGAGTCGGAGGCGCTCGTCGCGGCAGCCGTGGCGCGCCTCGCGTCGCTCGGCGCCCTGAACGACGAGGTATTCGCGCGGCAGTTCGTTCGCACTCGCATCACGCGCGAGGGAGTGAGGCGCCTCCAGTCGGAATTGGCGCGGCGTGGCGTTCCGCGTGAGGCGATCACGGCTGCGATCGACGAGGTCCGCGAGCAAGAGCGCATCGATCCCGCGGAAGCGCTCGCTGGCGTCGTCGCGAAGAAGCTCCGCTCGATGTCGAAGCTCGACGCACCCACCAAGCTCCGCCGGCTCTATGGATTCCTCGCCCGCCGCGGCTATGAACCGGACGAGATCCGCAGCGCGCTAAAGGAAATCGACTGACAACGCGAGCATCGTTCATCGTGCATTGTGCCTCGGAAGGGCGGAGATCGATGCACGATGCCCGATGCACGATGCTCTGCCGTTCATAGTATATTCCGCCCATGCTCGCCTCAGAGATCCGCGCGAAATTCCTGAATTTCTTCGAGAAGAACGGCCACGTTCCGCGGCCGTCGAGCTCGCTCGTGCCCGCCGACGATCCGACGTTGCTCTTCACGAACGCCGGGATGGTGCCGTTCAAGCGGATCTTCCTCGGCCAGGAGCCGTCGCCGTTCGGCAAGCGCGCGACCACGTCGCAGAAATGCGTGCGCGCGGGCGGAAAGCACAACGATCTCGAGCAGGTGGGGCACACGGCGCGCCACCACACCTTCTTCGAGATGCTCGGGAATTTCTCCTTCGGCGACTACTTCAAGCGCGACGCGATCAAGTTCGCGTGGGAGTTCGTCACGAAGGATCTTGGGATCGACAAGGCTCTCCTCTGGGTGACGGTCTACCACGAGGACGACGAAGCGCGCAAGCTCTGGAAGGAGATCGCGGGGCTTCCGGACTCGCGCATCTACGGCCTCGGCGAGCGCGACAACTTCTGGCAGATGGCGGACACCGGTCCCTGCGGACCGTGCACCGAGATCTACGTCGATTTCGCGCGCGTCGCGAAGGATTGGCGTTTCCCGGAAGGCGCGACGGGCGAGTGGACCGATGTGAAGCGCGCGGAATTCTCGCAGGACGCGTTCGTCGAAGGCGCCGAGGCGGGGCGTTTCCTCGAGATATGGAACCTGGTGTTCATGCAGTTCGACCGGCAGCCGGACGGCGCGCTCAAGCCGCTGCCGAAGCCGAGCGTCGACACGGGCGCCGGGCTCGAGCGAATCGCGGCCGTGATGCAGCGGCAGACGAACAATTATCATACCGACCTGTTCGTGCCGCTGATCGATGAAGTGTCGCGCCGGTGGGGCTCGAGTACTGGGGCCGCGAGACCGACGCGAGAAGCCGCAAGGGACGCCTATCCGCGGCGCCAAGGTCGCGACCAACGATCCTCGATCCCGCCTCCTACCGCGTGATCGCCGATCACGCGCGCGCGGTGGCGTTCCTCATCGGCGACGGCGTCTTCCCGGCGAACGATGGCCGCGGCTACGTGCTGCGCCGCATCCTGCGCCGCGCGGTGCGCCACGCGTTCCTGCTCGGCCGCACGGAGCCGACGCTTGTGCACGTCGTCGCGAAGGTGATCGAGACGATGGGCGGCGCGTTCCCGGAATTGCAGCAGCGCGCCAAGCTCATCGTCGACACGACGCGCGCCGAGGAGGAGCGATTCCTCGCGACGATCGAGGGCGGCATGCTCAAGTTCGAGCAGCTCGCGCCCGCACAGAGCACGCAGGGTTCGCTCGCGATCCGCGGCACGATCTCGGGCGAAGATGCCTTCAAGTTGTATGACACGTACGGCTTCCCGATCGATCTCACCGAGCTCATGTCGCGCGAGCGCGGCTACACGGTGGACATCTCCGGCTTCGAGCGCGCACTCGCGGCGCAGCGCGATCAGAGCCGCGAGGAGCGCAAGACGCGCGAGATCAGAGTCGCGACGGACACGCTCGCCGAGGGCGGGCTCGCCGGTTGGGAGCGCGCACCGGGCGCGAAGCACGAGCCGCAATCCACGTTCGTCGGCTACGGCAACACGAACTCGGAGACTACGGTCGAGGCGGCGCGCCGTCTCGACGGCGGACGCATCGCGCTGATCCTGCGCGAGACGCCGTTCTACGCGGTGTCCGGCGGACAGATCTCGGACAAGGGCGAGATCGTGGGGCAGGGATGGCGCGTGGACGTGGACGATGTGCGCAAGATCGAGGGGCGAACCGTGACCGCGGGCCGACTGGGCGGCGCATTCGCCTTCGGCGCCGTGCACGCGCGCGTGCCCGCCGACGTGCGGCGTGACACGGAGCGCAATCACACCGCGACGCATCTCTTGCACGCCGCGCTGCGCGAGGTGCTTGGCGAGCACGTGCACCAGCAGGGTTCGCTCGTGGAGCCGGATCGTTTGCGATTCGACTTCACGCATCACGGTCCGGTGAAACCCGCCGAACAATCCGAGATCGAGCTGCGCGTGAATCGCGCGATCTGGGACGACATCGACGTGGTCACGGAGGAGAAGCCGTACAAGGCAGCGGTCGCGAGCGGCGCAATGGCGCTCTTCGGCGAGAAATACGGCGATGTCGTGCGCGTGGTGAACGTTCCCGGAGTATCCAAGGAACTTTGCGGCGGCACGCACGCTCGGAACACCGGACAGATCGCGCTCTTCAAGATCGTGAGCGAGAGCGGAGTCGCCGCGGGCGTGCGCCGCATCGAAGCGGTGACCGGCCCCAAGGCGTACGAACTCGTACGCGCCGAGGAGCAGCGGCTGTCGCGGCTCGCGGACCTGCTCAAGGCGCCGGCGGATGCGATCGAGAAGCGCGTCGCAACGCTGCGCGATGATCTGCGCGCGATGCAGAAGCAGCTCGACGAGGCGCGGAAGGGCGGAGGCGACGAGGTCGCGAAGCTTCTCGCCGGCGCATCGAACTTCCAGGGCCATCGCGTCATCTGCGACACCGCGAGCGCGGCCGATGGAAAAGAGTTGCAATCCCTCGGCGACGCGCTCCGCGAACAGCTCGGGTCAGGCGTGGCGTGGTGGGATCGTCGCTCGGCGACGGAAAGACCATGGTGCTCGTGGTGGTCACCGACGATCTCAAGGCACGCGGCGTGGCCGCCGATGCGATCGTGCGCGAGATCGCCGCGGCAGCCGGCGGGCGCGGCGGCGGCAAGTCGCACATGGCGCAGGCCGGCTTGCCCAATGCGAGTGCGTTGCCGCGCGCGCTCGGTGCGGCGCCACAGATCGTACGTGCGGCGATCAACGCGGCGAGTGCGGCCGCGTGACGATCGCCGAGTGGCTCAAGGGGCGGACGCCTGTGCCGCCGGAGAATCTCGCCGCGCGCGTGCGCGAGGCGCTGGGCTCATCCGCGTCGCAGGACCCCGAGTTCACGGTCGTGCGGTGCCTCGACGCGATGGAATCGCTGCTCGTGTCGCTCAAGGATGACGAAGAGGCCGGCCGCGAGCGCGCGCTCGACCTGCTCGCGGCCGACGCGCTCGTGACGTACGCCTTCGAGGCGGCGGCGGAGCGTCAGGACCTCCTGGCCGAGATCGCGGAGGGCGCGATGTGGCGCGTGGGCGAGGTCGCGGCGGAGCTCGAGCCGTGAGCGTGTATGCTTCGCTTACCGGTGCGAACGCCGGCGGACTTGCCGTGCTCGTTGATCCCGCGCGCACGAATCCGGTGGAGGCGGCCGAACTCGCGCGGCGCGCTGCGGACGAAGGCGCCGCCGCGCTGTTGCTCGGCACGAGCTTCGGCGGCGATGCGAGCAGCGGTGCGCTCGCTCGAGCGCTCAAGGAGTCCGCGCCCGAATTGCCGGTGCTGCAATTCCCCGCGACCGCGGCGCAGCTCGTGGCCGGCGTGGATGCGGTGCTCTTCCTCTCGCTCATCAGCGGGCGGAACGCGCAATACTTGATCGAGGAGCACGTGCGCGCCGTGCCGTTCCTCGAGCGGCACCCGGAGATCGAAGTGATCGCAACGGCCTATTGTCTCGTGGATGGCGGGCGCGTGACCAGCGTGGAATCGGTGAGCCAGACGCGTCCCCTTCCTGCCGACAAACCCGAATTGCTCGCGGCGCACGTGCGCGCGGGGATGACGCTCGGTCTGCGCGCGACGTACGTGGATGCCGGCAGCGGAGCGACGCGCTCCGTGGCGCCGGAGATGATCCGCGCCGCGCGCGAGGCCGCGCTCGGGCCGCTGTTCGTCGGCGGCGGCGTGCGGAGCGCGGATGGCGTACGCGCCGCGCGCGCGGCCGGCGCGGATTTCGTCGTAGTGGGCACGCGATTCGAGCAGGGCGGCGCGCGCGCCGTTCGCGAGCTGGCCCTCGCGGCGCGCGCGTGATCGACATCCACAGCCACCTCCTGCCCGGGGTGGACGACGGCGCGCAGTCGCTGAGCGAGGCGCTGCCGGTGCTCGAGCGTTTCGCGAAGGAGGGCGTGACGGTGCTTGTCTGCACGCCGCACCTCGATGCGAGCCGGGCGGATGACGCGCCAGTGGCCGAACACGCCGCGCTGCACGCGGAGCTGCAAGCGCACGCGCCGAAAACGCTCGCGCTGCGCACGGGCTGGGAGATCCAGCTCGATCTGCCCGGCGTGGACCTCACGCGCACGGAACTGCACCTGGGCGGCTCGAACGCCGCGCTCGTGGAGTTCGCCGGCATGACCGTGCCGCCGAATGCGGCGCGCGAGATCTACCGCCTGCGCATGAGCGGCATGGTGCCGGTGCTCGCGCATCCGGAGCGATACCGCGGCGCGACGCTCGAGCAAGTCGAGGAGTGGCGCGGATCGGGAGCCGTAATGCAGGTGGACTCGCAATGCTCTTCGGCAACGCGCCCCATGTGCCGCCTCGCGCGTGCGTTGCTCCCAGCATGGGCTGGTGGATTGTATCGCGAGCGATAACCACGCCGACATAGCGCTCGCTCGTGACCGCGCGGCGCTGGCTCGAGGAGATCGGCGCGACCGAACAGGCGGTGTTGCTCACCGAGACGAATCCCGGACCCACCTCCTCGCGAACCAGGGTCCGGTCCCTGCGGGCCAGATCCCCGAGGTGGAGGAGGGCGTGCTCGCCCGTCTCCGCGCCCTCATCACCGGACGCCCATGACCGACCGACTGACGCAGGCACTGCGCGAACTCGCCGACACGGCGACTCGTACGGCCGACACGATCGCTCCGCAACTCGAGCGCGCACTGGGAATGGTGCGCGCCACGGTGAAGGGCGGCGGCACGCTCTATTTCTGCGGCAACGGTGGCAGCGCGGCCGACGCCCAGCACATGGCCGCCGAGTACGTGGTGCGGTACATGAAGGATCGCCGTGCGTATCCGGCGGTGGCGCTCACCACGGACACATCGCTGCTCACCGCGGTCGGGAACGATCTCGGCTTCGAGTACGTGTTCTCGCGACAGGTGGAAGCGCTGTGCCGGAAGGGCGACCTGCTCATCATCCACTCGACGAGCGGCACGTCGCCCAACGTGTTGCGCGCGGCCGAGGCGGCGAAGACGAAGGGCGTACCCGTGCTCGCATTCACCGCGCGCGACGGCGGAAAGCTCAAGGCGCTCGCCGATCACTCGGTGGTCGTGCCCACGCAGCGCACCGATCGCGCGCAGGAGATCCACCTCTGCATCGAACATGTGATCTGCGAACTGGTGGAGAGCGCGCTGTGATCGATCTCAAAGGGAAGCGTGCGCTGGTCACCGGCGGATCGCGCGGCATCGGCGCGGCGACGGCGCTCATGCTCGCGAAGGGAGGAGTGGATGTGGGGATCGGCTACCACACGCGCGCCGCGGACGCCGAAGCGATCGTGAAGCGTTGCATTGCGCTCGGCGTGAAGGCGTTCGCGCACGCGTCGGATATCTCGACGGCAGGGGTTCGGAAGAACTGGCGGCGCGCGCTAGGAAGGTGTTCGGCGGGATCGACTTCTTCATCGGGAATGCAGGCATCTGGCCGGTGGAGGCGGCGACCGCCAGACGATGGCCGATGGCCGATGGTCGAACACGATGAAGGAGAATGTGGACGGGATGTTCTTCTCCACGCGCGCCGCGCTCCGCATCCTCAGTGATGGCGGCAGGATCGTGCTTGTGTCCTCTACCGCCGGCCAGCGCGGCGAGCCGATGCACGCCGATTACGCTGCGAGCAAAGGCGCGATGATCAGTTTCGTGAAGTCGCTCGCGATCGAACCGCGCCGCGCGGCATCACAGTGAACAGTGTGGCGCCCGGATGGGTGGACACCGAGATGGCCGCCGTGCCCTACGCCGGCGGCGGGCGCGAGCGGATCGCCAAGACGATCCCGATCGGGCGCATCGCGACCGCTGAGGACATCGCGGGGCCGATCGTGTTCCTCTGCTCGGCAATGGCGCGGCACATTACCGGCGAGATCGTGAATGTGAACGGTGGCAGCGTGCTGTGCGGGTGAGCGCGGCATGATCCCGATCGTCTTCACCGGCGGCACGATCTCCATGCGCATGGATTCGGCGCAGGGCGGGGCGGTGCCGGCGCTCAGCGGGAAGGAGATCCTCGCGGCGACGCGCGGCATCGAGAGCGTGGCGCCGGTGGAGCTCGATGAGTTCGGCGCGTTCCCCGGTCCGCACATGACCATCGAGCGCATGTGGGCGCTGCGTGCGCGGATCATGGAGCATCTCGCGCGAAGCGACGTGGCCGGTGTGGTCGTGACGCACGGCACCGATTCGCTCGAGGAGAGCGCCTATCTCATCGCGCGCTCGGTGCCGGGCGAAAAACCGGTGGTGTTCACCGGCGCGATGCGCACCGCGAGCGACCTCGGCTGGGACGGACCGGCGAATCTCTCTGGATGCGGTGCGAGTCGCCGCGAGCCCGGACTCGCGCGGCTTCGGCGCGATGGTCGCGATGGGCGGGCGCATCTTCACTGGACTCGACGTCACCAAGGCGCACACGCATTTGCTCGATGCGTTCGAGAGTCCGGGGCTCGGGCCGATCGCGGTGATCGACGATGGCGCCGTGATCTTCCGTCGCGCCCTGCCGCCTGCGCCGCCGGTGCTCACTCCCACGGCGCCTGGCGGACCGGTGGACATCGTCTATGCGTGGGCCGGCGCTGATGATCGGTTGCTCGAAGCCTCGCGTGCGACCGCGCGCGGACTCGTGGTGGCGGGAATGGGGCGCGGCAACGTGCCGCCGGCGATGGTGCCCGGCATCGCGCGCTGGCTCGCGGAGGGGAAGCCCGTCGTGATCGCCTCGCGCGCGCAACGCGGACGCGTGGGCGAGACGTACGCGTACGAAGGCGGCGGGCGCCGGTTGCACGCGATGGGCACGATCCTCGCGGGTGGCCGACGTCCGCCACAGGCGCGGATAGATCTGCTGCTCGCGCTCGGCGCGGGCCTGGACATGGCCGGCATTCGCGAAGTGTTCGAGTGGCGGAGCCAGAGCGAATGAACACGCGCGATCAGTCGCACCTGAAGCCGCCTGGCGTGGTGCTCGATATCGCGCGCACGCTCGAAGGCGCGGGCTTCGAGACCTGGTTCGTGGGCGGGGCCGTGCGCGACGCGCTGCTGGGCCAAGCGCATCTCGACTGGGATCTCGCCACCGCCGCGACGCCCACGCAGGTGAAGCGCCTCTTCAAGCGCACGGTGCCGGTGGGCATCGAGTTCGGCACGGTGGGCGTGCTCGATCCCGCCGGCGGCATGCACGAGGTCACGACCTTCCGCCGCGATGTGAAGACCGACGGCCGCCACGCCGAGGTGGAGTTCGGCGCGTCGCTGGACGAAGATCTCGCCCGCCGCGACTTCACGATCAACGCCATTGCTTACTCGGCGTCGCGCAAGGAGCTGCACGATCCATTCGAGGGCCGCGCCGATCTCGAGCAGCGCGTCGTCCGCGCGGTGGGCAAGGCGGCCGATCGCATGAAGGAGGATCGCCTGCGCGCGCTGCGTGCGATGCGATTCGCCGCGCGATTCGGCTTCGCCATCGACTCGGTCACATGGAAGGCGATCGTGGACAGCGCGCCGCACCTCGGGCGCCTTTCCATGGAGCGGGTGAAGCAGGAGCTCGAGAAGACGATGGAGCAGGTCGCGTGGCCGAGTGAGGCGATGAAGCTCTGGCGCGCGAGCGGCGCGTTCAAGTCGCTCGTGCCGCCGCTCGCCAGCGTGAGCGACGTGACGCTCAAGTCGCTGGACGCGATGGCGCAGCCGCGCGGCGCCGCGCACCCCGAGCGGCGCATCGACCGCCTCACCGCACTCTTCGCCGAGCTCGCGCCCAAGGACGCCGAGCGCGCGCTCAAGGCGCTCAAGTTCTCGAACAGCGATGTGTCGTGGATCAAAGAAGTGCTCGAGCGGTGGCGTGCGCTCGAGCCGCAGGTGCGCGCCGCGATCTCGGCGAGCGCGCCCGTGACGGCGGTGATGGTGCGCCGCTGGGTGGCGGCGTCCGGGCGGCTGCGCGTCGGCGCGGTGATGCGGCTGCTCGCGGCGCGCTATGCGGCGGAGCGCGGCGCTTCTATGCCGGCGCCCACCGCTGAGCGCGTGGCGTCGCTGTACCGCCGGATGTCGCGCGCGGCGTTCCACGAGCCAGTGGAGATGGGCGATCTCGCGGTCGACGGTGATGATCTGCGCGGCGCGGGGATCCCGGCGGGCCCGGCGATGGGGAAGATGCTCCAATTGCTGCTCGAGTGGGTATTAGAGGATCCGGCGCGAAACACGCGCACGGCGCTGCTTGCGCGCGCACTCGAGGCCAAGTAGCGCAATGTCCATTTTCCGCGACCATCCGCTACAAATGCCCTTCTGGGATCAATTCCGCACCGCGCCAAGCGGCTTCACAATGACGAAGGAGTCCGGCGGCTACTGGGCGTTCCACGTGGTGGCCGGCGAGCAGGGCGCGGTCATGCTCTTCTTCTCGCTGTTGAGCGAATTGAGCGGCGCTGTCACGGTGGAGATGGACGACAAGCACGCCGAGCGCTCGTGGAAAGGACCGGCGCCATCGGGCGCCGCCGTGCGCGAGGCACTCGCGGCGCTCGAGCAACCGCTGGTGGCGCTCGGCGGCGTGCAGATCATGGTGTTCACGCCGAGCGATCAGCTCACGCTGAACCCCGTTCGCGAGTTGTTCATCTATTCGCAGAGCGACCGCTGGGCGAACGTGCTCGAAGGGAAGGGGATCAAGGAGCAGCGGCTCGTGCGGACGAAGAGCTGGAAGTTCGCGCGGCATGGAGAGGCCCCGGCGCCGGAATTGAGCGAACTCGTCGCGCGCGCGGCGACGGCGCTGGGGCTGGCGGCCGCGTGACGCCGCTCGTGCTCGCGTTCGCCGCGGCCGCGGCGAATCTCGCCGGTGCCGCGGCCGTCACGTGGCGCTCCGGTTGGAGCATGCGTGCGCTCGAGACGATCATCGCGCTCGCGGCGGGCTTCATGATCTCGGTGGCGTTGCTCGACATGCTGCCCGCGGCGTACGCGGCGGGGGGGCGCACTGCGGCCGTCGTCGCCCTCGGAGGATTCCTCGCGGTGCATCTCACGCAACACGCGCTCGCACCGCATTTCCATTTCGGCGAGGAGACGCACAAGGTGTCCGAAGCCGTGAGCGTCTCGGCGCTCATCGGCCTGATGGTGCACACCACCGTGGACGGCGTGGCGATCGCGAGTGCGAGCGCCGCGAGCGCGCAGCTCGGCGCGTTGGTGTTCCTCGCGATCGCGCTGCACAAGCTGCCCGAGGGTCTGGCCATCGCGAGCCTCTTCCTCGCCGCGGGCGCGGGACGCCGGCGCGCGTTCTTCGCGGCGGCGCTGCTCGGCGCGGCCACTGTGTTCGGCGCGATCGCGACGCCGCGCATCCCGTGGCTTGCGACGTGGGGGCTCGCGCTCTCCGCGGGTGTGACGCTGTACGTGGGCGCATCCAACTTGATCCCGGAATTCCAGGCGAAGCGCGGCTGGCACCTGCAGGCCGGATTCTTCGTGGGAGTCGCGACCTATCTCGGTGCGCGCGCGCTGCTGCCCGCATGAAGTCGCGCGCCGTGTGGGGAAAGGCCGCGCCGGGAGCGAAGTCGCAGCTCTTCCAGGCGCCGGTGGCGGCGCAGCCGCTCGCCGCGCGCATGCGGCCGCGCACGCTCGACGAATTCGCGGGGCAGCAGAAGCTGCTCGCGCCGGGCAAGGCGCTGCGCGTCGCGATCGAGCAGGGGCGCGTGGACTCGATGATCTTCTGGGGTCCGCCCGGCAGCGGCAAGACGTCGCTCGCGCTGCTCGTGGCGCAGCATGGCGACCGCGCGTTCGTTCCCTTCTCGGCGGTCACCGAGGGCGTGCCGCGGCTTCGCGAGATCATACAGGAGGCCGAGGAGCGGCTGGCGACGAACCAGCGCGGCACGGTGCTGTTCGTGGACGAGATCCACCGGTTGAACAAGTCGCAGCAGGATGCGTTCCTGCCGCACGTAGAGCGCGGCACCGTCACGCTCATCGGCGCGACGACCGAGAATCCATCGTTCGAGGTGATCGGCGCGCTGCTGTCGCGCACTCGCGTGTTCGTGCTCGAGCCGCTCACCAGCGAGGACATCACGGCGCTGATCGACCGCGCGCTCACGGATGAATCGCGCGGACTGGGCCGCCTCAAGCTCACGCTCGAGCCGGATGCGCGCGCGCTGCTCGCCGACGGAAGCCGACGGCGATGCGCGCCGAGCGCTCACGGCACTCGAGGCCGCCGCGGCGCACGCCGGATTCAACGGCACGATCACGCGTGGATGTCGTGCGCGAGGCGCTGCAGAAGCGCTTCGCGCGCTACGACAAGAGCGGCGAAGAGCACTTCAATGCGCTCTCGGCGTACCACAAGTCGCTGCGCGGAAGCGACCCGCAGGGCGCGCTCTACTGGATGGCGCGCATGATCGACGGCGGCGAGGATCCGATGACCCTCTTCCGCCGCGCGATCGCGATGGCCGCGGAGGACATTGGCCTCGCCGACCCGAACGCGCTGCAGCTCGCGATGGCCGCGCGCGACGCGTATCACATGCTCGGCGCGCCCGAGGGTTATCTTCCACTCGCGGAGATGACGATCTATCTGGCCACCGCGCCCAAGTCGAACGCGACGAAGCGCGCACTGGATGGCGCGATGGCCGCCGCGCGAGAGACGCCGGCGGCGCCTGTGCCGCTGCATATCCGTAACGCGCCCACCGCGCTAATGAAGGATCTCGGGTACTTCAAGAACTACAAGTACGCGCACGACTCGGAGAACGCCTACATCCCGCAGCAGTATCTCCCGGACGAGATCGCGGACGCACGATTCTACGAGCCGGGGAAGTTCGGGTTCGAGAAGGAAATAGCCAAACGCATCGCGTGGTGGGAAAGTCTCAAGAGCCCGACTGATTCACCAAACGACAAAAAAGAGCTTTGACAGGATTAACATGATTTGCTTGATGGAACGCCGAAATGCCGAGCAACCGAGTCGTTCAAATCATCAAAATCATGTTAATCCTGTAAAGCAGTTCTTTGACTGGATCCATTAGAGGAGCACCGATTTGACGCGTGAAATGATCTCGCTGGAGACCGTCGTCGAGCGCGCGCTGTTGGTCGGTGCGCCGATGAAGGGCGCGGGTGCGCGTCGCCGGCTCGATGAACATCTCGAGGAACTCTCGGAGCTGGCCGACACCGCGGGCGCGACCGTCGTGGGTGAGGTCACTCAGCTCCTCGACCGACCGCATCCGGGTACGTACCTCGGCAGCGGTAAGCTCGAGGAGCTCAAGTCGCTCATCGACGAGAAGCAGGCGACGCTCGTGATCTTCGACGATGAGCTCACGCCCGCGCAGCTGCGGAACATCGAGAATGCCGTAGGCAAACGCGTCATGGACCGCGCCGAGTTGATCTTGGACATCTTCGCGGTGCGCGCCCGCACGAGCGAGGCGAAGATGCAGGTGGAGCTGGCGCAACTCGAATACCTGCTGCCGCGCCTTACGCGCATGTGGACCCACCTCGAGAAGTTCCGCGGCGGTATCGGCATGCGCGGCCCCGGCGAAACGCAGCTCGAGACCGACCGCCGGCTCATCGGTCACCGCATCGGCGCACTCAAGGACAAGCTCGCCGACGTGCAGCGCGCGCGCGCCGTGCAGCGGTCGTCGCGGCGCACGAGCTTCCGCGCGTCGCTCGTCGGCTACACGAACGCCGGGAAGTCCTCGATCCTGCGTTCCCTCGCGGATGCGGCGGATATCTTCGTGGAGAACCGTCTGTTCGCGACGCTCGACCCGCTCACGCGCGAAGTGGACCTCGGCGAGTCACAGCGCGTGCTCGTGACGGACACTGTCGGGTTCATCCGGAAGCTGCCGCACGATCTTGTCGCGAGTTTCCGCGCCACGCTGGAAGAAGTGCGCGAGGCCGATCTTCTCCTGCACGTGATCGACGCGAGCCACCCACTCTGGGAAGATCAGGCACGCACGGTGACCGAAGTGCTCGAGGAGCTCGGCGCCGGCGAGCGGCCGATGCTCGTCGTGTTCAACAAGATGGACCTCGTGCCAGAGGAATCTCTCGCTACGCTCCACGCGCGCGCGAAGGACATCGCGCCGGATTCCGTGTTCGTCTCCGCAGTATCCGAGGATGGCCTCGAGCCTCTCCGGCGCGCGTTGCTCGGAATCGTGCGGAAACTCAAGCCCATCACCGAACTGCGCGTCAGTACGAGCGATGGCCGGCTGCTCGCCGAGCTGCACCGCGCGGGCGAAGTGATCGACCAGCGTAACGACGGCGAAGAGATGGTGATCCGCGTGCGTCTCGACGCCGCGGCTCTCGGGCGCATGCGCGCCGCGGGCGCGAAGGGTTGATCGCGCCTTCGCTTGTTCGCCCTGCGAGCGGCGGTTAGCTTGCCGCATCCCTTCGTGAACCCCAGCCCGCCGGCATGACGAACTACGAGACGCTCTCTTCCAAGATCCAGAAGCGGGATATCACGTGCGGCGTGCTCGGGCTCGGCTACGTCGGGCTGCCGCTCGCCGTCGAGATGGGGAAGGCGGGACTGAAGGTGATCGGCTTCGAGGTGAGCGAGCGCATCGTGGCCGGCGTGAACGCGGGCGAGAGCCACATCAAGGATGTGCTCGCCGCCGACGTGCAGGCGCTGCGCAAATCGGGAAAGCTCGAAGCGACGCTCGACATGTCGCGCCTCAAAGAATGCGACGTGATCTCGGTGTGCGTGCCCACGCCGCTCGGGAAAACGAAGGATCCAGACATGAGCTTCGTCGTCGCCGCCACGGAATCCGTGGCGGCTGCGCTGCGCCCCGGCCAGCTCATCGTGCTCGAGAGCACCACATATCCCGGCACGACGCGCGACTTGATGGAGCCGATCTTCGAGAAGCGCGGCCTCACGGTGGGCGACGGATTTTTCCTCTGCTTCAGTCCCGAGCGCGTGGACCCGGGCAACGCGCAGTGGCACACGAAGAACACGCCCAAGGTGCTCGGCGGCGTCACCCCGCGCTGCAGCGAGCTCGGCAAGCGCGTGTACGAGCTGTTCATCGATAAGGTGATCCAGGTGAGTTCGCCCGAGGCGGCGGAGCTCACGAAACTCCTCGAGAACACCTTCCGCATGATCAACATCGGCCTCGTGAACGAAATGGCCGTGATCTGCGACAAGCTTGGCGTCTCGGTGTGGGAAGTCATCGAGGCCGCGTCCACGAAACCGTTCGGCTTCATGAAGTTCACACCGGGCCCCGGGCTTGGCGGCCACTGCATTCCGCTCGATCCGCACTATCTCGCGTGGAAGATGCGCACGCTGCACTACAAGACGCGCATGATCGAACTCGCGGGCGAGATCAACACCGAGATGCCCGCGTTCTGGGTCGCGAAGATGCAGGACGCACTCAACGATGCCGGCAAGGCGCTCAAGGGCGCGCGCGTGCTCGTGCTTGGCGTGGCGTACAAGCGCGACGTCGACGATCTGCGTGAATCGCCGGCGCTCGACATCCTCGATCTGCTCTCGCAGAAGGGCTGCGTGGTGAGCTACCACGATCCGCACGTGCCCGAGATCCGCGCCGACGATCACACACCGGAGGGTGCGGTAGGCAAATCGGTGCCGCTCACCGACGCGGTGCTCAGCGGAGCCGATGCGGTGATGGTCGTGACCGATCATACATCGGTGGATTACGCGCGCGTGACGCGCCTCGCGAGCATCGTGATCGACACGCGCAACGCGACGGCGGCCTACCGCGGCGCGAAGACTTAATGGCGGCCGAGCGTACGTTCCGGGTCGTGCTGATCGGCTGCGGCCGGATCAGCGAGCGTCATTTCGAGGCGATCGCGAGCCAGCCGAGTTTGAAGCTCGTGGGCGTGTGCGACGAAGTGGCCGCGCGCGCGAAAGAGGCGGGCGAGAAGTTCAAGGTGCCGCATTTCACGAGCGCCGAAGAACTGCTGAACAAGGTGAAGGCCGATGTCGCCGTGATCTGCACGCCGAGCGGGCTGCACCCGAAGCATGGGATCATGGCGGCGAAGCACGGACTGCACGTGATCTGCGGAAAAGCCGATCGCGACGCGGCTCGAGGAGGCCGACGCGCTGGTGAAAGCGTGCGATGATGCGAAAGTGAACTTGTTCGTCGTGAAACAGAACCGGCTGAACCCGGCGATCGAGCTTTTGAAGAAGTCGATCGACAGCGACCGCTTCGGGCGCATCTATCTCGCGAACACCACCGTGCGGTGGAACCGTCCGCAGAGTTATTACGACGCGGCGCCGTGGCGCGGCACGTGGGAGTTCGATGGCGGCGCGTTCATGAATCAGGCGAGCCACTACGTGGACATGATCCAGTGGCTCGTGGGCCCGGTGGCGAGCGTGAGCGCGAAAACGGCGACGCTGGCGCGGCGTATCGAGAGCGAGGACACGGGCGTCGCGGTCTTGAAATTCCGCAATGGCGCGATGGGCACGATCGAGGTCACGATGCTCACCTTCCCGAAGAATCTCGATGGATCGATCACGATCCTCGGCGAGAACGGCACCGTGAAGGTGGGCGGCACCGCGCTGAACCGCATTGAGACGTGGGAGTTCGCGAAACGCGACGATGCGATCGACCAGGCGGCCGAGGCGCAGAAGGCGGCGCCGAATCCATTGAGCGTGTACGGCTCGGGGCACAAGCCGTACTATGACAATGTGGTGAAGGTGCTGAGAGGCGAAGCCGTGCCGGGCACCGACGGCCGCGAGGGGCGGAAGTCGCTCGAGTTGATCCTCGCGATCTATGAGTCCGCGCGCACCGACCGCGAGGTCACGCTCCCGTTGCGTTCGTTCTCCGAGGAGACTCCCAGAACATGAGCGAGATGAAGGATCTGCCCGGCGGCGGCAAGGCGCACGTGTCGAGTTTCGTGGACCAGGGCGCCGTGGTGGGGAAGGGTACCAAGATCTGGCACTTCTGCCATGTGATGCCGGGCGCCGTGATCGGCGAGAGCTGCTCGCTTGGCCAGAACGTGGTGGTGATGCCGCGCGTGACGCTGGGCCGGAACGTGAAAGTGCAGAACAACGTGAGCATTTACGAGGGCGTGATCTGCGAGGACGATGTGTTCCTCGGCCCGTCGATGGTGTTCACGAACGTGATCAACCCGCGAAGCCACGTTTCAAGAAAGAATGAGTATCAGACCACCGTCGTGCGCCGCGGCGTGAGCATTGGCGCGAACGCGACCGTGGTGTGCGGCACTGTGCTGGGGAATACGCCTTCGTGGGCGCGGGCGCCGTGGTGACGCGCGATGTGCCGGCCTTCGCTCTCGTGGTGGGCGTCCCCGCCCAGATCGCCGGCTGGATGTGCCAGTGCGGCGTGCGGCTCCCGCTCGATGCCCGCATCATGGGCCCGCTGCAGGTGACGTGCGCGGTGTGCGGGCAGAGCTATTCGGGATCGGGGGACGACGTGGAGATGATTCCGAGATCCTAACGGCGGGCTGTTGGCTGTCGGCTGTCGCTTGCCGCTGCGAAAAACGGCCATTCCGCGCGGGGGTGGCCGTTTGGCAATGGGTCGCAGGCTACAGCCGACAGCCGACGACAGCCCGTATTTGTAGTTCGTAGTGGGCGCGGAGGGGATCGAACCCCCGACCTCTGGTATGTGAGACCAGCGCTCTAACCAGCTGAGCTACGCGCCCGAACGCGAGAGCGAATGGTAACGGAACCGCGACCATCTTGGTAGTGGCGGCAACCGCACGCGCGGCGTAGAATCGGCGCGTGGCAATGCTCTCCTTCCTCGATCGCGACCATAGTGTCGCGACGCCGGGATTCAACCGCTGGCGCGTGCCGCCGGCGGCGCTCGCGATCCACCTGTGCATCGGACAGGTGTACGCGTTCTCCGTGTTCAAGATCCCGCTATCGCGGCTCATCGGCGGCGCCGACGTCCGCGCCCGACGACTGGAAGTTCTCGACCCTCGGCTGGGTATTCAGCGTCGCGATCATCTTCCTCGGCGCTTCGGCGGCCACGTTCGGCGCGTGGCTCGAGCGCGTGGGCCCGAGGCGCGCGATGTTCACGAGCGCGGTGTGCTTCGCGAGCGGATTCATGGTCGGCGCCGCGGGCATCGCGACGCATCAGTTCTGGCTGCTCGTGCTCGGCTACGGCGTGCTCGGCGGCGTCGGGACTCGGGCTCGGCTACATCTCGCCGGTGACGACGCTCATCAAGTGGTTCCCCGACCGGCCCGGCATGGCGACGGGGATGGCGATCATGGGCTTCGGCGGCGGCGCAATGATCGCGAGCCCGCTGTCCGTGGCGCTCATGAATCACTTCAAGACGCGCGACGTCGCCCGGCGTCGCCGAGTCGTTCGTGGCGCTCGGCGTGATCTATTTCGCGTTCATGATGTTCGGTGCGTTCAGCGTGCGCGTGCCGGCGCCGGGCTGGCAGCCGGCGGGCTGGACGCCGCCGGCGTCGAAGCCATTGGTCACGACCGCGAACGTTGAGGTGAACGAAGCGATGCGCACGCCGCAGTTCTGGCTGCTCTGGATCATGCTCTGCGTGAACGTGACCGCCGGCATCGGGATCCTGGAGCAGGCGAGTCCCATGATCCAGGAGATCTTCAAGGGACGCGTGCTCGCGGCCGCGGCGGCGGGGTTCGTGAGTCTCTTGAGTCTCGCGAACATGGCGGGGCGATTCCTATGGAGCTCGGCGAGCGACAAGATCGGCCGTCGCGCGACGTACTTCATTTTCTTCGCGCTGGGCGTCGTGCTCTACGCGAGCATCGCGACCGTCGCGGCCACCGCAGTCCGTGGCCTTGTTCGTGCTCGTGTGCGCCGTGCTACTATCGATGTACGGCGGCGGCTTCGCGACCATTCCCGCGTATCTGCGCGACATGTTCGGCACGATGCAGGTGGGCGCGATCCACGGGCGGCTGCTGCTCGCGTGGAGCGTCGCCGGCGCCCTCGGCCCCGTGCTCGTGAACTACATTCGCGAGTACGAGATCGCGCACGGCGTAGCGAAGGCCGAGGCGTACGACGTGACCATGTACGTGATGGCGGGCTTGCTCGTGATCGGATTCATTGCGAACGTTGCGATGCGCCCGGTGGACGCGAAGCACCATTTCCGCGGAGCGACGAATGGCTGACACCAATCGTGCCGAAAGAGTTCGAGTCGCGCTCGCGTGGCTCTACGTGGGGATCCCGCTCGCGTGGGGAGTTGCGCAGACGGTGATCAAGTCGGTGGCGCTGTTCCAGTGATGAGCGATTTGCGGCAGGACATCACGTTCGCCGTACGCACCGCGGTGCGTTCGCCGGCGTCGGTCGTGGCGATCGTGATCACGCTCGCGCTTGGACTCGCGGTGAACGCGGTGATGTTCGACATTGTGGACCGGCTGTTGCTGAGTCCACCGAAAGGCGTGGGCGATCCCGCTGGCGTGAGCCGGCTCGGATTCGTGGGATCTCAGCCTGCCGAATTCGTCACGAACTACGGCAACTACATTGCGATGCGCGATCACGTCGAGGCATTCGAGTCCGTTGGGGCGTTCCATGACACCGATCTGCCGGTCGGCCACGGAGAAACGGCGTGGCAGGCGAACGCCATGCTCGCGACGCCGAGCTTCTTCACCGCGCTCGAAGTGCGCCCCGCATTGGGGCGGTTCTTCCTGCCAGCGGAGGATCGGTTACCGGTAGGCGATCCGGTAGCGGTGATTAGCTACGGCATGTGGCAGCGTGAGTACGCGGGCGAGCTGAGCGTGTTGGGACGGGAGATCGAGATTCGCGGCCAGACGTTCACGATCATTGGTGTGGCGCCGCGCGGGTTCTCCGGCGTGGACCCGGCGCGCGTGGACCTTTGGATCCCGTTCACTCTCGGATCATCGTACTATGGCGGCTCGAAATGGTACGCGCACGGTGGTGGGTACTGGACTGAGGTCGTCGCGCGGCGCCGCGCAAGACGAGCCGCACCTGTCGCGGAGACGGAGGCGGCTATCGCTTTGCGGCAGGCGCAACAGGAAGAAGATCCGCGTGAGCCGCCGGTGCGGGCGATCCTGGTTTCGATCGCCGGCTCGCGGGACGCGGACGGCGCTCCGACCACCCGTGCGCGCATCGCACTCTGGTTGGGCGGGTTCTCCCTTCTCGTGCTGCTCATCGCGATCGCGAATATCAGCAATCTGGTGTTGGCGCGCACAATCCAGCGCCGCCGCGAGCTGGGCATCCGCTTCGCGCTAGGCGGCACGCGGTCCCGCGTCGCGCGGCTGCTGCTGACCGAGAGCCTCATACTCGCGGCCCTCGGATTCACGGTGAGCCTTTTGGTCGCAACGGCGGGAACTGCTTTCGTTCGCCGGGTGCTGCTGGCTGACATTGGGTGGGACGGCGTAACGCTCGGCGCGCGAGCCGCGATCCTGGGAGGAGCCGCGGCGGTGGTGATTGGGGTCATCATCGGTCGTGATCCCGATCATGCATTTCTCGCGCAGCGTGAATACGTCGCCAACCTAGGCAGCCAGTGCGTGCGGAGCATGCGGCGCGGTGAGCGCCTTCGCGGAGCGCTGCTCCTCTCTCAGGCCACTTTGGTAACCGTGCTGCTCGTGGGTGCGGGCCTGTTCGTACGAAGCCTCGAGCAGGCGAAAGCCACGGATCTCGGTTTCGATGCGACCCACGTGCTCATTGCCGACGTATGGAGCACTCGTGGATACGACTACGTCGCCTACTGGAATCGCGCGTACGCGGCACTGCGAGGCCGGCCGGGACTCGAACGCGTGAGCATCATGCTCGCGCAGCCGTTCGCGACAAGCTTTGGCTCTGACGTTCGCGTTCCCAGTGCGCCAGCGATTCACCACGAGGCGTATCTGAACGCTGTCTCGGGCGACTACTTCCGCGCCCTGGGTATGCATCTGCGCGCGGGCCGCGAATTCACTTCGGCCGATAACGAGCACGCACCAAGTGTGGTGATCGTGAACGAAGTACTCGCCCGTACCTTATGGCCCGGCAAGGATCCGGTGGGGCAGTGCATGCTTGCCGAATCGGACTCGACATGCTCGACGGTCGTGGGCGTCCTTGCGAACGCGCAGATCCACAGCTGGGAATTGCGCGAGACCCCTCCAATGCAGTGGTTTGCTCCGATCACGCAACGACGTGGGGAATATGGTCCGTCCGCGCTCGTCGCGCGTACCGCCGGCGACCCCGCGCTCGCTGTTGCCATGGTTCGGCGCACACTGCTCGATATCGAACCGGGGCTTCTCAGGGTGAGAGTCCGCGCGCTGCCGCACGACTTGGAGCCGTTCCTCCGCCCCTGGCGTCTCTCCGCTACCGTATTCGAGATCCTCGGCCCGCTCGCGCTCGCGGTAGCGGGCGTCGGACTCTATGGCTTGATCGCGTTCGGCATCTCGCGCCGCTCGGCGGAGCTCGCCGTGCGCTCGGCGCTCGGCGCGAGCCCCAACCGGCTCACCTGGTTCGTGCTGCGCGAAGGGGTCGCGTTGACGCTTTCGGGACTCGCGCTCGGATTCGCGATCGCGTTCGCGGGCGGGCCGTTGGTGGCGCCGCTACTCTACGATGTAGAGCCGCGAGATCCCGCGATCTATCTGGTGGTGGCCGCGCTCCTGAGTTTCGTCGCGATCGTCGCTGCGGCGCGGCCGGCGTGGCTCGTCTCGCGCACGGACCCGGCGCAGGCGCTGCGCGCGGCTGAGGAATAGAGCAAGTGGGCCCTGCAGGATTCGAACCTGCGCGCGTCGGATTATGAGTCCGCTGCTCTAACCGGCTGAGCTAAGGGCCCTTCTAAACAATTACAAACTACGCATCTCGTCCCGTCCGGGAAAGACGAGTAATGGAGAGGCAAAGCTTCGTATGGCGCGGGAAGCGGGAAGCGGGAAGCGCCGCGGGATGCGAAACGGCAGGCGCGACAGAACGCGCCGCTGTCCAATACCGTGATGCCATTACTTCGTGAATCAGACGGCAGCTTCTGAGCTTCAGGAGGCGCCATGATTCAGAATTGCCGTCAGCTCAAGGTCTGGCAGCGGGCGATGGATTTGATGGTCGAGTCTCATCGACTCGTGGCGAAATTACCGCCGGCGGAGCGATTCGATCTGTCGAGCCAGATCCGTCGTGCATCAGTCTCGGTCGCCGCGAATATTGCCGAAGGGAATGCAAGGAGTCACACGAAGGAGTACTTACACTTCCTCTCGATCTCGCGCGGCTCGCTCGCGGAGCTTGCGACGCTCCTCGAGGGCGGTCGCCGTGTGGGCTACTTCGCTGAGCACGACTTAAGGGCCGCCGAGGAAATCGGAGATCACGTGAGCCGGATGCTCACGCGATTGATCACGAGCCTGCGCGAGAAGCTGTAGTCCGCGCCGTAATCGCATTCCCGCGGCGCTTCCCGCTTCCCGCTTCCCGCGTCGTTCAGTTTCTCGGAGCCGGCTCCTTCACGCGCTCAGCCAGAAGCTTCGAAGTAAATCGTTGTCCTTCAGAAATGCGCTCGGTTTCAACGGCCATCGCGTCGATCGCCTGCTCCATGCGCGCGAGTCGATCATCGATCGCCTTGAGCTCGGCGCTCCCGACGGAAGGCTGCCGCCGGTTCCGCGTCGCGATCCACGTGAACGCGATCACGCCCACGGTCAGCACCAGCGTCACGAAGGCCGCCGTATCATTCGGATTCATCGCTGCTCACTCCCGCTCGAGATCCGTTCACTCAGCAACTTCGTCGTGAAGCGCTGCCCCTCGGAGATGCGCTCGGTCTCCACCGCGATGGCGTCCACCGCCTGCTCGATGCGCGCGAGACGCGCCTCGACCGCCGCGAGATCGCCGCTCGCGATGCCCTTCTGGCTCCGGTAATGCATCCGCATCCACGTCATGGCCATGCTGCTCGCCGCCACGGTGCCGACGATGAGCACGGCCGCTTCCTGGCCGGTCATCGCGGCACGATATGCTCAGCCGCGCGCTCGCTGAGCAACTTGGTGGTAAATCGCTGGCCTTCGCTGATACGCTCGGTCTCGACGGCAATCGTATCGACGGCGCGTTCCAGCGACGTCAACCGCTCCGCGATCTCCGCGAGATCCTTCGACGCCACGCGCGCCGGCCGCCTGAGCCAGGCCACGCCGAGCGCGATTGTAATACAGGAGACTCCGATGATCGAGAATATCGTGATGACGAAGGTGTATTTGTCTTGCATCTCAAGCTCCAGGATGTCGTGGCGCCGCACTCTCGTTCCACTGCCCGGTCATCGCGGCACGCCGTGCTCGGCACTCCGCTCGCTGAGCAACTTGGTGGTGAAGCGCTGACCCTCGCTGATGCGCTCGGTCTCGACGGCGATCGCATCCACGGCGCGCTCCAATTGCGCGAGCCGCTCCGCGATCTCCTCCAGCGTCTTGTTGCTCACGCTGCGTGGGCGCTTGTGCCAGAAATAGCCCAGGGCTATGACCAGCGAGGTGGCGCACATCATGGCCATGATGGCCAACGTGACAGTGGCTCTTTCTCCCATATCAGATACCCGGGGCTCGAGGTGGCGTGGAGATATCCTCACTACGGCCGCCGGCGGCGACCGGTGTCAGGTCACGCTCCATGCGCGCCACGCGCCGCCCCGCCTCACGCGCGTCGCGCGCCGAGAGGAACGCGATGAAGAGCAGGACGCCGGCGTACATTCCCCACAGTCCGAGCAGCAGCCACGCGCCCTTCCGGTTCACGTCCCAAACTTGGTAGACCACCCAGACCATCCCCGCGCTGCCGGCGATCACGAGCGCGGCGATCGAACGCACTGCCATGGTCACGACCTTACGTGACCGGCGTGCGCAGTCGGGGCAGAGCATGAGTCCACCGATGCGCGCGCGCTCCACGTCGAGCGGTCTGCCGCAATTCGCGCAATTGCCGGCACGATTCCGCCGGATCCGCCGTTGCAGGAGATTCCAGCTCACGGTGCTCCACGCCAACGAGCCCACGACGGCGACCGCGAGCCACAGCGCGAATCCGGTCTTCACGACTCAGCCGCCTCCCTTCACGTACGTCGCGTAGGCGTCGTAGGCCGCGAGCACCTCATCGGCATCCACGGTGGCCGCGCCGAGTTTGCCGACCTCCACGCCGGCCGCGAAGTTCGCGATCATCGATGCCTCCTCAACAGTGCCTCCCGCGGCGAGCATCGCGGCGAGATACGCGGTCACTGTATCGCCCGCGCCCACGACATCGTACACCTCGCGCGCGGTGGTCGGCACACGCATCGCGACGCCGTTCGGGCTCACCAGCACCATGCCGCGTTCACCCAACGTGAGCAGCACGTGCTCGACGCCGAGCCGCTCGAGCATCGCCGGCACGGTCTCGGGATGATCGACGTCCATCGTGGCGCCGAGCGCTGTTTCGAGTTCGCGGCGATTCGGCTTGAAGATCGTGGCGCCCTTGTACGCAAAGAAATTCCGGAACTTGGGATCGACCACGACAGGAATGCCGCGCGCGTTCGCCGCGTCGATCGCCGCGCGGATCACCGCGGGCACGAGGAGACCCTTGTTGTAATCCTCGAGCACGAGCGCGTCGGCATCGGCCACCGCGTGGGCGACGGCGTTGAGCACGCGGGCGACATTGGCGGCGCCGAGGTCCGCGTCCTCCTCTTCATCGAAGCGCACGAGTTGCTGTACGCGCGCGAGCACGCGCGTCTTGGTCGTCGTGGGGCGATCGACCTCTACGAGTGCGCGAGTCTCGCCGCCGAGATCCTTGAGCATCGCGCGCAGCGCCTTGGCGCTCGCGTCGCGCCCCACAACCGCGACGAGTTCCGCCTTCGCCCCGAGCGCCGCCACGTTCTGCGCGACATTCGCCGCCCCGCCGAGCGCCGAGCGGCGTTCGCGCACACGCACGACGGGCACGGGGGCTTCGGGGGAGATGCGGTCCACATCCCCCTTGAGATACACATCGAGCATCGCGTCGCCGACCACGGCAATGCGTTTTCCGGTGGCGGAGCGGAGGAGGGTCTGCAGGCGCGGACGGCTGAGAGAAGGACGCATCGGACGTAAGCATACTGCCACTGACGGGAAGCGGGAAGCGGGAAGCGCCGCGGGATGCGTCAACTGCGCGAGGGGTCAACGCGCCGTTCGCGCTTCCCGCGGCGCTTCCCGCTTCCCGCTTCCCGCGTCGGTAGGAGTCCCGTACCCACCCAGCCTCGACTACCTTTCACTCGCAACCCAACCCGGACCGCCGTGCCGCCGCTAGTCGTTCTCGCTCTTTCCGTCCTCGGTATCAGCTTCGCCGGCCCGCTCATCCGGATCTCGCATGCCGACCCGTTGGCCGTCGCGGTCTGGCGGCTCGCGATCTCCATGCTTCTCATCGGCGCCATCGTCGCCGCGATGGGCAGCTGGCGCCAATGGCGGCGGCTCTCCCGCTTCGACCTCGCGATCGCGCTCGGCGCGGGCGCGATGCTCGCGCTGCATTTCTGGGCGTGGAACGCGTCGCTGCGCATGACCACCATCTCCGCCAGCACGCTGCTCGTGGACATGCAGCCGGTGATCGTCGCCGGCGCGAGCGCGATGTGGCTCAAGGAATCGCCGAGCCGAGGGCAGTGGATCGGGATCCTCATCGCGGTCGTGGGAGCGATGATCGTGGGGCTCGCCGATGCCGGCTCCACGAGCGCCAGCGCGCCGCCGCACGCGGTGGCCGGCGACCTCCTGGCGTTCTCGGGCGCGATCACCGGCGCGCTGTACTATCTCGTCGGCCGGCGCCTGCGCCGCACGCTCGACCTCTGGCCCTACGTGGCGCTCGTCTATGGCGCGTGCCTCGTCACGCTGCTGCTGTTCGCGCTCGTTGCCAGTACGCCGCTCCTGCCGCAGCCGCCGCGCGAATTCGCGATCTTCACGGCGCTCGCGCTCGGACCCATGATGCTCGGCCATACCGGGATGAACTGGGCATTGCGTTATCTTCCGGCGTACGTGGTGAACCTCACGGTGCTCGGCGAACCGATCGGCGCAACGATCATCGCGGCGCTGCTCCCGGGGATCCGCGAGATCCCGCCGCCGCTCACGCTCGCGGGCGGCGCGGTGTTGCTGGCGGGCATATTGATCACTCTCATGCGAACGCCTGGCGTTACGCATGCTCCACCGGTGGTGACCGATGCGGCTTGAGCTGGACATCGTCGCGACGCGCGGCGACATGATCGAATCGCGGCACCGCGTTCACGCGGCTGTCGCCGACCACACGGGCGCGCTGCGCGCATCCGCCGGCGATCCCGCGATGGCGACGGTCATGCGCAGCTGCGCGAAGCCGTTCCAGGCGTTCCCATTCGTCGACAGCGGCGCCTACGACGAACTCGCGTGGACGGAGGAGATGCTCGCGATGGCCTGCGCGAGCCACGGCGGCGAGCCCGAGCACATCGAGATCGTGAGCCGGATGCTCGGCACGCTCCGTCTGGAAGAGGGCGACCTCGCGTGCGGCGCGCACGAGCCGCTCACGCGACGCGGGCAGAAGGCGCTCAAGGAAGCGGGAGAGAGTCCGACGCGTCTGCACAACAATTGCTCGGGCAAGCACGCAGCGATGCTCGCCTTGGCGCAGGTTCAGAAGTGGCCCACGCGCGGCTACGAACAGTGCGTGCACCCCGTGCAGCAGCATGCGGTGCAGGCGCTCGCGAAGTGGTGCGAGATCGAAGCCATCGAGCGTGAAGATGATGACCGATGGCTGCGGCGTGGCGGCGTTCGGATTGCCAATGCAAACGTTCGCGGCCGGACTCGCGCGCTTCGCCGCCGCCGCGCACGCGGGCGATGGGCGCGCCCGCGCGCATCTTCGGCGCGATGCGCGCGCATCCGTTCCTCGTGGGCGGCACGGACCGCTTCGACACGGTGCTTATGGAGGAGACGCAGGGCCGAGTGATCGCGAAGATCGGCGCCGAAGGCGTACACGCAGTGGCGATGCCCGAACGCGGACTCGCGGCGGTGGTGAAGGTGGGCGACGGCGCTTTCCGCGCGCAGCACCCGGCGGTGATCCGCTTGCTGCAATATCTCGACGTTCTGCCCGCCGACCTGCCGCCACGCCTCGCCGCGTTCCTGCGCACGCCCATCGTGAACACGCGCGGCGCCACGGTGGGGGAGATCCGGCCCGTTGCCTAGCACCACATTGATCCATCGCTCGGCGATTGGATGACGCAGACCTCTACTTCCCATGCTAGCGTGCAAGGACTCGACGACGCGACGCGCGCACTCGTGGCGCTCGCGGTCGTCATCGCCGTGGGCGATGAAACGGCGCTCCGCGATGGCGCCGCACGCGCCGCGCGCAGCGGTGTGAACCCTGAATGGATAGAGGAGACGATCCTGCAGTCATTCTTGTTCGTCGGATTCCCGCGCACACTGAACGCGATGCGCGCCTGGCGCAAAGCGTCGGGGCGCGCCGCGCCATCCGTGGACCCCGATGAGCAAGTGCGCGGTGCCGCCGACTGGCTCGCGCGCGGCGAGAGCACCTGCGTCACCGTGTACGGGCCGCTGTACGAGCGGCTGCGCGTGAACATCCGCGGGCTGCATCCGGCACTCGACGACTGGATGATCGAGACCGGCTACGGGCGCGTGCTCGGGCGGCCCGGGCTCGATCTCAAACGGCGGGAACTGTGCGTGGCGGCGGTGTGTGCGGCCACGGAGCAAGACCGTCAGCTCCACTCGCACCTGCATGGCGCGCTGCACGCGGGCGCTTCGGCGGGCGAGATCGAGGGCGCGCTCGCAGTGGCGGGCGCGGGACTGAACGCGGACAGCAACGCGCGCATCGCGCATCTCTGGTCGCGCGTGCAGGCGGTGAGCTAATGGCCTTCATCGACCGCGCGCGCGTGCACGTCGAAGCGGGCACCGGCGGCTCGGGATGCTCGAGCTTCCGGCGCGAGCATCGCGTGCCCATGGGCGGCCCCGATGGCGGCGACGGCGGTCGCGGCGGCGACGTGATCGTGCGCGGCGACAGCAATCTCAGCACGCTGCTCGACTACACCTATCGTGATCGCTGGGTGGCCGAGCGCGGCGAGCACGGCAGCGGGAACAACAAGACAGGCGCGTCGGGCGCCGACGTTGTGCTCCCAATGCCTCCGGGCACGGTGATCCGCGACGCGAAATCGAACGAACTACTCGGCGAGATCCTCGGCGACGGCGACACGTTCGTGGTCGCCAAGGGCGGGCGCGGCGGGAAGGGGAACACCTTCTTCGCCACCGCGACGCATCAATCGCCGCGCGAATGGCAGCCGGGCGAAGAAGGGCAGATCAAGGATCTCGAGTTCGAACTCAAGCTCATCGCCGACGTGGGACTCGTGGGATCGCCGAACGCGGGGAAGTCCACGCTACTCTCGGTGATCTCAGCGGCGCACCCCAAGATCGCTGACTACCCGTTCACGACGCTGTCGCCGAATCTTGGCGTCGTACCGCTCAGCGATCATCGCACGTTCGTGGTGGCCGACATCCCCGGCATCATCGAAGGCGCGCACGAAGGGAAGGGACTCGGCCTGCAGTTCCTGCGGCACATCGAGCGCACGCGCATCCTGGCGTTCCTGATCCCGGTGGACGCGCTGGATTGGCAGGTGGAATACGACGCGCTGCGGAAGGAGATCGCGAGCTACTCGGCCGATCTCGCGGCGAAGCCGCATTGCGTGGTGTTCACGAAGATCGACCTGATGGGCGAGCTGGATCCGCCGCCCATCGACGCGCCTGAGGCGATCGGGATCTACGCGATCAGCAGCGCGGCCCGGCAGGGGCTCGATACCCTGCTCGACGCCTGGTGGACCACGCTGCTCTCCATGCGAAAGGCGGCCACCTTGGCCGCGAAGGCGGAGGACGCCGCGCGACCCTGAGTTCGAAGCGCGGCGCGATGCGCTCGCGCTCTCGCTCCTGCCCGGCGTGGGAGCGGTGCGGTTCGCGGAGTTGTTGGGGACGTTCGGGTCCGTTACGCAGGCGATCGATGGCGCGGGCAGCGCGGCAGAGGCGTGCGTTCGTGCGTATGAACAGGCTGATGGGGTGCTGGCACGCGCGGCCGCCTGCGGCGCGCGCGTGATCTCGTCGCTGGACGCCGAGTATCCGGTAGCGCTCAAGGATCTCAACGACCCGCCGCCGGTGCTCTTCGCGATCGGCGATCTCGCCGTCATCGAGCCACCGGTCGTTGCGATCGTCGGCACCCGCCGAGCGACGCACTATGGCGAGCGCATGACGCACGCGATCGCGACGTCGCTCGCGCGTGACGGCGTCTCGGTGATCAGCGGAATGGCGCGCGGCATAGACGCCGCCGCGCATCGCGCCGCGCTTGGCGCGAATGGCCGCACCGCGGCCGTGCTCGGCACGGGTGTGGACATCGCGTATCCTGCCCAACATGGGCCGCTGCACAAGCAGATCGGCGCGCGCGGCCTGCTCTTGAGCGAGGAGTTGCCTGGCGATCACGCGAGCGCGGGTTCGTTCCCCAAACGCAACCGGATCATCGCGGCGCTGGCGCAGGTGACGATCGTCATCGAAGCGCCGAGAGATAGCGGGGCGCTGATCACCGCCAATCATGCGCTGGACCTCGGCCGCACGGTGGCGACCGTGCCCGGCGACATCGACTCACCGCAGAGTGCCGGCTCGAACCTCCTGCTACGCGATGGAGCGATCATGATTGGCGAGGTCGCGGATGCGCTGATGCTCTTCGAGAAGACCGGACCCAAGCGGCCGCGGAACCCGGAGTTCAAGACGGGCGCCGAGTTGGCGGTGTGGGCGGCGCTGGGCGAGGGCGAAGCTTATATCAATGATCTGTCGGCGCGTGCTGGGCTGCCGGCGAGGGAGTGCATGGTGGCGGTGAGTGCACTCGAGGTGACGGGCACGATCGAATGCTTGCTTACGGGGGAGATACGACGGCGAGTGTGACGACGCTGACGGCGCTTGTGACACCGCTGAGGGCGCTTGTGACGACGCTGACGGCGCGTGTGACGTGTGAGACGTGTGGCAACCGCGGCGGCGCGAGTAGGGAATCAATGCGGCGCGCGGTGCGCGGGTGGCGGTCTTCGCGGCATCGCGCTCTAAACTGAAGCGGCTCTAGCACGGAGCGCCCTGTGATCTACGACGCTTGGGAGGCGACGGTACCGGAAAACATTCGCGCTGACCCGATCTGGGACCTTCGTGTTTACCGGGCCGCGCTCTACGCCGGCGATCTTGGGCGCGCCGATGCGGGGATCATCGCGCGGTCGGGCGATCTGGATGACGTCGCGAACCAAATGGCGCGTGCGACCCGATCGATCAGTGCGAACATCGCAGAGGGCTACAGTCGTCGAGGCCGCCGCGATCGTGGACGATTCTATGAATATGCATTGGGTTCAGCTCGCGAATCCCGCGACTGGTACTACAAGGCCCGTGACGTGTTAGGGGTGGATACGACTCACGCCCGCATCGCGCTCCATACCTCCTTGGTGCGGATCCTGACAGTCTTCGTACGGAAGACTCGTTTTTGACCCAGCGCCGGTCCCGCACAGCGGGACCTGATCCCCCTACTCGCGCCGCCGCCGTTGCCACACGTCACACATCTCACAGGCGCCCTCAGCGTCGTCACACTCGCCGTTCGCGTCGTCATCCTCGCCTTCAGCGGCGTCACACGCCCCGTTCTATCTTTATGGGGTGAAGCATCTCTACATCCACATCCCCTTTCTGTCGCCGGAAATGCACTTACTGCCGGGTTCTCGATCGCGGTGCGGAAAGTCATACCTGCCAACGACTTCGTGCGTGCCATCGAATGTGAATTGGAGACCCGTCAGCCCGGAGCCGCAGAGTCGAGCCGCTCGCCACAGTACTACCTTGGTGGCGGCACTCCGTCGCTGCTCGGCGCGGAGGGGATCGCGCGGCTTTTTAATATCGTGCGAAGCCGGTTCGCGATCGCGCCTGACGCCGAAGTCACGCTCGAGGCCAACCCGGACGACATCACGCTCGAGGCCGTGAAAAGCTGGCGCGCGGCCGGGGTGAACCGCCTCTCCATCGGCGCGCAGAGTTTCCGGAATGCCAAGGTACTGGAGTGGATGCACCGCACCCACACGCCCGATCAAACGGCCCGCGCCGTAGACCACGCGCGTGCCGGCGGGATCACAGACCTCTCGCTCGATCTCATCTTCGCGCTGCCGTCGGCGCTGCGCCGCGACTGCGAACGTCATCTTTCACTGCGCTCTCGCTGTCGCCGGACCATCTCTCGCTCTACGGGCTCACCGTTGACCCCGGCGCACCCGCTCGGACGCTGGCAGGCGCGCGGCAATGTCACCGAGGCGCCGGAGGAGAAGTACGAGCGCGAGTACTTGCGGCACACGACCGCCTCTCCGCCGCCGGCTTCGAGCACTACGAAGTGAGCAACTACGCGCGCCCCGGCGCTCGCGCGCGCCACAACGGGAGTTACTGGCGCCGCGTGCGTTATCTCGGGCTCGGTCCCTCGGCGCGTTCTTTCAATGGTG
>CAVSYH010000025.1:0-23317 GCA_963732065.1 uncultured Gemmatimonadaceae bacterium | reverse complement strand
GTGTGTGGCGTTGGCGTTGGGAACTGCGACCTCCATTGAGCTCGCAGTTCCCAACGCCAACGCCAAGCGCGCCCCTCGCGGTACCAACCCCGCCGTCAGCGGTTCGAGTGCGCTCCTGAGGAGGTAGATGCCGGACTCCCAGTTTGACCAGTTGTTCGTCGATTTCCAAGCGGCCCTCGTTGGCCGCTATTCGCTCGAGCGCGAGTTGGGCCGCGGCGGCATGGGCGTCGTCTATCTCGCGCGCGAGGTGCGGCTCGACCGGCCGGTGGCGATCAAGTTGCTGCCGCCGGATTTCGCGCGTGACGCGCGGCTCAAGGACCGTTTCATTGCGCGAAGCGCGCACGGCCGCGCGATTGTCGCATCCGAACATCGTTCCCATCCATTCCGTTGACGAGATCGGCGGGTTCGTCTTCTACGTCATGACGTACGTGGAGGGGGAGACGCTCGGCGAAGCCTCATCGCGAAGCGTGGCGCAATGAAGCCGGACAAAAGGCGCGCGCATTCTGCGCGAGGTGGCGTGGGCGCTCGCGTATGCGCATGGGCAGGGGGTGGTGCATCGCGACATCAAGCCGGCGAACATCCTCATCGACGAGTGCGAGCGGTCGCGCGCTCGTGACCGACTTCGGCATCGCGCGGCTCGCGCAGGCGGGCGGTGAGACGGCGGTGGGCGAAGTGCTCGGCACGCCGGAGTACATGAGTCCCCCGAGCAGGCGGACGAGCCGAGCCGGTGGACGGGCGCAGCGATCTCTATTCGCTCGGCGTGGTGGGCTACTACATGATGACGGGCGCGCTGCCGTTCACGGCGAATTCGGCGCACGCGATCATCGCGCAGCAGGTGACCAAGATGTCGCCGAGTGTTGCGGAGACGGCGCGAGGGAGTTCCTCGACTCTATTGCCTTGGCAATCGACAAGTGTTTGGCGAAAGATCCCGCGGACCGGTTCGAGCGGGGGGAAGCGTTGGCGGAGGCGCTGTCGCCATCACTTACCAAGAGTGAAGAGGTGCCGGTGCCAAACCGCGTGTTCCTGGACCGTCGAAGGATGATGCAATTGGTCATGACGCAGGTCGTGATCATCCTCGGTGGGGCCGACGGTGATGTTCTCCAACGCGTTTGAAGAGCAATGCGGTGCCGTTAGAATTTTCTCGCCGCCGCAGTTGGCGGTGGCGGTTCACGATCCCCGCCTCGGGGTGGTGATCGACGCGCTTGCGGCGGTTGGTTGCGGCTCGGCTACGGACCGGACGATATCGCGGCCGGGCTGCGCGTGAGCCATCGCGCCAGCGTCGCAATGAGTTCATCTTCGAGAACGGACCGACCGCCGGGGCGAAGGAGAAAGTCATTCGACGCCATCGGGATACTCGGGCTGGTGGCGGGCGTGGGGCTGGATCACCGTCAAAACGTGGTGCTGCACACCGCGGGCATCGTGGGGATCGGCGTCGGCGCGCTGTGGTTGGGGGTACGATCTTCACGGTACTTGTCGAAACAATGGAAACGGGCTGCGAGCAGAATACATCGCGCTGGCTGCAATTCTGGGAGGGGCGCGGCGGGCGGATACTGGCGAAGATCGCCGGGTGGAGGCCTTGGAGTGCGTGCGGTGGCGGCGACGGCGAATCGGCCGACGGAGATGGCGATCAGTTCGCCGTCGGCGGAGGCAATGTTCGGGAGTTTGTCGAAGGAGACGAGGAAACCATAGCTCGGCGACGTGCCGGCGGTGTTGCGGGGGCTCGCAGGCCCAGGCGAAGGCGGCGAGAGCGAGGATAGAACAGCTGGATGGGTCGATCGACGGAGGCGAAGAATTCGTTGGGCGCGTGGCGCGGGGGCGAGGGGGGAGGAGTTGGTTGCGGATCTGAGAAGTTGCGCGGGGAGGCGGCGGAGGCGACGACTTAGTTCTGTGGTCGCGGCGTTGGAGAATCTCCGGCTCGATTTGCTTCGGTTAAGTGCTGGGGCGGGTGGGGCGGAGGGGGTCACGCGGGCGATCGAGGCCATTTTTTTTTTTTTTTTTTTGCTCGGCTCGCTGAGGGATGAGAGAGAACATATATCGTAGCTATTACTTACGGCCCTAGTAAGCAGTCAACAGTGAATCAAGTAACAATACCAGTCATCAGTCATCGGTCATCAGGTCATCAGCCAAAATCGATTCATGGTCTTCTATATCCGTGAGGTTTTATAGCATGAAGGAGCAGAGCTGGTCGGCGGTCGTTCTTGGCGACGCTTTCGGCGATTGCGGCGGCGGCGACGTCGAAGCCACGTCGAGGGCTTCGCTCAGTCGGCGGCGGCGCAGGCGCCGGGCGGGGGGAAGTGGAGTATGTCGTGTATCGATAAGCTCACGGGAAAGCACAAACAGGTATTCGATATTGGCGCCGTGGATATCGCGCTGTTGGTGGTGACGAACAATTTTTGAGATGCGTAACATAGAGGTGTTCGATCTTATCGTTATCCCGACGTGAATTGTGTTGTCGCGATCGCAGGGAAGGGGTTTGCGATCAATGCGGGGAATGCTCTATGGAAGAAGTATGAGCTTCGGGAAGCGATACGCTGTGAAGGAGCCGGGGACGGACGAGTGGGCGACGCGGAATATTTGGCTGGATCGGAAATGACGACACGCGGAAAATTGATCGGAGTGAAACCCTTGCAGGCGCGCGGGGCGATATTTTGGCAATGCAATAATGCGCTGAATGGCGTGACGGCAATGTTGGCTGGGGAGACTAAGCAGCCGATCAATGTTGTGAAGGCGGAATTGGTGGCTGGATTGAATGCTGGGGTACATATCGTGCCGGCGCATACGCAGGCGATTTGGATCGCTGCAGCAGAGAGGGTGTGCTTACGAATTCGTCTCGTAGGCACAACTGAACGGCGCCTGCATCACAGGCGGGCAGGGAGAGATAGAAGTAATCAGTCAACAGTGATCCAGTACACCGACAGTCATCAGTCATCGGTGCATCAGTTCATCAGAAAGCGGGCCCCTGTGCAGAGGAGACTCCTGGCGCAGGGGCCTGTTTGCTGATGAACTGACAACCAATGGTTAAGGGATGACTGTGGTGTTATAAAAGATAACTGTAACTGTTGACTTCTATGCGTAAGTAGGCAGGCGGCTCGCGCCGTTGCCGTTACCTTGACATCCGACAACAAGAGATATACCCTATTGTCGAACGACATAACAATAGGTGAATAGGACACCCCCCTCATGCCCCCACGCGCCGACCTCCTCCAAGGCACACTCGATCTCCTAATTTACATAAAAGCCCTCGCCCTCGGGCCACTCCATGGCTGGGCGAATCTTGAAACGGCTGCGGCAATTTGAGCCGGGAATATGCTGGATGTTCGGGACGGGGCAGTCTGTATCCAGCGCTCTATCGCCTGGAAGACAAGAGGCTCCGATTCGACCGCCGAGTGGGGGGTCTCGCTCGAAGGGACGCCGCGCGAAATTCTATACCCTCACTCCCAAGGGCAAGAAACAGCTGGCCGCCGAGCGCGCGGAGTGGAAACTGTTCTCGGCGGCGGGTGGAACAGATCCTGAAGGCCGCTCTGATCAATGGCCTCCTGCGGAAACTGCGTGCGCTGTTCTTTGGAAAGCGCGATCGGTGATGAGCAATGAGTGAGGAAATACGCACGCATATGAGATCGAGATTGAGGATTCGTGCGCACGAAGGGGTTGTGGCGTGAAGAAGCACGGCGCCAGGCGATGATCGCGTTCGGCGGCACTGCACGATACGAGGAAGAACATCGCGACGTGCGCGGCACGCGATGGTTCGACATTCCATGCGCGACGTGCGCTACGGGATCCGCGTGCTGCTGCGGAACCCGGCATACACGATATCGGCGGCGCTCATCCTCGCGCTCGCGATCGGCGCGACCACGGCGGTGTTGAGCGGCGTGAACGCGGTCCTGCTCGGCGGCCTCCCGTATCCGCACGAGGAGCAACTCGTGCGGGTCTTCGAGCAATCGTCGCCGGACCACCGCTGGGGATTCTCGATGGTGGATTTTCAGGCATCGAGGCGCAGGCGCACACGATCCAGGCGGTGGGCGCCTTTCGGTGATCCGCGCCGGTGTCGACGGGCGGTGAGACGAAGAATCTCATGATCGGTCGCGGCGACGAGCGGGATCTTTCGCGCCCTCGAGGTGCGCACGGCCTACGGCCGAGCGATGGAGCCGCGGGATGAATCCTGGGCGCGCCGCCGGTGGCGATGGTGACGGATCCGTATGCGCTGGAGATATCGGGTGGCGGGGCCGTTGCGGTGGGGAGCACCCTCACGGTCGACGGCGCGCGTATACGGTGGTCGGCGTGTTGCCGGCGGATGTAATGCAGGCTCGCCGGCATGGACGTGCAGGTATGGACCGCGCTCCAACTCGAGACGCCGCAAGCGGCGCGGGCCGTTCGGGCTCTTCGTGTTCGCGCGGCTCAAGGAGGGCGTGACGCTCGACGCCGCGCGCCGCGATTTCGCCGCGGTGAGCGAGAGGTTCTTCCCGATCTGGGCGACCGGCATCAGGACAAATCCTCGAACTCACCCCGGTGCCACTGCGCAACGTGATGCTTCGGGACGCGCCGACGCATGCTCGCGCTTTCGCGGCGCGGCGCTCATGGTGCTCCTGATCGCGGTGGCGAACGTCGCCAGTCTCACGCTCGTGCGCGCTACGGCGCGCGCGCCGGAGCTCGCGCTGCGCTCGGTGTTGGGCGCCACCCGCGCGCGATTCGTGCGTCTCGTCGTGGTCGAGAGTGTGTGCTCGCGCTCGCCGGCGCGGCGGGCGGATCGTGCTCGGCGCGCTCGGGCTGGATCTGCTCGTGCGCATCGGGCCCTCGTGCCGCGATTGAACGAAGCGCGCCTCGATCCGCAGGCGGTGTTGTTCGCGGTCTGGTGGCCGTGATCGCGGGATGTTCATTGGCGCATACCCATTGTCATGCTCCTGCGCGGCGATTCCGCGTCGCTCGGCGGCGGTGCGCGCTCGATCGGCGGCGGGCGGCGCACGCACGCGATGCGCGGCGCGTTCGTGGTGGCGGAGTTCGCGCTTGCGTTGCCGCTGCTCGCGGGCACCGGCCTGTTGCTGAGCGGATTCCTCCGCTCTCGCGCGTGGAACCGGGATTCGATGTCGATCGCATCGCGACCATTCGCGTCGCGCTGCCGGCGGCGTCGTACTCGAGCGATTCCGCGCGCCAGCGCTTCTGGGAGAGCGCGCTGCCGGCGCTGAGAGAGATCCCGGGCGTCGAGAGTGTGAGCTTTCGCGAGCGGGCTGCCGCCCGAGGGTGACGGCATTGACGAAGACAACTTCGATCTCGTGGATGCTCCGGTCCAGCGGGCACGTCGAAGCCGACGTCTCCGGAGCTCGCCGCATTGCACGGCTACTGGGAGACCTTTGGCCTGACGATTCTCGAGGGGCGCGACTTCGGACCGGCCGACAGCGCGAACGGCGCGCCGGTGATGATCGTGAGCCGGTCGTGGGCGCAGCACTTCTTTCCCGGACGTTCGGCGCTCGGGCGCCAGCTCGTGGTGGGCGGATGCGTGTAGTGTCCGCATACCACCATCGTCGGGATCGTGGGCGACGTGCCGTACGTCGGATTGGACAACACGCGTGACGCGATGTACGACCCGGCGGCGCAAGGCGTCTACCGCGTGATGAACGTGTTCGTGCGCGCGCAATCGGGCGCGAATGCGCAGACGGTCATCAAGGATGCGCACGCGGTGCTGGATGCGCTGGATCCCGCGGCCGCGCTGGACGGGCAGGCGGTGATGCGCGACGTCGTGTATGGGTCGGTGGCGCAGCCGCGGCATCTCGTGCAATTGCTCGGCGGATTCTCCAGCGCGGCCGTGGTGCTCGCGGCGGTGGGGATCTTCGGATGCTCTCGTACACCGTGAGCGCGCGGCGAAGGAGATCGGCGTGCGTATGGCGCTGGCGCGCAGCGGGGAGAAGTCGTACGCGAGATCGTGGTGCGTGGAATGCGCTATGCGATGCTTGGCGCCGCGATCGGGATCGTGGTCGCGATCGTCGGAGAGCGGGCTGTGGGAAATGTGTTCGGCGCGAGCGGCGGGAACGGGCTCGTGTCGCTCGCGGTCGTGACCGTCGTGCTGCTGGGCGTCGCGGTGATCGCGGCGTGGCTGCCGGCGCGGCGCGCGGCGGCGATCGATCCGGTGGGGGCGCTGAGGACGGATTGAACTGGCCGGGGCGCCAGCACGCTAACGTTGCAGTCACCAGTAAACAGTCACGAGTGAGTGCCAGTCGACAGTCAACAGCTCACAGCTCACAGAAAACGGATCGTTGCGCGGGGAAGGTTCCCCGTTCAACGAATTGTTTTCTGTGAGCTGTGAGCTGTTGACTGTCGACTGGCAGTTACTCGTGACTGTTTGCTGTTGACTGCGATCGTAAGGGTGCAGGTGATCTGGCCGTGTAGTTAGCGGTTAGGTGCGATCACTGATCTCCCCAAGCCGTTGCGTCCCACTCAGCGCGAGCCACACGCGACCGCGCGTGGAGTCCACCGACATATTCCGCACGATCGCGCCCTTCGTGGGGATCGGCATCGTGGTCATCGCTTTCGTCGCGTAGTCGAAGGCGATGATGCTGCTCGTGCCCGACTCATTGTACCAGACGCGGCCGTCGGGGCCGAGTGCGATGCCATAGGGTCCCGAGCGCGCGCCGCCGGGGCTGCGGAATTGTTCGACCACTTTTGTTGCGGGATCGAGGCGGCCGAGGAAGCCGCGGGCGAAGTCGGTGTACCAGACGATGCCGTGAGAATCGACGGCGAGGCGCCGCGGGCGCGCGCCGTCGGGCACCTCGAATTGCGTGGAGCGCACCGGTGGCGGGATCGATGCGGCCGATGTGATTGGTGCCGAACTCGGCCATGAAGATCGAGCCGTCGGGCGCGTTCACGAGGCCGTAGGGGAGCGCGTGCGCGATCGGCAGTTGGAAGACATGCACCGTGCCGGTGGCCGGATCGAGCTGTCCGTACGAATTCGCCTGCTGCGACGTGAACCAGAGGTGATCCTTGTGCCACACCGGCGTGTGCGGATCTCGCGCGGTGTTCGGGATCGCGAATTCCTTGATCGTGCCGGTGGCGGGATCGAGGCGGCCGATATTGCTGTGCGCGTTGCCCGTGTACCAGATCATGCCGTCGGGCGCGACGATGATGCCGTGTGGCCCGGAGCCAGGAGTGGGCGTCGCGATATCGGTGACGGCACCGGTGGCCGGATCGAGATGGCCGATGAAGCTATTGCTTTGGTCGGAATAGTAGACGGAGCCATCGCGCGCGACGGCGACATTGTGGGGGAAGGCGTTGGCGCGGGAAGGGGATATTCCTTGATCGCGGCGGGGCTCGCGGTGAGCAGCGCGAGGGCGGCGAGGGACAGGCGGATGGATCATCGGTGCTCCTGCGGTTTGACTCTGCAGTCTGACTTCATCGACGGATACTGTCAAGATTCGTCGTGCTTCGGGCTGCAGTTAACAGTAAACAGTCACGAGTGACTGCCAGTCTACAGTCAACAGATCACAGGTCACAGCAAACGGATCGTTGTGCGAGACACCTGCCCCGCGCCGCGATCCGCTTTCTGTGACCTGTTGACTGTTGACTGTCGACTGGCAGGTACTCGTGACTGTTTACTGTTGACTGCAGAGTGAAGCGTGCAAGCGACTGTAGGGAATTATCTCCCTCCAGCCGGCAAGATGCTCCTCAAGGAATCGCGTGAGCAGATTATATACATGGAGCGTCGTCCCGCGTCCCTCGTATATCCCGTGCGTGCGATTCGGATATTCCATCATCGTGAATGGTTTTCCCGCGGCGACGAGGGCATTGATCAACTGCTCCGTGCCCTGGTAATGCACGTTGTCGTCGCCACTTCCGTGCACGACGAGTAGATCGCCCTTCAATCCGCTCACGAAATTCACGCCGGACGCGTCGTAGTAGGCGGCGGAGTCGGTGCAGGGGAGTCCGACGTATCGCTCCTGATAGATCGTGTCGTAATCATGCACATCGGCCACCGGCGCGACGGCCATGCCCACTTTGTATACATCGGGCGCGCGGAACATGAGGAGCAGCGTGCTCGAGCCGCCGCCGCTCCATCCCCACACGGCGACGCGCGTGGAATCGACGCCGGGCATGCGGCCGATGATCTTCGCGGCGGCGCTCTGCTCGCGCACGCGCAGGCCGCCGATCTGGCCAAGCACGGCTTTGCGCCATGCGCGTCCCTTCGGCGCGGGAGTGCCGCGATTGTCCACGCTGGCGACGATGTAGCCCTTCTGCGTGAGCATGACGTCCCAGAGCCAGCGCGCGCCGCCGTACGCATCGAGCACTGTTTGGGCGGCGGGCTCGCCGTAGATCGTATACAGAATGGGATATTTCTTGGACGGATCGAAGCCCGGCGGTTTCATCATCCACGCGTCGAGCTTCACGCCGCCGCCGATGTCCACCTGGAAGAATTCCTGCGTGCCCTTCGTGACGCCCGAGAGTTTGGCGGCGAGCGCGTCGTTCGTGACGAGCATGCGCACGGTCTTGTGCGACGGCAGCTGCACGAGCTCGGTGCGCGGCGGCACGCCCCATTGACTCCAGCTGTGAATGGCATAGTGCGCGCCGGGGCCGACGTTGTACGAGTGATAGCCGCGCTCACTTGCGGGAGTGAGACGCTGGGCCTCTCCGGTGCCGTCGAGGCGCGTGCGCCAGAGGAATCGCTGCGTCGCGTTCGTGGGCGACGCGTAGAAATAGAGCCAGCCGCCGGCGGTGTCGATGTAGTCGATGCCCATCACATCGTACGCGCCCTTCGTGATGAGCTTCATCGCGCCGTCGCGGCCCACGGAGTACGCGTGCTGCCAGCCGTCGCGCTCGCTGAGCCACACGAACGACTTCCCGCCGTTGTACCATGAGAGCGGCGTGTCCGTGGGCGACCAGATGTCGATCCACGCGCTGTCGCGCTCGACAAGCACGGAACGCACGGCGCCGGTGGCGGCGGTCGCGAACCAGAGCGTGTTCACGTTCTGGCGGCGATTGAGTTGCTGCACGGTGAGTTCCGTGGAATTCGCCGCCCAGTCCATGCGCGCGATGTAGTTATTGCGCGGATCGCCGGGGATCTGCATCCAGGTGGTGGGCCCGCCCGAGGCACTCACGACGCCGAGTTTCGCGGAGGAATTCGTGGTGCCGGCCTTCGGATACTGGATCGGCTTCACGAAGGAGTAGAGCGAATCGGTGTTGTTGATCAACAGGAAATCGCGGACGCCACTCGCATCGAGCTGCCAATAGGCGATGTGCGTGCCGTCGGGGCTCCAGCGGAAGCCGTCGCGCATGCCGAGCTCTTCTTCGTATACCCAATCGAACGTGCCGTTGATGATCGTGACGGAACCGTCGTTCGTGAGGCGCGTGATCGCGCTCGAGTCGGCACTCTCGACGTAGAGATCGTGCGCGCGCACGTAGCCGACTCGCTTCCCGTCCGGCGAGAACTTCGCGAATTGCATGGTGCTCGGATGCGCGCGCGCATCGGCGCCGCCGAGCTGGGCGAGGCGGTGCGAGGCGAGATCGAGCACCCAGAAATCGCCGCGCGTATTCTCGCGCCAGACGCGGGCGCTGTTGGTGAAGATCAGGAGTTTCGTGTGATCGGCGGACCATTCGTAGTCCTCGACATCGAGCGGCGCGCTCGCGCCGGCGGGCGTGAGGAGGCCGCGCTCACGAGGACGCTCTTCGCGCCGGTGGCCGCGGAGACGCGCACGAGATCGGAGCCGGAGAGGGTGGTGTAGGTACTGTCATCCAGCCAGCGCGTTTCGCCGAAGCGTTCTGCGACGAATTCGCGGGAGGCGAAGATACGGTCGGTGGTGAGGGTGCCTTGGGCTGCGAGGGTGGTGGCGAGGGCGAGAGCGGGGAGGAGGAGTGGCGCATGGGGTCCGTGGGAGGGTGAGGTGCTATGAGTCTATTCGCGTGCATCGGGTAGGGCTAGCGAGTGGGAACTACTGCCACTAGTGCCGGTAGCGTTGCAGTGAACAGTCAACAGTGAATCAGTATACGACAGTCTACAGTCATCTAGTCATCAGGTCACAGAAATCCGATCGCTGCGCCAGGTAGGCTTGATCGCGCATGGAGCCGTGTTCTGATGAGCTGTAGACCGATGACTGTAGTACTGGCAGTGTACTTGTGACTGTTGACTGTTGACTGCAACGCTATCGGCGCTGGTGGCAGTAGTTAGCAGCTCCTCTTGCTTTCCGACAGGAAGGAGTTAATCTTCTGTAGACTCCCAACAGAAGATGAGCAGAATGCCCCCCATCCCCTCCGACGTCCTCCGCGGCACGCTGGATCTCCTGATCCTGAAAACCCTCACCCTCGAGCCCATGCACGGGTGGGGGATCAGCCAGCGCATCCAACAGACCTCGCGCGGCGTGCTCGATGTCAATCAAGGCTCGCTCTATCCGGCGCTGCAGCGGCTGGAACAGCGGGGCTGGATCGACAGCGATTGGCGGACCACGGAGAACAATCGGCGCGCGAAATACTATCGGCTCACCGCCAGCGGAAAGCGCGCGGTGGGCGCCGAGACCGAGAATTGGCGGCGCTATGTGCTGGCGGTCGATCACATCCTCGGCACGGCGTGAACCGATGGAGCCATCAACGGATTCTGCAAGCGCCTGCGCGCCGTGTTCGGGAAGCGCCGCGCCGACCGCGAGCTCGAGCAGGAGATCCGCACCCACATCGAGTTCGAGACGGAGAAGAACATCGCGCCGGCCTCTCGCCCGACGAAGCGCGCCGCCGCGCACACATCGCCTTCGGCGGCGTGGAGGCGATGAAGGAAGAACATCGCGATGGACGCGGCGCGCGCTGGATCGAGGATCTCATCGGCGACACGCGCTATGCGCTGCGCGCGCTGCGCCGAGCGCCGGTGCTCGCGGTGACAGCGATCATCACGCTCGCGCTCGGCATCGGCGCGAACACCGCGATCTTCTCGGCGGTGAGCGCCGTGATCCTGCGGCCGCTGCCCTTCGCCGACGCCGGCCGACTGATGAAGCTCGGCGAGGACAACGACGAGTATCACTGGCATCAAGCGCAGGCCGCGCCCGCGAACTATCTCGATTGGCGCGAACGCGTGACGGCGTTCCAGGATGTGGCGGCGTATCTGTCGTTCACGCCGATGATCACGCTCACCGGCGACGCGCCGCCGCAGCTCCTGCGCTCGGGATCGGTGACCGGCAATTTCTTCCAGGTGCTCGGCGTGCGCGCGGCGCTCGGCCGCACGTTCACGGACGACGAGACGTGGGACACGGGCCCGCGCGTCGCGGTGATCAGCGACCGCCTGTGGCGCGAGCAGTTCGGCGCGCGCGCCGGCGTCGTGGGCACCTCGATCATGCTCAATGGGCGGCCGAATACGATCGTCGGCGTGCTGCCGGCGAATTTCGCGTTCCCCGGTCTCGACGTGGATGTGTGGCGTCCGATGATGTGGGACAAGCCCGACCGCTCGCAGGTCTGGTTCCGTCGCGCGCATTTCGCGGACGTGGTCGCGCGCCTCAAGCCCGGCGTGAGCGCAGAGCGGCGAACGCATCGTTCCAGACCGTCGTCACGCAATTGCAGCAGGAATATCCCGCGACGAATGCGAAGATGGGCGCGGGCATGACGCCGCTGCACGACGCGCTCATCGGCGCGACGCGCCGGCCGCTCATGGTGCTGCTGGGCGCGGTGGCGCTGCTGCTGCTCATCGCGTGCGCGAACGTGGGCAATCTGCTGCTGGCGCACGCGGCGAGCCGCGATCGCGAGGTCGCCGTCCGTCTCGCGCTCGGCGCGGGGCGCGGCCGGATCATTCGCCAGGCGCTGACCGAGAGTCTCGTGCTCTCCGCGCTCGGCGGCGTCGCAGGGCTCGCGCTCGGATGGTGGGCGACGGGCGCGCTGCTCGCGCTCCGGCCGGCGGGGCTGCTGCCGGTGACCGACGTGACAGTGAGCTGGGGCGTGCTCGCCTACGTCGTCGCGATCACCGCGGTGAGCGGCGCGCTCTTCGGCATCGCGCCCGCGCTCTGGAGCGCGCGGCGCATGCCGGCGGACGCGATGCAGGAGGGCGGGCGCGGCGGCACGGCCGGCGGACGCGTGCGGCGTTGGGGGAGCGTGCTCGTCGCGGGCGAAGTCGCGCTCGCGCTGTTGCTCACCGTGGGCGCCGGATTCTTCGTGCGCAGTCTCTGGCACTTGAACCAAGTGGATCCGGGATTCGAGTCGGCCGGGCTGCTCACGGCGCAACTCGATTTCCCCGGTGTGCGGTACGACAGTGCGGCCAAGGTGATCCGGTTCCTCGACGGGCTCGGTGAACGCATGGGCGCGCTGCCGGGCGTGCAGGGCACGGCGTACACCACGCAGCTGCCGCTCACGAGTCCGCCCTGGTCGAGCGATTTCTCGGTGGAGGGCACGGGCGGCGACCGCTTCGGATCCAACGTGGTGCACCGCGAGATCTCGCCGGACTACCAGCGCGTGATGCGCGTGAAGTTGTTGCAGGGCCGCCTGCTGACGCCGCAGGACCGGAAGGGCACGCCGTTGGTATTGCTCATCAACGAGGCGATGGCGAAGCGCTACTTCAAGGATCGCGACCCGATCGGCGTGCGTGTCTGCTTCGACCGCGTGCCGGATGCGAACTCCACATGGCGCACGATCGTGGGCGTGGTGGGCAGCGAGCGGCAGGAAGGGCTGGCCGCCGAGCCGCGGGAGGAATTCCTGGCGCCGTTCGCGCAGGAGGCGCAGAGCACGGCGACGCTCATCATGCGTGCGTCGAGCGATCCGCTGGCGCTCGTGCCGGCGCTCCGGAGTGCGGTGCGGGAGATGGATCCGAACCTCGCGATCTCGAGTGTGCGCACGATGGACGAGGTCGGCGCCGAATCCGTCGCGCAGCAGCGATTCCTCGCGACCATGCTGCTCGTGTTCGCGGGCGTGGGGTTGCTGCTCTCGGTGGTGGGCGTGTACGGCGTGATGGCGCAGCTCGCGGCCGACCGCGCGCGCGAGATGGGGATCCGCGTCGCGCTGGGCGCGCGCGCGGGACAAGTTCAGTGGTTAGTGGTGCGTCGCGGGCTGCGCCTCGTGGCGATCGGCGTGGCGATCGGTCTCGTGTCGGCGATCGCGCCGACGCGCGCCGTGAGCGCGCTGCTCTATGGCGTGGGCGCGCTGGATCCGCTCACGTTCACCGTGGTGCCGGCCATCTGGTGACAACGGCGCTGGTGGCGACGTGGGTGCCGGCGCGCCGCGCGAGCCGCGCGGATCCGGTGGGAGTGATGCGGAACGGCTAGGGAATGAGCAGCACTTTGCCGGTGGTGCGCCGCGCTTCGAGATCGCGATGCGCCTGCGCCGCGGCGGCGAGCGGGTAGTCATGCGTGAGGCGCAGCTTCAATTCTCCCTTCGCGACCGCGTCGAGCACCTCGCCCGCGCGCATCTCGAGCTCGCCGCGCGTGGCGATGAAGTGCGCGAGCGTGGGGCGCGTAAGGGAGAGCGAGCCTTTGCGTGAGAGGATCATTGGATCGAAGGGCGGCACGGCGCCGCTGGATCCGCCGTAGAGCACGAGCATCCCGCGCGGGCGCAGGACATTGAGATCCTTGTCGAACGTCGCCTTGCCGACGCCATCGTACACGGCGTTCACGCCGCGGCCGTTGGTGATGCGCTTGGTCTCCGCCTCGAAATCGTGCGTCGCGTAGACGATCGTGTGATCGGCGCCCTCGGCGCGCGCGAGCGCCGCTTTCTCCTCCGTGCCCGCGGTGGCGATCACGGTCGCGCCGAGCCGCTTGGCCATTTGCACCAGCAGAGATCCCACGCCGCCCGCCGCCGCGTGGATGAGCACGGTATCGCCCGGCTGATCGCGTAGCTGTTGCGCGTGAGATAGTGCGCGGTCATTCCTTGCAACATCGCGCCGGCAGCATGGCGGAAATCCAGCGCGTCCGGAATGCGCACGAGCGCGTTCGCCGCGACCGATTGGAATTGCGCGTATGCACCGAAGGCGCCGGTGTAGGCCACGCGGTCGCCGGGCTTCAGATTCGTGACTTCGGCGCCGACCTCGACGACGATGCCCGCCGCTTCCTGCCCGGGAATGAAGGGCAGGGAGGTGGGATAGCGGCCTTCGCGAAAATAGATATCGATGAAATTCACGCCGATCGCGCGGAGTTCGATCAGGGCTTCGTTGGGATTCGGCGTGGGGCGGGGGAGGTCGACTGCTTCTAGCACTTCGGGACCGCCCGTTCGGAGACTTGGATCGCGTGCATTTTGAGTAGTTGTTTTTCTGTGAACTGTTGACTGTGAACTGTCGACTGGCAGTCACTCGTGACTGTTTGCTGTTCACTGCAATTCTAAGTGCGCTGGTGACTCAAGCCACATGCCCGCTTAGAACTGCAGTCACCGTAAACAGTCACGAGTGACTGCCAGTCAACAGTTCACAGTCGACAGCTCACAGGGAACTGCTAATCGAATTCGATCTTCGACTTCGTCTGCTCCATCCCGACTCGTCCCGCGACGATCTCCGCGCGCGCATAACTCTCCCCCTTCATCGGCGCACCGCTGAGCCGGCGCAAGATACGTCAACTGGCCGGTATGCTGCAACGCATCTGCGATCGGGCCTTGGAATAATATCTCCGGCGTCCGGCCGAATGGCGCCGGGCCCGCGAGCATGGCGTCGAAGGCGGCGACCGCGTCGAAGAAGCGTTTCACATCTCTCTCCCACGCCTGCGTCGGCGTCGCGTTCCACGTGTGCTGCCCGTGGGCGAGATGGAGCGCCCAGTCCATGCAGATCGCACATGTGCGCGAGGATCTCGGCGGCCGTGCGGCTCGAGCCTTTGGGGCGGAAGTCGGCGAATTCCGGCGGCGCGTCGCGCAGCGGTTTCGCCGCACGATATGCGAGCGTCGCCACGGTGTGGCGCAGCAGTTGGCGCGCAGGATCGGGGGTCGTCATGGCCGTGCTATTTCTTGATCACCCCGATGATCCAGAGCAGCACGCACGCGCCGATGACCGACATGATCAGCTGCCGATCAGCCTTCCCGAATAGTGCCGACCAGTCCGAAGACGAACCCGCCGAGGATCGACCCCGACGATGCCGACGACGATGTTCCCGAGCGCGCCGAATCCGCTCCCCTTCATGATCTTGCCCGCGAGGAAGCCGACGAGGGCGCCGATCAGAAGCATCCAGATGATGCCCGTGACGCTGATGGCGAATCCGTTCATTGTCTCTCCGCTGGTCGAAGGGAACGAGCGGCGTCAGCTCACTCGTCGAGCAGGCCGGGATATTCGCGCGCGATCATGTCCGCGAGCGCCTGCTCACTTGGAACAGTGCGCTTCGGCGGCGCCCGGAGCAAGCCCGCCATGGCGGCCGGCAGCACGAACTCATCGCCCCACCGCCGCCGTCCCTTCGCCATTGAACATGACGATGATGCGCGCGCCGTCGCGATTGATCGCCATGGGCAGGAGGCAGATCACGTCTTCGCGATAGCGGCCGTACGTGCGCGCGATCCGTCATCCTTCCTCGCGCGGCGCGAGAAGACGGACCGGACCATCTGCAGTTCGTAGAGCCGGCCGCCCGACTGGAGATAGATGGACGAGACCGGCAAATTCACCGAATCGTGAGCGATCGCGGAGATGAGGAGCAACGCATTGCCCGCGAGCGAGTCATATTCGGCCGGCGTTGCCGGATACGCGGCGTCCCAGAAGGCGGACCGCTGCGGCAGATCGGGAGACGAACGCCGCGCGCCTGCTGTTTGATGCGCTCGTCCACCTCGGCGAGCGCGGACGGGCGCACGACCCAGCCGCCGGGCAGACCGGCGCGCGTGGATCCTGCGCCGCGGCCGGAGCCGTCGCCAGAAGGTACTCGATACGACGATCAGCCCTCCGCCCATCCACCTCATTCGTCAATTCTCCCGCTTCAGAGTTCGAGCGCAACTTTATCCATCCCATCGCGTAAGGAACTTCGCCTGCTGATCCATCACGACCCGCGACCGGAGACGGCACATGACGGCACCTGAATCCAGCGGCCCCACGCGCACCGAGGAGCATCGCATCGATGGCGAGGATCTCGTCGCGCGCGTCAAGGAGATCGTGCGCGAAGGGAACGCGCGCCGGATCATCATCAAGGCCGAGGATGGTCATACGCTGCTGGAGATCCCGTTGACCGTCGGCGTCGTGGGCGCGATGCTGATGCCTGTGTGGGTCGCAATAGGCGCCATCGCGGCGCTGGCGGTTCGATTTACGATCGTGGTGGTGAAGGATGAAAAGCCTAAGGAGCAGACTTAGACGTTAGACTTAGACGCTAGAAAGCGACTCCACGAGGTAAGACACCGGCATCGCGCATCGTTCCTCGTGCCGGGGCACTGACAGTGGTGTATGTTCGAGGCACGATGCTCGATGCACGATGCACGCGGAACTCCGGAACCCGAGGCCCAGATGAACCTGCTCCTGTCGATCGCGCTCGCCGCCGTGGCGGCAACGCGGCGAAGACCCTCGAGAATACCAAGTGGCTGCTCGTGGATCTGCGCGCAGGCACGGTGGTCACGGACTCGGCGCACTACGTCGCGGCGATCACGTTGACGCCCGCCGGGCATACGGTGACCGGGAATGGCGGCTGCAATACGCTGGCGGGCGGTTATTCCCGCACGGCAAGAACGGCGTGAAGATCAACGCGTTCACGGGCACGCAGAAGAGCTGCCCCAAGCCGTTCGTCGACGAGGAGAAGTCGTTCCTTGATGCGCTCGCGAAGACCACGAGCTACCAGATCAGCGGCACCGTGCTCACGCTGTTCGAGGGCGATAAGGCGATCGCGAAACTCGAGGCGGAGAAGAAGTAGATCGCCCATGCTCATTGCGCATTGCGCTAGTTCTTCGTATCTATAGTTCCAGCGGTACGGAGCCCCGTTAGGGCTCCCCCGAGGCGTCGCGCGAGTTGGCGGAGGGCACAGTGCCCCCGCGCCGGCATCTGCGGCAGCGCCGAGTGACCCGACACGATTCGGCAAATTTCGATCCCCGCGCTCCGGCGCGCGGCAACAGCATTTCATCCATCTCGAGGTGGCACCATGCGCTCATCCGATCATCGCCGGAATCTTTTTGCTCGTGCTCGGCGCGGTGATCACGTTCCGCGGCATGAGCTACAAGACCACGAAAGAGGTCGCGAAGGTGGGCGACGTCGCGGTCACCGATACCGACAAGCACGGGATCCCGCAGTGGGTCGGCATCGTGGGCATCGTGGGCGGCGTCGTGCTGATCGGCGCGGGCGCCATGAGGAAGTCGTAGGACCCTTTCACTCCAACAGGAGTTCCAATGCTGTATACCATTGCGGTCATCCTGCTCATCCTGTGGGCGCTCGGCTTCTTCGTGGTGCATGTGGGCGGGGGACTGATCCACTTGCTGCTCGTGCTCGCGCTCATCGCGATCGTGTTCAATCTGGTGACGGGAAGACGAATCGCGGCCTAACTGCGGACTGCACTGCCGGTGACCGATTACCGGGAACCGGTGAGGCATGAACACAGATCCGTCACGACATTGCGCGGTGTCGTCACGGAATGTGTTGTCATGCTTCACCGGTTCCCGGTAATCGGTTCCCGGTTGTTCGAGTTCGCTGGCGCGAGAGCCTTCGGCGCCTATAGTATTGCCAAGGCTGAGTCTTCCCACTGAACGAACGGAGGTGCCGGCATGCGCATCAATGAACACCGTGCATTCGTGACAGCTTTTCTCTGCGCGACGCACTTGTCATGGGATGCGGCGGCGCGAAGGATCAACCCGCGGCGGGGCGGCGCGGCGCGCCCGCGGCGCCGGCGACGGCGGCTGCCCCGGCCGCTCAAGCGGGGGCGGCGCAATTGCCGCATGCACCGTGTGCCATCAGGCCACCGGACTCGGCCTGCCGAACACTTTCCCGCCGCTCGCGGGTTCGGAGATCGTGAATGGCAAAGCGGACGCGCACATTCGAATCGTGCTCGAGGGGCTCACCGGCCCGGTCACGGTGAAGGGACAGGGGTTCAACAGCATGATGCCCGCGCAGGGCGCGGCGATCACCGATGCCGACATCGCGGCGGCGATCAACTACGAGCGCAGTTCGTGGGGCAACACCGGCGCGCAGGTGACGGCCGCGCAAGTGGCCGCGATCCGGGCCGCGACCGCATCGCGCACGACGCCATGGACGGAGGCGGAGCTGAAGATGTACCGGTGACGGGAACAGCGGACGGCAAAAGGGAAACGGGAAACGGGAAACGGGTGGGAGCGAGTGGTGTCGTTTCCCGTTCTCCCGTTTCCCCTCTCGCGTTACATCGGCAGTTGAGAACTTCGCGAACCCCACGACATTTCCGCCTGGCTCGCGGACGTAGAATTCGGTGGATCCGTAGAATGTCTTGTGGCGTGGCTTCACGATGGGGGCGCCCTTCATTGCGCGCTCGGCGGCGTCGAGTCATCCACCTGCAGGAACATCCCCGTGGAATTTCCCGTGAGTTCCGCGGCGGCATCGGGGCGATCGGCGATCACGCTCGCTCGCGTCTGGTACATTACTTCGATGCCATCCCTTCTTCGCGCTCGCGAAGATGAGTTTCCCTTTGTGTCCGGGGACCTGTTCTCGATCGTTGAAGCCGAGCCGGTCGGCCCAGAAGACGATGCATGGCTCGACCGACTCGACGACGAGGACGGGAGCGAGGGCGGTGATCTTGGGAGGGGCATGGGTGACTCGCGGTCTGAGGGCAGGTGCCCTAGCATACGGAGGTATCTTAAAGGGGAACTAACTGCTTGAAAGGGGGAACATCACTCACCAGATCCCCCGCCCTCGCTTTTCATCCTTTTCATCCTTTTCCCTTGGCAGCAATTGGATGTTCGAATCTCGCTTGCGCTCGCGCCTCCACGGCATCTCAGCTTATAGCACACATTCTTGCCTCACCCGGAGCGTCACGCATGTCGTTTCACGTCGTCCTTCCCGTCCTCGCCCTGATTTTCCAACAGAGCCGTCGGTTACCGCCGCTCCGCTCCCGCCGTCGCCCGTGAAACGCATTGAGGTGATGCCCGCGACGCGCGAGATCACCGCGGGCGACTCGGTGCAGCTCGTGCTGCACGCCTTCGATGCGAAGGGACAGCCCGTGCCGGCGGCGGTGATGTCCGTGAAGATGCGAGGCGGGCAGGGTGAGGGCGAAGTCCGGCCGGGAGCTTCTGGCTGATCGCGAGCTCGGTGGGGAAGTTCCCCCTGGCGGTCTTGGCCGTCGTGCCGGGTTCTGCGCCGTTCATCGATCCGATCTCGGTGCAATTTCGCGGCGTGCCGGGACCGGCGGTGCGCGGATCTCGCGCACCCTGCCGCGGCGACGATCGTCGTCGGGCAAACGTTGCGCGTGAACGCGTCGGGCTTCTCCAAGAGCAATGACCGCGCGCTCGAGCCATTGACGTGGAAATCGAGCAGATGCGAGTGCCGTGAGCGTCGCGCGGGACGGCGCGATCACCGCGCTCGCTCCGGGCAGCGCGAAGATCACCGCGATCGCGGGCGCGATCTCGAGTCGATCGCGGTGCGCGTGGTGCCGAACACGGTCTCGAAGCTGATGATTCGCCGGCGAAAGCGAACGTGCGCGAAGGCGACGTGGTGAGCTTCGAAGTGGATGCGCGCGACGCGAGCGGCAACGCGATCACGGGACTCACGCCGACGTGGCTCTTCGCTCCGGGAGATGGCCAACTCAGCGCCGGCTGGACAGTTCGTCGCGTACCGTCCGGGCACGTACACCATTAGCGCCATGCTCGGTACGCGCTCGGCGATCGACCACGATCACGGCGTCGCCGCGCGATGTGCGGCGCGGCGTGACCGTCGTGGGCCGGCTGCCGCGCACGCGCTTCGCCACGTCGGAGGTTTGGATCCATCCGAATGGCAAGGTCGCGTATCTGGGCACGCACGAGGCGGCGATCTCGTGTACGCGCTCGATATCTCGGATCCGGCGAACCCGGTGGTGGCCGACTCGATCAAGTCGAACACGCGGCTCGTGAACGACATGCAGAACACCGCCGACGGGAATTACATGGTGTTCACGCGCGAAGGCGCGTCCGACCGGAAGAACGGCATCGTGATCGCCGACACGCACGACCCGCTGCATCCGAAGGAGATCTCGCAGTTCGTCGACGGCGTGTCCGCCGGCGTGCATTCGATCTACATTGAGACGACGCGCGATACGGGAATTCGTCTTCCTGACCGAATGACGGCACCGGCGCGATCGACGTCGTGAATATCGATGACCCGGCGCACCCGAAGCGCGCCGGCTCATGGCACACCGATCGTCCCGACGCGTCGCGCTACGTGCACGACCTCGACATTGTGGATGGCATCATGTACGCGAGCTACTGGAACGATGGCCTCGTGATCCTCGACATCGGCAACGGCAAAGGGCGGCACGCCGGCCAAGCCGCTGATGATCTCGCAATTCAAGTACGATCTGGATTCGCTGTACAGCGCGCCGAGGCGGCGTCGGCGGCCGGGTTTCGCCGGACGCACACCGCGTGGCGCCAGCGCGGCGGCAAGTATGTGTTCATTTCGGATGAGGTCTTACCGCGCCGGACGGTGAGGGCGCGAAGGACGGCGCGCGCCGCGGGGCCGCCTGCAGGTGCTCGACGTGACGGACATGTCCATCCGAACGCGGTGGCGTGGTACGACGCCCGAGACGGGCGGCGTGCACAACGTGTGGCCAGGTGGCCGATACGCTGTATCTGGGCGCGTACGACGCGGGCTTCCATGTCTTCGACATTTCACGGTGAACTCATGGGGGACCTTGCGGGCGCAGCACGCGAGATCGCGTCGCTGAATACGGCCGACATGAACGGCATCGTGCCGAACCCAGGCCTTCGACTGGGGTGTGGTGGTGAATCCGAAGGATGGCCTCGCGTACGTGAACGACTTCAACAACGGGCTCTGGATCATTCGCGTGAATCCGAAGCCGCCAGCCGGCGTCGCAGCCGTCCGCGCCGCTGCATCCGTGATGCGTTGGCGCGTGGGTGCGCTGGCGTCTCTCGCGCTCGCGGTCGGCTCACCGCGCGCGCAGGGGCAAGTTTCGCCGGCGCCTGTTCCGCCGGCGCACGACTATCTCGTGTTCGTCGCGAGCGAGGGGAACGATCAGATCGCGCTCGTGCGCTTCGGGCCGAAAGGCGCGCGCGTGGAGCGCGTGCATCAGATCGGAACGAACCGCACCGAGCTGGTGGGGCCGCACGGGATCGCCGTGTCGCCCGACGGCTTGTGGTATTACGTGACCACGGCGCACGGCACGCCGAACGGCGCGATGTGGAAATTCTCCACGGCGAACGATGCTCGCGGGGCGCGTGGAGCTCGGGCATTTCCCGGCGACGGTCGCGGTGTCGCCGAACGGGCAATATGCGTGGACCGTCAATTTCAATCTGTACGGCGAGATGGTGACGTCGTCGAGTGTCGAGTGGTGTACACCGGCCAGAACATGGCGGAAGTGAAGCGGATCCCGACGTGCGTGATGCCGCACGGTCGCGTCTTTCGCCCGACGGGAAGCATCAGTATTCCGCGTGCATGATGAACGACGCGCTCGTGGAGATAGACGCCGATCAAATGGCCGTGAGCCGGCACTTCACGCTCACGAAGGGGAGCGGAATGGGCGCGGCGGGTCCGGTCGAGAGTGGCATGAAGACCTCGAGCGATCACCTGTTCGCCGACGTGGGCGCAGCCGACCGCGGATGGCAAGACGGTGTGGGTGGCATGCAACAAGAGCAACGACATCGTCGCCAGATGGACCTCACGTCGTGGACAATGTGGCGGCGCGTGCCGGCGGGCGACGGGATCTACAATCTTGCGGCGAGCCACGACGGCAAACTGATCGTGGGCACGAACAAGCGCGGGAAGTCGGTGTCGAGTGATCGACGCGAAGAGCGGCACGGAGATCGCGCGCATCCCGACGACGCGGCGCGTGCCGAGCGGGCTGGTGATCAAGTCCGGACGACCGGTATGCGTTCGTGACGCTCGAGGGGGTGGGCTCGGAGCCGGGCACGGTGGACATCATCGACCTGCGTTCCCTCACGCGCGTGGCGAGCGTGGACGTCGGCCAGCAGGCGGGGGGCATCGACTCTGGAAGTCGGAGTAGTCGGTGGAGTACATCGCGGCGCCGGTCGCGAGCCCGGTCTCCCGAGCTAGGCCGCTTTCGCTCGAGCCGCTTCGAGCCTCGTCCTGAGTACAAGGTCCAACTTCCGCCGCGGGCGCGTTCGTTGCACTGTATCGCATGCGCATACAGCGTCGGTTCGCACTCGCTGGCATCTCCTTGCTCGCCGGCGCGAGGATCGCGGCCGCACAGGAGCTCGAGCCGCGGTCGTATTCCGCGTCGCCGGTGGGCGCGAACTTCGCAATCGTGGCGTACGGAATCTCGACGGGCGAAAGTGATCTTCGATCCGTCGATCCCGATCACCGACGTGCACGCCGACGTGCGAGGCATCACGCTCGGCTAACGGGCATACCTTCGCGGTAGGGCACATGCAGGCGATGTTCACCGCCGCGGTGCCCCTACGCCTGGGGGTATCTCAGCGGGAAGGTGGGCGGCGAGATCGACAGCGCGGTCACGCGCGCCGGCATCGGCGATGCCCGGCTCAAGCTGTAGATGAACATCATCGGGAGCCCCGCGCTCACGCCGCAGGAATTCTGAAGACGCCGGCGAGCCGCTTCATCCTCGGCGCGAGCCTCGCCGTCGTCGTGCCCACGGGGCAGTACGATCCCGAGCATCTGATCAACGTCGGAACTCGACCGCTGGGCGTGGAAGCCGGAAGTCGGCGTTCTCATACAACTTCAATCGAAAGCTCTACCTGGACCTCTATGCCGGCGTGTGGCTCTTCGCCCCGAACTACGATTTCTAACCCGGCACGGCCGAGCGCACGCAGGATGCGCTCACGTCGCTGCAGGCGCACGTGAGTTATACGTTCGCGCGGTGGATCTGGGTCGCGGCCGACGGCACGTATTACTCCGGCGGGGGCACGCAGCAGAACGGCGGTGCGACCACGGCGCGGCAGGACAACACGCGCATCGGGCTCATCGCCGCGATCACGGTCGCGAAGGGCCAGCAGGTGAAGCTCAGCTACTCCGACGGCGCGAGCGCGCGGGTGGGATGAAGTTCGCGACGTGGGGGATCGGGTATCAACTGCTTTGGTTCTGAGCCGCAGCTCGAGTCCGTAGTTCAATCTTGCGGCCCCAGTCGCTACTGCAGACTAAGACGCTAGACTCTGAGACGTTAGGAAGCGTCTCCTCTCACATCCGCATTCTAAAGTCTCGTCTAAAGTCTCCGTCTCCAGTTACAGACGCCAACCTTTCCGACAAGCGCGATGGTCTAAGAAGCACCCTAGCGCCCGAGCCTCTCGTGCATTCCCTCCGCTCCCTCGCCAAGCACCCCGGTTTCACCGCCGTCGTCATCCTCACTCTCGCACTCGGGATCGG
>CAVSYH010000024.1:0-23197 GCA_963732065.1 uncultured Gemmatimonadaceae bacterium | reverse complement strand
GAGAGTAGATGATAGACGCCCCGTTCGATAAACTCTCTCCTCGTATTTCCAGACCGCCCTTCTTGGCCGCTATTCGCTCGAGCGCGAATTGGGGCGCGGCGGGATGGGGGTGGTCTATCTCGCGCGCGAGGTGCGGCTCGACCGGCCGGTGGCGATCAAGTTGCTGCCGCCGGAATTCGCGCGGACACGCGGCTGAAGGAGCGTTTCATTGCGCGAGGCGCGCACGGCCGCGCGATGTCGCATCCGAACATCGTGCCCATCTTCCGTTGACGAGATCGGCGGCTTCGTCTTCTACGTCATGATGTTCGTGGATGGCGAGACGCTCGGCGCAGCTCGTCGCGAGCGCGGCGTGCTCAAGGCCGACATGGCGCGCGGATCCTGCGTGAGGTCGCGTGGGCGCTCGCGTACGCGCCAGCACAGGGCGTGGTGCATCGCGACATCAAGCCGGCGAACATCCTCATCGAGAATGCGAGCGGGCGCGCGATGGTCACGGATTTCGGCATCGCGCGGCTGGCGCAAGCGGGCGGCGAGACGGCGGTGGGCGAAGTGCTCGGCACGCCCGAGTACATGAGTCCCGAACAGGCGACGGCCGAGCCGGTGGACGGGCGCAGCGATCTGTATTCGCTCGGCGTGGTGGGTTACTACATGATGACGGGCGCGCTGCCTTTCACGGCGAATACGGCGCAGGCGATGATCGCGCAGCATGTGACGAAGGCGCCGCCGAGTGTGAGCGAAACGGCGAAGGGAGTGCCGCGGTCGATCGCGATGGCGATCGACAAGTGTCTCGCGAAGGATCCAGCGGACCGGTTCGATCGTGGCGAGGCGTTGGCGGAAGCGCTGAGTCCATCGCTGGAGAAGAGCGAGGACGTTCCGGTTCCCATTCGCGTGTTCCTCGACCGGCGGCGGATGCTGCAGCTGATCATCGCGCCGGCGCTGGTGGCGTCGGTGGGGCCGATGACGATCCTCGCTGTCGGCAAGCTGTTCGACCGGGCGATGCCGTTATCATCGCGTTGGAGATCGCGATCGCGATCACCGTGCCAGCGTTGGTACTGCTCGGCCGGACGCGGCGGATGCTTCGGCTGGGGTACGGCGCGGAGGATGTCGCGGCGGGACTCCGCGTGGCGATCGCGCGACAACGCGATGAATTCATCTTCGAGAACGGGCCAGTGATGGGCATGAAGGAGAAGATCTTTCGCGCGATCGGATTGCTCGGAATCGTGGGGGGCGCGGCGCTCATCGGCGCGAATCTTGTGCTTCATACTGCGGCGATCGTCGGCGTCGGGTTCTTCTCGCTCTATCTTGGCGCGATCTTGACGGTGGTCACGAAGCGCTGGAGGAATCTGCGCGCGGGCACATCGCGGTGGCTGAAATTCTGGGAGGGGCGCGGCGGGCGTTTGCTTGACGAAGCTGGCGGGTTGGAAGCTTGGTGCGCGCGCGGTGGCGGCGGGGGCGAATCGGCCGACGGAGATGGCGATATCGACATCGGCGGAAGCAATGTTCGCGAGTTTGCCGAAGGGATGTGAAGCGGTCGCTCGGCGACGTGCCGGCGGTGTTGCGCGGATTGGAAGCGCAGGCGCGGGCGGCGCGGGGGCGGATCGAGCAATTGGATAAGTCGATCGGCGAGGCGAAGGGTTCTGGCGCGCGCGGGGCGGGGGTGCGTGGGGAAGAATTGATCGCGGATCTCAGAACGGCGCGCGGGGCGGCGGAGGCGACGATTGGGTGCGGTGGTGGCGGCGTTGGAGAATTTGCGGTTGGACCTGCTGAGACTGAGTGCGGGGGCGGGTGGAGCTGCGGGGATCACGCGGGCGTTGGAGGCGGCGAGGGAGATTGGGGAAGGGGTTGATCGGGTGGCGGAGGGTCGGGCTTGAACCGCTTACTTCATCACCTGCACGCTTACGACTGCAGTAAACAGTGGACAGTGATCGAGTGACTGCCAGTCGACAGTCAACAGTCGACAGTCGACGATGATAATTCCTGTGTGCAATGGGGCTCCTTTTGCGTTGAGGGATCATGTATGAAAGATCAGAGAGGGCGGAGATCATTCTTGGCGGCGCTATCCGCAATGGCGGCGGCGATGGCGTTGAAGCCTCGTGAGGCGTTCGCGGAGAGGCGTGAGTCGGTGGTGGCGACGGGGAAGTGGGATCTGTCGTGGATGGATTCGCTCAATGGGAAGCATAAGCAGGTGTTCGATATTGGCGGGATCGAGATCGCGCTGCTCGTGGTGACGAATAATCTTGATGCCTATCGCGAAGTGTTCGATCTTGGATATCCGGATGTGAATTGCGTGGTCGCGATCTCGGGCGCCGGGTTCCCGATCAATGCGGGGGATGCGTTGTGGGCGAAGTATGAGTTTGGGCGGCGCTACAAGATCAAGGAACCGGGGACGGATAATTGGGCGACGCGGAATATCTGGCTGAACGGACTTCCGATGCGCGGCAAAGTGGTGGGAGTGAAATTGCAGGAGCGCGGCGCGATCTTTTGGCAATGCAACAATGCGTTGAATGGTGTGACGGCAACATTGGCGGGGGAGACGAAGCAGGCGATCGATATTGTGAAAGCAGAATTGGTCGCAGGGTTGAATCCTGGAGTGCATGTCGTGCCGGCGCATACGCAGGCATTGGGATTGGTGCAGGGGAGGGGGTGTGCATATCAATTCATTCGCGGGGTGAAAGGCGACTACAACATCATCACAAGCATGACGAGGGTTGCAGTAAACAGTGATCGAGTAACTGCCAGTCGACAGTCGACAGTCAACAGTCAACAGAGAGCGGATCGTTGCGCACGGGGCTTCTCTCGCGCAGTGATCCGTTTTCTGTTGACTGTCGACTGTCGACTGTCGACTGGCAGTCACTTCATCACTGTTTACTGACGCGAGAAGCGTGCATGTGACCATGCGGTTGCCATTACCTTGACATCCGACAACAACGCGAGTAGCCTGTTGTCGAACGTCATAGCCTCCCCCATGCCCCACGTATCATGCCCCCCACAGCCGACCTCCTCCAAGGCACACTCGATCTCCTGATCCTCAAAACCCTCGCCCTCGGGCCTCTTCATGGCTGGGCGATCTCGAAGCGGCTGCGACAACTGCGCGAGGTCCTCGATGTGGGGCAGGGCAGTCTCTATCCCGCGCTCTATCGGCTCGAGGACAAGAGTTGGATCGCGGCCGAGTGGGGGATCTCGCCGGAAGGACGGCGCGCGAAATTCTATACGCTCACGGCGAAGGGACGTAAACAGTTGGCCGCCGAGCGCGCCGAATGGCGCCTCTTCTCGGCGGCGGTGGATCAGATCCTGCGGGCGACGTGATGGAAAGGTTGTGGTGCGCCGGCTGCGCGCACTGTTCTTCGGTGGCGCGCTCGACCGCGAGCTGGACGAGGAGATGCGCGCGCACATCGAACTCGAGACCGACGATCTCGTGCGCACCAAGGGACTTTCGCGCGAGGAGGCGCGGCGCCAGGCGATGATCGCCTTCGGCGGCACCGTGCGCTATCAGGAATCGCACCGCGATGTGCGCGGCACGCGCTGGCTCGACGATTCCCTGCGCGACGCGCGCTACGCGATCCGTGTCCTGCTGCGCAGCCCCGCGTACACGATCTCGGCGGCGCTCATCCTTGCGCTGGCGATCGGCGCGACGACGGCGGTCTTCAGCGGCATCTACGCGCTGTGCTCCTCGGCGCTCCCGTATCCGCATGAGGAGCAACTCGTGCGACTCTTCGAGCAATCGTCCCCGGAGCACCGCTGGGGGCTCTCCACCGTGGTTTACCGCGCGATCCAGGAGCAGGCGCGCCATCCTGGCGGTGGGCGCGATTCGGGTGAGCACTGCGCCGGTGTCGGTTGGGGGCGAGCCGAAGATATCACGATCGGGCGCGCCACGGCCGGGGTCTTTCGTGTGCTCGGAATGCGGACGGCGCGGCCGAGCGATCGAGCCGCGACGATATCTCGGCGCGCCGGCGGTGGCGGTGGTGACTCCCGTTTCGCGAACGAGAGATTCGGCGGCGATGCCGCGGCAGTGGGGCGCACGGTCACGATCGACGGCATCGCGCACGCCGTGGTCGGCGTGCTGCCCGCTGATGTGTTGCAGTTGGCCGGTGTTCCGGTGCCGGTTGGACCGCGCTCCAGCTCGAGACGCCGAAGCGGCGGGGGCCTTCGGGATCTTCGTTACGCGCGGCTCAAGGAGGGCGTGACGCTCGACGCCGCGCGGCGCGACTTCGCGGCGGTGAGCGAGCGGATCTTCCCAATCGGGCGGCCGGCTTTCAGGACGACACCTCAGGATGACGCCCGTTCCGCTGCGCACGGTGATGCTCCGCGACGCGCCGCGCATGCTCGCGCTGTTCGGCGGCGCGGCGCTCATGGTGCTCCTGATCGCGGTGGCGAACGTCGCCAGCCTCACGCTCGTGCGCGCGACGGCGCGTGCGCCGGAACTCTCGCTGCGCTCGGTGCTGGGAGCGACGCGGGCGCGGCTGGTGCGACTCGTGGTGGTAGAGAGTCTGGTGCTCGCGCTCGCCGGCGCGGCGGGCGGCATCGTGCTCGGCGCGCTCGGTCTGGATCCCCTCGTGCGGTCGGACCCAACGTGCCGCGCCTGAACGAGGCGCGCCTCGATCCGCAGGCGGTGTTGTTCGCGGTGTTGGTGGCCGTGGTCGCCGGGATCATCGATCGGCGCCTATCCGATCGTCATGCTGCTGCGCGGCGACTCGGCATCGCTCGGCGGGGTGCGCGCGCGATCGGCGGCGGGCGCCGCACGCAGACGATGCGCGGTGCTTTCGTGGTGGCGGAATTCGCGCTCGCGCTGCCGCTGCTCGCGGGCACAGGTCTGTTATTGAGCGGATTCCTCTCGCTCTCGCGCATGGAGCCGGGTTTCAATGTCGATCGCATTGCGACGATCCGCGTCGCGCTGCCGGCGGCATCGTACCAGAACGATTCCGCGCGCCAGCGTTTCTGGGCGCGCGCGCTGCCGGCGCTGAGAGAATCCCCGGTGTCGAGAACGCGAGCTACGCGAGCGGACTCCCGCCGGAGGGAGACGGCATTGATGAGGACAATTTCGACCTGGTGGATGCGCCCGTGCCGGCGGGCACGTCGCAGCCGACGTCGCCGGAGCTCGCCGCATCGCACGGCTACTGGGAGACCTTCGGCCTCACGATCCTCGAGGGGCGCGACTTCGGGCCGGCCGACAGCGCCAACGGCGCGCCGGTGATGATCGTGAGCCGAACGTGGGCGCAGCACTTCTTTCCCGGACGGTCGGCGCTGGGGCGTCAGCTCGTGGTGGGCGGTTGCGTGCAGTGTCCGCATACCACGATCGTCGGGATCGTGGGCGACGTGCCGTACGTTGGGTTGGACAACACGCGCGACGCAATGTACGACCCGGCGTCGGCGGGGGTCGACCGCGTGATGAACGTGTTCGTGCGCGCACAGCCGGGCGCGAATGCGCAGACGGTCATCGAGGATGCACACGCGGTGCTGCACGCGCTGGATCCGGCGGCGGCGCTCGACGGGCAGGCGGTGATGCGCGACGTCGTGTACGGGTCGGTGGCGCAGCCGCGACATCTCGTGCAGTTGCTCGGCGGATTCTCCAGCGCCGCCGTTGTGCTCGCAGCCGTCGGCATCTTCGGACTGCTCTCCTACACCGTGAGCGCACGTCGCAAGGAGAACGGCGTGCGCATGGCGCTCGGCGCGCAGCGGGGAGAAGTGGTGCGCGAGTCGTAGTGCGGGGGTGCGCTATGCATGCTCGGCGCGGCGATCGGATCGTGGTGGCGATCATCGGACAGCGGGCGGTGGGGAATGTGTTCGGCGCGAGCGGCGGGAACGGGCTGGTGTCGCTCGCGGTGGTGACCGTCGTGCTGCTTGGCGTCGCGATGATCGCGGCGTGGCTGCCGGCGCGGCGCGCGGCGGCGATTGATCCGGTGGGGGCGCTAAGGACCGACTGAACTACGGCGGCGCGGCACCAGAGCGCTTGGAATTGCAGTCACCAGTAAACAGTCACGAGTGAGTGCCAGTCGACAGTCAACAGCTCACAGTTCACAGAAAACGGATCGACGCGCAGGGGACACTCCCCACGCAACGATCCGTTTTCTGTGAGCTGTTGACTGTAGACTGTGGACTGGCAGTCACTCGTGACTGTTTGCTGTGACTGCGATCGTAAGCGTGCAGGTGATCTAATCGTGTTTTTAGCGGTTACGGCGCGATCACTATCTCCCCAAGCCGCTGTGTGCCACTGAGCGCGAGCCACACGCGACTTCGCGTGGAATCCACCGACATATTGCGGACGATCGCGCCCTTTGTGGGGATCGGCATCATCGTCATCGCTTTCGTGGCGTAGTCGAAGGCGACAATACTGCTCGTGCCCGACTCGTCGTACCAGACGCGGCCGTCGGGGCCGAGTGCGATGCCATAGGGGCCCGAGCGCGCGCCGCCGGGGCTGCGGAATTGCTCGACGACTTTCGTTGCCGGATCGAGCCGGCCGAGGAAGCCGCGCGCGAAATCGGTATACCAGACGATGCCGTGCGAGTCGACTGCGAGGCGGCGCGGGCGCGCGCCGTCGGGCAGCGTGAATTGCGTGAGCGCTCCGGACTTGGGATCGATGCGGCCGATGACGTTGGTGCCGAACTCCGCCATGAAGATCGAACCATCGGGCGCGTTCACGAGGCCGTAGGGCAGCGCATGGGCGAGTGGCATTTGGAAGACATTCACCGTGCCCGTTGCCGGATCGAGCTGGCCGTAGGAATTCGACTGCTGCGACGTGAACCAGAGGTGATCCTTGTGCCAAACGGGCGTGTGCGGATCTCGCGCGGTGCTGGGGATCGCGAATTCCTTGATAATGCCGGTGGCGGATCGAGGCGGCCGATATTGCTGTGCGCGTTGCCGGTGTACCAGATCATGCCATCGGGGGCGACGATGATGCCGTGCGGTCCGGAGCCAGGAGTGGGCGTCGCGATATCGGTGACGGCGCCGGTGACCGGATCGAGTTGGCCGATGAAGCTATTGCTTTGATCGGAATAGTAGACGGAGCCATCGGGCGCGACGGCGACGTCGTGAGGGAAGGCGTTGGCGCGCGGGAGGGGAAATTCCTTGATCGCGGCGGGACTCGCGGTGAGGAGCGCGAGGGCGGCGAGGGAGAGGCGCGAGGACATAGGGGCTCCTGCGGGGTGTGATTGCAGTCTGACTTGTGCGACTGATACTGTCAAGAATTGTCTGCGCTTCGAGCTGCAGTCAACAGTAAACAGTCACGAGTGACTGCCAGTCGACAGTCAACAGGTCACAGTTCACAGAAAACGAATCGTTGTGCGAGAGACCTTCCCCGCGCCGCGATTCGCTTTCTGTGACCTGTTGGCTGTTGACTGTCGACTGGCAGCTACTCGTGACTGTTTACTGTTGACTGCAGAGTGAAGCGTGCAAGCGACGGTAGTCAGTTATCTCCCTCCGGCCGGAAGATGCTCCTCGAGGAATCGCGTGAGCAGATTATACACATGCAGCGTCGTGCCTTTGCCTTCGTATATCCCGTGCGTGCGATTGGGATATTCCATCATCGTGAACGGTTTTCCCGCGGCGACGAGGGCATTGATCAACTGCCCGTGCCCTGGTAATGCACGTTGTCGTCGCCACTTCCGTGCACGACAAGTAGATCGCCCTTCAAGCCGCTCACGAAATTTACGCCGGACGCGTCGTAGTAGGCGGCGGAGTCGGTGGAGGGGAGACCGACGTATCGTTCCTGATAGATCGTGTCGTAATCATGCACATCGGCCACCGGTGCGACGGCCATGCCCACTTTGTACACATTGGGCGCGCGGAACATGAGGAGCAGCGTGCTCGAGCCGCCGCCGCTCCATCCCCACACCGCGACGCGCGTGGAGTCCACGCCGGGCATGCGGCCGATGATCTTCGCGGCGGCGCTCTGCTCGCGCACGCGCAGGGCGCCGATCTGGCCGAGCACGGCTTTGCGCCATGCGCGTCCCTTCGGCGCGGGAGTGCCGCGATTGTCCACGCTGGCGACGATGTAGCCCTTCTGCGTGAGCATGACGTCCCAGAGCCACCGCGCGCCGCCGTACGCATCGAGCACTGTTTGGGCGGCGGGCTCGCCGTAGATCGTATAAAGGATCGGATATTTCTTGGACGGATCGAAGCCCGGCGGTTTCATCATCCACGCGTCGAGCTTCACGCCGCCGCCAATGTCCACCTGGAAGAATTCCTGCGTGCCCTTCGTGACGCCCGAGAGTTTGGCGGCGAGCGCATCGTTCGTGACGAGCATGCGCACCGTCTTGTGCGACGCCAGCTGCACGAGTTCCGTTCGCGGCGGCACGCCCCACTGGCTCCAGCTGTGAACGGCGTAGTGCGCGCCGGGGCCCACGTTGTACGAGTGGTAACCGCGCTCACCTGCGGGAGTGAGACGCTGGGCCTCACCGGTGCCGTCGAGTCGCGTGCGCCAGAGGAAACGCTGCGTCGCATTAGTGGGCGACGCGTAGAAGTAGAGCCAGCCGCCAGCGGTGTCGATATAGTCGATGCCCATCACATTGTACGCGCCCTTCGTGATGAGCTTCATCGCGCCATTGCGGCCCACGGAGTACGCATGCTGCCAGCCGTCGCGCTCGCTCAGCCAGACGAACGACTTCGCGTTGTTGTACCACGACAGCGGGGTGTCCGTCGGCGACCAGATGTCGATCCACGCGCTGTCGCGTTCGACGAGCACGGAACGCACGGCGCCGGTGGCGGCGGTCGCGAACCAGAGCGTGTTCACGTTCTGGCGGCGATTGAGTTGCTGCACGGTGAGTTCCGCGGAATTCGCCGCCCAGTCCATGCGCGCGATGTAGTTATTGCGCGGGTCACCGGGGATCTGCATCCAGGTGGTGGGTCCGCCCGAGGCACTCACGACACCGAGCTTGGCGGAGGAATTCGTGGTGCCGGCCTTCGGATACTGGATCGGCTTCACGAACGAGTAGAGCGAATCGGTGTTGTTGATCAACAGGAAATCGCGGACGCCACTCGCATCGAGCTGCCAATAGGCGATGTGCGTGCCGTCGGGGCTCCAGCGGAAGCCGTCGCGCATGCCGAGCTCTTCTTCGTACACCCAATCGAACGTGCCGTTGATGATCGTGACCGAACCGTCGTTCGTGAGCCGCGTGATCGCGCCGGAGTCGGCCGACTCGACGTAGAGATCATGCGCGCGCACGTACCCGACGCGCTTCCCGTCCGGCGAGAACTTCGCGAATTGCATGGTGCTCGGATACGCGCGCGCCTCGGCGCCGCCGAGTTGCGCCAGGCGGTGCGAGGCGAGATCGAGCACCCAGAAATCACCGCGGGTATTCTCGCGCCACACGCGGGCGCTGTTGGTGAAGATCAGGAGTTTCGTGTGATCGGCCGACCACTCGTAATCCTCGACATCGAGCGGTGTGGTCGCGCCGGCGGGCGTGAGGAGGCTTGCGCTCACGAGGACGCTTTTTCGCTCCCGTGGCCGCCGAGACGCGCACGAGATCGGAGGCGGAGAGGGTGGTGTAGGTACTGTCATCGAACCATTGCGTTTCGCCAAAGCGTTCTGCGGCGAATTCGCGGGAGGCGAAATACGGTCGGTGGTGAGGGTACCCTGGGCCGAAAGGGGGGTGGCGAGGCAGAGAGCGAGAAATAGGACTTTTCACGCATGGGGTCCGGGGGAGGGTGAGGTGCAAGGAGTCTATTCCAGTGCAGCGTGGAGGGCTAGCGAGTGGGAACTACCGCCACCAGTGCCGGTAGCGTTGCACTGAACAGTAAACAGTCACGAGTACCTGCCAGTCTACAGTCAACAGTCAACAGGTCACAGAAAACTGATAGGAGTGCCGGTCAGTCTTGATCGCGCATGGAGCGGCTTTCTGTGAGCTGTAGACCGTTGACTGTAGACTGGCAGATACTCGTGACTGTTTACTGTTCACTGCAACGTTACCCGGGCTGGTGACAGTAGTTAGTCGTTCCTCTTGTATTTCGACAGGAAATAGTTAATCTTCTGTAGACTCCCAACAGAAGATGAGCAGAATGCCCCCCATCCCCTCCGATGTCCTCCGCGGCACCCTCGATCTCCTGATCCTGAAAACCCTCACCCTCGAACCCATGCACGGGTGGGGCATCAGCCAGCGCATTCAACAGACCTCGCGCGGCGTGCTCGACGTCAATCAAGGCTCGCTCTATCCGGCGCTGCAGCGGCTCGAACAGCGCGGCTGGATCGACAGCGATTGGCGTACGACGGAGAACAATCGGCGCGCGAAATACTATCGCCTCACCGCTAGCGGCAAGCGTGCGGTGGGCGCCGAGACGGAGAATTGGCGCCGATATGTCCTGGCGGTGGATCATATCCTCGGGACTGCGTGAGCCCCATGGATGTCATCAACGGATTCTGGAAGCGCCTGCGCGCCGTGTTCGGCAAGCGCCGCGCCGACCGCGATCTTGAGCAGGAGATCCGTACCCACATCGAATTCGAGACCGAGAAGAACATCAAATCGGGCCTCACGCCCGAGGAAGCGCGCCGGCGCGCGCACATTGCCTTCGGCGGTGTGGAGGCCATGAAAGAAGAACATTGCGACGGCCGCGGCGCGCGGTGGGTCGAAGATCTCATTGGCGACACGCGATATGCACTCCGCGCGCTGCGCCGAGCACCGGTGCTCGCGGCGACAGCGATCATCACGCTCGCGCTCGGCATTGGCGCCAATACCGCGATCTTCTCGGCCGTGAGCGCTGTAATCCTGCGACCGCTGCCCTTCGCCGACGCCTCGCGCCTGATGAAGCTCGGCGAGAACAACGACGAATATCACTGGCACCAGGCGCAGACCGCGCCCGCGAACTATTTGGATTGGCGCGAGCGCGTGACGGCGTTCCAGGATGTCGCGGCGTATCTCTCGTTCACGCCGATGGTCACGCTCACCGGCGAGGCGCCGCCGCAGCTCCTGCGCTCGGGGTCGGTGACGGGCAACTTCTTCCAGTTGCTCGGCGTGCACGCGGCGCTCGGCCGCACGTTCACGGATGATGAGACGTGGGACACGGGTCCGCGCGTCGCGGTCATCACCGACCGGCTGTGGCGCGAGCAGTTCGGCGGGCGCGCCGGCGTCGTGGGCACCTCGATCATGCTCAACGGGCGGCCGAACACGATCGTCGGCGTTCTGCCGGCGAATTTCGCGTTCCCCGGTCTTGAATGTGGATGTGGGCGTCCCATGATGTGGGACAAGCCTGACCGCTCGCAGGTCTGGTTCCGGCGCGCGCATTTCGCGGACGTCGTCGCGGGACTGAAGCCCGGCGTGAGCGAGGATGCGGCGAACGCCTCGTTCCAGACCGTCGTCACGCAGTTGCAGCAGGAATATCCTGCGACGAATGCAAGATGGGTGCGGGCATGACGCCGCTGCACGACGCGCTCATTGGTACGACGCGCCGGCCGTTGATGGTATTGCTGGGTGCCGTGGCACTCCTGCTGCTGATCGCGTGCGCGAACGTGGGCAATCTGCTGCTGGCGCACGCGGCGAGCCGGGATCGCGAAGTAGCCGTGCGTCTCGCGCTCGGCGCGGGGCGCGGCCGCATCATTCGCCAGGCGCTCACCGAGAGTCTCGTGCTCTCCGCGCTCGGCGGCGTCGCAGGTCTCGTGCTCGGATGGTGGGCGACGGGCGCGCTTCTCGCGCTCCGGCCGGCGGGGTTGCTGCCGGTGAGCGACGTGACCGTGAACTGGGGCGTTCTCGCCTACGTTGTGGCGATCACCGCGGTGAGCGGCGCGCTCTTCGGCATCGCGCCGCACTGTGGAGCGCGCGACGCATGCCGGCGGAGGCGATGAGGAAGGTGGGCGCGGCGGCACAGCCGGCGGGCGCGCGCGGCGCTGGGGGAGCATGCTCGTGGCGGGCGAAGTCGCGCTCGCGCTTCTGCTCACCGTGGGCGCCGGATTATTCGTGCGCAGTCTCTGGCACTTGAACCAAGTGGATCCAGGCTTCGAGTCGGCCGGCCTGCTCACGGCGCAGCTCGACTTTCCCGGCGTGCGGTATGACAGCGCGGCCAGGTGATCCGGTTCCTCGATGGCCTGGGCGAGCGCATGGGCGCGCTACCGGGCGTGCAGGGCACGGCGTATACCACACAGTTGCCGCTCACGAGTCCGCCCTGGTCGAGTGATTTCTCAGTGGAGGGCACGGGCGGCGAACGATTCGGGTCCACGTAGTCATTGCGAGATCTTGCCGGACTATCAGCGCGTGATGCACGTGAAGTTGCTAAGCGGACGCCTGCTGACGCCCCAAGACCGGAAGGGCACGCCGTTGGTGTTGCTCATCAACGAGGCGCTGGCGAAGCGTTACTTCAAGGATCGCGACCCGATCGGCGTGCGCGTCTGCTTCGATCGCGTGCCGGATGCGAACTCCACATGGCGCACGATCGTGGGCGTGGTGGGCAGCGAGCGACAGGAAGGACTGGCCGCCGAGCCGCGCGAGGAATTCCTGGCGCCGTTCGCGCAGGAGGCGCAGAGCACTGCCACGCTCATCACGCGTGCGTCGAGCGATCCACTGGCGCTCGTGCCGGCGCTCCGGAGCGCCGTGCGGGAGATGGATCCGAACCTTGCGATCTCGAGCGTGCGCACGATGAACGACGTCGGCGCCGAATCCGTCGCGCAGCAGCGATTCCTCGCGACCATGCTGCTCGTGTTCGCGGGCGTGGGACTGCTGCTCTCGGTGGTGGGCGTGTACGGCGTGATGGCGCAGCTGGCGGCCGACCGCGCCCGCGAGATGGGGATAAGGGTCGCGCTGGGCGCGCGTGCGGGACAAGTACAGTGGTTAGTGGTGCGTCGCGGGCTGCGGCTCGTGGCGATCGGCGTGGCGATCGGTCTCGTGTCGGCGATCGCGGCCACGCGCGCCGTGAGCGCGCTGCTCTATGGCGTGGGTGCGCTGAATCCTCTCACGTTCACCGTGGTGCCGGCCATTTTGGTGACAACGGCGCTCGTGGCCACCTGGGTGCCGGCGCGCCGCGCGAGCCGCGCCGATCCGGTGGGAGTGATGCGGAACGGGTAGGGAATCAGGAGCACCTTGCCCGTGGTGCGCCGCGCTTCGAGATCGCGATGCGCCTGCGCCGCGTCGGCGAGCGGGTAGTCGTGCGTGAGGCGCAGTTTCAATTCGCCCTTCGAAACAGCGTCGAGCACTTCACCCGCGCGCATCTCGAGCTGATCACGTGTGGCGATGAAGTGCGCGAGCGTGGGACGCGTGAGCGAGAACGAGCCCTTGCGTGAGAGGATTATTGGATCGAGGGCGGCACGAGGCCATTGTATCCACCGTAGAGGACTATCTTTCCGCGAGGACGCAGGACATTGAGATCCTTGTCGAACGTCGCTTTGCCGACGCCGTCGTATACGGCGCTCACGCCGCGCCCCCCGGTGATGCGCTTGGTCTCCGCTTCGAATTTGTGCGTCGCGTACACGATCGTGTGGTCGGCGCCTTCGGCGCGCGCGAGCGCGGCTTTCTCGTCCGTGCCGCGGTGGCGATTACGGTCGCGCCGAGCCGCTTGGCCATTTGCACCAGCAGCGACCCGACGCCGCCGGCCGCCGCATGCACGAGCACGATATCGCCCGCGCTGATCGCGTAGCTGTTGCGCGTGAGATAGTGCGCGGTCATGCCTTGCAACATTGCGCCGGCGGCAAGGCGGAAATCGATCGTATCAGGGATGCGCACGAGTGCGTTCGCGGCGACCGATTGGAATTGCGCGTACGCGCCGAAGGCGCCGGTGTAGGCGACGCGGTCGCCGGGCTGCACATTTTTGACCTCGGTGCCACTTCGACGACTACGCCCGCGGCCTCCTGCCCGGGGATGAAAGGCAGGGAGGTGGATAGCGGCCTTCGCGAAAATAGATATCGATGAAATTCACGCCGATCGCGCGGAGTGCTATTAGCGCTTCGTTGGGATTCGGCGTGGGGCGGGGGAGGTCGACTGCTTCTAGAACTTCAGGCCCGCCGAGCTGGAAGACTTGGATCGCGTGCATTTTGAGTAGTTGTTTTTCGTGAACTGTTGACTGTGAACTGTCCACCGGCAGTCACTCGTGACTGTTTGCTGTTCACTGCAATTCTAAGTGCGCTGGTGACTCAAGCCACATGCCCGCTTAGAACTGCAGTCACCAGCAAACAGTCACGAGTGACTGCCAGTCAACAGTTCACAGTCAACAGCTCAAGGGCACTGCTAATCGAATTCGATCTTCGCCTTCGTCTGTTCCATCCCGACTCGGCCAGAAATTATCTCCGCCCGAGCATAACTCTCGCCCTTGATCGGTGCGCCGCTCAAGCGAAGCAAGTACGAGAGCTGCCCGGTATGCTGCAACGCATCGCGATCGGGCCTTGGAATAGTACTTCCGGCGTCCGCCCGAATGGCGCGGACCCGCGAGCACGGCGTCGAAGGCCGCGACCGCGTCGAAGAATCGTTTCACATCTCCTCCCACGCCTGCGTGGGCGTCGCATTCCACGTGTGCTGCCCGTGCGCAAGATGGAGTGCCCAGTCCATGAGATCGCACATGTGCGCGAGGATCTCGGCGGCGGTGCGGCTCGAGCCTTTGGGACGGAAGCCGGCGAATTCCGGCGGCGCATCGCGCAGCGGCTTCGCCGCGCGATACGCGAGCGTCGCCACGGTGTGGCGCAGCAGTTGGCGCGCAGGATCGGGGGTCGTCATCGCCGTGCTATTTCTTGATCATCGCGATGATCCAGAGCAGCAGGCACGCGCCAATGACGGACATGATCAGGCTGCCGATGAGGCTGTCCCGAGTAGATGCCGAGCAGTCCGAAGACGAACCCGCCGAGGATCGACCCCGACGATGCCGACGACGATGTTCCCGAGCACGCCGAATCCGCTCCCCTTCATGATCTTGCCCGCGAGGAAGCCGACGAGGGCGCCGATCAGAAGCATCCAGATGAGGCCCGTGACGCTGATGGCAAATCCGTTCATTGTCTCTCCGCTGGTCGAAGGGAACGAGCGGCGTCAGCTCACTCGTCGAGCAGGCCCGGATACTCGCGCGCGATCATGTCCGCGAGCGCCTGCTCGCTGGGAACAGTGCGCTTCGGGCGGCGCCCGGAGCAAGCCGGCGACGGCAGGCCGGCAGCATCGGAACTCATCGACCCCACCGGCCGCCGTCCCTTCGCCGTTGAACATCACGATGAGGCGCGCGCCGTCGCGATTGATCGCCATCGGCAGCAGACAGATCACGTCCTCGCGATAGCGGCCGTACGTGCGCGCGATCGCGTCGTCCTTCCTCGCGCGGCGCGTGAGGACGGATCGGACCATTTGCAGTTCGTACAGCCGGCCGCCCGACTGGAGATAGATGGACGAGATCGGGAAATTCACCGAATCGTGCGCGATCGCGGAGATGAGGAGCAGCGCATTGCCCGCCACCGAGTCATATTCGGCCGGCGTTGCCGGATACGCGGCGTCCCAGAAGGCGGACCGCTGCGGCGGATCGGTGGCGGAAACGCCGCGGGCCTGCTGTTTGATCCGGTCGTCGACCTCGGTGAGTGCGGAGGGACGTACCACCCAACCGCCCGGCAGACCGGCGCGCGTGGAGTCCTGCGCCGCGGCCGGAGCCGCCGCCAGCAGGGCACTCGATACGACCATCAGCGCACCGCCCATCCACCTCATGCGTCAATTCTCCCGCTTCCAGAGTTCGAGCGCAACTTTATCCATCCCATCGCGTAAGGAACTTCGCCTGCTGATCCCTCACGAACCCGCGACCGGAGACGGCACATGACGGCACCTGAATCCAGCGGCCCCACGCGCACCGAAGAGCATCGCATCAACGGCGAGGATCTCGTCGCGCGCGTCAAGGAGATCGTGCGCGAGGGGAACGCGCGCCGGATCATCATCAAGGCCGAGGATGGTCATACGCTGTTGGAGATCCCGCTGACCGTCGGCGTGGTGGGCGCGATGCTGATGCCCGTGTGGGTCGCGATAGGCGCCATCGCGGCGCTGGCGGTTCGATTTACGATCGTGGTGGTGAAGGATGAGAAAGTACAGACTTAGACGTTAGACTTAGACGCTAGAAAGCGACTCCACGGGGTAAGACACCGTGCATCGGGCATCGTTCCTCGTGCCGCGGTACTGACAGTGGTGTATGTTCGAGGCACGATGCTCAATGCGCGATCCGCGCGGAACTCCGGAACCCTGAGGCCCAGATCAACGTGCTCCTGTCGATCTCGCTCGCCGCCGTGGCGGCCACGCATGCGGTGACCCTCCAGAATACCAAGTGGCTGCTCGTGGATCTGCGTGCGGGCACCGTGGTCACGGACTCGGCCCAGTACGTCGCGGCGGTCACGTTGACGCCCGCCGGGCACACCGTGACCGGCAACGGCGGCTGCAATTCGCTCGCCGGTGGTTATTCCCTGCACGGCAAGAATGGCGTGAAGATCAACGCGTTCACGGCCACGCAGAAGAGCTGCCCCAAACCATTCGCCGACGAGGAGAAGGCGTTCCTCGACGCGCTTTCGAAGACGACGAACTACCAGATGAGCGGCACGGTGCTGACTCTGTTCGAGGGCGATAAGGCGGTCGCCAAACTCGAGGCGGAGAAGAAGTAGATCGCCCATGCTCATTGCGCATTGCGCTAGTTCTTCGTATCTATAGTTCCAGCAGTCAAGGAGCCCCGTTAGGGCTCCCCCGAGGCGTCGCGCGAGTTGGCGGAGGGCAAAGTGCCCTCGCACCGGCATCAGCGGCAGCGCCGAGTGGCCCGACACGATTCGGAAAAGTTGATCCCCCGCGCGGTGCGCGCGGCATGGGCGTTTCATCCATCTCGAGGTGGCACTATGCGCTCATCTTATCATCGCCGGAATCCTGCTGCTCGTGCTCGGCGCGGTGATCACGTTCCGCGGCATGAGCTACAAGACCACGAAAGAGGTCGCGAAGGTGGGCGACGTCGCCATCACCGATACCGACAAGCACGGGATCCCCCACTGGTCGGCATCGTGGGCATCGTGGGCGGCGTCGCGCTGATCGGCGCGGGCGCCATGCGGAAGGCGTAGGACCCTTACCAACACCAACCGGGAGTTCCAATGCTGTATACCATCGCGGTCATCCTGCTCATCCTGTGGGCGCTCGGCTTCTTCGTGGTGCACGTGGGCGGGGGACTCATCCACTTGCTGCTCGTGATCGCGCTCATTGCGATCGTGTTCAATCTGGTGACGGGAAGACGGATCGCGGCGTAACTGCGGACTGCGACTGCCGGGAACCGATTACCGGGAACCGGTGAGGCATGAACACAAATTCCATCACGACACCGCGCGGTGTCGTTACGAAATGCGTTGTCATGCTTCGCGGGTTCTCGATAATCGGTTCCCGGTAGTTGGAGTTGCTGGCGCGCGACCGTTGGCGGCCTATAGTATTGCTGGGCCTGAGTCTCCTCACTGAACGAACGGAGGTGCAAGCATGCGCATCAACGACCGTCGTGTACTCGTCGCTGCTTCTCTTTGCGCCACTGCGGCTGTCATGGGATGTGGCCCGGGTAAGGAACAGCCTGCCGCGTCTTCCAATGCGGCGCCTCCGGCGGCACCAGCGACGGCAGCTGCTTCCGGCCGGTCAAGCGGGTGCGGCGCAGTTCGCAACATGCAGCGTGTGTCATCAGGCCACCGGACTTGGCTTGCCGAACGCCTTTCCGCCGCTCGCCGGTTCGGAGATCGTGAACGGCAAGGCGGACGCTGGCACATCCGCATCGTGCTGCAGGGGCTCACCGGTCCGGTCACGGTGAAGGGACAGCAATTCAACAGCATGATGCCGCCGCAGGGCGCCGCGCTCACCAATGCCAATGTTGCCGCGGCGATCAACTACGAGCGCAGCTCGTGGGGCAACACGGGTGCGCAGGTCACCGCCGAGCAGGTGGCTGCCATTCGCCCCCCCACCGCGTCGAGAACGACGCCGTGGACGTTGGCGGAGTTGAAGCAATACCAGTAACTGCGGACGTTAGGCGTTAGCCGTTAGACCGCCGCTTCTTCGTGGGTTCTAACGGCTAACGTCTGAGTCATCCGTTCAGATTTCGCAAAACCCACGACGTCCCGCCCGGCTCACGGACATAGAATTCCGTAGAGCCGTAGAACGTTGTATGACGCGCCTTCACGACGGGAGCGCCCTTCGTCGCGCGTTCGGCCGCATCCAGATCATCCACCTGCAGGAACAGCGCGGTGGAATTGCCGGCGAGTTCTGCACTGGCGTCGGGCCGCTCGGCGAGCACGCTCGCGCGAGTCTGGTACATCACTTCGATCCCATCTTTCTTCGCGCTCGCAAAGATCAACTTGCCATCGGGTCCGGGCACCTGGTTCTCGGCGACGAAGCCGAGCCGGTCGACCCAGAACGCGAGACGGATCGACGCTCTCCCGATGAAGACGGGCGTCACGTTGGTGATCTTGGGAAGAGGCATGATCATCGTGGGCTGAAGTATTCCGTAGCATACTGGGGGTACTGGAAACGGCAACTAACTGCTTGACAGGATTAACGTGATGAACGGGATGGACCGCCTGGGCGGTTCATCCTGTTTGTCATCTTAATCCTGTCAAGCAGTTAGTTGACCGAATCGCGCTTGCGACTCGTGAAGCGGAATGGGAGCTTTCAGAACACTCTCACCAACCCCGGAGCCCCGAATGTCGTTCCACGTCGTGCTTCCTGTCCTCGCGTTCCTCTTCCAGCAAGCTCCCGCCGCGCCGTTTCCGCCGTCGCCGGTCAAGCGCATCGAGGTGATGCCGGCCACGCGCGAGATCACGGCGGGCGATTCCGTGCAACTCGTGCTGCGCGCCGTCAATGCGAAGGGCGAGGTGGTGCCGGGCGCGGTGATCTCGGTGAAGATGCTGGGCGGGCAGGGAGAAGGGGGACATCCCGGCGGGGAGTTCGTGGCTCATCGCGAGTTCGGTGGGCAAGTTCCCGCTGGCGCTCGCAGCTGTCGGCCCGGGCAGCGCGCCGTACATCGATTCGACCTCGGTGCAATTCCGCGGCGTGGCGGGCCCCGCGGTGCGCGTGAGCGTCGCGCCGGCGGCGGTGAACATCCTCGTCGGGGCGTCGCTGCGCGTCACCGAGTGCGGCGTTCTCGAAGAGCAACGACCGCAACTTTAACGCGCTGTCGTGGAAATCTAGCGGAGAGAAGGTCGCGACGGTCACGCAAGACGGCGCGATCAGCGGCATCGCGCCCGGTACGGTGAAGATCACGGCGAGCGCGGGAGCGGCGTCGGGAACGGTGAGCGTTCGCGTTTTGCCGAACACGGTCAGCAAGCTCGCGCTGTCGCCGGCGAAACCGGCGGTGCGAGAGGGCGACGTCGTGCAATTCACGGTGGACGCGCGCGAAGCGAGCGGCAAAGCGGTCACCGGAACTCACGCCCACGTGGGCGTTCTCGCCGGGCGATGGCCAGCTCAGCCCGAGCGGCCAGTTCGTGGCGTACCGCTCGGGCACGTACACCGTGACCGCGATGCTCGGCTCGCGCTCGGCGTCCGCCACCGTGATCGTGACCCCGCGCGACGTGCGACGCGGCGTGACCGTCGTGGGCCGCGTGGCGCGCACGCGATTCGCGACGTCGGAGGTCTGGATCCATCCGAACGGCAAGGTCGCGTACCTGGGCACGCACGAGGGCGGCGACCGCATGTACGCGATCGACATCTCGGATCCCGCGAAGCCGATGGTCGTGGACTCGATCAAGTCGAACACGCGCCTCGTGAACGACATGCAGAACACCGCCGACGGCAACTACATGGTGTTCACGCGCGAGGGCGCGAGCGACCGCAAGAACGGCATCGTGATCGCCGACACGCACGACCCGCTCCACCCGAAAGAGTCTCGCAATTCACCGACGGCGTGACCGCGGGCGTGCACTCGAACTACATCTACGAGAGGACGAAGTACGGCACGTACGTCTACATCACGAACGATGGCACCGGGGCGATCGACATCATGATCTCAACGATCCCGCGCACCCGAAGAGGGCGGGTTCCTGGCACACGACCGCCCCGACGCGCGCGCTATGTCCACGATATCGACGTGCGCGACGGGCTCCTGTACGCCAGCTACTGGAACGACGGGCTCGTGATCCTCGACATCGGGAACGGCATCAAGGGCGGCACGCCCGTCGAACCCGGTGATGGTTTCCCAGTTCAAGTACGATCTCGACTCGCTGTACAAGCGACGTGGAGGATGCGTCGGCGCCGGGATTCAGCACGCGGCACGCACACGGCGTGGCGCCACAACCAGTACGTGTTCATCGCCGACGAGGTCTATCGCAACGGCCGGTCAAGGCGCGAAGGACGCGTCGGCGACCGCATGTACGGCACGCTGCAGGTGCTCGACGTGAGCGACATCGAGCACCCGCGCTCGGTCGCGTGGTACACGCCCGAGATGGGCGGCGTGCACAACGTGTGGGCGGTGGCCGACACGCTCTACCTCGGCGCGTACGACGCCGGGTTCCACGTGTTCGACATCTCCGGCGAACTCAAAGGCGATCTCGAGGCGCAGCAGCGCGAGATCGCGTCGCTCAATACGGCCGACATGGACGGCATCGTGAAGAACCACGGCATGACTGGGGCGTGGTCGTGAATCCGAAAGACGGGCTCGCGTACGTCAACGATTTCAACAACGGGCTGTGGATCATTCGCGTGAATCCCAAGCGGCCGGGCCGTGACGCCGCCGGCGCGCCGCTGCATCCGTGCGCGCCGTGCGCGCGGGTGCGGTCGGGGCGTTGCTGCTCGCCGCCGGTGCGGCGAGCGCGAGCGCGCAGGCGGCGAGACGCACCGGCACCCGTGCCGCCGGCGCACGATTACCTCGTGCTCGTCGCGAGCGAGGGGGTCGATCGGGTCGCCCTCGTGCGCTTTGGGCCCAAGGGCGCGCATGTGGAGCGCACGCATCAGGTCGGGACCAATCGCACCGAACTCGTGGGTCCGCACGGGCCTCGCCGTGTCGCCCGATGGCAGCTTACTTCGTGTCCACGGCGCACGGCACGCCCTACGGCGCCATGGGAAGTACAGCACCGCCAACGATCGCTCGCGGGACCGTGGAACTCGGGCACTTCCCGGCGACGGTCGCGGTCTCGCCCGACGGCCACTACGCATGGACGGTGAACTTCAACGCTGCACGGCGACATGGTGCTCGAGCGTGTGTCGGTCGTCGACGGCGACGAGATGGTGGAGTTGGACGCATTCAAGACGTGCACCATGCCGCACGGCTCGCGCCTCGCCGGACGGCACGCAGCATTACTCCGCGTGCATGATGGACGACGTGCTCGTGGAGATCGAGCGCGCGCAGCTCGGGGTGAGCCGGCACTTCCTGCTCACAAGGGGAAGGAGATGGGCGCGGCGGGGCCGGTGTCGCGGCGTGGGATGAAGATGCCCGCGGTCAGGTGCTCGCCGACGTGGGCGCAGCCGTCGTCGGACGGGAATACGGTGTGGGTGGCGTGCAACAAGTCGAGCGACATCGTCGAGATCGATACACGGCGTGGAAAATGGGGCGGCGGATCGCCGGCGGGCCGGGATGTACAATCTCGCGGCGACGCACGACGGCAAGCTCATCGGGGCACGAACAAGCGCGAGCAGTCGGTGTCGGTGTTCGACGCGTAGAGCGGCGGGGAGCTGGCGCGAATTCCCACGACGCGCGTGGTGCCGAGCGGGCTGGTGTGTCGGACGGACGACCGTTTCGCGTTCGTGTCCATCGAAGGCGCGGCTCGGAGCCGGGCACGGTCGACGTGATCGACCTGCGTTCGCTCGTGCGAAAGTGGCGAGCGTGGACGTGGGCCAGCAGGCGGGCGGCATCGACTTTGGAAATCGGAGTCAGATAGTAGGAACTGCCATCATCGTGGCGCCGGTCGCGCGGCGGACCCCAGCGCAGACCGCTTTCGCTCGAACCGCTTCGAACCTCGCGGCTGAACTGCGCCGCGAGTTTCTCGCTTCTCGCTATCGCGGCTGCGCTCGGGTCCGGCGCGCTCCCTGCGGCAATGGGTGCCCGGTTCTTCTTACGACCTCTTCCCGTCGCGCTCGCGGCAGAGTTGCGCCGCACCTCTCGCCGCGCGCGCGCCAGACCGCCAGCGACTTCGGACGTCCACCGTGCGGGTCGCCTCATTGGTCGGGCTGTCGAGAAGGCGGGATTCACGCGCCGGAGAACTTCTCAGCGGGCTCCTTACGTCCTGTTGCCGCTGTGGACATAATTCGTGATGCATACTCCCTCCCGCTGCGCGCTCGTGATCGCCGCCGCCGTGAGCCTCGGTAATCGCGCGGCCGCGCAGGAACTCGAGCCCCGCTCCTACTCGGCGTCACCAACCGGCGCGCATTTCGCGGTCGGTCGCCTACTGGATCTCCACCGGCGACATTGATCCCCGATCCGTCGGTGCCGATCACGGATGTGAAGGCCGATGTGCGCAATGTCGCAGCTCGGGATCGGCCAGACGTTCGGGATCGGGCACATGCAGGGGCTGTTCACCGCGGTGCTGCCCGTATGCGTGGGGCTACCTGAGCGGCAAGGTGGGCGGCCACCACCGACAGCGCCGTCACGCGCGCTGGGATCGCCGATGCGCGCCCTCAAGGTGTCGCTGAACATCATCGGGAGTCCCGCGCTCACGCCGCAGCAATTCATGAGCACGCCGGCGAGCCGCTTCATTTTCGGCGCGAGCCTCGCCGTGTCGGTGCCCACGGGACAGTACGATCCCGAGCATCTCATTAACGTCGGGACGAATCGGTGGGCATGGAAGCCTGAGATCGGCGCGATTGTTACAATTTCAACAAGAAGCTCTATCTCGACCTCTACGCCGGGGTATGGCTGTTCGCGCCGAACTACGATTTCTATCCTGGCACGGCGAAGCGCACGCAGGATCCGCTCACGTCGCTGCAGGCCCACGTGAGCTACACGTTCGCGAAATGGATCTGGGTGGCGGCCGACGGCACCTACTACTCCGGCGGCGGCACGCAGGCGAACGGCGGCCCCACCACGGCGCGGCAGGACAACTCACGCATCGGCCTCATCGCCGCGATCACCGTCGGCAAGGGCGCAGCAAGTGAAATTCAACTACTCCGACGGCGCGAGCGCGCGCGTGGGATCGAAGTTCGCAGACGTTTGGGGTGGGGTATCAGGTGCTTTGGTTCTGATTTCTTGACTGCGGGCTGTCGGCTGTCGGCTGTCGCCTGCTACGACGAGAGAGGTTCGCAGGCGACAGCCGACAGCCGACAATCCGCCGTTGGCAACCCAGCCAACCTTTCCGACCGCGCGGTGGTCCAAGAAGCACCCTAGCGCCCGAGCCTCAGATGCAATCTCTCCG
>CAVSYH010000023.1:0-66654 GCA_963732065.1 uncultured Gemmatimonadaceae bacterium | reverse complement strand
CTATGCCTCGATTACGTATTGCTGGACCACCTCAAGAACAACCTGTCCGCGCATGCGACGATCGGCGCGCAGGGCGGCGGATCTGGATCCCCTCGGTGGGCGCGGTCTTCACGGTCCCCGCGGGCGCGCTCTCGGCGCGCACGAAGATCACGATGCGCGCCGACGCGGGCAAGAACGTCGTGTTCGATGTCCCCAACGGTCTCAAGTTCGCTGACCCCCGCGACGCTCACGCTCGACCTGAGCTTTACGAACGCCTATAAGAACGCGGCATGGGCGAGATTCCTGAGTGGCGGATATATTGCGTCGCCGATCCTCGTCGGCACGGACGATGGCGTCACGACCTACGATCAGAGCCGGCGACGGTGGACGACGCAGTCACATCGGCGTCGTTCCCGGTGCCGCACTTCTCGGTGGTGATCCTGGCGTCGCAATTCCAAAACTGCTGCACCACGTCGGCGGAGGCAGCGTGCGACGCCGCGCGCCCGATCCGGGGGCCCGTTGACAGTCCGTCCCACCACTTCGGCGGCGCGGACGCCGCGGGCCGCCGAGGCGCAGCGCATTGCGGACCGCGCCAGCGCCTCGAGCGTGAGGGCAGCGCGCGCGAGGCGCTCTCCGCCTACGACCTCGCGATCGACGCTGCTCGAGCGCACCGCCCGTCCGCGCAACTCGCGGACATCCTGCGCTGGAAGGGCACGCTCCTTCGCGAGCTGGGCGATCCATGGCCGCCGAACCGGTGTACGCGCGCAGTCTCGCGATCTCGCGGCGCTGCCGTACGCCGGCGGCATCGCGAACGCGCTGAATTGTCTCGCGATCGTGGCGCAGCGCCGCGGCGACGTGAAGCAGGCGCGGCGCCTCTACGCCGAGGCGGCGTTGAACGCCGTGCACGCGGGTGAGCGCCGGCTGTTCGGGATGATCGAGCAGAATCTCGGCGCGCTCGCCATGGTGCAGGGCGAGGACAAGGATGCCCTGGCGCGTTTCCGCCTGAGCCTGCGCGGCTTCCGCGACGCGGGCGATGAGGAGGGCGCGTGCTGGGTGTTCTGCAACGTGGGGCGGCTGCACATGCTGGCCGGCGACCTCGACGAGGCGGAGCGCGCGTCCCAGGAAGCGCTCGCGCTCGCGAAACGGCTGGGCGACCTGCCGCTCACCGAGGCGGTGGAATTGAGTCGCGTGGAGTGCTGCTCGCGCGCGGCCTGGTGGCCGACGCGGAGACGCGTCTGCCGGCATGGCGTCGCGATGGCCGAGCATCGCGGCGACCGGGCGCATCACGCGGAATCGCTGCGGCTGCTGGCGCTGGTGGGCCGCGAGCGCGGCGAGCTCGAGAGCGCGACGCGTTCGCTGGACGAGGCGCGCGCGATGGCGCGCGAGAGCGAGGACGCGCTGCTGCGGCCGAAGTCGAGCGCGACGCCGGCGAACTCTGGCTGCGCCGCGGCGAGCCGGCGGCGGCGCGTCTCGCGTGGGAGCAGGCGCTCACGCGATTCCGCGCGCTCGGCGCGGCGCGGCAGGTGGGGGACGTCGAACGGCGCCTTTCGGCGCTCGCGGCATGAGCGAATGCGTCGAGTGCGCCGATGCGGCCGGTCGGTCCGCGGCTCACTGCGCCGGAGGTGCCGGAGCCGAATGGCCCCGGTTACTTTGGAGCGCCCGCTGAAGTCCCTTGCTTAGAATCACGACCCGGGGGAGCGTTGCAATTCGGTCTCGAGAGTATCGTCGGTGAGAGCGACGCGATCCGGGACGCGCTGGATCGCGCGCGCAAGGTGGCGTCGAGCCGCCTGACGACGGTGCTGGTCGTGGGCGAGACGGGCACCGGCAAGGAGCTGTTCGCGCGCGGCATCCACTACGAAGGCGCGTCGCGCGGCGAGCCGTTCGTCGCGGTGAACTGCGCCGCGATCCCCGAGACGCTGCTCGAGAGCGAGCTGTTCGGCCACGAGCGCGGCGCGTTCACCGGCGCGCGCGCGCAGAAGCGCGGGCCTGCTCGAGCTCGGCGGACGGCGGCACGCTGTTCCTGGACGAGATCGGCGAGCTGCCGCCGCGCTGCAGCCCAAGCTGCTGCGCGTGCTCGAGGAGCGCGCGTCGTGCGCCGCCTGGGCGGCCTGCAGGAGATCGAGATCAGCTGCCGGATCATCGCGGCGGCCAACCGTCGCTGCACGACGCGGTGGCGCGGCTCGAGTTCCGCGAGGATCTCTACTACCGGCTGAACGTCTTCCGGATCGTGCTGCCGCCGCTGCGCACGCGCGCCGGGCGACGTCGAGCTGCTCGCGCAGCACTTCCTGGCGGAGATCGCGCGCCAGCAGGACCTCGAGCCGAAACGCTGGAGCCCGCCGCCGCGGCCGCGCTGCGCGGCCACACGTGGCCCGGCAACATCCGCGAGCTGAAGAACGTGATCGAGCACGCGGCGATCCTGTCCGAGGGACAGTCGATCGGCGCCGAGCACATGATGATCCAGCAGCGCATGTCGATGCCCGCGACGCACGCGGCGAGCGTCGCACCACGAGATCGTGATCCCGCCGGAGGGGAAAGCGCTCGCGATGGTGGAGCGCGAGGCGGTGCTGGCGACGCTTGAGATCACGAACGGGAACCGCAGCGCCGCCGCGCGCATCCTCGGCATTCTCGCGTCCCACGCTCGCGCGCAAGCTGCGCGAGTACGGCGTCATGAGCGGCAGCACGGAGCCGCAAGGAATGACGCCGCGCGAGCTGAAAGGGCTCGCGCCGGAGCTCGCGGCGCGCATCTCGGAGGCGCTCCGGCTCGAGCGCGCGGGCCAGCGCGCCGCGGCGCGTGCGATGTACGAGCTCGCGCTCTACGAGCTCGACCAGCGCGAGCATCGCCTCCACCGCCTCCGCGCTCCTGCGCTGGACGGGGCGCACCTACGCCGACGACGCGGACACCGAAGCGGCCTTCGACTGCTACGCCGCGGCGCTCGCGGTGGCGATGGCGAACAGCGACCGCCCCGGCGTCGCGAGCGTGGTCAACCTCATGGCGATCGCGCATCAGCAGCGCGGCGACCTCGACGAGGCGGCGCGCCTCTACGGCCGCGCGGTGAAGTACGCGACGCTCGCCGGCGAGACGCAGCTCGTCGCGATGATCGAGCAGAACCTCGGCACGATCGCGGGCATCCGCGGCGACCAGCCGAAGGCGCTCACGCACTATCGCGCGGCGCTCGCGGGCTACCGGCGCCTCGGGCTCGACGCCCCACTCTGCGGGCTGCTCAACAACATCGGCATGCTCTATTCGCAGATGCGCCGCTGGCGCTCGGCGGAGGAGATGTACCTGCGAGGCGTACGACACCGCGCTGCGCACCGGCGACGCCGGCACGCAGATCGCGGTGGCGGTGAACCGGGCCGAACTCTGCATCGCGCGGCGCGACTACGTGACAGGCGCGCGAATGGTGCGACACGGCGCTCCTGCTCGCCGAGCAGACGGGCGACGAGCGCGCGCTGGGCGACGCGTACAAGCACTACGGCGTGATCGCGCGGGAGACGCGGCGATTTCGCGGGCGCCGAGGAGTTCCTCGGCCACGCGTGGCAGATCGCGGAGCAGCGCCACGAGCTGGTGCTCGCGGCGCACACCGCGAAGGAGCGCGCGGAGCTCTACCGCCGGCAGGACCGCAATCGCGACACGCTGCGCGAGCTGAACACGGCGCACCGCCTCTTCTCGCAGCTGCGCGCGCGGCGCGACGTGGTGGAGACGCGGCGCCGGCTGGGCGAGCTCGAAGCGAAGTTCCTCGAGATCGTCGCCGAGTGGGGCGCATCGATCGAATCGAAGGACAACTACACCAGCGGCCACTGCGACCGCGTGGCCGATTACGCCTGCTCGCTCGCGCGCATGGCGGGCTCGACCACGAATCGCTGTTCTGGTTCCGCGCCGGCGCGCTGCTGCACGACGTGGGCAAGCTGATCGTGCCGTCGAGCATCCTGAACAAGCCGGGCGCGCTCGACCGCCGAAGAGCGCGCGCTGATGGAGCGCCATCCCGGCGGCGGGGGAGAAGATGCTCGCGGGGATCGAGTTCCCGTGGGACGTGAAGCCGATGATCCGGCACCACCACGAGCGCTGGGACGGCACGCGGCTATCCCGACCGCTCGCCGGCGATGCGATCCCGCTCTCGGCGCGCATCCTCTGCATTGCCGGACGTGTGGGACGCGCTCGTGACCGACCGGCCGTATCGCACGGCGTTCTCGCGCGAGCGCGCGAGGGAGATCATGCAGGCGGACGTGGGGAAGGCGTTCGATCCCGCGCTGTTCAAGCTGTTCCTCGGGATCCTGGACCAGCGGAGCACCACGGCCATCGCCGCGCCGCGCCGCGGCCGCCCCCGGTGCCGCAGCACGAGCGGGTGGCGGTGTGAGCGCGGGCGCCGATCCGCGTCCTCGTGATCGCCGACAGCGAGCGTGACGTCCGGCGCCTGAATGGCGCCGTCGCCGGCCGCGCCGCCGCGCAATTCGATCTCGTGCACGTGACGCAGGTGAGCGACGCGCTGCAGCCGGCATGAGCGACCGGAAATTCGACGCCGTGCTGCTCGACCTCTCGCTGCAGCGATGGCCATGACCTGGACGCGCTCAAGCTGCTGCACGAGCAAGCGCCCGATCTGCCGATCATCGTGATGAGCAGCGTGGACGACGAGGCGCTCGCCATGCGCGCGCTCAAGGTGGGCGCGCAGGATTCACTCGTGAAGGGACAGGTGGACGGCCATCTGCTGGTGCGCGCGATCCGCGTACGCGATCGAGCGCCAGCAGCTGCACGCGGCGCTGCGCGAGATGTCGCTCGTGGACCCGCTCACGCTGCTGTACAACCGCCGCGGGCTGCTCGCGCTCGCGCGGCAGCTGTTCAAGGTGGCCGACCGCATGCGGCGCCGCGTGTCGCACATCTTCGTGGACCTCGACGGGCTCAAGGTGATCAACGACACGCTCGGGCACAGCGTGGGCGACCAGGCGCTGCTCGAGACCACGGATCTGCTCAAGGAGACCTTCCGGGACTCGGACATCATCGCGCGCATGGGCGGCGATGAGTTCGTGGTGCTCGCGATGGAGAACGCGGGCGCCGACGCCGAGTTGTGGACCGCGCGGCTGCAGGAGAACCTGCGCGCGCGGAACGCGCGCGCCGACCGCAGCTATCTGCTGTCGCTGAGCATCGGCATCGTGTACTACGATCCCGACGCGCCGCGCGAGCTCGACGACCTGCTCGCGCGCGCCGACCGGCTCATGTACGAGGAGAAACGCGCGAAGCGCATGTCGCCGGTGCAGCGGCGTGATGCTGCCCACTCCCTCGCAGCCATTCCCGGCGCAGCTCTCATCGCGCATCGACTAGCATTTGGCTCGCGCGCTCGCGCGGCGGCGCGCTTGCCGGGCACTCAAAGTTCATCGGCCGGATCTATCGGATGATTCGGATCGATCGGATACCTCCGCGTGTTCGAGAGGCCACGAGGCGGGGCGAATGCGTATTGTTGTTAACAACAATACAACGCCGGACCGTTCGCGGAGCGCCTCCGCCGCACGGAAGTATCCGATCCATCCGAATCATCCGGTTGATCCGGTCAAACCTTGAACCTTGATCGCCAGTCAGGTCGCGAGCAAGAAACGGCCGGCCTATCCCGAGCGGATCTACCGGCCGTTCTGCTTCGAGGGACGCGCGGCGTTACGCGCCTTCCACGATGATCAGGTACTTGCTCGTCGACCAGAACTCGGCCGGCTGCGTGATGTGGAGCTCGCCGTTGAACTTGCCGGCCGAATCCTTCCCCGCTTCGATCAGCGTCGGATCCTGGCGCGACACGACCTTGTACGGCTTGTCCGTGATATGCAGCACCACCGGCACATCGTCCCACTTGTTGATCGGCGGTGAACTGCGACTGGTCCAGCTTGCGCGCGCGGCACCATCGCCTTGCTGCCGAAGAAGAGGAACTTCGAGCCCTCTTCCGCGATGATCCCCTTCTTCATCAGCTCATCCTTCGTGCCGACCACCACGAACACCGTGTTCTCCTGCTTGCGCAGGCCCAGCATTGTGTCGGTCACGGCCACCTTCTCGGTGGTCACGGTCGCGTTCGCGAGCGTGAGGCTGTCCACCTTGATGTTCAGCGCGGCCATCTGGACCTTGTCCTGCTCCACGATCTGCTCGAGGCTCGCGATGCTCGCCTCGTAGGTCGCGACCTTGCCGGAGAGCGCCGATGTTCTTCTCGTTCAGCGCCGCGACGCGCGCGCGGCTCTGCTTCAGCAGCGCGGTCACTTCGGCGACCTTGCCCTGCGATGCTCGCGCGATACGCGGCCTGCGGGTCGTTCGGGTTCTCCCCCTTGGTGTCCACCGGGACATGGCTCTTGAGCCCCTTCACGCTCGAGAGCTCCTTGTCGATGTCGGCGAGGAGCTGCGTCGTCTGCTGGAAGCCCTGCAGCAGCGAGTCCTGCTGCGCGGCCACGGCCTTCGCCTGCGCGAGCTTCGTGTTCAGCACGGTGATCGAGTCGGGCTTCGAGGCGCTGGTGCCGCCGCCGGAGCCGATCTTCTCGCAGGCCATGAGGCCCACGACCAACAGAATTGCGGATATGCGTCGCATGGTAGCTCCTATCTTCGGGGGATCTCAATGTTCATCGTGCCTCGTGCATCGGGCATTGCAACCAGCGGTCGGGACGCACGCGGCACGATGCGCGATGCAGCCCCAGACCGTACAGAATCCGGCACTCGCCGGCCAATCCCAAATATAATGCTTTTCTACACCGCGCGCCTGAGAAGTTCGGCTAGTGTTCGGCGGAGAGGCGGGCCACGCGGGCGTGGGCGTCCTTCACGATCGGCTGGAGTTCCGGGTCCGCGTTCTTCCAGAGATCGGCCAGCTTCAGGTAGTACTCCGATCGCCTTCTTCCGGTCGCCCTTGGCCTCGTACGAGCTCGCCCAGGCGCTGGTAGCGTGGCGGCCAGGGTCATGGGGTCGGTGAAGATCGCGCGCTGCGGTCCGGAGTTCGCGAGCCCGGCCTCGTAGTACACGCAGCGCCGAGTCGGGCTCGCCGAGCTTCTGGAACTGGGTCGCGATCTCGAAGAGTCCGCATTGCGGGCAGCCGAACTGCGTGCGCATGCGCCGGTACGCGGCGATCGCATCGGCGGGACGCCCCTGCGCGGCGGCGATGTCGCCGAGCGCGCCGGACGCGTCGGTCGCCCTTCTGGAGGCCCTTCGGTACTGCGCGTGCGTACTCGGCCATCATGCGTTCGGCGTCATCGACGCGGCCGGCAGCCGCGTACGCGCTCGCGAGAATGGTGTACGGACGATCCACCGCGTCCATTGTCGAGAGCGGATGTTTCGCCAGCGCGGCGTTCACCTTCGCGATCGCTTCCGCGGGGCGATTGAGGTGCGGATCTCCACCAGCGCGTAGTTCGCGGAGAGGGTGCAGGTAGTCGCGCGGGCAGTCCGCGCCCTTCCGCCGACGCCTGTGCGGCGCGGAGCTTGTCCGCGCCTGCGCCCAGTTTTCCCTGATCCGCGGCGAATGCGGCGAGCGATTGATCGGAGAACTCCTGCACGAAGAGCGAGGCGGGGTGCGCCGCCTTGTTCTCGCGGGAGATGCGCTCCGCTGCCGGCATAGTCGCCCCGGACGGCCGCCATGCCGGCGCGACTGAAGCCCAGGTTGGGATCGTTCGGCAGCGCGTGCTGCCAGCGCGCGAGCGAAGCTCTCGGCGGCGGCCATGTTCCCCTGCGCCGTCTGCGCGCGGATCGCGTGGAACGGGCAATTGGAGAAGACGCCGTTGTCCATGCAACGCACCGCGAGGCTCTCGGACTCGGCGTAGCGGCGCATATCGAAGAGCACGATCGAGAGATTGTTCAGCGGGATCGTGTTGTCCGGATCGATCGCGAGCATCGCGCGATACGCCGCCTCCACCTTGGTCGGCTCGTTGTCCACCGTGTTGTAGTAGTACGCGATCGTCGCCTGCTTCTCGAGTTCCGGGAGCCGGTCCCGTATTGGTGTACGCCTTGGTGATGGCGTTGAGCACCTTCACATTCGACGCGCCGATGTTCCGATAGATCGCGCCGAGCTTGCGCCATGCCATGGCGAATCCGCTGTCCGCCGCGACCGCCTCCTCGTAGAGCGGAATGGACTGCTCTTCCTGTCCCAGGTCCGAGAGCCGCAGCGCCTGCGTGTATTTGCGGAGCGCGTCGAGCGAGGCCGTGGTCACGTGCGCGAGCGGCTCGTCGGCGCGGATGCTCACGAGCGACTCGCCGATCCGCTCGCGCAGCGCGCGCGAGAGTTTGTCGAGTGCCGGGATGAGATCGGCGTCGGACGGCCGCGGTCTCGCGCACCGCGGTGAGCACCGCGCCGTCCTTCGCCGAGACGACGCGCGCCGAAACGACGAAGCTCTTCCCCACCGGATCGATCTGCCCCTCGACGATCGCCGGCACGCCCTCGCGCTCGGCGACCTCGCGCGCGAGCGCCGGATTCAGCACCGAGCCCGGCCGGCTTCTGCATGCGCTTGAGCGCGTCGCTCACCGCCTGCGCGTCGACCAGCTTGACGGTCTGCGACTGCGAGAGATCCACGCGGAACGCTTCGGTGAGCGTCGGGCCGAGCGTGGAATCGCTCGAACGGTTCTCGAATTCCGCGAGGAGAATGGGCTGCTTGGCCTTCAGCAATCCCTTCGCCTGCAGCGTGCCCACGGAGCCGATGCCCATGACGCGCATCGTGCTGTAGCCGATCACGATGATCGCGAGCGCCGCGAAGGCCGCGACGCCGCCCATGATCGCGCGGCGCCAGGTGAACAGCTTCTGCACGCCCACCGGCGGCACCATGAACGTGCCGGTGTGCGCGGCTTCCATGCGCTCGCGCTCGCGCTTGCCCGTGAGGATCATGATCGGCAGGCCGGGGATGAGCAGCACGGCCGGCCGCGACGACCACCCAGTCCGGCAGTCCGAGCGCGTTGCGCAGGAAGAACACCGCCGCGATCACCGCGACGCGACGCGAGCGCGAAGAGCAGCGCGATGCGCATCGGATTCGTGCGACGGATCGCGGCCTTCGCGCCGCTCGTGAGCGCGGGCGTCGCGCCCGTGGGCGCCATGCCGCCGCTCGGCGTCGCCATCGCCTGCAGCTGCGAGAGAAGATCCTCGGCGCGCTGCACGCGGTCCGCCGGCTTCTTCTCGAGGCAGCGCATGATCAGCTCGTTCAGCGCCGGCGGCACGGAGGCGCGCTGCGACGAGAGCGGCGCGGGCGCCGAGCGTCACGTGCGCGGCGAGCACCTGCTGCGGCGACATGCCGCTGAAGGGCGGATGGCCGCAGAGCATCTCGTAGGCCGTGGCGCCCACCGCGTAGAGATCGGCGCGGTGGTCCACGTGCGGATCGGCGGCCGCCTGCTCGGGCGCCATGTACGCCGGCGTGCCGAGCGCGAGGCCCATGGACGTGAGCGACGTGCCGCCGCTGGATGCGCTCACGGCCTTCGCGACGCCGAAGTCGGTGACCACCGCGTGATTGCCGGAGATCAGGATGTTGTCGGGCTTGATGTCGCGGTGCACGACGCCGTGCGCGTGGGCGTAGGCGAGCGCGTCCACCACGTCGCGGATGATGCGGATCGTGTCGCCGACCGGGAGCTCGCCCTCGCGCGCGAGTTTGGCGCGGAGCGATTCTCCCTCGACGAGCGGCATCGTGTAGTAGAACAGATCGCCCACCTGCGCGGCGGCGTGCAGCGGGCACGATGTGCGGATGCTGCAGCGACGCGGCGAGCTGGATCTCGCGGCGGAAGCGTTCGATGTTCACGCCGGCCGCCATCTCCGGCGGCAGCACCTTCACCACGACGCGCCGCCCCAGCGCGGTCTCGTGCGCGAGGAATACGTGCGACATGCCGCCGCCGCCCAGCTCGCGGTCGATGCGATAGGCGTCGCCGAGCGCGGTCTGGAGCCGTGATTGGAGGTCGGACATCGAGGCGGAATCTACCGCGCGGGAAGCAGCGCCCGCGAGGACGCCTTACCGCGGCGGCTTCTTCGCCGTGTCGGCCTTCGGCGCCATGGGCATGTCCATCTTCATGTTCGGATCCATGTCCATTCCCGCGCGTTCGTCCGCCGGCGCACCGAGATCGGGCGGCAGCGACGCGATGTCCTTCTTCGTCTCGGGATCGTTCAGATCGAGCTTGGGCCAGAGCGAGAAATCGGATGGCTCGAAGATGCCGTTGAGCTGCGCCATGCCGCCCTTCGCGATCGGCTTGCCCGTGGGATTGTCGTACGACGCCACGAGGCGGTACGGGTGGTTCGCCTGCAGCGGCAGCGCGTCCTCGTGGAATCCGTACACGAACCGCTCCACGCCGCGCACCAGACCGTCCTTGCTCTTGGTGGCGTTCGAGCTTGATCATCACCTTGCCGCTCGCGACATCCACCAGCGAGACCGATTTCCCGTACGGATGCATGTGACCGCCGACTGCGATCATGCGGCCGTCCACCGGGATCGTGAAATCGAACGTCTTCGTGGACTTGCCCGCGGGCAGGTCATACGAGTTGTCGCCGCCATTCACGTTGCTCACGTCCAGGTACCACGGGTACACGGCGACCTTCATGTCCTTCGGCACTTCGTAGGGCATCGTGATGGTGACCGTCGCGCCCTTGATGTCGTGGCCGGTGTCATTGTGCCACGCGATGAGGAAGCCGAGGTGGTCGCCGAGCGGGAGCGGCACGCCGACGCCGGCCGGGAGCGTGATCTCCTGCGTGTCCTGTCCCCACGCGAACAGGCGCTCGATCGGACTCGTGGATCAGCTGGCGCCGGTCGAAGTTGTACATCACGAGATGATGGATCACATTGCCCGGCACCGGTGCGCCGTGCGGATCGGTGAGCGTGACGTTGACGCCGTTGAGCGCGCCCGCGACAGGCCACGCGAAACGCATCATCTTGCTCTCCGAAGTGTGGTGCATTACCCCGCTGCCCATGCCCGGCATGTTGCCGTGACCGACGAGGTCGAAGGGGCCGGCGACGATCACGACGTTGTGGCGGACGGAATCGACGGTGATCTTGACCGTGGTGGGGGTGTTCGGCGACGACTGCGCGGCGAGCGGAGAGGCGGCGAGTGCGAGGATGAGAGCGAGCGAAGAACGCATTGGTATCGAGTAGTTGCTAAGGGAATTAGCGGATCCGCGACGCGGACCGCAGTATTGCGGCGATAAAGATAATCGATGTCGGCCGCCGGTTCAGGGCGGATCTCGCCGGAACGGCTCGTGCGGGCCCGGGTACGGAGTACAGGGGGATTACATCACCAAGGAGGCGGTGTATGCGCCAACGATTGTCAGTGGTATTCGCCGCGCTGATGCTGCCGGCGCTCGCGTCCTGCAGCTCTTCGACCGCGGCGGAGTGCGTGCCGATCGGCGGGAAGTTTCATGCGCAGACCCCGACGCTGGTCCTGCTCTACCACTCGAACGTGGACGTCGCCGCGATCACGGATACGCTCGAAGCGCGCTACGACTTCACGGCGGTGAGCGAGAATCCCGCAGGTCATTTTGCGACGATCCCCGCGCCGCAACCAGACGCCGCGCTCAATGGGCTGCGCTGTGAGCCGAGCATCCAGGCGATGTGGTACAATCAGCCCGGGGAATGAGGCGCGGTCGCGGTCGCGCCTAGGTGCCAGCTTCGAGGCGCAGGTAATACTGGCGCTTGAATTCGTCCAGCGCGTCGCCGACGAGCAGGTTGTCGGCGATAGCGGCGATCTCCTCGGCCTCCTTCCATGCTTCGCGCAACTCCGTGAGCTCGCCATCGAGCGCGCGGCGCTCTACGTCCTCGTTCGACGCCATCTCCATCGCGAGGCGGTCCTCGGGCGGGAGGCGGTAGAGCGGCGTGCGGCTCTCGCTGCCGATCCCGCCGTGTCCCCAGAACGAACGTGTGGCGAGCGGCAGCGCGAGCCGCTCGGCCTCCGAGTGTGCAACGGGCGCGGCGGCCGGGTCCGGAGCCGCCTCGGGGTGACGGCCCCATGACGTGCGCATCGCGAGATTCCCAATGCGTCCGAAGAAGCCGGTGGGATCGCTCGCGTCGCCGAGCTTGGCGAGCGCCCAGCGCACCTCGGACTTGCTCGCCGCGGCGAAGTTGAGCACCGCGAGCAGACGGCCGGTGGCGAGGATCGCGGCCTGCTCGGCGAGCGTGGAGACTCCCTCGTCGTGCGCGACGCGAATGCGCCACGGCTCGCCGCGCGCCGGGCGGATGAGCTCCGCCTGGGAGAGATGCGCGTAGCGGATCACCACGCGGCGGTGGTTCTCGTCTTCGCTGCGCGCGAGCACCGAAGCGCCGCGGCGGAAGGTGCTGAGGATGGAGCACGGTCTCATCGCTGAGACCGACCAGGGAGGAAACGCGCGCGACCCCCGCTGCCGCGCGGCGCGCGAGATAGCGCGCGCTGCGGCGCCACATGCCGCGCGGATCATCTTCGTGCAAGCGGCGCTGCAGGCGCGCGCCGTAGCGCCAGGAGGCGATCTCGGGGAAGAGCGCCGGCCCGATGCGGATGAGTTCGAGACGCGAGCGCGTTTTCGCAAGCCCAATGTTCTCCACGGAGTAGCGCTGCCAGGTGTCGCGGTAGAGTTGTTCGCAGCGCTCCACCGCTTCCCAGCGTTCCTCGAGCGGCGTGAGGTTCCAGCGTCCGCAGAAGGTGCACACCACCCAGAGGCGTCCACGGGCCGGATCGAACGCCAAGCGGCGGCCGACCGGGCAGGCCTCGACGTCATCATTCGCGCCGAGGTCGGTATGACAGAAGAGACAGGTGGAGTACATCATGGGCACCTTGCGCGTGGAACAGTGACCCGGGCGGGTCTCGAACCCGCGACCTACGGATTAAAAGTCCGTTGCTCTACCAGCTGAGCTACCGGGTCCGCAATGCAGCAGCGAGGGGAACGGTGCTGCACGTACGCCACGACGCTGACGCAATGTCAGAACGGCGTGTGCCGTGAGTTCAAGATAGCGTTCACGCCGATCAACGTGAAGGATGGATTCTCCGTGATGCCGGCGCGGAGAAGGCGGGCGCGGGTACTTGCGCACGGCGCATCGCTGCAACAAACTCGTGCTTCGCTGAGTGACTCGAGCGATCCGGACGCTGCATACCCGGTACCTTCGAGTTAGCTCCATCGTTGTCTCAATGTGCGCTCAGGAATGAACCGAAGACGCCCCGTTAACCAAAACTAATTCCTCGGCTAAGTATGTTTGTGACCCCGTCTTGACATTCGGGTGTGGAGGGCCTAGCGTGGGGGCCAACGCCCCCTAACGGGCGGCAAGTGGCAGTGTTATTGTATGTGTACCAGTTCGCGGTAAGAATGCCCGCGTGGGCCCAGGCACGGTAGCTTCAACCGCCAAGAGGAGCTTGACATGAGAAACAGGTTTGTTATGAGCAGGGGTCTTGTCGCCGCCGTGGCGGCCTTGACTATCTTCTCGAGTTGCTCGAAGAACAGCGACACGGGGACGGCGCCGCCGAACCTGCCGCCGGCGCCCACAGGTGTCACCGCCTCGGCGCTGTGGGGCCAGGTGACCGTCTCGTGGGATTTCAACGCCGGAGCGGTGACCAACAATGTGTATTGGTCGACGACCGCGGGCGTCACGCCGCAGACCGGGACGAAGGTCACGGCCGCGGATAATCCGTTCGTCCAGACGGGACTGACCAACGGCACCACATACTACTACGTCGTGACGGCGACGAACGTCAACGGCGAATCGGCTCCCTCGGCGGAAGTGTCCGCGACCCCCGCGACCACGGAGAAGCCGGCGATGCCGCTCGGCGTGAAGGCCGTGCCGGGTAACGCGTCGGACACCATTCGCTGGAACGTGGATCCGGGCACGACCAGCTACAATCTGTACTGGTCGAACACGCCTGGCATCGACGTCACCGACGCCACGACGTACGCATTCAAGATCAGCAATCCGACTTCGAGTTACGTTCACGCGCTCCTTACCAACGGCACGACGTACTACTACGTGGTGACCGGCGTGAATGCGAACGGCGAGTCGGATCCGTCGGCCGAAGTCAGTGCGACGCCGCAGGCGCCGCTCGCGCCGCCGACGCTGAGCAGCGTCCACGCGGGCAACGCGAAGGACACCCTGAAGTGGACGAGCGTGGCGGGCGCATCGACGTATAACGTTTACCGCGGCACGGCCCCCGGCGTTACGACGCTGACGGGAACGAAGCTTGCGAGTCACACCAGTCCGTTCACCGACAGTGTCGGCCTGACGAACGGCACGACGTACTACTATGTCGTGACGGCTGTGAAGGGCGGCGTCGAAGGCGCGATCTCCAACGAACTCAGTGCGACGCCGCAAGCTCCGCCGGCCGCTCCGTCCGGTGTCACGGGCGCGATCACGTCGGCCACTTCGGTGACGATCACCTGGCCGGCCGTCAGTGGCGCGACCGGGTACAACATCTACTACAGCACGAGCCAGAACGTTTCGGTGTCGACCGGCACGAAGGTCGGCGGCGTCACGAGTCCGTCAACGGTCACCGGCTTGACCACCGGTACCCCGTACTTCTTCATCGTGACGGCGACGGCGCTGGGTGTTGAATCGCCGGCTTCGTCTCCGGCGGTGAGTGTGACCCCGAACGCGCTCCCCGCTGCGCCCGGTGGCGTGACGGCAATGCCCGGCTCGGCGTCGGACACGGTCGCTTGGACCGCCGTGGCGAACGCAACGTCGTACAACATTTACTGGTCCACCACGACCGGTGTGACGACGGGTACTGGCACCAAGATCTCCGGCGTCACCAATCCGTTCGCACACAGCCCGCTCACCAACGGCACGGCGTACTTCTACATCGTGACGGCGGTGAACAGCGCGGGTGAAGGGCCGGCATCATCGCAGGTGACCGCGACACCGGCGGCGGCACTGGCTGCTCCGGTGGTTACCGCGGTGCTCGGTGACACGCACAACACGCTCACGTGGCCGGCGGTTGCCGGCGCGGCTGGGTATAACCTGTACTGGTCGACTAGCCCGGGTGTGACGGTCGCGACTGGCACGGAGATCAAGGGCGTGGTGAGCCCGGAGGCCCACACGGGCCTGACCAACGGCACGACGTACTACTACATCGTGGTCGATACTATCGTATCGCCCTCGACCAGCCATAACGGCGTTTCCTCACCGGCGTCCGTAGAGGTGAGTGCCACGCCGCTGACGGCGCCGGGTCCTGTGACGGCGACGGCAGGCAGCAAGCAGGTGACCGTGGGTTGGACGCCCGAACTCGGCGCGACCTCGTACAACATCTACTGGTCGACGACCACAGGCGTGACGACGGGGACCGGCACCAAGATCACCGGTGCGGCGAACCCCTACGTGCAGACTGGCCTGACCTCCGGAACGACGTACTACTACATCGTCACGGCAGTGAACGCGAGCGGTGAGTCGGCAGCGTCTCCGCAGGTGATGGCGACGCCCACTCCGTAGTTCCGAATGCCTTGCTCCCGGGCACCATGCCGGGAGCAAGGACGGAGAGTCCGTTGTGTTCTGATGGTGACGACCCCCCGGTGATCTGCCGGGGGGTCGTCGTTTATCCCTCCAGAAGGCGCCCAGGCACCAAGGGAGCGCCCCCACGCACGCATGGCGACAGTCGCCGGCTGGCGGAGGCATCGCCGCCTCCGTAGAATCGGGCATGATACGCACTCTCCGTGCGATGCCGATCGTGCTCGCGACCATGTTGGCCGTCGCGCCGGCCGGAGCGCAGCACCCCTCGGCGCCGGCCGGCTGGAGCGCTTTCACCCGCATGTTCGACGATGCCGTCGATCACGACAGCATCATCGGATCCGCGATCCTGCTCGTGAAGAACGGCGCGATCATCGCGCACCATGAGAACGGCTGGGCCGATCGCGCGACCAAAGGGCCGGTGACGGAGCGCACACTCTTCCACTACGGCTCGATCACCAAGACGCTCACCGCGATCTCGATCATGCAGCTGCGCGACCGCGGCAAGCTCACGCTCGACGACCGCGTCACGAGCTATCTGCCCGAACTGCGTCTCGTGCACGACGCGTACGGTTCGATGGACAGCGTCACGATCCGGATGCTCATGTCGCATTCCGCGGGATTCCAGAATCCCACGTGGCCATACGGCAGCGACCAGCCGTGGGAGCCGTTCGAACCGACGACATGGAACCAGCTCGTCGCGATGATGCCGTACCAGCAACTCCTGTTCAAACCGGGATCGCAGTTCAGCTATTCGAATCCGGGGTTCATCTACCTCGCGCGCATCATCGAGCAGCTCTCAGGCGATCCGTGGGAGACCTACGTGCAGAAGAACATCCTGTCGCCGCTCGCGCTCACGCGGAGTTCGTTCGGCACCACGCCGTATTATCTGGCCGCCGACCGGTCACACAACTACTCCGTGATCCGCGATTCCGCGGGGCGTACGATCGTACGGGACAACGGCGCGGACTTCGATCCCGGCATCACGATCCCGAACGGCGGCTGGAACGCGCCGCTCGCGGATCTCGCGACGTACATCGCGTACTTCACGAACGCCACGCGCGGCGACAGCACGACGCAGCGGCTCTACGACGTGGTCCTCTCACGGAAGAGCCTCGCCGAGATGTGGCAGCCGAGGTTCCCGACGTCGGCGGATTCGACCGAGCAGCAGGAGTCAATGGGGATGTCGTTCTTCATCCTGCATCGCGGCGGCCGCACGATCATCGGGCACACGGGGAGCCAGGCTGGGTTCCTGGCGTTCCTCTACTTCGATCCCATGACGGGCACCGGCGTTGTCGCGGCGTTCAACACCGCGAGCGAGGTGGCCGGCGGGCCCAAGCCGCTCGCGTTCCAAAGGATCCGCGAGGCGGCGTTGGGCTTCCTCAAGTAGCCGGCGTTACGGCTTCGCCGGCGCGGCCGGAGCGGGCTTCGCGAAATCGCCCGCCTTCACGTTGGTGAGATTCGCCGGCACGATGTACTTGCGCAGCGCGTCGTTCACCTGTTGCACGGTGAGCGCCTTGACCTGCGCCTCGAGCTTCAAATCGAACTCGAGCGTGCGGCCCACATCGCGGCGCGCCACCAGGATCGCGGCCAACTCGCCGTCGTTCGATCGCGACTGCTGCGTCAGCTGCAGCCAGCGTGACTTCGCCGTCGCCAGCTCCTCGGCCGTCACGCCGTCCTTGAGGATGCGCGCGAGCTCCTCCTGATAGTCCGCGATGAGAATGCGCGGCGTTCTGCGGCGCGTAGATCGCGTTCACGGTCCACGAGCCGCCGTCATCCACGGCCGGGATGCTGAACCGCGAACCGACTCCGTAGCTGAGCCCGTCGTGCTCGCGAATGCGCGTCCACAAGCGCGAACTCTCCGCGCCGCCCAGGATCGTGTTGCCGATCAGGACCGCGGCGTAGTCGGGCGACGCGTCGTTGAGCTTCACGTTGAGGCCGGAGTAGAACAGTGCGTTGGCCTTGTCCGGCGTCTCGATCGAGAGCGAAGACGAATCGACCTTCTGATATGGATTGGGAATGCGCACCCACGCCGTGGGAGCCTTCCAATTGCCGAGGTCGCTCGCCGCCCATTTGCGCACGGCGGCGGTGTCGATGTCGCCGATCAGCACGAGGTCGGCCGCGGCGGCGCCGTAGAAATCGGCGTGGAACGCTTTCGTCTGCGCGAGCGTCACACCCTTCGTCATCGCGATCTCTTCCTCGATCGTGGGCGTGTAGAGCGGATTCCCCACGGGCTTCGGGCGCAGCCTCCGGCTGAACGCCGTGCCTGCGAGCGCCTCCGGGTCCGAGACGTTCTGCTCGAGATCGGCGAGCTGCTCCTGGCGCAGCTGCTCGAACTCCACGCTGTCGAAGCGCGGCTTGCGCGCCATCTCGCTCACGAGCGCGAGCACCGCGGGCACACTCGCCTGCACCGTCTGGATCGTGAAGGTGACGCTGCGTGCCGACCCGCCGATGCCGACGCGCGCCTTGAGCCGGTCGAGACTGTCCTTGAGCTGCTGGCGCGTGAGCGTCGCGGTGCCGCGATCGAGCATGTCGGCGGCCATCTCGCCCGCCTCGGCGCGGCCGGTGAGCGACTGCTCGGTGCCGAGCCGCAGCACGAGCCGGCCCACCACCTGTCCGCCGCGCGTCTTCTTCGAGAGCAGGCTCACGCGCATGCCGTTCGGCAGCGTCGCGAACTGCGTGCGCGCATCGATGTTGGCGGGCGACGCGTCGAACGCCTCGCCGGCCACGAAGTTCGAATCGCCGTGGTAGTCGCGCACGAGCGCCATGATGTCCACCGGCCCCGGGATCTCGGAGCGATCGGGCTTCGCGGTGGGATAGAACAAGCCCACCGTCACGTTCGACGGCTTGAGATACGCCGCCGCGACGCGCTGCACGTCGGCCGGCGTGATCTTCTTGATGCGATCGCGATTCACGAACAGCAGGCGCCAATCGCCGGCGGCCTGCCACTCGCTGATCTGGAGGCCCACCTGCGCGCTGTTGTTCAGCAGGAGGTCGATCCCCTTGAGCAGCGAAGTCTTCGCGCGGTCCACTTCCTGGGCGGTGGGCGGATGCGTGACCACGCTGTCGATCGTGCGCAGCAGCGCGGTGCGCGCGGAGTCGAGCGAACTCTCCTGTCGCACCTGCGCGTACGCGATGAGCGTGCCGGGCTCCTTGCGTCCGAAGTCGAACGCGCCGGCGCTGGCGGCGAGCTTCGTCACGACGAGCGACTGATAGAGGCGGCCCGACGGTTCGTCGCCGAGGATCGAGGCGAGCACGTTGATCGCGGCGTAGTCGGGGTGCGAGAGCGCGGGAATGTGATAGACCGCGATCACCGCCTGCACGTCGCCCACGCGGCGCAGCGTGACCGACGCGCTCGCCATCCTGCGTCGGCTCCACCGTGTACGTGGGGAAGAGGATGTTGCCGTGGGATTCCGAGCGCACCGGCTTGGGGATGCGGCCGAAGGTCTTCTCGATCTGCGGCGAGCGCGGCGGCGGGATCGAACTTGCCGGCGACGAGCAGCACCGCGTTGTCGGGCTGATAGTACTTGTGATAGAACGCCTGCAGCCGCTCGATGGGCGCGTTCTCGATGTCGGAGCGCGCGCCGATCGTGGAGTGGCCGTAGTTGTGCCAGAGGTACGCCGTGGAGAGCGTGCGCTCGAGGAGGATCGAGAAGGGATCGTTCTCGCCGGCCTCGAACTCATTGCGCACGACCGTCATCTCCGAGCTGCGGTCCTTCTCGGCGATGTAGCTGTTCGTCATGCGGTCGGCTTCGAAGGCGAGCGCCCAGTTGAGATTCTCGGTGGTGGCCGGGAGCGTCTCGAAGTAGTTCGTGCGGTCGTCCCAGGTGCTGGCGTTGTTGCGCGCGCCGTGCCGGTCCGATTCGCCGTTGATGTCCTTATGCGTGGGCGTGCCCTTGAACTGGAGATGTTCGAGGAGGTGCGCCATGCCCGTCTCGCCGTAGCCTTCGAATCGCGAGCCCACCATGTAGGTGATGTTCACCGTGACCGTCGGCTTTCGACTGGTCGGGGAAGAGCAGCACGCGGAGTCCGTTGGGGAGCTGGTACTCCGTGATGCCTTCGACCGTGGTGACCTTCACGGCCTTCGGCGCGGGGGCGGCGGCGGGCTTGGCGGCCTGCGCGGAGAGCACGGCGGTGACGAAAAGGAGCGAGCCAGCGAGGCGGAGAGCGCGCATTGGGTCCGTGAGGATGAGGAGTGGAGACGGGAGGGACAATGAATTTGTCCCGCGGCGCCGCGGAATGCCACAGGTGCGCGCAACGCTCTCGGGCATGCCCCCGTACCCAGGAAAGAGGGCCCTACAGAGCTTGTCGCAAGGAGGTCGCGATGATCCGCACGCGCTTGCCCAACGTCTTGAATTCGTTGCTCCTGTCGGCCCTCGCCGCGACCGCCCCGGTCGCCCGTGCTCAGGCGGCTGGCCCGGCGACGCTCGAACAGCTCGGAGGACTGATCGACAGCGCCGCCGCAGCGCTCGGTTCGGCGCGCGAGATCGAGCGTTCGCTGCGCCTCGAGGCTGACCACCAGCAGATGTTCGTGACCTCGATGCAGGCACATTCGATCGATCCGATCGGCTGCAGCAGCAATCCCGCCGACGACGGAGGCAGCCCATGCAACGGGGTCGAGCCATACATTCCGAGCACGCTCAGCAATGCTGACTCAGCGGCGTACGTTCAGAATCTGACCGCGCAGCTCGAGCAGCTGGATCGGCGCATCAACGAGATCCTGCACGCGATCAGAGGAGCGGACTACACTGGCGCGCCGGAGGCGTGGTCGAAGGGAATGAGAGCATGCGCGTCGATTCAACGGGACGCTGCGGTCAACTGCCTCAGGGGAGCGTGGCGGAAGCGTCCGGCGCAGGTCGAGCGCGGTGCCCCGGGACTCGGCTCCAGACCGGTCACACTGAACGACCGACGGTGGTGCGCCGTGAATCCCGCGTCGCGCAACGCGCTCACATGCTCAGGCGTGCCATAACCGGCGTTGCGCTCCCAAGCGTACGCGGGATGACGCAGTGACAGCGCCGTGAGCAGGCGGTCGCGCGTGACCTTGGCGATGATCGACGCGCACGCGATGTGGAAGCAGCGCGCGTCGCCTTTCACGACGGCGGTATGCTCCACCTCGAGCGCGCGCATTGGAAGGCCATCGAGCAGAATGTGATCGGGCCGCATCACGAGGCGCCGGATCGCGCGCCGCATGGCGAGCGCGGTGGCCTGGTAGATGTTGATGCGGTCGATCTCGCGCGCGGAGGCGGCGCCGAGTGCGATGCAGAGCGCGCGGGCGCGAATGATGCGCGCGAGGCGGCGGCGTTCGCTCGCCGTGAGCATCTTCGAGTCATCGACGCCCGCGATCGCGCGCTCGCCGGGGCGCATGATGATCGCGCATGCGACGACGGGGCCCGCAAGGGAGCCCCGTCCGACTTCATCGATCCCGGCTATCAATTGGCCGCCCGAGCGGCGGAGGTCCGATTCGATCTCCGACCAGCGCCGGGGCGACGTGTGTACTTACTCCGCCGGTTCCTTGGTGCCGACTTCGGCGATCAGGCGCGCCTTCTTCTCGCGGATGCGGCCCGACTTGCCGGTCGCTTCGCGGAGGAAGAAGAGCTTGGCGCGGCGCACGCGGCCGCGGCGCATCACGGAGAGGCTGCCGATCATCGGGCTGTGCACCGGGAAGATGCGCTCGACGCCCACACCGTTCGACACCTTCCGCACGGTGAACGTCTCGCTCACACCGGCGCCGCGGCGCGCGATGCACACGCCTTCGAACGCCTGGAGGCGCTCCTTGTCCCCTTCCTTCACGCGGACGTTCACGCGGAGCGTGTCGCCGGCACGGAAGGGCGGGATGTCGGTGCGCATGTACTCTTTCTGGGTCTCGGAAAATACGTGCATATCAGGCTCCAGGCGGCATTGCGCCAGGGTCAGAGTCGGACTTGGGTAGTCGGTAAAGCTAATGGTGCTGACGGGGTTTATGCCAGTCAAGCGAGTTGGACTCATCGGTCGTCGCGATCCATGCGGCAAGGCTGGCATCAAGGTCGAAGGTTCGACCGGATCAACCGGATGATCCGGATCGATCGGATACCTCCGTGTGCTTGACGAGCACATCGCGAGGCGCCGGGTTTTTGTACTTGTTGTTAACTACAAGTACAGCGGCCGGACGGCATCGCAATGCCATCGACCCGGGCCTTGAGGTATCCGGATGATCCGGATCATCCGGTTGATCCGGTCGAACTTCGACCTTGATGCCAGCCAAGTCTCGTTAGCCCTGACGATCCTTGGTGCGCAGTCGCCCCTGCTCTGCGCGCCAAGCGGCGATCTTGGCGTGATCTCCCGACAGCAACACGTCGGGCACTTTGAAGCCGCGGAAATCCGCCGGCCTCGTGTAGCTCGGCGCGCTGATGCCGTCGGTGCCGTGTTCGCCGAATGAATCCGTGCGGGCGCTCTCGGCGTCGGACATCGCGCCGGGCATGAGGCGCGCGACGGCGTCCACGATCGCGAGCGCGGCGGGTTCGCCGCCGCTCAAGATGAAATCGCCGAGCGAGATCTCCTCGGTGGCCAGGTGGTCGGCGACGCGCTGGTCGACGTCCTTGTAGTGGCCGCAGAGGATCGTGAGCTCTTCGCCCGCTGCGAAGCGCACCGCGTCGGGCTGCGTGAACTGCTCGTCCGCGCGCGGAGACGAGCACGATCGGTGCGCGCGCGCCGATCGATTCCACGGCTTCGAAGAACGGGTCGGGCTTCATCACCATGCCGGCGCCGCCGCCGAAGGGCGCGTCGTCCACGGTGCGGTGCTTGTCGTGCGTGAAGTCGCGCAGGTCGATCACGCGATACTCCACGCCGCCGGCCGCGGCGGCGCGCGACGGGATCGAGATGCCGAGCGGCCCCGCGAAGAACTCGGGGAAGATGGTGATGATGTTCACGCGCAGCGTCATTCGAACAATCCGTCCGGCGGCGCGGCGGTGATCGTGCGCGCCGCGCGGTCCACGTGGCGCACGAACAGATACGGCAGCAGCACCGTGCCCGACTTCCAGTGCACGTCGAGCGCGAGCCCGGCGGGCAGTTCGTAGATGTCCTTCACCGCGCCGAGCTCGGCGCCGCTCTCGAGCATCACGCGCATGCCGGGGAGTTCGTGGAGATACACGTCGTCCTCCTCGGGCGGCGGCAGCTCGCCGCGCGGCGCGAGCAAATAGTGCAAGCGCCAGCGCGCCGTCTCGTCGCGGCCGGGCACCTCGTGGAATCCGAGCAGCCACGAGCCATCGAAGCGCTCCGTGGCGCGCGCGAGCGTGAGCGTCTCGCCCTTGGGGCTCGGGATCGCCCTTGTCGGTGCCCATGACGAAACGACGGCCGGCCACGAAGACCGCGGCCGGCGCGTCGGTGATCACTTCCACGATCATGTCGCCTTTCACGCCGTGCGCGCGGCGCAGCCGCCCGACGATCACGAGATCGCGGGCGTCGCGCGCGCTCATGCTACTTCGTTTCCTTCACCGGCGTCGCGCCCGCGACCTTCTTGGCCGCGACGCGCGCCGTGTGGCGCGTCTTCAGCACGCCCGCGCGGCGGAGCAGCGAGCGCACGGTGTCGCTCGGCTGCGCGCCCACATCGAGCCAGTAGTTGGCGCGGTCGATCTCGATGTTCAGGCCGCCTTCGGCGAGGCGGGGATTGTACTGGCCGATCGTCTCGATGAACCGGCCGTCGCGCGGGCTGCGCTGATCGGCGACGACGATGCGGTAGATCGGCGTCTTCTTGCGGCCGACGCGGCGGAGTCTGATGCGAACCATTGTGAATCCTCACTGTCCGAAGGTCTGATCCTGCGCTGGGCTCATCGCGATCGCCGGCGATTCCGGCGTCGCACCCAGTCCTTATCCCATCACGCACGACTCATAACTCACGCCGTTGGATTTACCGACGGCCCATGCAGTCCCGGGCATGTTCATTCGTCCCCCTGTCCCCATCTTCTTCATCATCTTCTGCATCTCGCGGAACTGATCGAGCAGTTTGTTCACCTCGCTCGTCGGCCGTCCGCTGCCTCTCGAGATCCGCAGGCGGCGCGAACCGTCGATGAGCTTCGGATCCTTTCGCTCCGCCGGCGTCATCGAGAGCACGATCGCCTCGATGTGGCGCATGCGGTTGGGATCCATGTTCGCCTGCTTCAGCATCTTGGGGTTCACGCCGGGCAGCATCTTCAGAATGCCTTCCATCGGCCCCATCCGCTGGATCTGCTTGAGCGACGCGAGGAAATCCTGCAGGTCCATCCCCTCGCGGCGCACTTTCTTCTCGAGCTTCTTCGTCTCTTCGGCGTCGAACGCTTCCTGCGCCTTCTCGACGAGCGACACGACGTCGCCCATCTGCAGGATCCGCCCCGCCATGCGCTCGGGATGGAACTCCTCGAGCGCCTCGAGCCCTTCGCCCACGCCGATGTACTTGATCGGCTTCTTCGTGATCCCGTAGATCGAGAGCGCCGCGCCACCGCGCGCATCGCCGTCCATCTTCGTGAGGATCACGCCCGTCACGCCCAGCGCATCGTTGAAGCCCTGCGCGATCTTCACCGCGTCCTGCCCCGTCATGCCGTCGGCCACGAGCAGGATCTCGTCGGGGTGGACGGCTTCCTTCAGGCGCTTCAATTCATCCATCAACGCTTCATCGATCTGCAGGCGGCCGGCGGTGTCGATGATGACCACCCGGTCGCGCGCCTTCTTCGCCGCTTCCACACCGTGCCGCGCGATCGCGATCACGTCCTTCGAATCGCGGTCCGCGTACACCGGCACATCGATCTTCTTGCCGAGCGTCTCGAGCTGGTCGATCGCCGCGGGGCGATGCACGTCCGCCGCGACCAGCCGCACCGCACGCCCTTCCTTCAGCAGCACCTTCGCGAGCTTCGCGGCGGTGGTCGTCTTGCCCGAGCCCTGCAGCCCCACCACGAGGATCACGCCCGGCGGGATCGTGCCGAGCTTGAGCGCCTCGCGGCGCTCGCCGAGCATCGTGGCGAGCTCGTCGTGCACGATCTTCACGAGATGCTGGCCCGGCGCCACCGTTTTCAGCGTGGCGATGCCGGTCGCGCGGCGTTCGACGCGCTCGAGGAATTCCCGCGTCAGCGCGAAGCTGACGTCGGCCTCCAGCAGCACGCGGCGGACCTCGCGCAGCCCTTCGCGGACGTCCGCATCGGAGAGCACGCCCCGCCCGCGAAGGCGGGAAAGGACCCCGTCGAGTTTCTCGGAAAGCTCACCGAACATAGCCTTTAAACGTAGACGCGATTATCATTTAGGGCAACTCTCCCCCTCGGGAGCTTCATGCCGCGAGCCCAGCGCAAGGAAGAGATCCTCCGCTCCGAGCTGCCGCCCACGCTGCCCCTTGATGGCGTTGCGGACGACGATCGTTTACCCGCTGGGAACGATCGCCGTGCAGATGGGGGCGCCCGAGAACCTCTCGATCATCCGCGCGTTCGATGAGCCCGGGCTCATCGTCGGGCTGTTCGTGGCCGGCGGCGATCACGATGAGAACGTGGATCCCGAGACGTTCATCAGCCGCGTAGGCGTCGCCGCGCGCGTGCACGAGCGCATCAATCTGCCCGGCGACACGATCCAGATCACGCTGCAGGGGCTGCGCCGCATCGTGGTGGACGACATCACGCAGCGCGAACCCTTCCCCGTCGCGAAGATCCACCCCGCGCGCGAGACGCCGCTCGATCCGATCGAGGGCGAGGAGCTCATGGCGCGCCTCGTCTCCGCCGCCGAGACGCTCGCCGAGCTCGTCGACCGCATTCCCGACGAAGTGCCGTCGATCCTCAAGATGAACATGTCCGACCCCGGCCGCTTCGCCGATCTCGCGGCCACGAACATGAACTTCCGGATCGCCGACAAGGACGAAGTGCTCCAGCGCCTCGACATCGCGGAGCGCATCCGCTTCGTGCTCTCGCGCCTCGAGCGCGAAGTGGCGAAGGCGCGCGTCGATGGAGGACATCAAGCGCCAGACCGAGGTGAAGATCGAGCAGCACCAGCGCGAGTTCTATCTGCGCCAGCAGCTGCGCGCGATCCAGGCCGAGCTGGGCGAGGCCGATCCGGGCGAGAAGGACGCGATCGACATCTTCAAGAAGATCGAAGAGGCGAAGCTCCCCGAGAAGGTGGCGGCCGAAGCGCGGCGCGAGACGGAGCGCATGCGCATGCTGTCGCCGGCGAGCAGCGAGTACCAGGTGATCCGCACCTATCTCGATTGGGTGCTCTCGCTGCCGTGGCACGCGCGCTCGGGCGCGGAGCAGATCGAGCTCGCGAAAGTGCAGGAGGCGCTCGACGGCCGGCACTACGGACTGAAAGAAGCCAAGGAGCGGATCATCGAATATCTCGCCGTGCGCAAATTGCGCGGCGGCGATCCGCTCGGCCCCATCCTCTGCTTCGTCGGGTCGCCCGGCACCGGCAAGACATCGCTCGGCGAGGCGATCGCGAAGGCGATCGGCCGCGAGTTCTATCGCATCTCCGTGGGCGGCGTGCGCGACGAGGCCGAGATCCGCGGCCACCGGCGCACGTACGTGGGCGCGATGCCGGGGCTCGTCGTGCAGGCGATGCGGCGCGTGGCGCTGCGCGATCCGGTGCTCATGATCGACGAGATCGACAAGATGACGTCGGGCGGGCATGAGCGGCGATCCGACGGCGGCGATGCTCGAGGTGCTCGATCCGTCGCAGAACCACTCGTTCGTGGACCACTACATCAATCTGCCCTTCGATCTCTCGGGCGTGCTGTTCATCTGCACGGCGAACAATCTCTTCGACATTCCCGGCGCCGCTGCGCGACCGGCTCGAGGTGATCCAGATCGCCGGCTACACGATCGAAGAGAAGGTCGAGATCGCGTGGCGCTATCTGCTCCCGAAGCTGTTCGAGGAGCACGGCATCACGGACAAGGACCTGCAGTTCACCGACGAGATGCTCGGCCTCATCTCGAGCGGCTATTCGCGCGAGGCGGGGCTGCGCGGATTCTCGCGCAACATCGCGGCGATCATGCGCAAGCGCGCGCGGAAGAAGGCGGACGGCGAAGAAGGCGCGTGGGTCGCGGATCTCGCGATGGTGGAAGAAGTGCTCGGCTCGCCGCGCTACGCGAAGGACGAAGCGGAGACCGAGCCGGAGATCGGCACCGCGACCGGCATGGCGTGGACCTCCACCGGCGGCGACCTGCTCGTGATCGAAGCGCTCAAGATGCCGGGCACCGGCAAGCTCACGATCACCGGGCAGCTGGGCGACGTGATGCGCGAGTCCGTGCACGCCGCGCTCTCGTACGTGCGTTCGCGCGCGACACAGCTCGCGATCCCCGACACGATGTTCAAGGATTTCGACATCCACATCCATCTGCCCGCGGGCGCGATCCCGAAGGATGGCCCGAGCGCCGGCATCACCGTCACGCTCGCGATCGCGAGCGCGCTCGCGGAGCGCCCGGTGCGGCGCGATGTGGCGATGACCGGCGAGGTCACGCTGCGCGGCAAGGTGCTCGAGGTGGGCGGCGTGAAGGAGAAGTTGATGGCGGCGTATCGCGCCGGGCTGCGCGAGGCGATCCTGCCCAAGTCGAACGAGAAGGACCTGCGCGAGATCCCGGATGAAGTGCGCGAGAACATGACGTTCACCTTCGCGTCGAACATGGACGAGGTGTTCCGTCTCGCGCTGCTTGCCGCCCGCGTCGAAGGGCCGCGCCGACAGCGCGCCCAAGCCGGCCGACGCGAGCAAGCGCGGCACGCCGCCCGAGAAGATCGTGCCGATCGAGACGCACGAGCTGAGCGCGCCGCAGCGCCATCGAGAGTTCGCGGGGATCGCCGTGACGCCAGCGCAGCTCCTGCCGCCGCCGGACGAAGCCACCAGACGCGCGCAGCTCGTGCGCATGAAGCGGCGCGCGACGGGATTGCTCGTGCTCTCCACCGCGGTGTTCTTCGCGGCGGCGTTGCTCGTGCACGCGTACCCGTGGCTCGATCCGGTGAAGGCCGCCGCCGGCGCGGCGATGGTGGGCGGCCTGGCCGACTGGTTCGCCGTCACCGCGCTCTTCAAGCATCCGCTGGGGCTGCCGATCCCGCACACGGCGATCATCGCCGCGCGGAAGGACCAGATCGGACGCTCGCTCGGGAATTTCGTGCAGCGGCACTTCCTGAGCCGCGACGTGCTCGCGGAGAAGCTCGCGAACGCGAAGGTCGCGGAGCATCTCGCGGCGTGGCTGAGCGAGCCCGAGAACGCGCGCGCGGTCGCGCGCCACGCCGCGACCGCGGTCGCCGGCGGCGTGCGCGTGCTGCGCGATGAGGACGTGCAGGAACTGATCGACGGCGTGCTGCGCGACCGGATCCGCCGCACGCAGGTCGCGCCGCTCGCGGGAAAACTCCTGAGCGTCGATCACCGAAGGCGGCCGCCACCAGGAGATCCTCGACCAGGCGATCGCGCTGCTCGCGCGCGCGGTGCACGACAACGCCGACGCGATCCGCGACCGCATCGAGAAAGAGAGTCCGTGGTGGATCCCCGAGGCGGTGGACGACAAGATCCACAAGAAGATCGTGACGGGCGTGGACCGCACGCTGCAGGAAGTGCGCGCCGATCCGGGCCATCCGCTGCGCCAGCGCTTCGACGCCGCGCTCGACGATTTCGTGCGCGAAGCTCAACGGCTCGCCCGAACTGCAGGCGCGCGCCGAGGCGCTGAAGCTCGAACTGCTCGACGACGCGGCGGTGCGGAAATTCTCGACGGCGATCTGGGAGGAGGCGAAGAACGCGCTCTTCCGCTACGCCGAACGGCCGGACTCGTTCAGTCCCGGCGCGATCGAGCGCGGACTCGTCGCGTTCGGCGAGGCGGCGAAGAGCGATCCCGCGCTGGTGGCGAAACTGAACGGCTACATCGCCGACATCGCGCTCGCGGTGGTGGAGCGGTATCAGGGCGAGGTGTCGGCGCTGATCGCGCAGACCGTGGCCGGCTGGGATCCCGATGCGACGTCGCAGCGCATCGAGCTCGCGATCGGGAAGGATCTGCAGTTCATCCGCATCAACGGCACGATCGTCGGCGGGCTCGCGGGGCTCGTGATCTACTACATCGCGAAGCTGCTGTAACTGCAGACCTAGACGCTAGACCTAGACGTTAGACTGCGGTCTAACGTCGCATTCTAACGTCTCAGGTCTAGCGTCTCAGGTCTGTTTCAATTGACTCGGACTTTCGTCAGATCGAAGAGTGTTCGTGGCCACGCCGGCCGGCACATCGACGATACAGCACCGCAGAGTTCCCGCCGACCTGCCCCGCCCCAGACCATCACCGAGCGCCCGGTCGGTGAGAAGGTCATGCCCGTCGGCGTCTTCGTGCCGGTCGTCCCGTTGTAGCGCTTCGGCGGCGAGTTCCTGCATTGCCGTCGCGAATTCCACGGCGTCCACCGGCGTCTCGAAGAGCATCAGCCACGCGAACGCCGTCGCCCTGCGGCGTGTGCACGAGCGCGTAGCGGTCGCCGGTCCAGCCGGCGGCGGCCGCATCGGCCTGGTTCTGGTCGTGCAGCACCTCGTAGATCATCACTGTTCGTCGAGAACTCACCCATCACGTTGTCGTACGTCGATCGTGCCCGCGCGCGGCGCGGGCAAAGTCACGGTGATCGGCATTTCGCGCGGCGATGCGAAGTACTCGGCCGGGTGCATGATCTGCGCGCTCGACGCCGGAAGATCCTTGCCGTACGGCACCTGCCCGGGCCGCTGCGCGTTGAACTCGCGCATGAACTCCATGCCGTTGATGTAGGGGAAGATCAGCTGCTCCTGCAGGAACTCGCGGCGTGCGCGCGAACACCGGCATCGACGTTTGCTGCTCGCGGATCCATTCGCGGATCCGGTCCCAATGCCGGCAGGCATGTCCGACGCCCGGGCCCAGCATCGCCTGCAGCGGGCACCAGCGTCGCCTGCCCCTCGAACACGGCCTGCGCGGCGATGCACGCGGTCGTCGTCGCCCTTCACGTTCTGGATCGAATCGAGATTCATGTACTGGTCCTGCAGCGCGTGCACCAGCTCGTGCTGGATCACGAAGCCCACCTGCTCGTCGGGCGCGCCCTCCACGATGTACAGCACCTTCGTCTTCGGATCGTAGAATCCCACCACCTGCTCGGTGAGCAGATCGAGCATCAGCTTGCGCAGATCGAGCGTGTCGGGAATCGATGCCGCAGCCGGCGGAGCACGGTCTGCTGCGCCGCGATGTCGCGCGCCGACTTCTCTTCGTTGAACGCCTTGTCGAGGAAGGCGCGCACTTCGCGCCTTGCTGCGCACTTCGTATCGCGGCGGCGTCTTGAACCTGAGCCCGGTGGTCTTCTCGATCATCGGCACGGCCTCCGCGACCTGCGACGCATATTGCCCCTGCGCGCGCTGCGGGCGCGCGCACGCCGCGAGCGCGACCGCCACGACGACCGGCGCGAGCCAACGATTGCGATTCGTCATAGTCCCATCACTCCTGATCGGTACCATCGAACGAGGTCGGCGCCCCAGAGCAGCGCGATCACGGCGCCCGGCGCGAGGAAGATCCCGAACGGCACGAGCGGCGGTTCGTACGGCGTGCCCGGCCGCTTGCTGCGCAGTCCAGCCGACGGGCAGCACGACCAGCAGGAACGACCACCGCGCCCACCGCCGCGCCGAGGAAGATCGTGAGCAGCGAGCGGCCCGGTCCGATGTGCGCGCCCACCATCGCCATGAGCGTCATGTCGCCGAAGCCCATCGCTTCCTTCTTGAGCACCATCTTCGCCGAGCCAGCCGATGATGGCGATCGCGCCGGCGCCGACGCAGGCGCCGAACACCGCGTCGCCCGGCGTCGCGAACAGCGACACGTCATTCGCGCACGTACGCGAACATCGACAATCGCGATCGCCCACACCAGGCCGAACACGGTGAAGCCGTCGGGGATCACGTACGCCGCCGCGTCGGTGAGCATCACGCCGAGCAGCACCGTGCGAGAACATCGCGAAGCGCAGCGCGGTGATCGTCGGACCGAAATGCAGCGCCGACGCGACCCAGATGAGCGCCACCACCAGCTCCACCAGCGGATACACCGGCGAGATCGGCAGCGCGCACGTGCGGCACTTCCCGCGCAGCACCAGCCAGCTGAGCACCGGCACGTTGTCGTACCAGGCGATCTCGCTCCCGCATCGCGGGCAGCGCGAGGGCGGCCGGATCACCGACAGCTCCTTGGGCCACCGGCCCGACGCACACGTTCAGGAACGAGCCGAAGCAGCCGCCGAAGAACGCGGCCGCGGCGACGATGAACCATTCGGGGAGCACGGCGAGGTCTGGGTTCACGCGCGGAGTTGGTGTAGGAGGATCCCCGCCGCGACCGCGACGTTGAGCGATTCGATGTCGGCGGCGATCGGGATCGCCACCGTTCGCGCGGCGCGCGACCGCGCCGCCGCGCTGAGTCCCGCGCCTTCGTTGCCCACCGCGATCGCGAGCGACGCCGGCGCGCGTACGCCCGCGAGCGCATCGCCACCCGCGTCGGCGCCCCACAGCGGGATGGCGCGCGCCGCGAGGAACGCGTCGAGCGCATCCCAATCGCAAGCGAGCGCGGGCCGGTGGAAGAGGGCACCCATCGCGCTACGGACGACCTTCCCGTTCCACAGGTCAACGGTGCCCGGCATTGCGAGCACGGCGTTCGCCCCGAGCGCGGCGGCGGTGCGCAGCAGCGCGCCGACGTTGCCGGGATCCTGGATGCCGTCGAGCACGAGCAGCCGTGCGCGCGCGGGAAGCGCCGCGCCCACAGTTTCCAGCGTCCGCTGCGGCACTTCCGCCACCGCGAGCACGCCTTGCGGCGATTCCGTGCCCGCCGCGCTCTCGAATTCGCGGTCGGTCACCGCGAGCACGGGCACGGCGCCCGCCTCGAGCCGCTCGCGCAACGCCGCGCCGCGCGGCGCGCCGGCGAGCGATGGCGCCACCAACGCCCCCTTCACCACGAGCGGCGAGCGCAGCAATTCCTCCACCGCGCGCACCCCTTCGCAGAGGAAAAGTTCCTCGCGTTCACGGGCGCGGCGGCGTTGCAGATCGCGCGCGAGGGTCAGTAATTTCACGGTATGGGCAGAGTCACGTTGCTGAACAGTATCACGCGCGGTGCGCGCCGCCTACTCCCGGCGGCGGCCGTCGCGGCGGCCGCCGTGCGCCACGTCCACGAAGGGCGAGGTACAGATGGGCGAGCAGGCCGCGGCGCAGGCGACGCACTCGCTGCCGATGGTCACCGATCCCGACATCAACCGCTACGTCACGGTGCTCGGCGATTCGCTCGCCGCGCGTCGCCGACACGCGCGACCTCGAGTGGCATTTCTACATCGTGGACAGCCCGGAGATCAACGCGTTCGCGCTCCCCGGCGGATTCGTGTTCGTGAATCGCGGGCTGATCGAGCGCGTGGACAGCCTGGATGAGCTCGCCGGCGTGATCGGCCACGAGATCGGCCACGTCACGCAGCGGCACTCCGTGAAACTGCAGCAGAAGGGCGAGATCGCGGAGATCGGCACCGGACTCGCGTGTATTCTCACGCGCGCGTGCAGCCAGGCCGCCGGCGTGGGGATCAACGCGGGCGAAGGCGCGCTGTTCGCGAGCTTCAGCCGCGAGGCCGAACACGAAGCGGACTCGGTGGGGATGATCTATGTGGTGCGGGCCGGCATCGATCCGCGCGGCATGACGTCGATGTTCGAGAAGCTGCTCGAAGCCCGGCAGCGCGACCCGGAGAAGCTCGAGGCGTGGTTCCTGAGCCATCCGATGGAGGAGGACCGGATCGGCTTCACGCTCGACGCGATCGACAAGATGGACCCGAAGCAACTCGAGTCCCTCACGCGCGACACGCCGAATTTCCGGAAGTTCAAGAAGCGCTTCGACGCGCTGCCGCCCTACCCGCCGCAGCCCGCGAACTAGCGTCGTCAGCGTCAGGCCGGTGCGCGCGCTGCGACGGCGCGCGCAAGCAATTCCGCGGCCACCGGCGGCGTCGTGCTGTCGTAGCGCACCAGTCCCAGCGAGAGCGTGAGCGGCGCGCGCATCTCGGGGTGTTTCTCCCGGTGGCGCTTCATGTGCGCGCGCAGCCGCGGCCCGATCACATCCTCGGTCTCCTCCGCGGCGTCGAGCACGAGCACGGCGAAATCATCCGCACCCAGCCGCGCCACGACATCCGATGCGCGGAACGTGTCGCGCAGCACCTCGGCCGCGCCGAGCAGCGACCGGTCGCCTTCATCGCGGCCATGCTCCTCGTTGATCTGCTTGAGCGCCGGCACATCGGCCGATGCGAGCAGCACTCCGCGCGTGCGCGGCGCGAGCCGCAGGTGGTGATCGGCGAGCGTGAGGAAGCCGCGGCGGTTGTAGAGTCCGGTGAGCGGATCGGTGAGCGCGAGTTGCCGGAGCGTCGACTGCAGGCGCTCGCGCTCGATCGCGTAGCGCAGCACGCGCGACAGCAGCGCGCCGTCGAGCGGATCGCGCGCCACCCAGTCCTGCGCGCCGGCCTGCACGGCCATGGCGCCGGCGTTCTCGGCGTCGGCGGCGGCGCCGAGTACCACCACCGGCACGTCGGGCGCCTCGATGCGCGAGCGCACGAGCGCGTCCATCGCGCCCTCCGGCGACACGGCGGCATCCACGATCACCACGTCCACGCCGCCCGCGCCGAGGCGCTCGAGCGCATCGGCGCCGTCCAGCGCCGCGTGCGTGAGCTTGAATCGGGAGCCGCCGTTCGGCGACGCCCGCTCGAGCGCGGCGCGCAGCGCGGCCGTGGCCGTGTCGGCCCCGATGTACAGCACGTTGGTGGCGAGCGGTTCCATGCTTCGTTGCCTTCGAGAGGGAGCGTTTGCCTGCCTTGGTGGACGCGGCGCCGCTCGCGCCCGTCACGCCGTTGTAGCCGCGCGCGCCGCGGCGCATCATTCATCATGCGGATCGCGCTCACCGTCGCGGGCTCCGATTCCGGCGGCGGCGCCGGCATCCAGGCCGACCTGAAGACGTTCCATCGCTTCGGCGTGTTCGGCACTTCGGTCGTGACCGCGGTGACGGCGCAGAACACGCGCGGCGTGTTCGCGTGGACCGCCGTCGCGCCCGATCTCGTCGCCGCGCAGATCGACGCGGTCGCGACCGATCTCCGCCCCGCCGCCGTGAAGAGCGGCATGCTCGCCGATCGCGCCATCATCGAAGCGGTGGCCGACGCGCCTCCGCCGTCACGCGCTCGCGCCCTACGTGCTCGATCCCGTGATGGTCGCGACGTCAGGCGATGCGCTCGCGCACGACGGCGTCGCGCCGGCGATCACGGACCTGCTGCTGCCGCTCGCCACGCTGGTGACGCCCAATCTCGACGAAGCCGAGCGCCTCACCGGCCGCGTGGTGCGCGATGTCGATGCGATGGCCGCCGCGGCGCGCGCGCTCGTCGCGGCGCGGCGCCGGCGCCGCGCTCGTGAAGGGCGGGCATCTCGCGAACGACGATGTCGCGGACGTGTTCTTCGACGGCCGCGACCTGCGCGTGTTCCGCGCGCCGCGCATCGACAGCTACGAGCACGCACGGCACCGGCTGCGCGCTCTCCGCCGCCATCACCGCGCAACTCGCGCTGGGCCACGCACTCCCCGCCGCGGTGGAAACGTCGATCGGTTTCGTGCGCGCCGCGATCGCGAGCGCGCCGGGCCTGGGCGCCGGACACGGCCCCCTCGATTTCTTCGCGAAGGGCTAGAGCGCGCCCGCGCGCCGCACGAACTCGCGCACGAGCGACTTGAACCGCTCGGCGCCCCGCGCCGTGACCGCCAGCACCTCCGCGTGATCGAGTGGCGCGTCGCTCAATCCGGCGGCGGCGTTCGTGATGCAACTCACTCCCGCCACGCGCATGCCCAGCGCGCGCGCGGCGATCACTTCGGGCACGGTGGACATCCCCACCGCGTCGGCGCCAAGAACGCGCAGCATCTTCACCTCGGCGAGCGTCTCGTAGCTCGGGCCGAGCAGCCCGATGTACACGCCCTCGCGCACGGCGACGCCGAGCGCGCGCGCGGCATCGCGCAGGGCGGCGAGCAGCGCGGCGTCGTACGGATCGGACATGTCGGGGAAGCGCGTCTCGCCGGCGCGCACCGCGCCGATGAGCGGATTGCGGAACATCATGTTGATGTGGTCGCGGATGAGCATCAGATCGCCCGGACCGTACGCCGCGTTCACGCCGCCGGCGGCGTTCGACACGAAGAGCGTTCGCGCGCCGAGCGCGTGCGCCACGCGCACCGGGAGCGCCGCGGTGTCCGCGCTGTGGCCCTCGTACATATGGAAGCGGCCCGGCGAAGGCGATCACCGGCACGCCCTCGAGCTTTCCCGCGGCGACGACGCCCGCGTGCCCGCTCACCGATGCGCCGGGGAATCCGGGCACATCGCGGAACGCGATCTCGGTCCGATCTTCCAGCTCGCTCGCCAAGCCCGCCGAGTCCCGATCCGAGGATGAGCGCGATGCGTGGTGCGGCGCCGCCGATGCGCTGGGCGATCGCGCGCGCCGCGCGCGCGGCGTCCGGAGTCTGGAGCGCCGCTCACGTACCGAGCGCCGCGATGTCGCGCCGGGCGCGCGCGACCAGCGCTTCGCGTTCCTGCCACGGAAGGAAGGCGCTCTCGAATCCGTTGATCGCGATCGTCGCGAGTTCGCGCTTCGTGAAGGCGAGCGACGTGGCGGCGTGCGCGTACTCGTCGGTGAGCGTCACGCCGCTCATCATGCGATTGTCCGTGTTGAGCACCACGTTCATGCCGCGGTCGAAGTACGCGCGCAGCGGATGCGACGCGTAGTTCGCCGCGGCGTGCGTCTGCACGTTGCTCGTGAGGCACATCTCGAGCGCGATGCGCCGGTCGTTCACGTAGCGCGCGAGCCGCTCGTCCTCGCCGAGCCGCGTGCCGTGTCCGATGCGGTCGGCGAAGCACTCGTGCACGGCCTGGCGCACGGACTCCGCGCCGTCGCCCTCGCCGGCATGCACCGTGACCGCGAGATCGTGACGCCGCACGTACGCGAACGCCGCGGCATGCGCCGCGCGCAGGATGGTCGCGCTCGCCGCCGGCGAGATCGAAGCCTACCACCCCGCTGTCCCGGAACGCGACGGCGAGTTCGGCCAACTCCATCGAGACGCGCGGATCGAGATGGCGCAGGCCGCATATGATGATGCGCCCGATCGTGCCGGTCTCGCGCTCGGCGCGCGCGAGGCCGCGCAGCGGCGCCTCCACGGCCTGGCCGAGCGAGAGTCCCTCGCGCACGCACAGCACCGGCGCGTAGCGCACCTCGATGTAGCGCACGCCGTCGCGCGCCGCGTCCACCACGAGTTCGTAGGCGATCCGCTCCAGCGCATCGGCGCGCTGCATCACGCTCAGCGTGATCACGAATCGGTTCAGGTAGTCCTCGAGATCGCGCGCATCGCGCACCACCATGTGCGCCGCGAGTTCCTCCACCGTGTCGCCCGGCATTGGCTGGCCGTACTCGCGGCCGAGCTCCAGCAGCGTGGAGGCGCGGAGCGACCCGTCCAAATGGCAGTGGAGTTCGGCCTTCGGCAGCGCGAGCAGCCAATCGCGGGAGATGGGACTCGTCACGCGCTACGCCCCGTCCTCGAAGCCGGCGTCGCGCTCGCGCGCGGTGACCACGCGAACGATCGTTCCGGCCACGACCGTGGCCGCGGGATCGAGGGGCAGGCCGCGGCTGTCGGTGAGGGCGCGCGCCCCCTGCTCCACTTCACGCGCGGCCTCGGCATTCCAGGCGCGCACCGCGTCGAGCGCCGGCGCGGCCTCGGGCACCTCCACGCGGCCGCCGTTCACGAACACCGGGACCATTCTCATCTGCACAAGCTAGCGGCGCCCCGCGCAGTGAGGGAGGGCGCGCGGACGGCCGTGCGCGACCGGTTGACCGGGCGCGCGATAGGCGCGAATTTCGCTTGCGGCGTGCTCCCTGACGCGCTGATACCAGATCGTGACCGACCGCCGCCCACGCCGCGCTGGCCGCGCGCCAAGTTTCCCCCTCAGTAACGGGTCGATGAAGCCACTGCTCGTTGGGATCGCCGGCGGCACCGGCTCGGGCAAGAGCACCGTCGCGCGGCGCGTCAGCGAAGCGGTGCGTGGTGCGTCCGCGATCGCGCTCGACATGGACGCGTACTACCGCAATCTCACGCAGCTCACGCTCGAGCAACGGCGGCACGTCAACTGGGACCATCCGGATGCGTTCGATTTCGACCTCCTGCTCGCGCACCTCGAGGCGCTCGCGGCGCGGCAGCCGATCGACAAGCCCGTCTATGATTTCGTCTCGCATCTCCGCAGCGACCAGCACGTGCGCGTCGAGCCCGCCGATGTCGTGGTCGTCGATGGCATCCTCCTCCTCGCCGACGCGCGCATCCGCGCGCGCTGCGACGTGACGGCCTTCGTCGACACCGACGCCGACATCCGTCTCGTGCGCCGCATCCGGCGCGACATGCGCACGCGCGGGCGGCCGCTCGATGAGATCCTCGAGCAGTACCTCACCAGTGTGCGGCCGATGCACCTCGAGTTCGTCGAGCCCACGAAGCAGTACGCCGAGGTGATCATCCCGCACGGCGGCCACAACGACCGTGCGGTGGATCTGCTCGTCGCGCGCATTCACGAACGACTCGCCGGAGCCCGCGCATGACACAAGCCAGCGGCGAGCGCGTGCTCGTCGTGGATGATGAACCAGACATCGTCGCGCTCGTCGCGTACCATCTCGCGAAGGCCGGCTATCGCGTGAGTACGGCCGCGACGGGCCCCGACGCGCTGCGTGCCGCGCGCGAGGAACGGCCCGCGCTCGTCGTGCTCGACCTCATGCTGCCCGGCATGTCGGGCTTCGACGTGCTCGAGAAGCTGCGCGCGCACGATGCCACCCGCGAGGTGGCGGTGCTCATGCTCACCGCGCGCAAGGAAGAACCCGACCGCATCCGCGGCCTCACGCTCGGCGCCGACGACTATCTCACGAAGCCGTTCAGCCCCGCCGAGTTGATCCTGCGCGTCGGCGCGATCCTGCGCCGGATCGGCGCCGGCGGCGCGGATACGCTCGCGGTGGGCCCGCTCACGATCGACCGCGCCGCGCACACGGTGAGTGTCGAGGGGCGGCCGCTCGAACTCACGGCCACCGAATACAAGTTGCTCCTCACGCTCGCAGAGCGGCGCGGCCGCGTCCAAGCGCGCACGCAGTTGCTCCAGACCGTGTGGGACGCCGCGCCCGACATCCAGACGCGCACCGTGGACATGCATGTCCAGCGCCTGCGCACCAAGCTCGGCGGCGCCGGCGATCTCATCGAGACGGTGCGCGGCTTCGGCTATCGACTGAAAGGCGCATGAAGCTCGGTCAGCGCCTGTTGATCGGCACCGCCGGCGTGATCGGCGTGCTCATCGTCCTCATCGTCGCCCTGGGCGGCGCGCGGATGTCGAACGAGCTCGAGGCGTGGCAGCGCGATGAGCTCCTGCGCGAAGTGCGGTTCGTGGCGGCGGAATGGAAGGTGGCGTCGGACGCGCCGGCACTCGCGCGCGTCGCCGGCCTCGCCCTCGGCCACCGCGTGACGCTCATCGACAGCGCCGGCCGCGTGCTCGGCGATTCGGAGTTCGAGGGCGACGCGCTCAACACGCTCCAGAATCATTCGGACCGCCCCGAGGTCATCGCGGCGATGCACGGACAAGTCGGCGTCTCGCGCCGCGACAGTCCTTCGATCGGCGATAAGCGGCTGTACGTCGCGGTCGCGGCGCCGCGAGGGGTGGCGCGCGTGTCAGCCGACGCCGGCGAGCTCGACGCCGCGATCGCGCGAGTGCGCCGCGATGTGTTCGCCACCGGGATCATTGCGCTCTTCGTCGCGCTGGCGCTCGCCGCGCTGTTCGCGCGCGGCGTTGCGCGGCCGATCGTGGAGCTCCGCGATGTGACGCAAGCGCTCGCCGCCGGCGATCTCTCGCGCCGCCCCGCGCTCTCCGCGCCCGGCGAAGTCGGCGATCTCGCCGACGCCGTGCACCGCATGGCGGAGCAGCTCGAGGCGCGGCTCGCCGCGCTCCAGGATGATGACGCCCTCATGGCCGCGATGATCGACCTGCTGCAGGAAGGCGTCGCCGCGGTGAACGCGCAGCGGCAGGTGATCATCCTCAACGCGCCGGCGCGGCGGCTGCTCAACATCACGCGACGCCGTCCCCTTCTCCGCCGACCTGCTCCCGCGCGATCCCGAGCTGCGCGACGCGCTCGCCGGCGCGCTCGCCGGCCACCCGTCGGATCCGTCCGAGATCTCGCTCGGCGGACGCACGGTGATGCTCACCGCCCGCCCGCTGCGCGATCGCGGCGGCCTGCTCGCGTTCTTCGATCTCACCAACACGCGCCGCCTCGAGGCGGTGCGCCGCGATTTCGTCGCCAATGTGTCGCACGAACTGAAGACGCCGATCACGGTGATCGGCGGATTCGCCGAGACGCTCGCCACCGACGATCCGCCGGCCGCGGAGCGCAAGCGGTTCGTCGAGGCGATCCTCGGCAACGCGCGCCGCATGCAGCGCCTCGTGGACGATCTCGCTCGATCTCTCGCGCATCGAGTCGGGCGGCTGGGTGCCCAAACCGGAGCGCAACGATCTCCGCGCAGTCGCCAGCGAGATCATCGCGGCGTTCGCCGCCGCGGCCGCCGAGCGCGACATCAAGCTCGACATGAGCATCGATCACCGCGCGTTCGAGCTGCGCGCCGACGCGACGGCGCTGCGCCAGATCCTCAGCAATCTCGTGGACAACGCGATCCGCCACACGCCGGCGGGCGGCCGCATCACGATCTTCTCGCAGCCTGATGATTCCGGCATTGCGATCGGCGTACGCGACACCGGCATCGGCATCCCGCCCGAGCATCTGGCGCGGATCTTCGAGCGCTTCTATCGCGTGGACGCGGCGCGGTCGCGCGAAGGCGGCGGCACCGGACTCGGACTGGCGATCGTGAAGCATCTGGTGGATGCGCACGGTGGCCGCGTGACGGCTGCGAGTTCGGGCGCGAAGGGGGCGACGGTGAGGGCGTTCTTTCCACTGACCTGAACTGCTGCATCGTGCATCGGGCATCGTGCATCGGCAGTGCGATGAACGATGCCGATGCCGATGCACAGTTACTCCTCCGTGACATGCCCACGCAGAAGGACGTGACACGCTGTGGAGATACTTCCGGCACACAATCAAGCGCCGGAGTCAGCACGTGAGTACCGAACTGAAGTACACCCTCGAAGCCCACCAGGACGCCGCCACGCTCTATGTGACGGGCACCCTTTCCACGCATGGCGTGATCGCGGCGATGCACTGCTGCGAATCGCTCCCCGAACCGGTCCGCAACCTGCGCGTCGACCTGCGCGGCACGCTCGGCGCGGAGCCGAGCGCGTTCGACGCGCTGGCGTTCACGACCCGCCGGTGGCGCGACACGCGCGAAGGCACCACGCGGATCGATCTGCCCCGGTAGTTCTGCCCGATGGCCGATGGCCGATGGCACGATGCAACGACGGTCCCGTGACACCCCCGTTACCGTTTGGTCGCTCTTCCTTTACGAGGGAGCGACACCTTCACAGCGCAATCCAACCTCAGGGAGTCCACCGTGTCGAAGCGATCTCTCGTACTGCTGGCGGCGCTGCTCGCCGCCGGAGCGGCCAGCGCGCAGGATTTGAACGGCGCCGGGGCCACGTTCCCGTATCCGATCTATAGCAAGTGGTTCTCGGACTACGCCGCGTCCACGAACGTCAAGATCAACTATCAGTCGATCGGCTCGGGCGGCGGCATTCGCCAGTTCACGGCCGGCACCGTCGACTTCGGCGCGTCGGATGCGCCGATGTCCAACGATGAGATGAGCAAACTGCCCGCGCCGGCGTTCCACTTCCCCACCGTGCTCGGCGCCGTGGTGATCACGTACAACATTCCCGGGTACGACGGCTCGCTCAAGCTCACGGGTCCGGTCATCGCCGACATCTTCGCCGGCAAGATCGCGAAGTGGAACGACACCCGGATCACGTCGCTCAACAAGGGCGTGAATCTCCCGTCGGCCGACATCCTCGTGGTGCACCGCTCCGACGGCAGCGGCACCTCCTACATCTTCACCGACTATCTCTCAACGGTGAGCCCCTCATGGGCCGCGGCGCCCGGCAAGGGCAAGGAAGTCGCGTGGCCGGTGGGACTCGGCGGCAAGGGCAATGAAGGCGTCGCCGGTCTCGTGAAGCAGACGCCGGGCTCGATCGGCTACGTCGAGATCGCGTACGCGAACCAGAACAAGATGCCGAGCGCCGAGCTGCAGAACGCCGACGGCGAGTGGGTGAAGGCGACCATCGAGACCGTCACCGAGGCCGCGTCGGGCGCCGTGGCGAAATTGCCCGAGAATAGCGACTATCGTATCTCGATCGTGAACGCGCCGGGCAAGAAGTCGTACCCGATCTCGTCGTTCACGTGGCTGCTCGTGTACCAGACGCAGACCGACGCGGCGAAGGGGAAGAACCTGGTGAACTTCCTCAAGTGGTATCTGCACGACGGACAGAAGTCCACGGCGGCGCTCGACTACGCGCCGCTGCCGTCCTCGCTCGTGAAGCGGCTCGACAAGCAGGTCGCCGCGATCAAGCTGCCCGCGATGTAGTGCTGCACCGCCGGGCGCCGCGATCGGGATGATCGCGGCGCCCGGCACCACTCACCCACTCAGAGAGAGACATGAACCGCCCATTCTTGAGTTCGCTCACGCTGGTGCTCGCGTCGGTCGCGAGCGTCGCCGTTCCGGCCGCGGCGCAGACCTTCTCGTTCGGCTCCACGCCGCCGGCCGCGGTCGCCGCGAAGGACAGCACCACGCCGAAGCCGGTGGCCAAGGATTCCGTGCCGCCCAAGCCGGAGTTCAAGCCGAGCTGGAACTTCAGCACGTGGATCTTCGGCACGTACACGTACCAGACGGACAGCACGACCAAGGCGGCGAACAACGGCGATCCGACGTCCAAGTTCACCGTCGATCGCGCCTACCTGACCTTCCGCGGCCAGGTCGCGCCTGATTGGGGCTTCCGCGTGACGACCGACGTCTTCACCCTTGCCGCCCCGGCCGGCCAGACCGTACAGTATGCCGGATTGGCGATCCGCCTCAAGTACGCATGGATGCAGTGGGACTTCGCGCATGCCGCGGAGCCGAACGACCTCTCGGCGTTCGCCCGCATCGGTCAGATCACGACCGTGGTGATCGACGACGAAGAGCACTACTGGGCGCGTTGGATCCAGAAGACCGCCGTCGAGTTCTGGGGCATCCAGCCGGCCTCGTCCGACCTCGGCGTGGGTGCGCAGGTGAACCTGCCGGGTAAGTGGGGTGCGGTGTACGGCGTGCTCGATAACGGCGGCGGCTACACGGTGGCCAACGACGCGGACCGCTATAAGGACGCGGCGCTCCGCCTCTCCCTCACGCCGCTGGCCAAGGGCAACGGACTGCTCAAGACCTTCGAGCTCAGCGGCTGGTACCAGGCAGGCCGCACACAGGGCCCTGGCATCGCTCCCGGTTACAAGCCCGGCCTCGAGAACAACGCATACGGCGTGTACATCGGCAATGCCGATCCGCGCTTCACGTTCGGACTCGAGTACGCGGGCCGCCTGACGCAGTCCGTGAAGGCGGCCGATTCTACGATCGTGGACAACACGGCCAAGCTCACCGACGGATTCGTGATCGTTCGGCCGTTCCTGTTCGGCGATCCGAAGGGCCTGCCGCTCGGCATCATTCTCCGCTACGACAATTACCAGCCGAACGATAACGTCAGCCTGAAGCAGAACCTCCTCATTGCGACGGTCTTCATCGACGTGGCGAAGTCGTCCTCGCTCGGTATCTCGTACCAGGGACAGACGCAGAGCTCGCCCACGAGTGCCGTGGGGCAGAAGACGATGTACCAGCTGAATTACCAGATCACGTTCTAAGAACTGCAAAGGCGCGTGTGGCCGTTGACGTGTAGCTACGACACGTCAACGGCCACACGTGTATTTGCAGCCGCCGTCCCATACGCCAAGCGCCACACGCGCATTTGCGGGTGCCGTGTGACACTCTCGTTACGGTCGCGGACGCTTATTCGGCACAGTGACCCCGCATCTTTCGGGTCACTCATGAATCCGCCTCCCCGCGCATGACGCTCGACCGATCGACCGAACCCGGAGCGCCGGCCGAGATCGCCATTCACGGCGTGTCGCGCGGCGATGCCGTGTACCAGGGCGCGATCTCCCTCTTCGCCCTCTCGGTGCCGGCGCTGCTCCTCGCGATCGCGGTCGCCGTCGCCATCGCGGGCTGGCCCGCCCTGCGCCAATTCGGATTCTCCTTCCTCACCACGAGCGCGTGGGATCCGGTCAACGGCCAGTTCGGCGCGGCGCCGGCGATCTACGGCACGATCGTTTCGTCGATCATCGCGCTGGTGGTCGCGACGCCGCTCGCGCTCGGCGTCTCGCTCTTCCTCTCGGAATTCGCGCCGCTCTGGATGCGCCAGCCGGTGGCGTTCCTCGTGGACCTGCTCGCCGCGATCCCGAGCGTCGTGTACGGACTCTGGGGCATCTTCGTGCTGCTGCCGCTGCTGCGCGATCCGATCATGCCCTTCCTGCGCGACACGCTGCACCTCGGTTCCACCGTATTCTTCTCGGGGCCGGCGTACGGGCCGAGCATGCTGGGCGCGGGTCTCATCCTTTCGATAATGGTCTTGCCGTACATCGCGTCGGTCTCGCGCGAGGTGCTGTACGCTGTGCCGCGCTCTCAGCGCGAGGCGGCCCTGGCGCTCGGCGCCACGCGGTGGGAGATGATCCGGCACGCGGTGCTCCCCTTCGCGCGCTCCGGCATCTTCGGCGGGATCATCCTGGGGCTGGGCCGCGCACTCGGCGAGACGATGGCCGTGACCATGCTCATCGGGAATCGCCACGAGATCTCGGCATCGCTGTTCGCGCCGGGGTACACGATGGCGTCGCTGATCGCGAACGAGTTCAGCGAAGCGACGAGCGACCTCCATCTCAGCTCGCTGATGGCGGTGGGCTTCGTGCTGCTCATCATGACGCTCATCGTGAATATGCTCGCGCGCTGGCTGCTCTGGTCCGTGACCCGGCGCGCGACGGGGAAGGCCGCGTGACCGCGCCGTCGGTGGGTGCGATCGTTCCCGGCGCGCCGCGTCCGACGCAGCGCCAGCGCGCGTTCGCGGAGCGCGCCGAGCGCACCGTTGGCCGGCGGAAATTCACGAACAGCGTGATGCTGACGCTGCTCAGCCTTGCGGCGATCGCAGCGACGCTGCCGCTGCTCTTCATCCTCGGACACCTCGTGAAGATGGGCGCCGAATCGTTGAGCTGGGATTTCTTCACGAAGATGCCGAAGCCCGTGGGCGAAGCCGGCGGCGGATTGGCGAACGGCATCGTCGGCACGCTCATCCTCGTGGCGGTCGGCGGCGTCGTCGGGTCTGCCGCTGGGGATCGGCGCGGGACTCTACTGCGCCGAGCACAAGACGAGCGGCTTGGCGAACGTCGTGCGCTTCCTGAGCGACGTGCTGAACGGGATGCCGTCGATCGTGATGGGCATCTTCGCGTGGGAAGTGCTCGTGCGCCCGGTGCATCACTTCTCGGCGCTTGCCGGCGGCATCGCGCTCGCGGCGATGATGATCCCGATGGTCGCGCGCACGACCGAAGAGATGGTGCTCACCGTGCCGAACACCCTGCGCGAGGCGGCGCTCGCGCTCGGCTATGCGCGGTGGCGCACGTCGCTCACGATCGTGCTGCGCACGGCCGGCGCCGGGATCGTCACCGGCGCGCTCGTCGCGATCGCGCGCATCGCCGGCGAAACGGCGCCGCTGCTCTTCTCGGCGTTCGGCAACCAGTTCTGGTCCACTTCACTGCGGCAGCCGATCTCGGCGCTGCCGCTCCAGATCTACACTTACGGGATCAGCCCTTATGATGAATGGCACTCCCTCGCCTGGGCCGGAGCCCTCGTCCTCATCGCTCTCGTCCTCGCCATCAGCCTTGCTGCCCGTTTCGCCACCCGCGGACATGGCGCCGTCAGCAGCGACTAGCCCGGGACGGCGCACCGGGTTCGTCCTCCCGGAGCGGAAGTCCACCGGGATCGAGGCGCCCGCGCGCGACCGGATCACCGTCTCGAACCTCAACGCATGGTTCGGGAACGTGCATGCCGTGCGCGGCGTGTCGCTCACCGTGCCCGAGCGCCGCGTCACCGCGATGATCGGACCGTCGGGATGCGGCAAGTCCACCTTCCTGCGCACGCTCAATCGCATGCACGAGACCGTGAGCGGCGCGCGCGCCACCGGCAGCGTGCTGCTCGACGGGCGCGACGTGTACGGCGAAGGGCGTGAATCCGGTGCAGGTGCGCCGGCACATCGGGATGGTCTTCCAGCGCCCGACGCCGTTCCCGACCATGACGATCCGCGAGAACGTCGCCGCCGGCCTGCGCGTGCTCGGCGACGACACGCCGAACAAGCAGGCGACCGACGGAGATCGTGGAGAAGGCGCTCAAGCGCGCCGCGCTCTGGGACGAGGTGAAGGACCGCCTGGGCGCGAGCGCGATGGGACTCTCCGGCGGCCAGCAGCAGCGTCTGTGCATCGCGCGCGCGCTCGCGACGGAGCCCGGAGGTGCTCCTCCTCGACGAGCCGACGGCGTCGCTCGATCCGATCAGCACGCAGAGCGTGGAAGAGTTGGTGTGGGAACTGCGCAAGGACTTCACCGTCGTGATCGTGACGCACAACATGCAGCAGGCCGCGCGCGTGTCCGACTTCGACCGCGTTCTTCTTGCTGGGCGAGCTGGTGGAAACGGGCGCCACCGAGCAGCTGTTCACCACGCCGAGAGACTCGCGCACCGAGAGCTATCTCACGGGCCGCTTCGGATGAGCGCGGTCCCGTCACTGATGCAGGACACGAGCGCCGGTGCGCCGGAGCGCGCGGCGGGCCGCGGCGCGATCGCGGCGCGCGCGTATTCGTTCTGGTACGGGAAGAAGCAGGCGCTGCACGATATCGATCTCGTGATCAAGCCGCGCTCCGTCACCGCGTTCATCGGACCGTCGGGCTGCGGCAAGTCCACGTTCCTGCGCTCGATGAACCGGCTGCAGGAGCTGATCCCTGGCGCGCGGCACACCGGCGCGATCGAGCTCGACGGCGAGGACATCTACGCGCCCCGCTTCGACGCCGTCTCGCTGCGTCAGCGCGTGGGCATGGTGTTCCAGCGCTCGAATCCCTTTCCGAAGTCGATCTACGAGAACGTCGCGTTCGGCCCGCAGCTCAACGGCACGCGCGCGCGCGCCGATCTCGATGGCATCGTGGAGCTCGCGCTGCGCCGCGCCGCGCTCTGGGATGAAGTGAAGGACCGTCTGCGACAGAACGCGCTCGGCCTCTCCGGCGGACAGCAGCAGCGCCTCTGCATCGCGCGCGCGCTCGCGAACGAGCCCGAGGTGCTGCTGCTCGACGAGCCGGCGAGCGCGCTCGATCCGATCGCCACGCAGAAGGTGGAAGAGTTATTGTACGAGTTGAAGCGCGAACTCACGATCGTCATCGTGACGCACAACCTGCAGCAGGCCGCGCGGGTATCCGAGGTCACCGCGTTCTTCTACCTGGGGCGCCTCATCGAGACCGACGAGACGAGCCGCCTCTTCACCAGCCCGCGCGAGCAGCGCACCGAAGCGTACGTCACCGGGAGATTCGGATGAGCACCGACGCCAATACTGGGTTCCGCCACTTCCACGACGAACTCGACCAGCTCAAGCAGCGCCTGTTCGACATGTCGGCGCGCGCCGAAGCGCTGGTCGAACTCGCCGTGGACGCGCTGCTCAAGCGCGACACCGCGAAGGCCGAGACGGTGATCGCGGCCGACCACGAGGTGGACACGCTCGAAGTGGACATCGAGCAGCTCGCGGTGTCGCTGCTCGCGCTGCAGCAGCCGATGGCGAAGGACTTGCGCTTCATCATCAGCGCCATGAAGATTTCGAGCGACCTCGAGCGCGTGGGTGATCACGCCGTCAACATCGCGCAGTCGGCGCTCCGTCTGGCCGAGATGAAGTCGGACATCACGCCCGATCCCGAGATCGAGGACATGGCGCGCCGGGCGCGCGCGATGCTGGCGGACTCGCTCGATGCGTTCGTGCGCGCCGATGGCGCGCTGGGACGCGAGGTGACCCGGCGCGATGACCAAGTGGACGCACTGCACGACTCGCTCTTCCGGATCCTGCTCACGCACATGCTCGAGGATGCGAGCACGATCTCGGCGGCGCTCGAACTGTTCCTGGTGAGCCGCAATCTCGAGCGGGTCGCGGACCTCGCGACCAACATCGCCGAGGACGCGGTGTATCTTGCGGAAGGGAAATCGATCAAGCACCGCCGCGAACTGCTCACCTCAGCCCCCTCGCCCTAGCGCATGGCATCCGCCACCGCCGAATCCGTCGCCCGCCTCTCGGGGGGCGCGCCCGATACCGGGCACGAGCGTGTCGCCGCGATCGACATCGGATCGAACTCGATCCGGCAGATCGTCGCCGACGTAGCACCCGACGGGAATATCCGGGTGGTGGGCGAAATGAAGGCGGCGCCGCGGCTCGGCGCCGGGCTCGACGAAGCGGGCCATCTGAGCGACGCCGCGATGGAGCGCGCCACCGAGGCGATCACCCGCATGGCGACCCTCGCGCGGCAGCTCGGCGCGAGTCGCATCGAGGCCGTGGCCACCAGCGCCGTGCGCGACGCGCAGAACGCGCGCGAGTTCCTGGGTCGCGTGCAGCAGTCGGCGAAGCTCAAGGTGCGCATCCTGCGCGGCGACGACGAAGCGCGCCTCGGATTCCGCAGCGCGCTCGCGCACTTCGATCTCGGCGGCGGCCGCGCGGCCGTGGTGGACATCGGCGGCGGCTCGCTCGAACTCGCGCTGAGCGCCGCCGGCCTCGTGGACCGTCTCGTCTCCCTGCCCTTCGGCGTGCTGCGCATGACCGAGCGCTTCCTCACGCCGCACACCACGCGCAAAGCGGTGAAGAAGCTGCGCAAGCACGTGCGGCACGAGCTGCAGCAGCACCTGCCCGCGCGCGAATGGCGCAGCGCCGACGGTGATCGGCTCGGGCGGCACGTTCACGAACCTCGCGGGCATGGCGCTCTACCGGCAGGGGATCACCGGATTCCCCACGGTGCACGGCACCACGGTGAGCCGCGTGGAGCTCGAGCACATCCTGGATGCGCTGCAAGGCATGTCGCTCGCCGAGCGCCTCGCCGTGCCGGGGCTCAACGCGGGGCGCGCCGACATCATCGTGGCCGGCCTCGCCGTGATCGCGGAAGTGATGGCGCGACTCGATACGCCGCGGCTCGTCGTGTCGGGCTACGGCATCCGCGAGGGACTGCTGCTCGAGAACGCGCGCATCGCGCCGTCGATCGGCGGGCCCGGCGACGCCCGCGAGCGCTCCGTGCGCCGGCTCGCCGACGCGTGCCATTTCGAGGAGCGCCACAGCACGCAGGTGCAGCGCCTGTCGCTGCAGCTCTTCGACGCGCTCGGCGCGCGGCTCGGCTGCTCGCCGCAGGAGCGCGACACGCTCTCGGCCGCGGCGCTGCTGCACGACATCGGCTATCACATCAGCTACGACCGCCACCACAAGCATTCGTACTATTTGATCTCGCACGCCGAATTGCTGGGCATGTCACCGGCGGAGCAGCTCGTCGTGGCGCACGTGGCGCGCTATCACCGCGGCGCGGAACCCTCGAAGCGGCACGCCGAGTTCGCCGCGCTCGACCGCGTGATGCGCCGGAGCGTGCGGCGGCTCGCGGCACTGCTGCGCGTCGCCGACGGATTGGATCGCGGACACGTCGCCGCGGTGGACCGCGTGAAGGTGCGCTGGGTGGAGCGCTGCATCCGGATCAGCACCGTGCCGCGGATCGCGAGCCGGTCGCTGCGCCTGGAGCTCTGGGGCGCGAGCCGGAAAGCGCGCCTCCTCGAAGAGGTCGCGGGCACGCCCGTGGAGATCGTTGATCCCGACGGGAATGTGTTCGACCGTGAGGAGAGCGGCGATATCAAAGGCGGCGAGGAAGACTAGAGGCGGGGCTGGTACCGCTACCAGCGCGCCTGGCGTTGGCGTTGGGACCTGCGATCTCCTCGGTTGGCGCGAGCTTCCCACCGCCAACGCCAAGCGCGCCCCTCGCGGTACCAACCCCGCCGTTCGCGGTTATTCAGCCGCCATCGAGACTGCGACTTCCCTCTCCGCCGTCGTCATGACGGACGCGGTCGCAGGCGCCGCGAGTGCGAGTGGTGCCGCCGCAGCCACCGCCTCGCCCCACGGATGCATCATGAGGATCGTCTGCGCATTCCGCTCGGGTTCACTGCCGGCGCTGCGCTGGTGGTACTGCCCCGCCGAGTCGAGGTCCCACGCCAACCGATTGTCCGCGAGATACGTCGCGAACAGTGAGCGCAGCCGGTCGTGCAGCGCCACATCCACCACCGGCGTGATCACTTCCACGCGGCGGTCGAAGTTCCGCTGCATCCAGTCGGCGCTGCCCGAGATAGAATTCCTCGGCGCCGCCGTTCGCGAAATTCCAGATGCGCGAGTGCTCGAGCAGGCGTCCGATGTGACCCACCACGCGGATCCGGTCGCTGAGCCCCGGCACGCCGGGCCGCAGCGCGCACGCGCCGCGCACGATCAGGTCGATCTCCACGCCGGCCTGCGACGCCTCGTACAGCTCGAAGATCACGTCGGGATCCACGACGGCGTTCATCTTCGCGGCGATCCGTGCCGGCCGTCCCGCGCGCGCGTGGTCCGCTTCGCGGCGGATCAGCTGCTTGAGACGCTCGCGCAACTCGGTGGGCGCCACGAGCAGCCGGCGGTACGAGCGCTGATGCGAGAATCCGGTGAGGAAGTTGAACAGGTCGCTCACGTCCGCACCGATGAGCGGGTCGGCGGTGAACAGTCCGAAGTCGGTGTACAGGCGCGCCGTGCGCGAGTTGTAGTTGCCCGACCGATGTGCACGTAGCGGCGGATGCCGTCGGCCTCGCGGCGCACCACCAGACACACCTTCGCGTGCGTCTTGAGCGCCGCCACGCCGTACACCACGTGCACGCCGGCACTCTCGAGCTGGCGCCCCCACGTGATGTTGTTGGCCTCGTCGAAGCGCGCCTTGATCTCCATCATTACCACCACCTGCTTCCCCCGCTCCGCCGCGGCCGTGAGCGCGCGCACGATCGGCGTGTCGCCCGATGTGCGGTAGAGCGTGAGCTTGATCGCGAGCACCTGCGGGTCCTCGGCGGCGCGGTCGAGGAACGCCTCGACGCTCGTCGCGAACGACTCGAACGGATGATGCACGAGGATGTCGCCCTGACGGATCGCGTCGAAGATCCCGCCATTCACCCCGCGCAGCCGCGGCGGCGTGACCGGCACGAAGGGCGGATCACGGAGCTCCGGCACATCCAGGCTGGCGATCTCCATGAGGTCGCCCAGTTCGAGCAGCGAGCCGAACTCGTGCACATCCTTCTCGGTGAGCGTCGCGTTGGGCGGCAGGCGGTCGTCGCGCAATTCGTCGAGCAGCAGCAGCCGCGTCGCCTCCGGCATCCCGGCCTGCACCTCGAGCCGCACCACCTCGCCGAACCGGCGGCGGAACACCTGCTCCTCGATCGTCGCCAGCAGATCGTCCGGCTCCTCGCTCGGCGCCAGCTCGATGTCCGAGTTGCGCGTGATGCGGAAGGCGTGCCAGCGCAGGATCTCCATCCCGGGGAAGAGCGCGCCGAGGTTCGCGCCGATGACGCGCTCCAGCGGCACGAAGCGGTGGCCCTTGCCGGTGGACACCCAGCGGGAGAGGCTCTTCGGCACCTTCACGCGCGCGAAGTGCGTGTCGCCGGTGATCGGGTCGCGGATCTCCGTGGCGAGCGAGAGCGACAGGTTCGAGATGTACGGGAACGGGTGCCCAGGATCGACCGCGAGCGGCGTGAGCACCGGGAAGACGTGCGACTCGAAGAAGCTGTCCACCGCGGCGAACTCCGAGCGGTCGAGATCCTCCATGGACACGAGCTCGATCCCGTGGAGCGCGAGCGCCGGGAGCACCTCGCCGTGCAGGCAGCGGTCGCGCAGCGCCAGCTGTTCGGACACGCGGCGCGCGATCGCGTCGAGCTGCTCCTGTGGGGCGAGCCCGTCGGGCGCCGACACCGCGACGCCGGCGGCCACCTGCCGCCGGAGGCCGGCCACGCGCACCATGTAGAACTCGTCGAGGTTCGTGCTGAAGATCGACAGGAACTTCAAGCGCTCGAGCAGCGGCGTGCGCGAGTCGAGCGCCTCGTGCAACACCCGGGCGTTGAACTCGAGCCAGCTCAGTTCGCGATTGAGATAGATCTCAGGTGCGGCGAGCGCGGTCGGGCATTTCCCAGGCGGAGACGAGTCGCCGCCCGGCGTGAGGCGCGGGCGGCGGGAGTGCGGTTGTCGTGGGAGGTAATCTAGAGCCCCGCGAGGCCGCCGTGAATCACACGTACGTAACGACTGGTCGGATCGTTGGTAGGCGATTCAGGCCTTATTATGCAACACTATCAAGCCAGTATAACGATATAATACGCATTTTTAGCGACAGTCAGGCAGCTTCATGCTCCAAGTCGCGCCAACACGCTCGCGCCCTCCATGTCGTCGATCAGCACGAACTTCCCCCGCAACGGCTCGAAGTAGTACACGTCCGCACCCCGGATATCGAACCACAATCCGTGCAGCTGCAACTCGCCGCGCTCCACTCGCGACTTCACCAGCGGGTAGCCGCCGATATGCTCCAGCTGCTGCAAGCACATTCAGCTGAGACACGGTGCGCACATCGTCCGTCCCCTTCTTCCGCGCTTCCGCCAGCGCCGGCTCGGCGTGCCGCAGCCACGCCCGCAGGTTCGGCTCCGGGATCGTGCCGCGCCCCGCACAGAGCGCCTTGATCGCCCCGCAGTCCGAATGGCCGCACACGACGACGTGGCTCACCTCCAGCCGCGACAGCGCGAACTCGATGGCCGACGCCTCCGACTCGTCGCTCGTCGAGCGCCCATCCACGTCGCTGGGCGGGATGAGGTTCCCCACGTTGCGCACGACGAACATGTCGCCGGGATCGGTGGATGCGAACACGTTCACCGCCACGCGGCTGTCCGAGCAGGCGATGAACAGCACGTCGGGGCGCTGGCCGAGCGCGAGTTCGGCGAACGTGTCCTGATAGTCCGCGCGCCGCAGCCGGCGGAACTCCATGATCCCCGCGATCAGTTTGCGCATCGCCTCCTCCTAGAGCAGTGAACTGAAGAGACGGGCCACGTTCCATCCCACCTGACGCCAGAGCGGCTGCGCACCCCAGATCGCCGCGTCGAGCCACTCGCCCTTCACGGAAGTACCGCTCCTGCACCGACGCGCATCTGCGCGCACACCGCGGGATCGTACGTCAGCAGCACGACCTCCTCGTTGAGCGCGAACGAGCGGATGTCCATGTTCGACGAGCCGATCCAGCCGATCTCGTCGTCGATCGTGACGTGCTTCGCGTGCAGGAATCGCTTGGAGTACCGGCAGATCTTCACGCCGCCGGTGAGCAACTCCTCATAGTACGACTTCTGCGCGTTGGACACGAGCAGCTGATCGTCCTGCCCGGGCACCACCAGCCGCACGTCCACGCCGCGCATCACCGCGGTGGTGAGCGCCTGGCGCAGCGCGTCGTCGGGAATGAAATACGGCGTCGTGATCACGGCACGCTCGCGCGCGACGCCCAGCAGCGCCACGATCAGCCGCTGGCTGTTCTGCCGCGGGAAGAGCGGGCTCGACGGCAGCACCTGCGCGGGCGTCACGCCCGTGATCTCCGGGTCGGGGAACGGCGTGCCGGGCTCGAGATTCTTGCCCGTCTCGATGAACCAGTCCTGCGCGAACACCGCCTGGAGTTCGAGCACCGCCGGCCCGGTGATGCGCACCATCAGCTCCTCGTACGTGAGCCCCGGTTTGAAGTCGGGCGCCACGAGGTTCATCGAGCCGGTGTAACCGATGCGCCCATCGATCACGGCGATCTTGCGGTGATTGCGGAGATCGGCGCGCGCGCCTTGCGACCGGATGAGCGACAGTTTGAAGCGTCGCGAACGCATCGATGCCCCTCGCGCGAAGTCGCGGCGCCAACTCCTTGAATCCGAACGGCCGGGATCCGATCGCGTCCGCCAGCAGACGGCAGGCCACGCCGCGCTTCACGGCGCGCTCGAGCGCGTCCATGATGCGCGCCGCCACGGCGTCGTCGGCCACGATGTAGAACAGCAAATGCACGTGATTCTTCGCGCGCGTCGATGTCCGCGATCAGCCGCTCGACGATGCCGGCATAGTCGGACAGGATCTCCGCGTGGTTCCCGCCGAGGATCGGCAGGTCGCCGAGCTGCTCGGTGAGGCGCACGGCCGGCGCGATCGCGGGCGCTTGCTCCGGATGGAACACCGCGGGGTGGGCGAGCAGCCGCGCGTACACGGGTCGCGCGCCCTCCTCGAATTCCGCCGCGCGCCGCAGCCGCCACGCGGGCATCCGCGTGCGGCCCCACGCGAGGTACACCACGAGCCCGACGATCGGCTCGAAGAGGATGAGCAGCAGCCAGCCCTTCGCCGTCTCGGGCGAGCGGCGGAAGGGGACGATGACGATCGCCACGATCCGGATCGCCCACTCGACGGACAGGAACAGCACCCACCAGATGCCGTCGCCGAAGAGGGCGTGCGGGATCATCCGCCCGTGCGCGCCGAGGCGGTGAACACGATCGCGAGCATCGGCGCGTGCACGGGCGTATCGCCGAACTGCGCGCCGATCGCGCCGGCGATCTCCGCGATCACACGTTCCGCGGGCACCGACGCGCCGCTCCGCGATGCCCGTCGCGAGCGGCGTGCCGGTCGCGAATCCGGTCGCGAGATCGCGCGCCGTTGGCGAATGCATCTCCTTCGCGACGCGTTCGGCCTTTATGGCGCTGAAGCCGGCGGCGGTCAGGAGGCCGGTGATCACTCCGACATCGAAGTAGCCGAATGGGATCGTGATGAAATCCGGCGGATCCACCGGGAAGAGCTTCACGACCGTCTCGCGCGCCGAGCCGCGACGCCGGATTCACGGCAAGGCTGTCCCACACCGAGAAGATCAACGTGCCGCCCGGCGCGAGCACGCGGCGCATCTCCGCGAACGCGACCGCCTTGTCGGGCACGAACATGACGCCGAACTGACAGACCAGCGCATCGAACGAGGCATCGGGGAACGGCAGCGCCATGGCGTCCGCCGGACGGAACTCGACGCCGGCCGCACCCGGCATGCGCGACCGCGCGTACTCGACCATCGCGGGACTCAAGTCGGTGGCCGTGAAATGCGCGTCCGGCCGCATCGCCTCGCGCAACCGGCGGGTCACGATCCCCGTGCCGCACGCGACCTCGAGCACGCGCTTCGCCGTCTTCGGCAAACGCGCCGCGGCGTCGAGCGCGTACGGCTCGAAGAACACCGGACCCAGATACTTGTCGTAATTCGCCGGAATGCTGCCGGTGAAGCGAATGTCGGGACTGGTCATCGTTCCTCTCTCAGCTCGTGATCAGCTGGAGCACCCACCACACCGCCGGCGGCCATGAGGGCGGCCATCGGGATCGTCAGGACCCACGCCCACACGATACGCCTCGCGACGCCCCAGCGCACGGCGCTCAGCCGGTTGGTCGCGCCCACGCCCATGATCGCGCCGGTGATGGTGTGCGTGGTGCTCACCGGGATCCCGAAGTTCGTCGCGAGCAGGATGCTCATCGCGCCCGCCGTCTCGGCGCAGAATCCGCCCACCGGGCGCAGCTTGGTGATGCGCGTGCCCATGGTGAGCACGATGCGCCAACCGCCGAAGAGCGTGCCGAGCGCGATCGCGCTGTAGCCGCCCATCACGACCCAGAGCGGGATGTGGTCCGCGTTCTGGAGATACAGGCTGTGGAGCCACCCCGTTTCGTGAGCGAAGAGCGCCTGCGTGGAGACGAGCAGTCCGACGATGATGCCCATGGTCTTCTGCGCGTCGTTGCCGCCGTGGCCGAGCGAGAAGAGCGCCGAACTCGCGAGCTGCGCGGCGCGGAAGAAGCGGTCCACGCGCGCCGGCGCCGTGCGGTGGAAGATCCACATCACCAGCACCATCAGCAGGTAGCCGAGCGCCATGCCGATCAGCGGCGAGAGCACGATGAACAGGAGCACCTTGGTCCAGCCCGACACGATGAGCGCGTGGAATCCCGCCTTCGCCACCGCCGCGCCGCCATAGCCGCCGATGAGCGCGTGCGATGAGCTGGACGGCAGGCCGAAGTACCACGTGATGATGTTCCAGATGATCGCGCCGACGAGCCCGCCCAGGATCACGTTCGGGTCCACGATCGAGACGTCGATCAACCCCTTGCCCATCGTCTGCGCCACTTTGGTGCCGATCACGAACGCCGCGAGGAAATTGAACGACGCCGCCCAGATCACCGCGGGGAGCGGCTTGAGCACGCGCGTGCCGACGATCGTGGCGATGGAGTTCGCCGAATCGTGGAAGCCGTTGCTGAAATCGAAGATGAACGCGACGACGACGATCGCGACGATGTAGATGATCACGAGATCAGTTGTGCTTCAGCGCGATGCTCTCCAGCACATTCGCCACATCCTCGCATTGGTCGAGGGCGCGCTCGAGGGTGTCGAACAGCTCCTTCCACTTGATCACTTCGATCGGGTCGGGGTGCGCCGGCGAACAGGTCGCCGATCGCCTGGTGGTAGAGCTGGTCGCCCTCTTCTTCGCGGAGCTTGATGTCGCGGCCGCGCGCGACGACGATGCGCGAGTCCTTCATCTCGGCCACCGCCGCCTCGATGTGCTCCGTCGCGCGAATGAGCACGTCGCACAGCGGGATCGCCTGCGGCAGCACCGTGGTGATGTGGAACATCTGCACGCGGCGCGCGGTGCCGTCCATGAGGTCGATCACGTCGTCCAGCTCGCCGGCGAGGAGGTGGATGTCCTCGCGGTCGATCGGCGTCACGAAGCTCCGGTCGATGCGCAGGATGATCTTGTGCGTGAGCTCGTCGGCCTCGTGCTCCACCGCCTTGATCGCAGCGACATGCTTCTCGAGGTTCGCCGGCTCCGCGAACAATTGCCGCAGCAGCCGGGCGCAGGCGGATCCGCGCTTCGCGAGCTCGGAGAACATCTCGAAGAAGGCTTCGTCTCTCGGGATCAGGCGCATTCGAAACTCCCATGAGGACGGGGTGCGTCGCGGGGTGGAACTTATGGCGGCGCGTTGCCGGCGGCAAAGATTGGTCGGACGCGGGAAGCGGGAAGCGGGATGCGCCGCGGGACGCGTGGACTGCGCGGGGACCCAGCGGTCCCTTCCCGCTTCCCGCGGCGCTTCCCGCGTCCCGCTTCCCGAACGTGACAGAGCTTCGGCCATTCGGCCACCCATCTGTCAGACTTATCTGCCAATCCGGCGTACTAGATAGGCCCAAATATTGCTTGAACTTATGCGCGTAAGCCACACCACCTGACTTTACTTGGAGTCAACGAGCATGGCACAGAAAGTCATCGGCATCGACCTCGGCACCACGAACTCCGTCGTCGCCGTCATGGAAGGCGGCGACCCGGTCGTCATCCCGAACGCCGAAGGCGGGCGCGTCACCCCGTCGGTCGTCGGCTTCACCAAGGACGGCGAGCGGCTCGTCGGCCAGGTCGCCAAGCGACAGGCCGTCACGAACCCCACCAACACCGTCTTCTCGATCAAGCGCTTCATGGGCCGCAAGATCCTCGGAAGTCACCGAGGAGATGAAGCGCGTCCCCTACAAAGTGGTCGGCGGGCCGAACGACGTCGCCACGGTCGAGGTCCAGGGCAAGCGCTATCACGCCGCCCGAGATCTCGGCGATGATCCTCCAGAAGATGAAGCAGACCGCCGAGGACTACCTCGGCCAGCAAGGTCGACGAAGGCGGTCATCACGGTGCCCGGCGTATTTCAACGACTCGCAGCGCCAGGCCACCAAGGACGCCGGCAAGATCGCCGGCCTCGATGTGCTCCGCATCATCAACGAGCCCACCGCGGCCGCGCTCGCGTACGGCCTCGACAAGAAGAAGGACGAGAAGGTCGCCGTGTTCGACCTGGGCGGCGGCACCTACGACATCTCCGTGCTCGAGCTGTACGACGTCGACGGCGCGCGCCAGTTCGAGGTGAAGTCCACGAACGGCGACACGCACCTGGGCGGCGACGACTTCGACCAGCGCATCATCGACTGGCTCGTCGCCGAGTTCAAGAAGGATCAGACGATCGACCTCTCGAAGGATCCGATGGCGCTCCAGCGCCTCAAGGAAGCCGCCGAGAAGGCGAAGATGGAGCTGTCGAGCACGCAGCAGACCGACATCAATCTGCCGTTCATCACGGCCGACCAGTCGGGCCCGAAGCACCTCAACTACTCGCTCACGCGCGCGAAGTTCGAGCAGCTCGTGGACGACCTCATCCAGCGCACGCTCCAGCCGATGCAGCAGGCGCTGAAGGACGCGGAGATGAAGCCCGACGGAGATCGACGAGGTGATCCTCGTCGGCGGCTCCACGCGCATCCCGAAGGTGCAGGCAGATCGTGAAGGACTTCTTCGGAAGGAGCCGCACAAGGGCGTGAATCCCGACGAAGTCGTCGCGATCGGCGCGGCGATCCAGGGCGCGGTGCTCACCGGCGAGCAGAAGGACGTGCTGCTGCTCGACGTGACGCCGCTCTCGCTCGGCATCGAGACGCTGGGCGGCGTGACCACGGTGCTCATTCCGCGCAACACCACGATCCCGACGAAGAAGTCGGAGACGTTCTCGCACCGCCGAGGACAACCAGACCACGGTGGAGATCCACGTGCTGCAGGGCGAGCGCGAGCTCGCGCAGTACAACAAGACGATCGGCAAGTTCCAGCTCACCGGCATCCCGCCGGCACCGCGCGGCATGCCGCAGGTCGAAGTCACGTTCGACATCGACGCGAACGGCATCCTGCACGTGACCGCGAAGGACAAGGCCACGGGCAAGGAGCAGAAGATCCGCATCGAGGCGTCGAGCGGTCTGTCGGACGCCGAGATCGAGAAGATGAAGGCGACGCCGAGGCGAACGCGACGGAGGACAAGCCGAAGCGCGAGGAGATCGACACGCGAAACCAGCTCGACAGTCTCGCGTACCAGGTGGAGAAGGATTCGAAGGAATGGTCCGACCGGCTGAGCGCCGACCTCAAGGGCAAGCTCGAGAGCGCGGTGGATCGCGCGCGGAAGGCGCTGCGCGGCGAGGACATGGCCGAGATCGGCGCGGCGCGCGACGGAGCTGGAGAAGGCGTACAGCGAGGCCGGACAGTCGCTGTATGCGCAGGGGCAGCAGACCGCGGGTGAAGAGGCCACGGCGCACGCGGCGCACGAGAGTGCCGCGGACAATCCGAAGGGCACCGACAGCAAGAACGAGGCGGTCGAGGCCGATTACGAGATCGTGGACGACACGAAGAAGTAAGGCAACGCAACCGGCGCTGCCGGTGACTAACGAATGGACACGGCGGGGCTCCGGGAACCCCGGAGCCCCGCTGTACGTATCTATATGACCAACTCTCATCCACGAAGGATCCCGAGTATGTCCAATCGATTCCTGTCGCGCGCGACGCTCGGCGTCGTCGCGGCCACTGCGTTCATTGCCGGATTGGTGGTCACCGCCGGCTTCAATCTCACGCCGTTCGGCTATGCGCAGCAGCGCAACGGCGCGAGCGCTCCGCTGCAGCTCGCCCAGAGCGCGCCGGTGCCCGAGGGCGGCAACACGTTCGTGTCGATCGCCGAGCATGTGACGCCGGCGGTCGTCTCGATCGTGACCGAGCGGAACGCGCCGAAGCCGTCGGCGCGCTCGCCCCGTGGTCAGGCCGTTCCGCCGGGCATGGAGGATTTCTTCCGCCAGTTCGATCCGAATCAGAGGCAGCAGCCGGAAGAGGGGAGCGGCTCGGGCTTCATCGTGACGCCGGACGGCTACATCCTCACGAACAACCACGTCGTCGGCGGACGCCGACAAGGTGACCGTCACGCTGCTCGACAAGCGGATGTTCAAGGCGAAGGTCGTCGGCCGCGATCCCACGACCGATGTCGCGGTGATCAAGATCGACGGGTCGAACTTCCCGGTCATCTCGCTGGGCGATGACGCGAAGGCGCGCGTCGGCGAGTGGGTGCTGGCCGATCGGCAATCCGCTCGGCCTCGACTTCACCGTCACCGCGGGCATCATCAGCGCGAAGGGGCGGAGCCGCGAACTCCGCGGACTGTACGCGAGCCAGTATGCGATCGTGGACTACATCCAGACCGACGCGGCGATCAACCCGGGCAATTCCGGCGGGCCGCTCGTGGACACGCGCGGCGATGTGATCGGCATCAACAGCGCGATCGCGAGCCAGACGGGCTACTACTCGGGCTACGGCTTCGCGATCCCGATCACGCTCGCGAAGACGGTGATGGGCGACATCATCCAGTACGGCCGCGTGCGGCGCGCGATCCTCGGCGTCTCCATCTCCGACCTGCGGCCGGAAGACGCGCAGGCGGCGGGGCTCAAGGAGATCCGCGGCGCGCTGGTCGGCGGCTCGACGCCCGGACAGGAGAGTCCGGCGGCGAGGGCCGGCATCGAGGCGGGTGACGTGATCGTCGCGATCGACGGCGTGCAGGTGGATCGCGTGGCGCAGATGCAGCGCCAGATCCGCGACCACAAGCCGGGCGACGTCGTGACGGTGGACGTGATGCGATTCGGCGAGAAGAAGTCGTTCAAGGTGAAGCTCGCCGAGGCGCCGAACGAGGAGACCAAGGTCGCGAGAACACGAGCGGGAACGACGACAGCGTGCAGCCGGCGACGTACGACAAGCTGGGGATCTCGGTGGAGATCCTGAGCGCGGAGAAGGCGAGCCGCGCCGAGATCCCGGAGAACCAGCGCGGCCTCGCGGTGACCGATGTGGACGCGATGGGTCCGGCGTTCCACCAGCTGCAGCCGGGCAGCGACCTGATCGTGAAGGTGCTGAGCCCGAATCAGAAGATCATCCACTCGGTGGCCGATCTGAACGAGGCGCTCGCCGGCGTGAAGGATGGCCAGGTGGTGACGCTGCTCGTGTACAACGCGGGCGCGAAAGCGACGCGCGTGGTGAATCTGAGGATCGGCGGCTAAGGGCGCGGTGGCTGGCCGCGCTCCCGTGCGTCTCTTAGGTTGGACGCGCGCGCGGGAGTGGCGGAATTGGTAGACGCGCTGGACTTAGGATCCAGTGGGGCAACCCGTGGGGGTTCGAGTCCCTCCTCTCGCACTGCGAACGAACGCGGCGGCCGGTTCCCGGCCGCCGCGTTTTGTTCAAGTCGTTAGCGGTGTTGGATAGATGCTAAACGGGGGCGCCGCTATGCGGCGCCCCCGTTGCCGTTCTCACGGCTACCGTCTGTCGTCTATTGCTTCGTCGTTCCGTCCAGCCACTGCCCGACTCCGCCGTGCTGCGAGCACGCGCCGCTGTGCTGCTTGGCGTGCGAGTAGGTGCCGTCCTTGCACTTCGCGATCGCGCCCTGCGGGTTGTTGTTCGGACTGATCGCCGTTGCCGGCCATCGCGGGCGCGGCGGCGGGCGCGGGGAGCGGGCGGAGCGGGCGGCGTCGCGCCGTTGTGCTTCACGCCGCCGTGATGCGAGCACGCGCCCTTTCCGCTCGTGTTCGACATCGTGCCGTCGGTGCACATGACCGCGGGGCCAGCCGCCGCGCTCGGCGGAGCCTGGGGTGGCGCGGGCGGTGCGGCCGTCGCGGTCGCCGGCGGGTGCCGACGCCGCCGGTGATGCGAGCACGCGCCCTTGCCGCTCTTCGATTGCGTTCCATCCTTGCATGACACCATCGTCGCCGCGGGCGCCGGCGGCGGCGCCGGAGGCGTGTGCGCCGCCTTCGTCTTGGCCTTGTCCACGCCGCCATGTCCGGAGCAGGCACCCGATCCCGTCGCGTTCGACGTAGTGCCGTCCACGCACACACTCGCGGGCGTCTGCGCGCGGATCGATCCGGGCAGCGAGAACATGGCAGCGAGCGCCGCCAGGCCGATCAGTCGTTTCAGCAAGTGAGCCTCCTTTGAAATGCGGCGGACCGAAATCTGCACACATCATCGTTCCATCGCGCGAGGTTGGGCGCAAGAGGGCGGTCATAACCACGCGGGAAGCGGGAAGCGGGAAGCGCCGCGGGATGCGCGAACGGCGCGATGAATCCTCGCGCCCCTGTCGCTTCCCGCGGCGCTTCCCGCTTCCCGCGTCCCAAGCAGTTCCGTGACCCTCGCCCCAGACGCTCGTTCAGAGGGGGTAGACGGGTCCCCAGGCGAGTCGTAGCGTTGCGGGAACCGGGGAGGCGTGGATGATCTGGCTGTTGATCTCGGCGGGCGTGATCGCGTTCGGCGGCGTGCTGCTCGGCTACGACCGGTGGAAGCGGCGTGAAGTGACGCAGCGCTACCCGGCCGAAGGCGAGCGCGTGAAAGTGGACGGCGTCAGCGTGCACGTGCTCGTGCGCGGCGGCGGCCGTCCGGTCGTGTTGCTGCACGGCAACTACGGCGACGCCACCGATTTCTCCGGACGCCTGCGCGAGCGCGTGAGTCGCGATTTCCAGGCCGTGATCATCGATCGTCCGGGCTATGGCCACAGCGAGCGGCCACCCGCCGGCCTCAGCGTGAGCGGCCAAGCCGAACTCGTGCGCGACGCCGTGCAGCGCGTCGGCATCGAGCAGCCGCTGCTCGTGGCGCATTCGTGGAGCGGATTCCTCGCGCTGGCGTACGCGCTGGAGCACGGCAGCGAACTCGCCGGGCCTCGTGCTGCTGAACCCGCTCTGCTACGCCGACGACAACACGCGCCACACCGACCCGCACGGGCACCTCATGGCGCGCGCGAGCGACCGGCTTACGCCCGTGCTGCAGCCGCTGGTGGGATACCGCGTGTACCGCGCGACGATGCGCGCGCGATTCGCACCCGAGCCGGTGCCCGACACCGAGGCGACGGACCCGCTGCTCGCGTTCCGCCGGGCGCGCCCCGCGCAGCGGCACGCGCGCGACGAGGATTTCTCCGCGAGCTACGACAGCTCGCGGCGAACTCTCCGCGCGCTACGGCGAGATCGCGCTGCCGCTCGTGATCGTCGTGGGCGACAGCGACCGCGTGGCCGTGCCGGCGCGCCAGGGCTACCGCCTGCACAACCAGGTGCACCGCTCGCGGCTGGTGGTGCTGCCCAACGCCGGCCACATGATCCACATCACGCGCCCCGACGCCGGTGATGGACGCGATCCACCAGGCGTGGGACATGTCGCACACGCGAGAATCCGATACGTCGCGGCCGACGCCGCCGCAGTGTGAGCAGCGGGGTTCCTCGAGCGGAGCTAAGATACGAATCGCGGCAAGCGGGAAGCGGGATCGCGCCGTCGGGCCGTCGTAACAGCGGGGCCCCGGAGTAGTTACGATGGCCGCATGGCTCGATGCGCCCATGCGCCGCCCCACAAGCCTGGCTCACTCGATTATCTTGTGGGCATGTCCATCGAGATCAAAGTCCACGAAGAGTGAGGGCCTGGAGCGCCGCCTGGCGGTGTCGGTCCCGCTCACGGATGTGAAGAGCGCGGAAGACAAGGCGGCCACCCGGTACGCGACCCAGGTGCGCATGCCGGGCTTCCGCCCGGGCAAGGCGCCGGCGGCGGTCGTGCGCAAGAAGTTCGCCGAGGCGATCCGGCAGGAAGCGATCGAAGCGCTCGTGCAGGAAGCGTTCAAGACGGTGCTCGAGCGCGACAAGCTCGACCTCGCGACGCAGCCGCACGTGCACGATCTGCACTTCCACGAGGGGCAGCCGCTCACGTTCGAGCTGCACTTCGAAGTGAAGCCCACGATCGCGCTCGCGCGCACGTCCGGCTTCCGCGTGCCGCGCAACGAGAAGCCGCTCACCGACGAGATGGTGAAGGAGCAGATCGAGACGCTGCGCGACCAGCGCGCCGCCTGGACGCCGGCGACGGGCCGCGCGCAGCCGGGCGACATGGTCACGGTGCATGCTCGCCACCGCCGACGAAACCGGCGCGCTGCCCGAGGGCAAGGAATACCGCATCGTGGTCGGCTCCGGCCAGGCGATCGCCGGCGATCGAAGAGCTGATCATGAGCACCGACGCCGGGCGCGACGCAGGAAGGCCCCGTGAAATGGCCGGAGGACTTCCCCGACGAAGCGCAGCGCGGCAAGACGAAAACGGTGCGCGTGCAAGTCGTGGACGTGAAGCGCAAGGAACTCCCCGCGCTCGACGACGCGTTCGCGCGCGAAGTGGGCGACTTCGATTCGCTCGACGCGCTCCGCACCGCCGTGCGCGCCGATCTCGCGACGCACACCGCGCGCGAGGCCGACGCGGAGGTGCGCCAGAAGCTCATCGACGAGATCGTGTCAGCGAATCCGTTCGAGGTGCCGCCGAGCTGGGTGAACGATCTCGTGCGCGCGTACGCCGAGATGTACCAGATCCCCGAGGAAGAGAAGCAGAAGTTCGCCGGGGAGTTCCGCCCGGTGGCGGAGCGCCAGGTGCGGCGCGATCTGGTGATCGAGACGATCGCGACGCGCGAGAAGCTGGCGGCGTCGGAGTCGGACATCGATGCGCGCGTCGCCGAGGTGGCCGCCAAGCGCGGCGCCGAGCCGGGCGCGATCTACGCGTCGCTGCAGAAGGCCGGCCGCATCAAGGAGATCGAGCGCAGCATCACGGAGGACAAGGTCTTCGCGTGGCTGCTCGAACACAATGAGATCCAGAGGAGCGCCTAAGGTGTCCACGACCCCAACCGGGAACCTGCCAGTGTCGACGATCTATCCTCCCTACGTGATCGAACGGTCGAGCCGCGGCGAGCGGACCTACGACATCTTCTCGCGCCTGCTCATGGACCGCATCGTCTTCCTCGGCACGCCGATCAACGACGACGTGGCGAACATCATCATCGCGCAGCTGCTGTTCCTCGAGGCCGACAACCCCGAGCGCGACATCTATCTCTACATCAACTCGCCGGGCGGCAGCGTGAGCGCGCGGCATGGCGATCTACGACACGATGCAGTTCCTGAACGCGCCGATCAACACGATCTGCATGGGCATGGCGGCGAGCATGGGCGCGTTCCTGCTGGCGGCGGGCACCGCGGGCAAGCGCAGCGCGCTGCCGCACGCGCGCATCATGATCCACCAGCCGAGCGGCGGCACGCAGGGCACGGCGGCCGACATCGAGATCCAGGCGAGCGAGATCCTGTACCTGCGCGCGAAGATGAACGAGCTGTTCGCCAAGCACACGGGCAAGAAGGTGGAGCAGATCGAGCGCGACATGGAGCGCGACCGGTTCATGAGCGCCGAAGAAGCGAAGGACTACGGCATCATCGACAGCGTGATCGCGCAGCACCGCGGCGATCCAGAAGGACTGAGAAGGAGAAAGTCGTCACTTTGTGAAATGATTCACTAAGACGGAGGAGATTGTGGCGCTCCTCCGGGTTGACCGTCTTCTGAGGGGATGTTAGATACCTCGCGCCTCCTGCTTCCCGGACACACATGTCCCAAGACAAGCACCTTCGCTGTTCCTTCTGCGGAAAGTCCAAGGATTCGGTCCGGAAGTTCATCTCCGGGCCCGTCCGTGTACATCTGCAACGAGTGCATCTCGCTCTGCAACGAGATCCTCGCCGAGGACGAAGAGCGTGAGGTAGCGGAAGCGATCACGCAGGTCCCGACGCCGCAGGAGATCAAGGACGTCCTCGACCAGTACGTGATCGGGCAGGAGAACGCCAAGAAGGCGCTCGCGGTGGCGGTGTACAACCACTACAAGCGCATCAACAGCGCGTCGAACCGCGACGACGATGTCGAGCTCGACAAGTCGAACATCCTGCTCCTCGGCCCCACGGGCGTGGGCAAGACGCTGCTGGCGCAGACGCTGGCGCGCATCCTGGACGTGCCGTTCACGATCGCCGACGCCACGACGCTCACCGAAGCCGGCTATGTCGGCGAGGACGTCGAGAACATCCTGGTGCGGCTGCTGCAGGCCGGCGATTTCAATGTCGCCGAGTGCGAGCGCGGCATCGTGTACATCGACGAGATCGACAAGATCGCGCGGAAGAGCGAGAACCCGAGCATCACGCGCGACGTGAGCGGCGAAGGGCGTGCAGCAGGCGCTGCTCAAGATCCTCGAGGGCACCGTGGCGAGCGTGCCGCCGCAGGGCGGCCGCAAGCATCCGCAGCAGGAATACATCCAGATCAACACGAAGGACATCCTGTTCATCTGCGGCGGCGCCTTTGACGGCCTCGAGAAGATCATCGAGGCGCGCACGGGGCGGCGCCAGATCGGCTTCACCGAAGGAAGAGGTGAAGAACGGGAAGGCGAAGGACCTGGTGGTGAACCCGTTCGGCGAAGTGGAGCCGGACGACCTGCTCCGCTACGGGCTGATCCCGGAACTCGTGGGCCGCCTGCCCGTGACCGTGGCGCTCGAGTCGCTCGACGAGGGCTCGCTGGTGCGGATCCTCAAGGAGCCGAAGAACGCGCTGACCAAGCAGTACACGAAGCTGTTCGACCTCGAGGACGTGAAGATCACGTTCGACGAGCCGGCGCTGCGCGCCGTGGCGACGAAGGCGATCGAAGCGCGGCACGGGCGCGCGCGGGCTTGCGGGCGATTCTCGAAGAGACTGATGACGGACATCATGTTCGATCTGCCGTCGCGGGATGATATCGTGGAGGTCAAGATCACGGAGTCGTGCGTGATCAACGGGACGCCGCCGCTGCTCGAGATTGCGCCGAAGAGGCAGAAGAAAGAGGCGTAACTCCTACGAACGGCGTGCGTCGCACCCCGACACGCCGTACGTCGTACCCCAAAAACCGTGAGTACCGAGTCGTGCGTCGTGGACCACCCACGGCGTGCGTCGCGACCCGCACGCCGTTAGTCGTGAGTCACTCACGGCGTTCGGGTCGCGACGAACGGAGTCAGGGGTTCCAATGCCGCCGTACAGTCAGTTCGACGCACGACTCGGTACTCACGGAGTTCGGGGTACGAACACGCGTGTCTGGGGTGCGACTCACGCCCTTCGGAAGTAGCGAGTAGGAGGGCGATTGTGGGGAACGGGGCTATATTGCATTCATGACCCATTCCATCGTGCGTGAGTCGGAACGCTTCGACGTCCCCGACAAGCTTCCCGTCATGCCCCTCCGGGATGTCGTGGTCTTCCCGTACATGGTCATCCCGCTGTTCGTTGGTCGGCCCGCGTCGCTCGCGGCGATCGAGGCGGCGCTCGCGGCGGACCGCTGGATCTTCCTCGTCGCGCAGAAATCCGCGGACACGAACGAGCCCGGCGCCAAGGATCTCTTCCGCACCGGCGTGATCGGGCGCGTGCTGCAGCTCGCGCGCAACGCGAACGGCACCACGAAGGTGCTCGTCGAGGGCGTCGGCCGCGCGCGCGTCACGCGCTACATGCCGGGCGAGCATCACCTCAGCGCGCTCGTCGAGCCGCGCCCCTTCCGCGACCACCAAGCGACGCCCGACGAGCACGCGCAGATCCGGCGCGTCGTCACGCTCTTCGACGAGTACGTCAGCATGCACCGCCGCATCCCCAGCGAGGTCGCCGCGCTCGTGCAGGGCGCGCAGAGCGTAGACAAGCAGGCCTTCGCGGTCGCGGCGCATCTCCTCGTGAAGCTCGAGCAGCGCCAGAAACTCCTCGAGGCCGCGCACATGCGCGCGCTCAACGAACTCCTCGGCGAGACGCTCGTCGCCGAGAACGAGATCTTGAGGCTCGAGCGCAAGATCGACAACGAGGTGCGCGGCTCGCTCTTCCAGAACCAGCGCGAGTTCTACCTGCAGGAGCAGCTCAAGGCCATCCACCGCGAACTCGGCCAGGAAGAGGGCGACGGCTTCGACGAGTTGCAGGCGCAGATCGAGAAGAAGAATTTCCCCGCCGCGGTGAAGGAGCGCGCCGAGCGCGAGCTGCGGAAATTGCGGCGCACGTCCCCGCTCTCGCCCGAGGCGACAGTCGGCCGCAATTATCTCGACTGGCTCCTCGCGCTCCCGTGGACCGAGCGCAGCGACGACGTGATCGACGTGACGCGCGCGCGCGAAGTGCTCGACGAGGATCACTACGGACTCGAGGATGTGAAGGACCGCATCCTCGACTACATCGCGGTGCTCGCGCTCGTCGGAAAAATGGAAGGTCCCATTCTGTGCTTGGTCGGGCCGCCGGGCGTGGGCAAAACGAGTCTGGGCCGCTCGATCGCGCGCGCGCTCGGCCGCAAGTTCGTGCGCATGTCGCTCGGCGGCGTGCGCGACGAGGCCGAGATCCGCGGGCATCGGCGCACGTACATCGGGTCGCTGCCCGGACGCGTCGTGCAGGCGATGCGGAAGGCCGAAGTCGTGAATCCGGTGATCCTGCTGGACGAAGTGGACAAGCTCGGCCAGGACTGGCGCGGCGATCCGGCGGCGGCGCTGCTGGAAGTGCTCGACCCCGAGCAGAATCGCGCCTTTAACGATCACTATCTCGAGGTCGATTACGATCTCTCGCA
>CAVSYH010000022.1:0-113426 GCA_963732065.1 uncultured Gemmatimonadaceae bacterium | reverse complement strand
ATCGCGATGCCGGAGGGAAGTTCGAACGGCCGCGCGACGAGCGGGACGATGACGATCGGAAACGCGATAAGTCCTAAGGTCGCGCCGCCGGTCCCTCGCTCGATCTCGGTTCGCGCGAGCTGTTGCCAGAGCTTGCATCTTGTTGCGCGTGAGAGCTCTTCACGCGATCTCCGTCCCATCCGCTCCATCCGTCAGATCCGTTCAAATCATGAACCGTGATCTTTCCGGGCCTCGACGGTACCAATCAGCGCGCGGGCCGCCGACGAGCCGCTACTTCGCTTTCTCTCCCTCTCGCGCTTCCTTGTCCACCGCCTCTTTCGCTTTCGAGAGCGCTTTCGCGAATTCATCGATGGAGATCGCCGGAACGAGATGGGCTGGCACCGGCGCGAGCTGTTCCTGGTAGCTCATCTTGGTCGAGAATTTCGTCCGCGTGGATGGTCAGTTCGATCAATCCCAGGGTCGCGAGGGGAAGAACCACGATGCTGGCCCCGATCGCCATCGAATGGCGGAGCGAAGAAAGGCCAATCCCAGCTCTGCGGTACATTGTCACGACCAGGACCACCACGAACACGATGCCGAACCCTGCGTCCATGATGCTGCCCGGCCAGAGGAAGGTGAACACGTCGTTCCCGTAGAACAGGGACGACAGAACGGCGACGGAGACGCTCGCTGATCGCGAGGTGATGCGAGAAAACGCAGCGGTTCGCGCCGAGCCGCGCGGCGCCAGCCCACATTCCCGCCGACAGGGCCAGCAGCAACAGCACCGCGATCGTCCTCGCTCACCGCTCTCTGCCGGTGACCCCCGGTTCGAAGAGCTCTGCCGACTTGTCGCAGCGCTATCATTCATCAGATACCGAGACCGCGGCCGCGCGGGCGAGCCTCGAGTTCAGCAGCGAGGGCTTCGAGAGCGGCGCGTTCCAGGCCGCCTGCCGGTCGCGTCGCGCGGCCGCCACGGGCTCGCCGGGTTCGAGATACCGGATCGTTGTCCGGCCGGCGTGGAGAGTGGTGCCGCGCTCGAGCACAATGCGCGCGGCGCGCTCGTTCCATCCGTTCGCGCGCAACCCGATTCGGCGCCGCCGGCATCCTCCGCGACGAGAGCGGCTCCCTCCTCGATTGTCAATTTGTATGTGGACCGGGTCCAAGAACGGATCGTCGACGATGAGATCCGCATGCATATCCGCGGCCGATGGTCACCGGCAGCGTCTCGATTCGCGTGCGCGAGAGCAGCTCGCCATGGGAGTCGAGCACCTCGAGAACGCACCGCGCCGCGCTCACTGGATGCGCTCCAGGAACCGCTTCGTGATGCGTTCCCCGTTCTCGTAGCTGACGCCGGCGAGCGTCAGTTCCGCGAGGATGGCGGTGTCCTTGCTCCCGAGCACCGCGACGTGCGAGATCATGTCGTACACGCCGGGCAGTTTCTTGTAGGCCCGCAGACAAGTCGCGATCCGGACCAGCACCGCGCTGCATGCTCTCCCTGACTGCCGGCGCACGTTGCGCGTTCGGCACTGGAAGTTCGTGAACTCCCCAGGTTTTCCATCCCTCGCTGGCCATCGTCTTGAATCGTGTCGCCAGCAGCGAATAGAACTGGAGCGCGCTCAGCTCGTGCGTTGTGTACTGCAAATACTTCAGGTACGCGTATCCGGTGGTCTTGTCATTGGAGAAGCACATCGCGTCGTCGGTAGAACAGGTGTGCGAGACGTAGTCATAGCGCCGCTCATTCTCGCCGCGGGTGAGGTCGCCCCAGCACTTGAACGAAGCCTGGGGCAGCGTTGGCAGCGTGTGCGCGCCCATGGTCACGTTCGGTACCGAGTCCGAGAGGAGCGTCGAGAAGAATACGCTCTGATACGCTCGCACCTCCTCCGCGATCTCCGGCATGAAATCCTTCGGCGGCGCGTAGCCGGGGGGCATGCACGCGCGCCAACAGCGCCGCCGCGCGGTCGACAGGAACGAGAAACCCGATGCTGTTGCCGGCGGTCGCAGACGTTCACGCCCACGACGCGGCCATCCGCCGTGACCGCCGGACCGCCGCTCATGCCGGGATTGATCGCCCCGGCGAAATGGATCCTTGGATACAGCGTATACGGCAGGAAACCGTTGTACGTGCCCTCGACGATGCTCAGTCCGAGGTCATGCGGATGCCCGAGCGCGTAACCAGACGCGTGCCTTGCGTGATGGGCGAGGCCATGAGCTGGAAGAACTGCCCGGCCGGACGATCGCCGCCGACGACGGCGAAATCGTGCACCACGTCGACGGCGAGCACGCGCAGCGGGTGCGCGGCGCCGCTCTCCTCGATCCACTTCTCGCCCGGTAGCCCTCCGGCTCGTTGATGAGCGTGCCCATGACGTGGAAGTTCGTGATGATGTCGCCGGTCGCCGAGGCGAAGAAGCCCTGGACCCGAATCTGCGACTTCGAGTTCGAAACTGCCCAGCTCGATGACTCGGATCTCCACGACCTGCTTCGCAACCGCGCCGATAGACATCCGACGTCTCGAGGCGGGGCTCGGGCTGTGCGCTGACCGCGATGCCGCCGATGATCATCGTGAGCATCGTGCACGTGCGTGTGACGGACATTCGGAATGACCGGTGGTTCGAGTGAGAGGGCGCACAGAGCGCTGGCGTTGCGGGCACGCGCGCTGAACCTTAGACCGCTCGTACGCAATGTTCAAGGAGCCGCGCGCGCGGGGGTCGTCGCGCCGCCGGTCGCGGCGACGCCCCCGGCTAGGCCGCTTTCGCTCAAACCGCTTCGAGCCTCGCGATACTGCCGCGAGTCTCTCGCTTTTCGCTGCCGCGGTTGCGCCGGCGGGCGGCGCCGCTCCCTTACTCGATCTCGGTTCGCGTGAGCTGTTCCCAATTCGCGTTCTTGTTGCGCGACGGCGCCCATCACGCGGTCTCTGTCCCATCCGTTCCGTCCATGGACTCCGTCATTCTCGCGTAGCACGGCACAGTGCGGCCACACGGACACCAAGGTCCACGTTTCTATCTGATCAAACCGGATCATCCTGGATCCTCCGGATACCTTGCCGCGCCCGATCACCGATCGATGGCGGCGATGGATGCCGTGCATGTTGTTAACAACAATTTGATCCACGAACCATTGCGCGATCTCGCCTGGGGCATTGGAGTATCCGGAGTATTCCTGGACCATCCGGTTGATCCGGTCGAAACTTCAACCTGGATGCGACTCGAGCACCGATGCGCGTGGCGGGCGCGCTAATTAGCCCAACACGTATCGCGGATACGTCTCGCGCGCTCTCGAGGGCGCCGCGAGGTCGATCTCGATTGTCGCGAACGGAGATTCACGCGAGGTCGTTGCGAGCGTCTGGCCGTCCGGACCGATCATCCATCCGATCCCGCCGGTCGCCCCCGACGGATCCACGCGGTTCGACGAGAGGCAATACGCGCCCGAGCGCACGGCCGCCACGACGCCTGCCGCCATCCACTTTGGTGTCGTCGCGGCCGCGGTCGCGCGCGGGCACAGGATCGCTTGCGCACCGTCTCGGCGTACGCGGCGTAGCTCTCGAGCGCCCAGAGTTCCGTGCAGATGTTCAGACCGAACTGAATCGCGCCGAAATGATACACCGGGAATTCGGCGTCGCCGCGGTCGAACCATTTTGCTTCCCAACCGCCGGCCTCATTGGGCAGGAAATGCTTGCTCCGCAGGGGCGTCACCGCGCCGGCCGCTAGCGATGTAACCCTCGTTCAGTCGCCGATCGTCGCGCGTCACCGGGCGTGTGCACACCACGAACTCGGCGCGCAATTCCGGAAGTCGCGCGAGCAAGTCATTCCCCGTCTTCTCGGCGGCGGTCCAGCGCGCCGCATCGAATCGTTCCGTCTCCCACAACGGCTCGACCATCGCGAACTCGGGAAGGAGCACGAGTTCGGATTCCTGCCGATCCGTGTGGAGGCACAGCGCAGCCCACGCGGAATTGAACTCGCGAAGATCGTGAGGGAGTTCGCACACGGTGACGCGCATCCGTCAGCTTGGCACGGATCGCGGCGACACGCAACACGGCAACGACCGGGAACCGGCTTCCGGGAACCGGTGTGGCATGACAACACATTCCATCACGACATTGCGCGGTGCTCCCCGGACTGGCATCAAGGTTCAAGTTTCGACCGGATCAACCGGATGCTCCGGATCCATCGGATACCTGATTGCGCGGGAGCCGGAATCAGGAGGCGCATGGAGCCCGTATTTGTTGGTAACAACAATTCGATCACTCTCCCCACGCGCGGTGCTGAGTTGTGCGTTGGCGTATCCGATCGATCCGGATCATCCGGTTGATCCGGTCGAACCTTCTACCTTCATGCCGGCTTCGCCCCGAGAGATAGTCGATGCCACGCGGACATCACGGTTCAGTTCTCACGCGGATGGGACGGAGACCGCACCGACTGAATTCCTACGGACTATGCGTGTGAACAACGCGACGACCGCGATCGCGGGGAGCGCCAGGCCGGCGTAGGCGTGGAGCATCCACAACGTCGCGCCGTTGTAGAGCGTCCAGACAAGAGGGATAGGCCAGAGCCACCATTTGCTTCTGGGCGCCAGGAGCAGCGCGCCGAACGTGACGCCGACGGTGGGGTCGGGTGCGAGCGCGAATATCTCGGCTTGTGTCCACGGGCGGCCGGTGAGTGGCGCCAGGAGTGGGATACCCGCGATTGCGATCAGCGCGAGCACGGCGCCGGTGCGCGACCTCGCATTGGACGGTGCGAGTCTCATTGCGGCGAGCACAAGCAGCAGCGCCTGAGCGACGAACGCGATCGCGAAACCGCGCGCCATCGTGTGGATCGTGCTGTACTCGTTCGCGAAGTACACCCACGCGACGCTGCACCACGCAACCGCGATGATCGCGATCGCGATCCGCTGGTCGCGCACGCGCCCTCGCCAGAGCCACTCGATCGCGGTTGCGCCGATCGCTAGTGCCATGAGCTGCAACGGCCACACTCGCGAATTCTCCAGCGCGAACAGACCGTAATAGGCCCGCGCCGAGTACATGAGGAGATCGTGCGGGCGGTACGTCCACCATTCGCTCATGAGAGCGAGTCGACGTACGCCGCCATGCGCTTGCGAGTTGGCGCGTCGGGAAGGGTACCGTACGCAGCGCTCATGTTCTCCTCGACGTGCGCGACCTGGCTCGTGGCCGGGATCGCGCACGTGACCGCCGGGTGCGACACGATGTAGCTGAGCAGGAAGCGCGGCCACGTGGGCGCGCCGATCTCCGCGGCCCACGGCGGCAGTGGGCGACCCTGCAGCCGCTGGATGAGTTCGCCTTCCTGGAACGGCCGGTTCGTGATCACGGCAATGCCGCGCTCTTGCGCGAGGGGCAGCAGACGCTGCTCGGGTTCTCGGTCCACGATGTTGTACGTGAATTGCACGAAATCGATCGGCTGCGTGCGCATGATCTGCTCGGTCTCGTCGAGCCGGCGATTGTGCGAGGTAGTGACGCCCACGTATCGCAGCTGACCCGCGGCCTTCATCGCGAAGAGCTTTGGAAGATGAAGTTCCCAGCGTTCCAGATTGTGCACTTCGAGCAGATCGAGCTTCGCAACACCCCAGCGTTTCTCGGTCTCGGCGATCTGCGGCGCGGCCTCGCTCGCCGACGACGTCCACACTTTGTCGGCGGAGAAGATGGCGCTCTTGTCCTTGAGCGTACGTAGCGCGTATCCGATGGTGGCCTGTGAGCTCCCGTACATTGGCGATGAATCGATGAGACGGCCTCCGCGGCCGGCGAAGTGGCTAACCACTTGAGCGCAATTCTTGAGCGCGTCCGGATCGTTGCCGACGTTGAAGGTGATCCAGCTGCCGAGTCCGAGCACGGGGAGTTTTTCGCCCGAGTGCGGGATCGTGCGCATGTTGAGCGCGGGCGCCCCCTGCGCGTCGAGGAATCGAGGCGCGATCAAAGAGCCGGCGCCGATGGAGATCAAAGTCTGGATCGCGTTCCGCCGGCTGATCGAGGCCGGATCTTCTCGGTTGGACGCCATGCGTAAGGATACACGTTTTCGGCGCACCGGTTCAATCGCTCGGTCGCCTTGACACGCTATTCCAGCAGGGGTACATTGAGAGTGCCAACACGACGCGCAGGGACCATGTTCGCACCTGCCTCGAGCCATCGAATTCCTGCGCCTACCGCACGATCGATCCTACTCGTGTTGATCGCTGGCGCGACGCTCGCCCTGGGTGTCCTCGTTTACATGTTCGACCGCCCTGCGGCCAGTGTCCACTTTCTGCCGAAGGCGCTGATGTTCGCCGGCGCGCACAAGCCGTACTTCGGCGCACTCGGCGGCCAACTCCCCGACTTCGTGCATGTCTACGCCTTCATTCTGCTGACGATCGCCGTCAGTTCCTCGCGTGCGCGCGTGCTCCCCATCTGTGTGTTCTGGTGGGCATTGGATTCGCTGTTCAAGGTTGGCCAGCATCCGGCCGTCGCTCCGCACCTCGCCCGTGCATTGCCCGAGTGGTTCTTCCATGTCCCCGTCCTGCGGAACAGCGCTGGTTATTTCCTGCACGGCACGTTCGATCCGCTCGATCTGGTCGCGATCGCGATCGGCAGCGTTGCGGCGTTCCTGACGTACCGACTCGTCCTCCAACAGGAGAAAGATCGTGCAAGATAAATCCAGGAACCCAGTTGCTCTCATCGGTGTCGCGGTGGTCGCCGTCGTCGTGACCGCCGGCGTGCTCAGCTTGCTGGCAACGTCGCCGAGCACGCCGAAGTCGACCACGTTCGGCGCGCGCACCGGCACCGTGGCCGATGTGCACGGGAACGCGAGCGTGGCGGGCGGCCCGCGAACTGCCTGGCCGGCGCCGCGCCCTTTCCTCCCGCGCCCGACACGTGGTGGCTGACGTTCACACCGACGGTGCAGACCGTGGCGCCGGTCACCGGATACCGCGCGTGGGGAAACCCGACGCCGCCGTCGGGCTGCCCGCACGACATGCAGACCGTGGTCTACCGCGGCTTCTACGAGTTCGACGTGACGCCGATGCTCGGCAAGTCCGGGTCCATCTCGAAGGCGATACTGCACATCAAGACGCGAGGCACGAACGTCGTCCCCGCCACGACCACGTCGACGGCGGCGGGCGCATTGTTCTGCGACGAGGCGACCGGCGGAGCGTTCGCGCTGACGCGGGTGCCGCCGGCGACGGTGTTCACCAATAACGGCATGGCGATCAACGTTCTGAGTTCGGGTCCGCCGCTCGATCCGAACAATCCGCCGATCCCGAACGCGTATCCGGGCTCTACCGTGATCTTCAATTTTCCGTCGAAAGCGCCGGCGTCCGCGACGTCGCCAGCCCAGCCCGCGAACTTCGACGTCGACTTCACGCAGGCGATGGTGACGACCCTCCAGGCGTTCGAGGCACTCAATACCACGCCGCCGGCTCCGGCCGGTTTCGCGCGCGTCATCTTCATGATGACTGGAACGAACGAACCGCCGGCGCTCTTGAACTGGCCGCTGCCTCACTCGGAGTGTCAGGGCGCGTACTCGATCGATCTGGAGATCCAGGAGTAGTCGAGCTCGTGGTCTCGCGAGGGCCCGAGATACTTCGGGCCCTCGCGGAGCGTTCCACCAATCATTGAAGCGCTCGATCCTTGAGCACTCGCCGCAGGATCTTCCCCGACGGCGATTTCGGGATCGCGTCGATGAATTCCACGCCGCGAATCCGCTTGTAGGGCGCGACGCGCTCGGCAACGAACTCCATGAGATGCTCGCGCGCTCACGTCGCCCTTGAGTACCACGAATGCCTTCGGCGATTCTCCGGCGTCGGCGTCGGGTACTCCGATCACCGCCGCGTCCGCCACGCACGGATGCGTGAGGAGCAGCGCTTCCAGTTCCGCGGGCGGCACTTGGTATCCTTTGTACTTGATCAGCTCCTTGAGCCGGTCGACGATCGTGAAGTACCCATCCGGCGTCCGCGCAGCCGATGTCGCCGGTGTGCAGCCATCCGTTGGCGTCGAGCGTTGACGCGGTGGCGGCGGCGTCGCCGAGGTATCCCTTCATGACCTGCGGACCGCGCACCCAGAGCTCGCCGGGCGCGCCGGGTGAAGCGTCAACGCCGGTCGCGACGTCGATGATGCGGCACTCGGTGTTCGGCGCGAGTTCGCCCACGGTGCCCGGACGATTCTTGCCCGGGAGCGGCGCTGGTCGCGTGCGTGACGGGGCTCGCCTCGGTCATGCCGTACCCTTGCATCACTGCGCATCCGAGACGCGCGGCGCACGCGCGCTGCAGCTCGGCGTCCATCGGCGCGGCGCCGGAGAAGAGCGTCTTGAGATGCGAGAGGTCGATCGTGCCCAGCGCTGGATGCTTGGCGAGCGCGACGATCACCGGCGGCGCGACGCACACGTGCGTGATGCGATGCGTCTGCAGGTGCGCGAGGAAGGTGTCCATCTCGAACTTCGGCATGGTGACGAGCGTCGCGCCGCTGCGAGAGATGCAGGCCCATGACGACGACCATGCCGTAGATATGGAAGAAGGGCATGAGCGCGATCGCGCGATCGTGCTCGCCGATCGTGCAGCATCGCGGCGGATTGCAGCACATTGGCGACCAGGTTCCGGTGCGTGAGCATCACGCCCTTGCACAGGCCGGTGGTGCCGCTGGAGTAGGGGAGTGCGACGAGGTCGTTCGCGGGATCGAACGCGACCGCGGGGGCGCGGCCGTCGAATTCGCGCGAGCGATGCGAATGGCGTCGCGCCATCGGCGGTCCCGAAGACGAAGATCTCCTCGACGCCGGCGCGATCGGCGGCCGGCGCCGCGCGATCGAGGAACTGCGGGATCGTGACGCAGATATCGCGCGCGGGAATTCGCGAGCTGCTTGGCGAGATCATCCAGTGGCGCGAGCGGGCTGATCGTGGTGATCACGCCGCCCGCGGCGGCGGCGCCGAGGTAAGCGAGCGCGAAGTCGGGACAATTCGGCGCGAAGATCGCGAACACGTCGCCTTTCGCGAATCCGCGCGCGGCGAGTCCGGCGGCGACGCGCTCGACGCCGGCGGCGAGCGCGGCATACGAAAGCACGCGGCCGGTTGGTCCGTCGATGAGCGCGGGTTTGTCGCCGAGCGCGCGCGCGCGAGCGAGAACGAATTCGTGGAACGGGACGTCGGGGATCACGACGTCGGGGTAGGGGCTGCGATGGATCATTTGGCGAAGATGCGGCTGCCGGTCACTCGCCACAAGCTAGAGGCGCGTGTAGGCCCTAGTACCGCTGAAACAGCGCGTTTAGCAAGTGAGCGTATGGTACCACTCTGCGTGAGTGGGCCAACTCACGCCTCGCGGTACTATACGCTTAGTTGCCATACGCGCCGTTTCAGTGGTACTAAGGCCTACACGCGTTCGTAGGCAGTTGGCCTTTCGGAATCGGATTCGTTCTTCCAGTTTTCTGGCTTGTTGGACGTCTCTCGAGAGGAGGCTTACATGTTCAAAGCAATTTCCGGCTACGCGGTCATCGCGATGCTCACCGCCGCGCTGAGTGCGGGCGACCACGCCTTCAAGTTCGAGTTGAGCAGCACCGACGTGCACGAGGGGAAGATGATCCCCATGGCGAACGTCTACAGTGGAATGGGGTGCATGGGGCAGAACATGTCGCCCGAGCTGTCGTGGAAGGGCGCGCCCGAGGGGACGAAGAGCTACGCCGTGACGATGTACGATCCCGACGCGCCGACGGGGAGCGGGTGGTGGCACTGGGTGGTGTACAACATTCCGGCGAGCACCACCTCATTGCCGGCGGGCGCGGGTGACGCGAGCAAGAATCTGTTGCCGACGGGCGCGACGCAGGGCAACACCGATTTCGGGACGCCGGGCTACGGCGGTCCGTGCCCGCCGCCGGGATCCAAGGACCATCACTATCAGATCACGGTGTACGCGTTGAAGGTGGAGCATTCGATCTGCCGGCCGGCGCGACGGCGGCGTACGTGGGCTTCAACCTGCATGGGAACATGCTGGGGAAGGCGGAGCTGGTGGCGGTCTACAAGAGATAGATCCGCTTCCTGGTTTTATCGGGCTCCGTGCGAACTGGAGAGCACAAGCTTGTTGGCGTTCGGGACTCGGGATTCGGGACTCGCCGCGGGATGCGGGAAGGGGACGGGGAATCATCTTCCGTTTCTAATCCCGCGGCGAGTCCCGAGTCCCGCGTTGTTATTCTCGAGGCCGGCCGTCGAGCGCCGCCTTCGCGCCGCGGAGTGTGATCAGTGTCGTCATCACCGCGCCGAGTATGCCGATGATGCTCCCCGCGAACTCCACGATGCGGATGGGCGACGCACCGGGCTCGAAGGAGGGATAGCCGGTCACGCCCTGGATGATCAGCGTCACCATGAAGCCATAGCCAACGAAGAGCATGCACCAGCGCAGCGCGGCCATCTCGCGGCGCTCGAGTGAGAGGACGGGCATCACGGCGGCGGTCGCGAGCATCCAGACGCCCATCATGATCAGGGCCTCATGCGCGGTATGCCAATGGCGCGACGCATCAGGCCCTTCTTCGAGCACGGTGGGCAAGTCCGCACATGAGGCCCACGAACAGCACGATGGCGGCGTGGAAGATGAGACGCAGATGATCGCGGCTCAATGCTTGGCTCTCCGCTCCGCCGCGGCGCCGGCGATCACTTGCTCCAGCACTTTCGGATCGACGTCGCCCATCGACTTGATGTACAGACAGCCGCCGCTCGTCTTGTGCTTGCCCAGTTTCGCGAGCAGCGCCTCACGCTTCGGGAACTCGGCCATGATGTAGATCGTGATATCGCCCGCGCGCGAGGAGAAACCGGTGATGCACGAATCGCCCTCGCGCCCGCTGTCATACTTGTAGTGATAACTGCCGAAGCCGACGATGCTCGTGCCCCACATCGCGGGCTTCTCCTTGCTGGCTTTGGCCATGAGCTTGGCGAGCGACTCGCAGTCCTTCCGACGGGATGGATCCTTTATCGCTGCGAGATACCCCGCGACGCTCGCCTTGGTGGCTTTGGTCTTGTTCTCCGACATTGGTCTGTCCTCCTATAGTTCCAAAAACTGCATTTGACAGGATTACATCATCATGATCGATCCGTCAATCATGTTAATCCTGTCAAAGCAGTTCGGTTTATGCGGTCGCCAATCCATTGATCCGCTTCTTGCGGCTCAGCACGCCCGCCGCGATGAGGGTGAACAGCAACCCCACGGGCAGCGGCTCGAGTGTCGTATATGCGATGACCACCAGCGGATTCTTCACGGACTCCTTCATCGTCCGCCATCTGCCTTCTCCGTCGCGGCGATCTGCCGCCTCGCTGGCGCCGACTCTTCTTCGCGTTCTCGACCACCACCGCGGCGTATTTGTCGTAGAAGTCCGGCATGAACTTGTAGTAGATCACTTCCCACGTCGCCACATAGCACACGGTCGCGACCATGGTGATGCCGAGGCCCACGAGAAATGCGCGGCCGAACCTCACGCTGCCGCCGGCCACGTTGTCGCGGTACGCTCTCACGCCGAAGAACACCATCAGGAACGCCAGCACCATCGACGTGTAGCCGATGTACATCCCTGCATCTCAGCCCGATCTGGTCGTGGAACGCCAGCGAGATGCTGAACATCACGGCCAGGATGGCGCCCGCGATGAGGCCGAAGGTCAGGATGATCTTACGCATTGGAACTCCTCTCAGGTTGGGGACGGCGCAACCTGCCACGGGCGCCGTTCGCGCGCGTCACCCGAACGGGTGATTTTCGCGGTCGAACGTGAAATCATCCGAAAGTCGTACGCTATGGGATCAGCCGCAACTCCTTGCCCCGCTGTACGGCCTGCGTACGCCGCCGCGCGCCCAATTTGTCGAATACCCGGCTCGAATGGGTCTTCACGGTATTCTCGCTCACGAAGGCGCGCTCGGCGATCTCCTTGTTGCTCAGCCCCTGCGCGATGAATTCGAGGATCTCCAGCTCGCGCGGCGTGAGGCCCAGCGATTCGACCTGCTTCTCGTCGCGCACGAACTCCGCCGGGCGCGGGCGACCTCCTGCAGTACTATGGTAGGGCGGGTCAGGCGCAGCCCCAACCAAATACCCACCGAAGCGAAGACGGCGGCCACGAGCGCGCCGTAGATCTCCACGGAATACTCCACGACGAGCCAGCGATACTCGATCAACTTCAGCAGCACGATGACCGCGCCGCCGAAGAGGCCGTAGAGGAGAACGTGCCTTCGCATGCAATATCTTATCGAAAAACTGGGATACGGGAAACATCTGCTTTGACAGGATTAACATGATTGACAGGATTGACCACGCCCGCGGTCACTCCTGTCAATCATGTTAATCCTGTCAAAGCAGTTGTTTTCGCTCTCCCTCGTATAGAATTCTGTATGCCAATCACCCAACTCGATCCCAAGACAGCCCTCGTCGTCATCGACCTCCAAAAGGGCATCGTCTCGGCGAACACCGCGCACCCGTCGGCTACGATCGTAAAGAATTCCGCTATACTCGCCGAGGCCTTTCGCGCGGCGAAGAAGCCGGTGTCCTCGTGAACGTCACCGGCGGCGCGCCGGGGCGGGTAGAGCAGGCGCGTCCGACCGCCGGCCGCCCCGCCGATTGGTCCGATCTCGTGCCCGAGCTCGGCCAGGCGCCGAGCGATCACACGATCACGAAGCGCACGTGGGGCGCGTTCACGAACACCGAACTGCTCGCGCTGCTGCAACGCCTCGGCGTGACGCAGATCGTGCTCTGCGGCATCTCGACGAGCATTGGCGTCGAATCCACCGCGCGCCAGGCGTTCGAGTTCGGATTCAACGTCACGCTCGCGACCGATGCGATGACCGATCTCCATCTCGACGCGCACACGAACAGCCTCACGCGCATCTTCCCGCGGCTCGGCGAGACCGGCACGACGCAGGAGATCATCGCCCTCCTCGGCGCCTGAGCCCCAACGTGCGGAGCACCTTCCGCTCGCTGAGCGGATTCAACTATCGCGTATGGATGGCGGGCGGCATCGTGTCGAACGTCGGCACGTGGATGCAGCGCATCGCGCAGGACTGGCTGGTGCTCACGCAGCTCACGCACAACAACGCGACCGCGGTGGGCATCGTGATGGCGCTGCAATTCGGGCCGCAGGTGCTGTTCCTGCCGATCACCGGATTCGCGGCCGACCATCTCGATCGTCGCAAGCTGCTGCTGGCCACGCAGACATCGCTGGGCCTCCTCGCGCTTGCGCTCGGCGTGCTCACGATCACGGGCGTCGTGCAACTGTGGCACGTGTACGCGTTCGCGTTCCTGCTGGGCACCGTGAGCGCCTTCGACGCGCCGGTGCGCCAGACGTTCGTGTCGGAGCTGGTGATCGAAGAGCACGTGCCCGAACGCGGTGGCGCTCAATTCCACGTCGTTCAACGCCGCGCGCATGATCGGGCCGGCGGTGGCCGGCGTGCTCATCGCGGCGGTGGGATCGGGGTGGGTGTTCATCATCAATGCGGTGAGCTTCGTCGCGGTGATCATCTCGCTCTTGGCGATCCGCGTGAACGAGCTGCACTTGAGCGTGCGCGCGCCGAGGACGCCGGGCAGTCTGCTCGAGGGATTCCGCTATGTGTGGAACCGGCCGGACCTCGAAGACGCTGTTCGCGATGGTGTTCATCGTCGGCACCTTCGGTCTCAATTTCCCGATCTACATTCTCGACGATGAGCGTGAGCGTGTTCCACGCGGGGGCCGGCGAGTATGGCGTGCTCACATCGACCATGGCGTTCGGTTCGGTGTTGGGCGCGCTGCTCGCGGCGGGGCGGGAGCGCCGGCGTCCGGGCGTGCTCACGATGGCGGCGGCGGTGTTCGGAGTGAGCTGCGCCGTCGGCGCGCTCATGCCGGACTATTACCTGTTCGGACTGACGCTGATCTTCGCGGGCGCGTCGGCGCAGACCGTGACGACCACCGTGAATGGCACCGTGCAACTCACCACCGAGCCGGCGATGCGCGGGCGCGTGATCGCGATCCTGCTCGCCGTGATGCTCGGCGGCACGCCGATCGGCGCGCCGATGGTAGGCTGGGTAGTGGACCGGTTCGGTCCGCGGTGGGGAGTGGCCGTAGGCGCCGCATCGGGTTTCGCCGCGGCCGCCGTGGGCGTGCGGTACCTGGTGAAGTATCGGAATCTCCGGATCGGCAGCGAGGGCGGACGCTGGGGACTTCGCATTGACGAAGCGCGCGGGCGCGCGCCGCGCTAACCCGGCAGGATCACTTCGCTCTTCGTGAGCCAGGAGAATCCGAAGGCCACGATCGCGATCGCCTCCAGCCAGAACACCGGCTGCACCGGCTCGACCTGCGGCAGCTTCGCTTCGAGCACGAATATCCAGAGCGCGATGAGCGCGATGCTGAGTCCCATTGCGATCGCACAGCCGAGATAGATCTTGTTGCGCAGGATCTTTCGCGGTGTGGGCGTGGACGCCGGATCGCTCTTCCGGAAGAGCACGCCGGAGTAATACGTGAGTGTGAGGAAGAGCAGGGTCGCGAAGAAGAGGTGCACACTGAACTGGTGCGGCGGCCCGCAGCCGGCGGGACATACGGGATCGGTGGGGAAGAGCGCGACGCCGATCGCGAACAGACACGCCCATTTCCCAGGCGCGCCCTTATCGTCGCTGTATCCCTTGTACGAGAACAGGAACACGCCGATCGCGCACAGCGTGCCCACGAAAACGTCGCCCATGTTCGTGTAGTAATAGCTGCTGAGCGAACTCTGGAGCGGGAAATGCGCGATCGCGGCCCCAATGGGCACGACGATCGGCAGCGCGAGGCCGAGGATCCCGATCACCAGCCGGAGCTGCTGGTAGGCGATGACCTCTGGAACCTCCTTAGGGGGCGGGGCGATTCCCATGAGGCATTGTGTTCCGAGAGGCCGGCGGGCGCAAGAGACGGTCGGGCGCGGGGAAGCGGGAAGCGCCGCGGGATGCGAGAACGGCGCGTTAGAGTATCGCGCTTTTCACGCATCCCGCGGCGCTTCCCGCTTCCCGCTTCCCGCGCCGTACCTCCCGCGTGGCCTGTCAGCCGACTAGAGTTCGAGAGCAAAAGGATATCCATGTCTCACCCGCATTAAGAAAGGAATCGTGCGTCTCCCGATCCCGATCTTCTTTCCTTCGCTCCCGCCGCTCGACGAACCGATCCGCGCGGAGCTGTTCGGCATAGAGCGACTCGAGCAGCACGCCGAGTCGCTCGCGGCGGCGCAGCTCGTGCACAAGGGCGACTCGCCGCGGCAGCCGCTATTGCCGCGCGTCGAGGAGAACGGCAGAGTGCTCCGCGCAGTGAATCGCGCGATCGCCGACGCGGTGAAGGAAGAGCGGTGGATCACGCCCGCCGCCGAGTGGCTCCTCGATAATTTCTTCGTCGTGGACGAGCAGCTGCGCGAGATCCGCGCGGACCTGCCGCCCGGCTACTACCGCGAACTGCCCACGCTCGCGGAGGGGCATCTCGAAGGCTTCCCGCGCGTGTTCGGCATCGCGTGGGCGTTCGTGGCGCACACCGACAGCCGGTTCGATCCCGAGGCGCTGCGCCGTTTCATCCGCGCGTACCAGCGCGTGCAGCCGCTCACGATCGGCGAACTCTGGGCCGTGGCGATCTCGCTGCGCGTGGTGCTCGTGGAGAATCTGCGGCGCGTGGCCGACGCGATCGCGCGCAGCCGCGAGGCGCGGCTCCAGGCCGACGCGCTCGCCGATGAATTGCTGGGGCTGAGCGCGCGCGGCGCCGTCTCGCTCGCCGATCTCATGTCGCGCGACGACAGTCCGCGGCTCGTCACGGCGTTCGCGGTGGAGCTCGTGCAGCGCCTGCGCGACCGCGACCCGGCCGTCACGCCGGCGCTCGTCTGGCTGCGCGAGCGGCTCGCGGCGCAGGGCACCACGGCGGAGGAGATCGCGCAGATCGATCACCGCCGGCAAGCCGCGATGACGGTCACGGTGCGGAACATCATCGTGAGCATGCGGCTGATGTCCGCCATCGACTGGACGTCGTTCTTCGAGAGCGTGAGCCTCGTGGACGATGCGCTGCGCGAGGGCAGCGACTTCGGCGCGATGGACTTCGTGAGCCGCGACCGCTACCGCCACGCCATCGAGGCGCTCGCGCGCCGCTGTCCGCTCACGGAACTCGGCGTCGCGCAGCAGGCGCTCGAGCAGGCGAAGGCGTCGCGCACCGCGACGCAGGCGCCCGATGCCGACGCGCGGCGCGCCGACCCGGGCTACTACCTGCTCGGCAACGGCCGCCGCGCGTTCGAGCGTCTCATCGGGCACCGGCCCGACGCTCGGTGTGCGCGCTCGCCGCATGCTGCTGGATGGCGCGGCGCCCGTGTACCTCGGATCGCTCTTCCTCGCGACCGCGGCCATCATCGCCGCGCCGCTCGTGCTGTCGGCGCAGGCCGGCGTGTCCCTTGGCGGCCTCATCCTGCTCGGCGCGCTGGCGCTCGTGCCCGCATCGGATCTCGCGGTCGCCGCTGCTCAACCGGCTGATCAACTACCATCGTCGCTGCCGGGCCTGCTTGCCGCGTCTGCGATGGAAGAACGGGGATCCCGGAGAGCGCCGCACGCTCGTCGCGGTGCCGACGCTGCTCGCGTCGCCGCGAGGATGCGCAGGAACAGGTCGAGCGGCTCGAAGTGCACTTCATCGCGAACGCCGAAGGCGATGTGTACTACGCGCTCGTCTCCGACTTCCACGATGCGGCCAGCGAGCAGACGCCCGGCGACGACGCCATTCTCGCGGCGGCGCGCGAGGGCATCGCGCGTCTCAACGCGCGACACGGCCCCGCGCCGGGCGGCGGTGCGCGATTCTTCCTCGCGCACCGCCGCCGCATGTGGAACGAGAGCGAAGGCGCGTGGATCGGCTGGGAGCGGAAGCGCGGCAAGCTGCACGAGCTCGAACCGCCTGCTGCGCGGCGCCACCGACACGACGTTCCTGCCCGTAGAGGGCGGCGCGCCGCAGGGCGTACGATGCGTCGTCACGCTCGATGCCGACACGCGCATTCCCATTGGAGCGGTGGGGCGCCTCGTGGGCACGATCATGCATCCGCTCAACCGGCCGCGCATCGATCCGGCGTCGCGCCGCGTGGTGGAGGGATATGCGGTGCTGCAGCCGCGCGTGACGGCGCCGCTGCCGGGGCGCGGCGGCTCGCACTTCCAGCGGATGATCTCCGGGCCCACGCGGTGTGGACCCGTACGCCGGCGCGGTGAGCGACGTGTATCAGGATCTCTTCGCCGAGGGATCGTACACGGGCAAGGGCATCTACGACGTGGACGCGTTCGAGGCGGCGCTCGAAGGACGCGTGCCCGAGAACACGCTGCTCAGCCACGATCTGTTCGAGGGACTCTTCGCGCGCTCGGGGCTCGTGACCGACGTCGAGCTGTTCGAGAGCGCGCCGGCGAACTATCTGTCGGCCGCCGGCGCGGCAGTACCGCTGGGCGCGCGGCGATTGGCAGCTGCTGCCCTGGATCCTCGGCGAGCGCTTCTCGCTCATCCACCGCTGGAAGATGGTGGACAATCTGCGCCGCACGCTGAGCAGCCCGTCGGCATTCTGCTTGTTGCTCGCGTGTTGGCTCTGGCCGGACGCGATGCCGGCGCTCTGGACGGCGTTCATTCTCACCGTGCTCGCGGTGCCGCCGCTCATTCCCGGCGATCGCCGGGATCTGGCCGCGGATGGCCGGCATCTCGAAGCGCAGCCATGTGCGCGCGGTGCTTCGCGACTTCGCGGCCGCGACGGATCAGATCGGCCTGCAGGTGGTGACGATCGCGAACGGCGCGTGGCTCATGATGCGACGCGATCGTGCGCACGCTCTGGCGGCTCGGCGTGTCGCACCGGCATCTGCTCGAATGGCGCGCGTCCGGCGTCGCGGCCGCGCGCGCGCCGCGCGCGATCCCCGGGTTCTACCGCCGCATGGCGGGCTCGGTGGCGATCACCGTGGCCGCGGCGATCGCGGTGCTGCTCGTGCGGCCCGCGTCGGCGCCGCTCGCGGCGCCCTTCCTGCTGCTCTGGGTGTTCGCGCCCAGCGTCGCGTGGTGGCTGAGCCGGCCGCTGCCCGCCGTGGCCGCGGGCGAGCATCGCCGAAGAGGATGCGCGCGCGCTGCGGCTCATCGCGCGGCGCACATGGAACTACTTCGCGACGTTCGTGACGCCGGAGAACCACTCGCTGCCGCCGGACAATTTCCAGGAGACGCCGCGAGCCGGTCGTCACGACGCGCACTTCGCCGACGAACATCGGACTGTATCTCCTGTCGGTGTTCTCGGCGCACGACTTCGGTTGGATCGGAACGCTCGATGCGGTGGACCGCCTGGAGGCGACGCTGCGCCGCGACGCAGGCTCGCTCGAAACGTATCGCGGGCCACCTGTTCAATTGGTACGACACGATCACCGGCCAGGCGCTCGAGCCGCGCTATGTGTCGAGCGTGGACAGCGGCAATCTCGCGGGCTCGCTGATCGCGGTGGCGAATGGCTGCGACGCGCTGCTGCGCGACGGGCTCGCGGCATCGCGCGCCTCTCCGGCATCTCCGATGCGGTGCTGCTGCTGCGCGAGGCGGTAGCGCGGGCGCGTCACGGCGGCGACGAGAACGAAGCGGCGCTCGAGCGTCTCGACGCCGCGCTCGGCGTGTTCAGCACATTGCTCACCGACGCACCCTCCGGCACGATCGCCTACGCCACGCGGATCGCGGAACTCGAAGCGGCGGCGCGCACCGTGAGCGATCGCGCGCGCGATGCAGCCGGCGCGCAGCCCGACGAGTCGCCGCGATCGCTCACGGCGTGCGCCGCCGCGCTGCGCGACGCGGTCGCCACCCACGACCGCGATCTCGACACGCTGCTCCCGTGGTGCCGTCTGCGCGTGGACGACGCGGCCGCGCCGGCGCTCGCACGATTCACGCCGGACCTTCCGCTGGCCGACGTGCCCGCGATGTGCGCCGCGGCGCTCAGCGATGTGGCCGCGCGTGCGCGCCGAACTCGTCGCGGACGGCGAGGCGAACGCCGGCCGGCTGCGCAGCATCGACGCGCTCGCCTCGGCGCTGGAGCGCAGCGCGGCCGCGATCGACGCGCTGCGCGCGCGACTCGAGGCGCAGGCCGCGGCCGCGCGCGCCGTGGTCGCGGCGCATGGATTTCAGATTCCTGTTCGATCCGATCGCGCATGCTCTTCTCGATCGGGTATCGCATGACCGATCGAGCGCTCGACGACAGCCGCTACGACCTGCTCGCGTCCGAAGCGCGATTGCTCAGCTTCATCGCCATCGCCAAGGGCGACGTGCCGGCGCGCCACTGGTTCCGCCTGGGCCGGCTGCTCACGCCGGTGCGGCCGCGACTCGGTGCTCATGTCGTGGGCGGGATCGATGTTCGAGTACCTCATGCCGGCGCTCGTCATGCGCACGCCGACCGGGCAGCCTGCTCGAGCAGACGTCGCGCCTCGTGGTGCAGCGGCAGATCGACTACGGCGAGCGAGCGCGGCGTGCCGTGGGGCGTCTCCGAGTCGGGTTACTTACGCGCGCGACCTCGGCATGACCTTCCAGTACTCGAGCTTCGGCGTGCCGGGCCTCGGCTTGCGGCGCGGCCTGGGCGACGACATCGTCGATCGCGCCGTACGCGAGCGCGCTCGCGGCGCATGTTCGATCCGCGCTCCGCACTGCGAGAATTTGCGCGCCCTCGCCGCGCAGGGCGGCGACGGCGAGTACGGCTTCTACGAGTCGATCGACTACACGCCGCGCGTCTGCCCGAGGGCGCGACGCGCGAAGTGGTGCGCATGTACATGGCGCATCATCAGGCGATGGCGATCGTCGCGATCGGCGAACGCGCTGCATCGCGGCCGCATGCAGGACCGCTTCCACGCCGAGCCGATGGTGCGCGCCGACCGAGCTGCTGCTGCAGGAGCGCACGCCGCGCGATGTGCCGGTGGCGCGGCCGCGCGCGGACGCGAATCGTCGCCGTCGCGGACATTCGCGAACTCGTGTCGCCGCGCACGCGCCATTCTAGACACGCCGCAAACGGCGCGCGCCGCGCACGCAGCTGCTGTCGCAACGGGCGCTACGCCGTGATGATGACGCACGGCGGGCTCGGGCTACAGCCGCTGGCGCGATCTCGCCGTCACGCGGTGGCGCGACGACGCGACGTGCGACGACACGGGCTCGTACGTCTTTCTCCGCGACGTGGCGAGCGGCGAGCGCTGGTCGCGCCGGCTTCCAGCCGATCGGCGGCCGCGCCCGAGAGCTACGACGTGGCGTTCACCGAGGACCGCGCCGAATTCACGCCGGCGCGACGGCGCGATCGCGACGCGCCTCGAGGTGATCGTGTCGAGCGGAGGACGACGCGGAAGTGCGCCGCGTGTCGATCACGAACTCGGGCGCGCGCACGCGCGAAATCGAGGTCACCTCGTACGCGGAGGTCGTGCTCGCGCCGGCCGCGGCCGACGACGCGCACCCGGCGTTCTCGAACCTGTTCGTGCAGACCGAGCGCGTCGCCGAGCGCGACACGCTGCTCGCCACGCGCCGCCGGCGCTCGCCGAGCGACGCCGATCTGGCTCGCGCACGTGATCGCCGTGGAAGGCGAGACGGTCGGCGATCTGCAGTGGGAGACGGACCGCGCGCAGTTCCTCGGCCGCGGGCGCGACGTGCGCCACCGCGATCGCCGATGACGAGGGGCATCGCTGTCCGAACACGCGCGGGCTCGGTGCTCGATCCGATCGTGAGCCTGCGCCGCCGCGTCCGCATCCGCCCCGGGCGCACGGTGCACGTCGCGTTCTCCACGCTCGTGGCGCCGCACGCGCGACGAGGTGCTCGATCTCGCCGACAAGTACCACGACGTCACGACGTTCGAGCGCGCCGCCACGCTCGCGTGGACGCAGGCGCAGGTGCAGCTGCATCACCTCGGCATCGACGCCGACGGAAGCGCATCTGTTCCAGACGCTCGCCGGATCCATCCTCTATGCCGACCGCGCGCTGCGCGCGTCGGCCGACGTCACTGCGCGCAACCGGATGGCGCCGGCGGCGCTGTGGGCGCACGGCATTTCCGGCGACCTGCCGATCGTGCTGGTGCAAGATCGACGACGCCGACGACGTCGGCATCGTGCGCCAGTTGCTGCAGGGCGCACGCATACTGGCGCATGAAGCGGCTGGCGGTGGACCTCGTCATCCTCAACGACCGCGCGCCGTCGTATCTCCAGGACCTGCAGACGCTGCTCGACACGCTGGTGCGCACGAGCCAGTCCACGACCGCGCCCGACGCGAGCGCGCGGCAGGACGGATCTTCACGCTGCGCGCCGAACAGATGACGGCGGCCCAGCAGGACGTCCTGGAGCGTGCGCGCGCGTCGAGCTCTCGAGCCGGCGCGGGCCGCTCGCCGAACAGGTCGCGCGCGCCTACCGCAGCGAGCCCGCGCCGGTGAGCGACTCCGCGCGCCCCTGCCGGCGCCCGTGCGACGAGACCGCGATGCCGTGCGCGAGCCGCCGCCGCGCGCACGCGGAACTCGAGTTCTGCGAACGGCCTCGGCGGCTTCGCCGCCGACGGCCGCGAGTACGTGACCGATCTGGGCGCCGGGCGTGGACGCCGGCGCCCTGGATCAACGTGATCGCCAACCCGCGCTTCGGATGCCTGGTGTCGGAGTCGGGGTCGGGCTGCACCTGGTCGATGAACAGCCAGGAGAACCAGCTCACGCCGTGGTCGAACGACCCGGTGACGCGATCCGCCCAGCGAGGTGATCTACGTTCGCGACGAGGACTCCGGCGAGTTGTGGAGCGCCACGCCGCTGCCGATCCGCGAGCCGAGCGGCGAGTACGTCGCGCGACACGGTCACGGATACACGCAGCTTCGCGCACGTCGCGCACGGCGTCGCGCTCGAGCTGCTCCAGTTCGTGCCGTCGGACGATCCGATCAAGATCTCGCGCCTCACGCTGACGAATACGCTCCGGGCGCGCGCGGCGCCTGTCCGTCACCGCGTTCGTCGAGTGGGTGCTCGGCGCAGTCGCGCAGCGGCTCCGCGCCGTTCGTCATCACCGAGATCGATGCGACCACGGGCGCGATGTTCGCGCGCAACCGCTGGAACACCGACTTCCGCGACTCGGGTCGCGTTCGCCGATCTCGGCGGGCGCGCAGACGTCGTGGACCGGCGACCGCACCGAGTTCCTGGGCCGCAACGGCTCGCGCGATCGCGCCCGCTCGCGCTCGTGCGCGGCGATCGCGCTCTCGGGCCGCATCGGAGCGGCGCTCGACCCGTGCGCCGCGCTGCAGACCACGGTCGGATCTCGCCGCCGGCGCGGAGAGCGACGCGTGGTCTTCCTGCTCGGCCAAGGCGGAGAATGCGCGACGAGGCCGCGCGCTGGTCGCAGCGCTACCGCGCCGCGGATCTCGACGCCGGCTCTCGCCGAAGTACCGGCGCGCTGGGACGAGCTGCTGGGCACGGTGCAGGTGAAGACGCCCGACCGCGCGCTGGACCTCATGCTGAATCGCTGGCTGCTGTATCAGACGCTCGCGTGCCGCATCTGGGCGCGCACGGCTTCTACCAGGCGAGCGGCGCGTACGGGTTCCGCGACCAGCTGCAGGACGTGATGGCGCTCGCCGTCTCGCGTCCCGACCTCGCGCGCGCGCAGATCCTGCGCGCCGCCGGCGCGCCAATTCGTCGAAGGCGACGTGCAGCACTGGTGGCACGAGCCGCACGGGCCGCGGCGTGCGCACGCGCATTCTCGGACGATCTGCTCTGGCTGCCCTATGTCGCCGAGCACTATCTCGAGCGTGACCGGCGACACCGCGTTCTCGACGAGCAGGTCGCCGTTCATCGAAGGCGCCGGTGCTCGCCGCCGGACAGCTCGAATCGTACTTCGAGCCGCGCATCGCCGACCAGCGCGGCACGCTCTTCGAGCACTGCGCGCGCGCGATCGATCGGAGTCTCGCGCGTCGGGCGCGCACGGCCTGCCGCTGATGGGCACCGGCGACTGGAACGACGGCATGAACCGCGTCGGCGCGAGGGCAAGGGCGAGAGCGTGTGGCTGGCGTGGTTCCTGCACGCCGTGCTCGCGAAGTGGGCGCCCATCGCGGACCGCGCGCGGCGAACACGACGCGCGCCGATGCGTGGGCGTCGCACGCGACGGCGCTTGCCGGCGCCGCGGAGCGCGAAGGCTGGGACGGCGAGTGGTACCGGCGCGCCTATTTCGACGACGGCACGCCGCTCGGCTCGCGGGCGCGATGCGTGCGAGATCGACTCGATCGCGCAATCGTGGACCGTGATCTCGGGCGCCGGCGACCGCCGAGCGCGCGCGCCGCGCCATGCGTCGCTCGACGAGCAGCTCGTGCGCGCGACGACGCGCTCGATGCTGCTGCTCACGCCGCCGTTCGACCACACGGCGCTCGAACCCGGCTACATCAAGGGATACGTGCCGGGCGTGCGCGAGAACGGCGGGCAATACACGCACGCCGCGGCGTGGGCGCTGATCGCGTTTGCCGAGCTCGGCGAGGCGATCGAGGCCGCGCGAGCTGTATCGGCGATGCTCAATCCCGATGCACGCACGCGGCCACGCCCGCCGGCGTGCAGCGCTACCAGTCGAGCCATATGTCGTGCCGCGGCGACGTCTATCGCCGAGCCGCACGTCGGCCGCGGCGGGTGGACGCTGGTACACGGGCTCGGCGGGATGGCTGTACCGCGCGGGCATCGAGTGGATGCTCGGCTTCCGCGTGCGCGGCGACCGCCTGGTCGTCGATCCGTGCATCCCCGCGGCTGGCCGCGGTTCACGCATGACGTTCCGACGCGGGCGAGTCGACGCTACGAGATCGCCGTGGAGAATCCGCAGGGAGTTTCGCGCGGCGTGTCCGTGCTCGAAGTCGATGGCGCCGCGGCCGATGCGAAAGCCGGCATTCCCGATCGTATGCACCGGCGGCACGCATCGCGTGCGCGTGGTGCTCGGCAAGTGAGCGCGGCGATCAGCCCGCTCGCCGGCACGCTGCCGACGCCTGCGATGCTCGTGGATGTCGCGAAGCTCGTGACGGCGTATTACTCGGATCGGCCTGATCCGAGCGTGCCGGCGCAACGCGTGGCGTTCGGGACTTCCGGCCACCGCGGCTCCTCATTCGATCGCGCCTTCAACGAGTGGCACATTCTGGCGATCACTCAGGCCATCTGCGAGCTATCGCCGCGCGCAGGGAACGAACGGCCCGTTGTTCATGGGCTTCGACACGCACGCGCTCTCGGCGCCGGCGTGCGCGTCCGCCCTGGAAGTGCTGGCTGCGAATGAAGTCGATGTGATGCTCGCCGAGGGAGACGAATTCACGCCGACGCCGGTCGTGTCACACGCGATCATCTGCGTACAATCGCGGACGGCACGAGCGGTTCGCCGATGGGATCGTGATCACGCCGTCGCATAATCCGCCCGAGGATGGCGGCTTCAAGTACGATCCGCCGAACGGCGGGCCGGCGGACACCGACGTCACGGACTGGATCGGAAGCGCGCGCCAACGAGCTGATCGAACTATCGCTCTCGGGCGTGAAGCGCGTGCCGCACGCGAGCGCGCTGAGCGCGCCGCACGACGCACCGCCACGATTATCTCGACGCGTACGTGCGCGATCTCGAGAACGTGGTCGACATGGACGTTATCCGGCGCGGCTCGATTCGTCTTGGCGTCGATCCGCTCGGCGGCGCGGGTGTGCACTACTGGCCGCGCGATCGCAGAGCGCTACGATCTCGATCTCACCGTCGTGAGCGATGTGGTGGACGAGACGTTCCGTTTCATGACGCTCGATTGGGACGGCCGATTCGGATGGATCCATCGTCGCCGTATGCGATGCAGCGGCTGATCGCGCTCAAGGACGCGTTCGATGTGGCGTTCGCATGCGACACCGATCACGACCGGCATGGCATCGTCGACGAAGAGCGCCGGACTGCTGCCGCCGAACCATTATCTCGCGGCGGCCATCGACTATTTGTTCACGCATCGGCCCGCGTGGCGGGCCGACGCCGGAGTAGGGAAGACGGTCGTGAGCAGCGCGACCATCGACCGCGAGACGGCGCAGCTGGGGCGGCGGCTGTTCGAAGTGCCGGTGGGCTTCAAATGGTTCGTCGACGGGCTCGCGGACGGCTCGCTCGGTTTCGTGCGGGAGGAAAGCGCGGGTGCGACGTTCCTGCGCCGGGACGGCGACGGTGTGGACGACGGACAAAGATGGTATCGTCGCGGCGCTGCTCGCGGCGGAAATGACGGCGACCGCGGGGCGTGACCCCGGAGAGCTTTACGAAGAACTCACGCACGAGTTCGGCGCGCCGGTGAGCACACGCGTGGACGCGCCCGCGACCGCCGACCAGCGCGCGCGACTCGGAAAACTGTCAGCGAAGGATGTGCGGGCCAGGGAATTGGCGGGAGAGAAGATCGATCTCGTGATCGATCGCGCGCCTGGAAATGACGCGCCGATCGGCGGCGTGCGCGTGAATGCGGCGTCAGGATGGTTCGCCGCCCGGCCGTCGGGAACGGAGGATATTTACAAGATCTACGCGGAGAGTCTGAAGGGGGAGGCGCATTTGGAGCGGATCGTCGCCGAGGCGCAGGCGATCGTGGGCGAGGCAATCGGTAAGTAGAACTGAATAGCCGGTGATCGATTGCCGGGAGTCGATGAGGAATGACAACAAATTCCATCATGACTTCGCGCGATGTCGTATGGAATTTGTTCTTATGCCTCATCGACTCCCGGCGACCGACGATCGGCCGTTGAGTTGTTCACTCCTGACGCAGTAGCCCCTTCGCGCTAGATTGAACGCGTCCCCCGTGCGCGTTCTTTCCCTTAGCCCGATCTAATGCGCAGTCGTTCCGCGCTCGTCTTGATCGCCGCGCTCAGCGCGACTGCGTCGGCGCAGGCGACGCGCGTCATCGTCGAAATTCCGGCCACGCCGCCGCTGCGTCCTCCCGCAAGCGCCACCGCCGCGAGCGCGACACGCGCGCCGCTCGCGCCCGTGCTCGACGGGATCGACGACGATCCGATCTGGGCGCAGGCGCAGATCATCGAGAGCTTCCGGCAGTACTCCCCTCAGGAAGATGGCGCGCCGACATTCCGCACGTCGGCCAAAGTCGTGTACGACGACCGTTATCTCTACGTATTCGTGCGCATGTACGATCCGCACCCCGACAGCATCGTGGGACTGCTGGGCCGGCGCGATTTTCATTCGCAGTCGGACTGGATCAAGATCCTCGTCGATTCCTATCACGACAAGCGCACCGGCTATGAGTTCGCCGTGAATCCGCGCGGCGTGAAGCGCGACCTGTACACGTACAACGATCTCGACGAGGACGAATCCTGGGACGGCATCTGGGATGTCGCGACGAACGTGGACTCGCTCGGATGGACCGCGGAGTTCCGGATCCCCTTCGACCAACTGCGCTTCACGCGCAAGGATCGCACGTCACGTTCGGCCTCGCGATCGCGCGCGAGATCGCGCGCTTCAACGAGAAGGACAGCTGGCCGGTGTATCGCATGAGTCACGCCGGGCATCGCGTCGCAATTCGGCGAACTCTCCGGCATCGACGGCCTGGGCACCGCGCCGCATCTCGAGATCGTCCCCTACGGCGTGGCGAAGAGCATCACCTTCCCGCACGCCGACAGCAGCTACGGACGCGAACAGCAATACGCCGTGGGCGGCGACATCAAGTGGGGCATCACGAGCAACCTCACGCTCGACGGCACCGTGAATCCGGACTTCGGCCAGGTTGAGTCCGATCCGGCGGTGCTCAATCTCTCGAATTTCGAGACCTTCCTGCCCGAGCGCCGGCCGTTCTTCCTCGAGGGGACGGGGATCTTCCGCTTCGACATGAATTGCAACATGGGGCAGTGCAGCGGGCTCTTCTATTCGCGCCGCATCGGCCGCCAACCGCAGCTCACGGACGGCGGCGCGGGATCACCGACGGTCACGTCGATCTACGGCGCCGCCAAGCTCACCGGGCGCACCGACGGTGGATTGTCGGTGGGCGTGCTCGACGCGCTCACCGCGCGCGAGGTGAACGACGACCCCACGCAGAGCACGTCCGAACCGCCGGCGAACTACTTCGCCGCGCAGATGATCCAGGAATTCCGCGACGGCCAGACGCAGATCGGCGCGATGGTCACCGGCGACGAACCGGCAGCTCGACGCGTTCACGGTGGACTCGCTGCGCGATGCGGCCTATGTGGGCGGCGTGCATTTCACCACCGAGTTCGGCTCGCGGGAGTACCAGCTCTCCGGATCGGTGGTGAGCAGCTACGTGTCGGGTTCCCCGCAGGCCATGGCGCTCACGCAAGCGAACAGCACGCACTACTACCAGCGCCCCGGCAGCGGGCTCGTGTACGACACGACGCGCACGTCGCTCACCGGCGACGCCGAGAAGATCAGCTTCGGCAAGATCGGCGGCGGCATCCTGCGCTTCAACACGAACTTCGGCCGCGTGAGCCCGGGGCTCGAGATCAACGACCTCGGCTACCTCAAGGAAGCGGGGGTGATGGCGTGGAACAACGTCATCTCCACCGACATCACGCAGCCGGGTTCGTTCTACCGGCAGATGTACCTCGACATCGGCGAGACGAACGGTTGGACGACGCAGGGGCTCTCGAGCACGTACATGAACAACAACACGGCGTACGTGAGCGCCGACGTCCAATTCCTGAACAGTTGGTGGATCCACACCGGCGGCGATGTGTACCGCTTCCTCGTCGCGTACGATGACCGCAAGGCGCGCGGCGGGCCGGCGCTGCGCGGGCACCCGTATCATGATGGCTGGTTCAACATCGAGGGCGATCCGCGGCTGAACGCGGTGCCGAGCATCGGCTTTTCGCTCTACGACGGGTCGGGTGGACTATCGCACGGCTACAACATCTCGCCGAGCGTGCTGTATCACATGTCGAGCAGCCTGAGCATTTCGCTCGCGCTGCAGTACGCACTGGATGTGGACTATGTGAATTGGGTCGCGAACTACATCCACTATCCGCCGAACACGCCGCTGGCCGCCGAGTCGATCTACACGATCGCGACGCTGCATCAGAACACGATGAGCGCGATCGTGCGGCTCGATGCGACGTTCACGCCGCGGCTGACGCTGCAGTTCTACGCACAGCCGTATCTGAGCGACGGCCGCTATGACAATTGGCGGAAAGTGGGCGACCCGCGCTCGCCCGAGTACAGCAAGGAGTACGTCCCGTACACGCCGATCCCCGAGGACAACCCCGACCTTGGCACGTGCACCGCGGTCACCGTGGCGTGCTACAATTTCGATTATCAGCAGCTGAACGTGAACACCGTGCTGCGATGGGAATACCGGAGTGGCTCGACGCTGTACGTGGTGTGGACCCACGGGCGCAACGTGTACAATTACGATCAAGCGTATTCGGGATTCGCGCCGGGGTCGGATGTGAATTCAATGTTCTCGGTGCACCCGATGAACACCTTTGAGATCAAGGCGACTTATTGGTTCGGACTGTAAGAACGGCGTGAGTCGCGACTCGAAATGCGTGAGTCGCGACCCGAAGGCCGTGATTCGTACCCCGAACGCCGTGAGTACCGAGTCGTGCGTCGTACTGACTGTGGGGCGGCAATGGAACCCCCAACTCCGTGCGTCGCGCCCCGAACGCCGTGAGTGACTCACGACGCACGGGTTCCGGGGTGCGAGTCACGCGGTACAGTCAGTACGACGCACGACTCGGTACTCACGGTGTTCGGGGTACGAGTCACGGCGTTCGGGTCGCGATTCACGCAGTTCTAGACCGTCTCTAGATACCGGTGAATGGTGTAAATGGCTGCCGATCCTTCGCCAACAGCCGCCGCGACGCGTCGTTCGCGCCGGATCGCACATCCCCTGCCGCGAACACTCCCGGCACGCTCGTCTCGAATACGAATGGATCCCGGTCCAGCGTCCATCCCACCGGCTTCCCACTCACGCGCTTCAGGTCCGGTCCGGTGACCACGAATCCCGCTTCATCCCGGTCCACGAAGCCCGCGAACATCTCCGTGCGCGGCGCCACGCCAATGAAGATGAACATTGCCGCCGTCTCGATCGTGACTCTCGGCGCCCGTCTCGACGTGCTTCGTCGTCACGCGCTCGAGGCGGCCGTCGCCGTGCACGGCCGACTACCTCCGCGTGCGGCAGCACCTCGATGTTCTCGGTCGCCTTGATGCGCGCCACAAGGTACTGCGACATTGATTTCTCGAGCCCCGCCGCGCGCACGATCATCACGACCTTTCGCGCGTGGCGTGAGAAGAACAGCGCGCCCTGTCCCGCGGAATTCGCGCCGCCGATGATGCACACGTCCTGGCCGCGATACGCCGCCGCCTCGGTGGTCGCCGCGCCGTAGTACACGCCGGCGCCGACCAGCGGATCGATGCCCGGCACTTCGAACTTCTTCACCGCCATTCCGGTCGAGAGCAGCACCGCGTACCCGCTCACCTCGCTCCCGTCGGCGAGCTTCACGATGCGATACGGGTCCTCGCGGCGCACGCTCACCACTTCCTGCGCCGTGAGGATCTCGGCGCCGAAGCGGCGCGCCTGCGTCGTGGCACGCTGCGCCAAGTCGGCGCCCGAGATCCCACTGGGGAAGCCGAGATAATTCTCGATGCGCGAACTCGTGCCCGCCTGACCGCCGGGCGCGCTCTGCTCGATCAGCACCGTGCGCAGCCCTTCGCTCGCGCCGTACACCGCGTTCGCGAGGCCGGCCGGTCCGCCGCCGATGATGATGAGATCGTAGAACGGCTTCTCGGCGGTCGTGCGCAGTCCGGCCTTCTTCGCCAGTTCGATGTTCGACGGCTGCACGAGATTGGTGCCGTCGGCGAAGAGCACGACCGGCAGCTTGGTGACATCGCCGGTGAGCGAGATCGCCAGTTCGCGCATCGGCGCGTCCTGGTCGATGTCGATCCACTGGTACGGCACGTGATTGCGCGAGAGGAATTCCTTGGCCGCGTAACACTGCCGCGACCAGCGCGCGCCGAGCACGCGGAGGCCGTCGAAGGGGAGCCGCACGTGCGCGGTCCATTCGGAGAGCAGCTCGTCGATCACCGGATACAACCGTTCCGCGGGCGGCGACCACGGCTTCATGAGATAGTGATCGAGCCCCACCTCGTTGATGCTCTCGATGGCCGCGTTCGTGTCGGCGTATGCGGTGAGCAGCACCTTGCGCGCGTCGGGGTGCAGCTTGCGCGCCTCGCGCAGGAACTCGACGCCGGTCATGGCGGGCATGCGCTGGTCCACGAGGAAGAGCGCCACCGCGGTGCCGCGCTGCTTGAGTTCGCGCGCCGCCTCGAGCGCGTCGTGGCCCGAGCCCGCCTTGATGATCCGGTAGTCGTTCTTGTACTGCTGCCGCAGATCGCGCTCGATCGCCGAGAGCACTTCGGCGTCGTCGTCCACCGTGAGGATCACGGGCTTCGTCATCTCACACGGCTCCCGCGTCCACCGGCAGCGTCACGCTGAATTCCGTGCGGCCCGGGATGCGACTCGACCGTGATCTCTCCCTGGTGATGCCGCACGAGACGGCGCGCGATGTCGAGGCCGAGTCCGGTGCCTTTGCCCACGGGCTTCGTCGTGAAGAAGGGATCGAAGATCCGCGCGCGGATCTCCTCGGGAATGCCGGGCCCATCGTCGGTGACGCGCACCACGACGTTCCGTCCGTGGCGCGCCGCCGAGATCGCGATGTCGGCCTTGGCCACATCCAGCGCGTTGTCCACGAGATTCGCCCACACCTGATTCAACTCGCCGCCGTAGCCGGGCACACGCGGGAGATCGGTCTCGACTTCCACCTTGATCTGCACATTGCGCCCGCGCGCTTTGGCGTTGAGCACCGCGAGGGTGTCGGTGATGCCCTTCGCGACATCCACCGGCTTGGGCATGGTGGCCTGATCCATGTACGTGAATCCCTTCACGGCCGCGACGAGCGTATAGATCTTGTTCGCAGCCATCTCGATCTCCTTCGCCAGCTGGAAGCTGGTGCACGCCGCGACGAGCCAGCGCAGCGCGGTCTCGAGCGCGTCGCCGTCGAGCTGCTCGGCGAGCTCATCGAGCGCATCGATCGTCACCGACGATCCGGCGAGGGAATATGCGGAGGTGACGTTCGCATTCCGTCGCTCGAGCCATTCGGTGATCGCATCTTCACGGTCGCTCTGCGCGAGTGGCGAGCTCCCGAACGTCGAGCCACCGGCCTTCATGCACAGCTCGCGCGCGCGGTCGAGCGCGCTCAGCTGCGCGTCGTTCAGGCGCAGCGCGCCAAGTGCGCGCGCAGCGCTCTCGACGTCCTGCAGCCGCTCGGTGAGCCCCTCGGCACTGCGTGCCACCGCGGACGCCGGATTGTTCAGTTCGTGCGCGAGGCCCGCCGCGAGCTTTCCCAGCGACGCCATCTTCTCCTCGTGCATGTCGTTCGAGGTGAAGTGGCGCGCTCGGTCGATCATCACATGCACGCACGCGTTCGTGACGTGGTAGCAGTCGCGAATAAGGGCGGGGAAATACTCCTTCTTGATGAGCAGCAGCTCGCAATCCACTTCGGCCCTCGTCTCGCCCGGCGGGCCCGTCATGCGCGAGTACGGCATGATCCCGGTCATCTCGCCGGTGTGCCATTCCATCACCTTGTGCGGGCCGGCACCGCGGTCCACGCGGATCACGATGTGGCCGTCGAGCACGATCCAGAAGCCGATCATCGGGCTGCCGATCGTCGCGAGCGCGTCGCCTTGCTTCAGCTTGCGTGGGCACGCCGCGTTCGGCGAGCCACGCGAGCTGCTCGCGCGGCACGCCGGCGAGGATCTTCATCGTCGCCAGCAGGTCGGTGAGTTCGTCTTTGGTCACGCCATGAATCAATCGCGGGCGAGCGAGTGCGGGTCAAGCGACTTGCGAGGGTGAGGGAGAGAGGCGTTATTCGCTCGCCATGCGCCGATCCCTTTTGCTGCTCGTGCTCGCGCTTCCACTGCTGCTCGCGGCCGCGCTCGGAGCCAAGACGTACGATGTCGTTCGCATTCGCGTGCCGCAGGGCGAGATACTGGCCGTGCTGTTCGACGCGACGCCGCATCACAAGGCGGGCTTCATGAAGCTCGCGAACGCCCACTATTTCGACACGCTCACGCTGAATCGTGTGGTGCCGAACTTCGTGGCGCAGGGCGGCTGCCCTGACACGCCGGCGGGTTTCCACGACACGACGTATCTGCTCGCGCCGGAATTCCGGGACAGCATCCGCCACGTGTACGGCTCATTCGCCGCGGGGCGCGACGACAATCCGGGGCAGCTCTCCGCGATCTGTCAGTTCTACATCGTGACCAATCCCAACGGACTCAAGCGGCTCGACGACCATTACACGTCTACGGCCAGGTGATCGAAGGAATGGACGTCGTCGAGGCCATCGCACGACTCGCCGCAGAATCCCAAGACCAACGAGCCGACGACGCCGGTCACGCTCAAGGTGGACATGATCCAAATGACGGGCGATCAGATCAAGGCTCTCGGGAGCCACGTCCGCTGCAATAGCACGTGCTTTGTACAGCTGATTCAGCATGTATGGACCTGAGCGTATGAGAACTGCTCAACGTGAGTAGTTATCACGCATTCCACCACTCATGCCATGCCGTACTATCCGCTAGTTGCCAAACGCGCCTTTCCAGCGGTCTAAGGCCTAGACGCGCCGTAACTCTCCTCCGATCGAGCATGCGCCTTCATGGATCCGATCACGCAACTGAACATGAACCTCGCCAGCCGCTATGTGATCGATCGCGAGATCGGCGCGCGGCGGCATGGCCACGGTGTACCTCGCGCGCGATCTGCGCCATGACCGCCTCGTCGCGCTCAAACTCCTGAATCCGGAACTCGGCGCGGTGCTCGGCGTCGAGCGCTTCCTGAGCGAGATCAAGGTCACCGCGAACCTGCAGCACCCGCACCTCCTGCCGCTGTTCGACAGCGGTGAGGCGAACGGGCTGCTGTTCTATGTGATGCCGTTCGTGGATGGCGAAAGTCTGCGCGCGCGGCTCGAGCGCGAGAAGCAACTGCCCACCGAAGAGGCGATCGGCATCGCGGTCGCCGTCGCGAGCGCGCTCGAGTACGCGCACGAGCACGGCGTGATCCACCGCGACCTGAAGCCCGAGAACATCCTGCTGCAGGGCGGGCAGGCGGTGGTCGCCGATTTCGGCATCGCGCTCGCGGTGAGCAACGCCGGCGGCGCGCGCGTCACGCAAACGGGACTCTCGCTCGGCACGCCGCAGTACATGAGCCCCGAGCAGGCGACGGGCGACCGCGTGATCGACCGCCGCAGCGACATCTATTCGCTCGCCGCCGTCACGTACGAGATGCTCACCGGCGAGCCGCCGCACACCGGCAGCACGATGCAGGCGATCATCGCGCGCGTGCTCACCGACCGCCCGCGCAGCGTGCGCTCGATGCGGCCCAATCTGCCGGAGCACGTCGAGATCGCGCTCGACCGCGCGCTGGAGAAGATCCCAGCCGACCGCTGGGCCTCCGCGCGCGAATTCGCCGAGGTACTGCAGGGCAGGGCGTCGGCGAGCGGCGCGCGCGGCACGGTGTCGCGTTTCGCCGCGCCGCCCGCGAGCGGTTGGCGCGCGCGCATCAAGGATCCCGCCGTGCTCGCGCTCGCTGTGCTCGCCGCGGCGGGGCTCGGTCTTGGAGTGTGGCAATGGAACGTCGCACGTCGCATCGATCCGGCCACCACGGTGCGATTCACGCTCGACATCTCGGGCAGCGGGCACGCCTGGACGTCGAGCACGCAGCAGACCAAGCTGGCGATCTCGCCCGATGGCCGCACCTTCGCGTTCATCGGTGCCGGCGAGAATCTCTCCGCGCGCGTCTTCGTGCGGGCGATCGACGATGTCCACATGCGCCCCGTGACCGGCACCGAGGGAGCGACCGCGGTGTTCTTCTCTCCCGACGGGAAGTGGATCGGCTTCCTGGCCGCCGGCGCCATCATGAAGGTCCCGTTCGGGGGCGGCACTCCCATACAACTGGCCCCGGCCCCGGGTACGGTGCAGGGCATATCATGGGCGCGCAACGGACAGATCGTCTTCGCGAACAACGCGCACTTGTATACGGTGCCCGAGGGCGGCGGCTCGGCACCGCGCCCGGTCCCGGTACGCGATACCGCCGGCCAAGGCGGCGTCGAACTGCAACCCGTGGCCATCGGCGACGGATCGACGGTCCTCTACATCAGCTCAGACGCCTCGACGGCGGTGCGCGGCCGGCTCGCCGTCCTCTCGCTCGTGACGGGAAAGCGGACCGTGCTGGACGTGGCGGCGATCTCCCCGCTCGCGGTCATCGACGGCGCGGTGATCTACGCGACGACCACGGGAGTCATCATGGCGGCGCCGTTCGACGCCGGACGGCAGCGGATCGTGCGAACGCCGGTGGTGCTGCAGTCCGATGTCGCGGGAAACCTGCTCACGGGCGCGGTGCAGGCCGCGGTGTCGACCAACGGGACGCTGCTCTTCCAATCCGGCTCGTCGGTCGCACAGCTCATGCTCGTGGACGCGCATGGCGCCGGCCGCCCGCTCATCCCGGAGGAGCGCGGCTACAACTATCCGCGCTATTCTCCCGACGGGAAGAGGATCGCGATCGGGATCAACACGGCGAGTCGCAGCGACATTTGGGTGATCGATGTCGCGTCGGGCACGCCGTCCCGGCTGACGACGGGAGGCACCGTCAACGAGCGCCCCGAGTGGACCCCCGACGGCAAGAAGATCCTCTTCCGGTACGACGCGGGTGGTTTTTCCTCGCTCTGGTGGCGTCGCGCCGATCTCAGCGAACCCGCGGTGCCGCTGCTCCAGCAGACGGGCGCGGGTTTCTTCGAGGGCGTGATCACGCCGAACGGGCGCTGGTTGGTCTACCAGCTCGACACCACGGGCGCCGACGTCTACTACCGCGCGCTCGCCGGCGACACGGCGCCGAAGGCCATCGCGAATTCGCCGACGTTCGTGGAGGACATGGCGCGCATCTCGCCGGACGGCAACTGGGTCGCGTTCGTGACCGATGAATCCGGGGAGCCGCAAGTGGTCGTGCAGCCGTTCCCGGGACCCGGCGCGCGCACGCAGGTCTCTGTCGGTGGCGGGGTCGAACCAGTGTGGTCGCGCGACGGCAAGCGGATCTACTATCGCGACAACCAGAAATTCACGGTCGCCACCGTACGCACCGCCGGCGGCTTCGAGGTGACGGGCCACGAGGAGTTATTCGAAGACCATTTCCTCGGCTCCACTCTGCCACACGCGAATTACGACGTCGCGCCGGACGGCCAGCATTTCCTGTTCATGAAGCCCGCCGAGGAGGCGGAGCTTCAGGTCGTTTACAATTGGCGCGCGGAACTGAGACAACGACTCGCGGGGCAGACCGCAGCGCAGTAAACGAACTGCTTGACAGGATGAACATGATGGGCATGATGACTGCGTTCGAATGCAGTCATCATGCCCATCATGTTCATCCTGTCAAAGCAGTTTGTTCTACGCCGCCGGCGCAGCCTCGGGCGCGTCGTCGTCGTGATCGTGTTTGTGTTTCTTGTCCTTCTTGTCCTTCTTGTCCTTCTTCTTCGGCTCGGGCTCCGGCGGGGCGTTCGCGTCGAAATCGGCCTGCAGGCTGCGCAGCTTGAGCACGCCGAAGATCACGACGAGCGCCATGATGATCACGAGCAGCCCGACCGCGTGCCGCTCGTTCGCGAAATCCATCGTGCGGTTGAAGTAGTAGCTCACGATGATCAGCAGCACGATCGACATATTCACCAGCCAGTCCACGGCCTTCGGCAGCACGTAACTCATCGTGCCGAAGCCGCTCAGCTGGTACAGCACGAAGGGCAGCACCGCGACGAGCGGCAGCAGCTCGGACGCGCCCAGGCTGGTGTCGATCGCGGTGGGAGCCGCGGAGTGAAGGAGATTGCTCGTCGCGAGTTCGTGGAAGAGCGATGGCAGGGCGCACAGGAACGGCACCGCGCTCAACAGCTCGAGCACCAGTGCGCCGCTCCAGTTGCCCACGCGACTCGACGCGGTCGCGCCGCCCGCCGAGGACTGCGTGCCGATGAACATGCCGGCCACGATCGCCGACGCGCTCGAGAGCATGAGCAGCTCCACCGAGATGCCGAAACCCGCGGGCTCCCCCGTCTTGATGAGCAGGATCGCCATGAAGCCGGGTGTGTAGAACATGACGCGCACGAGGCGCGCCCATACGCGCGCATCGCGGTCCGGCGGCAGGATCGGGCAGCGGCTGGCCGTTGAGTCCGATCGTGGCTCTCGTGGAGACTTTCGACATTACGCTTTCTCGGCGTAGAATGGTGGTGGGAGAGTATGTAGGGAGATCACGTCGCATTGCAACGCGGGGACTACTTTCGACGTACGGAGACCATAGCGGCGCGGTGGAACCGCTGACGGCGGGGTTGGTACCGCTAACGGCGCGTTAGCTTTGGCGTTGGGAACGGCAACCTCCATGGAGGCCGCCGTGCCCAACGCTATGGCCACACACGCCGTCAGCGGTACTAACCCCGCCTCTAGCGGTTCTATTCACCGATTCCTTGGGAGTTCGGAATGACCAGGTTTCGTTCGCTTCTCGCTCTCACCACTCTCGTCGCCCTCGCCGCCACTCCCATTCCGTCCGACATGCTCCACGGCCTCGTGTGGCGCAGCATCGGTCCCTTCCGTGGCGGTCGTATCTCCTCCGCATCCGGCGCGATCGGTGAGCCGGGCACGTTCTATGTGGGCACGCCCGCGGGCGGCGTCTGGAAGACCACGAGCGCGGGCGAAGTCTGGTTCCCGGTGTTCGACGGATGCACGGCGTCTCCTCCATCGGCGCCGTCGCGGTCGCGCCGTCGGATCCGAACATCGGTGTACGTGGGCACCGGCGATCAAGGTGACCGGCGGCACGATCAACGAGGGCAACGGACTCTACAAGTCGATCGACGCCGGCCGCACCTGGACGCACATCGGTCTCGAGGACACCAAGCAGATCCCGGCGATCCTGGTCGATCCGCGCGACGCGGGCACGTTCCTCGTCGCCGCGGCCGGCAATCTGCACGCCAAGAGCAATGCGCGCGGCATCTATCGCAGCACCGACGGTGGCGCGACCTACACGCAAACGCTCTTCGTGAACGATTCCATGGGCGTGCAGAGCGCTCGCGAGCGCGTACGATCGGCCCGACGTCGATGTTCGCCACGACGATCAAGCACTACTTCGCGCCGCTGCCGCCGAGTGGCATCTCCGCCGGCGACGCCGCCCACGGCGCCGAACGCGCCGACCGGAACAGGCATGTACAAGTCCGATCGATGGCGGCGCCACCTGGAAGGAACTCACCGGCGGCGGGCTGCCGCGCTTCAGCGGCCGCACCTACATCGCCGTCGCGATGACACGAACGCGCAGCGCGTGTTCTTCATCACGCAACAATGGTCTCTATCGCTCCGACGACGGCGGCACCACGTGGCGCCAGATGGACGCGAGCGACCGCCGCATCCGGAACGGCCAAGGCGGCTACAACTGCGGCGCTCTTCGTGGATCCCACCGATCCCGACGTCGTCTACACGTTCAACACCGCGGCGTACAAGAGCACCGACGGCGGCAACACGTTCACCGGATTCCGCGGCGCGCCCGGCGGCGACGATCCGCAGGCGAACTGGATCGATCCCACGAACGGCAAACGCATCCTCCTCGGCTACGACCAGGGCGCGATCGTCACGCTTCGATGGCGGCGCGAGCTGGAGTTCGTGGTACAACCAGAACACCGAGCAGGTCTATCACATCTCCACCGACAACACGTTCGGCTACTGGGTGTACGCCACGCAGCAGGACGCGGGCGCGGTGCGCACGCGCAGCCGCGGCAACTTCGGCGCGATCACGCCGATGGATTGGAGTCCGGTGAACGGGTGGGAATGGGGCACCGTGATCCCCGATCCGCTCGATCCGAACACCGTGTACTCGAGCGGCAATGGCATCAACAAGATCAGTTTCCCGAGCGAACAGTGGATCTCCGTGAGCCCCTCGGCCGATCCCTCCGTGCGACTTGCGCACGACGTCGTCGCAGCCGCTCGTGTGGGCGCCGTGGGACAAGCACGAGCTGATCACCGGATTCCAGTACGTGTATACCGACCACCGATGGCGGCGCGCATTGGACGCGCATCAGCGGCGATCTCACGTTCCCCGCGGGCGTGACACCGCTCGCCGACACCGTGATCCCGCCGCCGGGCGCGGCGACGCTGGGCGCGATCGAGATGATCGCCGCGTCATCGCTGGCGAAGGGCACGATCTGGGTGGGCACCAACAATGGACTGATCAAGGTCACGCGTGACAACGGCAAGACGTGGAACGACGCGTCGATCCCGAAGCTTCCCTATCCGACGCGCGCGCTGGTCGAGGGTCTCGTCGCTTTCGCCGACGCAGGAAGGCACCGCGTATGCGGTCGTGAACGTCTCGCGCACGGGCGACTACGCGCCGTACGTCTATCGCACGCACGATTTCGGCAAGACGTGGACGAGCATCGTGAACGGACTGCCCACGAACGAGCCGAGCGGTAGCTCCGCGCGCGTGATCCGCGCCGATCCCGAAGCGCGCGGGTCTGCTCTTCGTGGGCACTGAGAGCGGCGATGTACGTCTCGTTCAATGACGGCGACGATTGGCAATCGCTGCAGCTGAACCTGCCGATCACGTCGTACCGCGACATCGCGTTCGCGGGGAACGATCTGGTCGTCGGAACGTACGGCCGCGGCATCTGGATCCTGGATGACTGCGGCGGTGCTCCGGCAGATGACGCCGGCGATCGCCTCGGAGCCCGTGCATCTCTTCAAGCCCGACCCGGCGGTGCGCGCGCGACGGAACGTGGGCTACAACACGCCGTTCCCGCCGGATGTGCCGCACGCGCTGAATCCGCCCGACGGCGCGATCATCTACTACTGGCTCGCATCGACGCCCGGCGGGCGAGATCACGATGGAAGTATCGGATGCGAAGGGCACCGTGGTGCGCCACATGTCGAGCGCGCCGATCGCGCCGGTGAAGGAGGCCGCGCAGCCGCCCGAGCCGAATTTCTGGATCGAGGTCGCCGAAGCCGATGCCGGTCACGGCCGGCACGAATCGCGTGAACTGGGACCTGCGCACCGACGCGCCGGATGCGTTCACGCACACGTACGAGATCAACGCGAATCCCTATCTCACGCCGGCGTCGCCGCTCGGCGCGCTCGTGCCGCCCGGCACGTACACCATCAAGCTCACCGTGAACGGCACGACGTATACGCAACCGCTCACTGTCACGAACGATCCACGCTCGCCGGCGAGCACCAAGGACGTGACGGCGCAGTACGCGCTGCTCACGAATCTCCTAGAGGGGATGCGGATCTCGTGGGATGGTTATCATCAGGCCGCCGCGATCCGCGCAGCGCTCGATGCGGCGAAGCCCACAGATTCCACGTCGGATCTCGCGAAAGCGATCGCGACGTTCCGCGCGAAGCTGGATAGCGTGGGCGGCAACGAGAATGGCGTACGCCGGTTCGGCCGCGGACCGGCGCGACCCGCGCCGAACTTCTTCACCGTGTACGGGAATTTCTCGGGACAGTACGGCGCACAGGAGAACGGCGACCTCGCGCCGACGGCGGCGATGAACGACGGATACGCGTCGGCGTGCTACGATCTGACCATGACGGCGGCTCGATGGAAGACGCTGAACGGGGCGGATCTGACGACTTTGAACGCGGCGCTCAGTGCGGGCGGTGCGAAGCCGATCGCGGCGGCGCCCGGCGTGACGGCGCCCAAGTGCCCGGCGAGGATGGGAGGGAAGGCGGCGGCGGCGCGAGGAGCGGGGAATGTACCGGTCGAAACGGAGGAGGAGGAGGCTGGCGAGCCTTAACTGCGACTGCCGGGAACCGATTGCCGGGAACCGGTGAGGCATAACAACACATGGCATACGACGTCGCGCGAAGTCGTATGCCATGTGTTTTCATGCCTCACCGGTTCCCGGCAATCGGTTCCCGGTCGTTGCCCGTCTGTCCGCGCAAGTGGTAAAAGCAGTCGTCAGCGCGACCTTTCTCAGAGCAGCACAAGTCCTACATAGTAAAGATCTCGTGCGCGGAAGATCAGCAAGGGTGCATAGCTATTGAATTGCCTCTTCTCCGATCTCGCGGGCATGAGCAGCACCGCGTAGTAGTCGCCCGCCCGAAAATAGTACGGTTCGAACGCCGACAGCGGCACGGCCGGAACGAACAGGTGCTTGAGCTGCTCCTTCACCTTCACGCTCACCGTGTGGCAAGTGCGCGCGTTCGCGAGAAGGCGGGTCGAGCCGCTGTCGGCGGTGGTCATCGAATGACTCTGCCTGTAATCCACCGACTCGCTATCGGTGCCCGCGAAGACCTGCCCCACGCGATCCGTCGTCCACTGCTGCGCGCTCGAATCTCCGCCGACTCCTCCACACTCGGGCTCGGACACGGTAGGCGACTGCGCGCGCAGTACGAAGGTGCTCAAGAATAGAGCGACCACTGCGCTGGCACTTACGCCCATCCTCCCCACCAAGAAGAAGTCCGTCGCCGGCGTTGCACCATCGCCAGTGTTCGCGACTTTGAAATCCATTGCCTGCCCCCGACGAGGCCGCCGGCGGCGCGCCTTCCCCATTAACCACGCCCCGCGCGGTGCGCGGGCAATGACCCGAACTCTTACATCAATATGAAGCCGAGATACTTCATGTCGAACGCGCGAAATATGAGGAGCGGCGAATAACTGTTCACCTGGGTTCCAAGGGCAGAGGACACCGATCATGCGGCCGCCAATAGCGGCCCCGAGCAAGACTTGCCTGACTTAACGCAACAGCCTTCTCGAGGAACCTACAGCCACGGGTGGCTCGCGCAAGCGAGTCCTCGCGGAGTCGCCCGCGCGCTCGTAGTTTGTAGCCCGAGCGCCTAGCGCCGAGCCCGCCCTTCGCCTCCCCGAGGTCCCTTGCCCGAAGCACCCGAACGTCTCATCGCTGCGCTCGCCGACCGGTACCGTCTCGAGCGCGAACTTGGCGCGGGCGGCATGGCCACGGTGTATCTCGCGCACGATCTTGAAGCACGACCGCAAGGTCGCGCTCAAGGTGCTGCGCCCCGAGCTCGCCGCCGTGATCGGCGCCGAGCGATTCCTGGCGGAGATCAAGACCACCGCGGCGCTGCAGCATTCGCACATCCTGCCGCTCTTCGATTCGGGGCAGGCGGACGGCTTCCTGTTCTACGTGATGCCGTACGTCGAAGGCGAGTCGCTTCGCGACCGGCTCAAGCGCGAGCATCAGCTGCCGGTGGACGACGCCGTGCGCCTCGCGAAGGAGATCGGCGGCGCGCTGGATTTCGCGCACCGGCACGGCGTGATCCATCGCGACATCAAGCCCGAGAACGTGCTGCTGCAGGACGGCCAGGCGCTCGTCGCCGATTTCGGCATCGCGCTCGCGGTCACGCACGCGGGCGGCAATCGCATGACGGAAACGGGACTCTCGCTCGGCACGCCCGGCTACATGAGTCCCGAGCAGGCGACGGGCGAGCGCACGCTCGATGCGCGCGCGGATGTGTATTCGCTCGGATGTTTGTTGTATGAGATGCTCGTCGGCGAGCCGCCGCACACCGGACCCACGGTGCAGGCGGTGATCGCCGCCGTCGTCACGAAGGAGCCCGAGCGCATCACCGCGCGCCGACGCTCGGTGCCGCTCAATGTCGAGCTCGCCGTGCATCGCGCGCTCGCGAAACTGCCGGCCGATCGGTTCCCGACCGCCGACGCGTTCGTGAAGGCGCTCAGCGAACCCGCCACCGCGAGCATGACGTCGGGCACCGGCTTCGCAATGGCCGCCGCTCCTGCCTCGAAGAAGGCCGCGCATGATCGCGGCCGCCGCGATCGCGCTGCTCGCGATCCTCGCCGCGTGGGGATGGTTCCGCCCGTCGCCGCATCCGTTCACGAATCGTTACGCCGTGTTCCTGCGCCCGTTGGAAGCGGTGAGCGCCGGCGCACTCGGCGGCCGCGTCGCGATCTCGCCCGACGGAAAGCGCATCGTGTACACCGGACGCGGCGAGGGCACGACGACGACTGTGGATCAAGGAAGCCGATCAGATCCGCCCGACGCCGCTCGCCGGCACCGAGGGCGCGGTGAGTCCGTTCTTCTCGCCCGACGGCCGCAGCTCGGCTTCATCAAGGATGGGAAAACGGTTCGCATCCTTCCGCTGGATGGTGGCTCGTCACTGAGCCTCACCGATAGCGCGAACGCGACGGCCGCGGACTGGGGAAGCGACGGCTACGTCTATTTCGAAGTCGATTCCGGGATCGATCGCATCCGATCCACGGGCGGGAAGGCGGAAGCGGTCTATCGCTTCCCGGCGGGTGAGAAGGTGCTCGGCTCAGAGTGGCCCATCATCTTGCCGGGCTCGAAGGGGATGCTCTTCCGCGTGCGGCACGCGTCGGAGACGCCGGCGGACTACCAGATCATGGTGCAGCCGCTCCCCACAGGAAAAGCTGCGCAGCGCTCGTCCGAGGGGTGTACGCACGCTACTCGCCGAGCGGCCATCTCGTGGTCGTCACGAGCGAGGGGAAGCTGCTCGCGATCCCGTTCGACCCGGGCAAGATGGAATTGACCGGCGCACCGATCGGATCTGTATGAGGGACTCGAGCCGAGCCCGTTCGGGGCCGAGGTCGCGCTGTCGGCCACCGGTACGCTGGTCTTCCAGACGGCGAGCCAGGCCTCCGACCGCGAAGTGGTGTGGGTGACGCGCGACGGACTGGCCACGCGCGCGGATTCCACGTGGAAGATGGAAGGCACGATCAATTCGCTCTCGCTCTCGCCGGACGGGCGGTCCGTGGCGGTGGACCTGCTGCGCGGCGCGAAGTCGGATATCTGGGTGAAGCGCCTGAACGGTGGGCCTTTCTCGCGCATCACCTTCGGCGATACTTCGTTCGTGCGTCCGACGTGGATGCCTGGCGGGGCCGATGTCATGTTCCTCGCCGACCGCGGCGATGGCGGCGGCGTGCCTACCGTGAAGCGCGCGGATGGGATCGGTCCATCAACGCGGCTGCTCTCGCCGAAAGTCGCGATGGGGCAGGCGCTCATGTCCGCCGACGGCAAGTGGCTGATCGGGCGACGCGTGATCGGGGAGGCGGGGAACGGCGACATCTACGCCGGGCACGCCGGCGACACGCTCCTGGCGCCGATCATCGCGACGCCGGCGCGCGAGGTATCGCCCGCACTCTCCCCCGATGGAAAGTGGATCGCGTACGCGTCGGATGAGTCCGGCGTGTTCGAGACGTACGTCCGCCCCTTCCCGAACGTGTCGTCGGCGCGCTGGCAGGTGTCTACCGCGGGCGGGACCAATCCGATCTGGTCGCACAGCGGACGGGAATTGTTCTTCCGCAACAACAATGGCGATCTCGTGGCCGCCGCGATCACCACGGTACCGACCTTCACCGTGGGGCAGCAACGGACGCTCTTTTCACTGACGTCGTTGTCGCCACGGGAACCGTTCCGCTTTTCGCCGTGTCTCCGGACGACAAGCGCTTCCTCATGCTGCGCGAGACGACGGCGGGCGAGTCGGGATTGCTCGTGGTGACGGAGCATTGGTTCGAGGAGCTGAAGGCGAGAGAACAGAAATAATCTCAACGGCTAGCCGGGAACCGATTGCCGGGAACCGGTGTGGCATGACAACGCATGGCGTACGACCTCGCTAATGTCGTATGCCATGCGTTTTCATGCATCACCGGTTCCCGGTAATCGGTTCCCGGCTGTCGCCGTGCCTAGCTGGCGGTCTCGTGGTCGCGAATGCTCATCTCGACCGTCTGCCTCGGCACCACCGGCGAATCGTAATCCGGCACGGGCGCGCGAAGGAAGAAGCCGGGGAGCAGCGTGTTGACCAGCGCGTAGATGATGATCGCACCGACCAACGCCGGCGACGCCGCGAAGCGTTCCCGCAGGATCCCGGCGAGCACCATCGAGAAGACGAGCGTCGGCAGCAGCGACGCGCCCACCTTGAAGCCGGCGCGCATGGGCTCCTTGAGAGCGATCCGCCGGTGCAGCGCCACGATCACCAGCTGACGCCGGCAGCGCGCAGACGGCGAAGATCCCGGCGAGCTCGAACGCGGCGAGAGAGAAATTCTCCGGCGTGAGCGTGAGCCCGGCTTCCAGGAAGTAGAATGGAATGAAGAACGAGGCGAACAGTTCCACCGCGCGCATCAGGCCATCGGTGGCGAGCGCCGGGAGTTCAGTCCGCAGGCGCTGCTCGGTGACGCCCACGACGAACGCGCCCACGAGATAATAGACGCCCAGCTTCTTGGTGAGCGATGCGCAGAGCAGCGCGACGATCACCAGGAACGCGAATTCGGTATTGGGTGCGTACGGCAGGATCGCGCGCGCGAACATCTTGAAGATCACCGGCAGCAGCAGGATCATGAGCAGCAGCGCCACGGTGGACAGGCCGAGCGTCTCGGGCGAGGTGGATTGCAGCGCGATGAACAGCGCCGCGAGCGCGACGATCTCGGTGGCGATCGCTTTCGATTTGATCCAGAAGCGCTCGTCGGGGCTGAGATCCAGCGACGCGAGCGACGAGAGGATGAATCCGGTGGACGGCGTGAGCAGTGCGAGCGCGACGAGCACCGCGGGGCGCGTGTCGAAATGGAGGAAGCGTTGGATCAGCCACGTCGCGCCGGCGATCACCAGCGCGCGGATCACGAGGTGCTGCGCGAGAACGGCGCGTCCGCGATTCAGTTCCTCGAGGTCCACCTCCATGCCGGCGAACAGGAAGAGCGAGACGATGCCGAGCACCGCGAAGATCCTGATCGTCGGCGCGTCATGGAAGGCACCGGCGCCGATGCCGAGCGCCGACGCCGATCCCCACACAGGTGATCGCGCTCGGGATCCGGAACCGCTCGAGGTACCTCGAGACGATGAAGATGCCGAAGATGAGCAGCACATACATGACATCTGGCGAGAGGTCGGGCATGGGAGGTAATGTATCTCAACTCGCCGCGGAGGCACGGATGGTCCGGTCAGCGCTGCTCGCTGTGCTCCTTGGTGATCGCCGTCGCGTGCGCGAGCAGGAAACCCTCGCCCGCGCTGGTGCCCGATCCGGCGCTCGCGGACAACGCGCCCACCGATGCGCCGGTGGCGGCGCCCGCGGGGAGCGTGACGGCCATGGGGAAGATGCTCGCGCCGTGCGTCACGAAGGCGCGCGCCGCGTTCCCGGCCGCGGCCCAGCGATTCAAGGCGGGCTTGCCCGAAGGCGAATCGTTCTTCGTGGTGACCGTGCTGCACGACAGCTCGGGGAAATTCGAGCAGGTCTTCGTCGCGGTGGACAGCATTGGCAAGGCCGACGTCTACGGCCGGATCTGGAACCAGATCAACATCGTGAAGGGCTACCAGCTGCGGCAGCCGTACACCGTGCCGCAGTCGGAGATCATCGACTGGATGATCTCGAAGCCCGACGGCAGCGAGGAAGGGAACTGGAGCGGGAAGTTCTTGGACTCGCTGCAGGCGACGGGGAAGGCGCCGTCGGGGATCTGCTGAGACTGCAGACCTAGACGCTAGACTGAGACGTTGGACGCGAGTCCATCAAGAAAATCATGTCAATCCTGTCCAATGCCGTTCCGCGAACTGCATTGGACAGGATTCACATGATGGAAGGATGACCGCGGTGACTGACTCCTGACCCGGGTCGTCGCTCCGGTATCTCTGACGGACGCTCCCATGACATGCTCTGTTCGTACCATGCCGCGCCTCGCTGCGCGGTCCTCGTCTTCGCCGCCGCCTGTAACTCCAGCAACTCCACCAACGCCGGCCCCACCGGGTCGCTCACGGTCACGATCACAGCGCCGGCGGGCGTCACGCCCAACGTCACGATCTTCAAGCCCGACAGCACCACGGAAACGATCTCGTCCACGCAGACGCTCGCGGCGCTCCCGGTGGGCACGTACAAGATCAGCGCCGGCCCCGGCGTCACGAACGATCCGATCGTGAGCACCGCGTACAACGGCGCCGTCACCGGCAATCCCGCGTCGGTCACCGATGGCGCGACGGCCACGGCCACAGTGACCTACACGTCGCCGCGCGCGAGTTCGGGGATCCTCTGGGTGGCGAGCCCCGTCAGCAAGGCGCTGGATGGATTCAGCTCGGCGAACCTCGTCCGCCACTGGCGCGCCGGCGCCGGCCGTGATCGTCGGGAACGGGAGTGGCACGAGTACCGTGCAGCAGCCCATTGGCGTCGCGGTGGACAGCGTCGGCGGCATCTGGGTCGTCGGAAGATCGCGAGTACATCAAGTACTACACGGCGGCGCAGATCGCGACGAGCACGAACGTGGCCCCCGCGCGGACGCTCACCAGCTCCGCACTCCTGGCGGCGCAGGCGGCTTGCGTTCGATGGCGTTGGCGATCTCTGGGTCGTGGACAGGAACAATGCCACGCTCAACGAATTCACCCCGTCGCAGCTCGCGGCCGGCGGTGCGCAGACACCGGCCGTGATCGTCAACAAGATCTTCGGCACGATCTTCATGCCGTGGCAGGCGGCGTTCGACGCGCACGGGGATCTCTGGGTCGTGAACTTCGGCGACAGCACGATCGTCGGCTATTCCGCCGCACAACTCGCGGCCGGCGGCGACCCGGTGCCGTACGCCGCCATCGCGGGATCGAAGGGGACCAGCAATTGTCTGGGCCTCGCCTTCGATGCGCAGGGGAATCTCTGGATCTCCACGCTCAACGACACGATCGTGAAGTTCAACGCCAGCGATCTCAATGCCGTCGGCACGCCCGTGCCCGCGGTGATCATCACCGGCACCGCGTTGAGCGCGCCGGTCGCGCTCGCATTTGACAACAGCGGCGCCCTCTGGGCATCGAACTGGTTCGGGAACAACCTCGTGAAGTACAACGCGAATCAGATCGCTTCGACCGGATCCCCGACTCCCGCCGTCACGATCTCAGCGCATTCGGGATCGCTGTCGTTGCCGCAGGGGATGGCGTTCTCGCCGGGGTCGGCGGCGCTGCCCGTGAAATAGTTTCCGTACAACTGCTTTGACAGGATGCACATGATTGCCCTGATGAAGGCACGACCGTGCATTCATCAGGGCAATCATGTGCATCCTGTCAAAGCAGTTGTTGCTACGGTCGCTGATAGATGATCTCGCCCTTTCGGATCGTCACCCGCACCTTCGAGAAGGCGGCCACGTTCATCGCCGGATCCGCATCGAGTACCACGAGATCGGCATCCTTCCCGACCTCCACGGTTCCCTGCGACGCCGACAGCCCGAAGCGCGCGACGGGCGCCGTGGTCAGCATGCGCAGCATGTCGCGCCAATCGAGACCGGATGTCGCGAGTGCGCTGAATTCGCCCTCGGTGCTGTAGTCGGTCATGTAGCCCACATCGGTCCCGAACAGGAACTCGCCGCCCATCGCATGGTACTGGCGCACCACGGCGTAGATCGGGTTCAGCCACGCCGTATCGGTGGTCACGGTGGTCGCGAACATCTTGAGCGTCGGGATCATCGCCATGTGATGCGCGAGGATCGCGCGGATCACGGTGCTGTCCACGCCCTGGGGAGCACTCGGCGCATGCGCGAGGATGTCCACGCCGCTGTTCACTGCCACCATCGTGCCGATCAGGTTCGATGGGTGCGCGAACACGAGCTGATGCGCGGCGTGCGCGGCTTCGACCGCCGCGCGCGCGACCGAGTCGGGCATGGGGAGCACCGTGCCGCGCGCGATCAGCGAGCCGGTGAACAGCTTTGTCACGTCGGCGCCCGCGGCGATATTGGCCCGCACCGCATTGGCCGCCTCGAGCGGTGTCGCCGGCTGTGGGATCTGTTTTCGCACCGCCGCCGGAAGATTCCCGAGGTAGTAGGGGATGCCGTTCGGCGGAAAGAGCCCCGAACCGGCGGTGTAGATCGTGGGCCCCATCACCTCGCCCGCGGCGATGCGCCGCCGCAATGGCTATCGTAGACGTTAAGATCGGAGCCCAAGTCCACGGCGCTCGTGAACCCGCGGCTCGTGAGCATGTCCGCGAGTTGCGCGCTGAGCGTGGCCGCGGATGCCGACTGAGCGTTGTTCCACTTCGCTTCGGTGAGGTGGATATGCGCATTCCAGAAACCGGCAATCACCACGCAATGGTCGCACGGAACGATCCGCGCGTCCGCGGGCACCGCCAATCCCGGGCTTACCGCGATGATCTTCCCATCGCGCATCACCACCGTGCCGTGTACGATCGGCGCCGCGTCGGGTGATACGTAGATCGTTGCGTCAGGGATCGCGAGAGTGACGTGCGGCGCCGAACCGGCGTAGGAGAACGCGGCGGCGGCGAGACCCACCGAGGCGATCGCGAAGGGAAAGCGAAATGGGTCTCATGTTGGAGGTTCGTGTCGTAACTGCAGACTTGGACTATAGACCTAGACGTTAGAAAGCGATTACACGCGGCGCGCGAAGTTCGCAGTCGCAGTCTAACGTCTAAGTCTAACGTCTCAGTCTGCAGTTACGGCTCAGAGGTCTTCATGAGCTCTGCAAGATAAGCCCCCCAAACAGCCGGCAGCGTATGCGTCCCATGCCCCCGCGTCACATCGCTCACGGGCAGCAGCACGAACTTCCCCTTGGGCACGCGCTTGATCAGCACTTCCATGAGCCCGAGTTCCGGCGGGTTCACGAAATCGTCTGCCGAGTTCACGTGCATCACGGGCACGCGTACCTTCTCGAGGTTCGGCGACGGATCGTAGTTGCGCGACGCCTGGAACGCATAGACGAAATCGTTCGCATCGTTGGCGGCCAAACGGGTCGCAAGGTTCTTTGCGTAGAATGAATCGGCGGCCGCGAGCGTGGGGTACTGCTTCTGCCAGTACAACGGCGCGCTCGTCATGAGGATCAGCATGTCCACTGCCGTGACCAGGCCAGGTGGCTGCGTCGTGTAGTCGCCGTTGTTCCACGCGGGATCCTTCATGATCGCCTCGACCGCCATCTCGCGCACCACGCGATTGCGCCCCGCGATCGCCACCACGTTGCACGCGAGCGGCATGAGCGCGTCCGTGAAATCGGGATACGTCTCGCCCCACATCCACGCGTGCATGCACCCCATGGACGTTCCCATGATGAGCCGCAGGTGGCTCACCTTCAATCCATTCACTAGCAGCAAGTGCTGCGCCGCCACCATGTCGTCGTAGTCGTAGTGCGGGAACTTCGCATGCAACCCATCGCTCGGCTTGCTCGACTTCCCGTGCCCGATCCCATCGGGGAGGATCACGTAGTAGCGCGACGTGTCGAGCAGCTGCCCCGGCCCAAAGAGCACGCCGGCGAATTGTGGCGACAGGAATTGGCGGCCGCTGCCTGTCGTGCCATGCAGGATCATCACCGCATTGATGACCATGCCCTTCGCGTCGCGCCGCGGCGCACCGAAGGTGATGTAATGCAGACGCATGACCGGCAGCACTTCGCCACTGCGGAAATGGAAATCCGCCGTCTCGAAATCGCCCTCCTTGCCGACGGCGGCCGCCGGAGCCTGTGCCACGGTCACACTCGACACGCCCGCGAGCATGATCGCGGCGATCAGCGCGCGCGCCTTCACGAGCCCATCCGCGCGCACGCCGCCACGATCAGCGCCCGCTCGGACGCGGTGTCGGGCTTGTTGGCGATGATCACGTTGATCTGCAGCTCCCATTTCCCCTGCGCGGCCACGAGCGTCGTGATCGTTTGCGTGCTCACATACGAGAATCCACCCTCGCACACGTCCGGCAACGCCGTGACCTTGTGTTTCACCGCCACATTCTTCTGCCGAGCCGCAACGTCTTTCTTCGCGTCCCCATTCGAAGGGCGCACGATCGAGAACGCGACCATCTGGCCAACGCCCTTGGTATACGAGCAGCTCTCGAGATCCTTAGTGTGCGTCGCCATCGTGCTCGGCGTCTGCGACCAGCCCGCGCCGAGGACGGAGGTGATGTCGGAGAGCGGAAGCGTGGCGCAGGCGTTGGGGAGCGTGCTCTGGCTCAGTGCATTTGCCGCCAGCAAAGTGGCGGTGAGGAAGAGAGTCTTCATTCGTCATATCTATCACAGCAACTGCAGGCTGTCGACTGTTGGCTGTCGCAAGCGACTTGTTGAGTCTGCCGCACGCGACAGCCGACAGCCGACAGTCTGCCGTTAGCCGGCTCCTAGGCGCTCCTCCCATTCATCGATCGATCTCGGCCAGTCTTCCTTCAGGAGCCGCGACAACCCCCGATCCGCCAGCACGCGTCCTCCCGTCTGGCATTTCGCACAATAATTCACCTCGTTCTCGGCGTAGCGAATGCGCTGCACCGGCGATCCGCATACGGGGCAGGGGAGTTTGTAGCGGCCGTGCACAGCCATCCCTTCGCGGAACGCGGTCACTTTCTCGGGGAACGCGCCGGCGAGCTCGGCGCGCAGGCGGTCGGTCCACATGGTGAGTGTGCGCTGCGTCGCTTCGTAGAGTCGGTCGACCTCGGCGGGCTTCAGGTTCGTGCTCAGCTGGAGCGGCGAGAGCTGCGCGGCGTGCAGGATCTCGTCCGAATACGCGTTGCCGATGCCGGCGAAGATGTGCGGGTCGGTGAGCGAGCGTTTGAGCGTGTGCCGTTCGCGCGTGAGTGCCGCCGTGAACGCGGCGAGTGTGGCGGTGAGCGGCTCGATGCCGCCGGGATCGTGCGCCGCGAGCGCCGCGGCGCCCTGCACGTACCAGAGCGCGGCGCGGCGTTGTGATCCCTCTTCGGTGAACAGCATGAGCCCGGTCGGGAATTCGAACGAAGCGAGGCCGCGCTTCTTCGGCACCTTCGTGCCCCGCGGCCGCCAGCGCAGCCGTCCCGCGATCATGAGATGGATCACCACGTAGCGCTCGCCCTCGAGCGCGATGACGATCCGTTTGCCCAGCCGCGAAACGCCGGTCACGATGCGACCGTCCGCGTCGGAGGCCGGTGGATCGACCGATCGAAGTACGAAGGGATTCGCGATGCGAATCCGATCGAGCGCGCTGCCGACGACGCGCGCCCGCAGCGCCTCCACATACAGCTCGACATCGGGGAGTTCGGGCATGGCAGTACGATACTGCGAGAACGGGCTGTTGGCTGTCGGCTGTCGCAAGCACCACTTACCTTCCACATTGCAAGCGCGCTTACCCGAGGAGGCCGGTCCTTGGCACATAGCGGACTACTCGCATTCTCCGCGATCGTGTTCGGCATTTCGCTTGGCGCGGCGCAATCAGACTCCAGCGCCGGCGCCCAATCCCCGGTGTGCGACACGACGCAAGCGCCGCCGCCCCGGTCATTCCTCCCGCTCATGGCCGAAGAAGCGCGCAAGCGCTGCATCGAGATGCCGCGGCCGTTCGGTGCCGGCCTCGTCTACTACTATCTCGCGCGCGACATCGCGATCAGCGATGTGAGTGTCGGCCGGAACGGAGCACCGCCGCAGTCGGTGAGCAATTTCGCACAGCTCGCCGCGCGCGCCGAGGTGAACAACGTGAATGTGAAAGTGGACGCATGGCTGCTGCCGTTCTTGAATCTGTACGGCATTGGCGGCTACGTCTGGAATTCCTCGCAGACGACGATCAATGTCACACTCCCGCCGATCCTCCCGGGCGGAATGTCGCGTCAGCGCACCATGGACGTGCCGACATCGATGACCGGCACAGTGCTCGGACTCGGCGCCACTCTCGCGGGCGGCTGGGGTCCGTACTTCCTGACGGTGGACGGGAATTACATCCGCGCCGACCTAGGATTCGATGAGCGTTCCACGGAGTGATCACCTCTATTCGAGCCGGCTGGAACGGCAAGTTGAACTCGCATCCGCTGCGCGCATGGCTCGTCGCGACCGATTGGAACACCTTCACCACCGTGACAGGCACCGTGCCCGATCCCGACGGCGGCACGCTCACGTTCGTGGTGGACCAGGGTCCCGCGTACCGCTACACGTATGGAACGGGCGCGCAGTATAGCGCGACGAAGTGGCTCGACGTCGCGACCGACATCGGCACGGATTTTCACGGTGGCTGGTATTTGGCGTTGATACCCGTGGTGAGATTCTGATGTGACTGCAGACTGAGACTTAGACTGAGACGTTAGAAGGCGCGCGACGTGAGTGTATTCTAACGTCTAAGTCTAGAGTCTAAGTCTGTAGTATGGCGGTTGCCCGCGCTCCGAGTAGCTCGTCGCTCCTCTATGAAAAACCTCCTACTCGGAACCCTCATAGCGGCCGCGGCGTGTAGCTCGAAAAGCAGCACCGGCCCCGGCGCCGGCAACACCGGCTCCCTCGCGATCACGATCACCGCGCCTGGCGGAGTGTCGGCGCGCGTGACCGTACTCGGACCGAACGGCTACCGCACGACGATCACGTCGTCGCAGACGATCTCGGCACTCGACCCCGGCACATATACGGTGAACGCGCAACCCGGCACGACCACGGATCCGATCGTCGGCACCGGTTATGCCGGCGCGGTAACGGGGAGCCCCGCTACGATCACCGTTGGCGCGACATCGAACGCGACCGTGACCTATACGAATGCCTGGGCGAGCGCGGGCCATCTGTGGGTGGCGTCCCAACTCGGCAGCAAGCTGAGCGGGTATAGTTCGGCCCAACTCACGGCTACCGGCGCTCCGGCGCCCGCCATATCCATAGGGCATAGCACAAGTGATAGCACAGTCGCTAATCCCAACGACCTTACACTCGATGCGACCGGCGGCATCTGGATGGGCAGCGGCGGCGACACGCTTCGGTACTTCTCGGCTGCTAAACTCGCATCCAGTGGCAATCCGACCGCAACGCGGTTCATCGTCAGCACCACGGCCATGGAACCGACCGGGATCGCAATCGACATCGCGGGCAATCTGTGGATCGCCGACCAATTGTCCAACAAGATCTTCGAATTCAGCGCCGCGCAGGCCGCCGGCGGCGGCGCGCAAACGCCGGTGGTCACCCTCTCAGCCGCGCTTGGCTCGATCGACCGTCCCTGGGATCTCGCCTTCGATAAGTTCGGCGATCTCTGGGTGGTGAACTACCATGGCAATTCCGTCGCCGGATTCAGTCCCGCGCAACTCGCTGCGACGGGCAACCCAACACCCTTCGCGGCCGTCACGGGATCACAGGGACTTACGGGTCCGCTCGGCGCCGCGTTCGACGCGAACGGGAACTTATGGGTGGCCTCGATCATCGACTCGTTGGTGGAATTCCGCGCGAGCGATCTTACCTCGATCGGCGCGCCGGTACCCGCGGTGATCATCACCGGCGCCGTACTGAATGTCCCTATGGGACTCGCATTCGACAACAGCGGTGCGCTCTGGGTAGTTGCGAACGAGGGCACGTCGATCCTTCGCTACGACGCCTCGCAGCTGGCGGCGACCGGCTCACCAGCACCTGCCGTGAAGATCAGCAGCACATCGAACTCGCTATATCTGCCGTGGGGGATCGTTTTCTCGCCGGCGTCGGGGAACCTGCCGGTACAGTAGCGAACGGCGGACTGTCGGCTGTCGACTGTCGCAGGCAACAGCCGACAGCCGACAGTCCGCCGTGGTAGTTTAGAGAATGCCGTCGTCCCCCGTCATTGCCGTCTCCGCCCTCCGAAAAAGTTACGGCAGTTTCCTCGCCGTCAACGACGTGTCGTTCACCGTCAACGACGGCGAGATCTTCGGGCTCATCGGGCCCGAATGGGGCGGGGAAGACCACCACCATGGAATGCGTCGAGGGGCTCCGGCGCTTCGAAGGCGGCACGGTGCAAGTGCTCGGCCTCGATCCGTTGCGCGACGTGTACGCGCTGCAGGAGCGCGTGGGCGTGCAGCTGCAGCAGGCGCAATTGCAGAAGCGCATCAAGGTGTGGGAGGCGGTGCATCTCTGGGCCGCGCTCTACCGCAAACCCGCGAACACGGGCGAGAAGCTGCTCGAACAGCTCGGCCTCGAGGAAAAGCGCGACGCGTGGTTCATGACGCTCTCCGGCGGCCAGAAGCAGCGGCTCTTCATCGCGCTCGCGCTGATCAACGATCCCGAGGTGGTGTTCCTCGACGAGCTCACCACCGGTCTCGATCCGCAGGCGCGACGGGCGATCTGGACGCTGGTGCGCGGCATCCGCGAGCGCGGCAAGACGGTTTTCCTCACGACGCATCTCATGGAGGAAGCCGAGCGTCTGTGCGACCGCGTGGCGATCATCGAACGCGGCCGCATCATCGACGCCGACACGCCGATCGCGTCTCGTGGACCGTCACTGCCCCGAGCGATCGGTGGTGCTCACGACGGAGCGATCCGCGCAGGCCGCCGAGCGTTTCCGGAGAGTGAAGGGCGTCGAGTCCGTGGTCGTGCGCGAGACGCAATACACCGTGCGCGGCGTGGGCAACGATCTCGTGACCGACGTGATCCAGTGCATCTCCGACAACGGGATGCGCGTGAGCGAGTTCCGCACCGAGCTGCCGAATCTCGAGGATGTGTTCCTGAAGCTCACCGGCCACTCGATCCGCGACTGATGCGACTCGACGTCCTGCGCGGGCTGCCGCGCCTCACCTGGCTCGAGATCAAGATCTTCCTGCGCGAACCGCTCGGCGCGATCGGCGGGATCCTCGTGCCGGTGCTGGCGTTCGTGATCATGAGCCGCGCGCTGGTGCGCGTCGATGCGATGGCGCCGCAGCCGGCCGGCCCCGTCACGACCTTCGCGCGCAACAGCCTGCCGGTGTTCGTCGCCTGCATCATCGCGATCAATGCCGTGCTGTCGCTCGTGACGATCATCTCGATCTATCGCGAGGGCGGGATCCTCAAGCGCCTGCGCGCGACGCCGCTGCGTCCCACCACGATCCTCACCGCGCACGTGCTCGTGAAATTGCTGCTGACCGCGGTCACGATGACGCTCATGATCCTCGCCGGCCGCCGCTATCTGCCGCCGAACGTGGATGTCCCGTACGTGAGCTTCGGATTCGCGGTGGTGCTCAGTACGTGGAGCATTCTGGCGATCGGTTTCCTGATCGCGAGCGTGGTCCCGACCGCGCGCTTCGCGCAGCCGGTGGGAGCGATGATTCTGTATCCCATGATCGCGGTGTCGGGGCTGTTCGCGCCGATCTCAGCGTTCCCTGGGTGGTTGCGAGTGGTGGCGCATCTATTGCCGCTCACGTATGCGGTGCAATTGATGAGTGGGATATGGAATGGGGAGGGATGGATCGCGCATTTGCCGGATGTGGGGGCGTTGGTTGTGGGGTTTGTCATTTGTGTTGCGGTTGCGACACGGGTATTTCGGTGGGAGTGATGCTGCGAACTACTCACTGCATCACCAGTGCGCTTAGAATTGCAGTCAACAGCAAACAGTCACGAGTGACTGCCAGTCAACAGTCTACAGTCAACAGGTCACAGAAAACTTGGAAACGTGCGTACGCCGTTTCGCGATGCCGAACGGGCATCGCAAGACCGCGCTGGCGCACCGCACCGTGCTCTGTGACCTGTGAGCTGTTGACTGTCGACTGGCCGTTACTCGTGACTGTTTGCTGTTGACTGCAACCAGAATCGCCCTGGTGGCGAAGTGGCTGTAAGCAGTTCCCTCGGACCTGGTGTCACATACAACAGCCCCCCACCAGGAGCCCAAGATGAAAACAATCGCCTTCGCAGCCCTCCTCTTCTTCTGGCCCCCATGGCTGAGCATCGAATCTCCAGTAAATCCCTACGATCCTTCAACCCGCAACGCGATCTTCCTCGTCCACGCAATGACTCGCGAAGGCACGCCACAACTCGCAGACCTCTCCGCGACCGCCGAAGGACTCGTGAATGGCGCCCGTGAGACCATCACCGTCAAGCTCGACGCAACCGACCAACCGGGCACGTTTCGCCGTGCGGAAACAATGGCCGAATTCTGGCGCGTGGCTGATCAGCGTCACGCTCAAGAGCACCACCGCGCTCGTGAGCATCGGCGCGAACGGGCAGGTCGCGGCCGTCGATATCCCGATGCGAACGCAATCGAATGGCGAGCGCGTGCCCCACGCGATCTCGGCACATGAGATCGATTCCACGCTGGCCACGCTCGCTGCCGCGCGCAGCCGCTAGCACGCGAGCGGACGCCTTCGCATGCGCGCGCGCATCTCGCCGCTCCGTGAGCGATCGGTGACCGTCGCCGATCTGCTCCCGGACGACGAGCTCGCGCGCCGTGCACACGGCGGCGATGTCGCGGCCTTCGAGCGGCTCTACCGCGCGCACGCGCCGGCCGTCACCGCGCTCGCACGGCGCATGGCGCGCGACCCGGGGCAGGTGCCGGAATTGGTGCAGGATATCTTCGTGCGCGCATGGGAACAGCTCGGCAGTTTCAAGGGACACAGCGCATTCTCCACCTGGCTGCATCGATTGGGCGTGAACGTGATCCTCAACCGCTTCCGCGCCGGCGGCCGGCAGGAAGATCGTTGGATCCCCGACAGCGACGATGCGATCGAGCGCTCTCCATCGCCGGGCGACGACATCGATGCGCGACTCGATCTCGAGTCGGCGCTCGCGCGGCTACCCGAGGGCGCCCGCGTGGTGTTCGTGCTGCACGACATGCAGGGCTATTCGCACGACGAGATCGCGACGCTCACCGGCACAGCGTCCGGCACATCGCGCGCACAATTGTGGCGCGCGCGGCGGCAACTCATGAGGCATTTGGAGCTATGAACCATCTCACGGAATCGGAGCGGCAGGGCGCCGCCGACGGGACGCTCGATGCCCGCCGCGCTGCGGAGATCAAAGCGCATCTCGACGCGTGCGCCGAATGCTGCGGCGGACGTCGCACGCCTGCGTGCGTTGATCGCACGGGCCCGCGACGGCGGAGTCTCGCGAGAGGCAATGCCAGACGAATGGCCGGCGATCAGCGCACGCATCGAGCGCGGCAAGATCGTCACGCTGCCGAACGCGGGCCATGGCAGAAGCTGGAAGCGGTATGCGGTCGCGGCCGCCGCGGCCGTCATCGCCGCGATCGCGATCGCACGCACGCGGCCAGCGCCGCAGATCGCGGAGCACACCGCGCCCGACAGTGCGATGCTCGTGGCAGAGCGCGACTCCGCGAGCGCGTATCGCGAGCAGATCGCCGATCTCATGAGCGATCTCGAATTGCGCCGCGGCCTGCTCCGCACGGAAACCTCGGCGGCGATCGATCGCGATCTCAAGGAATGCGACGTGGCGATCGCCGAGCTCGACAGTGCGATCAAGGCCGATCCGAACAATCCGGCTCTGCGGCAGATGCTCGCGGCGTCGTACCGTCGCAAACTGGACGTGCTCAAGCGGGTGGGCAATGCGTCGTAGCGCGGCAGTGGTGCTCGCGATCGCGCTCGTCGCGCCGGCCGCTTTCGCGCAGTTGCCATGGCTCGGCGCGCGCGGCACCGATCCCAACGTCGGCGTGAAAGTGTTCGACCCCTCGGGCGCCGTGCGGATCACGGCGTGGGACAAGGATTCCGTTGTCGTGCGCGGCCGCGTCGCGCACGGCGAGCGATTCTACATGAGCGGCGACCGTCATGGGCTCAAGCTCGGTATCATGCCGCGCGCCGACGATGCGGTGGCCGGCGCATTGACGTTCGAGATCATGGTGCCGCGCGGGAGCAATGTGTCGGTGAAGAGTGTGACCGCCGACATCGCGGCGAGCGGGGTGTCCGGCTGGTTCTATTCGGTATCCGGCCGCATGACGATCGACGGCGACTCGCGCGCGGTGGATGTGCAGACGATCACGGGCGATATCGCGGTGGCCGTGACCGCGCCAGTGGTCCGCGCGCAGACGGGCGATGGCAAGATCGCTCTCCGCGGCGCACCTGAGGATGTAGACATATCCACCGTAGGCGGCGCGATCGAGATTGCCGCGCCGGCGATCGTGCGCGGGCGATTCGCGTCGGTGTCAGGCGATATCGCTTTCACCGGCGCCCCGGCCGCGGGCGGAGTGCTGGATTTCACCGATCATGCCGGCGCAGTGGTGATGGTGATGCCGCGCGAGGTTTCGGGCGTATTCGAATTGTCGACGATCGCCGGGACGATTGCGAATGGGATGTCGACTGTGCGTGCTGTTGCGGCGCCTGGGGGGAAGGGGAGTGCGATCCGTATCGCGCTCGGACCCAGTGCCACCGCGGGAAGGGTGGTTATTCGGACTTTCCGTGGAGCGATCGTGTCTGCGGCCACTCCACTAACTACACACGTCATCACCAGTGCACTTAGAATTGCAGTCAACAGTAAACAGTCACGAGTGACTGCCAGTCTACAGTCAACAGTCAACAGGTCACAGAAAGCGGTGAAGTGCGAATACGGGGTCTCGTGATGCTGGTTCGGCATCTCGAGACCCCGTTCACTCGAAGCAATGTTTTCTGTGACCTGTGAGCTGTTGACTGTAGACTGGCAGTTACTCGTGACTGTTTGCTGTTTACTGCAACTCTAAGCGCCCTGGTGCTGTAGTGAGTAGTTCGCCCCTCATTCCTCCCGTAATGCCGTCATAGGCGACATCCGACTCGCCCTCCACGCCGGCAAAAATGCCGCAATCATCCCCGCACTCCCAAGCACCACCGCCGCCATCATGAACGTCCCCGGATCCGTCGCGGTCAATCCGAACAGGAACGCATTCATCAACCGCGTGCTCGCCAGCGCGATGAGCGCCCCGATCGCCACGCCAAGGAATATCAATCGTGCGGCCTCGCGCACGACCATTCGCCACAGCGCGGGATCCGCCGCGCCCAGCGCCTTTCGGATCCCGATCTCATTGCGGCGCCTATTCACATCGTACGACATCATGCCATACAACCCGATCACCGCGAGCAGGAGCGCCAGCGCGCCCATGAAGCCCGACAGCGAGGCGAGCAGGCGCGGGCGCGCGAGTGACGCATCGACTTGCGCCTCGAGCGTCGTGAAATCGAGCGAGACCTTCGGGCTTACGCTCGCCGCGAGTTTTCGCACGGCGGGCATAAGTGCGACGAGGATCGCCCGCGGTGCGCATGACGAGCTCAATGAACGGCCCGGTCGCTTCGGCCTGGCCGATCGGGAGATAGGCGATCGCGAGCGGTGTCTCATCAATGCGAGCGTATTTCGTGTCGCGCACCACACCCACCACCTCGATCGGGGGCGAGACCGAATCGCTGAAGGCGGTACGGAAACTCCGGCCGAGCGGGTTCGTGCCGCCGAACCAATACTTGGCCATCGATTCGTTCACAACCGCGACACGCCGTTTCTGCGCGATGTCATCCGGTGTGATGTCGCGTCCGGCGACGAAGGGGGTGCCAAGCGTCGTGAAGTAGCCGTCGGCGACCGAATTGAAATAGACGACGGAGTCCTTGTGACTGTGTGGGGTCACCCCCGGCACGACCACGAATTCGTCCCACTGCATGTTGCCAATGGGCGTGAGCAGCGAAAGACTTGCGCTCGTGACGCCGGGGAGCAGGCGCGCACCGCGGAGGATCTCGTTCTTCGCCTCGTCGAGCGCCGCATCCTTGAGCCCGGTGTTCCTGAGTTCGAAATGAGTGACGAGCACCCCCGCGCGCCGGAAGCCCGGATCGAACTGTGTGAGCCGCCGGAAGCTGTTCACGAGGAGACCGGCCGCCGCGACGAGCGTCAGCGAGAGCGCGACCTGTGCCACGACCAATGCTTTGCCCAGCCGGTGGCGCGACCTGCCGCCAACGAGGCCGCGGCCGCCCGCCTTGAGCGCGGCCTGCGGATCGACGCGCGTCGCGCGCCACGCCGGCACGAGACCGAACAGCACGGCAGTGAGCACCGCGACGCCGGTCGTGAACGCCACCACGCGCCAGTCGAGCGACAGGTCGAGCCAGAGCGGGCGTTTGGCGCTCGACATGAAGCCCACGAGCAGCCCGCCGGCCCATTGAGCGAAGACGAGGCCCAACACTGCGCCGGCGGAGGCGAGCACGAGGCTCTCGGTGAGCAATTGGCGGACGACGCGTCCGCGCCCCGCGCCGATCGCCAGGCGGATCGCGATCTCGCGTTCGCGCGCAGCGGCGCGCGCGAGCAGGAGGTTCGCGATGTTGGCGCAGGCGATCAGGAGCACGACGCCGACGACCGCCATCAGCGTGAAGAGCGCGCCGCGATAGCGGTCGCGTGTCTCCGAGAAGCCGGTGGCCGCGGGCGAGAGCGTGAGCGTCGTCTTGAGATACTCCTTCTGATCGGACGCGCCCCACCGTTCCGGCAGCGTCGCCGCGAAGATCGGGGGCGAGGCCGCTCGCAGCCGCGTCTGCAGCTGCGCTTCCGAGACGCCGCCGGGGAGGCGCCCCGCAACGTTCAGATACCAGGTGCTGCGCCGGTCGAGATAGACAGGACCGTTGAGCACGGCCTGCGCGCACTGCGGCGTGTAGATGTCCACCGTGCGGCCGATGTTGATCCCGAAGAAGTCCGGGATCGATCGCGCCGACCACGGTGAAGGGATGCCCGTTGAGCGACACGCTCTTTCCCACCGCCTGCTCGGCGCCGCCGAACTCGCGCTGCGCGAAGCCCGCGCTCACCGCGGCCACGGGCGCGCACCCGCGCACGTCATCGCTGTGCACGAGCGTGCGCCCCGCCACGGCGCGCACGCCGAGGATCGAGAAGAAGTCGCCGCTCACCCACGCGCCCGGCACGCTGCGCTGCTCACCGCCGTCCGCAAGATTGAAGTCGGACGTCGCGTACGCGAACGCGCCGGCGAGCAGGCCGGGCGTATCACGGATCTGTTCCCAGAGCGGGTTCGTGAACTCGTCGCCGCCGGGGCCGCTCATTGCAACGGCCACCAGCTGTTCGGGGTCGCGCACCGGCAGCGTCTTGAAGACGAGCGCGTTCGCGAGCGTGAAGATCGCGCTGTTCGCGCCGATGCCCAGCGCGAGCGAGAGCACGGCGACGATAGTGAAGCCCGGCGTCGCGACGAGGCCGCGCACCGCGTAGCGCACATCGGCGAGCAGGGTGTCGAGCCAGCCGAGCACGCTCGCGTCGCGTGAGCGCTCCTTCAGTCCCAGTCTGTTCCCGAACTTCCGCCGCGCCTCGCGTGCCGCCTCCGCGGGCGTCATCCCGGATGCGATGAGCGCCTCGGTGCGCTCGGCGAGATGGAATCGCTGCTCGCGATCGAGTTCCTTGGAGAGACGCTCGTCGCGCAGCGCGTTGGCGATCCGGCTGAACAGGGACATGGCGGTGGCTCCGTGACGAAGTCTTAGGCGAAGCGCAGCACGCGCGCGACGCCGGCGGTGAGGCGCTGCCAGCTCTCTTCTTCTTCGGCGAGCTGTTTGCGCCCGGGCGCCGTGATGGCATAGAAGCGCGCCTCCCGGTTCTTGTCGGTGACGCCCCATTTCCCCTTCACCCAGCCATCCTCTTCCATGCGCCGGAGGGCGGGGTAGAGCGACCCTTCCTCGACTCGCAGCAGCTCGGCCGAGCGCTCCTGGATGAGCTGCGTGATCGCGTACCCGTGCAGCGGCCCGCGCGACGCGAGCGTCTTGAGGACGATCAGCGCGAGGGTGCCCTGCAGGATGTCGTTCTTCGGTTTGGCCATGGAGCACTCACCTAGTTAGGTATAGCTGGCTAGGTAATGGTACAGGCAAGCGGCTGTCATGTAGGTCAACGGCGGACTGTCGGCTGTCGGCTGTTGCCTGCGACAGCCAACAGCCGACAGCCCGCCGTTAGGACCCTACTTCAGCTCCCGCGCCCTCGAGCCGCGCGACTTTCCGCCGGAACAGCCTCACGGCCGCCGTCAGTTCGCCGGCTTCGCGCACGTGGTCTTCGTCGCGCAACTCGGCCCACGCCGCGGCGATGGCGCTGGCGTCGATCATGCCGAGCAGGCGGGTGGGCGACTTCCGGTCGACGACCGGCAGCTGCCGCAGATCGTTCACGATCATCGCGTTCATCGCCTCCTCGAGCAGTTCCTCGGGGTATGCGACCTTGAGCGTCGACGTGCCGGCCTCGACGGCTGGCCGCGCGCCGTCGGTCGCGTTGTGACGCGCCCGCTCGATGTCGCCGCGCGTCAGGATGCCGGCCATGCGCCGCTCGCGTCCACGAGCGGCCAGGCACGCGCCCGATTGAGCTGCGGATCGTCATGCAGCCGGCGGTCGAATGCCTCATCGAGCAGCGTATCGGCGGGAAGGGTGGATGTGGGCGGGTGCATCACATCGTCCACCCGGAAGAGCGCGAGCGGATTCACCGCGAGTTCGCGCATCACGTGATGGCCGCGCCGCGCGACCTTCTCGGTGAGGATCGAGCGTCGCATGAGCAGCACGGTCACCGCGTGGGATGCGGCGGTCGCGACGAGCAATCCGCCCACGAGATTCACATCGTGCGTCAGTTCGAGCAGGAAGACGATCGCCGTGAGCGGCGAGCGCATCGTCCCGCCCATCACGGCGGCCGTGCTGATGATCGCCCACATGCCCGGATCGCCCATCGGGATCAGCCCCGACTCGGCGGCGCCGAGCGCGCCGCCCATGATCAACAGCGGCGCGAGCACGCCGCCGGATGTCCCCGAGCCGAGCGCCACCGACCACATCACCGCCTTCGCCGCAAGCAGTGCGAGCACCACGCCGCCCACGAGATGCCCCGCGAAGAGATCGCGGATCACCGATATCCGACGCCCAGCGCGCGCGGCGCGAGGAGGCCGCCGAGGCCTACCGACGACGCCGCCGATCGCCGGCCACCACATCCAGTGGATCGGCAGCTTGAGGAAGGCGTCCTCGCTCGCGTACACCATCCACGTGAGCCCGGTGGCGGCGAGGCCCGCGACGGCGCCGACGACGAGCGCGATCGCGAGGCCCGCTCATGGGGAGCGCGGCGTGCGCGGTGGTCGGGAACACCGCCCCCGCCCCGAGCAGCGGCACGCGCAGCGCCGCGCCGACGCTCGCGGCGACCGCGACGGGCACGAAGCTTCGCGGCTTCCACTCGAACAGGAGCAACTCCACGGCGATCAGCGTGGCTGCGAGCGGCGCGTTGAAGATCGCCGCCATGCCCGCCGCGGCGCCGGACACGAGCAGCGTCTTACGTTCGTTGGCGGACACGCGAAACGCCTGCGCGAACACCGAGCCGAGCGCCGCGCCCGTCATGATGATCGGGCCCTCGGCGCCGAACGGGCCGCCGGTGCCGATCGCGATCGCGGACGAGAGCGGCTTGAGGACCGCGACCTTGAGACTCAGCCGGCTGCGGCCGATCAGGATCGCTTCGAGCGCCTCGGGAATCCCGTGCCCGCGGATCTTGTCCGATCCGTAGCGCGCCATGAGGCCGATGATCAGGCCGCCGACAACGGGGACCGCCGACCGCCCAGAGGCCGAGCTGATTCAGCCCCGGCTCGAGCCCATTCGCCGACAGGCTCTGGAAGTACGCGAGCGCGGTGATGTGCGCGATGAGCCACACGAGCGCGGCCGCGGCGAGCGCACCGAACACGCCGGTGACGGCTGCCATGGCCGCGATGAGCAGCATGCGCGGCCGGGTGGTGAAATCGCCGAGCCGGTCGCGCGCGTGGGAGACGGACACTCTATAAATATATTGATGTCAACATAATACGCAACCCCGAACACCGCGCGTGCCGAGTCGTGCGTCGTACTGACTGTAATGCGTGACTCGCACCCCGAAACGCCGTGAGTCGCGACCCTTAGTCCGTGAGTCTCGCACGGCGTGCGGGCGCGACTCACGGATTGCGGGTCGCGACTCACGGCGATCAGGGGTGCGAGTCACGAAGTGAAGTCTGTACGACGCACGACTCGGTACTCACGGACTTTGGGGTACGAACCACGGCGTTCGGGGTGCGACTCACGCCGTTCGTAGTGCGTAGTGCTCGCCAGTCACGAATGGAACCGCTATCTTCCCCTCGCGATAACCCCCCTTTTCGGAGTCGTGCATGCTCGACGCCCCCGCTCGCCTCCAATCCGCTCTCTCCGATCGCTACCGCCTCGAGCGCGAGATCGGATCCGGAGGGCATGGCCACGGTCTATCTCGCGTTCGACCTCAAGCACGAGCGCGAGGTCGCGCTCAAGATCCTCCGCCCCGAGCTCGGCGCCGTGCTCGGCTCCGATCGCTTCCTCGCCGAGATCAAGATCACGGCGCGGCTCGATCATCCGCACATCCTCACGCTCATCGATTCGGGCGTCGCCGACAGCTTCTTCTACTACGTACTGCCGTACGTCCGCGGCGAGTCGCTGCGCGACAAGCTGAACCGCGACAAGCAGCTCGGCCTCGAAGAAGCGATCACGATCACGCGCCAGATCGCGAGCGCGCTCGACTACGCGCACCGCCACGGCGTGGTGCATCGCGACATCAAGCCCGAGAACATCCTGCTGCAGGAAGGGGAGGCGATGCTCGCCGATTTCGGCATCGCGCTCGCGGTGAAGGAGGCCGGCGGCAACCGCCTCACCGAGACCGGCCTCTCGCTCGGCACGCCGCAGTACATGTCCCCCGAACAGGCCACCGGCGACCGCACGCTCGACGCGCGCAGCGATGTCTATTCGCTCGCCGCGGTGCTCTACGAGATGCTCGCCGGCGAGCCGCCCGTGACCGGGCCGAGCGCGCAGGCGATGATCGCGAAGCTCATGATGGAGCGCCCCACGCATCTCGCGCGTCGTGCGCGAGTCCGTCCCGCTGAATATCGACGCGGCCGTCGCCAAAGCGCTCGACAAGACGCCGGCCGACCGCTTCCCGAGCGCGGGCGATTTCGCCAAGGCGCTCGAGATCAAGCACGAGACCGGCGCGGTCGCCTCCGCGGCGCCGGCCCGCCGCGCGCTCACGCGTCTCACGATCGCCGCGGCCATCGGCGGCGCCGTCGTCGCGGCGCTCATCGTCGTCTTCGCGATGGGCAAGTTCGGCCATCACGGCGCGAACTTCGCCCTGCGCGACCGCACGCAGCTCACGTACTCGGGGAACTCCATCGCCTCCGCGATCTCCTCCGACGGCAAGCAGCTCGCCTTCGTGACGCAGAACTGCACGCCCGCCACGTGCACGTACTCCGTGGATGTGCAGGACGTCGGCGGCACGAGCACGCACCGGATCCTGGATGGCGCCACATCGCTGTTCTACCTCGAGTGGAGCCGCGACCGCCGCGGGCTCATCTTCGCCGGCTCCTTCAACGGGCGCTACGGCTTCTACCTGCTCTCCGCGCTCGGCGGGCCGCCGGTGTTCCTCACACCCGGCACCGCCACCTTCTGGGCGGGCGGCGATTCGCTGCTCATCACGCCGCCGTCCGCGAGCGTCGATTCTGTCCACTTCATTCGCGTCGCTTCGCTCAGCGGCATCGTACACGACAGCATCCATGTCGCGGGGCTCGGCACGGGGATCTCGGGGCTCAGCGTGTCGCCCGACGGCAACTGGATCGTGGCGCTCATCATCCAGCGCGGCCACGGGCTCTGGCAGGTGATGGACCGCAGCGGGAATGTTGCCGACAAAGTGCTCAATTCGTGCACGTGTCCCGGAGTGCTCAGCAACGGCGCGCTCTGGCTCACGCGCTTGGGGCAAGGCTTCGAATCGATCGTGCGCGTGGGGCTCGATCCCGTCGAGCGGAAGACTCGCAACGCGCCAGGACACGCTGTATGCGGGGCGTTTCAATAATTTCACTGTCACCGCCGACGGCGGCTCGATCGTGATCGACGAGGGGACCACCGAGAGTTCGGCTTGGGCACTCGATGTCGCCGACTTGCTCAAGGGACGGCTCGCCGACACGAAGCGTTTCGCGAAATCGTCGAATACGATCCTCCCGGATATCTCGCCGAACGGTACGCGGATACTCGTGGCGCGGCTCATGCCGTCGAGCACCGGTGCGTCGGAGCGGCGGCTTGAGCGTCATGCCATTCGAAGGCGGCAGCGAAACACCGGTGAGCACGCAGGGCACGCCAATGCAGTGGGATTGGGTGGATTCCGTGTCGATCCTCGTGCGCACGCAGAGTCCCACCGGCTCCCACGTGGCCGTGAGCGATGTGCGCACCGGCGCGGTGTTGCGATCGGTCGACCTTCCCGATTCGATCTATCGGAGCGTCGCGGCGCTGCCCGATGGCTGGGCGTATATCCCGGCCACAGGGGACCGCGTGATGATCATGCGCGGCGGCGGGACCAAGGAGATCAAGCCACCGGCGTGGTTCGGCCAGGTGACCCAATTGAGCGTGAGCGCCAACGGGACGCATATCGCCATTGGCGGATGGAACAACGGCACGTTCGACACCGCCGGCGTCGCGGTCGTTTCGGTGGACGGTGGCACGCCCGTGCAATGGGGCGGGGCATTCTCGGAGGGCATCGAGCTCACCACTCTCGACGGCGGCGCATTCGCGCTGCACGCGTGGCCGACGGCCGAGACGAATGCGGTGTACGACGTGACCGGTCCCGGTGCAATGAGATCGCTTGGCAATATTCCCGTGCGTGCGGCGGAGGTCACGGTGTCGCGGGATCTTAAGCGGGCGACGTTATTGCAGCGGGAATATCATGGGGATTCGTGGCTGAGTCGGGTGGTGAAGCCATAGACTCGGACTGCGAACATCATCACAAGCATGCGACTGGATTGCAGTCAACAGTAAACAGTCCCCGAGTGACCGCCAGTCGACAGTCAACAGTCTACAGCCAACAGAAAGCGGATCACGATTCGGAGAGCGGAGGCGCGCCAGATCGCGATCCGCTCTCTGTGAGCTGTTGACTGTTGACTGTTGACTGGCAGTCACTCGGGACTGTTTACTGTTGACTGCAACCTTACCGACCTCGAACTCTCTCATCTAGGCCCCAAATGAAGCAGTGCTTTTCAGCCGCCTTGATCACCCTCGCCCTCGCCGCCTGCACTCCGCCCGCCGCCCCCGTCGACACCGCTGCGCTCGGCAAAGCGCTTCTCGCCCGCGACTCCGTTTGGTCCGCCACCGCCTTCGCCGGAAAAGATCTCGATGCGATCGTCTCCTACTGGAGCGATGACGCGATCGTGATCCCACCCGGCGAGCCGGCGTATGTCGGCAAAGCGGCGATCAAAGCCTATATCGCCGGCGCGATGAAAGTGCCCGGCTTTAGCATTACCTGGAAATCGGACAAGCCCGTCTTCTCCCCCGACGGCAAGACCGCGTACATGACCGGCGTGCAGACCGCCACTATGAAGGCTGCCGACGGCAAGACCGCGACCTTCTCATCGCGCGGCGTCAGCTTTTGGCGTGTCGACGCCGACGGTCAATGGCGCTGCACAGTGGACATTCTGGAACGACGGACCGCCGATCGGGAAATGAACGTCCGCCAAAATGCCCGCCCGCGTTGATTTCTCTCCCGCGGCCGCGTCGTACGACGGGCGGCACGGTGGTCTCTCCATCGCGAACGCGAGTGAGCTCGCGCGCGCGGCCGGCATCGCGCCGGGATCCGAACTCCTCGAAGTCGGGGCAGGCACCGGCCGCGTCGCGATCCCGTTCGCGGGACTCGGCTTCCGTGTCACTGCCGTCGAGCCGGCGGACGGAATGCTCCAGGTGCTGCGCGAGAAGGCCGGCGCGCTTCCGGTCACGGTGCTGCGCGGCGAAGGCGCGAAACTCCCATTCGACGCCGCGCATTTCGACGCGATACTCATCGCGCGTCTCCTCTACGTGATGCCCGACTGGCGCGATGTGCTCGCCGAGATCCGCCGCGTATTCAAGCCCGGCGCGCCGCTCCTGCACGAATGGGGGAACGGCGCGCCCGACGAAGAGTGGCTCGAAATGCGCGAGAAGGCGCGCGAACTCTTCGAAGCGGCCGGCGTCGTCGACCCATTCCATCCCGGCGCGCGCACCGAGGCACAGGTGGAGGCCGAGCTCGCGAAGCTCCACTTCAAGAAGACCGCCGAGCGCCGTTTCGCCGGCGATTTCAGCTATGCCGCTCGCGGAATTCCTCTCGCGCATCGTGACCGGCAAGTGCTCGTACACCTGGAACGTCCCGCCGGCGGTGCAGGCGGCGACGCTCCCGAAACTCATCGCGTGGGCGGAAGCGCGCTACGACCTGAGCAAGACGGTGCTACTGCCGCGTGAGGTGGTGTGGAAGGTGTATCGGTGATGCAACTACGCGGGAAGCGGGAAGCGGGAAGCGCCGCGTTGGGCGCGAACTGCGCGTTGGCCCATCGCGCTGTTCGCGCGTCCCGCGGCGCTTCCCGCTTCCCGCTTCCCGCGTAGTTCAATGATCGCCGCCCTCTTCGAAGCGCTCGTGCGCCTCTACTACCCAACGCGCACTGTCGAGAATGCCGAGCGCATTCCGCGCGCGGGTCCCGTGCTCTTCGTGGTCAATCATCCGAACGGCCTGCTCGACCCGATCGTCGTGCGCGTCGCGACCGGGCGGCCGGTGCGATTCCTCGCGAAAAGCACCTTCTTCGACAATCCGATCGGTCGCGCGGGCATGCGCGCGTTCGGCACGATCCCGGTGTATCGCGCGCATGAATCGGGCGATCGCTCCGGCGACACGATCGCGCAACGAAGAGAGTTTTGCGCTCTGCCGCGCCGAGATCGCGCGTGATGGCGCGGTCGCGCTCTTCCCCGAGGGCACGTCGCACTCCGATCCGGCGCTCCGGGAACTCAAGACCGGCGCCGCACGCATCGCACTCTCGGCCGAGTCCGAGTCGCACCGCGGGCTTGTCGTCGTCCCCATCGGATTGCACTTCGACAACAAGGTGACCTTCCGCTCGAGCGTACTGTTAGTGGTGGGCGAGCCGATCGCCGTTGCGCCGCGGCTCGCCGAATACGCGCGCGACGAGCGTATGGCCGTGAACGAACTCACCGATGTCATTCGCGAACACCTCGACGATGTTGTGCTCCAGGCCGAGTCGCGCGAACTCCTCGAGGGCGTGGCGCTCGTGGCCGCGTGGACCGCCGCCGATGGTGACGCGCAGGATCCGGCAGTGCGTCACCGTCGCGCGCACCGGCTGGCCGATGCGTACCGGCGCGTGAGCGCGAATGATCCAGTGAGAGTGGATCGCATCGCCAGGGACGCGCGCGATTATGCGCGCATGCTGCGGCGCATGGGCGTGCGCGACCCCTGGTCGCTCGAACTGGAGCCCGTGCGATACACGACCTTCGCGTGGGCCCTCGTGAAGCTCACCGTCCTGCTGCCGTTCGCCGACATCGGCGTGATCCTCGGCTGGATGCCTTATCGTCTCGCGGGACTCGTCGCCGAGCGGAATGCCGAGAGCGACGACGTGCTCGGCACCGTGAAATTGTTGTCGGGGGTGGTGTTCATTGGCGGCGCGTGGATCGCGGAGTCGATCGTGGTGGGCGATGCTGTTCGGTTGGATCTGGCTTGTGCCCGCGTTCGCGGTCGCGGCGCTCACCGGCTACATCGCGCTGCGCTATGGTGAGCTGGCGGACGGCGTGTTGGAGTGGACGCGCGCGCTCTGGTTGCGCACTTTCCGCGGTGATAGTATTGGCCGCCTCACCGCGCGCCGCCGGCAGCTCGCCGGCGAGGTGGCGGAGGCGCTGCGCGATTCAGGCTGAGCAGTAACGACTCCCGACTTCCGATTCCCGAGGCAGATCATGGACCGCAGCGCCGCCGCTTCCCCCGCCGCGTATCTGAAGGAACTGCCACCCGAACGCCGCAAGGTCGTCTCCGCGGCGCGAGCGATCGTGAAGAAGGCGATCCCGAAGGGCTACAAAGAAATGATGGAATGGGGGATGATCGCCTGGTCGGTGCCGCTCTCGGTCTGTCCCGAGACCTACAACGGCAAACCGCTGCTGTACGCCGCGCTCTCGGGGCATAACAAGAACGCGACGCTCTACCTGATGAGCGCGTACGGGCACGAGCCGGCGCTCAAGACGCTCCAGCAGGGTTCAAGAAGGCCGGCAAGCGGCTCAACATGGGGAAGTGCTGCATCCACTTCAAAACCCTGGACGACCTCGACCTGCCGTCCATCAAACAGGCGATCGGGGCGATCCCGGTGGACGTCTTCGTCGAACACATGCTGGACCCTCGCTCCAAGCTGCGGAAGCGCTGATTTGACGAACTCGCCCGTCTACTATAGTATGAAGCCACTCGGCCAATCCCGAACAAACACCGATAGCCGCAGTGCGAACGCACGAGGCACGAGGAACGCTCAACCTGACGAGGTAGCATGACTCCGATCATGTCTCTGTGGCTCCCGATCATCGTGTCCACCGTATTCGCGTTCATTGCGAGCTCGGTGATCCACATGGTGCTGCCCTGGCACAAAGGCGACTACCCGCAGCTGCCCAACCAGGACGCGATCATGGATGCGCTGCGCCCGTTCAATCTGGCGCCCGGCGACTACATGCTCCCGCGTCCCAGCAGCATGGCGGAGATGAAGACGCCGGAGTTCAAAGCCAAGGCCGAGCGTGGTCCGGTGCTGATCATGACCGTCTACAAGGGCATGATGGACAGCATGGGGAAGCTGCTCGGCCAGTGGTTCATCTATCAGCTGGTGGTCGCCCTCTTCGCCGCGCACATTGCCGGCACGCTGGTGGGCCCGGGCGGCGACGGCAAACTGATCTTCCACTCAGTGTTCATCGTCGCGTTCGCCGGCTACGTGCTCGCCCTCTGGCAGCTCACGATCTGGTATCACCGGAGCCTGCGGATCACGCTGACGTCCACGTTCGATGGGATCATCTACTCGCTGATCGTGGGGCTGACGTTCGTCTGGCTTTGGCCGCATTAACTACGCGGGAAGCGGGAAGCGGGAAGCGCCGCGGGAAGTGAATACTGCGCGTGGGATCCACGCGCCCTTCACGCATCCCGCGGCGCTTCCCGCTTCCCGCTTCCCGTCTTGTAAAATGATAGCATTGAGTACTATATTAAGGCATGACCTCCTCTATGCGTGCGTTCCTCGTGGTGGCACTGGCCGCCCCGGCCGTCGTTCACGCCCAGGACGCCGCACTCGCCGCGGTCGACTCGAGCATCGCCGCCCGCTACGAGAACGAAGAAGGCAATGGCTTCTGGGGAGTCGCGAACGCGGCTGAGTCCGCCGCCGATTCGGCGGCGCTCGCGACATGGGATGCGCAGTTGGCCGCGATCGATCCGCCGTCGCTCAGCGACCGCCGGCTCCGCGCCCGTCTGCTTGGCCGTCCGCGGATTCGTCGGCGCGGCCCGCGCGGAGGCGAGTCTGCCGCTTCGATTTCTGGAACGTCGACCAACTCTTCGGCTTCCAGGCGCAGTTCGCCGCCACGATCGCCAACCAGCCTCTCGGCACTCCCTTCGCGCGCAACCACATGCTCAACGGCGCGAACCGGATGCCGGAGGCGGTGCGGCGCCAGCTCGAGAATCTTAGGCGCCGGCGTCGCCGCTGGTTATACCGCGCCGCGCGCGAACGTGCAGCGCGTGATCGGTCAGCTCGATGCGATGCTCGACTCCGGGGCGCGCGCGCTTTATGGCCCGATTGCGCGCGATGCGAACGCCGCGTTCGATGCCGCTTGGCGCCACGCGATCGCCGACTCCGTGGCAGCCGGCGCTGCATCGCTATCGTGACTATCTCGCGAACGATTATCTGTCGCATGCGCGCGCCGAGCCCGGCCTCACGTCGCTTCCGCATGGCGCCCAGTGCTATTCGGCGATCGTCTGGAGCGCGACCACGATCCAGCCGAATCTCGATTCCATTTACGCGATCGCGGTCACCGAACGCGTGAAAGTGGGCGACGAGATCCTTCGGGTGGGGAAGATCGTGTTCGGTCCGAACATCACGCTGGGTGAGACCCTCCGCCGCGCGCGCACCGACTCGTCGCTCGTCATGCGCGACCCCGATTCGATCCTTGCGGCGTACACCGCGATGCTGGACCGGGCGCGGAAACTGCTCCCGCTGCAATTCGCGAAGACGCCCGATGCTCCGATCGTCATCCGTGCGATCGGTAAGGCACAAGCGCCGGCGGCCGCGCCCGCGCAGTACTCACCCGCGCCGCGCGATGGGTCGTCGCCGGCGATCTTCTTCGTGAACGCCTATCAGCCGGGCGGGATCGCGCGCATGAACATTGGCGTCGGCGCGTCGCATGAGGGGTATCCTGGGCATCACTTCCAGTATGTGTACGCGGCGCAAGCGCGCGCCGCGAACGGCGCGCCCGCAGTTCCTCTCGAGCGGCACGTATCTCGAAGGGTGGGGGATCTACGCCGAGCAGTTGGCCGACGAGGCCGGACTCTTCGACACGCCGCTGCTGCGACTGGGCTATCTGATCCACCGGCTCGATGTGTACATCGCGCTGCAGACTGGACATCGGCATGCACGCGCGGGGCTGGACGCGCGCGCAAGCGATCGACACGATGATGACCGTCGCGGGCCGCCCGATCGCGCAGGCGAGCTCCTACGCCGACCGTCATGCCGCGACGCCCGGCCAGCTCGCGACCTACGGCATTGGCGATCTGGCGATCACCGGCGCGCGCTCGCGAGCGGAACGCGCCATGGGGGCGAAGTTCGATCTGAAAGGCTTCCACGCTGTCGTGCTCGACGACCCGAGCGTCACGCTGCCGGAATTGGAGCGCGCGGTGATGGAATGGGCGGGACGGCCTTGACTACGCGGGAAGCGGGAAGCGGGAAGCGCCGCGGGAAGCGAGAACGGCGCGTGGATCGCATCGCGCATTTCTCGCTTCCCGCGGCGCTTCCCGCTTCCCGCTTCCCGCGCCTTACGTGTGCTTGAGCTCCGGCATCGGCGCCTCAGGCATCGATCCCGCGAACGCCCCGTCCCAAGTAATGGCCGTTATCCACCAGCGCACCCCGTCAAAGTAAAGCAGCACCGAGTTCACCCCGCGCTGGAACGCCGGCCCGTCGGGCGTGCGCCGGGATTCGTAGACCGACATCACCGTCGACGACGTTCCCCGTGCGCCACTCCTTGCGCGCGATCTCGATCTCGTAGAAATCGTCTCGCGCGAGGATCTCGGTGCGGCTCGTGATGTAGTCGTCCACGCCGAAGAGTTCGAGCTTGGGCGATCCATCGGCGTTCACGTTCACGGGCGCCAGCCGCGCGTTGGGCGCGTAGTACGTGCGGAACGCCGCCCAGTCGCGCTGCTCGGTGGCTTTCCCGCTGAGCACGGCGTAGCCGGCGCGGATCAACTCACCACTGTCGTCGTAAGGCTTCATGAGCGGCCGAACCGCGCGGGAAGCGGGAAGCGGGAAGCGCCGCGGGACGCGATAAAGGCGCGCTGAGATCATCGCGCAGTTCACGCTCATCGCGGCGCTTCCCGCTTCCCGCTTCCCGCGTTCTTCAGTCCAAGATATCCAAGGACCATACGCGTGAGCTCGTCGACCAAGACGGCGTCGGTCAGCTTCCGCCCCCCCGGCCATTCCTGATGGAACAGCAGCACCTCGCGGCACACGGAGCGCACCGCCAGCAGCGCGAACTGCAGCGCACGCTCGGCTTCGGGATGGCTGATCTTGGCGTGACTCGCGAGCGCTTTCGCGATCAGTGGCAGGTTCCGCTGATTGAGCCGGTCGATGCGCTTGCGCAGGGCAGGGTCGGTCTGCGCCTTGAGCAGCAGCGCGCGCGCGGCGCCGCGTTGCGAGCGATAGGTGCGCACGAGCGTCTCGTGATGCTCGCGCAGCGCCTGCTCGATCGCGCGGCCGGTCCATTTCTGCGGGACGGTCTGCTCGTCGGCGAGGGTCTCGAACGCCTCGTGGAGATTCGCTTCGAGCACGCGCAGGAGGCCGGCCTTGTCGCCGAAGCGCGCGTAGAAGGCGCCGATGGTGACGCCGGCGCGCGCGGCGATGGCGGTGACGCGACGTGTCGTCGAAGCTCTGGGTCTCGAGCAGCTCCTGCGCGGCCTCGATCAATCGGCGCGTCGTCTCCGCGCTGCGGGCCTGCTGTGGTTCCCGTGCATAGATCGACGCGGCGGCCATGTTCTCTCTTTGGTTCGTGGGGAGTGGGAAGACCATATATGATACTCGGTACTATGTCTAGCGCATTGCGGATGCGGCGGGCGGCGGGCTTCGCGCCGGCGGCGGACAGCTCGAACCGCTTCGAGCCTCGCGCGAACGGCGCGCGAGTCTCTCGCTTCTCGCTGACGCCGCCTCTGCGAAGCCCGCCGCCCGCCTTCGCGATCCAGGGGACGACATTGCGCACACGGAGCCCCGGTCGTTCAGCCCGCGCCCAAGTGAAGGTCCGGCCGCCACGGCGCTCTCTGCGCTGGATCCTCAGACGTCCCGGCGCGGATCCGTTCGCGCCCGCTGATCCGCAACCGAGACATTGCGCCCGTCGCGCAGGCATTGCGCCACGATCACGCGCGGGCGCAATTTCTTAGCGTGCATCCGAATGAACAGCTGCTCCGGGACTTCTACGCCGCATTCGCGCGGCGCGACCCCGATGCGATGGCCGCGATGTACGCGGCCGATGCCACCTTCCACGACCCCGTATTTCAAGACCTCTCGGGCGCGCGGATCGGCGCGATGTGGCGCATGCTCGCGGGGCGCGCTGCGGACCTGCGTGTCGAGTCATCCGCCTTCACCGCGTCCGACACCACGGGTTCGGCGCACTGGGGAGCGTGGTACACCTTCTCGGCTACCGGCCGCCCGGTGCATAACGTGATCGACGCCGAGTTCGCGTTCGCGGGCGGCAGGATCACCCGCCATGTGGACCGGTTCGATCTCTACCGCTGGTCGCGCCAAGCACTCGGCGCCAGAGGCGTGCTGCTGGGATGGACGCCGATAGTGCAGGGCGCCATCCGAAAGCAGGCGGCCGCGGGTCTCGCGGCATTCATCAAGAAGAATGGAGCTGCCGCATGACCAGACCGTCGAACACGCGCGTGATCGCGCTGCTTGTCATTTGGATCGTGGCCGCCGGCGCCGCCGGCGCGAGTGGACGCATCGCCGCGCTGCAGCCGCCCCTTCCGCAGCTGATCGTGATCGGGCTCGCGATGATCCTGCTCGCGCTGGAGCGGTGGGCCACATGGCTCCGCGAGTGGGTCGCCGCGACGGACACGCGCGCGTTCGTCGCCCTGCACATCACGCGCTTCGCCGTCGGCGTCGTATTCCTCGAAATGGGACGGCATGGACGCTTGCCGGCCGCATTCAGCGTGCCCGCCGGTTGGGGCGATGTCGTGGTCGGGATCGTCGCCGGCTGGCTCGTGCTCGGCGGCGGAGTCACGTCGCCCGCGCGGCACAAGTTGTATCATGCGTGGAATCTTGTCGGACTCATCGATCTCCTGCTCGTGATCGCGAATGCCGCGCGATTGGCCATGGCGGCGCCGGATGCGATGGCAGGATTATTGGCATTCCCGATGAGTTTTGTGCCGACGGTGTTGGTTCCGATATTGTTGGCGACGCATGCGTGGATATTTCTCAAGCTCGGGACTGAGCCGGATAAATAACGGCATGGGCTATGAGTGCATTACTACGTTGCAGTCAACAGTAAACAGTCACGAGTGACTGCCAGTCGACAGTCAACAGTCTACAGTCAACAGAACACGGATGATGATTTTGATAGCAGAGCTGAGCCCGATCTGGATCAGTTTTTCTGTGACCTGTTGACTGTTGACTGTCGACTGGCAGTCACTCGTGACTGTTTACTGTTTACTGCAGCCTTCATATCCTGGTGAGTAGTTTGTCTACTTCCTGAGCCAATGCCACTCACTCCTGACGAACTCACCCGCCTCTACGCAGGCTACCAACTCGACGAACTCCGCCAAGCCGTCGCCCTCGGCCCACTCGACTACACCCGCGATGCCTGGATCGCGCTCTGTGCGGAATGCGAGCGACGCGGCATTCCGTGGGCTCCTTCGGGGATCGTGCCGCCGGTGTCAATGTTGTCGGCGCAGGAGATGGGATCTGACGCCGTGAAGCGCTGCCGCGAAGCCGCGATCGTGTGCGGTGCCGTCGTCGGGCTCCTCGCATGCGCCGCAGGCTATCTCATCGTCCGCGAGTGGAATTTCCTGTCCCGCGAGTTCATGATCTGGATCATCTTCGTGGTGATCTTCGGATCGCTAGGATTCATCGTGAAGAAGATATACGAGGGAAAGGAAGCGGCGCTGTGGGCGATGGGGCTCGTGGTCGCATCCATTCTCTGGCTCGTCGGTATGGATCTCGTGGATAAGCCCGTGGCCGCGAACGGACAGTTCTATCTCATTGCCGTCCTGGTGCCGCTGGTCATGGAGATCACGATCGTGCGCGCGATCGTCGCTGTACGACGAGACGCGTAGGACGCGTGACAACAGTTCGGCATCGGTTGTCATGCCTCACCGGTTCCCGGATACCGGCTCCCGGTAGTTTGCTCCTCGTAGCACTCTCGCCGCTCGCAGCAATCGCGCAGATCGACAGCTCCGCCCTCAACGTCCTCTCCTGGCGCGAGATCGGTCCATATCGCGGCGGGCGATCCGTCGCGGTGGCCGCTCTACAACACCGTGTCGAGCGCCGACGGCAAACCGACCACGCAGTCGTACGAAGTGTTCAAGGACCTGAGCGCGCAGCTGCAGAAACAGCTGGCCGGCGCTCGACGACGCACTCGGCCCTGAATTGACCGCGGTGATTAGAGAGCTTGCGCGCCTGAATCAGCCCGCGATCGTACCGAGCACCGCGGAGCTAGTCGCACGGTAGCTCGCGCGCAAAGAGATCGACGTCAGGGAGCGGTGCCGTCCCGGCAGAGGCGCCGCCGCGCGTAGCGAGAGACTCGCGCGCAATTCAGCCGCGAGGCTCGAAGCGTGTAAGCGCGAGGGCGCCGGCGCCGGGATGGCGCCGCGACCGCAGGCGCGATGAATTATCTACGCGACGTGGGCGGGATCGCGAGCTTCTTGCCCGTGCCTTCCATGGCCAACGTCCACGTCTTCCCGCCGTCGTCCGAGATCTCATACCGCGTCGTGTACATTGTCGGCGATACGATCGTGTAGATATTCCGCGCCTTCATCATCTTCGCGCCGACTCTCATGTCGCCCATGTCCCAGATCCACTTATCGCCCTCGATGCGCCCCTTCGAGTGGTCCGCCTTGCCCTGACTGTAGAATTCGTCGTACGTGTACACCTTGGCATTCGGATCCCAGCCGATGAGCGAGATCCCAATGCCATCGCCCTTGAGCGCCGTGAACGTCGAGTGCACCACGATGAAGAATCCGCCCTCCATCCACTCGCGGTGATCGGTCATCGTCACTCGTCCACCCGCGCCGAACGGACCGGGCTTCACCTGGGCCTCGTCGAACCAATCGCCGAGGAAATAATCGAGCTTCTGCAGCTCAGGCCAAGGAGTATCGCGATGAACCGGAGCGGGGGCGCCGGCCGTTAGGAGAACCGTCAGGCCGATGAGTGTGAGTGAGCGGAACATGAATCGGAGTCTCCGTAACAGTTGCCGGGAACCGATGTCCGGGAACCGGTGAGGAATAACAAGATATTGTTTTTGTCATGCCACACCGGTTCCCGGAAATCGGTTCCCGGCAGTTTAAGGTTCGTCGTCGTCCCCACCCTCGGGTTCGCGCACGACATTGTCGAGCTTCACCGTCGACACCTTCACCGCCTCCAGTCCCGCCGCCGTCAGCTGCGCATTGATCGCCGCAAGATCCGCCGACGCCATTCCCATCCACTTGGACTTGAGTCCCGCGAACGCCGTCGCTTGCTCGCGCGCGGCCGCCACCACTTGCGTGGTGGGCGTGATGTCCGCGTGCTGCAACACCCCGTACACCGCCAGCATCCCGCCTTGCACGCTCGCCAGGCTCGGCGCGCGTCCGCTCGCCAGCGCACCCAACTTGGCGTTCAGCGAGTCGATCGCCGTCGCGGTCGCACCGGTCGCCTTCGTTCGACGGTCGGTGAGCTGACTCGCGCAGATCGGCGATCTGCGCGATGATCTCCGCGCTCGAGCGCACGTTGTCATACAACGCGACCGACAGATCATACTGCTGCTTGATCCCCGCCGCCGGCGTCTTCACGCGCGGATCCATTCGCACGGTGAATGACTGCGAATACTTGTGGCCGTCCACGGTGAGCGCTGCGGTGTAGACCCCCGGCAGCGCCCACGGTCCCTGCGGATCGCGCAGAGTGTTCCGCGGGATCGCCGAGATCGGAAGGGAGAAATCCTTGAGCGGCGGCGGGGCGAATTTCAGGTCCCACACGTAGCGGTTGAGTCCGGCCGACGTGCCGAGCGGCGAGAGCGGGCGGAACCAATACCAGGGCCAATTGCCGACGTCGGCCGGGGCAGGGAATTTGTCGTTCGACGAATAGTGCCGCACCGTGCGGCCGGCGCTGTTCACGATGTCGAGCGTGACCTCTCCCTTCGCGCCGTCGGCCAGATAGTAATCGATGATCGCGCCGTCCGGCGGATTCTCGGCGCTCGGCTCGTCCGGCGGCATCGGCGTGTCGGTGTACATGGAGTAGCGCACGCGCGTGGCGGTCTCCGGCTTGAAGAGCATCGTCGCCGGCGGAGTGGTCCACTGCCGCAGCGGCGAGATGTCGTCCAGGATCCAGAAGCCGCGTCCGTGCGACGCAATGGCGAGATCGTTGTCCTTGATGATCAGATCGCGAATGGATCTGCGCCGGCATGTTGAGCCGGAGGCCGGCCCAATGATCGCCGTCGTCCAGCGAGTACCAGACCTGCGCTTCCGTGCCGGCGAAGAGCAGCCCGCGGCGCTTGGTGTCCTCGCGCACGACGTTCGTGCTCGCGTCGTCGGCCATGCCAGTCACGATCTCCGTCCAATTCCTGCCGCCGTCTTTCGTGCGATAGATGTGCGGCTTCTGCTCATTGAGCCGGATCGTGTTCACCGCGGCGTACGCTTCGTTCGCGTCGAAATGGCTCGCGTCGATGATGCTCACCTTCGCCCACGGCACGAGCTGCGGCGGCGTCACGTTGCTCCACGACTTGCCGTTGTTGCGCGTGACCCAGATCAGCCCATCGTCCGTGCCCGCCCAAATGGTATTGCTGTCCACCGGACTCGGCGCGAGCGCATAGACCACGCCGCGGCGCGTTGCCGTGGCGGGCTTCGAGCCCGTGTACACGCCGACGTTCGCCGGCACGTCCCACTTCTCGCGCGAGAGATCGCCGCTGATCGCCGTCCAGCTGTGGCCGCCGTTCACCGTCTGCCACACCACGTTGCTCGCGAAATAGAGTTTGTGCGGATTCGTCGGGCTGAACATGATCGGCTCGGTGCGGATCACGCGGTACGGCGCCTCGCCCTTCGTCGCCGGTGCGGCGGGTCGCGCGGCGGATCACGTTGGGCGTGACGCTCGCGGTCTGCCCGGTGCGACGGTCGAACTTCTCCACTTTGTCGCCGTAGACGATGTCGGGATCAGCGGATCCGGCGCGACGTAGCCGTATTCCTCCGTGCCCACCGGCGTCCAGTCGCGATAGTCGATCGCGCCGAAATCGCCGCGGCTCTTCACGCACGCACGAGCCGGACTCCTGCTGGCCGCCGCACAGGCGATAGGGCCACGCATTGTCGGCCGTCACATGATAGAACTGCGCCGTGGGCTGATTGTACCACGAGCTCCACGTCTCGCCGCCATTCACGGTGACGACGCCGCCCTGATCGCTCACGAGGAGCATGTCTTCGTGTCGTTCGGATCGATCCAGAGGCGCTGATAGTCGTCGCCGCCCGGCGCGCCGCGCAGCGAGTGCCACGTCTTGCCGCCGTCGGTGGATTTCCAGGTGACGACGTTCGTCGAGTAGACGATGTCCGCGTTCTTCGGATCCACCGTGAGCGGCGTGAAATCGTCGCCGCGCCCCCAGATGCGTTCGTCGCCGGTGATGCGCGTCCACGATTCGCCCGCGTCGTCGCTGCGATACACGCCGCCGAGTGATCCGGAGTCGGCGTTCATGTTCGCGTAGAGGCGATTGGGATCGCTCGGCGCCGGCGCGATCTGGATGCGCGTGAGTCCCTTCGGCGGGAGTGAACAGGCCCTTCGTGAGCTGCTTCCACGTGGTGCCGCCGTCCGTGCTCTTGTAGAGCCCGCTGCCCGGCGCCGTGGAATTCGCCATTCTCCCACGGCGCGAGGCGATTCTCCCAGAGCACCGCGTACACCGTGTTCGGATCGTTCGCCGAGAATTGCACGTCCACGCCGCCGGTGTTCTCATCTTTGAACAGCACTTTCTCGAAGGACTGTCCGCCGTTCGTGCTGCGATAGATGCCGCGCTCGGCGTTGGGGCCGTACGGGATGGCCGAGCACCGCGACGAAGAGCCGATTCGCGTCGTGCGGATCGATCGCGATGCGCGCGATCTGCCAGCCGTCGCGGAGTCCGAGGTGCGTCCACGTCTTTCCGGCGTCGGTGGACTTGTACATGCCGTCGCCCGTGGAGAGATCGGGGCGCTGCAGCCCTTCGCCGCGAGCCGACGTAAATGACATTCGGATCCGAGAGCGCGACTTCGAGCGCGCCGATCGAGCTCGACGACTGCGCATCGAAGAGCGAGACCCAGGTGCGGCCGAAGTCATTGCTGCGCCAGACGCCGCCATTCACCGCGCCAATGTAGAAGACGCCGCGCTGGCTCGGCACGCCGGTCGCGGACTTCGTGCGTCCGCCGCGGAAGGGGCCGATCATTCGGTACTTTAAGGCGGGCGCAGAGTTGACGGCGCTGGTTCCTTGGCTTGCGACCGCCCAGCGGGGCGAGGAGGGTCGCGGCGAGCATGACGTGACGAAGAGACTTCATTGGGGGCCTCTGATAGGGTTCCATGCGAGTGTAACTTGGCCGCGGGCGTAAGGAGAGTCTAGGGATGGTCGCGTTCGGGAAGCGGGAAGCGGGAAGCGCCGCGGGAAGCGTGAACTGCGCGTGGGCACATCGCGCCGTTGTCGCATCCCGCGGCGCTTCCCGCTTCCCGCTTCCCGCGTAGTGTCTAGCGTTGTTGGCAGGCCGCGCGTAGAGTTCGCAGAGGAACTCACCTCCACCCCGGAGCTCCCCGCGCATGTCCCCCGAATTCACCGCGAAATTCAAGAGTCTTTCCGTGAACGCCCTGCGCATTGCCGCGGGTGCGTCGTATTTCTCGCATGGCGCGCAGAAGTTGTTCGGCTGGTTCGGCGGGATGGGTCCGAATCATGGCACCGTTGACCTCATGACCAAGTTCGGCGCCGCCGGCGTGATCGAGACCGTCTGCGGCGCGTGCATCGTGCTCGGCATTCTGACGCGTCCCATGGCCTTCCTCGCCTCCGGCGAGATGGCCGTCACGTACTTCTGGATGCACTGGGGCGGCTCGGGCAATATGTGGTGGTGGCAGAATCACGGCGAGCTCCCCTACCTGTATGCGTTCATCTTCTTCACGTACGCGGCGTTTGGGGCGGGATCGTTCTCTCTTGACGCGATGATCGCGAAGTCGAAAGAAGGCCTAGCGAGACTGACGGGAAGCGGGAAGCGGCAAGCGCCGCGGGATGCGACAACGGCGCGGGGTCTCCCCTCCAGTTCTCGCGTCCCGCGGCGCTTGCCGCTTCCCGCTTCCCGAACGAATGCCATACTTAGACGTGGCGCTGGCGCTCCTTACTCAGCGCGCTCTGGGTGCGCATGTTGGAGTTCATGACCTCCCCCATGGCGCCCGAAGCGCCCCAACGCGCCCAACCAAAGGGAGTAGGCGGCTGGCTCATCTGGTTCCTCTTCGGCCAGGCCCTGATTTGCGCCTACGCCCTCTACACGATCACCGACGCCGTCGGCGCATTCACCGTGATCAGCGATCCCGCGGTCCCCAGCGGCGCGATGTTCAAACCGCTCGTCATCCTCGAATCGGTCGCGCAATTCGTGCGCGCGCTCGCGCCGCTCCTCGGATTCTATCTCGTGTACAAACGCAGCCCCTCGGCGCCGCGATTCTGGACGGCATTCCTCGTGTTCATGGCGCTTACGAACATCCTGGACGTCGCCGGCGGCTACATGCTCGCCTCCGAGACCGCTGGCACCGCCGGCGCGGTATCCATGAGCAACGATCCGAGCGGCTCCATGAAGATCGAAGTCGCGACAACGCTGCGTGCGGCTGCGTGGTCCTTGGCGTGGGCGCTGTATTGGCAGCGGAGTGTGCGCATCAAGAACACGTTTGAAGTGCAGACTTAGACGCTAGAATTAGACGTTAGAACGCGTAGTTGGGTTCTAACGTCTAGGTCTAACGTCTAAGTCTGCAGTACCGACTCGAACCCCAGTCAGGCATCTATGAACAAGATCAAACTAGGAACGCAGGGGGCCGTGGTAAGCAGAATGGGCCTCGGCTGCATGGGCATGTCCGAGTTCTACGGCGAGCGCAACGACGCCGAGTCGCAGGCGACGATCATGCGCGCGCTGGAACTCGGCATCAATTTCCTCGACACGGCCGACATGTACGGCATCGGCCACAATGAGGAATTGATCGGACGCACGATCAAGGGGCGCCGCGATGAATTCTTTATCGCCACCAAGTTCGGCAACGTCCGCAAAAAGGAGGACCCCGCATTCACGGCGATCAGTGGCACGCCCGAGTACGTGCGCGCGGCGTGCGACGCATCGCTCAAGCGGCTCGGCGTGGATCACATCGATCTGTACTACCAGCACCGCGTGGACAAGCAGACGCCGATCGAGGACACGGTGGGCGCGATGGCGGAGTTGGTGAGAGCGGGGAAGGTGAAATACCTCGGGTTGTCCGAGGCCGGCGCGAACACCATCCGTCGCGCGCACAAGGTGCATCCGATCACGGCGCTGCAGAGCGAGTATTCATTGTGGGAACGGAACGTCGAGGCGGACATCCTGCCCGTGCTGCGCGAACTCGGCATTGGCTTCGTCCCATTCAGTCCGCTGGGGCGCGGATTCCTCACGGGCAAGATCGCGACCGCCGCCGACCTCGACGCGAGCGACACGCGCGCCGCGCGCTTCCCGCGATTCTACGCCGAGAACATGGATCGGAATCAGCGTCTTGTGGCGCGAGTGCGCGCGATCGCGGAACGGAAGAAGGTGACCGCGGGGCAGCTCGTGCTGGCGTGGGTGCTGGCGAAGGGCGAGGACATCGTGCCGATCCCGGGCACGAGGCGCCGGGTCTACCTCGAGGAGAATGCGGCCTCTACCGCCGTGCGGTTGAGCCCCATCTGAGGTGGCCGAGTTGGAAGCGGCGGTACCGGCGGAGGACGTCGCGGGCGCGCGATACAACGAGGCGACGCAGAAAACGGTGGATCGATAAGAGCGCGGGACTCGGGACTCGCCGCGGGACGCGAGAACCGCGCGCTGAACTCCCGAGCCGTTCTCGATTCCGGCGGCGAGTCCCGAGTCCCGAATCCCGCGTCGTCGAGCGTTACGCCATCTTGACCGAACTTCAGGCCCATACGTCCGAAGTCCACCTTGCTTTGGCCGAAGGGTCTACCCTATACTGGCCCTTACGCGGTCGGATGGCTGAACGCGCTGGAGGCGTACGGCGCGGTCGTCGCCGTCTCCGCTTTTCGCTGGAGGTAGGCCGAGGGAGCGATACCGGGTACTGGTTCGAGCCAATTCACGAAAGACCTGATGATCAGACACCTCGTCATCGTCAGCGACGTTCGATTGCATCGCGACGGGCTCGCGCGGTTCCTCGTGGACCGCGGCGCTTTCGCGAACGTGCATAGTGTCGCGACGCGGGACGAGTTGTTGCAGGTCGCTCGCCGGCGCCAACCCGAGATCGTGTTGCTCGACACCGCAACGCGCGGCGGCCTCGAGTGGGTGCGTCTGGTCACGCTCGAAGCGCCCGCGTGCAAAGTGGTGGCGTTCGCCGTTGCCGAGATCGCGCAGCACGTGATCGCGTGCGCGGAGGCGGGAGTCGCGGGCTACGTGCCCGCCGACGCGAGCGTGGACGATCTGATCGCGGTGGTGAACAGCGTCGCGCGCGGCGAGCTGTCGTGCCCCCCGGGCATCGCGTCGACGCTCTTCCAACGCCTGGGTGCGATCACCGGCTCCTCCGCCACGCGGCCGAACGCGAGCGCACCGTCGCGTGATGCGCGCGGCGCGCTGACGCACCGTGAGCGCGAGATCCTCGCGTTGATCGAGCGCGGCCTCTCGAACAAGGAGATCGCGCACGCGCTCGAGATCGGCGTGCCCACGGTGAAGAACCACGTGCACAGCATCCTCGCGAAGCTCAAGGTGGCCCGTCGCGGCGAGGCGGCGGCGCACGTGCGGCGGCGCGACACGCCAACGCCCTTCGAGGCAATGCGGTAGCGGTCCGCGCGTCGCCATCCGAATGGACTGCATCTTCGGAATGCAGTCGCTCCATCGCCATCCTGATCCACCAATGCATCGCGCGCAGCATAGCGCGCGTTCGAGCGCCTTCTCCGGTCAAAAGTTCGCGATGGCGCCCCGGTCCTCCCGGTCCGGCATGGCGCTGCGAGGCCTGCCATGCGGTCCGGGCCGATATCGCATCTCCGGCCGGCTCTCCGATCCGTTCTCCGCCGCGCGGCCCGCTCATAACTAACGACATGACTTTCCGAGGAGTGCGGCTTGGCGCGCATTGGCGTCGTGCTGGCGGAGATGTCCGAGCTGCTTTGCGAGATCGTCCGCACCACGGCGGCGGCTCCCAATGTGGAGTTCGTGGACGGGTGCGCCACGCGCGAGCAGGCGCTGCGACTCGTGCGGAATGGCGAGGCGCGGGTGGTGGTGATCGGACGCGCGAGCGAGCCCCTACCGGCGGCGTACCGTGAGCTCCTCTATGAGCGGCCGCGCGCGCGCGTGATCGCCATGCATGACGCGGGGGGCGAAGCGTCGATGTACGGATTGGAGATGTACCAGCAGCGGCTCGGCAACATCGCGATCTCGGAGTTCCTCGACGCGATTCGGCAGGAGTCCTAGACCGGAGAGGCTACAATGGTTCAAGTCAGTTACCCGGGCGTCTACATCGACGAAGTCTCGAGTGGCGTCCATACGATCGTCGGGGTTTCGACCTCGATCGGCGCGTTCTTCGGACGCGCGTCCAAGGGTCCGATGAACAACCCGGTGCGACTCACCTCTCCGCGGACTACACGCGGAACTTCGGAGCGCCGCACCCGCTGAGCGATCTGGCGGCGAGCGTCTTCCAGTTCTTCGACAACGGCGGCAGCGATTGCTACGTGGTGCGTCTCTCCCACGGACCGACCAAGGCGAGCGTGACGTTGGAGAACGTCAAGAACCTGCCGGTTCTGGTGGCGACGGCGAAGAACGAGGGGGACTACGGCAATTACATCCGGCTCGAGATCGACTACGACACGGCCAATCCGGACGAGTCCTTCAATCTGCGCGTGGTCGAGGAGGACAACACGGGCACGCTCGTAGGGAATCCCGAATATCACACCGGGCTCGTGATGGATCCCCAGTCGGCGCGATTCGCGCCGGACTTCGTGACGGCGTCGTCGGACATCATCGACCTCGCGCTCGATCCCGGCTTGGGTGTTCTGACGAATCCGGGAGCGCTGATCTACACCAATACGTCGAAGGGATTCAGCCAGAGCCGCCTCGTGCTGGACCTGAGCGGAGGGGCCGGCATCACCGCAACGCGGCTCATGCTCAAGAACATGTTCAATCCTGCGGGAGGCGCGCCCGCGCTCATCTCCGTCAGCGTCGACAATGGCGCGTACGTCGACGTCGACTTCTCGGGGATCGATCCGACCGTGGGTCCCATGAATCTGCGGCGATCCAGGCTGCGATCACGGGAAGACTCGCGGCCGTACCGAACATCACCACCCAGTGGGATGCGCTGGGCGGCGGGCTGGTCGTTCTGCGCGTCACGTCCAACACCCCGCGCGCCGCGAGCGTACGGGTGCGGCGCGCACAGTCGAACGACATCGCGGCGCAACTGTTGTTCGGCGTACTCCAGGGCGGGATCGAGGTCGTGCGATTCAGCAACGAGCGTCCGGTGTGCACCGGATCGGTGAGTGTCGGGAACGCGCAGACCGGCGCGTTGCAGGCGTCATTCGAGGGGATCGCGAGCGGCGCGAATAGCGTGAATGTTCTGGCGACGCTTGCGTCGGGCGCGGGGATCACGGGGATCGATCTCGACCTGCTGCCGACCATCGCGCTCAATCTTCAGACGACTGCTTCGGCGACCGATGATTGGTACCTCGATGGGAACGGCGGGTTCGACGGCGTACGCGAGAAACTCGATCTCATCGCTGCCACCATCAATGCCGACCCGACCGCCAACCAGGTGTACGAAGCGGAGCGCTGGGGCTACCACCTCGCCATCCTCCGGAAGAAGGTCACACTCAATACGACTACGGTCGTAAGCACGGTGCCGGCCAATACGCCGCTCGACGGCACCAGCGGCGCGGCGCCGATGGTGGACAATGTCCGCCGCTACACGCTCGGCACCACCGGCACCTCGCCCTTCCAGACTGCCGGGGCGACCGGCCTCGACGGCACGTATCCGCAGTTCGCGGATTACGTCGGCAATCAGCTGACCCGCACGGGCTTCTACGCGCTCGATCCGGTGGACCTGTTCAATCTCATGGTGCTGCCCGGTGACCGCGAGGTGCTCGAGGCGCAATATCTCACACTCATCGGCCCCGCCAGCGACTACTGCGAGTCGCGCCGAGCGATGTTGATCATCGACTCGCCGGACAGCTGGGTGAACAATCATCTGCTCAATACCGACGCCGGCAAGCTGAGCGTCTTCCGCGGGCTCATCGGTTCGCAGGCGAACGCGGCGGTCTTCTATCCGAAGGTCTACTACACGGACCCGGCGACAGGACTGCCGAAGAAGATCGGCCCATTGGGGATGATCGCCGGCGTGATGGCGCGCACCGATGCGACGCGCGGCGTGTGGAAGGCGCCGGCCGGACTCGACGCGAATCTGAAGGGCGCGAACGACCTGGATGTCATCCTCTCCGATCGCGAGAACGGGATCCTCAATCCGCTCGCCGTGAACTGCCTGCGCCGCTTCGCCGCCGGGAATGTGGTGTGGGGTTCGCGCACGATCACGGGCTACGACGGGAGCCCCGACAGCGACTGGGAATACATCCCCGTGCGCCGCACGGCGCTCTTCCTCGAGGAGAGCCTCTATCGCGGCACGCAGTGGATCGTGTTCGAACCGAACGACGATCCGCTCTACGCGAGCATCCGGAAGAATCTCAACGCCTTCATGATGGGCCTGTTCCGCCAGGGCGCGTTCCAAGGCAGCACGCCGGCGGCGGCCTTCTATGTGAAGTGCGATGGCGAGACCACCACACAAGCCGACCGCAACCTTGGCATCGTGAACATCGAGGTGGGATTCGCTCCGCTCAAGCCGGCCGAGTTCGTCGTGATCAAGATCCAACAGATCGCCGGCGACCTCTGACCTGACCACGGACATCGTTCATCGGGGGCACCTCCATGGCAAACGGCTTCGTGAAGAACGCGACCCGCGTCGATCCCTACAAGACGTACAAGTTCCGCATCCTGTGGGACGGCAAGGTGGTGATGGGCGTGAGCAAGACCGGCGCGCTCAAACGCACGACGAACGTCGTGCCGCATCGCGGCGGCGGCGAGAACAGCACCGACCACAAGTCGCCGGGCCGCACGCAGTGGGACGGCCTGACGCTCGAGCGCGGCGTCACGCACGATCTGGATTTCGAGGCGTGGGCCAACAAGGTCCATCCCTTCTCGGGCGACATCTGCGATGGACTTGGACAATTACAAGAAGGAGCTCACGCTCGAAGTCCTGAACGAGAAGGGCCAGGTCGCGATCCGCTATTTCCTGCACGGCTGCTGGGTGAGCGAGTTCACCGCGATCCCGGCGCTCGATGGCAACGCGAACGCGGTGGCCATCGAGACGATCAAGATCGAACTCGACGGCTGGGAGCGCGACCAGGGCACGACGGAACCGGACCAGAAGACCGCACCGGCCGTCGCCTGACGGGCGGCCGCGCGACATTCGATGGCCACGACCGCCGCCCCCGACGCCGTCGCGCGTTTCCCGCGCCTGCCGCCGCGGCTCGCCGCCGCGCACGGCGACTGGACGCGCGCGTTGCGCCTGCGCGCGTTCCCGCGCGGCCGCGACGATCTCGACATCGACCTGGATGAGAGCGCCGACCCCCACGTCGTGACGGCGATCCTCGCGCGCTGCGTGCGGCGCGCCGATGGCGAACCGGTGGATCCGCGATTCCTCTGGGCGCTCGAGGTGGGTGCGCGCATCGAATGTCTGCTGCGCATCGCAGCGCTCGGCGGAACCGGCGTGTTCCCGTTGCGCGTGCGCTGCGGGAACATTGCGTGCGCGCAGCCCCTTGAACTCGATCTCTCGATCGAGGAATTGCTCGAGTTGCGCGGGGAGAACGACGCGCCGGTGGTCGTTACGGTGGGCGGAACGTCGCGTCAACTGCGTTCTCCCACGGGCGAGGACCAGCTCGCGCTGCGGGGCCGCGCGTACGAAGACATCGACGATGCGGCGCGGGCGTTCGCGGCATCGCTGCTGGACCTCGGCGAGCCCCATGCGCTCCGCGATGCCGACATTGAGGCGATCGAGCGGTCGCTCGCCGACCGCGATCCGTTGGCCGGCTTCTCCGTGCTCGCCGTATGCCCGCATTGCGGCGCCGAGGAGGAGCACGAGGTGGATCTCGCGGGTGTGGCGCTCGGCGCGCTGCGCGAAGCGCGTGAGGCGCTGATCGGCGAGATCCATGTGCTCGCGTCGCGATATCATTGGACCGAGCCGCAGATCCTTGAGATCCCGGCCGCGAGGCGTGCGCGGTATCTGGCGCTGGTGGACCGCGAAGCGCGGAGCGGATCGTGAGGCGCGGCGGGATCCTCGCGCGGCTCGCGCGCCAGAGCGGCGTCGTGGTGCGCGGTGCGCCGCCGGTGGAGCGCTCGAGCGCGCCGGCTATCACGGCGCCCGCCGGCATCGAGGTGGAGACGGAGCGCGTGGTGGCCCCGGCCGCGGCGCCGTTGGCGCCCGTCGTCGAGCCACGCGGGCCGGGTGCCGCCGTTGTCCCCGTTCCGCGCGCTGCGCCGCCGACGCCGGCGACTGCACCTCTCTCATCGGAGCGCGTACGCTCGTTCGACGACGAAGCGCACCCGGTAGTTCGCGTCGGCGAAGCGAGAGTACCGGCACCCGCGAAAGGGAGCGAAGAGCCTGCGCCGCGAGCGATTCTCGCGCCGCCACCTGTCCCGCTCCGCGCGCGACCGCACGGTCCGTCTTATGCCATCGACGAGCAAGTGATCGCGATCTGGGGCGAGCCGGAGCCGCCGGTCGAAGCGACACCGACGGGACCGGCTGCAGTCGAGGCGCGGAAACCAGCGCCGCCGCCGGCCGCGACGCCTGAGCGCGCCTCCGCGCCGCCGCCTCCGGCGCGCTTCGCGCGAGCGCTGGCCGACGCACGCCGCTGGGTCTCGGCCACGCCGGCGCCCGAGGAGATCTCACGCACCGTCACGACCGGATCGGTGAGCGAGCCGGCGCCTGAGGGCATGGCGCCCATCGTCGTGCGCGAACAGCTCCGGTCGGTCGCGCACGCCGCCGCGCCCGCAATGCAGGAACTGCACGTGAGCATCGGGAAGATCGAGGTGGTGATCGATGATCCCGTGCCGCCCGCGACGGCCGCGCGCGTACCGCCGCCCGCTGCGCCGCCGAGAACGCCGCCGCCCGTCCGCCGTTGGTCGCGCCACTACCTTCGCGGTTGACGGGAGTATCCGCTCATGCCTCTCGTCGACTCCGGGCGCGCCATCGGCGCCGTCACGCAGCTGCTGCACGATCACCTCTTCGACGCGCTCGGCGGCGCGATCAATGTGACCGTCGGCCGCCCCGAGCCGCCCGCGTCGGCACCGCCCGGGCCGCGGCTCAATCTGTTCCTCTACGAGATCCATCTCAATGAGTACCTGCGGAATCATACGCTCGACGAGGGACAGGACGCTCCGCTCTGGCTCGTGCTGCACTACCTGCTCACCGGCTTCGACCGCCTCGGCGACAGCGAGAGCATCGTCGCGCACGAGGTGTTGGGGCAGGGGATGCGCGCGCTCAACAGCCTGAATTTCCTGTCGCTCGCCAGTCTGCCCGCCGCGACCGTCGCCGCGCTGAACGACAATCCCGACCGGCTCAAGATCACCTTCGATCCCGCCACGAGCGACCTGCTCGGCCGGCTGATGCAGGGAAGCGACGAGAAATACCGGTGCTCCGCGGCGTTCCAGGTGCGACCGGTGATGATCGCACCGTCGGAACCGCCATCGTACAACTTGCTCGTGGGGGTCGACTACACGACCGCGCCGCCGACGGTGATCGGTGATGCGGGCGTGCACAACATCGTGATCCCGTCGATCGGCCCGCAGATCTCGGGGATCGATCCGCAGTCGTTCGGACTCGGCGCCACGGTCACGCTCACCGGCACGGGACTGGATGGGTCGGGACTCGACGTCAGCTTCGGCCCGGCAACGTTCGGCTGCACGTCGCAACGACCCGACCGCTTGACGTTCGTCGTGAGCCCATCGCTCGCCGACGGCGCGACGCTGTCCGCCGGAAGCGAACTCATTTCTGTCGTGCAGCAGTTGCCATTCGGCAAGACGCGCACGAGCGACCCCGTGATCGGCGGACTGCAGCCGCGACTCGACACGGCGGTGCCGGCGGGATTGCTGCACACCGTGCTGCTCGATCCCACGTCGCCGGTGTACGGCACGCTGAGTCTCACCGGCGCGCTCATGGGCACCGCGGTCGACGAGATCTACGTGGCGTTCTACCAGAACGGCTCGGTGATCGCGATGTTCGACGCCCCCGTGCTGGCCGGAGGCGGGCCGCCGTTCCAGCAGGCGATGCAGGTGAACATCCCGTTCGCGGGCGCGCTGCCTCCCGGCGACTACCGGATCATTTTGCGCGTGAACGGCCAGCAGGCCGTCACGAGTCCCACGGTGCACTGGACATGAGCGCGTCGCCGCGGCTAGACGTGAACACGTTCGTGCCCGGGCTCGACGCGCACGACGAGACGGCGGCGTACTGGCTTCAGCAGGTCACGGTGCGCCTCCGCCGCGAGGTGTCCTGGCGCTGGCACCTGCGCCAGGGAATCGCGGCGCCCCACGGAGATGCGCTGCCGCATCCCGAGAGCCAACTGCTCGAGTCGCTCGATCTCGTGCGCCACGCCGAGGCGAAGCAGAGGTTCTTCCGCACCGACATCACGGCGCGTTTCCTCACGCAGCAGCTCGACGCGCCGCGGCCCGCGACCGCGAACTCGCCGCGCGGCAGCTTCGGGTGGGTGGTGGAACAGCTGGTGCTCACCGATGCCGCCGCCTTCACGCTCGCGCTCGCCGTGAGCGCCACGGTGGACGGCGCCGTGGGTCCCGTGATCGCGGCCTGTCTCGACGACGCGTCGCGCACGAGTCCCACGCTCGCGCTCGCGCAGAAACTGTGGGACGATCCGGCGCCGGTGATCGATCTCGCGGACCCCGGTCACGCCCTCTGGACGCACGCGCTCGTGCAGCCGGTGGGCGCGTCGGCGCTCGCGAACGGAACGGTGGACTGGGACACACCGCTCGCCGCACCGCCGCTCGTCGCACGGCGGCTGCTCTTCCCGAACTCGCCGCTGCCCGCCTCCCTCGCGCCGCTCGAGACGCTCGGCATCGATGATGAAGAGAACGGCGTGGAATCGTTCCCGCCGGCCGTTCGCGCCGCCGTCGCGCGCCTGAAGCAGAACAACAGCGTCCTGCGCCTGGTGCCGGTGTCGGGGCCGGCGCGCGCGATGCCCGGCGCGCTCGTGGCGCGCGTGGGGCGCGCGATCGGCCGGCCGGTCTCGCGCGCGGATGTCAGCCTCTCGCAGCTCGAGCAGCCCGCGCACGCGCGAGCCATCGTCGCGCTCGCCTGGCTGGCGGGCCGCGACCTGCTGCTCAAGGAGAATCCGGCGGTGCGGCACGCCGAGCATCGCGCGCCGCCCGCGTTCCTCTCGGCGCTGCACGCGCTGCCCGTCATCCTGTACGTGCCGGTGGCCGACGCCGCCGAACAGGCCGCGCTGCCTCGCGAGTTCGTGCAGCCGCCTCTCGCCGTGCCGCGGCTCGGCCACGCCGATCGCGTGGCGCTCTGGCGCGCGGCGCTTGGGAAGCGTGCGGCGGCCGTCGCGCCGGCGATCGAGGAATGCGCGCGGCGCTTCCGCTACGAGCGCGAGACCATCATCGCGATCGCCGCGGCGCTGCGCGCCGAACGCTCGGCGATCACGGCGGAGCGGATGTTCGCCGCGTGTCGCGCGGAAGTGCCGCTGGACGCGGAGAACTCGCGCAGGAAGTGGTGCCGCGCTTCGGGCGCGACGAGCTCGTGCTGCCGCCGGTACAGCTGCAACAATTCGACGAGATCCATCACGCGATGCGCGCGCTTACTGAGGTCCACTTCGGGTGGGGCACCGGCCGCGCGTGGAACGAGAGCGGGATCTCGGTGCTCTTCGCAGGTCCACCTGGTACAGGCAAGACGATGGCCGCAGAGGTTCTCGCCGGTCTGCTGGAGATGCCGATGTTCCGCATCGATCTCTCGCAGGTAGTGAACAAATACATTGGCGAGACGGAGAAGAACCTGAAACGCCTGTTCGACCTGGCCGATGCCGCCGACACCATGCTCTTCTTCGATGAGTGCGACGCATTGTTCGGCCGGCGCACCGAAGTGCGCGATGCGCATGACCGCTATGCGAACGTGGAGATCAGTTATCTCCTCGAGCGCATGGAGCGCTTCAAGGGCCTCGCCATTCTCGCCACGAACCGGCGCAAGGACATTGACGAGGCGTTCCTGCGGCGGCTGCGTACACCGTCGAATTCCCCATGCCCGAGCTCCGCGAACGGCGCACGTTGTGGCAGCGGCTCATTCCGGCCGCGGTGGATTCCACCGAGATCGATCTGGAATTCCTCGCGCGCCAATTCCCGCTCGCGGGAGGGCACATCCGCTCCATCGTGCTCAACGCCTGCCTGCAGACCGCGAACGGCGGCGCGGGCAAGCCCAAGCTCACCATGGACCGCGTGATCGTGGCGGTGAAGCGCGAGTACGACAAACTGGGACGCACCGTGACGCTCGACCAATTCGGACGGCACGCGGCGATCGTGGAGCGACTCACCAATGCGTGACTCCCCCGCTCGCGCGCTGGATCTGCGCGTGGACCGCGTCGTGGTCCGCGCGCGCGGACTGCGCCCGGACGCCGCGCGCAAGTTGGGCGCGGCGGTAGCGGACGCGCTCCCGGCGGCGCTCGTCGGCGCGGCGACACACGAGACCCGTGCGCCGCGCATTGCCCAGGCTGCCGCGGCGGCGCTCGCGAGCCGGTTCGGCAAGCGCCAGGGAGGTGCCACGTGAGCTACCTCCTGCGCGGCGCGCTCATCGAGTACGGCAGCGATTTCCTTGGTCCGCTGCCCAACGTCGTCATCTTCCAGTTCAATCCGGAGACGCTCACGCGCGTCATCCAGATCCCGCCGCGTCCCACGGGCGCCACGGCGCGCGAGACGAGTCAGGCCGGCGAGATCCCGGTGGAGCGCATCACGCTCAAGGCGCAGTTCAGCGCCGCCCAGATCCTGGGCGACGGCGACACCGTCCCGAAGGCGATCGCGCGCAGCGTGGGAGTGGGTCCGCAGCTCGCGGCGCTCGAGCAAATGGTGCACCCCACCAACATCATCGGCGGACTCATTGGCCAGGCGATCGATGCCGTCGGCGGCGCGCTCGGCCTTGGCTCGGGCGGCGGCGGCGATGCGCCCACGCAGAACGTCCCGCGCGAGCAGTATCCGCGCATCCTGTTCATCTGGGGGCTCACGCGGGTGCTGCCGGTGATCATCGAGTCGATGTCCATCACCGAGCAGCAGTACGACGCGCTGCTCAATCCCGTGGAAGCGGAGGTCACGCTCGGCCTCGCGGTGATCGATGTCGCCACGTGTTCGGATGACCAGGTGGCGAAGGGAGCACAGGAGTTCACCGCGGTCGCGCAGGAAGCGCTCGCCGTGTCGAACCTGATCGTGACCGCGCCGCTCGCACGCGAACTCATCCCGTTCTGAGGGCCGACGTCATGTTCCTGCCCAATTCCCGCTATGCCAAGACGCCGGAAGTGCAGGCCGAGGCGGCCGACGGCCGCCCGGTGAAAGCCGTCAAGCGGCGCCGGCTGCCCGCGGTGACCGGCGACCCCGCGATGGTGGAGGGGTGGGACAAGCTCGACGCCATCGCGCTGCGCACCTACAACGACGCGACGTGGTACTGGCACGTTGCCGACGCGAACACTGAACTCGAGGCGAACGAGCTCACGCGCGTCGCCGGGCGCATCATCGACGTGCCGTCGAAATAATGCCCGCCACCGTCTACCGCCTCTACTTCGACGACTCGCCGTCGTCGCGCGCCCAGCTCGACCTCGTGGAGAAGATCACGGTGGAGCAGGAGATAGACGTCGCATGGGAGGCGAGGCTCGAGGTGCCGATCTGCACCGACGACACCGGCGCGTGGAGCGATGAGAATGCGGCGCTCCTCACGCAGGTGCGGCGCGTGCGCGTGGAAGTCAAAGTGGGCGACGACGCGTGGGTAGCGCTCATCGACGGTCCGGTGGTGACGATCGAGAGCGCGATGAGCGCGACGCCGGGGCAGAGCACCGCCACGATCGTGGTGAACGACGACAGCTTCTATCTGGCGCGCGAGGAGAAGCAGGACCGGATCGACGGCAAGCTCGACTCCGAGGTAGCGGATCATCTGTTCCGCAGTGCCACGCAGATCGTGAACACGGAGATCGACACGACGAACGCCCCGCCGAGCGGCACCCAGAACGCGGTGGCGATCCAGCGCGGCACCGCGATGGCGATGATCCGGCGGCTCGCCGAGCGCAACGGGATGTACGCTTATGTGCGCCCGGGCGACGATCCCGCCTCGAGTGTCGGCGTCTTCCAGAAGCTTCCCACCGCGACCACCGGCCTGGCGACCCTGGTGCTCCTCGGTGCCGACCGGAACCTCGCGACCTTCTCGTCGCAGAACGACGGCGCCGCGCCGGCCAAGGTGACGATCTTCACGTTGAATCCGCTCGACGGCACCACGTCGCAGGCGAATGCCTCGCCGTCCGATGGCCCGCTTCTCGGAGCGAACGCGCCCACCGCCGCGGACGGCCAGGTGGGCACCGTGATCCTGCGGCCGTCCGACGGATCGGTGGACGCTCAGACGCAGGCCAATGCCGCGGCCGTGCGCAACGCCTACGCGTTCAAGGCCGATGGCTCGGTGGTGAGCGATTGCTACCCGAGCGTGATGCTGCCCTACCAGCTGGTGACCGTTCGCGGCGTGGATGGACGGCAGAGCGGCAACTGGCTGATCATGCACGTGACCCACTCACTCGACCGTTCCGTGTACACCCAGACCTTCAAACTGGGCCGCGACGCGACGTCCGCGGGCGCATCATCGTCCGCGATCGCCGTGCCGGCCCTCATCTCCTAATGCCACTCGCCGGCACGTCTCACGAACGCGCGCTCGTCGATCTGATGCGCGAGCGCGACACCAAGTTCTGGGGAAAATACCGCGGCACCGTGGACGACGTGAACGACAACGCCTTCGACGGCAAGACGCTGGGCCGCATCGTCGCAATGGTGCCGGATGTGTACGGCACCACCGTGAAATCCCCATGGGCGTGGCCCTGCGTCCCCTTCGCCGGACCGAAGCACGGACTGGTGTTGCTCCCCGAGAAAGGCGACAAGGTGTGGATCGAGTTCGAGCTCGGGAACCCCGAGCATCCCATCTGGAGCGGCTGCTGGTGGGGCGACGGCGATTTCCCCAGCGACGGCGGCGAGAAGAAGCGTGCGCTCGTGACATCGGCCGGCCACGAACTCGTGATCGACGAGGATGCGAAGACGATCACGATCAAGCATTCCAGCGGCGCCGAGGTGACCCTCGGCGACAACGACATCACCATCAAGAAGGGCGGGAGCGTGGTGGTCGCATCCAGTTCGGTGAAGATCAACGACACGTCGCTGGAGGTGTCGTGATGGGCAGCACGATCCTCACCACCGCGAGTCAGATCCAGTGCCCGCACGGCGGACAGGCGACGCTCACGACCGCCAATGCAAAGGCCAAGGCGGGAACGGCAATGCTGCTCGAGAGCGACATCCACCAAGTGGCGGGCTGCTCGTTCGTGGTAGGCACCGTGCCGTCGCCGTGCTTGACGATCCAATGGAGCGCCGGCGCCGTCAAAGTGAAGGCGGGCGGCACCGCGGTGCTCACGTCGTCGAGCGTCGGCACCTGCTATGGCGCCTCGCCGCAAGGCGTGGCGTCGGTGGCGAACGCCCCCGCCCAGGCGAAGGCCACGTGAACCGCCCCGACGGCGCGCATCTCGCCTTCCCGTTCCACGTGGCCTCCGACGGCCGCGCGGCGGTGATCGACTCGCTGCCGCATCACGTGCGCGACGAGTTGATACAGCTCTTGCTCACCAACCTCGGCGAGCGCCCGTTCATTCCCGATCTGGGCGGCGGCGTGCGCCGGCTCGTCTTCGAAGCCTCGAGCGATGCGACGGCCGCCATGGCGAAGGCGCAGATCACGCGCTCGCTCTCGCGCTGGCTCGCGCAGCGGCTCACGGTGCAGGACCTCCAGGTCGAGGCCGTCGCATCGACCATCACGATCGACCTCACCTACCTCGTCGCGGGGGAGAAGGACCCGCGGCGCGTGCGCTTCGAGCGCACGGGCGGCTGAGATGCCGGTGATCATCAACAAGGCCGCACTCGCCGAGCGCGCGCGGAATCTGGGCACGCTCAACGGCTTCGACTTCGTGCTCGTGACGCTCACGCCCGCCGTGAATCCCACGGCGGCGCAGCTCGAGGTGCATTTCCAGAACAACAATTCGCTGGCCGCAATCGTCGCCGACATCACGGGAACGCCCGCGCACGAGTTGGTCATCTTCCCGATCAGCGGCGGGCACCGCCTGCCGGCGGGCTCCATGGCGGGGCAGGTGCAGGTGACCGGCGTCGCGGCGGGGCCGGGCGCGAATGTCATCACGCTCACCGTGGCGCCCATCGGCGACTACTCCACCTACACGCTCGGCCTGCAGTTCGCGAACATCGATCCGATGTTCAGCGAACTGGAGTTCAAGTTCCGTCCGGGATGTTTCTCCACCGACTGCGATCCCGACTGGACCCCCGGCAAGGCGCCTGTGCCCGATCCGGGCATCGATTATCTGAGCAAGGACTACGATTCGTTCCGCCATCTGCTCATGACGGCGATGGCGCAGCGCGTGCCGGGCTGGCGTCCCACGAGCGAGGCCGACCTCGACCAGACGCTCCTCGACCTGTTCGCCGCCGCGGGCGATGAGCTGAGCGATTTCCAGGATCGCGTGATGAACGAGGCGTACTTCACGAGCGCGCGCAAGCGCGTGTCGATCGCCCGTCATGCGCGGCTCATGGACTATCACATCCACCAGGGGAACCAGGCGAGCACCTACGTCGCGCTGGAGCTCGCCGCCGCGATGAACGGTGTGCTGCCGGCGGGGCTCAACGTGTGGACGGGTCCCAAGCCCGCGATCCCGGCTTCGCAGGTGTACATCGCGCACCAGCCGCAGTTCGTGAACACGCTGCTCAATCGCTTCGGCCTCTACACGTGGAGCGACGCGATCCCGGCGCTCGCTGCCGGTGCCACGAGCGCCGATCTGCGCATCGATAGCGGCACGGCCCTCAATGCGAACCTCGTACAGGGGTTCTTCCGGTCCGGCCAGGTCACGCATCTCGTGATCCAGGAGTGGCTCAATCCTGCCATAGGACCATTGCTCGACGCCAACGGTGTCGCGGCCGAGACGACGCAGTGCGCCGACCCGGCGATAGCCGTCGATCAGCACCAGTGCTTGCACGCCGCCACCCTTGCCATCCTGGCTCTGGGGGGCCGCCACCACGACGCACGGCACGATCTGGCCGCACCGCTCGATCAATTCCGCCAGCCGCGCCACCGCTCGCGGTTCCACCAGCCGGCTGTCGGCGAAGCGCAACTCCAGGCGGTGCAGGTCCAGTTCAATGCGATCACGCGTCATGGCGCCACCGCTAGCAGGGCGGCCCGCCCGTCCCTATGACGTCCTCTCTTTGCAAGATCGTGCCGGCGTCACTCGTGGTCGCATACCGCGTTGAAATCACAGTCAGTTCGACCGTCCACGCGTCCATCTTTGCAAGATCGCCACCGGTCCACGGAACCAGCCGGTATGTCCCTGATGCCACGGGCGAAATCGGCGGGGACGCGTCCATCTTTGCAAGACGTGACGCCTGCCGCTCGCCGTCGCGCCGACGCTGCGCCACGCGGTTGCGCTCGGTGTATTCGGGGTGTGCGGCCCGCCACCCGCGCCAGTAATCACGGTGATCGGCGGCCCAGATCCGCTGCGCCCGCGCCTGATTGGCGCGGTAGTCCTCGTCGCGCTGGCGCTTGCTCCGCTGCCAGCGTCGCCGCCGCTCACGCTGGCAAGCCGCCTGACCGCAATACAGTTGCCCGGGGGACTGCGCGCGCGGACGGAACGCCTGCTCGCAGGCCGCGCAACGCCGACGCTCCATGCTCACGCCTCCGCGCTCTCAGCAAAGCGCGAAGCCTGGACAGACAGCCGACGACGACAACCGCTCGTCAGCTTGGCAAGTCGTCACCGGGTCAGTTCAAATGAGCAAACCCGGGTCAATTCTGGTAAGCGCTGAGGATCAGGGGGATACAGGCAGTTTTGCGGTCAATAAGTCGGTAAATTTATCAAGGTTAAATCTCGGAGCTTCATTGCGAGTTTCTTTCCCACAACAAAGCAGATGCGCTATGCACCCGACCGGCAGGATAGCCGTCCTACCCAATGGGAATGTTGGCTGCACCCGCATGACCCTTTGAGTTGCAGATAGCGTGGGCAGAACCCCGATGTTTGCAATCCCATTTGCAATCAATCTGCGCCCAGTTGCAGTGATCTTGCGCCGATGGGGATTCGTCAGTTGCAATCAGCGTGCGCACGGAATAGCCGATGTTTGCGATCCCGGCCGCGGATGTTTGCAGGTCGCTACATCTACACTCTCAATTACTTCCGAGACGCTCAACTGCAAAGAGATGTCCATCGTTCGCAAAACCGGCTCGAAGCCTACCATCAGCTGCGGTCGGCGATTGCCCAGGTCGGGGGCCGAAAACAGCTGGCTGGCCGAACCGATCTCGACATGGCGATCAGCAACCAATCTGCCCGGCTAATCGCCAACGTTATCATTGCCTACAACTCGGTTCTGCTCTCGAAGCTGCTGGAACGCTATCAAGCCGCCGGCAACCAAAAAGCGATTCAGCTGCTGCGGAAAATCTCCCCCGTAGCATGGCGCCACATCCACCTGCTCGGACGCTACGCGTTCCGGGACCGAAGCCAGCCAATCGACCCGGATGCCATGCTCGCAGGCATCTCACTATCCTAAATCATTGATTTTAAGAGGTTCTGGAAATTCGGAGGGTTTGAGCCCAGAACCCCAATCAGGCCCGCTCGATCGAAGCCAGCCGAATGTACTCGACAGTTCTGTCCGCCTCCCGAACAAAGGCGACCGCAAAACTCTGATCCACCAAAGCTCCGACTTACCATATGCGCACGTTGGACTAACCCGCGCAGCGGGAGTCGTGTGTCCCGGCGACCGCGCTCTCATGACAATAAGTGTGCTGGCGGCCACCGTCGAGGATTGGATCATCCGTCGGTCGCGCCCTATAATTGCCGAGGTTTGCCCGAAAAAGTGATCGAGTGCATCAGCCAAAAAGGGGGGGCCTGACACTGCCGCACCGACCCACTCAACCGCAAGTCGCGACCCGTCTGCGACGTTGGGTGAATCTTTATTGTATTTCAATCGCCCCCAAAAATACAATACCCATTTACTCAAGATCCATGCCACACTCGCTCTGGTTGTGCTTGTGTCACGTCACATCGCACCGCCGTTTGAGCCGTGCCACGGCTGAGGTGCGAGCGGCTTAGCCCAACACGTTTTTCGTTCACCGGCGCGGATCCCAACTGCGGAAACCTCGCGGACCGGTCTGTGCGGCCGCGCCGCCAAACGAAGAACGCTGTACGTTAAACCAATCTTACTCGGTTTTGTTCACGGAAGCGTGCGAAGGATAACTCGCAATATGGTCTCTCCTGCCGAAAACTAGGTTTGCTAGCGGGGCTTCTCTTGTGTCGCTCTTTCGAGTGAGGTCTAACTAAGGCCCAGACCCAACGGTCGTGTCACCAGCCGCCAAATTGATTTTGGACCGAGTTTCGAGTGGATTGGGGCGCGGAAAAGGCCAAACTTTTGACGAAAGGCGCATTTTGTCAAAAGTTACGGCACCGCGCCGCGGCATTCTGCGGGTTTGACCCGGGAAATCCGATCCGGTTCGGCGGGTAAAATGTCAAAAGTGCCGCATCAGAGGCATCTTCGGCCCTCCCAAGGCCGCCATTTCGAGGATATTTCCCGATTTGGCGGCTGGTGACGCGACTGTTGGGTCTGGGCCCACAACAGCGGAATGGCTCTTCCGGCGGGCGATCGGTCAATCTTTGAGCGAGTCGCGATGAGCCCGACGCTCTTGGGGTTTTCAGACCCCATTGCTCACTCGGCCAGCGCCGCTGGGCGTGTGCCAATGTCTAGGCGACTTGGTATCAGGTGCTAGGGCTCAACAGAAAGTGTACATACTGATGATTTGATGATGCCGGTTTGAGTATAATCTCTTTCTGTTGTCGCCTGCGTGTGGTTGGGAACCGGGGTGTTATTCGATTAGACGCAGCCAGACCCGGCCGCAGCCTCGTTACGATAGGCCTGTGACTCAGAAGCCGTAAGCCAGCTCTGGCTGATTTCGTCCGATCATGATGATTGAGTGCGGGGTAGTCATGAAACAGTGGACCATCGGAAACCTGGCTCGGCGAAGAGCCGACCTGGGCCTGAGCGATGAAACGGTGTCGGCCCTGCATGCAAGTCTGACACAGACCGATGACGGCCGGTGGATGCTTGAAGACCGCAACAGTACGAACGGCACCGCTCGGTTAGTGAACGGCCAGTGGACGCGGATACGGCAAGCCCAGGTGGGAATGGATGACCGACTTCGCTTCGGGTCGTACCGAGACAACGGTGCGCAAATTGATGCAGTCCTCGATCCAGGTCGCTCCGGAGCCGTCCAGGCCGGACGTTTTGCCCTGGACCGACGATCTCACGGTGGCATTCGGCAGAGTTTCGCGACTTCTCCGAGTTCAAGAAGAATGTGCTTCATCGTCGATCTGATCGCGGATCCTGGCCAATATATCATGCGGTGTGCCGTCCACCGCCGACCGGTCAATCCGTTCTCGTTCATGTTGTTCGGAGGGCTTTTGTAAAACCTGATCACGACATCAGGTCTTACAATCACCTCGTTTGTAAATCCGAGCCCGGCGATGGCCAATTCTAGACCTGGGTGAATTCGCTAATAAAAAGTTTCCAGGAAAATCTACCATTCTCACTGATTCTTTTTATGCTCTTGCTGATATACAATATATTTCCCTTTGTTATATTTAAATATTTGTCGCTCAAAACCCGTTACTTTGATGACTTTATGAGGCTGATGGCTGTGGTTCAGGGCATGATTTGGATGCTCATTTCGTTTTCTTGTCCTTTTTGGAAACCAAGCTTGGGAAGTTATTAAGACTTTTAATGCTAAACAAGCCGAAATCAAGCATAAACTCGAAATTATAAGACAGCACGCCGACGCTATGAAAGAGAGACAGCAGCTCATCGAGCAATTACAAAATGGCATGAGCTTTCACAACTCGGTTTATATCATTTGTGTTTATGTCCTGGGCGTGGTCATTATCATCTATCTATTGTATTTCAGTATTGTGGCACAGAAACATTTCTGGCGGATCTCCTATGGGCGAACGCTGTGGTGCTACATCCTGACCGTAATGGCCTTCGCTTTCGTCATGCTCATGATGTTTTCGCCGATCATCTGGGCGGCGGTAAGGCAAAACGGTTTTGAATAGCTGGCGCGGCCATCGGAAGCAGTTCAGGATCAAGAGGCCGCAGGTAAAACCGAAACAACGAGCTCGACACCACCCAGGGTAAGGCGGGTCGAACTACCCACCGGAACCGCCCCAAGCAACGGCGGCACATCGCGGCCATCCACTAACATTCCATTCCTGGAGTTGGCGTCCTCGATCGAGCAGCCCGCCGTCGCCCAGCCACAGCACCGCATGCCGGCGCGACACCGAATGGTCTGCGATCGTGATGTTGCTCTGGGTGCCGTCCCGTCCGATGGTCAGGTGGCCGCCGGATGGCAAAATGCCGGCCTCGGAAATCTCCAGCCGAACCGGCGCACCATGACTGTCCGTCCCAGGTCAAAATCCACCACCGCCCACCACTAGCCGCCGCCCGCTGGTCGCCACCCCCGAAAAAAAGCCGGCGAAAGAAGCCGGTTCGAAGCTGACTGCGCTGCTCTCTGCCGAGGCCGTTGGGGCGGGTTTGGCGCTCGGGGCCGGCGGCGGTGCAGCAGGCACGGGGCAAACATCGCAAACCAGGCCGCGGCGAAGGTGGGCCGGTCCCGCGGCGAAAGCGCGAGCGCCTTGTCGATGGCCTTTAGCAGCGCTGTCGAATACCGCCCGCGGCCGATTGATGTCGCAAGAGATCAGCGGGTCGGTCTTTGTCGGTCAGGGGACAGCACTTTGGCGTTCCAGCGAAGCCGGCAGAGTCGGACCACCAATGCAACGGTAAGCAATAGCGCCCAGGGCATAGATGTCGGTCCAAAACGCCTTGAGTGATTATACTCCACGGACATACTGTTCGGGCGGCGAGTAACCGCTTTTGATGATTGCCTCCAGCGACCGCGACTTCTGGCCGTAAGAACGGCGTAGCGGCGCCGAAATCGACGATGACCGCATACGTCGCCGACGGACAATGATGTTATCGGGCGCAAGGTCGCGGTGCGGATGCCCGGTCCGGTGCGCGAGCCTAGAGCCCGTCCCACCACGCCACGGAACAATGGCGACATCCCGGTTCCGAAAAGCCGCCCGGATACGGTCGAACATATTCAAGTGTCGCGCCGTCCTCGAAGCTCATGATAATGTAGGCAGTGTCGTTGATGTCGAGGCAACTGGGAGCCCGGACGATATTGGCATGGTCGAAACGAGCCCAGCATCCTGTAGCTTCGTTACCGGGCCGCCGCAGGCCATAGTCGAAGTCCTCGCGGGTTGAGCCATGCTGCGGGGGCCGACCCGTACACCGTAGGTAGGGTGGCGGAGGCCGAGGGAAAGTATTCCTTGACCGCGAGCCGGGGTTTGTGGTTCCTGACGTCCCGGGCGAGAAGTCGGTGATGCCGAAACCGGCCTTGCCCGAGCACAGTCTCGATCTTGAGGTCGCCTAGGCGATAACCGGCTGGTAATTCCTCCATGCCTGGGTGCTCCCTGGTATCGCCAATCCGAAGAACGGCAATACGTCGTGTTATGTCTGCAGTATCTGGTTCCCGCGGCGGATCGCGGTCGCTGGGAATTTCACGCTGCCATGCGATCAGAGACTCGATCCTCCTCCTTGGTCACGTCGCTGGACAGACACGGGCGTTCGCGCAAATCCCGGTTGGTCCGAGCCGGCTATCGCTGCGTGGTTGGGTGGTGGCCCTGCGTCGGGGTTGCGTTTGTGTGTTTTTCCGGATCGGCAGTTTTCTCAGGAGGACTGGCGCGACGGCTGGCGGTGGCGCCTGATCGGCCGAGGCCGGCTGGGGTGGCGCGGAACGGCTGGCGGTGGCGCCTGATCGGCCGAGGCCGGCTGGGGTGGCGCGGGGGCTGGCGGTGGCGGCGGCTCGGCCGGTGCAGGACTTCGGCTTGCAGGGGTGCCGGTGGTGCCTCCTGAGAGAGTGTCGATGCCGCCGGATCGGCGATGTCCTGCCGGCCGGACGAAGGCGATGGTGCAGGCGTCTCCTGACGCAACGACTTGAGCGGCAATTCCGCGGGCGGGACCGTCCGCCGGCATGAACCGGGGGTTTGTCCACGGCAGACGTTGGGGCGGTCGCAGTCGTGTCGGTCCGGCCACGCCAGACCGGGTAAAGGCCGACCCCCACCGCCGCCAGCAGAAAGCCCGCACCCACGCCGGCCAAAACCCTGGGCCGCAGCATGATCGGCGACAACGCCGCCAGCATCCGCCGAACTGAGCTTCGTCGCTCCGCCGCGCGCGGGGGCGCTTGCACCGACCGAGCTGCGGTCCCAGGTAGCGCTGCCACGAGAACCGTGACGTTGTCCTGGTGCGGATCGTCCGCCTCGGTTACGGCCTGCACCAGCAGTTCGCTGAGTTCCTCCGCCGTCTGGCCGGGATGGGCCTCAAGCAATTCAACAATCTGCTCCTCCGGCAGCGTCAGAATGCCGTCGCTGGCGACAATCAGCCGGTCGCCGGGCTGAAGCTCCATCGGATCGGGCCGGAGATCGATCAAACTCAGGTCCTGGCCGGTCACCACCGAACGCAGAGCGTTGCGGTGCGGGTGACAAGCCATCTCCTCCGCACTCAACTTGCCCAGGCGCACAGCCTCCTGCAGGACAGGCGCCATGGAATGGTCGGCGTTCAACCGGGTCAGCTCACCGTTTCTGAACAGGAAGGCCAGCGAGTCACCGACACTGATCAGATTTAGTCCGGCCGAGGTTAGGCTGGCACCCACCAGAGTGCAGCCCATTCCACGCAGAGCCGGATTGGCGGCGGCCTCCTCGGCGATGCGCTGGTTCGGCGGCCAGCAGGCTTCGTCGCAGCCGCTCCGTCTCCGGTTCCGCCTCGGCCAGGTAGGTGTGGACAAAGGCCTCGACCGCGACCGAGCTGGCTTTTGCGCCGCCGCGGTGTCCACCCATGCCGTCAGCCATCACCATCAGCAGCTCGCCGCTCGGCCCATCGGCTGCCGGCAGCGGTTCCAGATGAAACAAATCCTCCTGATACGGGCGACACCCCGATCCTGGGCGCCGCCGTAGTCCAAACCCGGTATCATCACTCCACGACAGCGTGCCAGTCGAAGTCCTTGCCGCAGAACGGCCAGAATTTCAACTTCGTCCCGCCGAGTATAATTACCTGGCCGTGCTCCAGCGTCACCGGCGTCAGCACGGGCATGTCCTGGCCCTCGATATACACTAGGTTCGGTCCAGTCCCGCCCTGCAGGAAGTACTTCCGGCTGCGTGGATCGTAGGTCAGGAACGCGTGCCCGCTGCGGGAAATATGCTCATCATCAAAGTTCAGACTGACCCTTTCGTCGCGGTCGCGGCCAATGCTGTTGCGCCCGTAGCCGAGTTTCAGCGCCGCGCCGCGGCCGCGGCCCTCGATCACCACGAGGCAGCCGACGAAGGGATCCTGCATCGGGTCTTCGGCGGCAAGCTTTGCCTCGGCCTCGGCGTCCGTCGAACCCCGGAAGATCCGGGTCTTCGGTTCGGGGAATTTATACGACGCTGTCTTCGGCACCGGCTCATCGATTTGTCCGGTCATCTTCCGCGTTGGGACCGTGCCTGGTCCGCTATAGAGCGAAGAGCGGTCGTCGTCTGATGCAGGCGGTGTCATTGTGATCTCCCACTATACGCCGGCGCTCTGTTAGCGCGGGCCGGCCCCATGCACGGCAAGGCACTTTAGTTAAGCACGAAACGGAATTGCGCCGCGCCCAGTTCGATCCTGTCGCCATTTGACACCATCCGCCGTTCGACGCGCTCGCCATTGACGCGGACGCCATTGCGCGAACCCATTCGGTCAGCTCGAATGATCCGTCGCGCTTGTGCACGAGTGTCGCGTGATGCGCCGAGACGGTGTCGTCGCTCAAGCGGATTCGCAGTCCGAGGCACGCCCGATCGTCACCATCGCGTTTCTGACGACATGCGGCGAGCCGCCGCCATGACCGGCTGCAGCGTGGCCAGCGGGGACGACTGGGACCTTTCGTCCACCGCCACCGTGGGTGCCACGCCGGGCCGCATGCGCGAGGTTTCTTTGCGCGACGGCGAACCGGCGAAAACGCGGCGACAGAAGGAGGCGTGTCCAGGACCTGACCGCGGCCGCGGGTCCATCCGGTAGGTGATAAACGCAAGCAGACAGATGACCAGTCCCACTCCGGCCAGAATCTCTCTCCAGCCATGCCCCAGGATCCAGGTTTCCAATGTTTGGAACCATCCGGCGACGTTGCGTCGGGGGTTTGCTTGCCGGCACGCGGCTTGACCGGGTCGGGCTTTTCGCCGGTAGGCTTGACCGTGTCCGGCGACACTGGTGGGCTGGGCGGCGACACGGTTTTCGGATCGGAGGCCGGCACTGCGGGAAGTCCCTGCAACCAAAGTCCGATAGGTCAGCCTGGAAGGATTGCCGGTCGTCGAAAATGCCAGTTCAACAGTTCTGGATCGAGACGTCAGTCCCGTCAGGTCCACTTTCACCCGCCCGCCGTTGTCGATATATTTGAGCGCGGTATCAAGGTCGGCGGTCGCGAAATGCGGGTTTGGTGGATCGCCTGGTAATAGTGGCCTTCGGTAAGGTCGGCCAACTGCACGAATGGCTGGAGCGGGCGGGTGTCGAGCGTGTGATCCTCGACGCCAAATGTGAAGACGCTGACGTGCAGTCTTTCGCTTCAGCAACCACGGTGTCGAGGGTATAGGTTTCGCCCTCCGACTTGCCCGCCGCGAACAGCAGCAATGCGCGACGCTTGGCATGAAAATCACCCAGCAGCCGGATCGCTTCAATCGAGCTTAAATAGACCGACGATTGCGCGCCCTTCAGACGCCCATCCGGCAAAACTCCGCTCCACGCTGGAAAAACCGTGCTCCACGGTGTTTGAATTGCTGTCCAGGCCTGCCAGCACGTCGAGGTTTGGCGTCGGTGCCTGCCCAGCACCCGGCGACCTGGCGACCCCGAACCTGTCATACGGGCCAGCGGTCCGGATGATCGCCGCCAGAACCAGCATTGTCGACATCGGCTTTCAGCGTATCGTTTCGCATTGACTTACTGACGTCGAACAGGTAAAGAAACGCGCTTACATCGCCGCCGCCTGGGTAAAAGATGAACCGTCGGAGTGGGCAGGGATCGTGCGCTGTCCGAAACGGTGGGCGGTGGTCCCAGTTGACCTGGCGGGGCTGTGTAAAGCGAACGTCACATTCCAGCTGGCGCTTGTCCGGTCCGGTTCCTGCTGACACGTTCGTCAAAGTGGATCAGCCCGCGCCGGCAGCATCGCCGCGTAGATGCAGCACAGCACCACCGCGACAGCACGCAATCGGCCCAAGACACACGCAAAATTTTTACCGCCGATTCGCCTAGAGGTTCTTGCATGGTGCCTCCTCAGTCAGACAGTTGCTTCTGAACATGGCCAGGAAAAACAGTTCTTACAGGTGATCTACATCGCGATGAGCGACTGGTGTAAACCCAGTGTCTGCCGGTCCTGATCTTTATAGCGATAGTGCTGACGTGAAAACTTGCCAGCATCCGACTGCACCCGTGCGAAGTCGGGGGGGCGAATTGGGGCCGCCAAATGTTGCGATGATTGAACGCAGTAATCAGCAGGGGGTTGCGCCAGTTACTGTTTTAAGTCGCGGCGGCTGGCGGCGTCGCTGGCGATTGCCGCCCTTGGTTCGTGTGCGGGCCAAGCGCCCTCTGTCGACCCAAACATCGTCCGGGAAGATCGTCACACCTGATGCGCACGGCTCGGGGTTCGCCCTGAACGATGACGGGGACGTTGCGACCGCTCTGCATGTCATTCAGGAATTCGTTGATCATCCCGATCAATATCACGAATCGTTGAAACCCGCCCCAGGGCGGGGAGAGAGCTCTCTGTCGATTGACATTCCGTGGCAGTTCCGCGAACTTGACCTTGCCGTTATCCATGTGGAACGGTCCTGGACGCACCGCCGGTTACCCTCGCGACCGGCGACCTCCAGACCGGCGACGCAGTTTACGCGGTGGGGTTTACGGCTCGGGCATCCGGGGGGTTGGAACCGACGGTGCAGGGCGGCTCGTCGCCAGGATCGCAGCCGGACGGCGCCCATGGAGGCCGCCCTGGTGAACTGCCAATCAGTATCGTGCAGCACGACGCAGCGTTCCAGCGCGGCAACAGCGGCGCTCGCGCTGGTAATTCCTGCGGCTGGGTCATCGGCATCGACCGGGCCGATAGTGCCCCGATGCCGAACACCAAAAGCCGCGGAACGCCGGCGGGCGGCGCCGGTCCGTCAACGTAGCAATGCCCTCGACGTCGCTGCCTTGCGGGCCAGACTGGACGACGCGGGCATCGCCTATACACCCAACGCCGCCGAGTGCCGCGGCGCCCAGGCCGGTCCGGGACCTTGCTGGTCGCCGTTGCCGCCTTTGCCTTGCTGGTCGCGTTCTTTGGGCGGCGCATCGAGCCGGCGCGGGACAGGAACCGCGGCCGGCACTGGACGCTGTCCGGCACCGTGCAGGACGGCCGGTCTATCAGCATCGCCGTGCGCGGGAGCGATCTGGCCGGGGCCAAAGACGGACTGACGATCGGGCGCGACCCCAGGCGTTGCCAGATTGTCATTGATGACCCGACCGTGAGCGGGCGCCACGCGCGTTTGAGCCTGGCCGCCGCATCCGGGGCCGATGCAGCCCATGTCTGGGTCGAGGACCTGCACTCCACCAACGGCACCTTCGTCGACGGAAGGCCCGTGACGCCCGGCCCCGACAAGGCGGTTCCGCTTCCGGCCGGGTCGGCGCTGGTGCTTGGCGGATGCCGGGTGCGGTTCCGTCCCGCCTGAGCAGTGCTGCCTTGACTGACAGCCGCCGGTCATCGCGTGACCCGCGCCAGCAAGGCGTCGGTGTTGTCCGCCTCCGCCTGGTCAACCCGAATGTCGGGTTCAAGTCCCTTGCCGTCACAGTCCACCAGTCAAGCGGGGTAAGGAGCCGCCCGGTCGACACAACCAGCACGGAGCCGTCGACCAGGTTGAACGCCGACTGCGCCAGACACTTGCCAAACGTCGGAGTCCCGATCAGCCGGGCCTTGCCTCGATCGTGCAGCGCGGCGGCGAACGCCTCGGAGGCGCTAATGGTCCCCGGGCCGACAAGGATCGTGACCGGCGCGTTCGGGACAACCGCCCCGTTGACCGATTTCAGGTACGGTGCGCCGCCCGTTCGGCTCCTCCAGCGTGGCAAGCTTCAGTCCCGGAGGAAGGAACAACGATGCCGTGTCAAGCGCTTCGAACAGATCGCCGCCGACGGAGTAACGCAGGTCCACAACGATCGGCAGCCCGCTTGCTACGGCAGGCTCCAGCAACTGCCTGAACTGGCGCAGCGTCAGCCCCTTAACAAAGCGATGGATCCGCAAGATGGGCCTTCGCGTGTGCTCGATCCGCTCCGCGGCGACGGCCTCGTAGGTGCTGCGCTTCAGGACCAGGCGCAAGACCGGGCCGTCGGTCAGATCCTGAACGGTCGCCTCGATCGTATCGCGCGCCGGATCGCCGAGCATCTGCTGCACCCGATCGAGGCCGAGTGGATCGGCGGCTTGTCCCGCCAATGCGAGCACTCGAACCGGCTGGGCGATACCGGCCCGCGTCAGCGCTCCGCCGGGCAAGGGTGCCGAACAGGATGCGCGAGCCGTCTGCGATCACCGAAGCACCGATCCCAACGATGCCCTCCCCGGTCCATTGTTGGTTCGCGCTTGCGACATCCGCCGACCACCACTGCGCCGCGGGGTCGGTTCGCCGCAGCGATGCCAGCAACGCGGCCGGCGATTCCCTGGGCGAGCGATTTCGGGTCGGGATGCATCATGTCGTGCAGGCGGATGATGCGCAGCGCCTGCTCGACGACCTCATCCCCGTGGGCGACGCTGGTGAGCAGCGACAATGCCACGAGCGTGAGCGCGAACATCGATCTCCGGCGCTGGGATTTCATCGACGAGCTTTCATCGCCGGTGGGGCTCGCTGCAAGATCATCCGGTCCAGGGGATCGCAACGGATTGCGTCACTGCAAGCCATTGGCGACCACTGTGAGGTCCTTCAGCTCGGCTTCCAGGGCCTGGCGTTCCCGTTCGACGGCCTCAGCGCTTTTTCTGCTGGCGTCGACGTCCCTGCCAAGCTGGTCGATCTCGGTTCTGAGCTTCTGGGAGCTTCCTCTCGAGGTCGGCCCGCTGCTCCCGCCGGCTTTCGGTGTCGCCCTGGATCCGATTGGTCTCGGCTGTCAGCTCGCGCGCCCGCGCCTGCAGAGCCACGAGTTGCCGGCGCAGCCGAGCCCGTTCGGACGCGGCATCCCCGACCCGGTTTTCCAGCCGCGCGTTGTCGGTCGCGAGATACTGCCCTTGCAGTTGCGCTCCCCCAAGCTCGGTTTGCCGCGCCTGCAGCCGCTGGTCGTAGCTGCCCGAGAGCAGCCCGTGCAGACCGCCGACGATACCGCCTTCAGCACGGGTTGTCGGATGTCTGGCAACCCGAGGATGGCAGTAGCAGAACCACAAGGCAGGCAGCGGTGATCCAGTTCCCGCTCAACATGCCGGCGTACTTCCAATCGGTGCGTCCACAATACTGGGGGCTCGCAAGTCATTTGAACTGCTGCAGCTGGCTGCTTTGACTTGCCAAGGTGTCGACCTGGTCCTGCAGCGCGTTGATATGGTCGGAAAGAGCGGCGACCGCTGTTTCTCCTGCTGGGTCCGAGCGTCCTGTTCGCCCTTCGACTGACGCATCTCCTCGGCGACCCGCTGCTGTACGTCTAGCTCGTGGCGTTCGTCCGCCAGCATTTTCTTCGCCTGAGCATAGCTGGCCTGGAGCCGCTCATTGGTCCGAATGGCCACCTGATTGCTGGCGCTACCCGCGCTGATCTGTGTTCGTAACGACGCGATATCGCGGCGATATTCGGCGATCTGCCTGGCCAAGCCGTCGTTATATTGTGCCAGCTGCCGGTTCCTGCTCCGCGTCGCCTGGATTTGGGCGTCATAAAAGCTTTCGGCGTTAGCGTATTGCCGCTTTCGCTCCGCAACCACTGAACCCACCCCAAGGCCCAGTGCGCCGCCGGCGGCTGCACCGATCGCCGCGCCCTTCGCGCCGCCGAGCACGAGGCCCAGGACGCCGCCGATGAGAGCGCCGCCGCCGGCCCCTTGAAGCTGGGTCGTTTGGGTGTCGCTCATGTTCTGACAGCCGCTCAGCATGATCGCGCCCGCCATGAGGATCACACAAGCTGATCTCGTTCTGCCTTGCAAAACCATGTCTGTTCCCCATGCAGCCCGCGACAGTTTGCGGGTTCTCGCAAAAAACGATGTGACGCGAGGCACACTTCATGCAGGGCGTTATCCAGCAGCGGCGCCGCCTCGGTGACTTGGCTACGGCAACCGGATCGATGGATCATCGCCAAAGCTCCGCCGCCGCGTAGGAACGATCCAGGCTTGTCTGCAGCAGTGGGGTATCGATCGGCCCGTGTTCGCGGGCCTCGACCTGTTCGATCAGGTGCTGTCGCGCCAGCTTTTCTGGCTCTGAGAGTTTGAGGGCAGCCAATTCGGGTCTGATCCGCTCGAATTCATCCGGGTGCTGAGCCAGCTGGTCCACCAAGCTGGTATATTGTCGAAACAGATCGCCGGTCTGTCGGTCCAGGTCGTCGAGACTTTGGTGAATGGCGTCCAGTTGCGTTTGATAGCGCGTCCCGAGCCTGGCGAGCCGCTCCGCGCTCGGCAGTACTGCTTCTTCCTTGACGTGGTTGTAGTGTTGCCTGACCGGTACTGCGTCGAAACCCGGATTGCTTCTCGGGCGGTCACTCACCTCGGCCAAGAGCGGGCCAGCCGGGTCGGACTGCCCTGGCGTTATGGCGGGCTGGACGTTGGCATTTCCCGGGGACGGCGTGACGGCGGGCGGGATGATGGCTGGAGCTTGTCGGTCGGGTGGCCGCAAGGCGAAGACGGCGATTGCCAGGGCGAGGAACAGGGCGCCCCCGCCCAAACCCACCACCGGCCAGCGCTGCCCCGGCGCCGAAATCACCGACGACGTCATCGACGGAGCATCCGCGGACCGGCTCACTATCAGTGCCTGCCGCAGGTCATTGACAGAACGCAACCGATCTTTCGGCCACAGTGCGAGGCACCGATCGATTGCGCGCAGAAAGGAGTCCGGATAGTGTCCCTTGCCAACGGTCGTTGCCGGTACCATCGGATCGGGCCGTTTTTCCGCCTCGGCGTGGACCCTTTCGGTGGCCTCCGGCGGTTCACGTCCGCTGATGCAATAATACAGCACCGCACCCATAGCGTAGATGTCAGTCCACGGCCCTTGATCGCCGCGAACGATGTATTGCTCATAGGGGGCGTAATGCGGCGTCAGTATGCGTTCCGAGCCCCGGCTGTTGGTGCTGATTGCCTGGCGTGCGGTGCCGAAGTCCAGCAGGACCGGGGTTCCGTCGGCGCGAAGAAAGATGTTCGACGGCTTGATGTCGCGATGCCAGAAACCGGCGTCATGTACGGTGGCAAGGCCGGCGAGCAATGGCTCCGCGATTGCTAGAAGTCGTGCGAACGGTAGCGGGAAATCCTGGGTCTTCAGCCATGCGCCGAGACTATCGCCGGCTTCATAGGACATGACGATGTAGGCTGTTCCATTCGCCTCGAACGAGGTGAATATACGGACAATATTGGGATTGCCGAATTTGGCCAAAGTCCGCGCCTCCTTCAGGAAGCGCTCCAATCCGCCTCGGTAGTCAGGTCTCGCGGTCGAGGATCGCGGGACGACCGTGCTGTCGAACTGCCGTACAGCGAGGTCACTTGGAAGGAATTCCTTGATGGCCACGTCGCGATCCAGACGCTCATCGTGGGCGAGGTAGGTGATTCCAAAGCCACCCTGCCCAAGAACTCTTTTAATGCGGTATTCATTCAGCGAGTAGCCATTGGGGAGCGCCAGACGGTCATGATCGTCTGAGGCCAGCTGCGCCCCGCCAAGATCTTTGCTAGCTTGCATGTCCCATGATTTTACTCCCCGCTCCTCTGATAGAGAGCTCGTCAACTCTTCTCGATGCAAGGACCGGCTGTCCATTGCACTCCGGATTATCTGGGGGCCCAATTTTATGCGAGTTCGTGGAGCCGTCCTCGGTTCAGCTGGTCTCGCGTCGAGCGCCGACAGATCGGGAAGCTGTTTCAGCCGACGCACGCCGACCGTCAGCTCGATCCACTTGTTTGGATTGGTCTTGCGCTTTGCCACTGAACCTGGCGGCAAATGATGTAGGCTATTGGCGGGTACGCGCCGATTGGCAGCCGGGCTACTCATCGCGACACTCCCTTTATCCGACTGGTGGCGTCGTAGATCCTATAATCGACGTTTTTCAATTGATTGACGATTCGGCCGTTACGTGATCCGCCGCCTGTAATGTTACAATGGCCTGTTATTGCAGGCGCACGTGCTCGAACTCCATGGGTCTTGCGGGAGCGTCTTCGAGCTCGCCAGCCTGCTCCTCGGGATCGATCTCCGCGAGCACTTCGGGTAGTTCCAGATCGATATCATCCAGATTTGTCTCCCACTGCTCGCCGAAGCTTGCGCTCTGCCGCGCGGCCTTTGCTAAGTTTGAAGCTCATCAGTCGCCCTTTCGAGCCCTCGGTTCAGGTGAGGTGGGTGATAACCGGAATTTTCCATCACAAGTTGCTTGGCCCTAAGTGACTCAGGGAGACACACAATCTGACGGAGGAAGAGACAAGGCCTTCTGGCGCTGCTGGGGGCTCATGGCCGCGACAACCCAAGCGATGCACCAAAGCGAGAGCACGGATCAGGGATGGAGCGGCCCCGGCATCCTCGAGGTGAAAGAACGTCCAGCGGGACGGGTCGCAAAATGCCTGGGCGACGGGGAGTCAATGGAGACTGCGGCCAGCAGCAGCCGTAATGATTGTCTGGAAGGTGCCGCGTCCCCACCCCTCGCTGGCGCAAGTCGGCAGGTCAGCCGCGAACCTCGTCCTCGCTCGAGCGGGAATTATCCGACGAACAGTGATAATGTGCAGTCAGAAACGGCGCACCGCCTGAACGTAGACTTCTGTGTCCCCTGACCAACCCGGCCAGGGTCATGTCTTCGATCATCCGCGCGCGCTGTGGCGACATGGTGGTCTCCTTTATTGTTCGTCCGACAGATTCCTCAGTTGCCATCTCGGGCTGGAAAAGCCGATACTCCTGCCTGCCGAACACTGTGGCCTCGCGGCGTTACGCCCCCTCGGAGTAGCTCAAGTTCCGTCCAACCACCGAAGGATCGCGCCCATCAGCCCTGCTGCGGCAAGCCGCAGGAGGTCTGGCTTCTCGAAATCCGGCCCAACT
>CAVSYH010000021.1:0-201416 GCA_963732065.1 uncultured Gemmatimonadaceae bacterium | reverse complement strand
ATCCAGGGCTACGTCGGCGACGCGAAGCTGCTTCTCTTCCTCGTGATCGTGGGGCAGATCAGCGATGTATTCCAGTACGTGTTCGGCAAAACGTTCGGCAAACATCCCATTGCGCCCGAAGTGAGCCCGAACAAGACCTGGGAAGGATTCATTGGCGGCGCCGACGGCCACGCTGGTCGGCGCGGCGATCTGGTGGGCGACGCCCTTCTCGCCGCTCGTCGCGGGTCTCATGGCGCTCGCGATCGCGCTCCTCGGATTCGCCGGCGGGCTGATCATGGGCGCGATGAAGCGCGATCGCGGCGTGAAGGACTTCGGCGCGATCATCGAGGGCCACGGCGGCGTGCTCGACCGGATCGATTCCCTCTGCTTCTCGGCGCCGGTCTTCTTCCATCCCACGCGATACTTCTATGCCTGACCGTCGCACCGCGCTCGTGCGCGCACCTTCGATCCCGGCGATCTTCTTCGGGATCGCGGCCGCCCTCTGTTTCCTGTTGTTGGGGCGCGCGCTGCTCTATTGGCAGCCGCCCTTCCTCGCGGTCGGCGTGTCCTGCCGCCACCAGCGCGGGACTCGCGCTCCGTTCGCGCGTCGCGCGATGGGCCGCTGCCGTCGTCAGCGCCGCGATGGTCCTGTTCAATGTCGGGCTGCTCGACTTGATGGTCACCGAGTTCTCACACGGCATGCATTCGTCGAACGGCGTTGAGGCAATGGTCTCCACGGTCGCGTGGGTGCTCGTGCTCGTGCCGGTGGTGTTCGGATCTTCTTCGCATCGTTCGCCGCCGGAATGCTGAGCGCACCCGCGCGGAAGCGTTCAACGCGCCGCGCTGGGACGCGGTTATCCTCCTGGGAGTGCTCATTGCGGGGATGCTCGGCACCCAATGGTACCGGCGCGCCGACTACTACGGCGAACCCTGCGGTCGCGGCGATCAGTACGCATGCCAGGCGTTCGCCAATATCGTTCCGCAGCGCGGCGCGGCGCTGGGGCCGGCGAGGGATCTCTGCGAGAAAGGTGACAGCCTCAGTGCGCCCGAGGCTTGTGCCGCGCTCGGCTACGCCGCGTGGAAGCGGCACGACTCCACGGCGGCGATGCCGCTGTTCGTGCGCGCCTGCTCGGCGCGCCCGCGGCAGTACTGTTATCGCATCGCGCACGATCTGAACGTCGGCCTCATGCCCGCGCAGGCGGCGGAGCTGTATCTCATTGCGTGTTCGCACGGCGAGCGCGGAGCTGTGAAGGACTGGGCAAGTCGCTGCGCGCTACCGGCGACATTCCCGGGGCGTCGCAGGCGCTCGATATGGCCTGCCGGCAGGGTGAACTCTCATCCTGTGAAACGCTCGGCGACCTGCAGCTCAACGGCCGCGACACGGTTTCCGCGCTGCGATCGTTCAAGGTGGCGTGCGAGTACAACGGTATGGGCTGCTATAAGATCGCGTTCATAGAACGCGTGCAGGGCAGCGTGGACGCTGACCGGTGGTACAGCGACGACTGTCAGGGTCCGCGTCCGAACGCGACGAACGCGAAGTGCCTCGCGATCGCAGACAAGTATCTCGCGATGGCGGATACGACGGCCGCGCGTCGCTTCTATTTGCGTGCGTGCAACTGGGGATTGCAGTCGGCATGCAAGACGCTGATGCCGCTGCGCGACCGATACGAGGTGCCGCGTCCCGCGCTTTAGAAGGCCAGCGCGACGCCGAGTGCGACGATCGAACTCCGGATCGGCACCCCCGACGTGACGCCTGCCGATGCCGTTTGCCGGTCGATCCGGTCGAACGCGAAGTCCGCGGTGAAGCGCAGCGTGCCGGCACCCGGCGCATAGTAGGTGTTCAGCCCCGTCTCGAGCGCGAATGGCGCCGAGCCGCCGCCGGAGAACTTCGCCGCGGCCAGGTAATCGACATGCGCGGAAATGTTCGCGCCGGGCGCGAGATCGAAGGCGATCCGCCCGCCCACCAGGATCACGCTCATGCCCTGCGCCGCGGTCGTCGGCGCGATGGTGCGCTGCAGATAACCGGCCTCCACGCTCCACATTGCGTTGATGGACCAGCGCGCGCGCCCGTCGAACTGCGTCATGTCGAAGCCGTCGGCGTCTGATGAGGCGCTCGACGGCGAGAACGAGATGCGCAGCAGACTCAGATCCACCTCGTAGCTCCTCCACCTGCCATCGAGCGAGACCGCCGGCCCCCAGCCCGTGAAGTCGAGCGCCGGCCCCTGTTCCTGGTACGCGCCGCCCGCGGCCTGCACGCCGGCTACGATCGTTTGCGCATGCGCCGGAACGCGCCCCCGACAACGAGCGCGATCGTCGCGTGGAGGCGGTACGCCGCGCTCACGATCCGCCCGCCGCGGCGAGCGCCATGGTCGCCAGCCGCACCTCGGTGCGCCGGCGCGCATTCTCCTTGGCGATCTCGAGGTTCTGCTTCGCCAACTGTTCCTTCACCAGGTTGTTGTAGCGGATGTTCGCGGTGTTCGGCACGGCCGCCGGTTTCTTCGCCACCGCGAGCCCGCCCACGAGCAGCGCGCTGCCGTTCACGATCAGCAGCGGCGTCTGCGACGCGTTGCCGAGCTTCGAGTTGTTGAGCGCCAGCGTCGCGCCCGCGACGCCGGCGGTGACGAGTGCCGCGATGCCGAGCGGCCGCCAACTGCGCGGCGGTTCCGTCATTTCGGGCAGCAGTTCGTAGCCCGGCAGCGACGTGAGGTGGGGCAGGGTGTCCACCGGCGCAGCCGCGACGCGGAAGGGGATCGCGCGCGAGTACAGGTCGCTGCCGGCGCTCGCTTCGATCACCATCCGGTAATCGCCCGATACCGCGGCGCGTCCGTCCGCCATGAGTCCATTCCACTTCGTGAGCGTCGGTCCCGGGCTCACCGTGGAATCGATGAGCACGTCGCCGCCCGCGCCAAGGATGCGCACCCGCACGCGTGCGGGATGCGTGACCGTGAACACGACGGGAACGATCTCCGTGCCGGCGATGAACGCGGCGCTGTCGATCTGCACCTTGCGCACGACCAGCACCTGCCCGAGCGCGAGCGCGAACGCACCGGTGATCTTGGGCGAGATGCGCCCCGGATCGAGATCGGCATTGGCGTCGATCACGAGCATCTGTTTGAATGCCGCCGTCGCTTGCCGCACGGAGTCGAGCGCGGCTACGAGAACGCGAGCACTTCGTACGCGCGCGCGCGGTCGGCGTTCGAGAGGCGCTCCGCGAGCGCGCGGTTCACCAGCTTGATCGCAGTGGAGCGATCGAGGTCGTCGTACGCGGCCACCGCCTGGCGGACGAGCGCGTTCTCTTGCGCCGCGAGCGCGGGCGCGGCGGCGACGAGCGCGCAGATCAGCGCGCGGGCGCGCATTACGGCTGCACCGGGTCGAGCACGTATTTGCGATGCACCTCGTCGGGACGCGTCACATGGATCGTCTCTTTCTTGGTCTTGTATCCCTCGCGCTCCACGCTGATCTCGTAGGTCGCACCGACCGTGAGACGATAATTCTCCACCGGTGTTGGGCCGAGCGGATGACCGTTCACGTACACCGTGCCGTAGGAATCCGCGTCGACGGTGAGCGACGCGAACGCCGCTTCGGCCGGCGGCGGCGCGGGCTTGGGCGGCGCGGGGCGCACCACCGGAACTGCACGCGGCGGGGCGGTCGGCGGCGCGGTCGGCGGGGCGGTCGGCGGTGCGACCGTTCCGGCGCGCGTGCTATCGGCCGCGGCCGTGGTCACGGGCGCCGCCGTATCGTGCGCGGGCGCGGTTGGGGGCGCGGCGGGCGGCGGCGCGGTCTGTCTCCGCGCGAGCGCCGCACCTGCCGCCGCGACGAGCACCAGCGCGCCCGCCCAGCGCGCCATGCGCCAGCGGCGGCTGCGCGACAGGCTCCGCTCGAACTCCACCGTGCCGGAGCTGGTGGGCCCGGTGGCCGCCTCGACGGCCACGGTGGGCGCGATCGTGCGCGGGCGCGCTCCGCTGCGCGACGAACGCGCACGCCCCTCCAGCGCCGCCGCGAACTCATCCATGTCGGCATAGCGCGCGGCGGGTTCCTTCATCATTGCCCGCGTGATCGCGGCGACCATCGCCGGCGGCGCGTCGGTGCGGCGCGCGGCCAGCGGCTTCGCTTGATCGTAGATGTGCCGGTGCAGCACCGCGTGCGCGACGTCGCCGGGGAATGGCAACTCGCCGGTCAGCATTCGATAGCCCACGCACGCGAGCGCGTACTGGTCGGCGCGTCCATCCACCGTGCCGCCCATTGCCTGCTCGGGCGCCATGTAGTGCGGCGTGCCCACGATGATCCCCGTCTTCGTGATGCCGCTCGCCGTCTCCATTGCTTTGGATATGCCGAAGTCGGTGAGGATCACGCGCTCATCGATGTCGATCATGATGTTCGCGGGCTTCACATTGCGATGCACCACGCCGCGCTGGTGCGCGTGGCCGAGCGCCGCCGCGGCGTCGGTGAGCACGCGCATCGGAACTCCACGTCCAGCGGCCGCCCCGGGATCAGGATGGCGTCGAGCGATTTGCCCGACACGTACTTCATCACGAAGTAGTCGAGCCCGTTCTCGCTCTCGACGCGGTAGATCGGGATGATGTTCGGATGGTCGAGCTTGGCCGCGAGCTTCGCCTCCTGCTCGAAGCGCGAGATGAGGCGATCCTCGGGCGCGAGATCCGGCGGCAGCACCTTGATCGCGACGGTGCGGTCGAGCGCGACGTCGTGCGCGCGGAACACGGACGCCATGCCGCCGGCGCCGAGGAGTTCGATGCCGGTGTAGCGGCCCGCGAGCGTGCGGGTGAGGCGCTCGAGGAGCTGGCCCATTGGCGCGGCGGCGTTTGCGCGGGTTCGCGAGCAGCGAGTCGAAGCTCAGGTAGGGACTGGTCGCCCTTAGGCTCACGTTCGGCGCGGATCCGGGTCCGGCGACGTCCGGCAGCGGCGTGAGCGCGCAGGACGCGGACACGGTCATGCACATCGAGTATCGCGCCGGAACTCCGACGGAATCGTGTGCGACGAAGTAGTAATCGCCCGGGGCGAGAGAGACCGAGAGCGATTTGTTGAGGCCACCGCCCGTCGCGCTTTCCAGGACCGAGAGCGGAACGCTCGACGTCGGGACGTTCAACACATAGAGGTTCACCGAGGGGATGCCGGTGATGTCCGGGAATTTTCGCGACGCCATCTTCACGAGCACGGTCTGCGTTCCCGGTCCCGCCACGTGGAATCGCAGCCAGTCCAGCCCGAAGGCGTTGTCGATCGTGAGCGTGTCGGAGAACGTAGAGCTGAGATCGATCTTGAGCGCCGGGTTCGCGAAGTTCTCATCCGCGAGATCGCACGTGTTGGCGCCGCCGAACCGATCGGGGTGCGTGCCGTTCGCGCCGGCGTACACCGCCACCACCGCGACCTCATAGGCCCCACGGTCGATGAAGAGCGAGACGAGATCCACGCCGCCGGGCGGCAGTTTCGTGAACGCGACCTGGAATCCGTTGTTGATCTCCTCGCCCGGCGCGAACGAGTAGCCTTTGCAATTGTAGTGGCCGCTGCCGTAGCTCCAGTCCGGCGTGACGAGCGTGGACACGGTCACCGGCGAACTCAAGAACGTCGCCTCCCGGCCGAACAGGCCGGGTGCGACGTACACGAACGTGTAAGCGGAGTCGGGGTGCGTGGTGGTGAAGCGGAACCAATCGTCGCGGAACGGGGCCGTGCGCGGATCTTCGGCGAAGAGCGCCGGATTGATGAACGCGACGACATCCGCGAACGTGCCGGAGCTGCCCGGCTTGCGGTACGGGCGCTGATCGATGTCGATCACCGCGGGCGTGGAACTGTTGGGATCGAACAGGTCCATCGTGTCGATCACGACGATCGGGTGACGCAGTCCCGTGACGATCCCGTTGCCGATCGCGGTGATGGTGTCGGAGCTTCGCGCCGGGAACGGCACCCAGAAGCTGCTCGTCCCGGTGCCGAGCGTGTCGTTCCTGGTCGACGAGAAGCTGTTCAGCGCCAGCGCCTGCGAGCCCAGGAAGAGCACGTCCACGTTCTCCGCGCCCGGGCCGGTCACCGTCAGTTGCTCGCCGTACTTCACGACGTCGGGCGAGATGCCGTCGAGCGCGAGCGGATTGGACACGCGCAGCACGAGCGCCATCGGCTTCGAGCTCTGCAGCGTGGGCGCGGAGGCGGTGATCGTGACGAACCCCGCATTCACTCCGGTCACCCGCGCCGTGCGGCTCGTGAGCGGAGTGATCGACGCGAGCGTCGGGTCGCCGGTGGTCCACGTGACCTCGACATTCTTCACTTCCACCGTGTCTCTCCCGTGTTCGAGCAGGAAGACGTGCGCCGTGAGCACCGTGTCCGCCCCGCGGATGATCAGCGGAGGCGCGGTGATCGTCACCCACGCACCCGCGCTGTTATCCGTCGGGTACGAGCACGCCGCCGCGAGCAGCGACAGCAGGGCGACGGCGCGGCACAGTGGGTGGAACGCTCGGAACATGGACTCAGGTGGTGGGGAGAAGACGACCCGAAGCTTATGCCGGGCGCTTCTCTTTACAAGACGCCCCCCGGCACCCCGGGAAACAGCCGCGGAGGCATATTCAAAGCATGCCATCCTACACCATGCGTGCGGTGGTGATCGAGAGTTTCGGCGGGCCCGAGGTCTTGCATGTGCGCGACGTGCCGCGCCCCGAACCCGGAGCGGGTGAGGTGCTCGTTCGCGTGCACGCCGCCGCGCTGAATCGCGCGGACATCCACCAGCGCGAGGGCCGATATCCCGCGCCGCCCGGTTGGCCGGCGGACATCCCGGGCATGGAGTTCGCCGGTGAGATCGCGGAGCGCGGGGCCGGGGCAAGCCGCTGGCGCGAGGGCGATCGCGTGTTCGGCATTGTCGGCGGCGGCGCGTACGCCGGCTATCTCGTGACGCATGAGGATGCAGTGGCGCGCGTGCCCGCACGTCTCGACTGGACCGCGGCCGCCGCGGTGCCGGAGGCATTCATCACGGCGCATGATGCGCTCCGCCAAGGGGAAATGCGCGCCGGCGAGCGCGTGCTGATCCACGCGGTGGGCAGCGGCGTCGGACTCGCCGGCGTGCAGTTGGTTCGGGCGCTCGGCGGCTTAGCCTGCGGCACGGCGCGCAACGAGAGCAAGCTCGCGGCCGCGCGCGCCGTTGGCATGACGGATGGCGCGATCATCGCGGATCCGGCGGCCGGTCTTGCGACCGTGCTCCCCGCGCTCGCCGCCGCCGGCGGCGCCAACATCGTGCTCGACCTCCTCGGCGGCGCGTACACCGGCGCGAGTATCGCCGCGATGGCGCCGCGCGGGCGGCTCATCCTGCTCGGCACGCTTGCTGGCGCGCGCACCGACCTTCCCCTCGGCGCGGTGCTCCGCGGCCGGTTGAGCATCCGCGGCACCGTGCTGCGCAGCCGCTCCCTCGAAGAGAAGATCGAGGCCACGCGCGAGTTCGAGCGCGCCGTGTTGCCGCTCCTCGACAGCGGCGCGATCGTTCCCTCGGTCGACCGCGTGTTCATGCTCGAGGATGTTCGCGCGGCGCACGAACGCATGGAGTCGAACGCCGGCGCCGGAAAGATCGTACTCTCCATCGCGCACTGATCCGCGGTTATACTCTGTTGGTCGTGCGAGACCCCCGCCTTTGGACTTATGACTCTGCGCCTGCTGCTCGTTGAGGACGATCCGAAGATCGCCGCCTTCCTGCGGAAGGGTCTCGAGGAGGCGGGATTCTCCGTGGACTCCGCCGTCGACGGAGAAGAGGGGCTCCGGCTCGCGGCGACGGACGCATACAACGTCGCCGTGATCGACATCATGCTGCCCGCGCTCGACGGGCTCTCGGTGATTCGCGCGATGCGCACGAAGGGCGTGAACACGCCGGTGCTCGTGCTCAGCGCCAAGCGCAAGGTGGACGAACGCGTGCGCGGGCTGCAGGCAGGCGGCGATGACTATCTCGTGAAACCGTTCGCCTTCTCGGAATTGCTCGCGCGGCTGCAGGCGCTCGTACGGCGCGGCGCGGCGGCGATGGAACCCACGTCGCTCGCGGTGGGCGATCTCACGATGGACCTGCTGCGCCGCGAGGTGCGCCGCCGCAACCGGCGCATCGATCTCCCGCCGCGCGAGTTCTCGCTGCTGGAATATCTCATGCGCAACGCGACGCGCGTCGTGTCGAAGACCACGATCCAGGAACAGGTGTGGGGCTACGACTTCGATCCGCAAACGAACGTCGTGGACGTGCTCGTCTGCCGGTTGCGGCGCAAGCTCGATCTCGATGCGGCCGACAAGCTGATCCACACCGTTCGGGGAGCGGGCTATGTCCTTCGAGCGCCTTAACGCCATCCGGCGCACGGCCAGCTTCCGCGTCATCCTCTGGTCCACCGCGCTGTTCGTTCTCAGTTCCGTGCTGCTGTTCACGCTCTCCTATCTGCTGCTCGCGAACTCGCTCGAGGCGAAGGACCGCCTCGGCATCCAGTTCGTGGTGAGCACGTACGCCGAGGAATTCTCCGAGGGCGGCGCGAAGGCGCTCTCGACGCGCGTCGATGCCGACCGCGCGAGCGGCCGCCTGAGCGGCATGGTCGTGCGCCTCACCGATCCGCGCGGCGCGACGGTGATCTCGAATGCGGGCGATTCGAGTCAGGCGCGCCGGTTCGCGCGCGCGACGGGAGCGGCCGGCGAGAGCGCCCGCCGCCGGCGCAACGCCATGGACCTCCTGTCCGCGTCGCTGCCGGATGGCTCCACGCTCACGGTCGGCGCGAGCCGCGAAGCGCGCGATGACGTGCTCGAACGCTTCCGCGACACCTTTCTCGTGGTGCTCGCGGGCATCGTCGCGTTGGGTCTCGCCGGCGGCGTGCTGCTCTCGTCGCGCGCGCTGCGCCCCGTGCGCGCGCTCATGAATTCGCTGCAGCCGATCATCGAGACGGGCGAACTCAAGGCGCGTGTGCCCGTGCACGCCACCGGCGACGAGTTCGAGGAGCTGAGCATCCTGCTGAACCGCGCGCTCGAGCGCATCGATCACGTGGTGGACAGCATGCGCGCCTCCCTCGACAACGTGGCGCACGACCTGCGCACGCCGATGACGCGGCTGCGCGGCGTCGCCGAGATGTCGCTCGCGTCGCCGCCGGACCTCGAGAGCTACCGCGAGGCGCTCTCGGATTCGCTGGAGGAATCGGCGAACATCCTCAAGATGCTCGACGCGCTGCTCGAGATCTCCGAGGTGGAGGCCGGCTCGATCGATCTCGACCTCGCCGAGGTCGATATCGCGGGCATCGTCGGCGACGTCGTCGAGATGTACGGCGTGGTCGCGGAAGAGCAGGGGATCGCGCTCGACGCGACGGGCGACGCATCGCTCGTGATCGTCGCCGACCGCGGCCGCGTGGTGCAGGCGGTCGCGAATCTCGTGGACAACGCGGTGAAATACACGCGGCCCGGCGGCCGCGTGCACGTCGAAGCGCATGCCGGCGGCGACGAAGCGGTGATCGTCGTGCGCGACACCGGCATCGGGATCCCGCCGCACGAGTCGGACCGCATCTGGGACCGCTCCTTCCGCGGCGACGCGAGCCGCTCGAAGCGCGGGCTCGGACTTGGCCTGAGTCTCGTGCGCGCCGTCGCGCGTGCGCACAATGGCACCGTCGAACTGAGCTCTACGCCCGGCGTCGGCTCGGAATTCACTCTGCGCCTGCCGCTCGCGCATGCTGCGCGGCCCGCCGTCGTCGCATGATCCGCGAACATCATCTCCCGGTCACGCGCACCGCGCGCTATCACACGCTCGGCCCGGAGAGCGGCGCGCCGAAGCAGCTCTGGATCGTGTGTCACGGCTATGGCCAGCTCGCCGCGCGATTCCTGCGGCACTTCGAGATCATCAACGACGGCACGCGGCTCATCGTCGCGCCGGAGGCGCTCTCGCGATTCTATCTCACCGACGACGACGCCGGCGCACGCCGAGGCGAAGATCGGCGCGAGCTGGATGACGCGCGAAGACCGGCTGAGTGAGATCGACGATTACATCGGCTACCTCGACGCGCTCTACGCGCAGCTCGGCGCAGGACTTCGATCTCTCCGCGACGCGCCTCGTGGCGTTCGGATTCTCGCAGGGCGTCGCCACGATCTGCCGCTGGGTGGAGAACGGCCGCGCGCCCGTGGGCGCCGTGGTGCTCTGGGCGGGCACCGTGCCGCCCGACATGGACCTCTCGCGGCCGGAACACCCGCTGCGCACCGCTGCGCCGATCTTCGTGCTCGGCGACAGCGACGGCTTCGCGACGCCCGCGACCATCGCGGCGCAGGAAGCGCGCCTGCGCACGCACGGCGTGCCCTTCGAGGTCGTGCGCTTCGCCGGCGGACACCGGCTGGACTACGACACCCTCAGCGCGCTCGCCGCGCGCTGGGGGTGAGCGCCGCGCGCTACTTGTTGAGGACGATGACCTTGATGTCGTCCTTCGTGATCTCGCGCAGGAAGTCCAGCAGCGCCGGGTAGTCCGTGGCCGGGAACACGCCCGTTGTTCCTGAGCGACGGCGCATCACGCGCAGCTCGCGGCCCACCTGCGTGTACGTCGCCTCGTACTCGCCGAACACGCTCTTCGCGTGCACGCCCGGCGGCAGCGTCGCCTTCCAGCCCGCGGGAAGCGTGAGCCGGAATTCCTGCACCGTCTCATCGGGCCCCCACACCGCGCCGCTCGAGATCGGATACTTGCGCGGGCCGCGCGCCTCGAGCGATGCCACGGTCTTCGTCTGCGTGAAGTTCGCGATCGGCAGCTCGAGGATCATCACGCCGCCCGCGTCGGTGATCATCTTGCCGCCGCGGATCACCACGGAGTAGCGCGGCACCGCGCTCAGGTCGCGCCCTTCGAACAGTTGCAGGCTGTCGCCGGTCGAGCCTTCCACCACCGAGTTCGCCACGCTCAGCGTCATGCGCGCGCGCGCCGCCGAATCCGGCTTCGTGGACGCCGACATCTGCTCGCGCATGCCGAACTGGTTATTGCCGGTGGCCGTCGCGGTCCACTTGCCGTTGAATGCGCCGGCCGCCGTGAGCTCGCCCGCGATAAGCACGGTGGAGCGATTGTTGCGCGGCCGGCGTCTCGGGGAAGATCACGCCCTGCGAGGCGCCGTCATCTTTCACCAGCAGGCCGAACTCGCCCTGCTCGTCCGGCGGCAGATCGCCGTACGGCACGATCTCCGCGGTGAGATCCAGGAACTGGAACCCTCCGCCGGGCTTCGCCACCGCCGCGATCATGTGGTCGAACTGATGCGCCGACGGCACGAGCGTGTCCACGCCGCCATCGGCGCTCAGCAGCACCGGGTACGCCTGGTAGCCGTACTTGCGCGCGATCGCCACGAAGAAGGTCGCCTTGTCCTTGCAGTCGCCGTACTTGTTGTCGAACACCATGCTCGGCGGATGCGGCTGGTAGCCGTCGATGCCGAGCGAGAGCGACACGTAGCGGAAATCCTGCGCCACCCAGCGGTACAGTGCGCGCAGCGTGTCCTCGCCGGTCTTCGCGCCCGCGACGATCTCCGCCGCCTTCGCTTCGATCGCGGGATCGAGCGCGTAGCGGTCTTTCGCGAGGCCCGCGTACCATTTGCCCACGTCGCCCCACGTGAGGCGCGACGCGAGGCTGATCGATTCGCCGTACACGCTGTCCGGCGCGTACGGTTCGCGCTCGGTCTTCTTCACGTCCTGCGTGGCCCACGTGTACGTGCGGCGCCCCTTCGCGACGGTCTCCTGCCGCTTGAACGTGAGATGCTGCTCGATGATGTGCGGATCCACTTTCTCCGGCAGGTCCACGATGAAGCGCGAGCGCTGCGTCTGCACGCCGGTGAGCACGCTCCAGCTCGTGAAGTAGTCGCCCGGGATCAGCGGCTTCTGCACCTCCACGGTGTAGCTGTAGTCGACGATGGTGCCCGGTGCGACGCCGCCGAGCGACACGCGGTGGATCATCTCGTCCGAATACACCGGCGCCGACATTGCGACCGGCGCGAGCGATTCCTGCTCGTGCACCGGCTTCGAGCTGATCACGTTGCCCTTGAGATCGAGCACGCGCACCCAGTTCACCGTGAGCTTCTCGCGCCCCTTCGAATATCCGAACGAGCGCTCGCCCCACACTTCGGCGCCCTCGGGCGTGAGCACCTGCGCCACTTGGCGGTACGTGCGCGTGCCCGACCCATCGGCCTCGAGGCGTTCGACGCCGTCGTCGAGCAGGAAGACGTAGCGCTGGTCGGTGTAATCCTTGGGATCCACCACCAGCTTGTAGATCGTGTCGTCCTTGATCGACGGATCGCCCTTGGGCGTGATCTTCGGCGCCTGCGCGGCCGCGAGGGAGACGGCGGCGGCGAGGAGCGCGGCGGCGAGCGTTACGTGGCGCATGGTGGATCCGGAAAAGTGGAGGGATACGGAAGATCGGGATGTGCGAGCGCAGGGTCAATCGGTGTGGTCCGCGGCGTGCTCGGGTGTTTCGGGAGCATTGTCGGCTGTTCGGTCGCGGATCACACGCTGGTGGCGCCACACGGCGACCGCGACGACGGCCGACATCGTCATCAATACGCCCATGTGCGCGATACCGTTCCCCCCCGCGCTGAGTCGCCGGGAATGCATCGGCGGCGGGAAGGTAGTGGTCCACGAGGAAGAGTGAGCCGTTGAACGCCATATGGATGAGCACGCCGCTCCAAATGGAGCGCGTGAGATACACCGAGTAACCGCACGCGAGGCCGAGAGGGAACATGAATGGTACCCCCCACGGATCGAGATCGTGCGACCGCGAACAATGCGCTGCCGCCGTGTTCACGATCGCGCGCTCCGGCCCGAACTCCGCGGAGAGCCGCCCCTGGATCCAGCCGCGCATCACCACCTCTTCGATGAGCGGACTCACGAGCACGGCGGCGACGATGATGGGGATCATCCCCAGCGGCAGCGCGGCGTACTGCTCCGTGGTGTCGCCCGGCGTGTCGGGCTGCGGCATGAGCCGCATGTAGATGCTCAGGAAGCCGAGCAGGAACACCGTGACGGCCACCGCCGCGATGATGCTCCACGGCCATTGCGCGCCGAGCGCCTCGCACGCGGGAGCGGGCCCGCCGCTCGATCTGGGCGGCGCCGCCCGCCGGCGCCATGTACCGCGCGATGAACAGGAGGCCCAGCAGCACCAGCACGCCGGTGGCGGCGAGCGGCGGCAGACTCGCGCCGTCGGGCGTGATGATGAAGCACGCCGCCTGCACCAGCATGCAGATGAACAGCAGCGCGAGCGAGTTCGCGATGTCGAGGAAAAGGGGACGCTCCATCCGGCTCGAAAGGATGCGAGCTGTGCGGGGGAAGTCCAGTGCGCCGTGAATCCAGCGCGCGCCCTGGATCGTCCACAGCGTACGGAGGACCACCGAGCATGCCGAACATCCCCTGTCCGCATTGCAAGCGCCAGATATCGGACCAGTCGAAGCGCTGCCTCTATTGCGCCAAGCCGCTGGATGGCGATCCCGCCGGCGAGGCGGAGAAGCGCGCGCAGATGCTCTCCGCGATGTACCAGGCCGGCGTCGGGCTGCCGCCCCGCACCAAGCAGAGCCGGTTGGAGAAGATGCGCGACGAGCCGATGGGCGTGCGCGTCGTGGTCGCGCTGCTCATGACGCCGCTCGTGCTCATTTGGCCACCGTGGTGGTGGAACGGGGTCAAGACGCTCTTCCGCCCGTAGCACGTCGAACCGCGAACGGCGGGGCTGGCACCGCGAAATGCGTGTGTGGCGTTGGCGTTGGGGACTGCGGCCTCTGTGGAATTCGCGGTGCCCAACGCCAACGCTAACGCGCATTTGGCGGTACCAGCCCCGCCGTTCGCGGTCTACCTCGCTGGACGTTTCCCACGCCGCATGGGACATTAGCTCATGCCCCAAGTCGACATCGTCCGTGATCTCGAACTCCTCGTCCGCTCGCGCTATGCGCTCATCGTACTCGATACCATCGAGGATGACCGCGCCGAGAGCGTCATGCAGTACCTCGCCGCCGGACTCGGCTTGCCGCTCTTCCATTGGAATGCGTCGCAGGGATTGTGCCGCGCCGGCACCGAGGCCGCCGCGTACGACACCGGCACGCCCGCGAAAGCGCTCGCCTTCATTGCCGCATTGCCGATCGCCGCGCTCTATCACCTCGAAGGGTTCGGCGATTTCCTCTCCGACGCAGCCATTGTCGCCAAGCTCAAGGCCGCGGCGATGCACTTCGGCCGGAACGCCGGCGCGCTCATCATCTCTGGCGGCGGCATCACGATCCCCGATTCGGTCTCGTCCATCTCCACGCGCGTCGCGCTGCCCGCGCTCGAGCTCGGCGATTACCGCCGCCTGCTCGACCAGGTCGTGCGCGAGACCGGCGCGCGCATGACGGTGGAGGTCGATCTCACCGACGACCAGACGAATCAGCTGCTCGGCAATCTGCGCGGCGTCACGCTCATGGAAGCCGAGCGGATCCTCACGCGCGCCATCGTCGAGGACGGCAAGCTCGACGCGTCGGACATTGAGCGCGTCGTGGCCTCCAAGCGGGAGCGCATCGCCAAGGATGGCGTGCTGCAGTACGTGCCCGCCGACACCGGCATGAACGATGTGATCGGCCTCGCCGGGCTCAAGACGTGGCTCGCGAAGCGGCGGCTCATCCTCACCGACACGACGCGCGCATCGCAATTCGGGTTGAGCTTTCCCAAAGGCCTGCTCCTGCTCGGCGTGCCGGGGTGCGGCAAGAGTCTGTGCGCGAAGGCGGTCGCGAAAGAATGGGCGCTGCCGTTGCTCAAGCTCGACGCCGGCTCGCTCTACGACAAGTTCATCGGTGAGACGGAGAAGAATTTCCGGAAGGCGATGGACACCGCCGAGCGCGTCGCGCCCGACGTGCTCTGGATCGATGAGATCGAGAAGGCGTTCGCGGCCGGCGGTGGCGGCGATGCCGATGGCGGCCTCTCCACCCGGCTCCTCGGCAGCTTCCTCACCTGGCTGCAGGACCGCCACGGCGATGTGTTCATCGTCGCCACGGCGAACGACATCGAGCGGCTCCCGCCCGAGCTGCTGCGCAAGGGCCGCTTCGACGAGATCTTCTTCGTGGACCTCCCCATTCCCGACGCGCGCGCCGGGATCTTCGCGTCGCATCTGCGCAAACGGAACCAGCCGGTAGAGCGATTCGACCTGGTCGCGCTCGGCGCCGCGTCCGACGGATTCAGCGGCTCGGAGATCGAGCAAGTGGTGGTGTCGGCACTCTACAGTGCGTTCGCCGACCACGATGATCTCACCACCGCCATGCTGCTCGCCGAGATCAAGGCCACGAGCCCGCTCAGCCGCACCATGGGCGACAAGATCGCCGCGCTGCGCGAATGGGCGCGCGACAAGACCGTGAGCGCCGAGTGACGGGCGGATCGCTCGAGCAGCAGGTCGAGATCGAGACACCGGAGCAGGTGATCTTCTCGTACACCGTGGCGGGCGTCGGCTCGCGCGCCGCCGCGGCGATCGTCGACTATCTGCTCATGATCGCGGGGTTCTTGCTGATCGCGATCCTCTGGTCGGTGGTCGCATCACTGCTCGACGTCAAGAATGATCCGTTCGGCAAGATGCTCGGCGGCTGGGCGGTCGCATTCCTGATCCTCGCTTTGTTCGGCGTGCAGGTCGGCTACTTCATGGTGTTCGAGGCGATCTGGGATGGTCAGACGCCCGGCAAGCGCCGCCTCGGGATCCGCGTGGTGCAGGACGGCGGATTCTCGGTGAGCGTCGGTGCGTCGGCGGTGCGCAATGTCGCGCGCATCCTCGACATGCAGCCCGGCCTTGCGTACGCGGTGGGGATCGCGAGCGCGGCGATCTCGCCGTCGGGCAAGCGGCTCGGCGACTTCCTCGCCGGCACGATCGTGGTGCAAGAGAAGCTGGTGCATATCGCACCGGTCACGACGTCGCTCACGCCGGCGTCGGAGGGTGCGGCGATGGTCACGGCGGCGCTCACCGACCGCGAGTACGAGGTGCTCGAACGGTATCTCGCGCGGCGGAGCGCGCTCGCGCCCGAACGGCGCCGCGCGATCGCCGAACAGTTGATGGCGCGATTCAGGACGCACCTCGATGCGGCCGACGGCTCGCCCTTCGCGCAACTCAACTCGTTGTTCGAGAAGGAGCGCGCCGCGCGCGCGCGCGGCGTCGCGGCACGCGGCGCGACGGGCGCCGCGCGTGAGCGGCACGCGATCGTCGCGCGGAACGCCGGCCGCTGGAGCGCGTTCGCGTCCAAGCTCGCGGACGCGCAGCGCACCGGACTGCGCGCCATGAGCGAGGGCGATGTGAGCGCGTTCGTCGCCGAGTATCGCGAAGTGGCCACCGACCTCGCGCGCCTGCGCACCGCCTCCGCGGGGCAGGACACCGACGCGATGTTCTACGTGAGCCGGCTCGTCGGCGCCGGCCATAACCTGATCTACCGCCAGCGCCGGATCTCCACGCAGAATGCCGCGCGTTATCTGTTCATCACGGTGCCGCGCGAAGTGCGCCGGTCGTGGCGCCCGATCCTGCTCGCCGGTCTCATCTTCTTCGGATCGCTGGCCGCCACCACGGTCACGGTCATCGCGCATCCCGAGGTCGCCGAGGAGCTGCTGCCGCCGGGCATGCTCGACCGCGTGGCGGAAGGCGAGGCGCGCGAGCGCGCGGGCCATCACGAGTACATCAAGGTCAAGGATTTCGAGCGGCCGGTCGTCGCGAGCCAGATCATCGCGAACAACATCCAAGTGACGCTCACCGTGTGGGCGGCGGGCATCAGCGCCGGCGTGCTCACGGTCATCATGCTGCTCACGAACGGCGTGAGCATCGGCGCGGTGCTGGGGCTGTACGTGAATCACGGCATCGGGCGACAGCTCGCGCTGTTCGTGATCCCGCACAGCGTGCTCGAGCTATCCGCGATCACGATCGCCGCCGGTGGCGGACTGCTCATCGCGTCGGCGCTGCTGCTGCCGGGCGCATACACGCGCCGCGAGGCGTTCGTGATCAAAGGGCGCCGCGCGGTGCGCCTGCTCGCCGCGACCACGATGATGCTCATGGTCGCCGGCACGATCGAGGGGCTGCTCTCACCGCGCGTCGATGTGCCCGACTGGCTCAAGTTCGGTGTCGCGAGCGCCAGTGCGCTGTTGCTGCTCTATCTACTTCACGCGCGGCGCGGGCGGCGAGCCCGAGGCGCCGGTCGAGGAGAACGCCTACAGCGAGGCGCGCGCCTTGATCTCGAGGTAACGGTTGATCACCGCCGCGGCCATGAGCCGCGGCGACACGTCGATCACCGTCACGCCGGCGTGGCGCATGCGGGCCAGCGCCTCCTCGCGCGCCATGACGAGTTCCTCCGCGGCGGCGCTCTCGTACAGTTGATCGCTCGTGCTCTCACGCGACGGCACCGCCGCCGCCATCAGCGCGTCGTTGCGCAGCGCCACCACCACGAGCACGTGCCGCATCGCGCCGCGCGCGGTGAGCGCGATCAGCGACTGCGATGCGCGCGGATCGATCACGTCGGTATAGAGCACGATCAGCGATCGCTTCCGGTGGCGCGCCGAGAGCGTGCGGAACGCCGCCGCGTAATCCGGCTCGGTCATCGTCGCGCGCACTGGAACGAACGCATCGCGGAGCCGCTGCAGCGCCGGCCGCCCGCGCGCCGCGGGCACGAACGCGCGCACCTGATCGTCGAACACGATCGCGCCCACTTGGTCGCCGCTCTGCGTCGCGACGTCCGCCAGCAGCGTCGGCCGATGACAGTGCGTGCTCGAATCGCGACAACGGCCCGGCGAGCTGCGTCATCATGCGGCCCGCGTCGACGGCCACGAGCACGGTCTGCCCCTGCTCCACGGTGTACTCGCGCGTGATCAGCTTCTCGCGCCGCGCGGTGGCCTTCCAGTCGATCCGGCGCGGATCGTCGCCCGTCACGTACTCGCGAAGGTTCGCGAAGTTCGTGCCATCGCCGCGCCGGCGGATCGCGCGCACCCCCGCATCCTGCAGCCGGTGCTGCAGCGCGAGCAGGCGGTAGCGCCGCACGCCGGTCATCGACGGCGTCACGCGTGCCGTATCCTCGGGCGCGTACCGGATGGTGCGCCGCACCAACCCCAGCGCACCCTCCACGCGCGCCACCACCGGACCGAGCGCCCAGCTCCCGCGCTCGCGCCCCGCCACGGTGAACGGGAGCACGCGCACGCCGTGCGCTTTCACGGAATCCCGCCCCGCGCCCTTGCCGAGCCGCTCGATGCCGCGCGGGAGCTGATCGTACAACGAGAACCGCAGTGTGCGCCCGGCGCGCGACTGGAGCTCGTATTCCCCTTCCGCCTCGTCGCCGATCCCCACGCTCTCGGGCGCGTGGCGCTCCACGCTCAACTGCCACTTCGCCGGCAGGGTCACGATGTCGATCGCCACGAGCGCCGCGAACGCCGCGAGCACGAGACCGATCCACGTTTCGCCCGCGGGATCGAGCCCCAGCAGCCACACCGGCGCGAGCAGCGCCGCCACGAGCGCGAGCCGCCGCGTGGGCAGGATCGCCGTCACCCAGCCGCCGATCCGTCGGGCCAGATCCCGCGTCGCGCTCACTTCGGCGCCACCACCCGCAACAGGAGCGCCTGCAGCACCTCGTCGCTGGTCCGTCCTTCCACCTCCACCTCCGGCGCGACGGTGATGCGATGCCGCAGCACCGGGAAAGCGAACGCCTTCACGTCGTCGGGCGTCACGAACTCGCGGCCGGCCAGCAGCGCCGCGCCGCGCGCCACCCGGAACAGCGCGACGCTCGCGCGCGGGCTTCCGCCGAGCGTCAGCGCCGGATCCTCGCGCGTCGCGCGCACGATGTTCGCGATGTACTCGCGCACCTCGGGCGCGACCTTCACGCCGTCCACGGCGGCGCGCACCTCGCGGCACGTCTGCTCGTTCAGCACCGGCGGCGGCACCACATCCGCCGCGCGCTCGGCGTCGAAGCCGCCCTCGTAGTTCGCGAGCATCTGCAGTTCCGACTCGCGCGACGGGTACGGCACGCGGATCTTGAGCAGGAACCGGTCGAGCTGCGCCTCGGGCAGCGGATACGTGCCCTCGTACTCCACCGGATTCTGCGTCGCGAACACGGTGAACAGGTCGCCGAGCGGCCGCGCGACGCCGTCCACCGTCGTCTGCCGCTCCTGCATCGCTTCGAGCAGCGCCGACTGTGTCTTCGCCGGCGCGCGGTTGATCTCGTCGGCGAGCAGGAGGTCGGTGAAGATCGGGCCGCCGCGGAACTCGCTGCTGCGGCCGCCATCGCGGAGGAGATTGATCCCCGTGATGTCGCTCGGCATGAGGTCGGGCGTGAACTGGATGCGCCCGAACTTCGCGTTGAGCGCTCCCGCGAGCGCGCGAACGAGCAGCGTCTTCGCCGTGCCCGGCACGCCCTCGAGCAGCGCGTGCCCGCGCGCCAGGAAGGCGACCAGCGCCTGGTCGATCACTTCATCCTGCCCCACCACGCGCTGCGATACCGCCGCGCGCACTCTCGACATGGCCTCGGCCACCTGCTGGGTTGTCATCACCGACGTCAGCGTCCTCTCGATGTGATCGATCGCGGCACCGGCGCTCACGAACTGGCCGGCGGGGAGTGGTTCTCGGATCGCGCGCGCCAGCAGCGCCGCGTCCTCGTTCAATGCGGGTGCTCGCTCCCGAAGGAGCGCGAGATATCCATCGTCGGTGAGCGTGCCCGTGGCGCCGAGCGGATGACGCCGGCGAAGACCGCGCACCAGCCGGCGCGCGGCGAGGCGTGTCGCGCCGATCGCTTCGTAGGCCCGCGCCGCCGCGCCCACGTGCTCGAGCGGCGAGCGGCGTTCGACGATGGTGCGCGCGACCGGTGCGATGGGCCGCACCGAGAGCGCGAAGAGCAGGATGAGCGCCGCGCCCGCGGCCTGGAGAACGACGCGGCCGTACGGGCTGTTGCCGAGTCCGTCGATCACCGCGCCGATCATGTCCGAGTGGCGCCCGTGGCCGTGATGGTATTCGTCGAAGATCACGGGCATCGCGCGCCCGCGGTCGGCCCACTCGATCAATCGCACCATCAGCACCGCGGCATCGCCGCGCCTCAGCACCACGTTGCGAAGGAAATCGGCGTCGGCGATGATCACCACCCGACCTGCACCGAGCGTGCGCCCGAGGATGGTCGGTTCGTCCACGCTGTCGGTCCGCACCGCGAGCAACGTGGTCGTGTCGTGGGGAAGCGCGCGCGCGGTGTCGGTGTCGCTCGCGTGCGGCGGCACGAGGAATTGATGGAAGCTGATGGCGGAGTCGTCCGACGAACCCGAGAACACGGTCGCGAGCCGCCGACGGCCCGTCGCCGAGCGCTGGCGCCGGAGTTCGGCGCTCCCGAACAACGTGTCGGTCACCGGCTCCAGCGGGTGCAGTTCGTAGTCGCCGCGCTCTACGCCGAGGGAGTCGGCGGCGAAGCCGCCTTCCGGCGCGGTGATGACGAGGCTCGCGCCTCGCCGAACGGCGTCGAGCAGCGCGGCGGTCTCGCGCGCCGAGAGCGGGATCGGCGGATCCAACACCACGTACACCGCGGCGCTGTCGAGCGGGTGGCGCAGCGGGCTCAACCGCCGCCGCACCGGCAGGCCCATCAGGTCGAGTGCGTCGTAGATCCCGCGCGCGCCCCAGATCTCGCGGTCGTACGTCGACAGCACGCTCTTCTCGTCGTTGGTCGGCGCGTCGGGCGACGTGACCACGGCGAGCACGAGCAGCGCGCCGAGTGCGGCGAAGACCCACGCCGGCCGCAGGCCGCGTCCCGCGCGCGGCTCAGCCATCGGAGCGCAGCATTGGAACGGCGAGCGCGAACAATCGCTCGAACCGGTCGCGGTCGCACATCTGGTCGCCGTAGATCACGACTTCGTACTGATCGGCGAACTGGCGGAAGCCGGCGAACAATGGCGAGCGTCGCGCGCGCATCTCGCGCGCGTAATCGCCCGCGGTCTTCGACGGGTGCAGCCGCACTTGCTGCGCGCGCGCCGCGTTCTCGAGCAGCGCCGCGTACAGCGAATGCGCGGCGGCGGTGAAGTCGCCCGTCGCGGCGAGCGACTGCGCGAGCGCCCAAGGGTCGCGCGCCGCGCAGGATGCCGCCGAGCCCCCACTTTCCCGCCGGCACGCCCACGCGCGTGCGCGCGCGCCAGAGCCAGATCACGCGGCCGAGGATCACCACGAGCGACGCGATGCCGAGCACCACCACGAGCTTGCCCACGGGTCCGCTGCCGCCGGCGTGCCGGTATGCGTTGCCGAGCATCTGGAAGAAGTGCGTCAGCTGCTCGCTCACCCACATCCAGAAGCGGTCCCACGGCGTCAACCGGCCGAACGACGTCGACCGGAACGCTTTGTCCACGGCGCTCCGGATCTCCTGCTCGGGAATGGGTGTCGCGGACTGGAGCATGCGGGCCGGTGGCGGGTGCGGCTTAAGATAGGGAGGGGTGCGAGTGCCGCTAGGAGCGGAGCGACGCGGCGCGGCCGGTCGCGCACGCGGGACGCACGGGGCAGCGGCCGCAATGCGCGACGCGCGCCGTGCACACCAGCGCGCCGAGTTCCATGATCGCCTGGTTGTGATCGTACGTCGCGCGGCCGGTGCGGGGCAGCAACTCTTCGGCGAGGCGCCAGAGGCGTTTCTGACCGGCGGCGCTGCGCTTGTCGAGGCGCGGCGCGAAGGCCCGGCGGATCACGCGCGCGACGTTCGTGTCCACGAGCGCGGCGCGCCGCTCGTACGCGAAGCTCGCCACCGCGCCGGCGGTGTACGCGCCGATGCCCGGCAGTGCGCGCAGGTCGTCGGGATGCTCGGGCAGCCGGCCGCCGCTCTTGCCCACTTGGCGCGCGAGGGCGTGCAGGTTGCGGGCGCGCGCGTAGTACCCGAGTCCGGCCCACGCTTCCATCACGCGGCCGCGCGGCGCGCGCGCCACGGCGTCGAGCGTCGGGAAGCGCGCCAGGAAGCGCGGATAATACTCGGCGACGCGCGCGACCTGCGTCTGCTGGAGCATCAGCTCGGAGACGAGCACCTCATACGGATCGCGCGTGCGGCGCCACGGCAGGTCGCGTTTGTGGAGGTGATACCATCGCCTCAGCCGGCGGCTGAAATCGATTTTTCGTTGTTTCTCGTCCATCGCGCGCGCCGCGGGGCATGCGGTGAAACTAAGCGTGAACGGCGGGGCTGGAACCGCTGAAGGCGGGGCTGGTACCGCCTGGGGCGGAACTGGCGTTAGCGTTGGGAACGCAGCTTGGCAGTACCCAACGCCAACGCCAACGCGCCGTTCAGCGGTACCACCCCCGCCGTTCTTCTCTTCATATTGAACCCATGCTCGATCCGCCTCACCGCACTCGCCCTTCTCGCGATGCTCCGCGCGGGAGCCGACGCCCCGTCATACTCTCCGGGCACGTACAAGTACTCCCTGCTCACGGTGATCAAACGCAGTCAATCCTTCTCCAACAGCGAGATCACCAGCACCATCAGCGCCGATCAGCGCATGACCCTCGCGCTCAGTGCGCATGGTGATGATTCGCTCGCCTTCCAACTCACGATCACCGAGTACAGTCTCCATTCCGATCTGCCGGCGCAGCTGCCCGACGTCGGCAAGATGAAAGGCACGATGGTCATGGGCACGATGAGCACCGGCGGCCGGCTCGCGTCCTTCTCCCATGTGTCACCCGTCACCGCCGGCGCGGACGTCGATGCGCTCGCCGAGAAGATGTCCCACTTCCTCCCGGCGCTCGAATCCGACACCGGCGCCGCCGCTTCGTTCACCGATACCACCACGGACAAGCTCGGCGGCGAGGGCGGCTCGATCACCGAGCGCACGATCACCGTCACCACGCTCGACGGCGACACCGTGTTCGCCGGCGCGCGCGCGTTCCGCATCCGGCATTCCAGCACCTCCGCGTCGGCCGGCACGATCATGCAGTCGGGAGTGCCTCTGCCGCTCACATCCGATGGGACCGGCGACGGTACGTTCTACGTGAGCGAGAAAGGCGTCTATCTCGGCGCGCGCGTGGTCAGCACCTCCACGTCGCGCATCAGCCTCCCCACCGGGGCGATCGTCACGCTCACGCAGGACGCGACCTCCACCGTCACGCTGCTGAAATAGCGCTAGTCGTCGCGCGCTGCGCCGCGGCCGCGCTTCCGCTCCGCGCGCCGGCGCTTCTCATCCAGCCGGCGCTCCACCGATCCGCGCGTCGGCCGCGTCGCCACGCGGCGCTTCGGCACCGCGAGCGCGCGCCGCACCAACTCCGCCAGCCGATCCTCGGCGGCCTCGAGATTCTGCCGCTGGCTCCGCCGCGCGGAACTCACCACGCGCACGCGCCCGTCGGCATCGAGCCGCGACGCGAGCTTCGCGAGCAGCCGCGAGCGCTGCACTTCGTCCAACGCGCGGCTCGACGCCACGCCCCACACGACCTCGATGCGCGTGCTCGATGTGTTCACGTGCTGCCCGCCCGCGCCGCCCGCGCGCGATGCGCGCACGGTGAGTTCGTCGCGCGGGATGGACAGCTGGTCCGTCACCCGCAACGCGCCGCTCACGCCCGCTTCGCCTTGCCGCCCGCCGCGGCCATCGCCCGCATCACGCGCACCGCCGCCACGCGCTTCCGGTCCATCGCCACCACTTCCAGTTCGCCGCTCGGAAATGGCACGCGGTCGCCGACGCGCGGCACCCGTCCCAGCCGCGTGAACACGTAGCCGCCGAGCGTCGTCCAGCTCCCGTCGGGAATGTCCACCTGATAGTCCTGCCGCACATCGATCAGCGACATGGAGCCCTGCAGCTCGAGCACGCCGCCGCTCGTCGTCGCCATCCGCTCCGCGCCATCGTACTCGTCCGCGATGTCGCCGATCAATTCCTCCACGAGGTCCTCGAGCGTCAGCACGCCCTGCATCCCGCCGTGCTCGTCGAGCACGATCGCCATGTGCGCGCGCGTCTTGCGCAACTCGTTCAGCACCAGCTCCGCGGGCCGCGCCTCGGGCACGAACATCGCCGGCCGCACGTACGACCGCAGCACGAAGTCCTCGCCGCGCTCGTGCATCCACAGATCCTTCGCGAGGAACACGCCCACCACGTCGTCCGGCGACTCGTCGTACACCGGATATCGCGAGTATCCCTCGGAGCGGAGTGTCTTCCACACCTCCTCCTCCGATTCGCCGATCCACAGCGACGAGACCTTCGTGCGCGGCCGCATCACGTCGCGCGCCTTCTTCTTCTGGAAGATGAACACGCCCTGCAGCACCTCGCGGTCGGTCTCGCTGAACTTCCCCTCGTCGAGCGACTGGCGCACGATCAGCTCGAGCTCCTCCGGCGAGTGCACGGTGGAGTGTCCCGTCGCCGGCTTCACGTGCAGCACGCGCAGCACGCTGCTCGCCGACGCGTTCAGCACCGCCGTGAACGGACTCGCCAGCCACGCGAACGCGCGCAGCGGATACACGATGCGCCGCGTCATGCGCTCGGGGTCGCTCAGCGCGATCGCCTTGGGCGTCAGCTCGCCCAGCACGATGTGGAGCATGGTGATGATGATGAACGCGGTGGTCACGGTCGCCGCCGCGTGCGTCACGCCTGCCGGCGCCTCGATGCCGACCCGCACCAGCGCGCGCTGCAGGAGCGTCGCGATGGTCGCCTCGCCCACCCAGCCCAGCGCGAGCGACGCGCACGTGATCCCGAGCTGCGTCGCCGAGATGTAGCGATACAAGTTCTGCAGCACGCGCTGCACCGCGCGCGCGCGCACGTCGCCGCGCTTCGCGAGCGCATCGATCTTGCTCCGGCGGGCGCTCACGAGCGCGAACTCCGCCATCACGAAGAACGCGTTCGCGCCCACGATCAACAACACGGCCAGGAGCCGCCACGCGATCGCTCCTGCCGTCAGTTCGTCCGAACCAGGCGCCACGTAACTCCCTGTCGTATGTGCTCGTCCAAGATATAGCAAAACGCCACGATTCACGACTTCCGCGGTTCGGGCGCTCTGCAATACTCCACGCCCTACTATACTATCCTGGCATGTTCGATCCGCGACGCGTTCTACGCTGGATCTACATTGGGCGTCTCTCGCTCGCTGCCGCCATTTTCGTCGCCGCGCTCGTGCAATGGCGGCGCGCCGACTCTGCCGACACGCTCATCGCGACGCTCGCGGTGCTCGGCGCGATCCTCTTCACCTTCTGGTCGCTCTGGTCCACCGGCAACGGTGCCCCGGTGTCGCGCACGTTCTGCTATGAGCAGGCGCTCTTCGACGTCGCGCTCGTCACGGTGGTCGTGCACGTCACCGGCGGCGCGCTCTCCCTCTTCGCGCCGCTCTACATCCTCGTCACCGTCGGCGCGTCGCTCCTCCTCCCGGTGGGCGGCGTACTCCTCATCGCCGCGCTCGGCAACGCCGCGTATTTCGCCGACGTCCTGCTCGGCCATCGCACGCCCGTCTCGCTCGCGCTCATCCTCCAGCTCGTCGTCTTCGCGCTCGTCGCGCTCGCGGTCGCCTACCTCGCGGCGCGCCTGCAGGAAGCCGGCGTCAATCGCGAGGAACTCGAAGCGCGCCTCAACATTGCGAAGCTGCAGGCGGAGGACATCCTCAAGAACATCCGCAGCGGCATTGTCACCATCGACGCGCGCGGCCGCATGCTGTTCGCCAATCCGATGAGCGGCACGCTGCTCGGCTTCGATTCCGAGAGCGTGCGCGGCCGCCCCGTGCGCGAAGTCTTCGCCAGCACGGCTCCGGCGCTCGTCGCCGCGCTCGAGCGCGCGGTGCAGGCGCGCGAGCGCGTCACGCGAGGCGAAGCGGCGATCACGGTGCACGGACGCACGTTCCCGATCGGCCTCACCACCACCACGATCGACGCCGACGGCACGCCCGAGGGGATCTCGGCCACCGCGATCTTCCAGGACATCTCCGACAACAAACGTCTCGAGGAGCTCCGGCTGCGCGCCGAGCGCCTCGAGGCCGTCGCCGAACTCAGCGCGTCGCTCGCGCACGAGATCAAGAATCCGCTCGCATCCATCCGCAGCGCCACCGAACAACTGGCGCGCCGCACCAAGGCCGAACGACGACGAGCGCACGCTCGGCCGCCTCATCGTGCGCGAGTCCGACCGCCTCTCGCGCCTGCTCTCGGAATTCCTCGATTTCGCCCGCGTGCGCGTCACGCGCGGCGAGCGCGTGGACATGACCGCCATCGCGCGCACCGCCGCCGGCCTCGCCACCGCGCACCCCGATCGCAAGAACGGCGTGAGCGTGCTCTGCATCGCGCCCACCGGCCCGCTCTACGTCGAGGGCGACGAGGACCTGCTGCACCGCGCGGTGTTCAACATCGCGCTCAACGCGGTGCAGGCGTCGCGCGAGAACGGCGAGGTGAGGATCGAGATCGGCACCATGGCCGTGGACCAGATCCCCACCGGCGTCCCCTTCACCGATGCACGCCGTCTCGCTGCGCGTCAGCGACGACGGCCCGGGCATTCCGGTGGAGATCCGCGACCGCGTCTTCGATCCCTTCTTCACCACGAAGCCCGGCGGCAGCGGACTCGGGCCTGCCGATCGTGCATCGCGCCATCGAAGCGCACCGCGGCTTCGTCTTCCTCGACAGCTCGAACAAGGGCACCCGGTTCACGGTGCTGCTGCCGCTCGCGCGTCCGCCCGTCAGCCCCGAGCTCACATGACCGTCGCCGCGCCCACGCCACCGAGCGTCCTCATCGTCGATGACGAGACCGGCATCCTCGAGACGCTCAGCATCCTCCTCAAGAACGAGGGCTTCAGCCCCGTCGTCGCGCTCGGCGGCACGCCAGGGTCTCGAGCGCATCCAGGCGCTGAACCCCGACATCGTCCTCACCGATGTGCGCATGCCGAACGTCACCGGCATCGAGATCCTCTCGGCGGCGCGCGCCAAGGATCCCGATATGCCGGTCATCCTCATGACGGCGCAGGCGGATCTTCGCTCGGCCATCCAGGCGGTGAACGAGGGCGCGTTCTTCTACATCCAGAAGCCGTTCGTCAACGACGACATCATCGCGATCCTCCGGCGCGCGGCCGAGCACCGCCAGCTGCGCGTCGAGAACAAGTCGCTGCGCCAGGAGATCCGGCGCCACGAACGCACCGGCTTGCTCGCGCCGGTGGGACGGAGCAAAGGCTGGCTCGATGTGCTGCGCCTCGCCGAGACCGTGGCGCCCACCGACTCCACCGTGCTCATCCAGGGCGAGTCGGGAACGGGCAAGGAAGTGGTCGCGCGCTACATCCACGATCTCTCCACGCGCGCCGAGGGCTCCTTCCTCTCGATCAACTGCGGCGCGCTCCCCGAGTCGCTGCTCGAGAGCGAACTGTTCGGACACGTGAAGGGCTCGTTCACCGGCGCGGTGAAGGACAAGCTCGGCCTCTTCGCCGCCGCGGCGAAGGGATCGTTCTTCCTCGACGAGATCGGCGAGACGACGCCCGCCATCCAGGTGAAGCTCCTGCGCGTGCTGCAGCAGCGCGAGGTGATCCCCGTGGGCGGCACCGAGGCGATGCCGATCGAGACGCGCCTCATTGCCGCGACGAACCGCGATCTCGAGGAGGAGATGAAGCGCGGCGGGTTCCGCAGCGATCTCTTCTACCGGCTCAACGTGTTCGCGCTGCACCTGCCGCCGCTGCGCCAGCGCCGCGACGACATCCCGCTGCTCATCGACGCCTTCCTCGGCCGCGGCGCCGAGCAGTCCGGCGGCGTGCTCAAGCGCCTGAGCGCCGAAGCGCTCGAAGCGATGATGGAATACGATTGGCCCGGCAATGTGCGCGAGCTCGAGAACGCGCTCGAGCGCGCCGCGATCCTCTCCAAGGGCGAGCTGATCGACATCGTCGGTGCTCCCGCAGCGCGTCACCGAACGCCGCGCCGAAGCCGCTCGTCACCGACCGCACGCCCACGTCGAACCCCACGCTCGACGTCATCGAGCGCGCGTACATCCTGTGGGTGCTGCAGTCGGAAGGCGGCAACAAGAGCCGCGCCGCCGAGCGCCTCGGCATCGACCCGAGCACGCTCTACCGCAAGCTGTCGCGCTACGGAGTAGAGGTTTGACCGCTCCGGCTGCAAGAGGCGGCGGCGCCGCCGATCGTCGCCGCCTCCAGCTTCTTCCCATCGCGCCACGAGCTCCGGCGCTGGGCGCCGGTGGCCGTCGCGCTGGTCGCGATCGCTCGTCTATCTGAACGCGCTCGAGAACGGATTCGTGCTCGACGACCGCGCGATCATCCTGAAGAATCCGCTCGTCGCGTTCCCGAACGGCATCTGGCTCGCCTTCTCGCATCCCTATTGGCCCGCGGCGCTCGGCGGCGGGCAGTATCGGCCGCTCGCGATCGCGACCTTCTCGCTCGATTGGTGGCTCTCGGGCGGCGATCCGCGCTGGTTCCACGCGGTGAACATCCTGTGGCACGCGGCGGCATCGGTGCTGGTCTGGTTCCTCGCCGCGGAACTGCTCGCGCCGGCCGCCGCGCTGGCCGCCGCGCTGCTGTTCGCCGTGCATCCGGTGCATGTGGAAGCGGTCGCGAACGTGGTAGGGCGCTCGGAGTGCATGGCGGCGGCGTTCGTGCTCGCGGCGCTGCTCGCGCACCGCCGCGGGTCGTGGGCCGCGCCCGTGCTGTTCGCGCTCGCGTTGTTCTCCAAGGAGAGCGCGATCGTGTTCCTGGCGCTGGCCGTGCTGCACGATCTGCTGTTGACGGGCGGCGCGCTGCGCGGCGCTACGGGCGCGGCTCGGGCTGTACCTGTCGTACGCCGCGCGGCGCTCGCCTACGGCGTGGTGCTCCTCGTCGTGTTCCGCCATGAGCCGCTCGTCGCGCCGTCGCCGGTGTTCGTGGGTGTCCCGTCGCGGACCGTCTGCTCACCGTCGCATCCGTGATCCCGGAGTACGCGAGGCTGCTCCTCGTGCCCGAACATCTCTCCGCCGACTACCAGCCGGCGGTCATCGAACTCGCCACGTCGGTGACCTGGGGCGTGATGATGGGCGTCGCTCTGGCGGGCGTGCTCGCGGCGGCGATATTCCACGCGTGGCGGCGGGCGCCGGAGGCCGCGTTCGCTCTGGCGTGGGTGCCAGTGACCTTGACCCCCGTCTCGAACGTCCTGTTCGTGACGGGCGTGCTGCTCGCGGAGCGCACGCTGTATCTGCCCAGTGCCGGCGCGATGCTCGCGGCGGGCTGGGTGATGGAGCGGTACGGCTGGCGCGCACCGCGTGCGGTGGCCGCGGCGTTGGCGTTGGTGCTCGTGATGTTCTCGATGCGCACGTGGACGCGCACCGATGTCTGGCACGATCCCAAGACGTTCGCGCTCACGCTGCTCGAGGAACACCCGGAATCGTACCACGCACACTGGACGATGGGGCGTGTGGATGCGGCGGCGGGCCGGCTTCGATGCGGCGGAACGCGAGTACGCGATGGCGCGGGAATTGTTCAAGCGCGACGCCGTGCTCTGGCGGGAGAGTGGTGAATTGAAACTGAAGACGCAGGACTGGGCGGGGGCCGCGGCGATGTTCGCGCGCGCTTACGCCGTGGCGCCCGCCGACACGCTGGCTGGCCGATTCGACGTGGGCGCGAGCGTCGCTCGTGGGACGGGATGTGTGGCAGCTCCAGGCGGGGTACGCGGACTATCTGTTGTTGAGAGGGGATACGACCTCGGCGCGCGGTCACGCGGATCGCGCCGTCGAACTCAGTGCAGGAGCGCCCCCCGCCTTGGCGGTGCGGGCCCGAGCCAAGGGCAACACACCATGACCGAACCACGCCGCACCGAACTCTCGAGCGCGCCCGACCTGGGCAAGTTCCAACTGTTTACCTCGCTGAAGACCGAGATGATGCTCAATCTCGCGGTCCTCGGCACCGCGGCGCTGTCGCTCGCCGCGCTGAACGTGGTGGTGCTCGAGAGCATCATCATGACGAGGAACGGCGCGATCTACCTCGGCCTGCTCTTCATCGCCGACATCGTGCTCTTCGTCGCGTTCGGCGCGTACAAGATCCAGGGCCTCGTGCTCGACCCCCTCGATGAGATCGTCGACACCACGGAGGCGATCGCCAATGGCGACCTCTCGCGGCGGGCGCCCAAGGGCAGCAACCGCGAGTTCGCGCGCCTGTCGCGCAGCGTGAATCGCATGACCGCGCGCATCCTCGAGGAGCAAGCGCAGCGCACGCACCTGGAGAAAGTGGCGAGCGTCGGCCGGCTCGCCGCCGGCGTGGCGCATGAGATCGGCAATCCGCTCGGCGCGATCAACGGCTACACGCATCTCCTGCATCAATCGGCCGCCCCCGGTTCCGAGGCGGCGGACGCGCTCGCAGGCATCGAGCGCGAGAGCGCGCGCATCGATCGGATCATGCGTGGCATGCTCGAGTACGCGCGCCCCCGCCGCCGCACCACCGGCGCCGTGGACATCAGTGCCGTCGCCAAGCGCGCCACCGACATGCTGCGCGACCAGGGCGCCCTGCGCGGCACGCAGCTGCACACCACCTTCGGCGACGATCTCCCCGCGCTCAGCGGCGACCGCCACGAGATGGAGCAGGTGCTTCGTGAACCTGCTCCTCAACGGCGTGGATGCGCTGAACGGGAAGGGCGAGATCTGGTTCGTCACGCAGTGCGTCGCGTTCAATGACATCTTCGGCGACGGCACGCGACGCGGCGATGATCCGACCGGCGTGCAGATGGTGCGCGAGCAGAGCGCGCGCGTGCGCGCGTGGCTCAACACCGTGGGCGAGCCGACGCGGATCATCAAGGTGATCGTCTCCGACAACGGCCCGGGCGTGCCGCTCACCGACACCGAGCGCGTGTTCGATCCCTTCTTCACCACGAAGGATCCGAACAAGGGCACGGGTCTCGGCCTCGCGATCGTCTCGCGCATCATCGAAGGCATGGGCGGCACGATCTGGGTGCGCCAGGCGCGCGAGGGCGGCGCGGCCTTCATGATCTATCTGCCCGTGCCCGAGGGCGGCGTCGATCCCACCCCCGCGACGACGGCCGCGATCGAGAGCACGTGAAGATCCTGGTCGTGGATGACGAGCCGGGGCTGCGACAGACGCTCACTCGCATCCTCGGCGCGGAGGGACACTCGACCGTCACCGCCAGCGACGGCAAGGAGGGCCTCGAGCGCCTCGCCGCCGAGGACATCGACCTCGTGCTCTGCGACCTGCGGATGCCCACGATGTCCGGCATCGACATGATCGAGCGCTACGCCGCCACCGGCGGGCGCGCGCTCATCGTCGCGATGACCGCCTACGGCGATTCCGACATCGCGATCTCCGCGATGCAGAAGGGCGCATACGACTACATGCCCGAAGCCGTTCCGCGCCGACGAGGTGGCGCTGGTGGTGCGGAAGGCGGCCGAGCGCGAGAAGCTGCGCCGGCGCGTCGCGTCGCTCGAGGGCGAACTGCGCACCATCCGCGCGCAGGACGAGATCGTTGGGCGCAGCGCCTCAATGCGCGCCGCACTCGACGTCGCCCGCAAAGTGGCGCGCCATCCCGAGCACGGTGCTGCTCACCGGCGAGAGCGGCACCGGCAAGGAGCTCGTCGCGCGCCTCGTGCACAATTCCAGCCCGCGCGCGCAGGAGGCCTTCGTCGCGGTGAACTGCGGCGCGATCCCCGAAGCGCTGCTCGAGAGCGAGCTCTTCGGCCACGCGAAGGGCGCCTTCACCGGCGCGTCGCACGAGAAGGCCGGCCTCTTCGAGGAGGCGCACGGCGGCACGCTCTTCCTCGACGAGATCGGCGACCTCCCGGTCGCGCTCCAGGTGAAGCTCCTGCGCGCGCTGCAGGAAGGCGAAGTGCGCCGCGTGGGCGCGAACACGTCCACGAAGGTGGACGTGCGGCTCATCACCGCCACCAATCGCGACCTCGCCGCCGACATCGCGAGCGGGCGATTCCGCGGCGACCTCTACTACCGCATCAACGTCGTCACCATCAAACTGCCGCCGCTGCGCGAGCGGCCGCAGGACATCCCCGAACTCGCGCTGCATTTCCTGCGCAGCTACAACGAGCGGCTCGGCCTCGGCGTCGAGAGCATCGCGCCCGCCGCGATGCGCCTGCTCGCCGACTACGCCTGGCCCGGCAACGTGCGCGAGCTCGAGAACGTCATCGAGCGCGCCCTCGTGCTCGCGCAGGGCACCACGATCGAACCCGAGCATCTCGCCGAGTTCGTGCGCGGCGGCGACGCGCCGGGACCGTCGTCGAGCGACCTCTCGATCAAGCGCCAGACCGACGCGCTCGAGCGCACGCTCATCCGCCGCGCGCTCGAGGAGACGCGGGGCAACCGCACCCGCGCCGCGCAGCTGCTGGAACTCTCGCACCGGGCGCTGCTCTACAAGATCCGCGAGTACAAACTCGGCGAGTGAGCGCGCGCGATGTTCCGCGCCGTCGCGAGACGGACGGGTGACATAGCCGAGCACGACCCGAAGCAGATTGCCGGCGCCCCCTCACCAGCAGGCGCCCGTGCCCCATCGCTCATCAGCTCCGCCGCGCCGCCGCCGGCTTCACGCTCGCGGAGTGCCTCGTCGCGATCACGCTCTTCTCCGTGGGACTGCTCGGCCTCGCCGGCACCGAACTCGCTGTGGAGCGCCTCGGCGCGGCGGGCGTGCAGCGCGCGCGGGCCGCCGCCATTGCGTGGTCGCGGCTCGAAGCGCTGCGCAGCCAACCGTGCGCCGCGCGCACGTCCGGCGCGCTCGGCGACGAACGGGATCATCGACCGGTGGAGCATCGTCACCGCGAACGGCGTCACCACGGCGCAGGACAGCGTGACGCGCTGCCCACCGACAGCCGGCCGCGCGCCGGTGGTGTTCGCGCTGGAGAGCGCCTTCCCATGCTAGCGTCGCGCGGATTCTCGCTCGTCGAGCTGCTCGTCGCCGTGGTGCTCGCGTGCGCGATCGGCGCCGCGGTCATGGATTCCGCCGTGCGCCAGCAGCGCTTCTTCGCCGCGGATGCGCGCGCGGCCGTCGCGCACGCCGCCGTGCGCCAGGCCGTGGACGTGCTCTCCGCCGACCTGCGCGCGCTCTCGCCCGCCGACGGTGATCTGTACGCCACCGCGCCGGACCACGTCGAGTTCCGCATGTTGCATCGGCGCCTCGGTGCTGTGCACCGTCGCCGCATCGCGGGACGCCGCGGTGCTCCCGCCGCTCCGCGACGCGTCGGCACTCGGACTCACGAGTTGGGTCGCGGCACCCGATGACGGCGACACCGTGCTGGTGTTCGATCCCGGCGGACCCGGACCCGCGCGACGATCGCTGGGACCGGCACGTGCTCATCGCCGACCCGGCGAGCGGCGCGGCGTGCCCGGAGACGAGCGGCTTCACCGCGAGCCCCGCCGAAGCGGCGGAGGGCTGGAGCATCCGCTTCTCGCCGCCGCTCGCCCCCGCGGTGGACGCCGGCGCCGCCGTCCGCTTCGTCCGGCGCGCGCGCTTCGAACTCTATCGCGCCGCCGACGCCAAATGGTATCTCGGCTTCTTCGATTGCCTTGCAACCCGCGCGACGCCGTGCTCTATCGTGCAACCGGTCAGCGGTCCGTACGACGCGGCCGGCATCCGCTTCACCTACATCGATTCGCTCGGCGCCGCCGCTCCGCCGGCGGCGGTCGCGAGCATCATCGTGAACGTCAATTCCTCCGCGTTCGGTGCGTCACCGGCCGGCGCGCGCGGTGCGCGATTCCGCCAGCGCGTCCATCGCGCTCCGGAACTAGTGCCGTGAGCCGGCGTCGCGGCATGGCCCTCGCGATGGTGCTCGCCGCGCTCGTGGTCGCGGGCGCGATCGCCGCCGGCGCCGTGATGGCGGCGGGGCAGGCGATGCGCGATGCCGCCGGCGCAGTGGCGCGAGCGGGGGCCATGGCGCGGGCGGAACGGGCGCTCACGCTCGCCACCACGTCCGCGGAGTGGGACAGCACCTGGTCGGGCGCCCGGCGCACCCGGCCTCGTGGCCGTTCGCGCGCACGCCGGCGGCAGCATCACCGACACGGTGCTCATTGTGCGCCTCGCGCCCGGCAATTTCCTGCTGCTAGCGGAGGCGCGCGCCGCGGGACCGCCCGCACTCGCGGCGCGCGCGCGCCTCGCATTGTTCGTCCGGCTCGACTCCGCTCAGCTCCCGATGCGCGCGGCCTCCCATGCGTGGACGCCAATGCCGTGAGCGGACCGCGGCGCGTCTTGCTTGCTCTCACGAAACGAGATGGCGTTCCGACATCACGCGTTACTTTAGCCCGCCCGGCTCGTGTGATAAGCGATAACGCCTTGGCACCGGTCGGTCGAAGTTCGGTGTCGGCTCGTATTCGTGTTCATCGGCGCGCGCATCAACGCGTGCGTTTTCGCTTCCACCAACCTCGGCCTCTCACATGGCGCTCTTCGGCAAGAAGAAGACGACGATCGGCCTGGACATCGGATCCGGTCTCATCAAGGTCGCAGTCGTGGATCACAGCCGCTCGGAGCCCGAGCTCGTGCGCGTCGGCATCGCGCCGCTGCTCGCGGATGCGATCGTCGAAGGCGAAGTGATGGATCCCGGGATCGTGGCCGATGCGATCCGCACCGCGCTCGGCAGCACGGGCGCGAAGGGGAAGTCGGTCGTCACCGCCGTGGGTGGCCGCGACGTGATCATCAAGAAGATCCAGATCGACCGTGTGAAGGAACAGCAGGCGCGCGAACTGATCCGCTGGGAAGCGGAGCAGCACGTGCCCTTCGACATGGAGTCGGTCGAGCTCGATTTCCAGATCCTCGATCCCGATGCCGATGGCCTCGAGATGAGCGTGCTCCTCGTGGCCGCCAAGCGCGACCTCATCGAGGGCAAGATCCGGCTGCTGGTGGACGCCGAGGTCCAGCCGACCATCGTGGACGTGGACGCCTTCGCGCTCCACAATGCGTTCGAGGTGAATTACCCCGAGGCGATGAGCGGCGTGGTGTGCCTGGTGAACATCGGCCACGAAGTCACGAACATCAACATCCTCGACGACGGCGTTCCGCTGCTCACCCGCGACATCTCGGTGGGCACGCGCCGCTTCCGCGAGGATCTGCAGCGCGAGCGCGGACTGAGCGCGGAGGAGGCCGACGGCCTGCTCCAGGGCTTCGAGCGCTCGCCGCATCTCCAGTCGATCACCGAGACGCGCGGCGAAGAGCTCGCGGTCGGCATCGAGCGCGCGGCCGCGTTCCTCGCGAGCTCGTCCCGTTCGGCGGCCAAGCTCAAGGCCGCGTACACGTGCGGCGGCGGTGCCCGCGTCCCCGGTCTTACCGAGGCGCTCGCGGCCCGGCTTCGCATACCCGTGACAATGGCTACCCCGTTGCAGCGCTTGCGAGTACGTGACGGCGCTTTTGAATCGCTCGTCATGGATGAAGTCGCTCCGCTGCTGATGCTGCCCATCGGACTGGCGCTTCGCCAGGTCGCCTGACCCAACTGACAAGGTCGCGACATGATTGAGATCAATCTACTTCCTGGCACCACCGCGAAAGCTCGTGGTCGCAGCGGACCCGGCGTCGACTTCGCCGGCGCCGCCGCGGGCATCGTCAGCAAGGTCAAGGATCCCTACCTCATCGGCATGTTGGGGGCCGTCGTCGTATCGGCCGCGGTGATCGCCGGCGCGATGTGGTGGCAGCGCGGCCAAGCGGCCGACCTCGACACTCGCCTCCAGAGCGCGGTCAGCGACTCCACGCGCTTCACCGGCGTGATCCGCGAGAAGCGGCGCGCCGAGGCCGAGCGGGATTCCGTGGTGCGCCAGGTCGAGCTGATCAAGAGCTTCGACAACAAGCGCTTCGTGTGGCCCCACATCATGGACGAGATCAGCCGCGCGCTGCCGCCCTACACGTGGATCACGCAGGTGCAGCAGACGAACTCGAGTTCGCCCGTCACGACGGCCACGCCTCCCGGCGCCGCCGCCGGGGCGCCGAAGGCCGGTCCTGCCAGGCTGCCCGAGGTCGACAGCAGCACCGTGCCCCGCGTGCGGCTCCGCATCATCGGCAACACCGTCGATATCCAGGCGCTCACGCGCTTCATGAAGCTCCTCGAGGCGTCACCCTTCCTCGAGAACGTCCAGCTCGACAAGTCGTCGATCATTCTCATCGACGGCAAAGAGGTCACCGAGTTCACGCTCACGGCGTTCTACCAGACGCCTGATCCCTCGGCGATCAAGACCGTGCCCGTTTCACTCGCGGTGAGGTAGCCATGGCCTTTCCTCCGAAGGGACAGCGCGAACAGGTCATGACCCTCGTGGGCGTGCTCGCCATTCTGCTCATCGCGGTGGACTGGTACTACGTGTACCGGCCCAAGGCGAACGAGATCCAGGCGAAGCGCGAGCAGCTCGAGCGTCTCCTTTCCGTGAATGAGAAGGCGAAGTCGGAGATGACGAAGGGGAGCCTCGACCAGCTGCGGCGCCAACTCGCCGAATACCAGCAGAACCTCGTGCTCATCCGCACCCTCGTGCCCGTGGGCAACGAGGTGCCGTCGCTGCTCGAGCAGGTCTCCACCGCCGCGCGCCGCGCCGGCCTCGATGTGTCCGCGGTCGATCCGCAGGCGGTCATCGAGGGCGAGAACTACGACACCTACCGCTACAAGATGACCGTCGTGGGCGGTTACAACGCGCTCGGCGAGTTCTTCGCCAACGTCGGCAACCTGACGCGCATCATCCTGCCCGTGAATTTGTCGCTCGCCGCGCCGTCGAATCCGAATCTCTCGAAGGCGACGCGCAAGACGTCGGACGACGCCGTGGTCGAGGCGCGCTTCGAGTTGCAGACGTTCGTCGCCAAGCCGCAGAACATGGATCAACCCGGTCCCAAGAAGAGCGGAGCCAAGAAATGAGCGCACGCATCCGTTTCGTCGCGCTCGCGGCCTCCGCCGCGATCTCTGCCGCCGGCATGAGCGCCGCTGCGCAGTCGATGCCGAACATCACGGCGCCGAAGACCGCGGCTACGAACGCGGCCGCGGCGACCAATCAGCATGTCCAGGCGGAGCAGAATACCGGCGCGCCGCCACCGCAGTCGGCCGCGCAGCCCACGGCAACGCCGTACACGAAGACGACGGCCCAGGCGCCGGCGCTCCGCGGCCTGCCGCTGCCCCTGCGCAGCAACAGGCCAGCAAGCCGACAGTAGTGCCGCCAGCCCCCGCGCCCGCCAAGGGCGCGGCCACGACCGCACAGACCGACCACGCAGGCGAAGGGCGCCAAGGCCGCACCGGCGCCCGCCGCGCCCGGCCCCCGCGCCCGACCAGTCCAGCTCGGTCTCGCAGCGCGGCGGCAAGTCGGAGATCTCGCTCCTCCGCGAGACCTTCACCTACCAGGCCGATAACCGCCGCGATCCGTTCCTTTCGCTCATGCGCACGGGCGACCTCCGGCCAATGGTCTCCGACCTTCGGCTCGTCGCCGTGATTTACGACCCGCAGGGTCGGAGCGTCGCTATTCTGCGCGACCTGCAGACCAAGGAACAGTACCGGGTGAAAGTTGGCCAGACACTCGGCCGGATGCGCGTGAACCAGATCCGTCCGCAGCAAGTGATCTTCACGATCGAAGAGATCGGTATGACTCGACAGGAAGCGCTAGGGATGAACGCAACGACGACCGCGAGGGCGCAATGAGCCGCATCTGGACGCTGGTAGGGATCGCCGTGGTGACGATGGGCTTCAAAACGCCCACTCCCCGCGACGCAACGACTGATGCGGCCAAGGGCGGCGAAGTCCGCGCCCTCAGCATCGTTCCCGCTTCGGGTCGCGCCGAAGTGGTCATCGCCGTTGACGGCTCCGTCGACGTCTCGGATTTTGCGCTCGCCTCACCGGCCCGCATCATCCTCGACCTCAAGGGCGCCACCTTCACCGGCACGTCGCGCCTCTACGACAAGGTACCGCGCGGCGGGATCACGAACATCCGCATCGCGCAGTATCGCGAAGACGTCGTGCGCGTGGTCATCGAACTCGATGGCGACCACAAGTACACGCTGAAGCGCGGCGCCGATGACGTGCGCCTTACTATTGATGGCGTCTCGGCCGGCAGCTTCGGCACGTGGGCCACCTCGCCGTCGATCGCCGCTGCCCCCGCCGCCAACTACGCGTCGGGCGGCTCCGACCGCATCCTCGGCGGCCACGCGAACGTAAAGGCCGCCCGCCAGTCCAACTTCGTCTCCAGCTCCTCGCAGCCGCGCATCACCGTCACCTACGTCGACGCCGACATCCGCGACGTCATCGCCGCCTTCGCCCTCTTCTCCGGCCGCACGATCGTGGTCGGCAAGGGCGTCACGGGGACCGTCACCGCCGAAGTGCGCGACCAGCCGTGGGACGTCGCGCTCCGCGCCATCCTGCAGTCGCAGGGCCTGGCCGCGAAGGAAGACGCCGACGGCATCATCACGGTCGACTCCTTCGACAACCTCGGCAAGCAGCAGGCGTCCGAGCCGCTCACCACGCAGATGATCTCGCTCAACTATGCGCGCGCGTCCTCGCTCCTGCCCTCGGTGAAGGGCCTGCTCTCCAAGGAATGCGCGGGCCTCGGCTACGGCGGCGCGAACTCCGGCACCGTACAGAACAGCCCGGGCTACGGCAATTCCGGCTGCACCTCGCGCGGCGACGTCTCCTTCGACTCCGCGTCCAACCGGCTCATCGTGACCGACGTCGGCTCGCGCCTTCTCGACATGATCAATTACATCCGCGACCTCGACGTCCGCACGCCGCAGGTCGCGATCAAGGCCAAGATCATCGAGGTCGATCGCACGAGCATCCAGGACATCGGCGTCTCGTACGACCTCGGAACGGCCAGCACGTTCTTCAACAAGCTCGTCCAGCGCCCCGACCCGTCCACCTTCCAGCCGGTGGACACGAATGGCGACGGCGTTCCGGACGCCGTCTCCGGCGAAGGGCTACCCGACGAACCAGACGGTGGTGGACATCGGCGGCAATTCGCTCGCGCTGATCACCAACGCCAACCAGCGCGTGGTGAACCCGGCGCTGCAGCTGCTCTTCACCACCACGATCGGCAAGTTCAACCTCACGGCCTTCATCGACGCGCTCCAGGAAACGCGGCTCGCCGACGTCCAGGCGGAGCCGAGCGTCGTGACGCTCGACAACAAGAAGGCCGAGATCATGTCCGGACAGGAGATCCCGATCCGTATCGTCGACGTCGGGTCGCTGACGACGGGCGGTGCGGTCGCGACGGCGCCGCGTTCGACGGTGGCCTACAAGGAGACCGGTATCATCCTCACGGTCACGCCGCACATCACGAACAACCGGCAGGTGCTGCTGGTCGTGCACGCCGAGCGTTCTACGGTGACGCCCGCGTCGGCCGACCTTGGCTACGTGATCGACAAGCAGCGCGCCGACAACGAAGTGCTCGTGGGCGATGGCGAGACCGCGGTCATCGGCGGCCTCACCGACTCGCACGTGCTGCAGGACAAGACCGGCATTCCGATCCTCGTCGACCTGCCGTTCATCGGCAAGCTGTTCGGCGAGACGCGCACGGAAGAGACGAAGAACGACCTGATCATCTTGATCACGCCGCACATCGTGGATGAAGGCGAGGCTCTTGGCCCGCCGGGCTCCGAACACTAAGCCGCCGCCTTCTCGGTGAGAATTCCTATGATGCCGTCCATGGACACGCGCACCCTCGCCTCCGGCCGCCCTCGCGCCGCCCGCCTCGCGGCGGCGGTCGCGCTCGCGTTCACGCTCGCGAGCTGCGTCTCGAGCGACGCGACGAACGGGCTCAGCGACAAGAACCCGCCCACGGTGAGCCTCGCGCCGGGCGCCGTGACCGACTCGTCGCTGTCCTTCACGATCTCGGCGACCGACAATCTCGGCCTCCTGCACGTGGACGCCGTCGCCGGCTCCCAAACGGGCCAGCTCGCGCGCGGTCTGCGATACGACGTTCAATAGCGCGGTCACCACGTTCTCCCGCGTCTGCATGATCAATGTGCCGCCCACGGTGCCGATCGGCACGCAGGTCACGATCCTCGGCCAGTCAGTGGACGGTGCGCACAACATCTCGCGCGTCGACACGCTGCTCATGGTCACGGGCGGCGGCAGCCCGTCGATCGTAAGGTTCACGGCGCCCCGCACCGGCGACAGCGCCGTGATCGGCTCGGGCATCGCCATGTCGATCAGCGGCAAGTCCGGCACTCAAGGTGAAGGCGCTCGGATGGATCGTGCAGCAGGCGGGCGGCGTCTACAACCCGGCCAAGCGTGACTCCGTGGTCTTCAACAGCCCGCTCAAGGATTCCACCGGCGTCGATTCGTCGATCAGCTTCGTGGGCGCGGTGGCGGGCGCGGCGCAGCTCACGCCATTCATGTACGATTCGTTGGGCACGCTCTATGTCGGCAATATCGTCACGATCAACGTGCTGGCGACCGGCGGTGCGAATACGATCCCGGTGGTCGATTACGGGATCACGAAGCGCATCGAGACCACCGACACGATCCATGTGACGGCCAAGGACCTGAACAACATCAAGGTGATCGGCTACAAGATCACCACGATGCCGCCCGCCAATGCCCTAGTGCAAACGGACTCGGTGATCATCGCCGGCAACTTCTCGTCGGTGATCCACACGTTCACCATGGCGCTGCCGGTGGCGGTCTTCCCGGAGCAGGTGCGCGTGATGGCGTTCGCCACCAACGGCAACGGCCGGCAGGATACGGCGCGCATTCCGGTGGGCACGGTCGGGCCGGTGCGCCTCGATACGGTAACGGTCGTGGCCGGTCTCACGCGTCCGCTGCCGAACGGCGGCCTGGTCGCGGACGGGATCTATCATCCGCCCACGAACTCGATCTACCTCACGAACATCACCCGGAACGAGCTCGACGTCTTCTCGCTCAGCGACTCGACGTTCCATCCGGCGATTCCGGTCGGCTTCCAGCCGTGGGGCATCACGGCGCTGGCCGCTCGACCATGGCGCGGGCGGCAATCCGGGCACGATGTCGGACACGCTGCTCGTCGCGCTCTCCGGCGCCACGCACATCAGCTATGTGGACGTCAACGCGGGCGCGGAGTTCAAGCGCTACGCGCTGCCGAACATCATTGCGTACAAAGTGACTTCGGTCCTCAACGCCAACCAGCAGATCGTCGAGACCCGCACGGTCTACGACTTCAGCGACCGGCCGCAGTACGTCGCGGCCACCTGCAAGGGCGCCGGCGCCTGCGGCGACGTGCTGCTGGCGTACTCCACGACGCCGACGGCCGGGCAGACGCTCCCCTTCACGAATCAAGGCAGCATTCGCTGGGAGGATCTGAGAACCAGACGTCGCACTTCTTCTTCGAGCAGTCGATCGGTCAGTTGGCAACGGTACCCTCGATACGCTCGAGATCGAGCGGCTCCCAGTCGGCCGGCTACGGCTCTCACGTGTTCCTCGTGCCCTTCCGCCAGGGTCCGTTCATCACGGGCCCCGATACGTCCTACTTCTCGATCCAATTCCGCGTCGCCGAGCTCGGCTTCCGCGACACGACCTTCACGCGCAACTCGGGCGACTTCGCTCACGCGATGTTCGGCGAGGGTGGGCAGATCGGCGGCGCGGGGAATCTCTCGAATGCGCGCGCTCTCACATACGACGTCAATCCGGGGCTGATCCCGACGTTCACAGACAAGGGGCACACGTACGTGCTCCCGGTGCCGGTGATCGACGCCGGCATCTCGGCGCCGACGGACGTCCTCGACTTCATCGCCAACACCTCCACCAGGGTTTCGGGTGTGGCGGTCAATCTCGATGGTCTCAACAACGCGATCCGCGCCGACTCGACCTACATGGTCAATGCCACGCTCCGCCTCACGGGTATGCTGCAGACATCAGGCGGCAATGCGGGCATCGACTTCCACCCGAAGAACTTCGGCGAGCCGCGCCCCGGCGCGACCGGCGGCACGGAGATGATGTTCTCATCGTCTACGCAGCCGCAGATCGAGGTCTACAACACGAACAACGGCCAACGCTGCATGCTCGTCCCCACCCGCGACCCGGTCATCGGCCCGATCAAGTCGGCGCTGCTGCCCGGCGGCAACACGGTCGTGGTGGGCGCCACGCAGTTCGGTGTCGTGATCATCACGATCCCGCAGGCGCAGATGGCGGCGGCCTGCCCGTAATACTCCGCTCCAAGTCCCATCGAGACCCGCCCGGCGCACCGTTCGCGCCGGGCGGGTTTCGTTTTCACCCCCGCCGCATAGCTTAACCGCATGCTCAGATTCACTACCGCCGGCGAGTCGCACGGTCCCGCTCTCCTCGCGATCCTCGAGGGGATGCCGGCCGGCCTGCCGCTGCTCGCCGCCGACGTAGACGTCGACCTCGAGCGCCGCCAGCAGGGCTACGGCCGCGGCCGCCGCATGCAGATCGAGCACGACGCCGTGGAGTTCCTCGGCGGCGTGCGCGCGGGCTTCACCCTCGGCACGCCCATCGCGATGCGCATCGCGAATCTCGACTGGAAGAACTGGCAGGAGATCATGGATCCCGCGCCGCGCGAAGGCGATCCCGGCGCCGCGCAAACGCGCGGTCACTCGCGCGCGCCCCGGACACATCGATCTCAGCGGCATGCTCAAGTACGACCGCACCGACGGCCGCGATCTCCTCGAGCGCGCCTCCGCCCGCGAGACCGCCGCGCGCACGGCTGCGGGCGCGGTGTGCCGCCGCTTCCTCCGCGAGTTCGGCATCACGGTCGCGAGTCACGTGATCCATCTGGGAGGCATCGACGCGCGCCTGCCGTCGGCGCTGCCGGCCGATCTCAACGCCGCCGCCGACAAGTCGCCGCTCCGCACGCTCGATGCCGGCGCCGAGGCGAAGATGACCGCCGCGATCGACGCGGCGAAGAAAGAAGGGAACACGCTCGGCGGCATCGTCGAAGTGATCTGCGATGGCCTGCCCGTGGGACTCGGCTCGCACGTGAGCTGGGACCGGAAGCTCGACGCGCGCCTCGCCGCCGCCATCATGTCCATCCCCGCGGTGAAGGGCGTCGAGATCGGGCCGGGATTCGAGAACGCGCGCCGCACCGGCGCCGAAGTGCACGATGAGATCACGCTCATGCCGGGCCGCGCGCGCACCGGCAACGTGCAGCGCCGCACCAATCGCGCGGGCGGTCTCGAGGCCGGCGTCACGAACGGCGAGCCGCTCGTCATCCACGCCGCGATGAAGCCGATCAGCACGCTCATGCGCCCGCTCGCCACGATCGATCTCGCCACCGGCGAGCCTGCGCAGGCGGTCGCCGAGCGCAGCGATGTCACCGCGGTGCCCGCGATGGGCGTGATCGCCGAGGCGATGACCGCCTTCATCGTCGCGCAGGCGATGCTCGAGAAATTCGGCGGCGACTCGCTGGGCGAGACGCGCCGCAATCACGATGGCTACCTGGCACACATTGCCGCCCGGATCGGATCTCCCAAGCGCTGAGCGGCACATCGTGATCGTCGGGCTGCCGGGCGTCGGGAAGTCCTCGGCCGCCCGGCGCGTGGCGCGGCGCCTGGCGCGCCCGTTCGTCGATTTCGATATCGAGATCGAATCGCGCGAGCAGATGTCCATCGATCGCATCTTCGCGGAGAAGGGCGAGCCCTATTTCCGCGCATGTGAACTGGCGCTCACGCGCGATCTCGCGCCGCGCGGCGGTCTCGTGATGGCGCCCGGCGGCGGTTGGGTGACGAGCGCGGAGGCCGTGGCGCTGCTCCGGCCGCGCTCGCTCCTCATCTATCTGCGCATGCGCCCCGAAGTCGCGCTCTCGCGCGTGCGTCGCGCGAAGCGCCAGCGCCCGCTGTTGCAGACGGCCGATCCGCTCGCGACGATGCGGCGTCTTCTCGCCGAGCGCGAACCGGTGTACTTGTCGGCGCGATCATGTGCTCGATGTTGGCGCGATGACGCCGGCGTCGCTGGTGGCGGAGATCGTGCGCCTTGCCGGAGCCGGGGCCGCCCGCTAGGTTGGGCGCCTACTTGACGTCCCTACTATACTATTGCAGTTCACAGGCCGGACGGACGGTTTTCATGGTTCCGGCCGCAATGTTCCGGTTACAACGGGCTGGCTGGGGTGTCCAATCCTTCGACAGGCTCGAACCCGTCTTCCGACCGCCAACGGTCGAGGCTGAATGACTTTCCGAGTGCTCGGTCCCCACGAACGGGGACGATTCGCCCCCGAAGCGTGGGGACACTTGATGACACTCTCCGGCGCGGGACTCGTGAGCGCCGACGAGCTGGAATCGCTCATCGAGCGCGCGCTCTCGCAGATCGAGGGACGCATCGCGCTCGATGATCTTCGCGCGCTCATGGAAGGCGTCGGCTTCATTGACGACGGCCTGGGCGGCGACAACGTGACGGTGCATTAATCGTGGCGACCAAGAAGAAAGCGGCGGCGAAGAAGAAGCCGGCGGCGAAGAAGAAGGTCGCGCCGGCGAAGAGCGCCATCGTGCATCGCGCATCGGGCCGCGTAAAGGCAAAGGCGTTGGCGAAGAAGGCCACTGTCCGTCGGCCATCGGCCATCGTAGCGGCGAAGAGGCCCGCGAGGGTGGCAGAGGCCGTCGCGGCGCCCGCGAAGAAAGGGAAGAAAGCGGGAGCGATGCACGATGAACGAGGCACGATGAGCGATGTGGACTTCTCGACGTACCAGAACAAGAGACTGGTCATCGTCGAATCGCCGGCCAAGGCGAAGACCATCGGCAAGTATCTCGGCAACGATTTCCGCGTGCGCGCCACGGTGGGCCACGTGCGCGACCTGCCCGAGAAGGGGCTGGGCATCGATATCGAGAACGGGTTCACGCCCAAGTACGTCCCCGTGCCCGGCAAGGAGAAGGTGCTCGATGAGCTGAAGGGCGCCGCCAAGGTCGCGTCGCACATCTACCTCGCGACCGACCCCGACCGCGAGGGCGAAGCGATCGCGTGGCATGTCGCCGAGTCGATCAAGCAGAAGAACGGCGCGCCGGTGCAGCGCGTGCTCTTCCACGAGATCACGAAGGAAGCGGTGCAGGCCGCGATCAAGAAGGCCGGCCGCATCGACGACAAGAAGGTGAACGCGCAGCAGGCGCGCCGCGTGCTCGACCGGCTCGTGGGCTACAAGGCGAGCCCGCTCCTCTGGAAAACGGTGAAGAAGGGCCTCTCCGCCGGCCGCGTGCAGACCGTCGCGCTGCGCCTCATCGTCGAGCGCGAGCGCGAGATCCGCGCGTTCAAGCCGGTGGAGTATTGGACGGTGGACGCGCTGCTCGAGAAGAACGCGCAGAAGTTCACGGCCAAGCTGCACCAGCTCGACGGCAAGAAGCCCGAGATCCACGACGGCGCCACCGCGAACGCGATCCTCGCCGACCTCAAGGGACGCAAGCATTTCCAGGTCACCGAGGTCCGCAAGCGCGAGCGCCGCAAGAATCCGTCCGCGCCGTTCACCACCAGCACGCTGCAGCAGGAAGGCGCGAAGAAGCTGAGCTTCGGATCGCGGAAAACGATGCGCGTCGCGCAGGACCTGTACGAGGGCATCGAGCTCGGCAAGGAAGAAGGGCAGGTGGGTCTCATCACGTACATGCGCACCGACTCCACGCGCGTGTCGCCGGCGGCCGCCGATCAGGCGCGCACGTTCCTGGCGGCGCAGTACGGCGCGGACTCGCTCGCCGCCGGACCGCAGCTCTACGGCAAGGCGGGCGCGAACACGCAGGACGCGCACGAAGCCGTTCGCCCCACCGATCCCACGCGCCGCCCCGAGGACGTCAAGAAATTCCTCTCGCCGGAACAGTTCAAGCTCTACGAGCTGATCTGGAAGCGCTTCATGGCGAGCCAGATGGCGCCCGCCGTGTTCGATACCACCACCGTGGACTTCGACCTCGGCCGCTATCTGTTCCGCTCCACCGGCAGCGTCATCAAGTTCGAAGGCTTCCTCGCGCTCTACCGTGAGGCGCATGAAGAGGGGGAAGGCCGCGCGCTCGAGGACGAGCAAGCGCTCCCCGTGCTCGAGGTGAAGGAGAACGTGCCGGTGCGCGAGATCACGCCGCACCAGCACTTCACCGAGCCGCCGCCGCGCTTCTCGGAGGCGAGTCTCGTGAAGGAGCTCGAGCGCCTCGGCATCGGCCGGCCGTCCACCTACGCGAGCATCATCTCCGTGCTCGCCGACCGGCGCTACGTGCTCCTAGAACAGCGCCGCTTCACCCCCACGCCGCTCGGCGAGACAGTGGAGAAGATCATGGTGCTCCAGTTCCCCGACATCTTCAACGTGAAATTCACGTCGGAGATGGAGCTGGAGTTGGACAAGGTGGAAGAGGGCGATCTCGGCTGGCAGCACGTGCTCAAGGACTTCTGGAAACCGTTCTCCAAGTCGCTCGACGCCGCGAACGTCGAAGAACTCATCGCGCAGGCGCACGATATCTCCAACCTTCCCAATGAGCGCTGCCCGAAGTGCGGCGGCAAGCTCGTGGCCAAGGGCGGCATCTTCGGACCGTACGTGATGTGCGTGAACCGCCCGGCCACGTGCGACTACACGCGCCCGCTCGGCCGCGATCGCAAGCCCGCGGTGATGACCAAGGAGATCTGCCAGCTCTGCGGCAACTTCATGGTGATCCGCCAGGGACGTTCCGGCGAATTCCTCGGCTGCAGCAAGTTCCCGAAGTGCCGCGGCACGCGCGCGCTGCCGATCGGCGTGATGTGCCCGAAGGATGGCGGCGATCTGATCCAGTTGCGCTCGAAGAAGGGCGGCCGCCCGTTCTATGGTTGCGCCAATCATCCCAACTGCGATTTCATCTGCTGGAACAAGCCGGTGCTCGAGAAATGCCCCGACTGCGGCAACATGGGCGCCGAGATGAAATCCACGAAGGCGCGCGGCGAGTACCGGAAGTGCCTCAAGTGCGGCAACGAGTGGGCCGTGGCGGGTGAACCCGAGCCCGCTGCCGCCGCGAGCTAGGCGCCGGGAACTGTGGTCCACGTTCATCGGCGGCGGACTCGCAGGATCGGAGGCCGCCTGGCAGCTCGCCGAGCGCGGCGTGGGCGTCGTGCTCCACGAGATGCGCCCGCGCGTTACGACCGAGGCGCACAAGACCGACCGCCTCGCCGAGCTCGTGTGCTCCAACACCTTCAAGAGCACCGAGACCACGAATGCGCACGGCCTGCTCAAGGCCGAGATGCGGCGCATGGGCTCGCTCATATTGTGGGCCGCCGATCGCGCGCGCGTGCCCGGCGGAAGCGCGCTGGCCGTGGACCGCGAGATCTTCTCGCAGGCCGTGCACGATCGCGTGGCGGCGCATCCGAAGATCACGATTGAGCTCGGCGAGGTGACGGAGATCCCGTCGCCCTGCGATCATCGCCACGGGCCCCCTCACCTCCGACGCGCTCGCCGACCAGATCCGCGCGCGACTCGGCATCGCCGCGCTCTCGTTCTACGACGCGATCGCACCGGTGATCGCGCGCGATTCGATCGACGACGCGATCGTGTTCCGCGCGTCCCGCTACGGCAAGGAGACGATGGAGGGCGCCGGCGATGATGGCGCCTATCTGAATTGTCCGATGTCGCGCGAGCAGTATGACGGTTTCCTCGACGCGCTCCTCGCCGCCGACAAGTACCAAGGCCATCAGTTCGACGAGGTGCCCTACTTCGAGGGCTGCATGCCGGTGGAGGAGATGGCAACGCGCGGCCGCGAGACGCTGCGCTTCGGCCCGCTCAAGCCGGTGGGCCTCCGGGATCCGCGCACCGGCAAGGACGCCTGCGCGGTGGTCCAGCTCCGTCAGGAGGACCGCGCGGGCCGCATGTGGAATCTCGTCGGCTTCCAGACACGCCTCCGCACCGGCGAACAGCAGCGCGTGTTCCGCATGATCCCCGGTCTCGCCGGCGCGGAATTCCTGCGCTTCGGCTCGATCCACCGCAACTCGTACGTGAACACGCCCGCCGCGCTCACCCCCGCGCTCACGCTGCGCGACGATCCATGCGTGTTCCTCGCCGGCCAGATCAGCGGCGTGGAGGGTTACACCGAGAGCAGCGCCACCGGACTTCTCGCCGGGATCAATCTCGCGCGCCGCGTTGCGGGAATGGAGCCGGTCATCCCACCGCCCACCACGATGCTCGGCGCGCTCTATCGCTATCTTCGCGAGAGCGACCCATCGCACTTCCAGCCGATGAACGCCAACTTCGGTCTCGTGGACGATCTCGCCAAGCCCGAGCGCGACAAGAAAAAGAAGAAGGAGCTGATGGCCGCGCGCGCCCTCGCCGATCTCGACGCGTGGCTCGCCGCGAGCGCGATCACGCCGGTGACGCTGTGACCCCCGCCGCGCGAAGCCGGCCGCCGTTGCAAGCGACAGCCCACAGCCGACAGCCCGCAGTCCGGTTCTCGACTATCTCGACCTATCTCGAGAAAGAACGCCAGGACTCCGCGCACACGGTGAAAGCCTACACGCGCGATCTCGAGGAATTCGTCGCCTTCCTCGGCAACTACTACGGCAGCGAGGCGTGGTCCTTCGAGGGGCTCGACCGTCTGGCCATCCGCGGATACCTCGGCCACCTCACCCGCCGCGGGCTCGGCAAGCGCTCCATCGCGCGCTCGCTCTCGGCCGTGCGATCGTTCTACAAATGGATGCACCACGCCGAGCGCGTCGAGGCGAATCCGGCGCGCGGCGTGGCCACGCCCAAGCAGGACAAGTACCTGCCCGCGTATCTCGACCGCGCGCAGATCGATCTGCTGTTCGAGACCGCGCAGCTTCGCGCACAGGACGGCCGCTTCGAGAGCGCGCGCGATCTCGCCATCCTGGAATTGTTCTACTCCACGGGGATGCGCCTCTCCGAGCTCGCCGGCATCAACCGCGCCGACATCGATCTCGTCGCGCAGGTGGTGAAAGTGCGCGGCAAGGGCCGCAAGGAACGCATCGTCCCCGTGGGCGATCACGCGCAGCTCGCGCTGCGCAATTACGAGGGAAAGCGCGACGAGCTCACGAAGCGACTCGGCGCGCGAACGGAGCGCTACGCGTATTTCCTCGCACGCACCGGCCGCCGCATCGCGCCGCGCACCGTGCAACAACTCGTCTCGAAGTTCTTGAACGCGATCGATGAGGACGCGGGACTCAGCGTGCACTCGCTCCGCCACACCTTCGCGACGCATCTCCTCGACGCCGGCGCCGACCTCCGTGCCGTCCAAGAACTCCTCGGCCACTCATCGATCTCCACGACGCAGATCTACACCCACACCAGCGTCGAGCGCCTGAAAGAGGTCTACAAAAAGGCACATCCCAGAGCGTGATACGGCAACAAGAACTTTGACAGGATGAACATGATTGACAACATGATTAACAGCCGCACTCTCCGGGTGCGGTTGTTAATCATGCCGTCCATCATGTTCATCCTGTCAAAGTCGTTCGTGTTGTTAAGCGCCAACGCGCAGAGTGTCGTTATCTTTCCTGTATGGAACGCCCACACGCCACCACCATTCTCGCTGCGCGCCGCGACGGGAAAGTCGCCATCGCCGGCGACGGCCAAGTCACGGTCGGCGACACCGTCATGAAGGCCAACGCGCTGAAGGTGCGCGCGCTGCGCGGCGGCAAGGTGCTCGCCGGTTTCGCCGGTGCCGCGGCCGATGCGTTCACGCTCTTCGAGAAATTCGAAGAGAAGCTCGAGCGCTACCCCGAGAATCTCCCGCGCGCGAGCGGTGGAACTCGCCAAGGAGTGGCGCAGCGACCGCGTGCTCCGCCGCCTCGAGGCGCTGCTCGCCGTCGTCGACAAGCAGCATGGCTTCGTGATCTCCGGCACCGGCGACATCATCGAACCCGACGATGGCATCCTCGCGATCGGCTCCGGCGGCCCGTACGCGCTCGCCGCCGCGCGCGCACTCATGGCGAGTTCCAAGCTCTCCGCGCCCGACCTCGTGCGCTCGGCGCTCGAGATCGCCGCCGACATCTGCATTTACACCAACCGGAACATCACGGTGCTCGAGCTCTGAGCTCGGCGAACCGCTGAATCCCGTATGCCGTCCAAGCGCACCCAACAGGCGATCGCCCGGCTCGCCGATCTGACGCCGCGCCAGATCGTCGCCGAGCTCGATCGCTACATCGTGGGACAGGGCGAGGCCAAGAAGGCCGTCGCGATCGCGCTGCGCAACCGTTGGCGCCGCCAGCAGGCGCCCGACGCGATCCGCGAGGAGATCGCGCCCAACAACATCATCCTCATCGGCCCCACCGGCGTCGGGAAGACCGAGATCGCGCGCCGCCTCGCGAAGCTCTCGAGCGCGCCCTTCATCAAGGTCGAGGCGACCAAGTTCACCGAGGTCGGCTACGTGGGCCGCGACGTCGAGTCGATGGTGCGCGATCTCGTCGAGAGCGCCATCGACATGGTGCGCACCGAGCGCGAGAACGAAGTGGAGGACCTCGCGTACGAGCGCACCGATGAACGCATCCTCGACCTGCTCCTCCCGAAGCCGGTCGAGAACGCGCCGCCCGCGAGCGAGCCCGCGCCGGCGACCGCCCGGCCACCGGGCCCGCGCTCTTCGTCGTCTCCTCGAGCGGCACGGTGAACAAGGAGAGCGTGCCCGACGCCGCCGCCGAGCGGCACCATCGCACGCGCGAGAAGCTCCGCCAGCTGCTGGTGGATGGGCAGCTCGAGGAGCGCGAGGTGGAGGTCGAGATCGTGCAGCCATCGGCGCCGATGGTCGAGATGCTCGTGCCGCAGGGCGCGCCGGAGGGGATGGGCAACTTCGGCGAGATGCTGCAGGAGATGATGCCCAAGCGCACGCGGAAGCGCACCGTGAAGGTGAGCGAGGCGCGGCGCATCCTCATGGACCAGGAGCTCGAGAAGCTCATCGACAGCGAGGACGTCACCACCGACGCGCTCGAGCGCGTGGAGAAGATGGGCATCATCTTCCTCGACGAGATCGACAAGATCGCGGGCGAGCGCGCCGCCAGCGGCGGCCCCGACGTGTCGCGCGAAGGCGTGCAGCGCGACCTGCTGCCGATCGTGGAAGGCTCGAACGTGCAGACCAAGTACGGCATGGTGAAGACCGACCACGTGCTCTTCATCGCCGCCGGCGCGTTCCACGTGTCGAAGCCCAGCGACCTGATCCCGGAGCTGCAGGGGCGCTTCCCGATCCGCGTGGAGCTCACGCATCTCACCGAGGCCGACTTCGTGCGCATCATGACCGAGCCCGAGAACGCGCTCACGCGCCAGTACGCGGCGCTCGTGGAGTCGGAGGGCGCGAAGCTCTCGTTCACCGCCGACGGGATCGCCGAGGTCGCGCGGATCGCCGCGCAGGTGAACGACCGCATGGAGAACATCGGCGCGCGGCGCCTGCACACCGTGATGTCCACCCTGCTCGAGGATGTGCTCTACGAACTGCCCGATCGCGGCAAGCAGCCCATCACGGTCGATGCGGCGATGGTGCGCGACCGGCTGAAGCGCATCTCCGAGGACGAGGACCTGCGGAAGTACATTCTGTAGCAGAAAGGGCCCGGTCTCGCCGACCGGGCCCTTCACTTGTCGTCACGATCGACCGTGGTCGCTAGAATCCGATCCCGACCACCACCGGCATGAAGAACGAAGGCGCGTTCGTTCCATGGTAGAGCGTCGTGTACATCACCTGCACCTCGCCATAGAGTCGAGCGAATCCGGCATTCACATTGATCCCAATGCCGCCGCCCGCGCCGATACCCGTCGCGAGGTACTGCTGTCGCGACGCGGCGATGACCGGGTCCCCGGCGACTGTCGAGGTGTTCACCGCGAATCTCGACTGATACAGCCCAACGGTGCCGACGAGATACGGCGCTTGATCCGCGTTGAACACATTGAACCGCGCGCCCACGGCGGTGCCGACGAGCGAATTGTTGTTGGTGGTCACCGGACACGCCGACAGGCAGCCCCCAGGGATCGGGACGCCGTAACTCCCGGTCCCGTAGTACTGCACCAGATAACGGATCTGGAAGCGATCGTCCGGCAGCGTGAACGCCACGCCGGCCTGCGCGCCATACAGCATCGCGCCCTGTCCAAAGATCCCGCCCGCCGAAGCCACGCCCTGCAGTCCCGTGTCCGCCTGCGCCGCCGCCGTACCCGCCGCCACGAACGCTGCCGCCGCTGCGATCCCACGCAAGAATCTCATCGTGCCCTCCCGGGGCTAAGGCCCACTCACCTAATCCATGCTCGATACACCACGTACACGCAATAGCTCCGCTGGCGCCCCCGCTCAGCGAGCCGCTAACTTTGGGTCCATGCCTCCCAAAAAGAAGCCCACGAAGCGCCGGCCCACGCCCGCGACAGCCGACAGCCGACAGCCCGCAGCGCGCACCCACCGCGACTTCCTGGCCATTCCGGACTTCACGGCCAAGGAGCTCACTGCCCTCTTCGCGCTCGCCGACAAAATGCGCCTCGGCCGCTACACCAAGAAACCCCTCGCCGGCAAATCGCTCGCCATGATCTTCATGAAGGCCTCCACGCGCACCCGCGTGTCCTTCGAAGTCGGCGCCTGGCAGCTCGGCGGCCACGCGCTCTTCCTCTCGCCGCGCGACATCCAGCTCGGACGCGGCGAACCCATTGCCGACACCGCGCGCGTGCTCTCGCGCTACGTGGACGGCATCATGATCCGTACATTCGCGCATAGCGAGGTGGAAGAACTCGCGCACCACGCCAGCGTGCCGGTGATCAACGGACTCACCGATCTCCTGCACCCGTGCCAGATCCTCGCCGATCTGCTCACCGTCAAGCAGCACCTCGGCGGCTGGGACGGCAAGAAGGTCGCGTGGATCGGCGACGGCAACAACATGGCCAACTCGTGGATCAACGCGGCCTACGTGCTCGGCTTCGAGCTCACGCTCGCGTGTCCCAAGGGCTACGATCCCGATCCCGAGATCCTCAAGCGCGCGCAGGGCGCGGCGAAGGTGAGCGTCGTGCGCGATCCGCGCGAGGCCGCGATGGGCGCGCACGTGGTGAACACGGATGTCTGGGCGAGCATGGGGCAGGAGGAGGAGCAGGACAAACGCGCGCGCGCGTTCGCGGGCTACGAAGTGAACAGCGGTCTCATGCGCACGGCGCACCCCGACGCGATCTTCCTGCACTGCCTACCCGCGCACCGCGGCGAGGAGGTCTCAGCGGCGGTGATCGATGGGCCTCAGAGCCGCGTGTGGGACGAGGCGGAGAATCGCCTGCACGTGCAGAAGGCGATCATGGCCGTACTGATGGGAGGGGAGCGGTTGGCGTGAGCGAACGCGCGGTGGGCGTCACATCGCTCGCGACGCCGGCCTGCGCCAGGAGTTCGCGGATCACGTACGCAGCCCCGCCGCGTGCGCGCACTTGGTGTGGCGCCGCGTGCACGTACCGCTGGCACGCGTTGCGAAAGGCGCTGCCCGACGGATAGTCGAGCGCCATCGCGACGCCGTCGGCGGTGCGCTCTGGATCCTCCAGCAGCCGGGCTGCGACGATCAGCCGCCCCCACGCGATGAGGCGCTGCGACGTAGGGAAGCCCGCCGTGACCAGCCGCTCGGAGAGCAGCTTGCGGCGCAGCCCCAGCACGGCCGCCAGTTCGTCCGGCTTGAGCTGCTGGTGCGCGCGGGTAACGCACAGGAGCAGCGCGTCGCGCACGGTGGGCTTCACGCCCGCGAGCGCCGGGCGCAGCAACTCGATCGCGCCGCGCGCCTCGGCCTGGTCGATGGTCGCGCGCAAGCGCCGCGGATCGTCGTCCAGGTCGGCGAGCACGAGTCCCTCCATGCCGAACCGTCCCGCCTCGAACAGGTCGTGCGCGTGCGCCGGCGACGCCGAGGTATAGAGGACCACCGTGACGCTCGGGAAGCGCCGGCGGAGCCGGCGGAGCGCATCGAAGGCCGGTGTGGTGTCGCTGCCGGGCGCGTCGGGATAGAGGTCCACGAGCGCCACTGTGACCGGCCGGCGGCCGCACGCGGCCAGCAGCTGGTCCCAGTTAGCGCACGTGACCAGCGCGTGGCGATCCCGCAACGCCGCCCGCACGCGCTCCTGTCTTATCGCTGCAGGCAGCAGCGTAGCGACCAGCCCCATGGATTCCTCGCGCGAAATGCTCGACGGCCTTCGGCGTGACAGTTGGACCCGCGAAGGAGTCCTCCTAGTTGAAGGATGACTGGTGCCGCGATGGGGTCACGCAGCATGGCGCGCCGTTATTCGGAATGGAGCGACAGAGTAGCCTGCCTATAGGCATATGCAACTAAGTAGCCATGGCGCAATTCGTTGCGTATGATAATCTCGCGTGGATAATTGTAAGTTATTGTCGTAAAATGGTTTAGATAACGGCACGGTAACTGCTTAGATAATCGCTGCCGATGGTCATGTTCTTGGTCGTCGGCGTGCCGAGGTTTGAAGCGAAAGCCGAATTCGGCTTCGGCATGGAGTCAGCAAGTCCGTCCGCGCCGGAGATCCGGCCGGCGTCACAATGCGAGAGGCCTGTGAACGCTTCGCGATTTGCGCACCGCGTGATACCCACGAGCCGGACCGGCTACACCGCCATTGAGCTGATCATCACACTCGTGATCATTGGCATCATCGCGGCTTATGCGTATCCTCGCGTGAACTTCACCCAGTTCCAAGTGGATGCCGCGGCGCGCCAGATCCGCATGTCGCTGCAGAATGCGCAACGGCTTGCCGTCACGCGGCAGTACAACGTGGTCGTGAGCTTCGACGAGGTGCACATGCGCGTGCGCACGCTCGAGGACAACAACAACAATAACGCCTACACGGCCGGTGAGCGGGCGACCTGGGTCACGCTGGAAGACTCGGTGCACTTCGCGATTCCACCCGCCGGCGTGAACGGCGGCGCGAGCGCATCGATCATCGGCACGAACATCGTCACGGTGGACGGGATGAAGAGCATCATTTTCCGCCGCGACGGCGCGGCGAACACGGACCTCGAGATCTACGTCACGTCCAGGCGCGCGCAGAACGCCGACTATCGCGGCGTCACGGTGGTGCAATCCACCGGCCGCACGGACTGGTTCAAGTACATTGGTGCCCACTGGCTGCCGGGGAATCTATGACGAACGCCTCACCGCTCCCTCTCCCGATGCGCCGGCGGCTGCTCGCCGCGCGGCGCGGCATGACGCTCATGGAGGTCATGGTCGCGATGGTCATCCTCACCGGCGCGCTGCTCGGCATGGGCCGCTTCATCACGAGCTTCCAGCACTCGACGAGCAACGGCTCGCTGAGTTCGACCGCCACGGACCTCGTCATCGACCGTCTCGAGACGATCAAGTCGAGCATGTCGTACGCGACCCTCAACGCCACCTACGCGGCGACGGAGAACGCGATCCCGGGTTACCCGAACTACACACGCGTCACGCAGGTGCTGCGGACGAACAACGCGTCCACCGACTACACCGCCATCACGGTCACGGTCTCGCACCCGAGTCTGTCCAAGCCGGTGAAGAAGTCCACCATCATCGCGGCCTTCTGATGAAAACCTCGCTGACTTCACACCGGCTCTCCACCATGCGGCGCGGCGTCACGCTCATCGAACTGATGATCGCGCTCTTCCTGTTCGTCATGGTCTTCGGTCTCGCCGTGCCCTTCTTCCGCTTCCAGGCGCGCTCCGTGAGCACCAGCTCGGGCCGCCAGGACGCGCTCCAGAACGCGCGCTTCGCGCAGAACGCGATCGACCGCGATCTGCGCATCGCGGGCATTGGCATCGTGTCCACGCAGCCGCTCATCGTGCAGGCCGACAAGTTCGCGCTCGCCTTCAATGCCGACCTCGCGACCACCGACTCGATGGACGCGAGTTCGATCTACTACGATCCGACGCTCGATTCGAACTCGGTCATCAGCATGAACACGTCGAACAAGCAGCAGCTCGCCTACAGCGCGTGGCACTATCCCGATTCCAACTACTTCGCGAACTCGGTCCCGAGCCGCGCCGAGACGATCCAGTACTGGGTGTCGCTCGACAGCACGTCGGGCCGCTCGGACCAATACGTGCTGTGGCGCCGCGCGAACACGGATCCCGCGCACCTCGTCGCGAAGGACATCATCATTCCCACCGGCCAGGCGTTCTTCACATACTACCGCGTCGATTCCGCCGGCAATCTCGATTCGATCCTTCCGTCGCAGCTCCCGCTCCTGCACTCGGCGCCGCTCCACGGCTCGCCCTCCGATACGGGCAAGAGCGCCTGGACGGACTCGCTGCGCATGGTGCGCGTGCATGCGTGGGGATTGTTCAAGGATCCGGTGAAGGGCGACATCATCCGCAAGGTCGAGAGCTCCACGAAGCTGATCAACGCCGGCATGGTGCGCGCCACGATGTGCGGCGACGCGCCCCTCCCGATCACCGGCCTCACCGCCACGCCGCTCCCCGTGGGCGGCCCGTACACCAAGGTGCGCCTCGCAGTGGACTGCCTCGGTGGACCAGGACAACGGCGAGAAGGACGTCGAACGCTACATGGTCTTCAAGAAGTACCAGACCGACACTGATTGGGGCGAACCCGTCGCGGACGTCGCGGCGAGCGGCGCCACCTTCACGCTCGATGATACGTCGTTGTCTTCCGGTACCTGGGTATGGGCCGTGGTCGCGCAGGATTGCACGCCCGCGAACTCGACGCTCGTCCAGGCCGGCCCCATCACCATTCCATAACAGGAATAGGAACTCGCCATGCCCCGCTTCCCCCGCGCTCACGCCGGCCGCCGACACCGTCGCGGTTCCGCGCTCGTCCTCGTGCTCCTCATGACGGTGACGCTCGCGGCGGTCGCAATGTCCGCGATCCTGCTCACCGGCAGTGGCACGATGCTCACCAAGTACTACGATCGCGAGCGGGAATTCCGCTACGCGGCCGAAGCGGCGCTCGCCATGGGGAAGGCGCGCATCACGAAGGACACCACGGTCCATCTCCCCGACAGCGGATTCGTCACGCTCGTCTCGGGCGGCACGATCACGGGGGCCGATGGCGTGACGATCCCGAACGTGCATGTGAACCTCTACGCCGGCAAGACCGGTAACACGACGGGACAATTCGGACAGTTCGCGAGCCTGATCGCCGAGGCGTACGACGCCGGCGGCACGCACTATGTGCGCCGCCTGGAGCTCGAGGCCACGAATTTCGCGCGCTACGCGATGTTCACGAACGTCTTCCCCGGCGTCTGCTACAGCACGGGCGAGTTCATCCAGCGGGCGCGCGCACAGCAACCAGGGCTGGAACAACTGCGGCTCGCCCACTTACTACGACACCGTCTCGGCCGTGACCACGGTCACCGTGAGCAGCGCCGTGTTCAAGAAGGGCTACATCAACGGCGCCAAGGTGATTCCGATCCCGTCGGTCGCGCAGCTCGCGAACCTGCACACCAACGCGACGGCCGGGAACCTGGACATCGTGCCGCTCGGCACTACGCTGGCGAACCTGGGTACGCGCATCGAGTTCGTCGCGCTCGACCTCGACAATGACGGCCTCATCACCGGCCCGGCGGAAGGATTCTTCCGCGTCTACAATTCGAATCGCACCGACCGCCTGCGCGTCGCGCCGATCCAGTACAGCGCCGGCATCAACTCGCCGCCCGACAGCCTCTGCGGCGACTGGCACATCGATTCCACGGCCACGCCGGCGCGCCTCACGTTCTGGCCCACGGCAGTGCACAACCAGGCGTGGATGTGGGCGCGTTTCGCCGGCAAGCCGCCGGCCGACACGTTCAATACGGCCACGGCGGCGATCGCCAAGCGCAATGCGATCATGGCGAACGCGAACGGCTTCCGCTGCTACAGCGCCGGCGACCCGCACCTCGTCGCCTTCGAGCGCAAGCTGAAGCTCTCGGCGCCCGCGCCGGTGGCCGCCGACTATCAGAAGGGCGGTGAGGACACGACGTGGACCGACAGCACCAGCTACGGCTATTGGCGGAAGTGGCCCGGTTCCACCGGCAACACCGTCACCGCGCTCGCGGGCATGAGCGCCAGCAACAAGTACGTCAACTATCAGGCGCAGGCCACCCGCCTGTGGCCGCTGTATCGCGGCATCAACACCACCACGAAGGGCGTGATCCACGTGCACGGCCCGATCGCGCTCAGTGGCGTCCTGCGCGGCAAGGTCACGCTGTACGCCGCCACCACCGGCGGCGCCACGGGCACCGTGCTCTACATCGATGACCTGGTGTACGCGCAGGATCCGGCCGCGGTGCTCTGCGCCAATCTGCTGGGCGTGCTCTCCGACGGCGACCAGATGATCGCCGACAACGCGATCAACTCCCCGCAGCAGGCCGGCACCGGCATGCCGTTCCGCTGGACCGACGGCAATGACAACGGCATGATCACGTCGAACGACTTCGTCTTCCATGGCGTCATGATGAGCCGCTTGGGCACGATCGGCGTCGAGAACTATGGATCGCACGCCGAGAATCTGAAGAACTGCAATGGCGCTCCGACCGGCCGCGGATGCATCACGCAGGCGGGCGGCGTCATCCAGCAGACCATGTCCGCGACGTACGCCGGCGGCGGCACGGGCTATCGGCGAGAATCGCAGCGTGGACCAGTGCATGCTGCAGATGTCCCCGCCGTACTTCCCGGTCACCGGCTCGTACATCGACAATCGCTTCTACGAGATCGATCCGGGCCGCTTCAATGTCACCAACATCTTCTTCAACCTGCAGGGAGGATTCTAACGGACGAGACCGGTCCGCGACGCAGACCGATCACGAAGGACGCGCCGCACGCCGGCGCGGCGTGACTCGAAAGCTATGAGAACGAATGGGCGGCCACCGCGCGACCAGTCGCGTGTCAGGCCGCTCATTGTGCTTCCGGCAGGTCCCGAACGTGATTGAAAACTTTCTTTACACGTGCGACGGAATCTTCCGGGTGCCGTCGCCCACTCGCACCAGGTATCGCCATGACCCGAGTCCAACGCTGCTCGAGCAAGCAGCCTCGCCCCCCGCCGCCGCGGCAGCGCCCTGATCCTCGTCCTCCTCATGACGGTCACCCTCGCCGCCCTCGCGCTCTCGGCGACTCGTGCTCATGAGCAGCGGTGTGCCTCGTCGGCGATTATCTCGACCACGAGAACGACTTCCGCTACGCGGCGGAGGCGGCGCTCGCCATGGGCAAGGCGCAGCTCGTGAAGGACACGACGCTCGTGCTGCCCGACAGCGGATATGTCACGCTGATCTCCGGCGGCCAGATCATTGGCGCGGACGGGCTGCCGGTGCCGCGCGTGCACGTCAACGTGTACGTCGGGCCCTCGGGCAACTCGTCGGGCCAGTTCGGCCAGTTCGCGAGCGTGGTCGCCGAAGCGTACGACGTGTCAGGGACGCGCTTCGTGCGGCGCCTCGAGCTGCAGGCGGAGAACTTCGCGCGCTTCGCGATGTTCACGAACATCTGGCCGGGCGTCTGCTACGCGACGGGCGAATTCATCCGCGGCCGCGGACACAGCAACCAGAACTGGCAGTCGTGCGGCAGTCCCGAACTACTACGATACGATCTCGGCGCATGGCGTCGCCAGGCGGCGGCGCGCCGATCTACCACAAGGGGAAGATCGACGGCGCGCCGTTCATCCCGATCCCGCCCGTCACCAGGCTCGCGATCATCCACACGCGGGCGGTGGACGGCGAATCTGGACGTCATCTCGAACGGCACGGGCGTCGTCGAACGTCCGGACGCGCATCGAATTCGTGCCGGTGGACCTCGACAACGACGGCGAGATCTTCGGCGACACCGAAGGATTCTTCCGCGTCTACCAGGGCAATAGCGCGGCGAGTGTGCGCGTCGATCCGGTAGGCGCGAGCGGCCCCGACGACATGTGCGGCGACTGGCACGTCGATTCGGTCGCCGTGCCGGCGCGCTCGACGTTCTGGCCCGTGTCCGTGCACAACGCGCCGTGGATGGCCGCGCGATTCGCTGGCGGGCCGCCGGCCGATATGTACGCCGGCGCGATCACCCAGCGCGAGCGCGATGCGATCATGGCGAACCCGGGTTTCCGCTGCTATTCGCGCGGCGATCCGCATCTGGTCGCGACCGAACGCCCGTCGAAACTCTCGAGCCCCGCGCCCGTGCCCGCCGACTGGCAGAAGGGCGGCGAGGACACGACCTTCACCGACAGCACGAGCTTTGGCTACTGGCAGCGCTGGGGCGGGGCTTCCGGCAATACCACCGCGGTGCTTGCCGCGATCCCGGTCGGCACGAAGTACGCCGGCTATTTGGAACAGGACAAATGGCTCTGGCCACTCTACAAGGGCATCAACCCCGGCTCGCACGGCGCGATCCATGTGCACGGCCCCATCGCGCTCAGCGGCGTGCTGCGCGGCAAGGTGACCATCTACGCGCAGACCTTCGGTGGCCAGCACGGCGACGTGCTGTACATCGACGATCTCGTGTACGCGCAGGACCCATCCACCACGCTCTGCGCGAATCTGCTCGGCGTGCTGTCGGACGGGAATCAAATGATCGCCGACAACGCCATCAATTCGCCGCAGCGCGCCGCGGTCGGCTTCCCATATCGGTGGACCGACGGCGACGATAACGGGATGTTCACTTCCAACGACTTCGTGTTCGACGGCGTGATGATGAGCCGCACGGGCACGATCGGCGTCGAGAATTTCGGCGCGCATCCTGAGCACCTGCACAATTGCGGCATTGCGAACTCGGGACGCGGCTGCATCCGGCAGGCCGGTGGCGTGATCCAGAACGTCATCTCCGCCACGTTCACGAATAGCGGCGACGGCTACGGCGAGAATCGTAGCGTCGATCAGTGCATGAGCCAGCAATCGCCGCCGTACTTCCCCGTGACCGGCCGCTACCTGGACAATCGCTTCTACGAGATGGACCCGGCGCGGTTCAACATCACGACACTCTTCCAGGCGCTGCAGTCGGGGTTCTAGCGACAGGATTCAAGAAACAACTGCTTTGACAGGATTAACAAGATGGACCGAATGACCGCGACGGACGCGCGGCCATCCGGTCCATCTTGTTAATCCTGTCAAAGTTTTCTTGTTTCTGGTTCGGCCAATGATTCTGACTCGGTGAAAAGAGGGAGTGGCAGTCCGTCTGCCGTTCAGGCATATTCCCGGGCCCCACCATACTGAACGGTCCAATGTCTGACGCCCCGCTCAAGAAGACGCCCTTCCACGCCATCCACGTCGCCCTGGGCGCCAAGATGGTCCCCTTCGCGGGCTTCGAAATGCCCGTGCAGTACCCGACCGGGATCACCGCCGAACACAACGCGGTGCGCGAGAGCTGCGGCCTCTTCGACGTCAGCCACATGGGCGAGTTCCTCGTCACGCGGCCAGCACGCGGTCGACTTCGTGAACTACGTGACCACCAACAACGTCGCCGCGCTCGAGATCAATCAGGTCCACTACTCCGGAATCCTGAACGATCGCGGCACGTTCGAAGACGACTGCCTCGTCTACCGCTTTGCCGACCACATCATGATGGTCGTCAACGCGTCGAACAAAGACAAAGACTTCGCGCACATCTGAAGCACTCGAAGTTCGACGCGAAGCTCGAAGACATCTCCGACAACATCGCGCTGCTCGCGCTCCAGGGCCCGAAGCGCGGCGATCCTCCAGCCGCTCACGACGTCGACCTGTCGCGATCGGCTACTACCACTTCAACGAGGGCAAGGTCGGCGGCGTCAAGGCCATCATCTCGCGCACGGGCTACACGGGCGAAGACGGCTTCGAGCTCTACCACGCCGCAAAGCACGGCCTGTCGCCTCTGGAACGCGCTCATGGCCACGAAGGCAGATCACCCCGTCGGACTCGGCTGCCGCGATTCGCTCCGCCTCGAAATGGGAATGGCGCTCTACGGCAACGACATCGACGACACCGTCACGCCGCTCGAAGCCAATCTCCAGTGGCTCGTGAAAATGAAAAAAGGCGATTTCGTCGGGAAGCACTGCGCTCGAAGCGCAGAAGGCGGCCGGAATTCCCAAGAAGCTCGTCGGCTTCACGATCGCGGACCGCTCGTTCCCGCGTCACGGCTACAAAGTTTTCGTGAATGGCGACGCCGAGCGGCGAGGTGCGCAGCGGCACTCATGAGCCCGAGTCTCGGCATGGCGATCGGCACGGCGTACGTCCCCACCGCGCACGCAAGGAAGGCACAGCCGTCGAGATCGAGATCCGCGGCAAACGCGTGAAGGGATCCGTCGTGAAGCTCCCGTTCTATAAGAACGGCTCGCACCTGTAACCGGCACCGGAGTCCGGAGCAGGGCCATGCGAGTCGCCATCCTCACCATTTCCGACGCGGGCGCGCGCGGCGAACGCGCCGACCTCTCCGGCGACGCGGTCGCGTCCGTGGGCTGCCTCGCGCCGTTACGAACTGCTCGGCGCGCACGCTCGTCGCCGATCGCACCGATCTCATCGTCGCGACGCTCGTGCAATGGTGCGATCACGATTCGGCGGATCTCATCCTTACGACGGGCGGCACAGGCCTTTCGCCGCGCGACGTGACGTCCGGAGGCGACGCGCGCGGTGATCGAACGCGAGGCGCCGGGCATCGCCGAATCATTGCGCGCGAGCGTGATGGCCAAATTCCCGCGCGCCGCGCTGTCGCGCGGCATCGCTGGCGTGCGCGCGCGTTCGCTCATCGTGAACTTGCCCGGCTCGCCGTCCGGCGTGGCCGACTGGGCTCGCGGCGCTCGAGCCCATCGTGGATCACGCGATCGCGATCCTCCGCGGCTCGCCCACGGAGCACAGCAAGTGAAGGTCCTCGTCACGCTCACCGATGTCGAGCCGGCGGTGCGGCTCAATGCTCGGCTCGAGGCCGCGGGGATCGCCACCGCGCTCGTGAGCCCCATGGACGACGTGCAGGCCGCGTTCACGCGCGAGAAGCCGGACGTCATCGTCGTCACCGGCAACCTCACCGAGCAGGCCACGGTGCAGCTCCTGAAGCGCGCAGCTCTGGGACGGCGCGAGCGTGATCGGGCTCGCCGACGTCGCCGACGAGGCCACGCTCGACCGTCTCCGCGCACTCGGCTACGTCGAGATCTACCCCAAGCCCGCCGACAGCGAAGAAGTCGCTCGATGGCGTGCGGCGCCTGCTCGACCGCCGCCGGCTCGCGAGTGAGACGGGTCTCATTGGCGAGAGCGAGCCATGCGCGAAGTGATGGTGAAGATCGAGCAGATGGCGCCGGTGTCGAGCACGGTGCTCATCGAGGGCGAGAGCGGCACCGGCAAGGAGCTCGTTGCTCGCGCGTTGCAACGATTGAGTCCGCGTCGAGGAAAGCCTTTCATTGCCGTGAACGTCGGCGCGTTGCCCGAGACGCTGCTGGAGAGCGAGCTGTTCGGTCACGAGAAGGGCGCGTTCACGGGCGCGGCGGAGCGAAGGCTGGGGCGCTTCGAGCTGGCGAACGGCGGGACGTTGTTCCTGGACGAGATCGGCGAGGCGCCGCTGAGCACGCAGGTGAAGCTGCTTGCGCGTGCTGGAGGAGCGGGAATTCACGCGCGTGGGCGGCGCGACGCCGATCAAGGTGGATGTGCGGATCATTGCGGCATCGAACCGTCCGTTGCGCGATGCGGTGGAGCAGGGGACGTTCCGCGCCGATCTGTATTACCGGCTGAACGTGCTGAGCATTTACCTGCCGCCGCTGCGCGAGAGGCGTGAGGACATCCCGCTGCTCGTGCGGCGCTTCGTGCAGGAGTTCGCCAAGCGAGCACGACCGCGCGTTCCATGGCATCTCGGCGAGGCGATGCAGATGCTCGTGGACTATCCGTGGCCGGGGAACGTGCGCGAGCTGCGCAACCTGGTGGAGAGCATGGTGGTGTTGTCGCCCGGGCGCGAGATCGGCCGCGGCGGACATCCCGCGCGAGTTGCGCGAGGGAGGGAGCGCGCGGTTCCTGCCGGTGCCGGTGGGGCCGATGGTGCGAGGGCAGCACGAGGCGGGCGGTCGCGAGCTGGAGTTCATCGTGCGTTCGCTCGTGGAACTGAAGCTGCAGGTCGAGGAATTGCGCCGGCGCGTGGATGATGGTCGTCCGTTGCGCGGCGAGATCGTGGGCGAAGTGCGGCCGGCGAGTGTTGGCGGCGTATCGGCGCTCGAAGCGGCGCCGAGTGCGCCGGTGAACGCGTTGGAAGTGGAGGCGGGGATGACGATGGCCGAGATCGAGCGGGCGGCGATCGTGCATGCGTTGCGCGAGACGCGCGGGAACCGTCGAAAAGCGGCCGATATGCTGGGGATCGGCGAGCGAACTATGTATCGGAAGTTAAAGGAGTATAATCTCCCCGAGAACGGGTAGCTTGATTTTCTAATCTTTTACGGGGATATTCGGCGGGGCAGGAATGGCTCGAGTCCGTTGCATTTTGTGACAGTTGACATTGTTTTGATGCACACGCAATCAATATGGCGCGCTCGTCACCTCTCGCTCCGGAACCGATGGCTCTGAACGTGCCCGGCCACTCATCGCATTCTCCGATCGCCGGCAGTGTATTGCCGATCAAACGCGCGGAGGATCTGCTGTTGACTCTGCCGGGAGTGCTGTCGGCTCGGATCATGGCGGCGGATGATGGTGCGGTGAGCGAGATCCATTTGCTCACGAGCGCCGAAGTGAATCCGAAGCAGACCGTGCGGAACGTCGAGAGCGCGCTGATCGCGCACCTGGGAATGAAGGTGGACCACCGGAAGATCTCGGTGGCGACGAGCGTGGATCCCCAGCAGACGGCGGACGCGCGGGCGCAGAGCGTGGCGCAAGCGGCAGCCGTGGTGCAGGCGGCGACGCTGCCCAGCCGGATGCTGTATTTCGAGGATGTGGAGGTACGGCGGTCACGGGTGCAGGGTGTCACGTGCCGCGTGACGCTGCGGAAGGGAGAGAAGTCCTACATTGGAGAAGCCGAGGGTGCTGAGACCGAGCGGTCGCGCGCTGAGCTAGCTGCGCGAGCGGCACTTCTTGCTATCGTGCAGGCAGAGCCGGACGCGCGGTTCGTGTCGGTGGAGGGGTGCAAGATGTTCGAGGCGTTCGATGCCGAGCATGTGTTCGTGGGGATCGCGGCGCGCGACGGAAGGGATCGGGTGCTGCTGACGGGGAGCTGTCAGGTGAAGGACAGTCCGGAGACCGCGAGCGTGTTGGCGGTGCTGGACGCGACGAACCGGTGGTTGGGCCGCGCGAAGTAGAGTAGGTCGCAGCGGCTGGGGTTATAGCAGGGGAAGCGAACGCGTGGGGGCGCTGAGGCGTCGTCGCGCGATTGGTGTCCGCGGGAGAGTGGAAGGGAATGACACTCAACTTTTGAAACGACCAACACCCTCACGATCGAAAAACTGAAACGAACCCCCGTTCTCGGCTAAGCAGTTGTACAAAGCAGTTAGCGAAGCTGAGCGGGCCAGACCAAGCAATTGAGCGGAGCCTACCTATTTGCATGTTCACCGACGAGCGTCGGGGCATGACAAGACCTAAAGGGGGGTGACGCGACAATGATGCATTTGCTGAAGGCTTGGGCGAAGCTCGCCAAGTTTATTAAGGGTATTCCGACGTCTTTCGAACGTTCAGTTGGGATTGAAATGCGAGGCGGGGGTTCTCACCTCATGATGCGGTTAAATATCAAGTTGTATTGTACGTCGGACTTACTTTTGCGGCGGCTCTCTTCACGGGAGTCGTTTTGTTCGGGCATTGGCCCGACTCTCGCTGTTACCGACTTACAGGCGATCGTCGTCTTGGCAATTCTCGGCGTTAGCGCCGAGGCGTTGGCTCATAGCGCTCCTAGCGGTGCTACAGAGTCCATTGCGTATATCCCCTATGTAACCATGGCAGTGCTGGTGCCGAGTTGGACATCGCATTGGCCATTGGCCTACCTCCGGCTTTGGATCGCCGCTTCGCGGATCAGGTGGGCTAAAACTATTTTCAACTTCTCCCAGGCGAGTCTCTCAGCGGGCCTTGCGGCTATTGCGTTCCTCCTTATCGGCGGGAAGCCGCTGTTGGCTTGCGGTGCCGGCACCGTTGGCTTCTCTTGGCTGATGCTGATAGCCATGTTCGTTGCCTCGTTGGCATATGTATTCTAAATACGGCTGTTGTCTCTGGTGTAATCGCGGTAAGCGAGGACCGGAACTTCGTCTCAGTCCGGCGACAACGGCTCTGCGGAGCGTCGTCTACGACGTAATCGCGAGCCCGGTCGTTTATCTGTTGGGATGGCTATATGCCAGTTTTGGTATTCTCGGTGCCGTGGCATTCGCAGCGCCACTGCTCGTCCTTCGCGAAATCTACAAGACCAACCGTCAGCTTGAACGTGTAAACCATGAGTTGCTGGAGCTCATGGTTAAAGCCATTGAGGCCCGAGACCCTTATATATCCGGCCACTCCCGGCGGGTCTCGCAGTATTCAAAAATTATTGCGCGCGCCATTGGTATCGGGGGAGCAGAGTTAGAACGAATTGGTGTGGTCGCGCTGCTTCACGACGTCGGCAAGATTCACGAGATCTATGCGCCGATTCTCAGAAAGCCAGAGAAGTTGAGCCCGGCCGAGTGGGCGGTCATGCAGACACATCCTATCAAGAGCTCGGAACTTGTAGCAACGGTCTCACATTTGAAGGACATCGTCGCACCCGTACGCCATCATCACGAGAATTGGGATGGCACCGGTTATCCCGACGGTCTCCAGGGCGAACAAATTCCGCTCGGAGCAAGAATAGTGCTCTTCGCGGACACGATTGACGCCATGACGACAGACCGGCCATACCGCAAGGCTTTGTCCGAGTCTCAAGTGAGATCGGAGCTAGTGAAGTTCCGGGGTAAGCAGTTCGACCCCGAAATGTGCGACAAGCTGCTAGCGAGTCCCATGTTCGGCTTGTTGTTTGCACCGCATCAGCGAGAATCCACTCCTACGCACTGCTAGGCCCGTGCTTCCCCGCGACACTCGAGCGCGTCGCAAGAAGTACCTAGCTCGGGGTGACCACTTGACGATGCTCGGGAATCAGTACGGTGAGTCTCCATGCCGGTCACGTCATGGCCGAGAGCTAGAGCGAGAATTACCTGAGTTTCCCGCGACGGGATTTGCGGTTGAGTCAGGACGAGCTGTTATCAATCCATAGGCTCGAGTCCACCCCAAGCAGAGTTAGTTTCTTGCAGCAGTGCGGTACCACCGGGTAGCGCGTCGCGGCGGTACTGATTGTCACGTATCGCATAGCCAATCCCACCGCCTTCGTTCTACTCCCGCGCAGCTCGTACGCCTCAACAAGCATCGAGACAAAGAGATCAGCGTTCAGCTGCGCGACGGCAACGACGATACATCTGCAGAAGCCGCGCCATCTCGCTTCGAGTTCGGAATCCAACCTGAGGCCCGCATCATATAGCGCGCCCTCACTTCGGCGATGAAGTGCTGCTCTCGTGGAAATGCCTCCGGCCCAAATGCTTTCATGAATTCGCCCGAGTCTCTTCCTCGCTGCGGGCAAATCGCCGCGCATCATTGCGGCTCGGGCGAGGTTACGTTCTGCTTACCGTGATGTCGTTCGCTCCCTCGGCCCGCTTGCTCCATAAACTCGAGAGATATCTCCTCCGCTTCAACTACGCCTTCAGCGAATCGGTAGCCCTGCCCTCTGATGCCGGTAGCCCGCACCAGGCTATCCAGTCCAACCGTTGCGCGAACTGGTCATGGCGCGACCTAGGCAAGACTCGGCCTCGTCCCGGCAGCACCGGAAATCAGGAGGGCGATCGCGCATTGCTGCAACATGCGGACTAGCGTCGCGCCTTCGAATGGTCGCCTACTGCATTCAGAAGTCTTGGGCCTCGGCTCCCGAGCGTCGAAATCACCGAATGACCCCTCGTGGATCATCCGGAATTCGCTCTCCACGGTCTGCGGTGCGTTGGACAGGGCGTCGGCCATTCTGCGAAATCTCGCGCGGCAATTTTGTCGTCGCAGAGCAGAAGTGCTGTCTTGACGCCAATTATTGCAGCTCGGACTCGATGTTCGGCTGGCAGCCGAGTCGGTCGCGCAATCGGCGCATTGAATCGCCGTTTGCATGTGATGGCCCAACAACGAATAGTTTCGCATCCAGTTCGAAAGTTCCTCTGCCGTGGTGCTGCTCCGCTCAAAGCAGGAACTGGTCCACTAGCGTTTCGTTTGCCAAGGATTATGGAGAAGTCTGACATACTCCCGCGCGACATAGAGCGCGTGAATGTGACGTCTTCGGAAATCAGCCGAGTAGGGACCGTCAGGTGCGAGTTCGAGAGCATATTCAAGAATCCGAGCCGCCTCAGCCGGCGTTCCTGTGTCCATGGCGCGAGCTGCGCACTTGTCCAGAAGCGCTATTGCGCGATCGCGCCGCACCGGCGGCCTCCCAATGCTCGGCAGCGGTCCAAAGGGGGACGCTATCTGCGTCAGCGGCAGCGCTGGCTTCTAGCGTCTCCGCGACATGTAGATGCAATAGACGCAGTGAGGACGCGGAACCCTCATTCAGCGCCGACATGCCGAGCAACTCGTGCCGGCAGAAAATGAGCTCACCTTCGCCCACAGTTAGCGAATGGCGTGACAATTCGTCTAAGCTGTCAAGAAGCGAAATTCGCCGCTCACCCAGGACTGCTTCGATTCGCGACAGCGTCGAGTTCTTACCAAGGACGGCGGCCGCTTGCAGTACGCGGCGCGATAACGGCGTGACGTCCAAGAAACGCTCCGCGATGAGCTTTGTGAGGCTCGGAGGCGCTTGGAATCGCCCGTCCGCCTTTGATGCTCTCCGGCCGAGCTCGATAAGAAAATACGGATTCCCTGCGCTGGTGCGAACGCACCATTCCATGAAATCCTCCTCGTTCGATCGCTTCGCCGGGCCGACGTGGCCGAATAGTCTGCGGCAGAACGCATCGCTCAGAGCGGCCAAGGGCATTATGCGTACCGCCGCATCCTTAGGGATCGCAGTTGACCCATCCTCGCTATCCCGCCGCGTCATCAACGACCAATACGCCAGTGGTCTCGAGCTTCTTCGACAGCGCCGACATCACATCCCAGCTCCACTCGTCCATCCAGTGGATGTCCTCGATCAAGCAGGATCAGCGCAGCTCTCGCTCGCGACCGCCGCCACGAGATCCACGATAGAGAGCCTGATGCGTGCGAATAGATACTCCGCATCCTGACTCTCGGCGCTCGGCGAATCCTGCTTGGAGTCGTGGCCAGTCAAGCGTTTCAAGTACGGAATCGATTCCGGATCGATCCCGACCGCCCCCGGCATCCTCCGCAGCGCCGGCACGAGATCGCTCCACGCGCCGAGCGGCCGATGATCGTCGTGCCGGCCCATGTTGGTCCGCGCGATCTTCACGCCCTTCAGTTCCGCGGCGCGCGTGAATTCAGTCACCGAGTCGAGTCTTCCCGATCCCCGGCGGGCCGCTGATCACGTAGGCGCTGCCGTGTCCCTCGCGCGCTTCCTTCAGCGCCTCGTCCAGCTTCGACATCTCCTCCTCGCGCCCGATCTGCGGCGGCTCGACCTCGATCACCGGTGGCACGGGATACAAGTCGATGATCCGCTGCCGCAGCGCGAGCATTGGCTCGCGGATCTGCTTGGACGCCGGCCCGATCTCGGCCGAGTACCGGTCGAGCACGGCGATCGCGCGCGCTTTGCTGCCGTCCATCGCGATCGATTCCGCATACGCCAACGTCGCGAGCTCGTTCAACGGGTCGAGCTCCAGGCAGCGCATTCGACAGCTTCTCGGTCGCCTGCCAATCGCCCGCCGCTCGGCGCGCGCTGATCGCGGCGCACAAGCTGCCGCCGCAACGCGGCGTTCACCTGCGCGCGCTGCTCCTCCACCCACGTGGTGAATGGATCGGACACGCGCGGCATGTAGCCCGGCAGGAATCCGCCCGGGATCCTGGTGAGCAACTCCTCGGGCGAAACGTCGGCCGGATCGCCGAGCAGGTCGTCGAAATCCGTTGAGACGGCACCGTCCGGCAGCACGAGCCGCGCGCCGCTCGCCTCGATCGGCATGCCGCACGAACGCAGGCGATAGCACATTCGCCGCATCGCGTGCGTGCCGTTCGATTCAGGGAGTTCCGGCCACAGGGTCTCGGTGAAGCGGCTGCGCTCGATCTTGCGGCGCCCTTCGACGGCCACGAACAGCGCGCTCGCGAACAGCATGCGCGCGTTCGGCGCGAGACGCGTCGCGCCGATGGAGATCAGGCACTGGCCCAGGCTCTGCAGGTGGATCATTTCGACCCCGGTGACTTCTTTGGAGCTGCAACGCTATGGCCATGGCGTCACCGGAGTGTCACCAACAACATTAGAGGCGGACTGCGGACTGTCGGCTGTCGACTGTTGCCAGATACTGCGGAGCGCAGGCGAAGACCGCGAGTACTTGCGGGGTTTGTTCAGCCGGTGGAGCCCAGACCACCCGCGCGGTCAGTAGAACGGGCAACGACACCCGGTTTCCATTCGGCGATCTCATACCTCGCCAGCACCGCCTGCGCGATGCGCTCGCCGTGGTCGATGCGCACAGGGCTGCGTTCCCGAATTCCGCGTCATGACGAGCCACTCGTCGGGATAGTCGGCGTCAATAGTTCCCGGAGCGTTCGGCAGCGTCAGCCCCTTCTTCAGCGCGGCTGAACTCCTGATCCTGATCTGCGCTTCGTAATGACTCGGCAATCGTGCGCGGAATCCCAGCGGCACGAGCGCGATCTCGCCGGGCGCGAGCGTGAGTGCATGGTCATCGCCGATCGCGCGGTCGCTTGGACGCCGCCAACGAACACGCGCACGCTCCGTCCACGCAAACACGCCGCCAGATCATAGCCGCTCGAATCCGCCGTCGCGCGCGACGGAACGCGCGCGTCCTCGTGCAACGCTTCGAAGATCACCACCGGTAACGAATCGGTCATTCCACTCGTAGTGAAAGTCGCGAACTTGGCCCCAACTGTACGAACGGGTAACTTCCATGATCAGTTCTACTCAAGAGTATCGCATGCCGCGCGACGACCGGCCGTTCAGAGACCGCGTCACCCACAAACTGCCCCCGCATCTCGCCGGCTGGCAACTGCCATCCGACTGGACGTGGGGCGCCGACGGCGTTGACGGCGAGTACCGCCACTATCAAGAACTCGTGGACGGACTCGGCCGCTCGCTCTCGCTCGTGAGCGTGCCGAACACCGCGCACGAAGAGTGGCTCTTCTCCGAGGCGCGGCGCCTCGCGCATCTCAATCACCCGTCGATCCCCACGACGTATCACTACTGGGCGCGGCACGTGAACTCGCCGCGCGGGCCCGGTTATCTCCGTCGCTGGATCCCAGGCGAAACGGTGTTCGCGCAGGTGGAGCGCGCGGGCACCTACGATCTCGCCACCGCGCTTCAGCTGCTGCGCAACATTGGCTCCGCCATCGCGTATCTGCACACCGCCGGCGAGACGCACGGCGCGGTGAGCGCCGAGACGTGCTGGGTGGCGCCGACGGGACGTCTCTGGCTGCTCGGCTGGGAATGGGCGATGCCGCGCGCCGAGATCCCCGACGGACTCAAGCCGTCTCGCCGCTTCATGCCGATCCCGCCCGAGTGGAACGACGACGAGTGGGCGCCCACGATCGCGAGCGATCAGTGGCAGATCGCGGCCACTGCGTTCGCGACGCTCACCGGTGAATATCCGCCGGAGGATCTGCCGCCGCTCCGGCTCATTCGCCCCGATCTGCCGAAGAGCGTGAGCGAAGTGCTCTGCCGCGGACTCGCGCGCCAGCCCGGCGACCGATTCCACTCGGTGAGCGCGATGCTGCGCGAGCTTGATCGCGCCGTGGGCAGCCGCACGAGCATGTTCGTGAGCGGCGGCGTCACGGCCACGCGCAATTCCGGCGACTCCGAGGAGGCGCGGCTCCGCTGGGCCACCGGCGAGGACTACGACGTGATCGCGCGACTCGGATCCGGCACCTTCGGCTCGGTGTGGCGCGTGCGCGACCTCACGCTGAATCGCGAAGTGGCGCTCAAGATGCTCCACCCGCACGTGAGCAGCGACGAACAAGTGGTGCACCGCTTCCGCCGCGAAGCACAGCTCGCGGCGCAGCTCGCGCATCCGTCCATTGTCCCGATCTTCGATTGGGACACGAACGGCGGCGTGTCGTGGTACACGATGGAGCTCGCCGAGGGCGGCTCGCTGTCCGATCTCGTGAAGCGCGCGGGGAAGCGCAGCGTGGAGGAGATCGCGCCGCAGATCGACTTCGTGCTCGACGGACTCGCGGCCGCGCACGCGGCGGGCATCATCCACCGCGATCTGAAGCCGGAGAACATCCTGATCGACCGCTGGCGACGGTGGCGGATCGGCGATTTCGGTGTGGCGAAGGTGACGGGCGAAGAACTCATGGGCACCACGGGCACCCCGGAATTCGCGGCGCCCGAGCAATTGCTCGGCGAGCAGCAAGGTCCGCAGGTGGACTGCTTCGAGATCGCGGCGATCACGCTCTTCCTGCTCACGGGCAAGGCTCCCTTCGGCAGCGGCGATGGCCGCGTGATCCTCGCGCGCATGCTCAAGATGGACATCGACGTCGACGGCGTGCCGCCGGCGATCGAGGCATGGCTGCGCAAGGGACTCGCGCCGCGCCCGGAAGATCGCTTCGCTGACGCCGGCGAGATGGCCGAGGCATGGCGTGAAGCGACCGACGAGACGCTGGGCGAGGGAATGCGCGCGCCGTGGTGGCGCCGTGTGCTCAGCGCGGGCGATCCCGCCGCGACGAATTGAGGCACGCGTGACGCGTCAGAACATTTCGAGCGGCACGCCATGGGAACCCAAGGTCGGCTACTCGCGCGCCGTGCGCGTGGGCAATGTGGTGCATGTGTCCGGCACGACGGCCACGGGCGACGGCGGCGCAGTGGTGGGCGTGGGCGACGCGTACGCGCAAACGATGCAGACGCTCAAGAACATTGAGAGCGCGCTCACGAAGGCGGGCGCCAAGATGAGCGACGTGGTGCGCACGCGCATTTACGTGACCGACATCTCGCGCTGGGAGGAGATCGGCAAGGCGCATGGAGAGGTTTTCGGCGCCATCCGTCCCGCGACCGCGATGATCGAGATCAGCCGGCTGATCAACCCCGAGATGCTGGTGGAGATCGAAGCGGAAGCGATCATCGACCGCTAGCGCGCTACGGCGTCGGCACCATCCGCGCGCGAAGGTCCACGGTGTTGAGCTCGTGGCATACGCCGTTCGGCGTGACGGCTATTCCGGACTTGACCCAATTATCATAGCCGGCGCGCGATACCATAACGGTGTACGTGCCGGCGACGAGGCCGCCAAACAGAATGCTGTCGCCCGGCGTGCTGCCGTGATACAGCGTGTCGGACGAGGCACCGCTGAGAACCCCGGTGGCGGCTCCCGCGAGCGGAATGCCGGAGAGCGAATCAACCGCGACCACGCTCACCGCAGGCGTGTACATCGACTCGCAAATGGCGATCGGCGGCGCAGCGGGGCTCGAGCAAGCGATCGAGGCGACGATCGCAATCACCGGTGCCATTCGTAGATTTGGCATCTACTCCTCCAAGCGGATCAACTTCTCAACGGTAATGCCTTCCGCTTCGCCTTGGAAGTTGAGCACGATGCGGTGGCGGAGCACGGCGAGTGCGACCGAGCGCACGTCGTCGATGTCGGGGACGGGGCGGCCGTCCATCGCGGCTTTCGCCTTCGCGCCGAGCACGAGGAATTGTGAGGCGCGCGGCCCGGCGCCCCAGCTGACGAACTTCTTGATGTCGGCGTTCGCCTCGGGATCGTCGGGGCGCGTGCGGCGCGCGAGCTTCACGGCATAGTTCACGACCGTTGGCGGCGCGGGGAGGCGACGCACGAGGTGCTGCATCGCACTGAGCTGCTCGGCCGTGAGCACGGGACTCACCGTGGCGCCGGTGTCGCCGGTGGTGGCGGTGACGATGCGCTCTTCTTCGGCGGCGCTCGGATAGCCGATGCGCAGCTCGAACATGAAGCGGTCGAGCTGGGCTTCGGGCAGCGGATACGTGCCTTCCTGCTCGATCGGGTTCTGCGTGGCGAGCACGAAGAAGGGCTCGGGCAGCGCGTGCGTCTGGCCGGCCGTGGTCACCGCGTGCTCCTGCATCGCCTGGAGGAGTGCGGCCTGCGTCTTCGGCGGCGCGCGGTTGATCTCGTCGGCGAGCACCGCGTTCGCGAAGATCGGGCCCTTCACATAGCGGAACACGCGGCGTCCCGTGGCGGGATCCTCCTCGAGCAGCTCCGTGCCGGTGATGTCGCTCGGCATGAGGTCGGGGGTGAACTGCACGCGCGAGAAGGAGAGATCGAGCGCCTCGGCCACCGTGCGTACGAGGAGCGTTTTCGCGAGGCCGGGCACGCCGACGAGCAGCGCGTGGCCGCCGGCGAGGAGCGCGGCGACGAGATCGTCGACGATGGCGTTCTGTCCGATGATGCGGCGCGCGATCTGCGCGGCGAGGTCCGTGCGCGCGCGTTTGAGCGCGTCGAGCAGGGCGAGATCCTTATCGGCGGCAGCGGACAATTGGATTGACGGGCGAGAGGGTGGAACTGCGCCGCGGGTGCTACGGCAGTACGAATTCTACCCGCTCTTCCACCGGATGGTTGCTGCTGTTGAGGCGCGAGACGGCGGTGAACCGTCCGTTGTGGCCGGCGCCGTCCCAGGATTCGCCGAAGCTGAGAGTCTCGCGCGTGGCGAGCAGGCGATTCTGGAGCGATTGCGTGAACATGCGGCCGTTGCTCGAGTTCCACACTTCGCGGCCGGCGGAATCGACGACGAGGAACTCGTGCGTCTGGCCGGTGGGGAAGCGGATCTCCATGGCGCGATCGTGGAGATTCGTCACGTGCATCGTGAAGCGCACATCGCTGCCGACCGAAACGCCGGTGGAGACGGCGAGCGCAGTGTCGTTGGAGGGCGCGGTGCGAACGCTGGCGTCTTTCTGATCGGCGTCGTCCTTATGTGCCGCACGCGGTCCACACGCGAGGATCAGCGCGGCGGCGGCGACGAAGAACAGGAATGGACGATTGATGGAACGTGGCACGGAATACCGCCGGAAATGCAACGCCGAAAAGTGATGATGCTAACGGGACCGCGAAGTTAGTACCGAAGAGACGAACGGTCAAGTTCGGCGTCACCGTAAGTGTTTGTGGCGTGGGGCTTTGCTGGCGGGGTTTGTTCGTAACGGGGTGTGGCGGGGTGGTTCAGGAGTTTGCTTGCGAAAAATTTCACAAGCGGGTAAATTTCGCGGCGAAATGGGGGAGCCGGAGCGGGACGCCGAAGGGCGCGAGCCGGTGAAGCCGGAGTGGCCGCCCAAGTCGCGGCTCGCGGGCGCCGGTGGTGCCGCGGCCGGCATGTCGCAGTTCGCGGGGATCGGCATCCAGTTCGTCGTGGCGATCTTGCTGGGCTTGTACGGCGGTCAATGGCTCGACCGCCGCTGGAACACGAAGCCGGTGTTCTTGTTGATCGGGGTGTTCCTGGGAGCGGCGGCCGGATTCGTGAGCATGTATCGGGCGGTGAACCGGAGCACGAAGTGATCCGTTCGGCGGCGATCTTCGCGGCGGTGTCGCTGGCGCTCGTCGCGATCGTCGCGTGGGCCCTCGGCGTCGTGTGGCCGGACGCGCCTGCCCGGCATGCGGTGTTCGTGAGCGCGGTCATCGCGCTGGTGGTGCAGCTGTTTGCGTTCGCGGCCGTGAAGCTCTCGGCCGGCACGAATGTGCTGGCAGGATGGGGAGTGGGTGTGGGGCTCCGATTTGTTGTGGTGGCGCTCTACGCGTTGGCCGGTGCGAAGGCGATGGGCTTGCCCCTCGCGCCGGCGTTGATCAGTCTCGTTGCGTTCTTCTTCGTCACGTCGCTCGCGGAACCGGTGCTACTGAAGCTATGAGCTCCTCCTCGCTGGCACTCTCTCTGTTCGCCGCCCTCGCGTTCGCCGCGCCGGCCGCCCCGGCGCGCGCACAGGATGCGGTGCTCGACTCGCTCAAGCACGGCGTCGTGGCGCAAGAGAAGACCGACATCATCACGCCGCACATCACGGACTCGCACCACCTGGAGTATCCGTGCTTCGCGCACGGCGTGTGCGACCTCGATCTCCCGCGCTGGGCGCCGGTACACGTCGGCAAGTACGCGGTGGACCTCTCGCCTACGAAGCTTACGGTGATGCTCTTCATCTCGGCGTTCCTCTGCCTCGGCGTGATGATGATCGCCGCGCGAGGCGCCCGGGAGCAGCGCGATGCCGACGGCCATGTGAAGGGCTTCGCCGGCGCGATGCAGGCCGTGGTGCTCTACGTACGCAACGAGGTCGTGATCCCGAACGTCGGGCCGCACGGCGAAGGATTCGCGCCGTTCGTGCTCACGCTGTTCTTCTTCATCCTGTTCGCGAACATGCTCGGCCTCATCCCGTTCGGCTCGACGTCCACCGGCAACATCTCGGTGACGGCGACGCTGGCGATCGTGACCTTCGTCGTGATCGAGGTGGCGTCGATGGTCGCGTTGGGCAAGGGCTATATCAACACCGTGGTCTACTGGCCGCATGACATGTCGCTGCCGATGAAGAGCGGCATGACGCTGATCATGACGCCGGTCGAGTTGGTCTCGCATTTCACGAAGCCGTTCGCGCTCGCGATCCGGTTGTTCGCGAACATGACGGCAGGACACGTCGTGCTGCTCGCGTTCATCAGCCTCATTTTCACCTTCCATTCATGGGCGTCTCGCACCCGTGCCCGTGCTCATGGGCGTCGGGGTAAGCCTGCTCGAAGTGATGGTCGCGCTCGTGCAGGCGTTCATCTTCGCGCTCCTCGCGAGCGTATTCATTGGACTGGGACGACAGGCGGCACACTAGTTCTCGTTGCACGCCGCGGGGGAGGCGCTCCATTCCCGCGGTGCGTACCCGGCCGGATGGCCGGGGAAGCTCGTTGAGACCCGGGTCTCGTTGACGAGCAGCGCCGGCGGCACAGGGCGCGGGGCGATCGCGGTTCACGTTTCGACTTTCGGAGTCAACACAATGCACTCGATCCTTCCGCTGTTGCAGGCTGCGGCGAACTTCAGCAAGGAATACACGGGCGCGTGGGCGCAGATGGGCGCAGGCATCGGTGCCGGTCTCGCTGCGATCGGCGCCGGCATCGGCATCGGCCGCATCGGCGGCCAGGTGGCCGACGGCATGGCGCGCCAGCCCGAGCGTGCGGCGCAGATCCAGACGGGCGGCCTGATCCTCTCCGCCTTCATCGAGGGAGCGGCGCTGTTCGCGATCGTCGTCACCTTCCTGATCCAGGGCAAGTACTAGCATCTGTTCGTCGACGGGACCCGGGTCCCGCCGCCGAAATCCACTCTCCGCACGGGACACGTTACATGCGCTCAATGCTCGCTATGCTCGCCTCGCTCGTGGCTCCGCTCGCGGCCGTCGCCCAGGAAGAAGGCGCGCCGAAAGGCGGGCTGCTCACGCCCGACGCCGGCCTGATGTTCTGGACGCTGATCATCTTCCTCACCCTCTTCGCGATCCTCGCGAAGTTCGCCTATCCGGCGATCCTGGGCGCGGTGGAAGCGCGTGAGAAGGCGCTGAACGACGCGCTCGCGTTTGCCAAGAAGGACCGCGAGGAAGCGGCCGCGTTGCTCGCCGAGCAGCAGAAGCAGCTCGCCGCTACGCGCGATGAGGCGCAGAAGATCATCGCCGACGGCCGCGCCGCGGGCGAGAAGGTGCGCACGAGCGTGATCGAGCAGGCGAGCGTCGAGCAGCGCGCGATGCTCGAGCGTGCCAAGACCGAGATCGGCGCCGAGCGCGATCGCGCGATCGTGGAACTCCGCCGCGAGGCGGTGGAGCTCGCGATCAAGGGTGCGAGCAAGGTGATCGGCAAGAATCTCGACGACGCGACGAACCGGAAGATCGTGGATGACTTCCTGGGCTCGATCGAGCCAGCGAAGAAGAGCTGATGCGCGAACCGACGGTCGCCCGCAATTACGCCGAGGTGCTGGTGAGCCTCGCGCAGGAAGCCAAGGATCTCGACGGCTTCGGCGCGGCGATGGACATGGTCGCGGATATCTGCGGGCGCGATGCACGGCTCAAGCAATTTCTCGAGACGCCGAGCGTGACCGCGAAGGAGAAGTCGCGCATCGTCGGCAAGGCGTTCGATGGGAAGCTACCGCACAAGCTCGTGCGGTTCGTGCAGGCGATGATCCGGAACCGCCGCCAGCACCTGCTGAGCGAGGTCGCGCTGGAGTATCACACGCAGGTGGATGCGCTCACGGGCCGCGCGCACGCGCAGGTACAGGTGGTGAGCGAGCCGAGCGAGGCGGTACGCGAGTCGATCGCGAAGGAGCTGTCTCGGATCACGGGCTTGAAGGTGGTGCCGCACTTCACCGTACGGCCGCACATCCTGGGCGGCGTGGTGGTGCGCATGGGCGACACCGTGATGGACGGATCGCTGGCGCGGCGGCTCGCGTCGCTGCGCACGCGCATGCTGGGGACGGCCGCGCGGTAGCTCGACACAGGTAGCACCCCGTATCTTCCAGCGGCGCCCGGGCGAACGGGCGCCGCGGTTTTTTCTATGAGGCGAGAGAGCATGCTGCTGATCCACGCTGCGTTCCTGCTGCAAGCGACTGTGATGTCCACGACGCCGCCGTCGGGGGACACCACGGGCTATTGGCAGCAGAGCGCGTCGTACACGATCGTCGCGCGGTTGGATGAGAAGGCGCAGGCCGCGCGCGCGACCGGAGATCTGGTGTATGTGAACCACTCGCCCGACACGCTGCGCGAGATGTTCGTATATCAATATCTCAATGCGTTCCGGCCCGGATCGCGGTGGAGCGCGGCGGACGAGCGAGAAGGGCGCACGCGGTTCCAGAAATTCGAAGGATCCCGATTACGGGTACGAGCGGTTCACCGCGGCGCCCACGGTGGATGGCACGCCGGTGACGGTGACGTATCCCGTTTGCGCCGGACTCTACCGTGGCGCACATCGCGCTGCCCCGCGCACTCGCGCCGGGCGCGACGATCACGGTGCACTTCGCGTGGGAGTCGCGGCCGTCCGCCACGGTGTACCGCCGGCAGGGGCGCAAAGGGCGCCACTATGACTTCGCGCAGTGGTATCCGAAGGTGGCCGTATACGATCGGCTCGGATGGGAGGTCAATCCGCTCGTGCCCGCCGGAGAACTGTATGGCGAGTTCGGCACCTTCGATGTCACGATCGTCGCGAAGAACGATCAAGTACTCGGCGCGACCGGCGTGCCGGTCGAAGGCGATCCGGGCTGGGAGCGCGTTCTGAAATGGGGCCGCGTGAGCATCCGCCGCGATGCCTACGGCGCACTGCCGCCCGCGCCGGCGGTGCAGCTCGACAGCGGCGAGCGCGCCGTGCGCTTCTACGCGCGCGGCATCCACCACTTCGCGTGGACCGCAAGCCCGGATTACCTGTACGAAGGCGCGACATACCACGACTCGATCGCGATCCACGCACTGTACGAACCGAATGGAGCGAAAGGTTGGGGGCAGGGAGTCGCAATCGCGAAGGAGATCCGCGCGCTCGCGTGGCTCGAATCGATCTACGGTCCGTACGCATATCCGCAGGTGCTGGGCACGCAGCGTCTCGACGGCGGCGCGACGGAATTCCCGATGATGGTCATGTACGGCACGACCGCGCCGAGCGATGGGCTCGTGTTGCACGAGACCGGTCACATCTACTCGTACGGCATCCTCGCGAACAACGAGTGGCGCAGCGGCTGGATGGATGAGGGACTCACGAGCTACCAGACCGCGTGGGCGCTCGACCAGACGCCGCAGGAACGCGCGAAGGGTCTCGGCCCCAAGACGCCGCCACCGAAGGGCTATCGCGGCCACGCGATCACGCCGCCGTGGTGGGAGCAGAGCGACATCGATCAGTTCGCGCTGGTGCTCAGCGGACGCGCGGAGCCGATCGGCACGTCCGGGCCGGAGTTCAAGGAGTTCTCGATCTACGAAGGCGCGGTGTACACGCGCGCGTCAATGATGTACAGCGCGCTGCGTGCGGAACTCGGCGACAGTGTGTTCCGTCTCTTCTTGAAGGACTACTACGCGACGTGGAAGCTGAAGCACGTTGATGAGTTCGCGATGCGGTCGAGCGCCGAGCGCGTGTCGGGCAGGAAGCTCGATTGGTTCTTCAAGCAGTGGGTGCATGAGACGGGGCTGGTGGATTACTCGGTGAGTGACGTGCATGCCGAGCCGGTGAGCGGCACCGTTACCAAGCGCGGTTCGTACGAGGCGCTCATGCGCTTCCCGGATTCGGCTGCCACCGGACGCGCGCGATTGCAGCTCGATCCCACGCACATCACCACCGACTGGAACTCGCGCAACGACAACGAGCCCGACCCAACGAAGTTCGTCTTCGGCTGGCCGTTCCTCGACCAGTGGGACCGCTACCGCAACATCGCGGCGATCAGTCCGCAGGCGTGGTACACGGGGCCCGGCGGACTCACTGTTGGCGCGCGCGTGCGCTCGAACTACCAGAAGCAGGTGGACCAGTGGGATCTTGGGCTCGTGATGGCCGTGCGCGGTCCGGATCTCTCCGCGGCGACCCAGGTGCAGGGCTGGGCGGCGGTGGACAATCCCATCTTCCCGTGGGCGGACACGCCATCAATGGGACTCCGCACCGGACTCTGGATGGTGGACGGCACGTTCCGCTTCACGCTGCGGCAGAAATGGGATGAGAGCCCGTTCCGATTCGCGAATGGCCAGCAGGACACGGTCACGTTCGCGTTCAACGTCACGTCGCCATATGCGCGCGCGTGGCAGGACACGCTGCGGTGGAGCAACGCGACGGTGGCTGACGTGAGCGCGGAGTGGAAATGGCGGTCGCGGAAGCCGTCGCTCTGGTTCGCGCGCGGTTTCATGGACGGCGGCATCGCGTTCGCGCGCGCAGGCACGCCGGGTGCGGGCGCGTTCGGCCGAGTGGAGGTCGAGGTCGGCAACACGTTCAAGCTCGACTCGAGCGGACGGTTCGCGCTCATGCTTCGTGCGTTCGGCGGCCTCTCGAATGCGACGCCGCCGGAGCGGTCGATCGGATTGTCGTCGCTCGATCCGACCGGCGACCTTCGACAACAACTACCTGCGCGGCCAGGACGCCATCCTCGTGCTGCCCGATGTCCCGTACGTTCCGCTCGGCGGCGCGGGAATGCGCGGTTACTCGCTGTACAATTTCATGGAGAACGTCGCGTCGCTGAACACGCAGATCGCGTACGAGTTCACGCGGCGCGAAGCCGAGGTCGCTCATGCCGGGATTCCAGGGCGCGCTCTTCGGCGACGTCGCATATGGCACGCCGCTTGGCTCGACCCCCGGCTACGCGAGAGCACTATGTTGATGCGGGTGCGAGCGCGATCCTGCGCGGCGCGTTGTACGATCGCAGCTATGTGGTTCGCATTGACGTGCCCGTGCTCATGAATCGCCCGGAGCTCGCACCGGGCCGCGAGGCGAGCGAGCGAGCAAGTGAAATTCCGCTGGACATTCACCGTGGGAGATCTCTGGTGACCGGACCCGCCGATGTGAAACGCGTCCCGAAGCCGTGGGGCTACGAGATCATCTGGGCGCACACCGAGCGATATGTGGGCAAGATCCTGCACATCAACGCCGGCCACGCGCTCTCGGTGCAGTATCACGAGCGCAAGGATGAGACCGTGTATCTGCTGCGCGGCGAGCTGAGCTATCGCGTGAAGATCGGCGAGGAGATGACCGACGTGCGCCTCAAGGAGGGCGACGCGTACCGCATCACGCCGAACACGATCCACTACATGGAGGCGATCACCGACTGCGATGTGCTCGAGGCGAGCACGCCGGAGCTGGACGATGTCGTGCGTCTCACCGACCGCTACGGGCGGCAGGGGACGAGCGCGCCGTGAAGGTGATCATCCCGCTCGCGGGCAAAGGCACGCGGCTCCGCCCGCACACGCACACCACGCCCAAGCCGATGCTCCGCGTCGCCGGGAAGCCGGTGATGGAGTACATCCTCGACGACCTGCAGAAACTCGGCGGCGTCGAGCAGGTGGTGTACATCACTGGCCATTTGAAGGAGGCCGTCGAGATCTACGTGCGCGAGGGCGCGCGCTTCCCGAGCGAATTCGTGGAGCAGGTGGTGCAGAACGGCACGGCGAGCGCCGTGGAATTGGCGCGCGAGTTCGTCGACCAGCCGGTGCTCATCATTTTCGTGGATACGATCTTCGACGCCGACCTGTCGATCATTGACCGCACCGACGCCGACGGGATCATCTGGACGAAGGAGGTCGAGGACTATCAGCGCTTCGGCGTGGTAGTGACCGACGCCACGGGCAACATGACGCAGATCATTGAGAAGCCATCGACGCCGATCTCCAAGCGCGCGAACATCGGGCTGTACTACATCCGAATTGGAAGCTGTTGTACGAGGGGATCACCGAGATCATGAAGCGCCCGCCGAACAAGGGCGAGTACTATCTCACCGACGCGTTCCAGTACATGATCGACCACGGCGCGAAGCTGCGCGTGGTGGATGTGGCCGGTTGGTACGACGCGGGCAAACTCGAGACGATCCTCGACACGAACCGCGTGATGCTGGAGAAGGGCCGCTCGCGCCGTCCCGCACAGACACCGGCGGGCTCGACGATCATCGACCCCGTCTATCTCGAGGACGGCGTCGTGCTCCGCAACGCGGTGGTCGGGCCCAACGTATCGGTGAGTGCCGGCAGCGTGATCGAGAAGAGCAGCGTGCGCGATTCGATCGTCGGCGCGCGCACGACGCTGAAGGATTGCGCGGTCCACGATTCGATGGTGGGCGATGGCGCGATGCTCGTTAATGTTCGCGGCGCCGTGAGCATTGGCGACAACGGCGAGGTCCACGGGGAGTAGCGGTCGCTCCGAACCGACCATACATTCCCACCCAATGCAGGAACGCGATCTCATCCACGACTGGAATGCCGCGCCCGGCGCATTCGATTGGAGCGCCTGCCGCGTCGAGCTGAACGACGAGACACTGCGCGATGGGCTGCAGTGCCCGTCGGTCACGGATCCTGACATCGAGAGCAAGAAGGAATTGCTCCACCTCATGGTCGCGCTCGGCATCGCCAGTGCGGACATCGGGCTGCCCGGCGCCGGTCCGCGCGCGGTGGCCGACACGCTCGCCCTCGCGCGCGAGATCGTGGCCGCCAAGCTGCCGCTCAGCCCCAACTGCGCCGCGCGCACCACGCGCTCCGACGTCGAGCCGGTCGTGCGGATCTCGCAAACGGCCGGCATCCCCATTGAGTGCGCGACCTTCATCGGCTCGTCGCCCATCCGCCAGTACGCGGAAGACTGGACGCTCGATGATCTCCTGCGCGCGAGCGAGACCGCGGTCACGTTCGCGGTGAACGAAGGGCTGCCGGTGATGTTCGTCACCGAGGACACGACGCGCGCGGCGCCCGAAACGCTCAAGGCGCTCTACGGCAACGCGATCCGCTGGGGCGCGCGACGTCTCTGTCTCGCCGACACGGTGGGCCACGCGACGCCCGACGGCGTGCGCGCGCTCGTGCGCTTCGTGAAGAACGAGATCATCGCGCCCAGCGGCGAGAAGGTGAAGCTCGACTGGCACGGCCATCGCGACCGCGGATTCGGACTCGCGAATTGTTTCGCCGCGCATCGAGGCCGGTGCCGACCGCGTGCACGGCACCGCGCTCGGCGTCGGCGAACGTGTCGGGAATGCGGAGATGGACCTGCTGCTCATCAATCTCAATCTGCTCGGCGCGCACAAGCACGATCTGAGCCGGCTGCCGGAGTACGCGCACCTCGCGTCGCGGGCGCTCGGACTCGCGATCCCGCCCGGTTATCCCGTGCTCGGCGAGGATGCGTTCCGCACCGGTACGGGCGTGCACGCGGCGGCGATCATCAAGGCGCGCAAGAAGGGGCACGCGTGGCTCGCCGACCGCATCTACTCGGGCGTGCCGGCCGGCGATTTCGGATTGTCGCAGATCATCGAAGTCTCGCACGTGTCGGGATTGTCGAACGTGAAGTGGTGGCTCGAGCAGCACGGGCACGACGCGACGAACGCGGCGCTCTGCCAGCGGCTGCTCGACGCGGCGAAATCCACGCACCGCACCCTGCGCGACGATGAACTCGAGGCGCTGGTGGCCGCGCACGCGCGCCAGCCGGCGGCGACATGAGCGCCGCGCTCGACCAGGTGCTGAGCGGGTACCTCGATCTCCGCTGGGCGATGAATCCGGTGGAGGCGACGTACCACGGCCGCCACGAGCGCGACGGCGAATACGCGCAGTGGGACACCGCGTCGGTGCTGCAGCACATTGCGGCGCTCAAGGCGTACGAGCATGCGCTGGAGGAGCTCGATCCGTCGTGTCTCGAGGATGAGATCGACCGCACCGCGGCGCTGCAGGCGGTGCGGCACGAGATCCTCGTGCTCGATCTCGAGCGGCCCTTCGAGCGGAACCCCGGCTATCATCTCTCGCATGCGCTGAACGGGCTGTATCTGCTGCTCGCGCGCTCATCGGCCGATCCGTCGCAGCGCGGGCGCGCCCTCGTCGCGCGGCTCGAAGCGCTGCCCGCATTCCTCGAGCGCGCCGCGAAAACGGTGACGCGCCCCGACGCGAGCTTCGTCGAGATGGCGCGCGCGATGCTGCCCGGCGGCGCGGTGCTCGTGCGCCAGGCCACGGAGGCGGCCGCGCTCGCCGTGGCGTTCGACGCCGAAGTGGTGAGGCAGACGGCCCTCGAAGCGCTCGCCGCGTTCGGCGAGAGCTCGCCGCCATGCAGGCGACCGCCGGATCCACCTACGCGATCGGCCGCGAACTCTTCGACCGCAAGTTGCAGACGTGGCACCTGCTCAACGAGAACGCCGACCAGCTCTACCGGTTCGGCGAGCGGCTGCGCGGCGAGGCGGTCGCGGAACTGGAGCGTCGCGCGCAGGAATTGCGGCCGGGCACCAAATGGCGCGACGTGGTGATCGAGCTGCGCAAGGACCGGCCGTCGCGCGAGCAGGCGCTCGCCGAATACGCCGCCGCGATGAACAGCGCGCGCGAATTCACGGCCAAGCGTTCGCTCGTGAAGGTGCCCGTCGCCGAGCTCGCCGTGATCGAGACGCCGGAATTCCTGCGCGCGCTCGTGCCGTACGCGGCGTACCAGGGGCCCGGCGCCTTCGACGACGATCAGCGCGGGCTGTTCTTCGTGACGCTGCCGCCGAAGGGCGAGCAGTGGCGCTCGGATTGCCGCGCCGAATTGCCGAACACGGCGGTGCACGAGGGTTATCCGGGGCACCATCTGCAGATCGTGACGGGAACTCGCTGCCGCGGAACGTGCGGCGCATCCTCTCCACGCCGGCGACGCGCGAAGGGTGGGCGCTCTACTGTGAATCGCTCATGGCCGACGAGGGATTCCTCGAGCCGCCGCAGCGTTTCTTCCAGGCGCATCATCTGCTCTGGCGCGCGCTGCGCATCATCATCGACGTGTCGCTGCACACGCGCGGCATGACGTGGCAGGAGGCGTCCCAGATGCTCCAGGACGAGCTCGGCTTCGACGCGCGGCTGGCCGACGCGGAGGCGCGCCGCTACTGCGCGTATCCCACGTATCAACTCTGCTATGCCGTGGGACGCCGCGAGATCCTGCAGCTGCGCGACGACGCGCGCAAATCGCGCGGCACGAAGTTCTCGCTCAGCGCGTTCCACGACGAATTGCTCACGTTCGGTTCGTATCCCACGGCGCTCGCGCGCTGGGGGATGGGACTGTCGGATCCATGAATCGCGTCGCCGCGATCGCGATCGCCGCCGCACTGCTCGCGGCTTGCGCACCTCCGGCGAGAAAGGCGACGACAGCACCGCCGTGCGCACGCCGCATGTCGCCAAGTCGCTCCTCGGCGGCGGCCCGTATCTCTACGTCACGATGAGGACGGGAATTCCGTGGCGGTGATCGACGTGCGCGCGGAATCCGTGGTCGCGTCGATGGCGCCGGGCCGCCGGCCGCGCGGCGTGCGCGTGAGTCCCGACGGAAGCACGCTGATCGTCGCCGTGAGCGGTTCGCCGAAGGGCGGTCCCGGCGTGGACGAGAGCAAGCTTCCGCCGGCGGACCATCGCCGCGACGGCATCGCGCTCATGGATCTCACGCGGCGCGTGCTTCGCAAGACGCTCGCGGGCGGAATCGATCCGGAGAATTTCGACGTCAGTCTCGACGGCAAGACCATCTGATGTCGCGAACGAGGACGGCGGCACGGTCACGGTGCTCGACGTCGTGAGCGGCAAGCCGGTGGCGACGATCCCGGTGGGACGCGAGCCGGAAGGCGTCCGGATCAGCCCGGACAGCGATCGAGGTGTACGTCACGAACGAGGCCGACGGCACGGTGAGCGTGATCGCGACCGATTCGCGCGTCGTGATCGCCACGATCGGAGTCGGGAAGCGCCCGCGCTCGGTGACCTTCTCGCTCGACGGCTCCAAGGCATACGTCGCGAACGAAGAAGGGAGCAGCGTGTCGGTGATCGACGTGGACAATCGCCGCGTGAAGACGACGATCACGCTCACCGGCCCGAACGTGCGCCCAATGGGCACCGCGCTCTCGCCCGACGGCACGACGCTCTACGTCACCACCGGCCGCGGCGGCACGCTCGTGGCGATCGACACGAAGGGCGACAGCGCGATCGCGTCGGTGGCGGTGGGCAAGCGGCCGTGGGGCGTGACGGTCTCCGCGGACGGTTCGCGCATCTACACGGCCAACGGACCGTCGAACGACGTGTCCGTGATTGACGCCGCCACGTTCACGGTGGTGCGCCGCATTCCCGCCGGGAGCATGCCGTGGGGCGTCGCCCTGTCGAAGTAGAGGCCCCGCTCGCGAAGCTCGGCCGCAACATCATCGCCATCTCCGCGGTGAGTTTCTTCACCGACATCTCGGGCGAGATGATCTATCCGCTCGTGCCGCTCTTCCTCACCACCGTGCTTGGCGCGAGCGCGGGCGCCGTGGGCGTGATCGAAGGATTGGCGGAATCCACCGCGGCGCTGCTCAAGCTCGCGAGCGGCTGGATCTCGGATCGTGTCGCGAAACGGAAGCCGCTGGTGGTGTTCGGCTATGCGCTCGCCGGGTTCGTGCGGCCGCTCATCGGGCTCGCGCAGAGCGTGTCGCAGGTCGCGGCGATCCGCATCACCGACCGCATTGGGAAAGGGATCCGCACGTCGCCGCGCGATGCGCTTATCGCCGACTCGGTGGACCCATTGATCCGCGGGCGCGCCTACGGATTCCACAGCGCGAGCGACAACGCCGGCGCGGTGCTTGGCCCGCTCATTGGCTTCGCCGCGTTCGCATGGATGGGCGTGCCGCTGCGCACGGTGTTCCTCCTCTCGGCGATCCCGGCGGTGCTCGCGCTCATCGTGGTGGTGACGCCGGATGCGCGAGATGCCGCGGAGATCGCGCCCGACGGCGCGCGACAAGGGCCGGAGGCGCACTCGGCGGGCGATTCTGGGCGTATCTCGCGGTGGTGCTCGCTTTCACGCTCGGCAATTCCACCGATGCGTTCCTGCTACTGCGCGCGGCGCAGCTCGGCGTGCCCGTCGCGCTCGCGCCGCTGCTCTGGGCGATGCTGAATCTCGTGAAGGCCGGGGCCGAACACGCCAGCGGGCGCGCTCTCCGATCGCATCGGGCGCAAGCCCCTCATCGTCGCGGGATGGGCCGTATACGCGGGCGGTGTATCTGCTCTTCGGCCGCGCCACGAGCGCCTGGCAGGCGTGGGCGCTCTTCGCGGTGTACGGGATCTACTTCGGACTCACCGAGGGCGTGGAGAAGGCGCTGGTCGCCGATCTCGTGCCGGCGGCGCGACGTGGCGCGGCCTTCGGATGGTACAATCTCGCGCTCGGACTCGGCGCGCTGCCCGCGTCGATCATCTTCGGCGCGATCTGGGATCGCGCGGGCGCGCCGGCGGCGTTCACCTTCGGCGCCGCGATGGCGGGCGCCGCCGCGATCGCGATCGCCTTCGTCGCGCCGTCAGCTCAGCAGCAACGCCCGCCCGGCGTTTCGTAACGCGCGCGCTGGCGCTCCATCTCGAATTGCTCTTGTCGATAGCATTGTTTCGCCGGGATGTTGGCGCACGCGATGATCCACGTACGCTTCATAGTCCGGCACCCCGATCACGCGCCGGACCACCCGGCTGACGCGACGTATTCCGTCGCGCCAGCCGAGCGAGGCGCGTCTCGCGTGTGGGCCTAGGCCTAATGGCCTCACTTTCGAACCCCGATCGTCCGCTCGAACAGCTCGAAGATGCGCCGGTACTCATCCATCCAGCTGTCGGCCGCACGAACCCGTGATTCTCCTCCGGATACGACCGCGAGCTCCAGTTCGTCTTGCCCTCGATCAGCCGCTCCTCCAGCTCGACGATGTCCTGGTAGTTCACGTTCGTGTCGACCATGCCGTGCAGCATGAGCAGCGGATCTTCGAGGCCCTCGCGTGGAAGATCGGCGACGAGCGCTGATACGCGATGCTGTCGTCGGGCTGGCCGAGGATCCGTCGACGTGTAGCCGTGGTTGTAGTGCGCCCAGTCCGTCACGCTGCGGATCGCGGCGCCGGCGCCGAAATACTTTGGCGCGGTGAACAGCGCCATCAGCGTCATGAAGCCGCCGTAGCTGCCGCCGTACATGCCGATGCGCTCTGGATGGATTCCGTAGTTCTTCGTGAGATACTTCGACCCGTCCACCTGATCGCCGCAGGTCGCGGCCGCCCATGAACGCGATAGATCGCCGTGCGCCAATCGCGTCCGTATCCCGCGCTGCCGCGATAATCGATGTCGAGCACGATGTATCCCTTCGACGCGAGATAGTGGTTGAACATGTACTCGCGCGGATATCCGTTCTTCCAGAATTGTCCGACGTTGTGCAGATAGCCCGCGCCGTGCACGAAGATCACCGCCGCGCCGTTCGACTTCGCGCCCATGTCCTTCGGGCGATAAATGTGCGCCGGCACCATCACGCCGTCGCTCGCCGGAATCATCACGATCTCGGGCTCGAGCCACTTGAACGAGAGCCACTCCGCCGTCGGCGACGTGGTCATCTGCGTCTCCTCGGCACCGGCCGCGCTTGCCCGACGTAAATCTCGGACGGATGATTCACGAACGAGAGATTGTCGGCCATCGTCTTCCCGTCGGGCGAGCACGACTGATCGTGCTCGCCCGCCGTCGCGTGAGCTCTCGTCCGCGCGCCGCCGGCGATCGGCATCTTGTAGAGATGCTCGAACGGCGACTTCTCGCTCGAGGTGAAATAGAAGCTCTGCTTGTCGTCCGAGAGCTGGACGTCGTAGATCTCCCACTTTCCGCTCGTGAGCGCCTTGCGATCGCTGCCGTCGGCGGCCGACGCCCAGAGCTGCGCCCACCCTGTCGCCTCGGAGCCGAAATAGATGCGGCGGTCGTTGTCGTACCACCGGTGTTGCCGTTCGCACGGGCCGCCGACCCACGCCGTGTCACGCAGCGTCTCGACGATCTTCATCGTGCCGGTCGGCGCTCGACGCGGAGATTTCGCGCGTCTCTGAAGTTGTCCGGCGCCGCCGACGATCGATCGCCGCGTGCCGGCATCGTTCCAGCCGACGATGTTCGTCCGGCCGGCTGTGCGCCTCTTCGCTCGCGATCGGCTTGAGCCACTTCACGTCGCCGCGCGGGAGCGTCTGTAGCCGAGGCGCGTCGCCGTTCTGCGCGTCGCCGACCTTCGTGCGATTCGGAATGTCCTCGGTGTAGCCGCTCGCGGTCACGTAGTTCGGAACGTTCGCGGTGCGTGCGTCCGCGGCCGCGGGTGGTCGCGTGATCGAGCACTGCGCGCTTGCCGTTCGGGCTCACGACGATATTGCCGACGCGCTCGTTCGGGGCGAGCGAGACGTCTTCGGCCAGCAGCGCGTCGCGCGGCTTCTTCTCGATCTCGCGAACGAATCCGGCGCGCGATTGTCGCGCACCGCCTCGAGCAGCGGCTTCGAGCTGCGCCTCGAGCGCGGGCGCGCTGTCCGTTGAGCGCGTCCGGGCTCCTGCGGGCTCCGCGCCGCCGCGAATGTCGGTGAGCTGGCGTCGTGTGCCGTTGGTGATATCGATCGAGTACGCGTTGCCGTCGCGCACGAAGATCACCTTCTTGCCATCGTGACGAAAATGCGGATCGATCTCGCGCGCGAGCGTCTCCGTGAGATGGCGCGCGGTCGAACGTCTTCATGTCGACGATGAACAGGTCGCCGTCGACCCACGACGCGCCATTGACGATCCTTCGAGTGAGAGCCGCCTCGGCGATGAGCGGGCCGACCGAATCGATTTGCGCTGGCGTGACGCGCTCGGGCTTCGCGCCCGCCTGCGCGCGCATGCGATACGGTTTCATTCGGTCGCGGAAATCGGTGCCCGGCGGCAGCCACTGAAGTAGATCCACTGGCCGTCGGGCGACCAGCGCACTCGCGCGGGCGCCCGGCCGTAGATCTCGGGGCCGCGCATCATGTTCTTGATGGTGAACTCGAAGTTGGCGGGCTGCTGCGCGAGCAGAGGGCGACGGGGCGAGCGCGAGCGAAGACAGGACCGAAGAACGAGGATGAGCTGGACCGAGGGCCGAAGATGAAGACCGGACCGAGGACGCGGACGCGAGAGGCATGGATCCGTGTAGGACGTTCATTCCTTGCGCGAGCGCTGCGCGCGGCTGGAACGGAGTTTCGGTGCTGACGGCGGGCATCGTGCCGCGCGAACACGCCGATCCAGACGCGCGCCGAGTCGACGAGGATGACGACCACGACGATCATGAAAATCGCGACCACCGCCGCGTCGAGACGGTCGTTGAACATCATGCGCGCCGCGTCGCCGCGGTCGCGACGCGCGGCGGCGGTCCCTGCGCAGTTTTTCGCCGCGCGTGCGTGCGACAAGAATCCGATCTTGATCGGCCGAAAAAATCTTCTCCCATCCGCCGGTGAGCGCGACGATCGCGAGCCATGCGAGCGGGAGCATCGTGATGAACGTGTATCGTCGCCTTCGCCCATCTTCACGATCACCGTCGTGCCGACGCACAGCGCGATCGCGGCGAGCAGCTGATTCGAGATTCCGAAAATCGGCCAGAGCGGGTTGACGCCGCCGAGCGGATCGGTCACGCCCTGATAGAGGAAGTATCCCCACGATCCGACCACGAGCGCGCTCGACATGAGCACCGCGGGATACCAGGTCACGCGGCCGAACGGCTGCCCAGATGTGCTTGCCGAGTCCTGCAGCATGAAGCGTCCGACGCGCGTGCCGGCTCGAGCGTCGTGAGATGAACAGCGCCTCGAACATGATCGCGAAGTGGTACCAGAGCGCCATCGCGCCGTCGCCGCCGAGCACGCTTCGCGAAGATGTTCGCCATGCCCACCGCGAGCGACGGCGCGCCGCCGGTGCGCGAGAGCAGCGACATCTCGTGCACCTTCGCGGGAGCGCGAGGAACTGCGCGGGGCGAACGACGAATCCCCATTCCGCGATCACCTGCGCCGCGCTGTCGACGGTCGTGCCGATCAGCCCGGCGGGCGCGTTGATCGCGAAGTACGTGCCCGGCGTCAGGATGCACGCCGCGATGAGCGCGAGCACCGCGACGAGCGATTCGATGAGCATCGCGCCGTAGCCGATGATTCGCGCGTCGGCTCTCGTTCTCGAGCATCTTCGGCGTCGTGCCTGACGAGATCAGCGCGTGGAATCCGCTGATCGCGCCGCACGCGATCGTGATGAACACGAACGGAAAAACCTTGCCCGCGAACAGCGGGCCGGTGCCGTCGATGAATCGCGTCGTCGGCGGCATCTGCAGCGGCGGCAGCAGAATGAAAATTCCCGCCGGCGAGCGCGATCACCACGCCGATTTTCACGAACGCCGAGAGATATCCGCGCGGCGCGAGCAGCAGCCACACCGGCAGCACGGTGCGCTGAAGCCGTATGATCACGATCAGCGACGGCGAGCTGCCTCGCCGCTCAGCGTGAACATCGGCGCGAGCGTCCGGGCTGCTCCGCCACCCAGCGGCCGGCGAAGAGCGCGACGCCGAGCAGGCGATCCCGATCGCCGTCGTCTCGAGCACGCGTCCCGGACGCACGCAGCGCATCCAGACGCCCATGATGATCGCGATCGGAATCGTGAGGCCGATCGTCACGGTCCCCATGGGCTCGCCCGAGCGCGTTCACCACGATCAGCGCGAGCACGGCGATCAGCACGATCATGATCCCGAAGGCGCGACGAGCGCGGTGAATCCGGCGACGGGCCCGATCTCTTCTTTCGCCATCTGCCCGAGCGACTCCATCGCGGCGAGTGGAGGCGCAGAGGATCACGCAGTCCTGCACCGCGCCGCCGAGCGCGACGCCGACGACGATCCAGATGGAGCCGGGGAGGAATCCGAACTGCGCCGCGAGCGTCGGGCCGACGAGCGGCCCCGGCCCGGCGATCGCCGCGAAGTGCTGGCCGAAGACGACCCATTTGTTGGTCGGCACGAAATCGCGGCCGTCCTCGAGGCGCACGGCGGGCGTCGCGCGTGTGGCGTCGAGCGCGAAACCTTCGCCGCGATGATCTTCGAGTAGAAGCGGTACGCGACGGCGTACGTGCAGAGCGCGGCGGTGAGCAGCCAGCGGCGTTGACGGGCTCCCGTGCTCGAGGGCGACCAGGCGAAGGCGACCGCGCCGAGCGCGGCGACCGCGACCCAGACGAGGGCTCCCGGAGCGTCGCATGGGGCGAAGATGCCGGCGGGTCGCGACGGTGACAAGAAGGACTCCGACTAGTCTCTCCTATGGCGCGGCGCTAGCTTTCGTTCCAACCTCCCAGGACGGGATCGTGAACACACGTCGCTATCGCTGGGCGCGCCGGGCGCTCGCACTCCGCGCGAGCGGGCGCAGGCGCAGAAAATGCGTTCGCAGGATTCCGCGGCCGCGATCGCCGCCGCAGCCGCGCCGCTCGCGCCGATGGCGGGGCGCAGCTGGTGGTGGTCCCGCCGGCGTACTTGCTCGAGGCCGATCCGATGGGTGGGCGGTGCAGATCCCCGACGAGAAGGAGTTTCTCGCGATTTCGACGCCGAACTCACCTTCGCGCTGACCGACCGTGGAATGAAGAATGTGTGGGTGATGTACGACATGCGGCCCGCGGAGTACCAGCGCAATCCGGACTACATGGCGGATCCGTACACTCGCCGCGGAATGCCTGCGCTTCCCGGGCCCAAGAAGGCGATTCCGTCTCCCCGACTGCTCGCGACTCAGTTGCGCTCGATCATTGCGGTGAACGACCGGCCGATTCGTGCTCCTCCCGATCGAGATCCGCTTCATGGCGATCGAGCACGGCCACGGGCGGGCGCGCGGTGCTCGCGCGGCGATCATTGATCCGCGCGGCTCAGGACGCTCTGGATGGGCGACGTCGACAGCGACGCGAAGAGAAATTCACGCCCGCGCTGCTCACCAGTCTCGCCGAGCATTTCGCGAACCTCTTCGCGCAGCCCTGAGCATCCCCACAAGAGCATGCCCAAGAAGACTCCAGTCACGCTGATCCCGGGCGACGGGATCGGCCCGGAGATCACGGAAGCGACCGTGCGCCTGCTCGATGCAGCCGGCGCGGCCACTCGAGTGGGACCGGCAGCTCGCCGGCATGGCCGCCGTCGCGGCGGGAACGCCGATCCCCGACGCGACGCTCGAATCGATCGCGCGCACGAAGCTCGCGCTGAAGGGGCCGCTCGAGACGCCGGTGGGCGGCGGATTCCGGAGCGTGAACGTCGCGCTCCGCCGGCCTTCGACTCTACGCGAATGTGCGGCCCACGCACACGATCGTCCCCGGCCGCTTCGAGGGCATCGACATCGTGCTCGTGCGCGAGAACACCGAGGGGCTGTACAGCGGCGTCGAGCACTTCGTGAAAGTCGGCGACGATGAGCAGGCGGTGGCCGAATCGGTGGCGATCATCACGCGGCTCGGCTCGGAGCGCATCATGCGCTACGCGTTCGAGTACGCCGTGCGCCACGGGCGCAAGAAGGTGACGCTCGTGCACAAGGCGAACATCCTGAAGCTCTCGCAGGGGCTCTTCCTCGAGAGCGGCCGCAAGTCGCGAAGGAGTACGAAGGCGCATCGCCTGCGACGAGAAGATCATCGACGCGTGCGCGATGGATCTGGTGATGCATCCCGAGCGATTCGATGTGATCGTGACGACGAACCTCTTCGGCGACATCCTCTCCGACCTGATCTCCGGACTCGTCGGCGGGCTCGGACTCGCGCCGGGCGCGAACATCGGCGAGCACGCGGCGATTTCGAGGCGGTGCACGGCACCGCGCCCGACATCGCCGGACAGAACGCCGCGAACCCCGGCGCGCTGCTCCTCGCGGCGTGCCTGATGCTCGACCACCTCGGCGACGGCGAGCGCGCCACCGGGTGCGCGCCGCCTTCGAGCCGGTCGTGCGCGAGCAGAAGCACGTCACGCGCGATCTGGGCGGCACGGCCACCACCTCGCAGTTCGCGGACGCCATCATCGCGCGGTTGGTGTGATCTCCGTCCTGCACGTCTCCGACCTGCATTTCGGGAAGCCGAGCGTTCCGGAACAGATCGAGGCGATCGAGCAGCTGATCGGCGGGAGCGCTACGATGTGGCCGCGGTGAGTGGGGACATCAGCCAGCGTGCGCGCCCGCGCGAATCGCGCCGTGGCCGAGTTCCTCGAGGTTGCGGCGAGCTCTCGCAGATCATCGTCGTGCCCGGAACCACGACGTGAAATGGTGGCGCGACCCGCTCGGGCTCGGCTCCACGCGCGCGCGTTCGTACGAACTATCGCGAGCTCATTGCCAACGATCTCGAGCCGGTGTTCCCGCTGCCGGGAGTCACCTTCGTGGGGCTGAATACCGCGCACGGCGTGCGCCGCACCGCTCACCTGGAACCCGCGCGATATCGGCGTCGTCGGGGATCTCCACGACGCTCAAGCCGGGGGAGCGCGCACCGCGTTCGCGCATCGCCGCGCCGAGGCGCGCGTGATCGTCATGCACCACAACCCCGTGAAGGGCGACCTTCGCGGCGACACGGACTCGCTCACACGGAGCGCACCTGGGACTTCGCCGCGCTGGGCGTGGATCTCGTGCTCTGCGGGCACGATCACGAGGAGGCGGTGCACTCGTTCCGAAGGCGAAGGGACCGTCGTGTCCACCGCCGGCACCGGTCGAGCCGTTCCCGCGGTCACCGGCCGAGCAGCGTCAACGTGATCACCATTGCACCGGCGGAGATCACCGTGACCGTTCGCACATGGGATCGCGCCGCGCGAGACTTTGTTCCCGGGGCAACGAAGACGTTCGCGCGCTGATTCCTTGCGGTGTCGCGATCCTTGGATCACGACGGGCATCAAGGTAGAAGTTTCGACCGGATCAACCGGATGATCCGGATTTGACGGATACTTCAAGGCGCATGGCTGGTTACCTGGACGCTCTGGCTCTGTTCTTGTTGTTAACAACAACTACGGAGCTCCGATCGCGAGAAGATCACTCCACGCGCGTGGAGGTATCCGAGGGATCCGGATCATCCGGTTGATCCGGTCGAAACTTCTACCTTGATGCCAGCCGCGCCACACGCACCGCGACACAACACGGATCGCGTAGTACCCAACCTCGCCCGCGCGCGGTAACTTTCGTCTCATGCAGGATCTTTTCAATATCGACGCGGCGCTGACCGAAGATGAACGCGCGGTGCGCGATTCGGTTCGCCGCTTCGTCGACGAGCAAGTCCTCCCGATCATCGGCGAGCGCTACGTCGCCGGCGGATTCCCCAAAGAACTCATCGCGCCGATGGCCGAGCTCGGCGTGTACGGCGCGAACCTCCCCGAGAAATACGGCTGCGCCGGGCTGAACAATGTCAGCTACGGCCTCATCATGCAGGAACTCGAGCGCGGCGATTCCGGCGTGCGCTCGTTTCGCGACCGTGCAGGGCGCGCTCGTGATGTATCCGATCTACGCCTTTGGCAGCGAAGAGCAGCGCATGAAGTGGCTGCCGCAGATGGCGAAGGGCGAGGTGATCGGCTGCTTCGGCCTCACCGAACCCGACTACGGTTCGAATCCCGCGGCATGATCACGAGGGCCCGGGAGCAGAAAGACGGCTCGTGGATCCTCAACGGCGCGAAGATGTGGATCACGAACGGATCCACGCGCACGTCTGCGTCTGTGGGCGAAGACGAATGGCGACAACGACGGAAATCGATTCGCGGCTTCATCGTCCCGACCGATTCGAAAGGATTCAGCGCGAAAGATCAGAAAGGAAAACTCTCGCTCCGCGCGTCCGACACGAGCGAACTCGTGTTCAGGATGTCCATCTTCCCGCCGATGCGATCCTGCCGAACTCCGGCGGACTCAAAAGCCCGCTGATGTGCCTCACGCAGGCGCGCTACGGGATCTCTGGGGCGCGCTCGGCGCGGCGATGGCGTGCTACGAAGAGGCGCTCGCTATGCGAAGCAGCGCGTGATGTTCGACAAAGTCATCGGCAGCTTCCAGATCCAGCAGGTGCGGCTCGCCGAGATGGTCACGGAAATCATCAAAGGCCAGCTGCTCTCACTGCATCTCGGCCGCATGAAGGACGCGGGGACGTTCAACCCGCAGCAGGTGTCGCTGCGAAGCGGAACAATGTGAACATCGCGACGGATATCGCGCGCGAGGCGCGGCGATTGCTCGGCGCGAACGGGATCCTCGCCGAATATGCGTCGATGCGGCACATGGCGAATCTCGAGAGCGTCTATACGTACGAGGGGACGCACGATGTTCACTCGCTCGTCTGGGACAGGCGATGACGGGACTGAGCGCGTTCGAGTGAAAATAACTACCGGGACCGATTACCGGGAACCGGTATGGCATGACAACGCATGATATCAACCGCCATATATTTTCATGCCCCACCGGTTCCCGGAAACCGGTTCCCGGCTTTTTGGAGTTCAGTGATGAAAATCGCCGTCCTGATCAAGCGCGTCCCCGACATGGAATCCAAATTCCGCGTCGGTTCCGACGGCGTTTCCGTCGACACCACCGGATTGAAATACGATTTCTCCGATTTCGACGGCTATGCCGTCGAGGCCGCGCTGCAACTCAACGAGAAGCAGGGTCCCGGTGAGACGGTCGTGATCTCGCTCGGGCCGGATTCCGTTCAAGAGACTCTGCGCAAGGCGATGAGCATGGGCGCCGAGCGCGCCGTGCAGCTCAAGGCCGACGCCGTGCCAGCCGATCGTTTCGCGATCGCGACGGCGCTTGCGGCCGAGCTCAAAGGCGGAGCGTACGACCTTATTTTGTTCGGCCGCATGGCGATGGACACGTCGGCCGGCACCGTCGGCGCCATTGCCGCGGAGATGCTCGGACTTCCATGCGTGACGAGCGTGTCGAAGCTCGATATCGCGGCGGGGAAGGGCACCGCGCGGCGCGAGCTTGAAGGCGCGGCGGAGATGCGAATTCTCACTGCCTGCTGTCGTGACGATCGACGAAGGCATCGCGCGGCCGCGATATCCGGCGCTCAAGGGAATCATGGCGGCGAAGAAGAAGCCGCTCGAGGTGAAGCCGGCGCAGCTCGGCGCGGTGCATCTCACCGTCGACGAAAATGGAATTGCCGCCGGAGCGCGAAGCCGGCCGCATCATTGGCGAAGGTCCGGCGGCCGTGCCGGAATTGATCCGGTTGCTGCACGAAGAAGCGAAGGTGATCTAATGGCGAACGTCTTCGCATTCGCCGAACAGCGCGGCGGTGCGCTGCGCCGCGTGGCGCTCGAGACCGTGACCGCCGCGCGCACGCTCGCGGATGCGACCGGCGGCGGCGAAGTGCACGCGATGCTCATCGGGGCGCCGGGCGTGCAGTCGCTCGCGGCGGAACTGGGAAAGTACGGCGCCGATGTGGTGATCATTGTCGAGCACGCGTCGTTCGATCGCTACAACGCTGAGTCATATGCGGCGACCGCGGCGGCGCGCATCAGGAGCGGCGGCTATCGCGCCGCGTTCTTCTCGGCGAGCGCGGAAGGAAGGATCTCGCGCCCCGCGTCGCGGCGAAGCTCGGCGTCTCGATGGCGAGCGGCGCTATCGCGGTCGCCGTTGACGGCGATGCGATCGTCGTGCGTCATCCGAGTTTCATTGGGAAGATCATCATTTCGCTGCGGCTCACCGGTTCGCCCGCGATCGTCACGCTGAATCCCGGCGCGATCACCGCGGCGACGAACGCGAAATCCGGCAAAGTCGAAACGATGGCGCCCGCGCTCGATCCCGCGCAGGGCCGTGTGCTCGTGAAGGAGATGGTGAAAGCCTCCACCGCCAAGCTCGATCTTGGAGATGCACCCGTGATCGTGAGCGGCGGCCGCGGCCTTCGCTCCGCGGAGAACTTCAAACTGGTGGAAGATCTCGCCGCCGCGTTCGGCAACGCTGCGGTGGGCGCGACGCGCGCCGTGACCGACGACGGCTGGCGACCGCACACCGATCAGGTGGGCCAAACGGGCCGCCAAGTGAGTCCGCAGCTCTATGTAGCGCTCGGCATCTCCGGCGCGATCCAGCATCTCGCCGGCATGCGCACGAGCAAGACCATTGTCGCGATCAACAAGGACAAGGAAGCCCCGATCTTCGGAGTCGCGGACTACGGCATCGTCGGCGATGTGCTCGAGATCCTGCCGCCGCTCATCGAAGCGGTGAAGAAGGCGAAGGCGGGGACATAGCGACGCTTAGCGCGGGGACCACGAGATGACCGACAGCGAGCACTCTCAGGAATTCCTGGATTGGATCAGCGCGTTCTCCCGCCGGCTCGCGGCTCACAAGCGCGCGGTCTACAAGGTGCAGTACTGGTATATGGCTTTCGGCAGCTGGGTCATCGAGGTCGGCAGCCTGAAGAATCGCGTGGTCGTTGGCTGGGACGGCAAGGTGTTCACACTCTCGGCGGACCGTGCGGTCTACGATGGCTCCGGGAGCGTTCCGGATACCAGGCGGATCTCCGAGACGGTGATGCGCGATGCGAGCCAGGAGCTCATTTTTGCGACCGCGGAAGGCCTCGTCCTGGCGAACTAGCACGGCGTTCCTCCGCTTGTCGCCCCTCGCCACGCGCCCTAGCTTCTGCCCATGCGCGCTGAGAACATCGTCTTCACCATCGTCGTACTCGCGGCAACGCTGTTCTTCGCGAAGAGCGCGCACCGGCTGATCTCCTATCTGCGCCTCGGCAAGCCCGACCCGCGCCTCGATCACCCGCTCGCCCGACTCAAGAACGTCCTCACGATCGCGATCTTCCAGAAGAAGATCTTCCGCGATCCCGTCGCCGGCCCCATGCACGCGCTCATCTTCTGGGGCTTCATCGTGCTCACGGCCGGCACCACGGAGCTCCTGATCCACGGGATGATCCCGGCGTTCTCCTTCGGCTTCCTCCCCGCGCCGCTCTACACCGCGTACTCGTTCTCGCAGGACCTGTTCGGCCTGCTCGTGATCGCCGCGGTGTCCTTCGCGCTCTATCGCCGCCTCGTGATCCACCCGAAGCGACTGCAGGGCGACGGCACGCACCAAGGCGACGCGCTGCTCATCCTGAGCATGATCGGCGGCCTCATGGTCACGATGTTCCTCGCGAATGCCTTCGACATCGTGATCGATCCGTATTCCGTCGTCTCGCAGAAATTCGCGAGCCACGCGATCGCCGGGTGGTTCGCGAACACGTCGCCGGCAACGGCGCACATCCTCCAGCGCACCTTCTGGTGGATGCACGCGCTGCTCGTGCTCGTGTTCCTCAATTACCTGCCGTACTCCAAGCATCTGCACGTCATCACGTCGATCCCGAACGTCTTCTTCTCGAACGCGAACGGGCCGATGAAGAAGGGCGTGATCCGCTTCCTCGACCTCGAGGCCGAAGGCGCCGAGCAGTTCGGCGCCGCCGATGTCGACCAGCTCACCTGGAAGGATCTCTTCGACGGCTACTCCTGCACCGAGTGCGGACGCTGCACCTCGGTGTGCCCGGCGAATCTCACCGGGAAATTGCTCTCGCCGCGCAAGATCATCGTCGACACGCGCCAGCGCCTCATGGAGCTCGCCCCCGCGATGATCGCCGGCGACGCGACGCCCGCCATCAAGGACCACCGCCTCCTCGACAACTTCATTACCGAAGAAGAACTCTGGGCCTGCACCACCTGCCGCGCGTGCGTCAACGAATGCCCGGTGGGCATCGAGCACCTCGATCACATCCTCGATCTGCGCCGCGATCTCGTGCTCATGGAGTCGCGATTCCCGCCCGAAGTGCAGCCCGTGTTCGAGTCGATGGAGCAGCGCGGCAGCCCGTGGAATTTCTCGCCGAGCGACCGCGCGAACTGGGCCGCCGGCCTCGACATCCCCACCATGGCCGAGCTCGCCGCGCGCGGCGAACAACCCGAGATCCTCTTCTGGGTCGGCTGTATGGGCTCCTTCGACGACCGCGCGAAGAAGATCTCGGTCGCGCTCGCCCGAATCCTCAAAGCCGCCAACGTCAAATTCGCCATCCTCGGCCAGGAAGAATCCTGCAATGGCGACCCCGCGCGCCGCATGGGCAACGAATACCTCTGGCAAACGCTCGCCAAACAGAACATCGAGACGCTGGGCAGATACCAAATAAAGACCGTCGTCACCTTCTGCCCGCACTGCTTCCACCAGATCGGCAACGAGTACCCGCAGCTGGGCGGCGATTACGACGTGATCCACCACTCCACCCTCATCGAGCGCCTGCTGGATGAGGGCCGTCTAACCCTCGCCACGGCCGAGGGTAAGGCCCTGACCATGGCCTACCACGATAGTTGTTACCTCGGACGCTACAATGATGTCTATGATGCGCCGAGGAACGCGCTCAAAAAGGCGCTCCCGGTGATGGTCCTCCAGGAGCCCGCGCGTTCGCGCGACCGCGGTCTGTGCTGCGGCGCCGGCGGCGGGCGCATGTTCATGGAGGAAACGGTTGGCAAGCGCATCAATATCGAACGCACCGAGGAGTTGCTCGCGACAGGCGCCGATCGGATCGCCGTGGCATGCCCCTTCTGCATGACCATGATCACCGACGGTGTGAAGGCGAAGGGCACCGAAGTGCCGGTGCTGGACATCGCCGAGGTCGTTGCGGAGCGGCTGAACGCCAAAGGAGCTGACTGATGGAAGATCTCACGCGTGGACCCGAGATGACCGAGCGCCCGCAGCTTTTGGCGGGCTTTCTCTTGGTGCTGGCCGCGACCGGCGTGCCGCAATTCGCGCGCGTCGCCGCCGACTGGATGGGACCGCTGGCCGGATTCGGCAGCGCGCTGGTGCTCTGGCCGCTCGCCGCGATCGTCGGTTATCTGCTCATCGGCAAGACCGTGGGCGGGCGCTCACTCGTCGCGCTCGTGATCGGATGCGGCGCGGCGTGGACGACGCTGATCTTCGGCCTCGCCTGGGTGTTGCTCCGAAACGACGCCGCGGTGGAGTATCTCCTGCCCTGGTACACCATGGGCGCCGCCTTCACCGGCGCGTCGTACGGCTTCCTTTGCTACATCCGCTATCGCGGCCTGCCGCTCACGCTGCGCCGCGCGACGAAAACTTCGTTGATGGCGTCGGTCCCCTCGGTGGTGCTCGTCTGCCTCGGGTCGGTGCTCGCCGCGTTCACGGTGCAGTCGCGTGACCGGTCCGCGATCAGCATGGCGGTGTTCTTCGTGTTCGTCGCGCCGATCCTGCTCTCGCTCGCGCTCGAATGGTGTGGTCGCGCGTGCAGAACGTGCGCAGGGAAGCCCGCGCGGCGCAGCTGAGGGCCACGTCATGAAACGCGACACGACGAACCCGACCGTAGCGACGATCATCTCGCTGCGCATGGCCGGCATCGTAGAGGTGCTTCTGGCCGCGGCGGTGCCGGTGGCCGCGGTCTTCTACGCATTCACCTCGGTCAGCCAGTGGGAGCTCGTGCTGGCACCGCTGGGCTGGGTCGCCGTGGCGGCGATCTCCTGGGTCGTGCTGCACCGCTCGGCGGATGCGCGCACGCTCGTGATCCTCGTGAACGGCTGCTGCGCGCTCTGGACCGTCGCGCTCGGCGGCCCGGTGGCGTACATGATGCGCGATTCGCGCGGCGCGTTCCTGACGCTCGCGTTCGTCGTCACGTGCTCCGCGATCACGGGCGCGTGCTTCGGCTACGTATGCTTCATTCGCTACCGCGGCCTTCCGCCCAGCGTGAAGGGTGCGGTGCGGCTCGCGACGCTCTCGGCAATGCCGGGCTTCGCACTGTTCCTCGTGGCGCAGGTGATGACCGTGGCTTCGCCCTCGGAGCACGGGCATGGTTGGTCGGCCCGCGGGTCGCTCTCAGAGGCGCTGATGGTGATCGTCGCACCGTTCCTGTTCGCCGTCCTGGTCTCGATGATCTCGATCCAGAGCAGCCGGCGCGGACTCACGAAGCCCAATCCCATCGCGTGATGGATGACAAGACCAGGCTCCCGGACCTGACGCCGCGGAGCCTGCGCTTCGGCGGCCTGTTCATGATCATCCTGGCGGCCGCGGTGCCGGCGCTCGCGTGGGAATTCGCGGCGTCGGTCCTGTCGCTCGCCGGCCTCTTCATCGGGGCGTCCGCGTGGGCCGCGATCGCATTGTTCGGCTACCTCGCCATGGGCCGCAATGGCGACTCGCGTACCTTCTCACTGCTGATCTGCGGCTGCGGTGCGCTGTGGGCCGGCGTCCTCACCGCGGCGTTCTGGTTCCTGGTGCGCGGCCAACTCGGTGTATCCAGCCCGGTGCCGCTCACGGACGGACGGATGCCGCCCGGCGACATCATGGCGCTCTGCGGTGTGGCCGCCGCCGCGACCGGCGCGACGTACGGCTACTTCTCGGCCATCCGGTATCGCGATCTGCCGCGCACCATGACCCGCTCGTTGCGCGCCGCGGCATGGGCGCTCATCCCGTCGGTGGCGCTCTGCCTCGCGGTGTTCGGCACCGACCTGCGCAACAGCTACGCGCTGTTCGCCGTCGCGGCGCCGCTCGTCCTCGCGCTCGCGGTCACGGCCGTCTCCGCGGCGGTGCCGCGCAGGATCACCACGCCAGACGGTATATCCTGATCGTCTGTTCCTTGTCGCCGACAGGGAATTTTCGCTCGATCGTCTCCACGCGCCGGAACTCGCGCGCCGCGCACGCCTCCAGGAATTCTTCGATCGCGATGCGCCCGGGATCGGCCATCACCGCCTCGCCGTTCGTCGCGAGCGCGCGCACCATCGCGTTCGCCACGAGTTCGGCGTTGGGCTTCTCGTACAACACGTCGCAGGCGACCACGAGGTCGTAGCGCCCCAGGTCGGACGGCAGCTCGCGCCAGTTCACCATGCGCGTCGCCGGTTCGCGCCCGGTCGCGGCCGCCGCGTTCACGCGCGTGAAGAGCAGCGCGTCCTCGTAATAGTCGGTGGCGGTCACCTTCGAACCCCGCCTGCATCGCCGCCGATGTGACGAGTCCCAGGCCGCAGCCCAGCTCCAGCATGGTGCGCCCGCCGCCCGGCTGATCGGCGATCCACTCCGCGAGCACGCGCGATGACGGCCACACGTCCGCCCAATAGGGGAGGCGCTCGTCCATCACATAGTCCGCCTCGCTGATGAGATCGTCGGCGTCGTGCGGCTTGAGCAGCGTGATCGAGCCCTCGCCCACCGGCACGGTCTCGCTGTTGGTGACGAAGCGCCGCTCGAGTTGCTGCCGGAGCGTCTCGCTCAAAGCGCGAACTGTGCGTCGAGGAGCGCGTTCTCGCCGAGCATCATCGCGTTGAGCTGCTCGCCCGCGTTCACTCGCCGCTTGTCCTCCGGCACGATGAGCAGCGCGTTCGCGCGCGTCATGCTCGTGAGGATGCCGGAGCCCTGCGGTCCGGTGAGGCGCGCCGTGCGCGTGCCATCCGCCGCGATCGTGACCACCGCGCGCATGAAGTGCGTGAGCTTGGCGCCGGTGACGATCTCTTCCTCGACGGTCACGGGCACGGGACGGCGGTGCAACAAACGATGGCCGAGCATCCGCCGCAGCACCGGCCGCACGAACAGCTCGAACGTGACCATGGTGGACACCGGATTTCCGGGCAGCCCGATCCACGGCGTGGCCCCGAGCATGCCGAACCCGAGCGGCGCGCCGGGCCGCAAGCGCACCTTCCAAACCTCGAGCGTGAGTCCGAGCGCGGCGAGCACGGTGCGCACGTGGTCGTGCTCGCCCGCCGAGATCCCGGCGCTGGTGATGACGAGGTCGGCGCGCTCCGCGAGCGCGCGGCGGATGCGCGCCTCGATGTCCGCGGGCTCATCGCGCGCGATGCCAAGGTCGATCGGCACGCCGCCGTTCGCGGAGATCAGCGCCGCGAGCGCGTAGCTGTTGCTGGAGAAGATCTTCTTTCCCGCCTTCACGTCCGCGAAGCTGGTCGAGATCCACGATCTCATCGCCGCTCGACATGAACGCGACGCGCGGCCGGCGCGGCACGTCGAGCCGCGCGATCCCCACCGACGCGAGCACGCCGACCTCGGCGGGCCCGATCGCCGTGCCCGCGGCGAGCAACTGATCGCCTTCGCCGAAATCCTCGCCGCGGCGGCGCACGTTCTTCATCGCGTCGCGAACGTTCCTGATCGCGACGCGCTCGAGACCGCCGTCGGTGTCCTCCACGCGGATCACGGTGTCCGTGCCCTGCGGGCACCGGCGCGCCGGTCATGATGCGCGCGGCGCTGCGCGGCGCGAGCGGGCCGCGCGGGAATCTCCCGGCCGCGATGTCGTCGCTCACGGGAAGCGTCACGGGAGTCGCGTCGCTCGCGCCGGCGACGTCCGCCGCGCGCACCGCGTAGCCATCCATGCCCGAGTTGTCCCAGGGCGGAACGGTGAATGGCGCGATGATCGGACGTACTATCGCGCGCCCGAGGAGATCCGCGAGCGCGACGGACTCTGAGTCGAGAGTTCGTATTTTCGCGAGGATCTTCGCGGAGGCGTCGGGGACGGAGTGCATCAGCGCTCGGGATTCGGGATTCGGGATTCGACGACGTCCGCGAGGGACGCGAGCCAATCCTTCGAGGAGAAACGGAACATCCGCACGCCGGCGAACGCCAACGTCTCATCGTCGGTGATCATCGCGAGATAGTGCGACGCGCCCGGAGACCCTGCCTCGTACAACGGATCCTTGCCCGCGGCGCGGCGGAACACCTCGATCTTCGGGATCGCGCTCGCCTTGAATCCCTCGCACAGCACCACGCTCGCGTCCGACATGTAGCGCTCCGCGATCTCCTCGGGCGTCAGCTCCTCCGCCCACCGCGACACCAGCGCGAACTTGTCGGGCGACACCATCGCCACGCGCTCGGCGCCGCCCTCGTGATAGTGGCGATAGGTGTCCGTGCCCTCGGGGTCGAGATTGAACGTGTGCGACCCGTGCTTGATCGTCATCACGCGATGGCCGCGCCGCGTGAGCTCGGCCGCGAGCTGCACCACGAGCGTGGTCTTACCGTGATGCTTCCGGCCGACGATCGCCACCATCGGGGGTCGAGGCATACCGCTCCGCGAGTTTGAGCTCGTCCGGGGAATTGACGTTCATGAACATGCGCGCCGGATCGCCATGCGCCGCGACCGCGGCCGCCGGCAGCCGCGCCACGCGCACGTCGCCGAAGAACGCGATCACTTCGCCGCGCTCCGCCGCCAGCGCCCGCTCGATCGCCGGCACGCACGACGGCGCATACCACGCGCAGAGCGGCTCCACGCCGCGCCGCGACGCGCTCTCGGCGATCGCCACATCGTGCCCTTGCTCGCCGAGCGCGCGCAGCTCGCGCAGCAACAACGTTGGCACGAAGGGCATGTCCCACGCCACCACCAGCACCGGCGAGCCCGCATGCACGAGCGCCGCGTGGATGCCGCCGAGCGTGCCGCGTCCCAGGTGGATATCTGCCGCCACGCGCACGCCCGGCAGCCATGAGGTCGCGAGCGGGTCGTTCGCGATGAGCAGGAGACTGTCGGCCGCGCCGGCGAGCGCGAGCGCCACGCGGTCGATGATGCGAACGCCGCCCACCCGCTCGAGTCCTTTCGGTTCGCCGCCGAACCGCGACGCCTCGCCGCCGGCGAGGATCGCTCCCGCGCAGGTCAGGGGGCCCATTCCGCGGAGAGCGATTCGTCCTCCCGCACCACCACGCGCGCGACCGTCACGCGCGAGCCTAGCGCGGCCTGCACGCGCTCGCCGATCACGCGCGCGAGATTCTCACCCGTCGGGATCAGCCCGCCCTCGCCGAACTCCGGCACTTCGAGATTGAGATTCCGGTGGTCGAAGCGCGCGATCACCTCATCCCGCAGCACGCGGTCGAGCACGCCGAGATCGATCACCATGCCGGTGGTCGGATCCACATCGCCGCGCACGGTCACTTCGCACGCGTAGCCGTGCCCGTGGAAATGCGGGTTCGCGCACGCGCCGAACACCTCGTGATTCTTCGCGTCGCTCCACTCGGCGCGCCGGTAGCGGTGCGCGGCGGCGAAGGTCACCCGGCGGGTGAGAGCGGCGCGCGGCATGCGGCTAGAGCGACTTGAAGACGTACGTGAGGCCGACCGTGAACACGCCGTTGTTCAAGAACTGCTGGTTCGGCGAATTCGGCGGCAGGATGGAATTGATGGGCCCCTGATTGAAATAGCTCTGCGGATAATGCAGCTGCCAGAGGTAGTCCCACAGGGCGACGTTCAGCACCCAGGGTCGCTTCAGGCGGTAGCGCAGTCCCGCGCCGAGTCCGAAGAAGAACTTCGTGCCGAACTGATAGCCGCTCACATCCGCAGGCTGCGTGCTGAGCGCGACGCCGGTCGTGAACCCGACGAACGGCACCATGTTGTGCCATGTCTTCTCGCCGGTCATCGCGAGCAACACCCCGAGGTTCACGAAGATCAGCGGGTCCGCGACCGTGCCGACGTTGTGCTGTCCCGCCGGCAACGCAGCATCGAGCACGGTGCGCTTCGAGTTGGTGTAGCCGACGCGTGCCGAACCCGAACGCCGCGCCGCCGAGGTGCAGTCCGTAACTCAGATTCGCGATCGGCGCGCCCTGCGGCCCGACGCCGGCGTCGCCCGTATTCCCGGCGAAGTAGCCGACGTCGAGCTGGAAGGCCTGGAGCTGGTTGAAGTCCTGGTACGGCGACGCGATGTGAACGGGCTTCGGCGTGGTATCGGCGGCTTCGCCACGGTGTCGGGTTTGGGTTTCGCCACGCTGTCGGGCTTCGCTGGTACCGCCGTGGTGTCCTGCGCACCCGCCACCGCCGTGAACGCGACCAGTACCGCCAAGCTTGCCAGGATATGCCTCACGCCTTCGCTCCAGATTCTCTAAGGTCTACGCCGGTCATTTCCGCCGGCCGGTCGATGCCCAGCATCGACAGAATGGTCGGCCCGACATCTCTCAGCGCGCCGCCGGCGCGCAGTTTCCGCGCGCCATCGGGGTCTACAACGATAATGGGTACGGGGTTCGTCGTGTGGGCCGTATGCGGCCCGCCGGTCTCCGGATCGATCATCATTTCGCAGTTGCCGTGGTCGGCCGTGATGAGCACGCGGGCCTCCACTCTTCGCCGCCGCGTCGATCACGCGCGCGAGGCACGCGTCCACGGTCTCCACCGCCTTGATCGCGGCGGGGATCACGCCGGTGTGCCCCACCATGTCGCCGTTCGCGTAATTCACGAGGATGAAATCGTGCTCGCGGCTCGCGATCGCCGCGCAGAGCACGTCGGTCACGCCCGCCGCGCTCATCTCCGGCGCGAGATCGTACGTCGCGACCTGCTGGCTCGGCACGAGCTCGCGCACTTCCCCCTTGTACGGCGTCTCATACCCGCCGTTGAAGAAATAGGTCACGTGCGCGTACTTCTCCGTTTCCGCGGTGCGGAACATCGTCATGTCGCGCGCGCTCACTTCCTCGGCGACGATGCGCGCGAGCGTGATCGGCGGGAACGCCACCGGCAGCGTGAACGTCTCGTCGTACATCGTCATTGTCGCGAGTTCGATCTTGGGCCGCGCGGCCACGTCGAATCCGTCGAACTTCGGATCCGTGAGCGCGCGCACGATCTGGCGCATGCGGTCGGCGCGGAAATTGAACAGCACGATGCCATCGCCGTCGCGCATCGGCGCCACGGGCGCGCCGTTCTGCTCGATCACCGACGGGCGTCACGAACTCATCGCTCTCGCCGCGGTCGTAGGCGGCCTGGATCGCCGCGATCGGATCCGCTCGCGCGCGGGCCCGCGCCGTCCACCATCGCGCGATACCACTTCTCCGTGCGCGGCCAGCGCTTGTCGCGGTCCATGCCGAAGTAGCGGCCGCCGAGCGAGGCGACCACCGCGCGCCCCTTCGCGCGGTCGATCGTCTGGCGCATGAACCCGAGCCCCGAGCGCGGCAGCGTGTCGCGGCCGTCGAGCAGCGCGTGCAGCGCGACGCGCGGCACCTTCTCGCGCTCCGCGAGTTCGAACAGCGCGAAGAGATGCCGGTCGCAGGCATGCACGCCGCCGTCGCCAATGAGCCCCGCGAGATGCACCGTGCCGCCGCGCGCTTTCACCGCGCGGAAGAGCCGCACGAGTTCGGCGTTCTCGAAGAACGAGCGGTCGGCGACCGCCGTGTCGATGCGCACGAGATCCGTGGGGATCGCGCGCCCCGCGCCGAGGTTGAGGTGGCCCACTTCGCTGTTGCCCATCTGTCCCGCGGGGAGTCCTACAGCGAGCCCGGACGCGTCGAGCAACGTGCGCGGATGCCGCGCGCAGAGTGCATCCCAGTTGGGCGTTCGCGCGAGCGCGATCGCGTTCCCTTCGCGCTCTTCGCGATGACCCCAGCCGTCGAGCACGACGAGGATCACCGGGCGCTTGCGCCGCTCAGGCATCTTTGCTCGGTACGTGTGAAAGACTATGTTCCGGCGCGCCACGCGCCCCAAGTGAAATCTACCCCTCCGCTCACGCCCCATCCAGCGATGCGCTCTGAACGCCTGGCACTCCTCGCTCTCCTGCTGCCGGCGGCGCTGCTCGCGCAGACCCCCGCCGCTGGAACGGTCACGGCCCCGGTGTCGCTTCGCGTCGCGCCGGACGGTCACGAGATCGCCGCGCTGCGCGTGAACTCCGCGGTGCAGCTGCTCGGCACGAACGGATCGTGGTCGCGCGTGATGGTGGAGGGCTGGCTGCATGTGAGCGTGATCGGCCCGGCGAAGGACAGTTTCCCGCTCACGGCGAAATCGTCGATCGGTGCACTCATGCGCGCCGGCGCCGATCGCACCGCGCCCGTGGTCGCGCAGCTCGAGGACGGCTTGGGCATGCAGGTGATCGCGCGCACGACACAGTGGGCGCACGTGCGGCGCAGCGGCTGGGTGCTCTCGAGCACCGTGCGCGCCGGCGCGCCGAAACCAGTGGCTGCCGCGTCGCCCGCGGCCGTCCCGAAGCCGGCTCCGCCCCTCGCGCCGGTCACCGCGGCCACGGTCGCCGCCGAGCCGATGCCGAGTGCCACCGCCGAGTCGCTGCCGGGCGACGTGGCCGTCGCGCGACGCACGACCATTCATGCGGCGCCCACCGGTGCCGTGCTCGGCACGCTCGACTCGGCCACGCGCCTCGTGACCGGCCCGAGCGAACGCGGCTGGGTGCACGTGACCATGGAAGGCTGGGTGAAGCAGCAGGACCTCATTCCGCTCGACAGCGTGCCGATCAGCAGCATCTCGGCGGCCGACCTGCGCGCGGATCCCGATCGCTACAAGGGGCAGACCGTGCGGTGGGTGGTGCAGGTCGTCGCGTACCAGACCGCGGACCCGCTGCGGAAGGGACTCCGTCTCGAGGAGCCGTATCTGCTCGCGCGCGGCCCCGGCAGCGAGAGTTCGCTGCTCTATCTCGCGCTGCCGCCGTCGCTCATGGACATGGCGCGCGAGCTCAAGCCGCTCTCGAACATCGTGGTGCTGGCCAAGGTGCGCTACGGCCGCAGCGATCCGAGCGGCGTGCCCGTGCTGGACGTGCAGCGCATCGTGCAGCGGTGACCAGCCGGACCATCGCAGATGTTCACTGAGATCAGATTCCGCGATTTCCGAGAGCAGTACCCGGGATTCCTGCCCGGCGTGCTGCTCGATCATCGCGGTGCTGGTGTCGATCGACCTGCTGCTCGTGGAGCGCCAGAAGAACTACGCCGCCGAGATCGAGGCGCTGCGCGCGACCATGAACGAGAGCCAGCGGCAGCGCGGCGACGCGCTGGCCGATTCGCGCGGCGCGCAGGAGCGGGTGAGGCTGGAACTCGTGCGCCGCGAGGCGATGTACGGGAAGGCGCTGCATTCTCTCGGTGGACGTGGACAGCGCGCAGCTGTCGCTCATGCAGGAGGGCGCGACGCTGCGCCGGTTCCCCGTGAAGCTTGGCGTCTCCCGCAGCGTGCAGCGCGGCGACACGAGCACCACTGGTATGCCGCGCGGGCCGTTCGTGGTGCAGCGCGTGCTGGGGCCGGCCGACCCGTGGCCGGTGCCGCGCTGGGTGTATACCGACCGGCGGTTGGCGGTGCCGGCAGACTCGATGGTGGCGGGGGCGCTGGGGCCGGTGGCGATCCTGCTGGAGGGCGGCGCCGTGATCTATTCGCAGCCGGCAGTCGGGGCCGCTCAGAGACAGCGCCTACGTGCTCCCAGGGGCGGTCCGGGCCAACGCGGAGGACCTCCGCGCCGTCGTGCCCAATCTCACCCCTGGCACCCCTGTGTACGTTTACTGATATGAGATCCGTCAAGGAAGTCCTGAAGGACGCGCCGCCCGGGATCTGGGTGATGACCGTCACGATGGTGCTCGCGGGCGCCGTGACGGCGGGCATGTTGTTCGCGACCGTGCAGGCTCGGCGGCGTCGCGACGCGAATGAATTCGTGGTCACCAAGCAGCACGGGGTGCTCGACTCGCTCACGCGCCGCGCCGACCAGGAATTGGACTCGCTGCAGAACGCGCTGGCGTCCACGCCCGACACCGTGCCCGTGGGGCAGTACATTGTGGTGAGCATCGAGGATCGCCGGCTGTGGCTCAAGCAGGGCGACACCACGCTCTATACGACACGCGTCGCCGTTGGGAGCGGCAAGTCGCTCGTGCAGACCACCGGCGGGCGGAAGGAGTACAAGTTCGACACGCCGCGCGGCCGGCTGACCGTGCAGTACAAGGAGATCGATCCGTACTGGCAGCCGCCCGACTGGCACTTCGTGGAGATGGCGGCGAAGAAGCACGGGTATGGCGTGGTGATGCTCAAGCGTGGGTCGAGGGTGAACGTGAGCGACGGATCGTGGTACGAAGTGCGCGGCGATGATGTCGTGCGCGTCTTCCCCGACGGGCACGTGCAGCTGCTGGAGGCGAGCGAGGGGCACGAACTCGTAGCGGACAACAAGATCGTGGTGCCGCCGTTCGGTACGAACCAGCGGAAGTACAAATGGGTGGTGGGCGGGCACCGGTTGAATCTGGGGGACGGGTACGGCCTGCACGGGACCGACGAGCCGAACTCAATTGGCCACGCGGCCAGTCACGGATGCGTCCGTTTGCGGAACGAGGATATCGCGTACTTGTATAGCATTGTTGCGGTTGGCACCCCAGTCTACATTTACTGACCGCTCGGCCAGCCAAGAATTACGACATTTCTGACGAGTTACACTATCATTGCGCGCTCGTCTTAATTATGTTCGCATCCCCGCTCCCAGCGCCGTTCTAACGTCTAACGGCTAACGTCCGTCGTTGGGTTCTCCTTGCTCAGGGCAAACCGGTGTGAACACCGGGGCGCAAAGCCAAGAGACAGCGGTATCATTTCGTTCGCTGTTGGTCTGGTTGCCAGGGAGGTTCTCGAGTGATCCAATCGCCGTTCCGTCGCCGCGTACCGCGCGCGCTCGGGGTGATCGCCTTCGCGTTCGCGACGGTGATGGCTTCGGGTTTCGTCGCGCCTGCGCGTGCCGCGACGATTGGCGGTTTCGGCAGCCCGGCACCGGCTCCGGGGGATCCGTTCGTCGTCAGCGGGCTCTTCACGTTGCTCGATTCGCTGGCCGGCATCAGCCACAAGCTTCGCGCTCGCTTCATGACTCCCGCGAAGCGAGAAATGTCGTCGACACTTCAGCGCCTGTTTGGCGACAGTGCTGGCGTACGCGCCCGGTGCCTACGCCGTCCGCGACAGCACCCTCGACCAGCCCTTCACCTTCTTCACGCTCATCCCGTTCACGGCCAAGCAGAAGGGCCGCATCGGGACGTACCGCGTGGGCAATTGGCCGTACGAGCGCAAAGCGCCGCTCAGCGAGTTCTACGCGAACCCCGATGGCTTTATCGAGGTCACGCCCGAGAACCAGCAGATCTTCGTCTCCGAGCACTTCCAGCTGCGCGACTTCCTCACGCACGACCAGCAGGACGTGTGGCCGAAGTACATGGTGCTGAGCGAACGCCTCATCGATAAGCTCGAACTGATCATCGCCGATCTGAATGCGCACGGCGTCCGCGTAACGCACCTGGCCGTGATGTCCGGCTTCCGCACCCCCGAGTACAACCGGCAGGGCGTTGGCGAAGGCGGCCGCGCGCGCGACAGCCGCCACCAATACGGCGACGCCGCCGACATCTACGTTGACAACGACGGCCGCGGCCGCATGTCCGACCTGAACCACGACCATCGCGTGGACTGGCGGGACGCGAAGATCATCCGTGACGCCGTCGACCGCGTCGAGGCCGCGCACCCCGAGCTCGTCGGCGGCGCCGGCATTTACAAGGGCAACCGCCGGCACGGCCCCTTCGTGCACGTGGATGCGCGCGGGGTTCGGGCGCGCTGGGGACGGCAGGGCTGAACTACGCTCCCTGCCTGATCTCCATGGCGCTCCGATCGAGATCGGGGCGCCTTTTTTTTGCGGGAAGCGGGAAGCGGGAAGCGCCGCGGGAAGCGAAACGACAGGGAGCCCTCGCGTCCCGCCCATCGCGGCGCTTCCCGCTTCCCGCTTCCCGCTATCTTTCCTGCCATGACGCAATCGAATCGCCCTAGCGGGCCTCCTGGCGGCATTGTGCGCCCTTCGGAGCCACGGCCCAGCAGAAAGGAGTCGACGTCACCTCCTACCACTTCACGATCACGATCCCGGACACCGGGGCCTCGATCGTAGGCAGGGCGGCCGTGCGCTTCCGCACCGCGGCGGGCTACGACGACACGCTCCGGCTCGACCTCGTCGGCATGCATGTCGACAGCGTCACCGAGCAGGACACGCGCAAGGCGATCGCCTTCACCTACGACGGCAAGGTCATCCGCATCCCCGCCGCCGGACTCGGCTGGCATGGCGTGACCATCGATTATTCCGGCACGCCGAGTGATGGGCTCATCATCGGCACCAACGCGCGCGGACGGCGCGCGGCGTTCGGCGACGATTGGCCGAATCGCGCGCGCTACTGGCTGCCCACGGTGGACCATCCCAGCGACAAAGCGCGCGTATCCTGGAAAGTGATCGCGCCGCAGGGCTGGCGCACGGTGAGCAACGCGCCGCAGTGCGCGAAGGGGGTGTCGGTCGCCGCATGCACCGAGAGTGCGCCGATCCCCACCTATACGATGGTCATCGGCTCCACGGAGATGACGGTCGCCACGCACCGGCCGGCGATCGTCGGGCACGATACGATCCCCATCGAAGTATGGGCGTACGCCGAGGATTCCGCGTTCGCGAACGACGGCCCCTTCGCGCGCGCTACGGAGATCGTGGAGACGATGTCGCGCCTCGTCGGACCCTTCCCATACTCGAAGCTCGCGCACGTCGAATCGTCCACGCGCTACGGCGGCATGGAGAACGCGACGGCGATCTTCTACGCCGAAGAGCCGTACGTGAAGCGCACGATGCGCGAAGGCGTCGTGCGGCACGAGACCGCGCACCAATGGTTCGGCGACGCGGTGACCGAGCGCGACTGGGCGCACCTCTGGCTCTCGGAAGGATTCGCGAGCTACTTCGATCTCGTGATCGGCGCCGCGCTCAGCGGCGATTCGGTGATGGTGTACGGTCTCAAGGCCGATAAGGCCGCGTGGCTCGAGTCGGCGGTGCTCAATCGCCCGGTCGTCGACATCTTCGAGAAGGATCCGAACAAGCTCCTCAACGCGAACGTCTACCCCAAGGGCGCGTGGATCCTGCACATGCTGCGCGAGCAGGTAGGCGACAGCGCGTTCTTCCGCGGCGTGCGCGAGTACTATCGTGCGTATCGCGACACGTCCGTGGTCACCGCGCAATTCCAGGAGAAGATCGAAGCGTCATCCGGTCAAAGACTCGGCTGGTTCTTCCAGCAGTGGCTCTATCAGCCAGGCTATCCCAAACTCGAGGTGCACTGGACGCCGGACAGCACGGCGCATACGGTGAAGGTGTCGGTGCTGCAGATTCAGCCGCAGGCGTGGGGGCGCTACCGGCTGCCTTCGCTGGCGCTCGCGTTCAGGGCGCTCGACGGCACCATCGAACGCAAGACGATCGCGGTGAACGCGCAGAACGAGACGGTGGTGACGGTGCCGGTCACGGGCGCGATGCCGGCGAGCATCACGGTGGATCCTGACGGCACTTTGCTCGTAGGAGTCTACGTGTAGTTCCGTGAGCATGTCCCTAACGGCGGTGGCGGCATGAATCAGAATCTTCGCGAGCGGATCGTTCGCAAACTCGATGAGCTTCCCGACGAGCGCGGATATCAGCTGCTCGACTACGTGGAATTCCTCGAGTCGAAATACGCCGGCAAGACCGCCGTCGCGCCCGGCGTGTTCGAGCGATTCGCCGAAGGCGTAGAGGACACGCTGCGCGCAGGGAAAGTGAGTGCGTCCACGATCGCCGAGACGATGGGGCTGCTCAACAAGGCGATGAACGTGCTCGGCGGCGTCGCGGCCACCGGAAAATCGCATCGCGAACGACGCGGTGGACACCGCCGTGCGCATGACCGCCGAGCGCAAAGCGCCGCCCGCGCCGCAACCGGCCGCGACTCCGGCGGCGCCCGCCGAGCCCGCGAAGAAATGACCGCGCCGCCGATCCGCCGCCCGCGCACCGGTACGCGCCGCATCCTGCGCGCGATCCGTCGCCGCGATCCCGCGCTACCTGCGTCTCATGGTGGGGCTCATCTTCGATCGGCGCGTCTCGGCGGTGGACAAGATGCTGCTCGCCGCCGCGATCGGTTACGCCGTGAGCCCGCTCGATCTCGTGCCCGATTTCTTGCCGGTGCTCGGCCTCGCGGATGATGTCTTCTTCCTATCCCTGGCCGTCCACCGCCTCGATCCGCCGCGCCGGCACTGGATGTGGTGCTCGATCACTGGACCGGCGACCCCGACGAACTCAGCGACGCTCATTTGACGATGGCCATCTCCGCCGCCGCATTCTTCCTGCCTCGCGCCGTCAGAAGGCGAATCGAAAGCCGCGCCCGCAGGAGATAGCAGCAGGCGACAGCCGACAGCCAACAGCCCGCCCTACCGTCGTCCGGCCTCGCCGCTTACCTTTACCCATGGCTACCCCAACTCGCTCCAAGACTCGGCCCGCATCCTCCGCTCACCCGGAGAGCGGGCCTTCGCGTATCAAGGCTGAGGCCTCCGCCGGATCGCGCGTGCGCGTGGAAAGCGCGCTCACTTTCGACGACGTTCTGCTCGTGCCGAGGCATTCAGGCACGCATCCCCGCGACGTGAATACCACGTCGCTCTTCACATCCGGCATCTCGCTGAACGTGCCGCTCGTGGCCGCGGCGATGGATACCGTCACCGAGAGCGAAATGGCGATCGCGATGGCGCGCGCCGGCGGGATCGGCGTGATCCACAAGAACATGTCGATCGACCGGCAGGCCGCCGAGGTGGACCGCGTGAAGCGCTCCGAGAGCGGGATGATCCTGAACCCGATCACGCTCGCGCCCGACGCGACGCTGCGCGAGGCGAACGCGCTCATGATGCGATTCAAGATCTCGGGCGTGCCGATCGTGGATGGGGAGGGCAGGCTGGTGGGGATCATCACGAACCGCGACCTGCAGTTCGAGCGCAATTTCGATCAACCGCTGCGCGACGTGATGACGAAGGACAAGCTCGTGACCGCGCCGGTGGGCACGACGCTCGAGCAGGCCGAGAAGATCCTGGGCAAGCATCGCGTGGAGAAACTTCCGGTGGTGGACGAGAAGGGAAAATTGAAGGGCCTGATCACCGTGAAGGACATCCACAAGCGCCGGCAATATCCGAACGCGAACAAGGACCAGCACGGGCGGCTGCGCGTGGCGGCGGCGGTCGGGGCGGGGAGCGATTATCGCGAGCGGGCGCGCGCGCTGGTGGACGCGGGAGTGGATGCGCTCGTGGTGGACACCGCGCATGGGCATTCGGAGGGCGTGCTGCGCGCGACGGCGGATCTGCGGTCGATCCTGCCTGACGTGCAATTGATCGCCGGCAATGTTGCGACGCGCGACGGCGCGCGCGCACTCGTGGAGCGAGGCGTGAACGCGGTGAAAGTGGGCGTGGGTCCGGGTTCGATCTGCACGACGCGCGTCGTGACCGGTGTCGGCGTGCCACAGCTCACGGCGATCTTCGAGGCGGTGGAGGGCGCGGGCGATATCCCCGTGATCGCCGACGGCGGCGTGAAATATTCCGGCGATATCGTGAAAGCGCTCGCGGCCGGCGCGAGCAGTGTGATGATGGGTTCGATGCTCGCGGGCACGGAGGAGAGTCCTGGCGAATCGTTCCTGCTCGAGGGGCGGAGATTCAAGATGATCCGCGGAATGGGATCGCTTTCAGCGATGCAGGATGGGAGTGCTGATCGATATTTCCAGGAAGGCGAGATGTCGGCGAGAAAATTGGTGCCCGAAGGGATCGAGGGGCGGGTGCCGTACAAGGGACCTGTGGGCGATGTGATCTATCAGATGGTGGGCGGGCTGCGGAGCGGGATGGGATATACTGGGTGCGCGAATATCGAGGAGTTGCGTACGGAGACAGAATTCACCCGCATTACGACTGCGGGACTGCGCGAATCGCATCCGCATGATGTTACGATCACTCGCGAAGCGCCTAACTACTCACTGTGAACTGCGGTAAACAGTAAACAGTCACGAGTGACTGCCAGTCGACAGATCACAGTCAACAGGTCACAGAAAACGGATCGCGCCCGGAACCGATTTCTGTGAGCTGTTGACTGAGAACTGTTGACTGGCAGTCACTCGTGACTGTTTACTGTTAGCTGCCGGCCAGAATGCCAAATCCAGCTCTCCCCGCATGGTTTCTCGGCCCTCGCGCCGAGAATGCTGAACTTCTCGAACGTTTCATCGTCGAGTCCCTCCGCGACCACGTCTTCTGGCGCCGCAATTTCCATCCCGAAGACGGCTTCACCATCCGCGAAACCGATAAACGCTCCGAAGGCTACGAACGCGCAGTCGCGACCATGACCCAAGAACTCATGGGCCTCCTCGCCGAACTGAAACGCGGCGTCCCCTTCTTCAGCGGCCGCTATAAAGGCCATATGTCTTTCGAGCAAACGCTCGCGAGCCAGCTCGGCTATTTCGCGGCCATGCTCTACAATCCCAACAACGTCGCCTTCGAAGGCTCACCCGTCACCACGCGGCTCGAGCTCGAGGTCGCGGCCGATCTCATGCGCATGATCGGCTACGATCCGGCCGCGTCGTGGGGTCACATCACCTCCGGCGGGACCGTCGCGAATTTCGAGGCGCTCTGGATCGCACGGAACATCGCCTACCTCCCGATCGCCGTCGCGGGCGCGGCGAGCGAACTGGGCGTCTCGCTCGATGTCGCGCTGCCCGGCGGCACGCGCGCGCCCGTGCGCGAGCTGCCGCTCTGGAAGCTCGTGAACATCACGAACGCCGCCGCGCTCGATCTTTGGCACGCGCTGTTCGACGCCGCGCCGCGCGACCGTGTGCAGCACGCGCTCAGTGAACACTCGCTCGCCACGGTCGGCTACCAGGACTACGCGCGCCGGCTTGGGCTTGCCTATGGCGATCCGCTCCCCGCCGGCGTCGTGCTCGTGGCCGCTACGGCGCATTACTCGTGGGAGAAGATCGTGCGCGCGCTCGGCATCGGGTCGAACCAGATCGTGCATGTGCCCGTCGATGCGAACTATCGCATGGACCCCGGCGCGCTCTGGGAGCGCGTGTGCGACCATTCGGCGAAGAACATTCCCATCATGGCGTGCGTGAGCGTATGCGGCACCACGGAGGAGAGCGCGGTGGACCGTCTCGACGCGGTGCTCGCGGTGCGCGAGCGTGCCGAGAAGGAGCTCGGCGTGACCTACCACGTGCATTCGGATGCGTGCTATGGAGGCTACGCCGCGAGTGTCACGTGGACCGAGCACAACGAGCGCCGCGGCGCGATTCGGAGATACGAGCATCGCTGCTCGGACTCGACTGGCCCACCGAGGAGTGGGTGCGCGCGATGGAAGCGCTGTCACGCGCCGACTCGGTGACGATCGATCCGCACAAGCTCGGCTATTGTCCATATCCTGCGGGCGCGTTCCTGCTGCGCGACCGTCGCGCGCGGGATCTCGTGAGCACCGATCCGCCGTATCTCGCGCCGGTGGGTGAGACCGGCGGGACGGCTGCGAGCGAGGAACGATTCCTCGGTCGATATATTTTCGAAGGATCCAAGCCAGGCGCGAGCGCGGCGAGCGTGTGGTTGAGTCACAAGGTGCTGCCGCTAAATGAGAAGGGATACGGCCATCTCATCGAACGCACCGTGCTCGGCGCGCAGCGGCTGCACGCAGCGCTCGGCAGCGAGAGACTCGGCGAATTCCGCGCCGTGATGCTGCCCGAGCCGGACATCAATATCGTCTGCTGGGTGATGCATCACCCGTCGCTCACAACGCTGGCGGCGGTGAATGCGTTCAATGAGGCCATATACCAACGCATGAGTCTCGCGCGACCGGGTGCGCAGCCGGAATACATCATCACGCGCACGCGATTCCAGAGTCCGATGTATGACGGAGCGGTGGATCCACTGCTCAACGCGTTAGGCGTTTGCACGCCGGCGGAATGGAAAGCGAATGGCGTGGGTGGGCTCGTGGTGCTGCGATCCACCGTGATGGATCCGTTCCTCGTGAGTCCGCCGCCGGCGCCGGATCATGTGCGTGGATTTCGAAAGGCGCTGCAGAAGGCGTGCGAGAGCGCGCTGAAGGGTGTCGCGCCTTGACAAAGGCGATTTCGACGGAGAAGATAGCGCGGCTGGTCAAGTAAGGGCGCGTATAGCGTATGGTAGATCAACATCAGTCCCTCTACACCATGAAGTCAGGAGTCCGATGAGCCTATCGTCTACGAAAAGCATTGCCTCGTTGCAGGCGGAGGCCTCCGCGGAAGGTGCGGGGACTCTCAAGCGCGCGCTGAGCGCGTCCAACCTCACGATGCTCGGGATCGGCGCGATCATCGGCGCCGGTATCTTCGTGCTCACTGGGAGCGCGGCCGCGCAATATGCAGGCCCGGCGATCCCGCTCTCGTTCGTGATCGCGGGCATGGGCTGCCTGTTCGCGGGACTGTGCTACGCCGAGTTCGCGAGCATGATCCCGATCGCCGGCAGCGCGTATACGTATGCGTACGCGACCATGGGCGAATTCGTGGCGTGGATCATCGGCTGGGACCTCATCCTCGAGTATCTCTTCGGCGCGGCCACCGTGGCCGTTGGTTGGTCGGGATATTTCGGCGCGCTCATGAAGAATTTCGGGATCGATCTGCCCGTTGGCTGGACCACGGCGCCGTTCGGACTCGAGGGCACGCACAATCTCGTGCACATCCCCGGCGGGATCATCAATCTTCCCGCCGTGATCCTGATCTTCGCGATGACCACGCTGCTCGTGATCGGCATCAAGGAATCGGCGAATTTCAACAACGTCATCGTGTTCCTGAAGGTCGCGATCGTGTTCCTCGTGATCGGGTTCGGCTCGATGTACGTGAAGCCCGCGAACTGGCATCCGTGGATCCCGGAGAACACCGGCACCTTCGGGCAGTTCGGCATCAGCGGCATCATCCGCGCGGCGGCCGTCGTCTTCTTCGCCTACATCGGATTCGACGCGGTGAGTACCGCGGCACAAGAAGCGCGCAATCCGCAGAAGGATCTGCCGATCGGCATCCTGCTCTCGCTCGGCATCTGCACGGTGCTCTATATCCTGATGTCGCTCGTGATGACGGGGCTCGCACCGTACACCACGCTCAACGTGGCGCACCCGGTATCCGTCGCGATCGACGCGGCCGGCCCGGCGCTCGCGTGGCTCGGCTGGATCGTGAACCTCGGCGCGGTGCTCGGACTCGCGAGCGTGGTGCTCGTGATGCTCATGGCGCAGCCGCGCATCTTCTTCTCGATGTCGAACGACGGCCTGCTGCCACCGGCGTTCAGCAAGGTGCATCCGAAGTTCCGCACGCCGTACATCCCGCAGATCCTCACCGGTCTCGTGGCGGCCATCGTCGCCGGCCTGCTGCCGGTGGGTCTGCTGGGCGAGCTCGTGTCGATCGGCACGCTGCTCGCGTTCGTGATCGTGTGCATCGGCGTGTGGGTGATGCGCGTGAACAATCCTGGCCAGGCGCGCCCCTTCAAGACGCCGCTCGTGCCGCTCGTGCCGATTCTCGGCGTGATCAATTGCTTCGGCATGATGGTGTTCCTGCCGATGGACACGTGGATCCGGCTCGTGATCTGGATGGCGCTGGGATTGATCATCTACTTCTGGTACGGAAGATCCCATTCCAAGCTCGGGCAAGGCCGCGGGCGGCTGACGCGCGCAGGCATTATGTTTCCAGCGGCGCCCGCGATGGTTTGCGGGCGCCGCTTCGCTTTCGCCCTCCGTGAATGACGCCGAAGACTCCGCCACTCCATAGTCCGCTCGCCATCCCGCACGCGCGCAAAGAGGCGCTCGAGCGGCTCGCGAAATCGTTCAAGCCGGGCATGACGGCGGTGTTGAGCACGCACATCAATTCCGACGGCGACGGCTGCGGCTCGGAGGCGGCGCTCGCGCTGCTCCTCGCGCAGCGCGGCGTGAAGTCGCGCATCGTGAATCCCACGCCGTGGCCGGGACTGTTCTCCTTCCTGCTCGACGGCGTGACCGATCGCAGCGCCGACGGCGTGAAAGCGCTCGCGGGCGCGGACATCCTCGTGGTGCTCGATATCAGCGACGTGAAGCGGCTCGGTTCATTGGCCGACGCCGTGCGCGCGTTCAAGGGACCGAAATTGGTGATCGATCATCACGTGCCGGCCGCCGAGCCGCCGGGCGAGGTGATTGTGACCGACACCGCGGCATGCGCGACCGGGGAGTTGGTGTTCGATCTCGCGCGAGTGATGGAATTGGAGATCACGCCGCACGTCGCGCGCGCGTTGTATACCGCGCTGCTCACGGACACGGGCGGATTCCGCTTCTCGAACACATCGCCGCGCTGTCATGCCGTTGCCGCACAATTGCTGGCGGCGGGGGTCGAGCCGGAGGAGATGTATCGGCGCATCTATGCGCAGGTGAGCATCGGGCGACTTCATCTCCTGCGCGACGCACTGGATTCCTTGCAGATCGATGCCGCGCACAATCTGTCGTGGATCACGCTGCCGGCGGGCGTGCTCGAGAAGTACGACGTGAAATCGGAGGATCTTGATGGCCTCTCGGAATATCCTCGCAGTGTTGCGGGGACGAAGATGGCATTGTTCTTCCGCGATCTTGGGCATGGGCAGGTGAAGGTGAGTTTTCGGAGTACGGGTGGGGTGGATGTGAATGCATTCGCCCGTCAGTTCGGGGGTGGAGGGCATGCCCGGGCGGCGGGGGCGATGATTGCTGGGCGTCTCGAGGAAGTGCGCGATAAAGTCGTTGCCGCGGCGCGGGTGTTCTTGGCGTCCTAACGACAACGGCCGGGCTACCAGGTCGTGAAGATTGCAGTCAACAGCAAACAGTCACGAGTGACTGCCAGTCTACAGTCAACAGCTCAACAGCTCACAGAAAGCGGATCGAGCACGGGACTGATTTCTGTGACCTGTTGACTGTTAACTGTTGACTGGCGGTCACTCGTGACTGTTTGCTGTTAGCTGCAATGTTAAGCGCACTGGTGGTGCGGACCGCAGTTCCTCGCGAACCCCCTTAGATTTCTCGCCATGGCAATATTCAAGAAGAAACGAAACCCAGCGGACATCTCCCGCCGAATCAATTCCGCCCTCGAAGGCATGCGTCCATTACTCCATATCGAAAAAATGGACCTCGCCCTCCTCTCCTTCGACTCCGCAACAGGCGTGACCATTCTTCGCATTGCCGGCGACTGCCCCGATTGCACCATGACCGCCACAGAACTCCGCGCCGGCATCGAAGCGCACCTCCGCCTCCGCGTTCCGGAGATCACCGAAGTGCGCAATGCCTGACACGCTGCAAGCCCGGATCGCGGCGGCGCTCGGCGCGGTCGTGAATCCGCGCACCGAACAGAACGTCGTTGACAGCGAGATGGTGCGAGATATCGGCGTCACCACCGACGGGCGCGTGCGCTTCACGCTCCTGCTCGACGCGCGCGATCCGGCGTCGCTCGTGCGCGATGCGCGGCAGTCGGTCGAGAAAGTGGAAGGCGTGAAAGATGTTCGCGTCGACGTGAAGGATCCCGCGCAGGCCGCGGCGCCCAAGCCTGCGCCCGTCGCGATGCCGAAGGGTCGCGCGCTGCCCGTGATGGGACAGGAGCCACAGTCGCGCAAAGCGGCCGTGCCTGCGCCGACGCCCGTCGCGTACCCGAATCTCGGCCGCGTGATCGCGATCTCGAGCGGCAAGGGCGGAGTAGGGAAGTCCACCGTCGCGGTGAATCTCGCCGTCGCGCTCGCGAAGAGCGGCAAGCGCGTGGGACTCATGGATGCCGATATCTACGGCCCGAACATCCCGCGCATGATGGGCGCGAACGAACCGCCGCCGGTGATCAACGAGAAGATCCAGCCGCTCGATGCGCACGGCGTGAAACTCATCAGCCTCGGCCTGCTCATCGAGCGCGATCAGCCCGCGATCTGGCGCGGGCCGATCGTGATGAAGATCATCACGCAGTTCCTGGCCGACGTGCAGTGGGGGCAGCTCGATTATCTGCTCGTCGACATGCCCCCCGGCACCGGCGACGCGCAGCTCTCGCTCGTGCAGGCGACGCACGTGCACGGCGCGATCATCGTCACCACGCCGCAGCCCGTCGCGACGGGCGACGCGCTGCGCGGCGCGAAGATGTTCCAGCGCGTCGGCGTGCCCGTGCTCGGCATCGTCGAGAACATGAGCTATCTGCTCTGCCCGCACTGCGGGAAACCCAGCGCCATCTTCGGCAGCGGCGGCGGGCAGCTGCTCGCGAACGAGCTCGAATTGCCGCTGCTCGGCGAGATCCCGCTCTTCCCGCCCGTGCGCGAAGGCGGCGACAGCGGCGTGCCCATCGTCGTCTCGCAACCGGACTCGCCGGCGGCGCGCGCGCTCACTGCATTAGTGGAGAAGATCGTGCAGGCGCTCCCCGCGCCCGCGCGCGCGTGACGGTCACCGCGCCGCCGAGCGAGCCGTTCGAGGAACCCTCGGCGGCGCTCCCGATCAGCGCGCGCGACGGACTCGTTTCCGTCGCCGTCACCGACGAGCATTCGGCGCATCCGAAGCTGGTGAGCGGTCCGCTCGTGCGCACCATCGCGAGCGTCGCGCTGCCGAGCGTGGGCAGCATGTTCCTGCTCATCTTCTTCCTCTCGGCGGACGCGTACTGGGTAGGAACGAAGATCGGGCCCGTTGGGCTCGCCGCGGTCTCGACGTCCATCTTCTGGATCTGGGCGGTCGTGAGCATGGCCGAGCTGGTGAGCGTCGGGCTCACGGCGGTGGCGGCGCGGCGGCACGGCGAGGGGCGGCCGGAGCTCGCGGCGCGCGCGGTGGGTGACGCGCTGGTGTTCACGCTGGTGATGTCGCTGGTGGTCGCGGTGCTGGGGCGTGTGTTCCTGAGTTCGCTGTTCGGGATCGAGCACACGCCGGCCGACGTGACCGCGCTCGGCAAGCAGTATCTCGGATTGTATCTGCTCGGCGCGCCCATCGTGTTCGGCTATTTCACCGTGGACGCGGGCTTCCGCGCGAGCGGCGACACGAAGACGCCGCTGATCCTCATTCTCGTGTCCGTCACGGCGGCGGTGCTGCTCGATCCCGTGCTCATCATGGGGCTCGGGCCGGCGCCGAAGCTCGGCATCGCGGGCGCGGCCGTGGCGACTGTGCTCACGCGGTTCGCGACGCTCATCGTAGGGCTGACCATCCTCGTGCGCCGTGGCATGGTGAAGTTCGGCCGCGTCTCGATGGAGACCATCGGCACCATCGTGCGCGTTGGGCTTCCCACCGCGGTCACGGGCGTCGCGTTCAGTTTGATCTATGTGTTGCTCACGCAGACCACGTCACGATTCGGCACGCCCGCGCTCGCCGCGCTCGGCGTGGGGCATCGCGTGGAGAGCTGGGTGTACATGGTGGGCGTGGGATTCGGCGCGGCGGCGGCGGCGATGGTGGGGCAGAATCTCGGTGCGAAGCGCCCCGACCGCGCGCGGAGCGCGGGATGGATCGCGGTGGGCATGGCGAGCGTCGATCGGCGCTGATCGGCGCGTTGCTCGAATACACGTGCGCCGTGCCCTTCGCGAATTTCTTCACGCACGATCCGGCCGTGATCGCCGAGGCGGCGAAGTATCTGCGGATCGGCGCGGTTTCTACGCTGTTCGCCTCGTCGGAGTTGGTGCTCGAAGGCGCACTCGGCGGAGCGGGCGATACGCTGCCGCCGATGCTCACCTCCACGATTCTCACGGCATCGCGCGTTCCGCTCGCGATCTGGGCGGCGTCGCGGTGGGGAACCGCGGGGATCTGGTGGGTGCTTTCTGTGACCGCGACTGGACGCGGGCTCGCGATGATGGGATTGTGGAAGTGGAGGCGGTGGGATCTTAAGAAGGTCTAGCCCCTACTGATCCACCCACGTCACCTTGAGCCCGCCGAGTGACACGGTGCCGGTGATCAACACCTTCCGAGTCGCCGTCGCGTAGTTCTGGCTCGTGTACTCACCGTTCGCTTCGGTGAATCCCGCGGCGTCGATTCCGGCGAGATGCGTGACGGCGGTGATCTTCACTCCCGCGTCGCGCGGGACGCGGATCTGCATGCCGCCCACGGCGACGTTCACGTCGACGGTCATGTCGCCGGTCCAGTCGCCGCGCAGGCTCGCTTCGCCGCCGCCGAGGGTCGCGCTCATCTTCACGGTCTTCGCGCGCGCGTTGCCCAGCTCCTTCACGCCGACGCCGCTCATCATCGCGTCGATGCGCAGCTCCTGCATCGGGCGCTGGTTCGCGGTGCTGAAGTTGATGCTCACATCGCCCATGGTGGACTCGATGCGCGCGTTCGCGATCCACAGATTGCCCAGGTCGAGTACGCTCGCGCCGATGCCGGTCTTCACTGTGAGATCGATCGGGATGCCGCGCGCGACGCCGAGATTCATCTCGGCAAGCTTCTCTTCGTCCTTCACGGCCTTCGCATCATCGCCGCCGAAGAGATGCGGACGCAATGAGAATCGCTCGGCCGTGGCGCTGTCGGCGCCGACGATCAGCGTGTGCGTCGTGGGATCGTACGTCTTCTGCGTGCGGAAGAAATTGGCGTCGTAGCGCACGTTCAGATCGTACAACACGGCGGGATCGGCGGCGCGCACGGTGAGTTTCCCCATCCCGTAGCGCACCATCACTTTCAGCGAATCATCGCGGCCGAGCGGGCGCTGCGCGGTGAGCGTGCGCCAATTCTGCGCCGACGCGGGCTGCGCGAGCGCGCCGAGCGCGAACGCCGCCGCCATGAGAATCCGGCGCGCGTTCATCGTTCGGCTCCCCGGCGTGGAGCCGGAGTGGGACGGCGCGCCGCGGTGACGCCCGTGACGGGCGTCGGCGTCTGCCATTCGTGCTCGGCAGTGGGTGCGGCCTTGATCTGCGCCGCGGCACCAGCCGAAACGCGCGTGCCGGCGCGCGTCATGATCACAGCGCCGAGTCCAACGGAGACAGCGGTCCACGTGGCGAGCGTGCCGATCACGCGCAGCGCGACGCCCACGCCGCCCGTGTAGGGGAACGCGGTGCCGGCCACCCAGAGCAAGAAGAAGAACGACGAGCCCGAAGAGCATTGGCTGCAGCGCGCCGAGGAAGCTGCGATCGCCGTTGCGGGGACCGCTCACCGTGGAGCCGGCGTTCTGCGCCACCGCGAGGAATCCGAGCGACAGCGCGCCCGCGCCGGCGGCGCAGAGGCCCACGGCCGCGAAGGGGATCACGACGAGTCCGATGATCGTGATCGCGAGCGCGACCACCGTGAGCGTGAATGCCGGGATCACCGCCGCCTGCGCCGCGACGCCGATCACGAACGCGCGCACGGGTTGCGCGCGGAGCGCGTCGGCGACGGCATCGAGCGGACCGCGCGCGAGGAGGATCACGCCCGCGCCGATCACGGCGAGCACGAGATACCAACCCACGGAGAGCGAGATCGAGCGCCGCATCGCCTGCGCGGGCGTGAGCGGCGTCGCACGCGCAACACCGATCGTCGGCGCGCTGATGGTGCGCGTCTCGCCGTCGATCGTGCCGCCTTCGTTGCGCACCGCGCCGCCAACGGAGAGCGCGTCGCCCTTCACGCGGCCGCCCTTCGAGACGATCACGTCGCCGCCGATCGCCGCGACATTTCCGTCGACGGTGCCGCGGATCTCGAGCGGACCGTTCCATGTGGCCACGGTGCCCGGTGATCTTCTCCTTCTCACCGATCGTGCGTCCGCCGCTGGTGACTTCGGCGGGGAGCAGCTTCATGCCGTTCGGATCCTGCGCGAGCGAATCGAGCAGCGCCTGGCCGGCGTTGGCCGGCACGGTCTGCTGAGCGGCGGCACTCGCGGCGGCCATGAACACGGCGGCGAGCGCCAACGAAACTCTTGAAGATGCGCATGGGGCCTACCGCGTCCGCGAGCGAGCGGCGACGGCGCGCACGGTGCCCACGGCCGCGAGTCCTGTCGCCAGGACCAGACCGAAGAGCACCGCCACTCCGATGCCGCCGCTTGCGTGGAACGCCTCGGCCGCGCCGACGCCGAGCACTGTCGCCACGACGCTGGTGAGCGCGCTCATGGCGCCGGCGCTGAGCCGGTCCCAGAGCATCTCGCCAACGAAGAGCACGGCGTCCAGGTGCAGCAGCCCCCACACGGAGGCGGCTGTGACGAGGAGCGCCGCGGTGGCCAGGCCGCCGGTGGCGACCACGCGCCAGCCGCGCGTGCGGGGCACGAGGCCGCGCACCGTGTCGGCCAGCGCCACGTGCCAGGGCACGTAGAGCTGGACGCGAGACATCACCTTGTTCGCGAAATCAGGGGAGGGCGCCAGATGCGGGATGCGCTCGAGGTCCGTCACGAGGAGCCGTGCGGTGTCGAGCTGGCCACGGCACAGATCGCAGCTCCGGACATGCGCCTTGAGTGGCGCTGTCTCGAAGCCGACCTCGCCGTCCAGCAGCTGGTCGATCTCGTCAGGAAGAAGGTGTCGTTCCACGGGTACCTCTACGGGTTGAGAATGCAGCGAGTTTCAGACGGAGATTCGGGCTATGTTCGGAGGCCGGAAAGGGCCTCTCTGAGCTCGTGACGGGCGCGGTGGATGTACGTTTTCACGGTTCCCAGAGGGAGATCGAGAGTAGCCGCGATCTCCTCGTAGGAACGGTCTTCTACATGGCGCAGCAGGATGCAGGCGCGGTACTCGGGGCGCAGTTTCGCGATGGCTTTTTCAATGGCGCCGCCGAGTTCTTTCGACTCCATTTCCTCGAGCGCAGTCTCGCCGCGACTCTCCACATCGAACGCGCTGGCCTCGGCCTCCGCTGCGGTGGCAGCGTGCGGGGAGCCGTCGATGCTGACCGTCTTCAGCTGGCGTTTGCGGAGGAAATCGATCGTGAGATTGTTCGCGATCTTGAAAAGCCAACTCGAGAACTTGAATTCGGGGCGGTAGCGGTCGATGTGATTGAGGACTTTGATGAACGTCTCCTGCGCGAGATCCTCGGCAGTCTCGCGATCGCGGACCATGCGGAAGATCAGCGAGAAGACAGGACGCTCATAGCGCCGCACCAGCTCCCGGAACGCGGGCTCTTTACCTTCTCGCGCGAGGGCGGCGAGATCGGCGTCGGGGAGATTGACGAGATCGAGACTGGATGGGGGCATCGAGGGTTCAAGTTACGACCCATGCGTAGACCGAGCCAGCCACGAAGACAACTAACTGCTTGACAGGATTAACATGACTGGCACGATTGGAAACGCTCTTCGCGATGCGTCCGCAGGGGCAGTTCAAATCATCCAAATCATGTTAATCCTGTCAAAGCTTTTTTTGATATGATTTACATGATTCACAGGATTGGAACTGCTAGGATGGTCTGATACCGTTCGGTGCTTGCATCGCCCTCGCGCGCCGGGCACCTTTCGCGTCATGTCCACGGCTACAGTAGAGGAGCGCGAGGCCCAGGAAGCCGCGGAAGGCGGCGTCTCGAAGCGCGAGTATGTGCAGAGGACGTTCTCGGAGATCGCGCCGAGTTATGATCTGCTGAATCATCTGCTGAGTGTGAATCTCGATCGCGGATGGCGGCGGAAGGCGATCGATGCGCTGCAGATCGCGCGTGATCCGTCGGGGACCTATCTCGATGTGTGCGCGGGAACGATGGATCTCGGCGCGGAATTGGCGGCGCGTGCGGGGTTCTCGGGCTCGGTGATCTGTGCCGATTTCGCGGAGCCGATGCTGCGGGGCGGGATCGCGAAAACAGTCGGGCTGCCGGTGCGTCCTGTCGTCGCCGATGCGCTGCGGTTGCCGCTGCGCGATGGGGTCGGCGCGGGCGCGTTGGTCGGATTCGGCGTGCGGAATTACACGGACATCGATGCGGGCCTTCGCGAATTACGTCGTGTGCTCAAACCGGGAGCGCGGCTCGTCGTGCTCGAGTGCTCGGAGCCGCCGAACGCGGCGGTGCGCGCGTTCTACGATCTCTATTTCCAGCACGTGCTGCCATTGATCGGACGCGTCGTGAGCGGACACAAGACGGCCTACAGCTATCTCCCGAAATCGGTGCAGAATTTCCCCGACGCCGATCGCCTCGCCGAGCGCATGCGCGGCGCGGGATTGGTGAACGTCGGCTACCGGCGTCTCACAATGGGGACCGCGGCGATCCACTGGGGCGAGGCGGCGTGAATCTCGACTCACTCCAGGAGTTCATCGAGGCGCTCGATGAGGCCGGCGAACTCGTCCACGTGAAGCATCCAGTCCGCGCGAAGCTCGAGATCACGGAGATCGCCGACCGCGCGATGAAGATGCCCGGCGGCGGGCCGGCGCTGCTCTTCGAGCATGTGCTGCTCGACGACGGTTCCCGCTCGGAATTCCCGGTCGCGATCAATCTCTTCGGCAGCATGAAGCGCATGGCGCTCGCGCTCGGCACGGACGATCTCGACAAGATCGGCGCGCGCATCACGGAGCTGCTCGAGATGAAAGTGCCCGAGGGGATCCTCGGAAAGTTGTCGCTGCTGCCGCGGCTGCTCGAGGTGGGGAAATTCCCTCCGAAGGTGCACGGCGGGAAGCAGGCATGTCAGGACGTGGTGTGGCGCGGCGCCGACATCGATCTCGGCAAGCTGCCGATCATCACCTGCTGGCCGAAGGATGGCGGCGCGTACATCACGCTGCCGATGGTGATCTCGAAGGACCCCAAGCGCGGCATTCGCAACGTGGGCATGTACCGCGTGCAGGTGCATCGGGAAGAACCGGCTCGCGATGCATTGGCAGCGCCACAAGGTGGGCGCCGCGCATTGGCGCGAGATGGCGGAACGCGGCGAGAAGATGCCGGTGTGCATCGTGATCGGCGCTGATCCCGCGAGCGTGTACTCGGCGTCGGCGCCGCTGCCGCCGACGGTGGATGAGTTCCTGTTCGCGGGATTCCTGCGAAGCTCTCCGGTGTCCCTCACGAAGGCGCTCACGTGCGACCTGGAAGTGCCGAGCCATGCGGAGATCGTGATCGAAGGCGAGATCGATCCGCGGGAGCCGCTCGTGACCGAGGGGCCGTTCGGCGATCACACGGGATTCTATTCGCTGGCGGATCTCTATCCGGCGGTGAACGTCACGGCGATCACGATGCGCAAGAAGCCGGTGTACGCGACGACGATCGTCGGCCGTCCGCCCATGGAAGACTATTATCTCGGGCACGCGACGGAGCGGATCTTCCTGCCGCTCATCAAGCTCACGGTGCCGGAGATCGTGGACTATCACATGCCGGCGGAAGGGATCTTCCACAATCTCGTGTTCGTGTCGATCGACAAGCAGTTCCCGGGGCAGGCGTACAAGGTGATGAACGCGATGTGGGGCGCGGGGCTGATGTCGCTCGCGAAGGTGCTGATCGTGGTGGACAAGTGGGTGAACGTGCGCGACGAGAAGGAAGCGTGGTGGGTGGCGCTGAACAACATCGACCCGCAGCGCGACGCGCGATTCTCCATGGGGCCGATCGACGTGCTCGACCATTCGAGCCGGGCGTTCACGTTCGGATCGAAGATCGGCTTCGACGCGACGCAGAAATGGCCGGAGGAGGGGTTCGTGCGTGAGTGGCCGGAGCTGATGACGATGGATGACGAGACGAAGAAGCGCGTTGATAGCGTATGGGCACAGCTGGGGATCGCCGGGGGAAAGTCCGCCCAATGAGAGAGGGCCAGACGTACGCGTCGCATTCGCGCGTCGTGGACTACGTGAACTTCGTGAAGCTCCCGCACACGCTGTTCGCGCTGCCGTTCGCGTTGGTGGGCGTGGTGCTCGCGAGCGCGATCGCGCCGGTGCGCTGGGTGCAGGTGGGCTGGGTGACCGTGGCGTTCACGGCGGCGCGATTCGCGGCGATGGGCTTCAACCGGATCGCGGACCGCGAGATCGACGCGCTGAATCCGCGCACGGCGAAGCGCGAGATCCCCGCGGGGATCATCGGACTAGCGGAGGCGGCCGCGGCGGTGGTGATCGCATCGGCGTCTGTTCGTGTTCGCGGCGTGGGAGCTGAATCAACTCTGCTTCTATCTCGCGCCGGCGGCGCTCGCGTGGGTGTTCTTCTACAGCTACACGAAGCGATTCACGCGGTACTCGCACGCGGTGCTGGGGCTCGGACTCGGCATCGCGCCGGTGGGCGGGTATCTCGCGATCACGGGCGCGTGGAGCAGGCCGTGGTGGGTGCTGGTCGCGCTCGCGGGGGCGGTGATGAACTGGGTGGGCGGCTTCGACATCCTGTATTCGCTGCAGGACATTGAGTTCGACCGCGCGCACGAACTTCACTCGATTCCCGTGGCGCTTGGGTGAGAGCGCGCGCGATCCGGATGGCGCGCGGGATGCACGCGACCACCGTGATCGCGCTCGCGCTCGTCGGTATCGGCACCGGCGCCGGCGCGATCTACGCGGCGGGCGTGGTGGTGGTAGCGGCGCTGCTGCTGTACGAGCACTCGCTCGTGAAACCGGGCGATCTGTCGCGGCTCGACGCGGCGTTCTTCACGATGAATGGCGTGATCAGTCTCACCTTCTTCGGCTTCGTGCTCGCGGAGCGGTTGATCTCGCGGTGAGCGCGAAGCTGCCGCTGGTGATGGCGGTGACGGGCGCGTCGGGCGCGCCGTACGCCGTGCGGCTGCTCGAGCAGCTCGTGCGCGCGAAGCAGCCGGTGCAGCTCATCGTGAGCGCGCACGGATGGCGGCTGCTCGACACCGAGATCGGGATCGCCGACATCGCGGCACTGCAGGCGCAGAGCGGTGGCAAGGCGTGGAAGGGCATCGTCACCGTGTTCGACGACGGCGATCGCGGCGCGGCGCCGGCGAGCGGATCGGCGCGGAACGCGGGCATGGTGATCTGTCCGTGCAGCATGGGCACGCTCGCGGCGGTGGCGGCGGGCACGAGCCGCTCGCTCGTGGAGCGCGCGGCGGACGTCGCGCTCAAGGAGCGCCGCAAGCTCGTGCTCGTCACGCGCGAGACGCCGCTGTCGGCGATCCACCTGGAGAACATGCTGCGCGTCACGAACGCGGGCGCGGTGGTGATGCCGGCCGCGCCGGGATTCTATCATCGCCCCGCGGCGGTGAGCGATCTCGTGGATTTCATCGTCGCGCGCGTGCTCGACCAACTTGGCGTGGAGCACACATTGGGGCGGCGGTGGAGCGGATCGTCGTCGGACTGATCAGCGACACGCATGGGCTGTTGCGCGCCGACGTGCACGATGCGTTCGCGGGCGTGGATCTCATCCTGCATGCGGGCGATGTGGGGCCGCCATCGATACTCGACGAACTCGCGCTCATCGCGCCGGTGACCGCGGTGCGCGGCAATACCGATCCGCCGGGGCAGCCCGTGCTGCTGGATCGGATCGACCGAACGATCGGCGGGGTACGAGTGCACGTGAGTCACGGGCACGAATTGGGGAGTCCAACGCTGCCGAAATTGCTGGCGGCGTACGATGCGGACGTGATCGTGCATGGTCACACGCACCGGCAGTTCATCGGGCGGGCGAATGGGCGGCTCGTGGTCAATCCCGGTGCGGCGGGCGCGAGGCGGTTCGACCTCTTGCCGAGCGTGGCGCGGCTGACGATTGTGGAGGGCGTGGTGAGCGCGGAGATCGTCGCGCTCGCGCCGTGAGGGAGACTTTCGGAATGGAGTGGCGTCGTTATGCGGCTCTTGCTGGCGTTGGCGGGGATCTCGGTTCTGGCGGGCAGTGCGCTCGCGCAGGACACGCTCGCGCGCGACGTGAAGCTGCCGGGCGGGCAGGTGATCACGCGCAAGTGTCTGCATTGGGAGAGCGAGGGGATCCTGATCCTCACCGCGGACGCGCGTTACCGGGGAACGGGCGGCGACGCATATCTGGCGCAGCTCGCCAACAGCATGGAACGCCGGCTCACGCACGTGGTGAAGGACAGCGCCGCGCTGGTGGCGTATTTCGCGGCGAAGGTGATGCGAGACGGATCCGTGAGCGGTGTGCGACTGATGCAGCCGTCGGGGCGCGCGGGCTTCGACCTCGACGCGCAGCGCGCGCTGTCGATCGGGCCCAGCGATGCGCTGCTGGATTCGATGCCGATGGTGGTGCCCGATTCGCTCAATGTTTTCATTTCCATTGGGCACAAGCAGGACGGCAGCAAGTTCCTGATCACGCACGATTCGTGCGACGCAGTGGAATACCCGAACAGTCCGAAGACGGTGTATCCGATCACGGAGACCCTCTCGCGGGCGCGGACGATCATTCATACATTGTTCGTGGTGGATACGGATGGCGTGGTGGATACGGCGAGCATCAAGGTGCTCACGGAGACAAGTGATGCGTTCGGGGATGCGACGTTGGATTATCTCGCGACTTTGAAATATTTACCGGCGGAGTTCGACGGGAAGAAGGAGAGGTCGGTGGTTTATCGGGATGTGGAGTTCTTCATTCCGGAGCAGTCGGGGGATGGGCTGAACGACTGACGGCGTGAGTGGAACCGCGGACGGCGTGGTGGTACCGCAAACGGCGGGACTGGTACCGCGAACGGCGCGTTGGGGATTGGCGTTGGGGACTGCGAGTTCCGTGCGCCCTACGCGATTCGTTCCTCGATCGCGTGAGCTTCGGGCACGACGCGCACGCGCTTGGAGCGCGGGGATTTCACGGGTGTCGTGCGGTCCATCTCGTCGGGGTGGGTGCGGAACCACCAACTGAGCAATAACAACTCGTCGATCTCGTGGGTGGGCAACCGCGCGCCTTCGCTCTCGCGGGTGCCGAAGACTTCCTCCATCACGAGCGCGTGGTGGCGTTTCTCCTTCGCACTCACCGGCGGCGCGCCCTCGGCGCGTACGCGGCCCTTACGGATGAGATAGACGCGGTCCTCGCCGTTCCAGCCGGGAACGTGATAGCTGAAGCTCAGACTCTCCACGGCGAAGCGCAGGCGCTCGAACTGATCCCTGAGCGCTTCCAAGCGCTCGAGCTTGTCGCGCATGGCCGCGGCGCGCTCGTACTCCAGCTCGGCGCTCGCGCGGAGCATCTCGAGGCGCAATGAGTCCACGGGCGTGTCGTCGGCGCCATCCAAAAAAGCCTTCGCGAGCACGACGCGCTCGTCGTACTGATGCTCGGTGCACGCGGTGACACACGGGCCAAGACACTTCCTGATCTCGTACCGGATGCAGCCCGGCGTGCGCGGGGTGATGGAGAACAACTCGGCCTGGTCGGCGAAGCGCATGCGCGAGTCGAAGGTGCAATCGCGCAGGCCGAGCACATCGGAGAGTTCGCGCACGCTCTCGGCGACATTGCGCGCGCCCTGGAACGGGCCGTAATACGTCGCGCGATCGTCGCTCGCGCCGCGCACCACCATGAGACGCGGTGCCGGCGGGCGCGACAGCTTGATGAACGCGAAATGCCGCGCGTCGCGCTTGAGCATGAAGTTGAATCGCGGGCGCAGGCGCTTCACCTGCTGCAGCTCCAGCAAGAGCGCCGCGAATTCGCTCGGCACGTAGTCCCAGTCGATGCGCGCGGCCTCGCGCACCAATCGCGCGCCCTTCTCCTCGGGGAAGGGCAAGCCGGAAATAACTCAGCAGGCGCGAGCGCACCTTCTTGGATTTCCCCACGTACAACACTTCGCCGTCGTCGGTGTGCATGCGGTACACGCCGGGACGATCCTCCGCGTTCGCGCGCACGTGCGCCTTGAGTCTCGCGACGTGCGCCGCCTGCGCCGCGGCCTCGAGCTGCTTCTCGGCGCGCTTGCTCACCGTTGGCAGTGCGCGCAAAAAACCGTAGCGCGGCCGTCGATCGCCTGCGTACTCACGAGCTTCGCGCCGCAGCGCTTGCACGGTTCGCCCTCGCGGCCGTACGCGGCGAGCTGCGACGCGAATTCGCCGCGCTCGCCGGTGGCGTCGCGATAATCGCGGAAGCTGGTGCCGCGCGCGGCGATGGATTCGGTGAGCACGCCGACGATCGCGCCGTGCAGCGATCGCGACTCCTCAGCGGACACGGTCTCGCCCGCACGCGACGGATCAATGGCCGCGCGCCAGAGCGCCTCGGTCGCGTAGATATTCCCGATGCCGGCGAGCCGGCGCTGGTCCATGAGGAGCTTCTTCACCGCCTGCCGAGACCCCCGAAGAAGTCCCGATAATAGGGCCGGGGTGAACGAACGGTCAAGCGGCTCGGGCCCGAGCGCGCCCTCGTACTCGCTCCAGCGCGCCTGGGACATGAGCATCACCGTGCCCAGGCGGCGAATGTCGCGGTAGTGCAGCGTGCGCCCGTCGGCGAGGGCGAACGCGACCGTCGAATATTCGCGCTCACGATCGGGAAGATCGCCAGCATCGATGATGAGTGCGCCGGTGAAGCGCGGCTGCACGACGATGCGCTCGCGCGTGCCCAATTCGATTACCACGAGCTTCGCGCGGCGCGTCGTGCGCACGATGTCCGCGCCGTTCACGCGCCGCTTGAACGTGCTCGGCGAGATCTCGCGCAGCACATCGGAATGGGTGACGGTCACACTCGTGATGCGCGCCCCGCTCACCGCGCGGTCAAGACCGCGCGCGATCGTCTCAGTTTCCGGGAGCTCGGGCATTGCGACGCAGTTCGCGCCAGCCGATGTCGGTGCGGAACTGCTTGCCATCGAACTGGATGGACGCAGCCGCTTCGGCGCTGGCCTTCTGCGCGGCGGCGAGCGTGTTCGCGGTGGCCGTCACGGCGAACACGCGGCCGCCGGCCACCACGAGCTGGCCGCCCGCGTCGACCGCCGTGCCCGCGTGGAAGATCGTGACGTCCGGCGACGGCGGCGGCAGCGTGATGCGCGCGCCCTTCTTCGGCGCGTCGGGATAGCCGGTGGATGCCACGACGGTGGTCACCGCGTGCGCGTCGCGCCACTTGAGCGTGCCGCTGATCGGCCCGCCGCGCGCGATCGCGAGCATCGGCGAGAGCAGATCGCTCTCGAGCAGCGGCAAAATCGTTTCCGTTTCCGGATCGCCGAAGCGCGCGTTGAATTCCACCACGCGCGGGCCGCGCTCGGTGAGCATCAGTCCCGCATAGAGCAGCCCCGTGAACGGCGTGCCGCGCACGCGCATCGCCGCGAGCGTCGGCGCCATGATGCGTTCCATCACTTCGAGTACCACGCCCTCAGTTGCGACCGATACCGGAGCGTACGCGCCCATGCCGCCGGTGTTCGGGCCCTCGTCGCCATTGAGCAGTCGCTTGTGATCCTGTACGCCGAGCATCGGGATCGCGTGCGTGCCGTCGGTGAGCGCGAAGAGCGAGAGTTCCTCGCCTTCCATGAATTCCTCGACGAGCACTTCCATGCCCGCGTCGCCGAACGTCTTCGTCGAGAGCATCGACACCGCAGCGCGGTCGGCTTCCTCCATCGTGTTGCAGACGATCACGCCTTTCCCCGCCGCGAGCCCCGACGCCTTGATCACCACCGGCGCGCCGAAACTCCGAATGGCGTGCAGCGCGCCGTCGAGCGTGGTGTGTCGCTCGGCGCGCGCAGTCGGAACGCCGGCGTCCATCATCAGCTGCTTCGCGAACGCCTTGGAACTCTCGAGGCGCGCGGCGGCCGCGGTCGGGCCGAACACGGGAAGGCCGTGCGCGCGGAACGCGTCCACGAGCCCTTCGGCGAGCGGCGCTTCGGGTCCCACGAAGGTGAGGTCGGGCTTCTCGCGCTGCGCCAAAACGACCAACGCGGGCACATCGCTCGCGCCGATGTCCACACATCGCCCCATGCGCGCGAGCCCCGGATTGCCCGGGGCGGAAACGATCTCGATGCCAGGATGACGGCGCGACAGACACCAGGCGACGGCGTGCTCCCGGCCGCCGCCGCCCACGATCAACACCTTCATTTCTGCGGCGGCTCTCCCGGCGAACGGAACGCGCCACTCACGAGATCGCCGATGTTGCGCACCGCCGTCGCCACCTGATCCACCGCGCCGCGCGCTTGCTCGCGATAGTGCGCGCCGGCCTCGGCGTAATCCTCGCTCAGCGGCCGCTGGTCGGCGGCGCCGCGGCGCTGATACTCGCCGCCGAGGATCCGGTCGTACGCGCCGCTCTCGATCCAGCGCTGCAATTCCGCCGCGCGCACGGTGCCGAAGGGATGCGACTGGAACGCGACGTTGAGCAGTTTGAGCAGATTGTCGAACGCGGTGCCGCCGGTCTCGTAGTCGCGCGCCTGCACGAGGAATTCGTCGAGACTCGTCTTGTCGCCTTCGTCGGCGCCGCCGGAGAGACGCAGGAACACGCGCATGGACGCGAGCGGATCCTGCGTCGAGAGCAGTCCTGCGCGATCGCTCGAGAGTTCCGCCTTGCGATACCACTCCATGAGCGCGAGCTGGATCGGGAGCGCGATGAGTCCGAGCCCCGGCACGGCGGTGAAGCCGAGCCGCAGGATGAGCAGCGCGATGGTGGTGTACGTCGCGTGGCCGCTCATGACGTGGCCGAGTTCGTGGCCGAGGATCACGCGCTTCTCGTCGTCGTCGAGGAGCGTGAGCGCTCCGCTGTTGATGACGATGAACGGTTTGTCGAATCCCACGGCCATCGCGTTCGCGATCGGCGTTTGCGCGACGTAGAGATCGGGGCGGTCGGGCCAGTCGAGCGACGTGAGCACGTCGGCGTAGAGCGCGTCGAGCTTGGGACGCTGGCGCGGTCCGACTTTCATCGCGCTCGCCGTGAAGAGATGGCGCACGCCGCGCTCGCCGATGATCCCCATGATCTTGCGCACGAGCTCGTCGAAGCCGGGGATCGCGCGCAGTGTGTTCAGCGCGGCGCGGTCGGCGGGATGCTCCCACGAAGCGGGCGCGATCTGGGTGAGGACTTTGCGGGGGGCCATGGAACGCTCCGGTCTCAGAGAACTTTGAAAGCGTGCTCGACGTCGGCCAGGAGGTCCGCCACGTCTTCCACGCCGCACGAGAGGCGGATCAGTCCCTCGGTGATGCCCATCTCCGTGCGCTGTTCTATGGGCACGGAGGCGTGCGTCATTGACGCGGGATGACTGATCAGACTCTCTACTCCACCCAACGATTCAGCGAGGGAAAAGATTCGCGTGCGGCGCAGCACTTCGTCGGCTTTCGCCTTGGAGCCCGTCTCGACGCTGATCATGCCGGGAATGCCGCACATCTGCTTCTTCGCGAGCGCGTACTGCGGGTGGCTCGGCAGTCCCGGATAGATCACGCGCTCGGCGCCGAGTCTCTTCGCGAGCCATTCGGCGACGGCGCGGCCGTTGGACTCGTGGCGCGGCATGCGGAGGTGCAGTGTTTTCGTGCCGCGCAGGGCGAGCCAGCAATCGAAGGGGCCGGGCACCGCGCCGGCGCCGTTCTGGATGAAGTGCATGCGCGCGGCGAGATCGTCGTCGTTGAGCAGCACGATGCCGCCCACCATGTCGCTGTGGCCGTTGAGGTATTTCGTGGTAGAATGGAAGACGATGTCCGCGCCGAGTTCGATCGGGCGCTGGAAGAACGGCGTCGCGAAGGTGTTGTCGACGATGAGGAGTGCGTTCGCTTTGTGCGCGACCTCGGCGGCGGCGCGGATGTCCGTGATCCACATGAGCGGATTCGTCGGCGTCTCGACGAGGATCGCGACTGTTTTCTTCGTGCACGCGTCGGCGATCTTCTGCGGATCGCGCGCGTCGACGAAAGTGAAATCGACGCCGAAGTTGCGGTAGATCTTGTCGAAGAGGCGGAAGGTGCCGCCGTAGACGTTCGCGCCGCAGACGATGTGGTCGCCGGATTTGAAAAGCTTCATTAAGGAATCCACAGAAGCCACGCCGCTCGAGAAGGCGAGGCCGTGGCGCGCACCTTCCAGCGCCGCTACGTTCCGTTCGAGCGCTTCGCGCGTGGGATTCTGCGTGCGCGCGTACTCGTAGCCTTTGTGCTCGCCAAGCCCTTGCTGCACGTACGTGGACGTCTGATAGATCGGCGGCATGATCGCGCCGCTCATGGGATCGGGGCGCTGCCCGGCGTGAATGGCGCGGGTGCCGAAGCCTTTGTTCAGATCGTCGTCGAAGACTTTGGTCATTCGGAGAATGGGAATGAGTGAGCGGAATCTAGCGCGGGTCGCCGCATGACGCACCCGGCCGTGGAGCTGGATCGGTGTTGTCTGATCGTGGACGACGAGCCGTCGCTGCGCAACGCGCTCAAGCGCGTGATGCAGGGCGAGGGATTCACCTGCTTCGAGGCGAGTTCCGGCTCGGTGGCGCTGGACGTGCTCGACAGCGAGCCGATCGCGCTCGTGCTGAGCGATGTGCGCATGCCGGAAATGAGCGGGCCGGAGCTGCTGCGCGAAGTGCGCGCGCGGTACCCGGAGATGGCGATGATGATGATCACCGCGGTGGCGGAAGTGGACGTGGCGGTGAGTTGTTTGTCGATGGGCGCGATGGATTACATCACGAAGCCATTCCTCATAGACGAAGTGCGCGCGCGTGTGGGGCAGGCGATGGAGAAGCGGCGGCTGCTGCTGGAGAACAAGGATTACCAGCTGCGGCTCGAGGACAAGGTGAAGGTGCAGCAGGACCGGCTGGAATCACTTTTCCTGGCGGGGATCCAGTCGCTGGCGGATGCGCTGGAGCTGAAGGATCCGTACACGCGCGGGCATTCGGTGCGTGTGAGCCAGCTGGGATCGGTGACGGCGCGCGAACTGGGAATGGAAGTGGAGCTGGTGAAGAGCATCGAGCTGGGCGGGCATCTCCATGACGTGGGCAAGATCGGAGTGCGTGAGGACGTGCTGAACAAGCGCGGGCCGCTCACGGACGAAGAGTACGAGCACATCATGACGCATCCTTTGCTTGGCTGGCGGATCTTGCGGCCGTTGCTCGCGGATAATCCGGTGCCGCTGAATGTGGTGCGGCATCATCATGAGCGAGTGGATGGGACGGGTGTGCCTGACCGGCTCGGCGGAACGGACATTCCCGTGGAAGCGCGCATCATCGCGGTGGCGGATGCGTTCGATGCGATGATGTCGAAGCGGCCGTACCGGGGCGGGCTGGAGTTCGATGATACGCTGGCGGAATTGCGGGCGGGGGCGGGGATCCCAGTTCGATCCGGAAGTGGTGGATGCGTTCGTGGACGTCGCTTACCGTGGAGAACTCTTCCAAGTGGCAGTGCTGAGCGTGGAGCGGCTGACGGGCGTTAGTCGCACCCCGACCCCGTTCTTGGTCAGACCCGAACTCCGCGAGCTGGCGCCTGACGTGTGGTAACTGCAGCGGCGTTCTTGGCGGAGATCACCAGATCCGCCGTCGCGGTTACTACACGTCAGACGCCACACGCGGAGTTCGGGTGACCAGCACGGCGTTCGGGGTTCTAGTCACGCCGTGCGGATGTCAATCCGCGAAGGCTGCTTGTACGCCGATAGCCGTGCCTGGCACCAAGTCTTCACATCCTCCTCGCTCACTGATCCGACGATCTCCAGCGCGATGTCATTCTCGCGCGAGGGTTCCGGGATCGCGCGCACCACTACTGACTTCACGCCCGGTATCTCGCCCACCACGCGCTCGATCTCGTGCGGATAGATGTTGAATCCGTTGCGCGTGAACATCGGCTTGATGATGCCGGTGAACGTGACCACGCCGTAACGATCGATGGTGCCGCGGTCGCCGGTGTGCAGCCAGCCGTCGTTCACCTGAAGGCCATGCTCGCTGCCGCTCACGTAGCCGGGGAACACGTTCTCGCCGCGCACGCAGATCTCGCCCTTGTGGATCGCGACTTCCACGCCGGGGAAATGGGTGCCGAGTGTGCCGATTCGGTTCGGCTCCGAGGGGCGATTGAATAGACAAACCGGGCCCGCTTCGGTGAGGCCGTAGCCCTGGCGCAGGGGAACGCCGGTGGCGCGCTCCCAGCGTTCCTGCAGTTCGACGGCGAGCGGCGCGCCGCCGCAGAGACAGGTCTCGACGGAGCTCCCGCTCAGATTTCCGCCGTCGCGCTCGAGGGCCGCCAGCAATCCGTAGAACACGCTCGGCACGCCGCAGATCAATGTCACGCCCTCATCACGGATCAGTTCCAGCGCCTTCACCGGATTGTAGCGGGGCAGGGTGACCACGCGGCCGCCCGCCAAGCAGCGGCGCCATGAGCGTGACGGTGAATCCGAACAGATGCGCGAGCGGCAGCACCGCGAGCGACACGGTGCGCTCGTTCATCGCGATCGCCTCTACGCATGAGTGCGCGTTCGCGAGCAGGTTCCGGTGCGTGAGGATCGCGCCGAGCATGGTGCCCGCCATCGCGCTCGTGTAGACGATCGCCGCCTCCTCGTCGCGGCCTGGCGCGTCCATCTCGCCTTCGAGCGCGAGGCCGCTGTGCGCGCCGAGGTCGATAACGCGATCGGTGCCGTCGATGACGACGCGCGCGTGCGACGGCGCGTCGTCCAGCAGCACACGCGGGAATCCAGCCGGCAGCTTTTTCTCGAACGGCGCGATGGTGAACACCACGCCCACGTTCGCGTCGCGCAGCTGCAGCTCGACCTCGGCGGGCGCGGCGAGCGGATTGATGAACACCGCGCCGCGGCCGTCGCTCGCGGCGAGAGCCACGAGGAATGCGGGCGATGTGGGCAGCAGCAATGCCGACCGTTTTCCGCTGAGCGCGCGCACGAGCGGCGCGCTGCGCTGGAGGAGCGTCACTCCCGCGGCGACCAGCGATCGTGCAGCGATCCCGTCCACCTGCCCGGCGCGCGCCGCGGCCGCCAGCGGCACCAGCGCCAGCGGATCGCTCACAGCTCGAAGCGCGTCATCACTCCCTTGAGCCGAGTGGCGATGTCCGCCAGGTGCTGGCTCGATTCCGTGATGTGCTCCATGCTCGCCGTCTGCTCCTGCACCACGGCGCTCACCTGCTCGCTCGTGCTCGCGTTCTGCTCGGCGACGATGCTCACCGCCTCGATCTCCTTCGCGAGCGTCTCGGATTCGCGCTTCTGCGCGTTGGTGAGCTCGGCGATGCGCGCCACCGCTTCGCGGCTCCCTTCGATCTCCGCCGCGATCTGCGTGAGCGTGCCGCGTGCTCGCGCGGATCACCGCTTCGCCGGCGCCGACGCTGGCACTCACATCGGTGATGCGCTCCGACATGCGCGACGACACGCGCTGCATCTCATCGGCGAGCTGACGGATGATCTCCAGCGCGCGGCCCGATTCCTTCGCGAGCTTTGCGGACTTCCTCGGCGACCACCGCGAACCCGCGTCCATGCTCGCCCGCGCGCGCCGCTTCGATCGCGGCGTTCAGCGCGAGCAAGTTGGTCTGCCGCGAGATCGCGGCGATGGTATCGGTGATCTGCGAGATGCGCACGGATTTCTCGGTGAGCTCGGCGACGGCCGGCACGGCCTCGCTCGTGACCGAGGAGATATTGGACATCGACTGCAGCCCCGCCTCGGCGGCGCTCGCGGCGCGTTTCGCCGAGTGCGTGACCGTGTCGGCGGCCTGCTGCGCGCGCGTGGCGTGCTGCGCCACGTCGTGCGCGCGAGTCGCGACGCGGCTCGAGACCGCCACGATGTTCTGGATGCCCGTGGTCTGCTGCGTGGCCGAACTCGCGATCGTCTGCGCGGCGCCCGAGACCTGCTGCGTGCTCGCGCTCATCTCCTGCGCGCCGGCGGCGAGCTGGTCGGCGGTGGCGGCCACTTCACTCGCGCCCGATTCCACGTCGCGCAGCAGATCGCGGAGGCCGGCGGTCATCTGGCGGAACGCGTCGGCGAGCTCGCCGATCTCATCGCCGCTGCTGTAGCTGATGTCGTGGCGAAGATTGCCGCGCGCGACTTCCTGCGCGTGCTCCACCGACGATGTCGATGCCCGCCGTGACGCTGGCGCGCCACGACGATGCTCACGAAGAGCGCGCCGAGCAGGATGAGCAGCGGGATGGGCGCGACCTCGAGGAAGATCCGCGCGAGGCGCGCCAGGAAGTCTTCGGCGTTGAGCGTGACCACGACGAAGCCCGCGGGCGTGCCGTCGGCGCGCATCACGGGCGCGGCGGCGGCGAGTTCGCGTCCCCCTTCGCCGTCGTAGATGCCGCTCGCGCCCGCGTGCCCCGCGGCGAGGGAATCGGCGAGGCCGGGCGGCGCGGTCCAGAGCTGGCTGTACTGCGGCTGCCCCGCGATCCACGACGAATGCGCGAGGTATTCGTACTGGAAGCCCGTGGATTTCACGAGCGAGATGCCGTTCGTGAGTTCGCTCACGTCGCCGCCGTTCGCGGTCCACATGCGGGCCATCGTCTCGCGCGTGTGCACGAAGGCGGCGGTGCTGCGGCCGTGTGCGGCGATGGAATCCACGGCGCTCGCGGGGATCGAGACGGCGGCGCTCGCGGCGATCGCGCTGAGGCGCTGGGCGTTGAGCGTGGTGAGGGTAGAGCGGCTCGCGAGGTAGACGGGCGTGAGGACGAGCACGAGCGTGGCCAGAACGGCGGCCGCGCTGATGATCGTCATCTTCCATCTGAGGGGCAGGCGGTTCAGCGAGCGGCGAAGAGCCAATTAACTACTCGGGAAGCGGGAAGCGGGAAGCGCCGCGGGATGGCGCAAATGCGGCTCCACTATAGACGAATTCCCTGGCGCGTCCGAAACCTCGGCGCGGCTTGATTGTCATTCACGGCGGGCTAGCTTCCGGAGCGGCTTTCATAGGGGAGAGTGTGGACGATCGGTTGATGGTGAGCGTGTCCGGGGTGCGCGGGCGGGTGGCGGAAGGGCTCACGCCGGAGGTCGTCGCGCGCTATGCGGCGGGGTTCGGGGCGTGGGCGATCGCGCAGGGGACGAGCCGCAGCGTGGTGGTCGGGCGTGACTCACGTGTGTCGGGACCGATGTTTCATCGCGCGACGCTCGCGGCGCTGCAGAGCGTTGGGCGCGAACGTGATCGACGTCGGCATCGCGCCCACGCCGACGATCCAGCTCGCGGTGGAATACCATCACGCGGCCGGCGGGCTCGCGATCACGGCGAGCCACAATCCCATCGAGTGGAACGCGCTGAAATTCATCGGGCCATCGGGCTCTTCCTCGACGCCGTGGACGGCACCGAGATGCGCAAGCTGGCCGACGGCGTGGCCCCTCGCGCCACGTGGGACCAGCTCGGCACGGTCACGGTGGACCCCGACGCCGTTGAGCGTCACATTGGCGCGGTGCTCGCGCTCAAACTCATCGATGTGCCGGCGATCCGTCTGCGGAAATTCAAAGTTGCGCTCGATTGCGTGCGCGGCGCGGGCGGCGTGATCCTGCCGCAGCTGTTGCAGCGGCTCGGCTGCACGGTCACAGCGATCAATCTCGAGACGGACGGCAGATTCCCCCGCGCGCCCGAGCCTGTGGCGGCGAACCTGGGCGACCTCGAGAAGCTCGTGCTCAAGGCGAAGGCCGATGTCGGCTTCGCGACGGATCCGGACGTCGACCGTCTCGCGATCGTGAGCGACGAGGGCAAAGCCATTGGCGAAGACTGGACGCTCGCACTCGCCGCGCGCCTGGTGCTCCGCTCGCGCGAGGGCCCGCTGGTGGTGAATCTCAGCACGAGCCGCATCATGGACGACGTGGCCGCCGAGGCGGGCTACAAGGCGCTTCGCGCGCCCGTGGGCGAGGTGAACGTCGCGGTGCGCATGCGCGAGGAGAGAGGCGGCGATCGGCGGGGAGGGGAACGGCGGCGTCATTCTGAACGAGCTGCACCTCGGCCGCGACGCCCCGGTCGCCGTGGCCCTCATCTTGCAAATGATGGCCGAGGATGACGAGAAGCTGTCCGCTATCGTGGGCCGCTATCCCAAGTACGCGATCGTGAAGGACAAACTCGACCGTCCGAAAGCGAAGCTCGACAAGGTGTACGCCGCGTTGAAGAAGGAGTTCGCCGACGCCGAAGCAGATACCCAGGACGGTCTCCGCCTAGCCTGGCCCGACCGCTGGGTGCATATCAGACCGAGCGGCACCGAGCCCATTGTCAGAGTGATCGCCGAGGCCCCGACCGAAAAGGAAGCCAGGAGTTTGATCGCAAGAGCTCGAAAGCCCCTCGATAGCTTGGCGTAGTTGGTCGTTCAGGAATTCGTTGTCATTCATCACCGGTTCCCGGTAACCGGTTCCCGATCCCAGAGTCGAATATGTGTGGCATCGTCGGCTACATTGGCCCCCGCGCCGCCCAGCCCTTCCTGATCGAGGGCCTAAAACGACTCGAGTATCGCGGCTACGACAGCGCCGGCGTCGCGCTCGTGAACGGCAAAGGCATGCAGGTCCGTAAGGCCCCTGGGAAAATTTCGCAGCTAGAGAAAACCATCGAGAAAGAGCCCGTCAGCGGAACCATCGGCATCGCCCACACACGCTGGGCCACCCACGGCGCGCCGAACTTCGTGAACGCGCACCCGCAGATGAGCTGCGACAACAACATCGCGGTCGTGCACAACGGCATCATCGAGAACGGCATGGCCCTTCGTAAGGCCCTCGAAGACCTCGGCCACAAGTTCACGAGCGACACCGACACCGAAGTGCTCGCGCACCTCGTGGAGGAATTCCTGAAGCCCGCCGACGGTCACAAGATCACGCTCGAAGAAGCCGTGATCGAAGCGCTGCGGAAAGTCGAAGGCACCTACGGCATCGCCGTGCTCAGCGCCAAGGACCCGAGCAAGATCGTCGCGGCGCGGAAGGGATCTCCCCTCCTCGTTGGACTCGGCGACGGCGAGTACTTCATTGCGAGCGACGTCTCCGCCATTCTCGCGCACACGCGGCAGGTCATCTATCTCAACGACGGCGATCTCGCCGTGCTGGAGCGGCACGGCTATCGCGTGATGGACATGAACGCCGCGCCGCTCAATCGCGCGGTGAGTTCCATCGATTGGGACCTCGACCAGATCGAGCGCGGCGGCTACGCGCACTTCATGCTCAAGGAGATCTTCGAGCAGCCTGCGAGCATCGAGAACACCATGCGCGGCCGCATCCTCGACGACGAGGGCGACGTGAAGCTCGGCGGATTGAACATCACCGACGAGCAGCTGCTCGAGTTCGACAACATCGTGATCACCGCCTGCGGCACCAGCTGGCACTCGGCGTTGATCGGCGAGTTCATGCTCGAAGAGCTGGCGCGGATCCCGGTGGAAGTGGAGTACGCGTCCGAATTCCGGTATCGCAATCCGATCATCACCGATCGCACGCTGTGCATCGTGATGTCGCAATCGGGGGAGACTGCCGACACCCTCGCCGCGATGCGCGAAGCGCAGCAGCGCGGCGCGCGGGCGCTGGGGATCGTGAACGTCGTGGGCAGCACCATCGCGCGTGAGGACGACGGCGGTATCTATGTGCACGCGGGGCCGGAGATCGGCGTCGCGTCCACGAAGGCGTTCACGTGCCAGGTGACCGCGCTGGCGCTGTTCACGTCTGAAGTTGGCGCGGCTGCGCGGACTGCCGGCGCTGGACGGTCAGCGGATCGCGAAGGCGATGCACGCGCTGCCGGGGAAGATCAAGGAGATACTGGATCGCGCGCCGATGATCGAGAAGATCGCCGAGGAGTTCAAGACCGTCAGCAATTTCCTGTATCTGGGCCGCGGCTACAATTTCCCGGCGGCGCTCGAGGGCGCGCTGAAGCTCAAGGAGATCTCGTACATCCACGCCGAGGGTTATCCGGCGGCGGAGATGAAGCACGGCCCGATCGCGCTGATCGACGACAACATGCCGGTGGTATTCATCGCGCCGCACGACAGCGTGTTCGACAAGGTCGTATCGAACATTCAGGAAGTGAAAGCGCGCGGCGGGCGGGTGATCGCGATCACGAGCCGCGACGAGCCGGCGCTGGCGGGGAAGCTGGACTACGAGATCAGGATCCCCGAGACCATCGACATGTTCACGCCGATCCTGTCATCCGTGCCACTTCAGCTCTTGGCGTACTACATCGCCGTAAAGCGCGGAGCGAACGTGGATCAGCCGAGGAACTTGGCTAAGTCGGTGACGGTGGAGTAGGGCGCAGGCGGTGGCGCGGCAGCATCGCCGCGCCACCGCCGCGCTGTGGAGTCACTGCACGAAGATCACACTCCCGCCTTCGCTCGCCACAGCTCCCGTCGTGCCCAGGTGATCGAAGGCGATGCGTCGCAGCGCGCCCACCTGCGCGGATGAGTGTGCCACCGTCAGCCCCGACGTGGCGAGCACCGTGAGTGTATTGGCGATCGTCGCGTAGAGCTGCGTACCGTCCGGGGTGATCGTGAGTCCGAACACGTCGGTCGCGAGTGCGACTGTCGTGGTCTGGTTGAGCGTCGCGGCGTCACGCACTTCCATCGGCCCCGTTTCGTTCGCGATATACAAAGTGCTGCCGTCATGTGAGACCGCGATGTCCTGCGGCGTGCCGCCCATGTTGAACGAGCGCGAGGCGCGCGTGGCGGTGTTCACTTCGTACACGTGCCCATTTGTCGTCGACGATACGTAGACCAACGACTGAGTGGGGCTCAGCGCGACGCCGTTGAACACGGCGCCGAGCGCGAGGGTGTCGGGCGACGTGGTGTTCGTAGCGGTCGCAATGAATTCGAGCGTGCCGGCATCCGTCGTGGCATACACCGTGTTCCCATCTGGCGAGGCAAGCACGCGCAATGGCTTGCCCGACAATTTCACCGTGGTGATCACCGCGTGCGTCGCGACATCGATCACGCTCACCACCGAGTCGCCCAAGTTCGCGACGTACGCGCGGGTGCCGTTCGGCAGGAAGGTGACGCTTGTCGGCACGGAGCCCACCGCGATCGTTGTACCTGACAGCGTCTGACTCGGAAGCTGGTACTGGCCCACGCGCCCGTTGTCGAGCTCCGTCACGTATACCAGGCTGCTACTCGAGATAGCGATCCCGAACGGGCGGCCGGTCTCGGCGGTGGTGCTGAGAGTCGTGAACCCCGGATGCCCGAGCACGAACGCCGTGGTGGAACCGTTGGCCGCTCCACTGGCGACGGAGATCGCAGTCGAGCCAACCGCGACTCCTGTCACGAGACCGCTGGAGGAGGACGTCGCGATCAACGTGCTCGCTGGCGTGAAAGTGACCGCGGGCCCCGTGAGGGCATTCCCGAATGCATCGACCACGGTGACACTAAGCTGTAGCGTCCCGGCCGGCAGGACGTCGAACGACGCCGGCGTTACGGTGAGCGTCGCCGCCGCACCCGGAGTCCCGGTCGCTGTGATGACGACGTTGGGCACGCCGGTGGCGGACGCGGTGAGCGAGTTCGCTCCAGCGGTCGTACCGAGCGTCCAACTAGTGACCGTCGCGATGCCGGCGGAGTTCGTGACGGCGCTCCCGCCGCCGACCGATCCGCCGCCCGCGGACACGGCGAAGGTCACGGTCATGCCACCGATCGGCGTGCCGCCAGAGGAGGTGACCTTCACAGCGGGCGCGATCGCGACCGCTGTGTTCACCACCGCGCTCTGTCCCGACGTTCCCGCGACGGCGGCCATGTCCGATGCCGACGGCGGCGCAGTGCTCGAGCTACACGCCGCAAGACCAAATGCGAGAGAGAGCAGGGTGGAGCGCCCACTGAATGGGATGCTCTCCGCGCGGGGATGCCGAGACATCTGGCCTCGCTGGTTGAGGATTCGAACCATGCCAAGCGGCGGAATTCTTCCCCTTATTATCTGTTCCGGCGGGGCATGGCAAGGACTTGCCCGCCGGCTGGATTAGGCGGCTCCAATCTGCTTGTCACGGTCTCCCGACGCGTCCTGCTCCTCGTGGCTAGGACCGTCAGGCGCACTTGCGGCTCGCATTCCATTACATATATTCGACTCCATCGAATAAATGGAGCCGTTCGATGTCCCCCCGCCTCGGCGAACTCGAACAACTCGTCCTACTCGCGCTCTTGCGGTTGAACGACCGCGCCTACGGCGTCGCCGTCCAGCGTGAGATCGCCGCGCGCGCCAAGAGATCGCTGAGCTTCGCCACGATCTACACCACGCTCAATCGGCTCGAAGAGAAGGGTCTGGTGTCGACGAGATTCGGCGAAGCCACCGCCGAGCGCGGCGGACGACGCAAGACCTACTACTCACTCAGCACCACCGGCCGCGAAGCGGTGAAGGCGAGTCTCAAGGCCCTCCGCACGATGTCCGCCGGGCTCGGCGCGGCGCTCGAGCTTCCATGAATACCCCGCGTCCCCCGCAGCGCGCTGTGCGCCTGCTCGAATGGGCGCTGCCGCCCGAGCTCGTCGAGTCGATCCTCGGCGACCTCGAGGAATCGTTCGCCGAACATCTCCAATTCACGCAGAACGCAGCCGGCGCCAACCGTTGGTATTGGCGCGAAACCCTGGTGGCCACGATGAAACTCGGATTCCGCTCCCGCCGGCGACAGCCGACAGCCGACAGCCGGCCTTCGCTGTTCGAGTCGCTGCTCGGCGATTTCCAATTCGCGGCCCGTCTCCTGATCCGCCGCCCCGGCTTCACGACGCTCGCCGCGGTCACGCTCGCGATCGGCATCGGCGCCACCACGGCCATCTTCAGCGCGATCAATCCGATTCTCCTCGCCGCGCTTCCGTACCCGCACGCCGAGCGCATCGTCACGATGTGGGAAGGCACGGTGCCGGCGATGAAGGACAACGTCGGCTGGCTCACGTTCGACGACGTCTCGAATCAGAACCATTCGTTCGACGCGATCGCGGTCTACAAGGACTGGAGCGCGACGCTCACCGGGCGCGGCGAGCCCGAACAGTTCGCCGGACAGCGCGTGAGCCACGACTTCTTCAAAGTCCTCGGCGTGCGCCCCGCGCTCGGCCGCGACTTTCTGCCGGAAGAAGATGTCCCGAACGGCCCGCGCGTCGCGATCCTGAGCGATCCGCTCTGGCGCCAGCGGTTCGGCGGCGATTCGCAGATCGTCGGCAAGCAGGTGTCGTTCAACGGATACCAGTACACGATCATCGGCGTCATGCCCGCCGGTTTCGAGAGCATCCTCCAGCCCGCCGCCAAACTATGGGGGCCGATGCAGTACAACGCGTCGCTGCCGTGGGCGTGCCGTACATGCCATCACCTCAGAGCTGTAGCGCGCATCAAGACCGGCACGAGCGAGCGCGCCGCGCTCGCCGACGTGAACGCGATCTCGACGGGCTTGGTGCGCGATCATCCCAAGGAATATGCGAAAGCGGGAATGCTGCTCATCCCGATGCGCGAGCTGGTCACGGGCGACGTGCGGCCCGATTCTCCTCGCGGTGATGGGCGCGGTGGCGCTCGTGCTGCTCATCGCGTGCGCGAACGTGATGAATCTCCTGCTCGCGCGCGGCGCGCAGCGGAAGGGCGAGTTCGCCATGCGCGCGGCACTCGGCGCGAGCCGGTGGCGCGTGGTGCGTCAGCTGCTCACCGAGAGCGTGACGCTCGCATTGCTCGGAGGCGCGCTCGGCGTTGTGGTCGCCGAACTCGGCGTGAAAGCACTGGTGGCCTTGAGTCCTCCGGGGCTGCCGAGGCTGGCGCAGATCGAGGTGAGCGGCAGCACGCTGCTGTTCGCATTCGCGCTCACGACCGCGGTGGGCATCGCGTTCGGCATGGTGCCGGCGCTGCACGCGGCGCGCGGAGATCTGCATGGAAGCATCAAGGCGGGCACGCGGCGCGCGGGCGGCACGAGTCATCGCGTGCGCGGCGCGTTGGTGGTGAGCGAAGTGGCGCTCGCGCTCATGCTGCTCACGGGCACGGCGCTGCTGCTGCAGAGCGTGAGCCGTCTGCTCGCGGTGCCGCCGGGCTTCGACCCGAGCAACATGCTGACGATGACCGTCCAGACCGTGGGTCAGCAGTTCAACAACGATACCGTGACGCGCGACTATTTCGACCGCGTGCTCGTGGCCGTGCGCGCCGTGCCCGGCGTGGAAGCGGCGGCCTTCACGACGCAGCTGCCGCTGAGCGGCGACATGGACAAGTATGGCGTGCACATCGAGGCGCATCCGCGCGCGAATCCGGAGGAGGACGAGAGCGCGCATCGGTATGCGGTGACCGACGGGTATCTCGAGGCGATGAAGATCCCGATCGTACGCGGTCGCGGGCTGGATCCGCACGCGTCGATGCAGACGCCGATGGAAGTGATCGTCAATGAAGCGTTCGCGAAGAAGTCATGGCCCAACGAGGAAGCGTTGGGCCAGCGCGTGCGCATGGGCAGCGCGACCGAAGGGCCGTGGTACACCGTGGTGGGGACGGTGGGCTCGGTGCGGCAGGTGTCGCTCGCGGCGGAGGAGCCGGACGCGTTCTACGTGGCGGAGAGGCAATGGCCGTATGCTGACGGGAATCAGTCGTTAGTCGTACGCGTGTCGAAAGGCCATGATGCGGCAGGAATGGCGGGGGTAGTGCGCACGGCGATCTGGAGCGTGGACAAGGATCAGCCGATCATGCGCGTGTCGACCATGGAGAAGCTGATCGCGACGTCCGAGGCGGCGCGCAAGTTCGCGCTCGTGCTGTTCGAGGCATTCGCTCTCGTGGCGCTCATTCTCGCGGCGGCGGGGATCTACGGCGTGCTGGCGGGCGTCGTGACCGAGCGGCTGCGCGAGATCGGCGTGCGCGCGGCGCTGGGCGCGTCGCGCGGTGATCTCGTGCGGATGATCCTGCGGCAGGGGATGGGTCTGACCGCGGCCGGCGTGATCGCGGGTGTGGCGCTCACGCTGGCGTTCGTGCGCGTGATCGCGGGAATGCTGTTCGGCGTCTCGCAGAGCGATCCGGGGACGTATCTCGCCGTATCGCTGATGCTCGGCGCGGTCGCGTTGCTCGCGTGTCTCGTTCCGGCCTGGCGCGCGGCGCGGGTGGATCCGGCGATGACGCTTAGATCGGAGTAGTTCTAACGGCTAACGGCCAACGTCTGCCGTTTACTTCTTCTGCGTCCGCTCGACGTGCGTCTCTTGCGACGAGCGCTTCTTCTGCTTGAAGCGCTCGTACGCTTCCTTGCGCTCGTCGATGCGCTTGAGATGCTGCTTGAGGTCGCGCTTCTCGCGAAGGTGGTCGAGCACGATGCCGACCACGATGATCGCGACGATCGCGCCGAAGATGATCCCCCAGGTGCTCGTGTCCATGTCACCCATTCGTCGCCACCGGTCCGGGCTGGCTCACGCCGCGCGCGAAGAGCCACCGGCCATCGGGCTGGCGGCGGATCACGAGCACGACGCGCTGGCGCGCGGTGCGCGATTCACCCCTCGCGCGCGGGGTCACGGTCTGAACGTCCCATCCGAAATCCACGGCAAGATCTCCCGCTACGAGTGATTCCGTTCGCTCGAACGATGGAGAAATATCGTACGTCGAGAGCGCCGGCGCGAGCATTTGGCGCAAAGAATCTCGGCCCGCGATCGGGGGCCGTCCGGGGGCCCACAAGACATAATCGGGGGTGACCAGCTCAACGATCGCTTCGACATCGCCGCGCTTGAAGGCGTCGCGCCACGCCGCGTAGAGATCGTCGACGCTCAAGGCTGCGTCATGGCCCGCTGGATCTGCCACGTGCCCATGGTGTCGCGCACCCACTCGATCACGTAGCGGCCTTTCGGGCGGAACACCTTTCCGTCGGGCATGGTGGCCTTCTGGTAGTACGTGCCCCAGAGCACCACGTGATCGCCGGCGACGACGCTCGACGTCACGGGCATCGCCTCGGAGTCGACGGTCACCTTGCCGAAGGAATTCAGGAATTCCTTCATCGCCGCCGGACCTTTGATCGCATCGCGTCCATTCGGCAGCAATTCCCCCGTGGGCGCGAACATCTGCGAAACGGAATCGGCGTTCGGCGGCGAGCCGTTCAGCAGCGACGCGTAGCGCGCCTGCGCGGCGCGGGCCCCTGCGTCGGCGCCCTTGTCATTCGGGATGCCACTCGATTCGACGCGGCAGGCAATGGCCGCAACAATGAGCAGCAGGGGAGCGATACGCACGGATGGCCATCCTCAGAGTGGGCGAACGGCCAACAAGTTGTCGCCGAGTGCGCGCCCGCCGCTAGGTGGGCGTGGTGGGGGTGACGTTGCGCGGCGCGGCGGGGTCGGCCTTGAGTTTGATGGCCGCGTCGGCCAGCAGGCGCGCCGAGTAGCGCTGCGCTTCGCCGATGCGTTCGACCTCGAGAGACATCGCTTCGAGCGCCCGCTCGGTGCGCGCGAGCATGTCGGTGGCGCCGCCCGTTTGCGCGGCCTGATCGAGCGCGGCGCGCCGCCCGCGTTCCTTACCAATGAAATACGCGCCCGCGAGGCCCGCGGCCACGACGCCGACGGCGAAGAGCACGCTCACGAGTCCGATGACAAGTCCCATCATGCTTTCGTTCATATCGATTCCGGTGGAGTGACATGCATCCCTACGGCGCGCGCGGGCCGCGAGTGTCGTTCAGCGCGCCGAGAACTTGGCGTGGATGCGCTCGACCGTGTTCATGTTGCGCCAGCTGATCAGCGTGCCGATACGCTTCTCGATGGGCACGCGGAAGAGCGGGGACACGCTCTGGCCATTCTTGCAGAGCCAGAAGATCTCGCTGCCTTTCGTGTGCAGATATTCCTCGGTGCCCTCGGCGAGCGAGAGCAGCGTGCGCGCGGCGTCCTTGCTGAGCGGCTCGGCGATGAATCCCACGAGAAAGACTCTCGCCGCCTTGTGCCTGGCGTCGCCGAACGGACGGTGCCCCGCCAGCGCGGCGATCTGGGCGTCGGTGCGCACGTAGATCGCGACGGGATAGCCGAGCGCTTTGTGAAGGCCGAGATGGATCTTCTTCTCGAGTGCGACGGCGTTCTTGCTGGCGGAGGAGAAGAGCACGTTGCCACTGGCGATGACCGTCTCGACGTCAGAAAGGCCGAGCTTCTCGAGAGTGTTTGCGCAGCGCGTCCATTTTCACGACGCGGCCGCTGATGTTCACTCCGCGCAGGAAGGCGGCGTAGCGGGGCACTACTTCTTCATGAGTTTGGCGTTCACCGCGTCCGACTGGCCGGGCGGGATCGTGATCCACTTCCAGTCGTTGCCGCGCAGCATGTGGGCGCGGTCGATGATCTGGCCAACGTGCAGGCTGACGTGCGCCGAGCGCGCGAAGGAGCGCGCCTTCGACGGTGAATGGCTCGGAGCGGATCGTGACCATTGTTTGGCGTTGCGCATCGGTGAGACCGGCGAGTGCGTCGAAGAGCGTCTTCCACGCGGGCTCCCACTTCGCGTTGAGTTCCGCGCGCGTGACTCGGCGCTCGGCGAACTCACTCTCGCGGTCGCGGTCGGGCTTCTCGCCATCGCTGGTGAGGAAATCGGTGAAGCGGCTCTCGAGATTGCCGGCGATGTGCCAGCAGATCGTGGCCACCGAGTTGCCGACGGCCGTGCGGGAGTTGAGCTGATCGTCGCTGAGCTGGTCGAGCGCCTTCTCGGCGGACGACTTGTACTGGTGGAACAGGGACTCGAAGGAGCGGATGAGGTCGGGCATTCCGGATTCTGCCTAACCGCTGAGGCTACGCAAGCCGCCAGCAACCATCCCGCGCGCACCCGGTGTCTACCCTTCACGCGCTCCTATTGACTGTCTATACGGGGGCGGTTAGACTGCCATATAGACGCTCTATATGAGGACCCGCATGGCCGCCGTCGAACACGAAGCTCCTCCAAGGCACGCTCGACCTGCTCATCCTCCGCACGCTCGTGCTGGGCGAGATGCACGGGCTCGGCGTCGCCAACCGCATCGGGCAGATCAGCAAGGGCGCCTTCCACGTGAAGCCCGGGTCGCTCTTCCCGGCGCTGCATCGCATGGAAGAGGCGGGCTGGCTCGCGGCGCGGTGGGGGGAATCGGAGAACAAGCGGCGCGCCAAGTACTACCGCCTCACGAAGGCCGGTCAGCGGCAGTTGCGCGAAGAGACAGAAGATTGGGGCCGCATCTCGATCGCGATCGCCGCGGCGCTCCGCACTACCTGATAGGCGCACCATGCCACTGAATTCCACGCTGCAGAGTCTCTGGCGGAATCTCTTCCACCGTGGTCGCGCCGAGCGCGAGCTGGACGATGAGATGCGTTCGTACGTCGAACTGCTCACGGCCGAGAAGATCCGCGCAGGCGCGACGCCCGACGCCGCGCGCCGCGCGGCGATGATCGAAGTGGGCGGCGCAGAGAATGTGAAGGAACAAGTGCGCGACATCCGCGCGGGAGAACTCATGGAATCGATCCTGCGCGATCTGCGCTACGCGCTCCGCTCGCTGCGCCGCACGCCGGGCTTCACCTTCGCCGCGATCTTCACGCTCGCGCTCGGCATTGGCGCCTCCACGGCGGTGTTCAGCGTCGTGAACGCGGTGCTGCTGCGTCCGCTCGCGTACGACAAGCCGGATCAGCTCACGGTGCTCTTCCACGGCACTGAGAACGCGGTGGCGCCGGGGAATTATCTCGACTGGAAGGCGCAGAACCACGTCTTCTCCGGCATGGGTGCCGCCGAGTACTGGAGTCCCAACCTCACCGACACCGATCAGCCCGAGAAAGTCTGGGCGCTGCACGTGACGCCGAGCCTGTTCCCGCTGCTGGGCGTCGCGCCGCTGCACGGCCGCGTGCTCGCGGCGGACGCGGGCGCGCCGGGCAAGGATCACGAAGTGGTGGTGAGTTACGGATTCTGGCAGCGCCGGCTCGGCGGCCGCGCCGACGCGGTGGGGCACACGCTAACGCTGGATGGTTCCAAGTACACGATCGTGGGCGTGATGCCCGAGAGTTTCCACTTCGCGCCGTTCTGGGCGATCTTCACCGAGCTTTGGGTGCCGCTGGATCTCACCGGCAAGGAGACCAACCGCGGTTGGCAGTCGTTGCGCGTCTTCGCGCGGCTGAAAGACGGTGTGACGCTCGCGCAATCGCAGGCGGAGATGGCCACGATCACGGCACGGCTCGAGCAGCAATATCCGGGCACGAACCGCGACGTGAACGTGCGGTCGCTGAACGAAGTGGTGGTCGGCAATGTGCGGACCACGCTGATGGTGCTGCTGGGCGCGGTGGGCTTCGTGCTGCTCATCGCGTGCGCGAACGTCGCGCACATGCTGCTCGCGCGCGCGACGTCGCGTTATCGCGAGATGGCCGTGCGCAGCGCGCTCGGCGCGGGGCGTGCGCGCATTCTGCGCCAATTGCTCACCGAGAGTACGGTGCTCGCCCTCTGCGGCGGAGTGGCCGGCATTGGCGTAGCCGCGATCGGCGTACGGGTGCTCATCGCGCAGAGTCCCGAGCGCTTGCCGCGCGTGGGCACCGTGGATCTCGACGGGCGCGTTCTCCTCTTCGCGCTCGCGGTCTCGATCGCGACGAGCGTGCTCTTCGCGCTCGTGCCCGCGATGCAGAGCGGCATGCGCGACCTGAACGACGCGCTGCGCGATGGCTCGCGCGGATCGAGCGAAGGCGTGCACCGCTCCCAGCTGCGCAGCGCGCTCGTGGCGAGCGAGTTCGCGCTGGCGCTCATGCTGCTCGTGGGCGCGGGACTCATGATCCGCAGCTTCCGCGCGCTGCAGAACGTGGATTCGGGCTGGGCGCCGAGAGGCGTCGCGACGATGGTGGTGTCCGTCGCAGGCAGCAAGGAAGAAGAGGCCGGACGGCGCACCGCGTTCTACAACGACATCGTGCAGCGCGTTGGCGCGCTGCCGGGCGTGCGCTCGGTGAGCGCGATCAACCATCTGCCGGTCGCGGGCGACATGTGGGGGCTGCCGTATCGCGCCGAGGGGAAACCGGTTCCGAAGCCGGGCGAGAGCCTGCACGCGACGTATCGCGTGGTGATGCCGGACTATTTCAAGACGATGTCACTGCCGCTCGTGAGAGGGCGCGATTTCGACCGCGACCGACCGGCTGGACGCGCCGAACGTGATCATCGTGAACGAAGAGACTCGCGCGGCATCAACTGGCCGGGCGAGGATGCGCTGGGGAAGCGCATGACGCTCGACACCGAGGCCGATACCGCGGCGTGGCTCACGGTGGTCGGCGTCGTGAAGAACGCGGTGCAGCTCGATTGGACGGCGAAGCCGACAGTCGGAGATGTATCTGCCGTACTTCCAGACCAAGATGTTCATCGAGAGCAAGAATCGTTGGGTGGCGTATCTCACGTTCGTCGCGCGCACCGACGGCGACGCGGCCGCGCTCACGAGAGCAGATGCGGCGCGCGGTGAGCGACATCGATGCGAACGTGCCCGTGTCCGAAGTGCAAACGATGGACGACGTGGTCGCGCGCGCGAACGCCGGCGCGCGATTCAACCTCCTGCTGCTCGTGACATTCGCCGGCGTGGCGCTCGCGCTCGCGGCGATCGGGATCTACAGCGTGATCAGCTACGGCGTCACGCGGCGCACGCACGAGATCGGCATTCGCATGGCGCTCGGCGCGGGGCAAGGTGAACTGCGCGGCATGATCGTGCGGCAGGGACTCACCGTGGCGCTCGTTGGCGCCGGCGCGGGACTGCTCGGCGCGCTCGCGCTCACGGGCGCGATCGGGTCGATGTTGTACGGTGTTGGCGCGACGGATCCGCTGACGTTCGGCGCCGTGAGCGTGGGCCTGATCGTCGTCGCGCTCTGCGCGAGCTATCTGCCCGCGCGCCGCGCGACCCGCATCGATCCTCTGGTGGCGCTGAGGAACGAGTAGCGGGCCGGCGGTCCCTGCGAGGTTACTCCAGCTCCATTCCGACGCCGCCGGTCCAGCCGGCGACGATGTTGTAGAAGAACGCGGCGATCGCGCCGAATACGACGCCGATGATGCCGTACAGGATGGGCGCGATGATGATGCCCATCGCCCCGCCCATCATGCCTCCGCCCGAGGCGCCGCTCATGTTGCCCATCATCCCTCTGATCGCGCCCAGGAAGAGCCACGCGCAGATCGCGATGATGATGCCCAGGAAGAAGTAGAGCGCTCCCATCGTCATGGCCACTGACATCACATTGAATCGCCGGATCCGCTGCTGCATCGGAGGGCCTCCTCGGGGTGGTGGGGGAGATGCTCCTTGAACAGTGGGGCTTCAGGTGCGATTCCGAAAGACCGAGTCGGTACGGCAGACTTAGACTTTAGACTTAGACGTTAGACTGCAACTACTCTTCCTTCGAGTCTGCGGTGGCGGCGGGTGGGGTGCTCCGAAGGCGCAACAGCACTGCGGCGATGACAAAGACCAGCCACTGATGCGGCTGCTGTCTGCCATTCGCCGAGTTGCGAATGAGGGGCGAGGGAGCCGATGGTGCCGCCGACGATGGTGCCGACGGTGAGGCCGGGGATCGCGAGGCCGAGGGGGACGCGCCGGAGGAACGCCCATGCGCCCAGTGGGGCGACGATGCCGCCGATCACGGCGCCGCGCTCGGCGCCCCAGGCCACGGCGCTCCAGCTGAAGGTGTGCATCACGATCGCGACGCCGGCGGTGAAGCACGCGGTGCCGAGGATCGCGCCGAAGATGCCGCTCGCGACCATGAGGCCGCCGCCGACGAGGGCGATGCGGCCGGCGCGGCCGAGCGGCGCTCCGGTGACGACGGGTTCGTTGGTCATGCGGGGCGAAGGCGTTGACGGGTCACGGCGGCGGCGACGAGAAGCATGCTGATGATAAGATATCCGATGCGCACGCCATTGGTGGCGGCGCCGCTCCAGCCGGCGAAGTCGAACTCAGGCGCGCCGCGCGCGCTGTTCGCGAGGTAGAGGAAGAGCAGGAAGAATCCCGCGAACGCCTTGCCGCTGCCGGTGACGATCCCGAGCGCGACCGCGAGCGACGCGGTGAAGATCGCGCCGATCGCGAGCGAGACCGCGGATGCGGGATTCGCGATCGCGAGGCGCACGAGCGGCACGATCACGAACGCGATGGCCGTGAGCGACGCGGCGAGCAATTTCGCCACCACGTAATCCTGCTTCACTTTGGGCATGCTGTAGAGCAGCGCCGTCGTACCCGACGCGGCATCGCGCGTCGCGATGTCGGCGATGGCAATGAGGATGCCGAGGAAGATCAGCGGCAGTGTCTTGTCGAGCAGGGTGGGGAGCGACGCCGTCGCGGCCATGAGCGAGAGCACGATGAACAGCGCGAGCGCGATCGGCGACAGCATGAAGGTGAGCGCGAGCTCGCTGCGCGCGATGCGGCCGAGTCCGGGGCGTGCGCCGGGGCGCGGCGCGAGGAGCCCGAGCACGATGCGCGTGAGCGGCTTGAGCAGGCGGTTGAGCTGCGCGAAGAGATTCGTCTTCGCGTGCTGGACTTCCATTCTCATCTTCGCGGGATCGAAGCGCGCGAAGAACGCCCACGCGACGAATAGGATGGGCAGGGCGATGAGCGCGCTGGTGAAGTCGGCTCGCGATCACGGGCGCGCTCCAGTGAATGCCGGGAAAGGTCCACGGCGACTGCGCCGGGATCGAACGGGGAGCCGCCGATCTCGAGGTGTTCCGTTCGGCCGCCGCCGCCGCCCGCCTGCGTGATCATGAAGAGCATGCCGATCACGTCGTAGTATGCTGCGGTGGGCAGACTCGGCGCTGCCCCTGCGCCTCGGCGCCGCCGATGCCCGCGGCCGCGATCATGAAGATCCACACGAAGAAATACAGCACGTCGCCCACGCGCCCCGACAGCGGGCGCACGCACTCGAACAGCAGCGCGATCGCGGACACGACGAGCACCAGCGGGCCGCACATCGCGATGTACGTCGAGAGATAGACGAGCGGTTCGAGCGGCCCCTCGGCGCGCAGCAGGTGCATGACCATGACGTTCAGCAGGCAGCCGAGCACGACGAGTCCGAGGAAGCTCGCATTACCGAGGAACTTCCCGCACGAGATACTCGGCGTTCGTGACCGGCATCGCCGCGATCACGCTGCCGGTGCGCGTGAGTGCGTCGCGGCGGATCGTGTTGCTCACGAGATAGAAACCGAGCATGCCGAGCAGGATCGCGACGAATCCGGCGGTGGCGAGCGCGATCGTGTCCGACGTGAGCAGCGCGCGATGGCCGTCGATCTGCATGAGCGTGCGCCCCGACGACACCGGCGGCACCACGATGTACGCGAAGAAGCAGAGGAGCAGGAAGACCGCGATGGAGGACGGCCGCCGGACGCGGATCATCACGTCGGCTCCCACCACCGCGCGGATGCGCGCGAGCTGCATCACGCGGCGGCGGCCGGTTCGGGCTCCATTGCGTAGAGGAACGCGTCCTCGAGATCGGGCTCGGCGGGCTGCGCATTCGGCCAGGGGCGGGCGCGCTGCACGACGCGCACGTGCACGCCGTCGGGCTTCCGCACCGCGTGCGACACGCGGAACTTCGCGCGCTCGGCGGCGAATCGTTCCGAGCTGAGCACCGCCTGCCACACCGAGCCGGCGGCGCTCTGCAGCATTGCTTCGGGCGACGCGTGGCTCACGAGCTTGCCGTGTTTCATGACGGCGATGCTCGTGGCGATCGACTCGATGTCGGTGACGATGTGCGTCGAGAGGATCACGAGTTTCCCGAAGCCGATGTCGGAGAGGATGTTCCGGAATCGCACGCGCTCTTCGGGATCGAGGCCGGCGGTGGGTTCGTCGACGATCACGACGTCGGGATCGTTCACGAGCGCCTGCGCGATGCCGAGGCGCTGCTTCATGCCGCCGGAGAACGCGCCGGCGGAGCGGTGCGCCACCGTGTGCAGGTTCACGAGCTCGAGCATCTCCATGATGCGCGTCTTGCTGGTGACGCCCTTGAGCGACGCGAAATAGGTGAGGAATTCGAGCGCGGTGAGATTGTCGTACACGCCGAAGTCCTGCGGCAGGTAGCCGAGCTTGAGGCGGAGCGCGTCGGGATCGCTGGCGAGGTCGGCGCCGTTCCACGTGATGCGGCCGGCGGTGGGGCGCGTGATCGTCGCGATCATTTGCATGAGCGTGGTCTTGCCCGCGCCGTTGGGGCCGAGCAGGCCAAGGACGCCGCTCTCGAGGGAGAGCGAGAGGGAATCGACGGCAGTGACGCCGCCACGGAATTTCTTTGTGACGCGATTCGATGGAGAGCATCGGGATCCTTGAGAAATGGCTGACAACGAGACGGAACTTCGCTGCTAGAGTTTCAGACTGCGTGCATCGCGACCCGAACTCCGTACTTGGTCACCCGAACTCCGCGTGTGGCGCTTAACGTGTGGTAACGGCAGAGGCGTACTTGGTGTGGTTACCAAAACCGCCGTCGCTGGTACCACACGTCATACGCCACAAGCGGAGTTCGGGTGACCAAGTACGGAGTTCGGGTCGCGACTCACGCCGTCACATAGTGTTTCGCCAGCGCGAAATACTCGGTGGCGACGGCCGCGCCGCAGATGAACAGCCACACGAACAGCTTGAGGTTCGACCACGTGGCGGCCTCTCCATCACCCGCGAAGCGCTTCGATCCACATGGGCGTGAACCAAAACCCGAACGCCTCCTTCGCGCCGTCGAGATCATCGAACATGATCTTCCCGACGATGAAGTAGACGGGGATGTTCGCGATCGCGAGCGTGATGAGCAGCTTCTGCTGGGTCATGGGCGGGACCTCACTTCGTCTTCTTCGGAGTTCGCGCCGGAAACCCGGGTATCCATTCGCCCGCGGCGGAATGTGCGATCGTCTGCTCGAGCCGTCTTGCGCGGGTCTCCGGAAGTTTGGCGCTCATGATGCGGAATGTCATGAGCCGCTGGTACCACGGCGGCTGCGACTGGAAGTATTTCCATGCGGCGCGGTTCGCCTTGAACCTCTTGAGGAAGGCCGGCGAGAACTTGAGCGCCGCGCGCTCGAAGGCGTAGATGCCGGTGCGTTCGGGCGTGCGTTTCGCGTACGCATTGAGTCCCGGCTTCATCATGCGGCCGCTCGCGATCAGCGCTTCCACCTTCCCGAATGTTGACGCGGCTCCAGATGCTGCGCGGTTTGCGCGGCGTGAATCGCTGCGTGAAGCTGATCTCATCGATGGCTGCGTTTCACGCCGTCGATCCAGCCGAAGCACAGCGCTTCATTGACCGCGTCGATGTATCCCATGCCGCGATGCGCGTGCGCGGTCTTGTAGAGTCGGAGGATCAACTCATCGCGGGTGGCGTGATGCTTGGTGAGCCATTCGCGGAATTCGTGGCGACTGCGAAACGCGCGCGGCGCGGGCGATCGCTTCATGGTTCAGTGCGCATGCGTCAGCGCCGAATCGGTCGCGGTCGCGCCGGAGTCGGCGGCGTTGGGCGCGCCGCACTCGAAGGTTCCGAAGATCTCCTCGAAGCCGGCGCTCGACTGTTCCTTCTCGTTGTCCGCCATCTGCGACGTGAGGAAGCAGACGCCCGCCGGCCCGGTCATGCGTCCGTACGTGCGCGTGTGCGGCACGTCCACGTTCAGCAGCGAGAGCGTGAAATGCTCCACCAGGATGTCGAAGCCGTCCACGTGCTGGATGTTGCTGAACGATCGAGGTTCCCATCTTCCCTATCGGCGTCGCCGATCGCATGAGCGCGCCGAACGAATCGGCGTAGGCGCGCAAGCTCATCGCGCGCTCGGGTCTCTTCACGTCGATGATCACGAGCGCGGCGCTCGTGGACTTGACGATGAGCGATCGCGTCGGCACCGCCGGTTGTGCGCGGCGTGGCGGTCCAGCCCTCCGGATAGTTGAACGCGATGCCGCCGTCGCGATAATGCTGCGACGGCGCGGGCGTGCTCTCGGAAGCGGAACAAGCGGCGGCCAGCACGAGCGCGGCGCCGCACCACGTTGCGCGGGACATGCATGACGGTGCCGCGCGGGTGGCGGCGGCGCAAGCGGCGACCGCTCGCGCGATCAGAAACGAACGAGGAGGTCCACCGATCCCGTGGTCTGCTCGGCGCTGCGGTGCCATTGTCGTAGGGCGTAGCGCTGAATGCCTCGTCGTATCGCGCCTCGACGCGCAGCAGCGCGAGCGGCCAGAGCCAACGCGCCCAGCCCGCGGTGAACGAGCCGTACGGCGTCGCGTAGCCGGTGCGCTGTCCCTGCACGTCGTTCAGATAGTCGGTGCGCAGCGAGATGTAGCTCTTGGGTGAGAGCAGGATCTCGAAGTAATTCACGGCGGCGATCGCGTCGCTGCGCCCGGGAATGAGCGGCCCGCACCCGCCGCCGCCGCCGAACGGCTTCACCGGTCCATAGTTGCACGAGCCGCCCTTGTCGCCGTCGAACTGCCACAGATAGTACGCCTCGGTCTGCATGTGGAGGGTGCCGTTGAACTTGTGCCCCCACGTGAGGATCACCTGCTGCAGATTGTCGTGCCCGTTGGTGAAATGCGCCGCTGCCGAGGGAATTCACGCCGCCCCAGAGACCGTCGTTCCCGCTGAGCGACACCCATCGCACCAACGCCTGGCCGTTGAGCTGCGCCGAGTTCTGCCACGGAGCCATGTCGCTGCCGGCATCGACGCCGAGCGTGAGCGCCCACTGCTGGCTCAGCCGGACGATCGCCTCGACGCCCGTGAACGTGACGGGATCCACGGAGATCGCGAGCGGATGGGTGAGCAGATAGTTGTCGTTCGCGAATGGATCGTCGATGTCGGCGGGCGAGATGTAGCGTCCGATCTTGAACTCGGTGCCCTGCGCGACGTGCGGGAGGTACAGCACCGCGTACAGCTCGGTGGGGTCGAAGCCGTACGAGTTCGTTGTGCTGCAGCAGCTGATCGCTGAGCCATCCTTTGGCCGTACTGTAGCGATAGTCGATGCCGTACATGCCGGTGAAATGGAATCCCCAATCGGCGTGATCGGTCTGCACGGTGTTCGGCGTGCGATCGATGCGCAGCACGAGCTGCTCGAGTTCGAACTTGTTCGGGACGATCGTCGGCGTGAGCGGCGAATTCGAATTGTTCGAGGTGCTCGCGTTCGCCGAGAGGTCCACCCAGCCGTAGATCTTGAAGCGGCTCGCATCCAGCGAATTGCCGAAGATCGCGCGTTGCATTGGATAATCGGGCGTGCCGTCGGGCTCGCCGATCACCGGTCCGCCGAGCCAGTCGGAGTTCGGGAAGGGCGGCGAATCGAGCGGCGACGCGAGCGCGCGCGACGCGGGCGCGGAATCGGCTTGCTGCGCGCCGAGCACGGGCGCGAGCAGGAGCACGCCCAGTAAGGACGTGCACGATCGCACCGGACTCACAGGATCAGCGCCGCGGAAATGCCGAGTCGACGGCGATGTTGAGCAGCAGGACGTTCACGCGCGCCTCGCCGAAGAATCCGAACTGCCGCCCCTCGATGTGCCGCTCGACGAGCGCGCGCATCGCGCTGTCGCTCACGCCGCGCGCAGCGGCCACGCGTGCGACTTGTTGCAATGCAGTGGCGGGTGAAATGTGCGGGTCGACGCCCGATGCGGAAGAGGTGACCATGTCCGAGGGGATCTGTCCCTTCACTGGCGCCGTCGTTCTTCATCGCGCTGTCCACGGCGCTCGCGATGAGCGTGTCGGCGAGCTTCGCGCTCGTGGGGCCGAGGTTGGTGCCGCCACTGAGCGTGTCGTCGTAGCCGGTGCCGGCCGCCGACGGGCGCGGATGGAAGTAGTACGGCTGCGTGAACGGCTGCCCGATCAGCGCGCTGCCCACGACGCGGCCATTCACGGTGACGAGCGAGCCGTTGGCCTGGCGCGGGAAGAACAGCTGGGCGAGCGCGGTGACGACGCCCGGATAGATGAGCCCGGTGATCACGCAGAGCACGACCGTCATCACGATGGCGGGGCGGAGCTGGCGGCGGAGCATGGTGTCGGTCATGCGACGAAGTGGACGGCGACGAGCAGCATGTCGATGAGCTTGATGCCGGCGAAGGGAATGAGGATCCCGCCCACGCCGTACAGCAGGAGATTCCGGCGCAGGATCACGCCGGCCGGCGCGGGCCGGTACTTCACGCCGCGCAGCGCGAGCGGGATGAGCGCGATGATGATGAGCGCGTTGAAGATCACGCTCGCGAGGATCGCCGATGCGGGCGAATGCAGCTGCATCACGTTGAGCGCGGCGAGCGCCGGATACGCCGCCACGAACATCGCCGGGATGATCGCGAAGTACTTCGCGACGTCGTTCGCGATCGAGAAGGTGGTGAGCGCGCCGCGCGTCATGAGCAGCTGCTTCCCGATCTCCACGACCTCGATGAGCTTCGGTGGGATTCGAGTCGAGATCGATCATGTTGCCCGCTTCCTTCGCCGCCTGCGTGCCGCTGTTCATCGCGACGCCCACGTCGGCCTGCGCGAGCGCCGGCGCATCGTTGGTGCCGTCGCCGGTCATCGCGACGAGCTTGCCGCCCGTCTGCTCGCGCCGGATGAGCGTGATCTTGTCCTCGGGCGTCGCCTCGGCGAGGAAATCATCGACGCCCGCCTCGTGCGCGATCGCCGCGGCGGTGAGCGGATTGTCGCCGGTGATCATCACGGTGCGAATGCCCATCGCGCGCAGCCGGTCGAAGCGCTCGCGGATGCCGCCCTTCACCACGTCCTTGAGATAGATCACGCCGAGCACGCGCGCGCGCGCCGCTCTCACGCTCGGCGACCACGAGCGGCGTGCCGCCCTCGCGCGCCACGCGGTCGACGATCGGCTTGAGGTCGCCGGGCGCCGAGCCGCCATTCTCCGTCACCCAGCGCGCCACGGCATCGGACGCGCCTTTGCGCACGAGCAGCGCGCCCTGGTTCACGCCGCTCATGCGCGTCATCGCGGAGAAGGGGACGAACTCCGCATCCTGCGGCTGCGTGTCGTGGCCCACCGCGCGGCCGCGGAGATTGAACTTCTCCTTCGCGAGCACCACGATGCTGCGCCCCTCGGGCGTCTCGTCGGGGAGGGAGGCGAATTGCGCGCGGTCGGCGAGCCGCTCGAGCGCAACGCCGGGCACGGGATGAATTCCACCGCCTGGCGATTGCCGAGCGTGATCGTGCCGGTCTTGTCGAGCAGCAGCGTGTTCACGTCGCCGGCGGCCTCCACGGAGCGCCCGCTCATCGCGATCACGTTCTGCTGGATCATGCGGTCCATGCCCGCAATGCCGATCGCGGAGAGCAGCCCGCCGATCGTGGTGGGAATGAGACACACGAGCAGCGCGATGAGCACCGGCACCGTGACCGTGGCGCCGCTGTACGACGGCGAACGGCTCGAGCGTGGCCACCGCGAAGAGGAAGATGATCGTGAGCCCCGAGAGCAGGATCGTGAGCGCGATCTCGTTCGGCGTCTTCTGGCGCGACGCACCTTCGACGAGCGCGATCATCCGGTCGAGGAAGGTCTCGCCGGGATTCGCGGTGATGCGAATGACGAGATGATCGGAGAGCACCTTGGTGCCGCCGGTGACCGCCGAGCGGTCGCCGCCGGATTCGCGGATCACGGGCGCGGATTCGCCGGTGATCGCCGACTCGTCGACGCTCGCGACGCCCTCGATCACTTCGCCGTCGCCGGGGATCACGTCGCCGGGCAGACATAGCACGGCCATCGCCGGCACGCAGCGCCGATGCGGGCGTCTCGGTGATCGCCTTGCGGTTCGCCGGATCCTTCGAGCACGCGCGCCATGGTCTGCGTGCGCGTGGCGCGCAGACTGTCGGCCTGCGCCTTGCCGCGCCCTTCCGCCATCGCTTCGGCGAAATTCGCGAACACCACGGTGAACCAGAGCCAGACGGCGAGCTGGAGCGTGAAGCCCCAGTCGCTCTTGCCGCCCGCGATGTCGCGCGACGAGCACGAGCGTGGTGAGCGCGCTGCCGACGAGCACGACGAACATCACCGGGTTCCGCACCATGTGGCGCGGGTCGAGCTTGCGGAACGAATCGCCGATCGCGCGGCGCACGATCTGCGGGTCGAACAGCGAACGCTTGGTGACGGTCATCTTAGAACAGGCTCCCGGCCAGCATGAGGAAGTGCTCGACGATCGGGCCGAGCGAGAGCGCGGGGAAGAACGTGAGCGCGCTGACGATGAGGATCACGGACACGAGCAGCGACGACGAAGAGCGGCGTGGTGACCGGGAAGGTGCCGGCCGACTCCGGCACGATGCGCTTCTCCGAGAGGAAGCCCGCGAGCGCGAGCATCGGCACGATCATCGCGAAGCGGCCGATGAGCGTCGTGAGGCCGAGCAGCGTGTTGTAGAAGTAGGTGGACGCCGGTGAGCCCGGCGAAGGCGCTGCCGTTGTTCGCCGCGGTGGAGCTGAAGGCGTACAGGATCTCCGAGAGCCCGTGCGGGCCCGCGTTGTTCAGTCCCTTGAGTCCCGCCGGCGTGACCGCGCGCGATCGCCGACATCACGAGGATCGCGCCCGCGAAGACGAGCACGTAGAGCATCGCCATTTGCACTTCGCGCGCCTGGATCTTCTTGCCGAGGTATTCGGGCGTGCGGCCCACCATGAGGCCCGCGATGAACACGGTGAGCACGATCATCACGAGCATGCCGTACAACCCCGCGCCCACGCCGCCGTAGATCACTTCGCCGAGCTGGATGTTCACCATCGGCACGAGACCGCCGATGGGCGTGAACGAATCGTGCATGGCGTTCACCGCGCCGCAGCTCGCATCCGTCGTGACCGTGGCGAAGAGCGCGGAGTTCGCGATGCCGAAGCGCACTTCCTTGCCTTCCATGTTGCCGCCGGGATTCCCCGCGCTCGCCACGACATCGACGCCGCGCGACGCGTGAATGGGATTCCCCTTCGCCTCGGCCCAGTACGCCGCGCTCACGCCGATGAAGAACAAGCAGTACATTGCGGCCCACACCGCCCAGCCGTGGCGCTGGTTCTTCACCATGCGGCCCAGCAGGTACGTGAGCGCCGACGGGATCGCGAAGATCGCGAACATCTGCCAGAAGTTGCTCCACGGCGTGGGATTCTCGAACGGATGCGCGGAATTCGCGTTGAAGAAGCCGCCGCCGTTCGTGCCGAGCTGCTTGATCGCTTCCTGGCCGGCTACCGGGCCCATGGCGAGCGTCTGTGTCGCGCCCTCCAGCGTGTGGATCGTTTCGTATGGATGGAAGTTCTGGATCGCGCCCTGCTGCACGAAGAGCAGCGCGAGCAGCAGCGAGAAGGGCAGCAGCACGTAGAGCGTGCCGCGCGTGAGGTCCACCCAGAAATTCCCGAGCGTGCCGGCCGACTGGCGCGCGATGCCACGCACGAACGCCACCGCGAGCGCCATGCCCACCGCGGCCGACGCGAAGTTGTGGAACGCCAGCTGATTCATCTGCGAGAAGTACGACATTGTCGTCTCGCCCGGATACGATTGCCAGTTGGTGTTGGTCGTGAACGACGCCGAGGTCTCGAACGCCTGGCGGTCGGGCACCGCGCCGAGGTGCTGCGGATTGAACGGCAGCAGCTGCTGCAGGCGCAGCACCGCGTAGGTGAGCAGCATCGTCGCGAGGCTGAAGACCAGCATCGACGCCGCGTAGCGCGTCCAATGCTGGTCCTCGGCGGGGTCTACGCCGCAGACGCGGTAGATGAACCGCTCGACGGACGCGCACCACGTCGCGGTACCGTCGTACACGCGCACGAGATACAGACCCAACGGCTTCGCGACCACGAGCACCGCGAGCGAGAAGAAGAGGATCTGGAGCCAGCCGTTGACGGTCATCAGAACTTCTCGGGGCGGAGCAACGTGTAGAGCAGGTAGATGAGGAGCGCCGCGGCCACGACCGCGCCGGCCAGCATGTCGACGGTCATGACTTCTTCTCCGGCGCGTCCTGATCGCGCCCAAGGCTTTCGCAGCCGTGCGTGTACCACAGCATCAGCGCGAAGAAGGCGATGGAGAGGGCGATGTAGAGCAGGTCGAGCATGGCGCGGTTCCTCGGGAGTTCGATCACCGGGAGGAACGCTAGGCGCCGCGGCATAAAAACGGCGTAAGTATTTCGCGCCGCCGCATAAAAAGAAAATAAAGGCGGCGAGTCGCCGCCGCGGACTCAGTAGTAGCGGTGCTACACTGGAGTGTGCTCTATCGCCGGCAGGAGCAACTCGAACACACTGCCGCCGCCTTCGCGCGGCCGGAATCGCAGCGCGCCGCCCTGCGCGTCGGCGATGCCGCGCGCGATGGTGAGCCCCAGCCCGGAGCCGCCGGTGTCGGACGGCACGCCCGGTGGACGGTAGAACGGCTCGAAGATCCGCTCGCGCTCGGCCTCGGGAACGCCGGGTCCGCGATCGGATACCGCGAAGACGAGCATGGCTCCGTCGCGCCGCACGGCGATCTCTACGGTGCTCGCGCGATCGCTGTACTTGAGCGCATTCTCCACGAGATTCCCCAGCGCGCGCAGGGTGTGCACGAGATCGAATCGGCCAACGAGGAGCTCGGTGTCGTCCGGCTCGGTCGCGAGCACGCGGCGCCCATGCAGCACGCCGGCCACGCGCTGCAGCACGGCGCCGAGCAATTCCTCGGCGGTGTTCAACTCGGGATGGAACCGCGCGGCGCCGCTGGTGATGCGCGACAGTTCCAGAAGATCGCTCACGACGCGCGCGAGGCGGTCGGCCTCCTCCTCGATGGACTCCGCGCGCTCGTCGTTCGGCGCCGCGCCGGATTCGCCGATCCGGTGCGCGAGCGCCTTGATCGTAGTGAGCGGCGTGCGCAGGTCATGCGAGACCGCGGCCAACAGCGCGTCCTTGAGCTTGTCGGCCTCGCGCAGCGCGTCGGCGCGTCCGGCCTCGGCGGTGAGCCGCAGCCGCTCGACGCCGAGCGCCGCGTAGTAGGCGAGCGCCGTGAGGAACTGGCGCTGGTCCTCCGCGAGTGCGATGCCGCTCGCGTTCACGATGCGCAGCGCACCCGCCGCGTGACCGCGCGCGCGCAACGGGAGCACGAGCACGCGCGCATCGCCGGGATCGGGCCAGACGATGCTCATCGAAGCGACGCGCGCGGTGCCATCGAGCCGTTCCGTGGCGGACGCGCCGTGGCCCGCGACCCAGGTGAGCAGGCTGTTCGCGTCCGCGAGCTCGGGGCCGCCGCCGCCATTCCCCGCGCTCGCGACGAGGCGCAGGGCGGGCGCGCCGGCGCGGTCCTCCTGCGCATACACCTCGCATCGCTCCACGCCGAGCGTCTCGCGGATCACGCCGCAGATCGCGGCGAGCGCATCCTCGGCGCGGCCGGCGCTGAGCGACTCAGCGCCGAGCGCGGCAAGGCGCTGCACTTCGGCGGTGCGGTCGCGCGCATCCATGGTGCGGCGTTCGGCGCGCGCGAGGAGCTGCGCGGCGACGACGCTCGTCACGAGGAACGCGAAGAGCACCAGCCAGTCCAGCGGATTCGTGATCGCGAACGTGTAGTACGGCGGCAGGAAGAGGAAGTCGAAGAGGAAGAATGCGAGCGCCGCGAGCGTGAGTCCGAGCGCGCGCCCGCCCGCAGCGCTGCCGAAGAGCACGATGAGCAGATAGATGAGCGCGAAATGCGCCTTGTCGAGTTGCGGACGGAATTCGAACATGCACGCGCCGTGGCGGCGAGCGAGCAGGAAGAGCGACGCGGCCCACGTGAGCAGGCGGCGGATGCGCGGAGAGACGTTGACCGTCTTGCTCACGGCTCGCTCGCGGGGCTTCGAGCACGAGCCGGTATCCGATGCCGGGCTCCGTGATGATGAGGCGCGGATGAACCGGATCGCGCTCGAGCTTGCGGCGGAGATGGCCGACGTACACGCGCAGATACTGCTGCGCGTCGCCGGATGCGTTGCCCCACACGGCATGATACAGCTTCTGGTGCGTGGCCGGCCGGTCGGCGAGCGCGAGGAGCGCCTGCAGGAGATTCCACTCGGTGGGCGTGAGATGCACCTCGTCGCCGTCGCGCGTGACGCGGCGCCGCGCGGTATCGATCACGAGGTGCCCGATCTCGAGCGGCGCGTCGGAGCCGGGCAGCGGCGCCATGCGCGCGCGGCGCAGCTGGGCGCGCACGCGCGCGCGGAGCTCCACGATGCTGAATGGCTTGGTGACGTAGTCATTGGCGCCGGCGTCCAGCAGCGCCGTCTTGTCCTCCTCGCCGGGCCGCGCGGAGAGTACGAGGATCGGCGCGCTCGACCATTTGCGCACGGCGCGGCACACTTCGAGTCCGTCCATGTCGGGCAGGCCGAGGTCGAGCACGATCAAGTCGGGCCGCTCCGCGGTCGCGACCGCGATCGCCTCGCGTCCGGTGGATGCGTCGAGCACGCGCGCCGCTTCGGTCGAGGAGGGCTTCGTGCACGAGCGCGCGGATCTTGGGCTCGTCATCGACCACGAGGATCGTGCCGTTCGCGGCGGCGGTCATGGGGGAACGCTGCACCAATGCATTGGCTCGCGCCACCCGGTCGCCGCGCGCGGAGCGCCATGATAGCTTCGGGCATGGACCGCCCCGAGAGCGGGGACAGCGCGGAGTTCCTCAAACTCCTCAGTCGCCGCGAGCGCGGGAAGCTCAAGGTGTACATTGGTTCGGCGGCCGGCGTCGGCAAGACGTACCGCATGCTCACCGAGGCGCACGCACTGCGGCAGCGCGGCGTGGACGTCGTGGTCGGGCTTCATCGAGACCCACGGCCGCGCTGAGACCGCCGCGCTGCTGGAAGGGCTCGAGAGCGTGCCGACGCGCGCGATCGAGTACCGCGGCGTGACGCTGCGCGAGATGGATGTGGACGCGGTGATCGCGCGCCGGCCCACGGTGGCGCTCGTCGATGAGCTCGCGCACACGAACGTGCCCGGCTCCAAGTTCCGGAAGCGCTGGGAGGATGTGCTCGCGCTCATCGACGCGGGGATCAACGTGATCTGCGCGGTGAACGTGCAGCACCTCGAGTCGCTGAACGACGTCATCCAGCAGACGCTGGGCGTCACGGTGCGCGAGACGGTGCCCGACTGGGTGATCTCGCAGGCGGACCAGGTGGTGAACATCGATCTGAGCGCCGAGGATCTGCGCGAGCGGCTGGCCGACGGGAAGATCTACGGCCGCGAGAAGATCCCGGCGGCGCTCGAGAATTTCTTCACCGCCGAGAACCTCACGACGCTGCGCGAACTGGCGCTGCGCGAGGTGGCGAGCTCGGTGGACCGCGTGCGCGAGGCGATCGTGCGCCGCGAAACAGGGCAGGCGCCGGCACCGCGGAGCGCCGACCGCATCATGGTGGCGATGTCGAGCGATCCGCCGCGCACCGCGTCGCTGCTGCGCCGCGCGAGCCGGATCGCGGGGCGGCTGAACACCGATTGGTACTGCGTGTACGTGCAGACGCCGGACGAGCGCGCCGACCGGATCGACGCCACCGTGCAGCGCCGGCTCGTGGACAACATCCAGAAGGCGCAGTCGATGGGCGCGATGGTGATGAAGCTGGAGGACGCCGATGTGGCCGGCGCGCTCCGGAGATTCGCGCGCGAGCACGGCGTCGCGCTCGTGATCCTCGGGCGCCAGCCGCCGGACGTGGTGGCACCGGCTGCGCCGGCGTTCGGTGGTGGATGCGATGATCGCCGAACCCGGCGGTCTCGACGTGCTGGTGGTGGACAGCGACCGCGACGATCCCGCGCCGGAGACGCCGTGAGGGTCGGCCAGCGGTTGATGCTCGCGGTGCTGCCGGCGGTGATCGGCGTGTTCAGCGTGGCCGCCCTCGCGTATTGGGGACAGTACGCGCACCAGGCGCCGGAGATGGTGATCGTCGTGGCCGCCGTCGCGGCCGTCATCTCGCTCGTGCTCGCCTGGCGGAATACGCGGTACGTGGCGCATCGCGTGGCGCAGCTCGCGACGCGCGCGCGCGAAGAGCCCGACCGGCCCGCACGGCGCATCGGCGGACGAACTCGATGAGATCGAGCGAACGGAAGGAGTACGGGTGGCGCGGGTCGCCGCGCGCCGAGCGGCGCACGCGAGGAGACTGCGAGACGCTGCTGAACGATCTCATCGTCGCAGCTGGCCGACGGCATGCGGGAGGTGCAGCTGCCGCTGCACATCCTGCTCGACTCGCCGTTCGGTGAACTGAACGAGAACCAGGAGGAGATCCTGCAGTCGGCGCGCGACGCGGCGGAGGCGGCGGAGGTGGAATTGCGACAGGTGCGCAAGTTCCTCGATCTGGAGCGCGGGCAGGTGGAGATGCACATGAGGCCGTCGGACTCGCCGAGTTGCTGCGCCCGGTGCTCGCGATCGCCGAGGCGCGCGCCGCGAAGCGCGGCGTCACGATCCGGTCGTCGATCTCGCCCATCGCGCCGCGCGCGTCGGTGGATCCGATGCACGCGCAGGAGGCGGTGACGATCGCCCTGACCCATGTCGTCGATCGCGCGACCGCGGGCAGCGAGCTGAGCGTGGACGCGGCGGAACGAGCGCCGGGGACGATCGGCATCCACGTGACGGGAACGGGCGCCGATGCGGCCGGATCGCTGCCGATGCGGCTCGCGGAGCGCCTGATCCGCGCGCAGGGCGGTTCGCTGAGCGAGGGCGGCGGCGAGCTGCGCATCGAACTGCGGGCGGAGAGTCTTCGATCCAGCCGCCGCCCCTGCCGCTGAGTCCCGGCCCGCTTAGCTTTCGCTCTTGCGGCCACCCGGCCGCGCGCGGTGCCGCATGATCACTCCTGACCACAACGCCCTATGACTCTCCGCATTCGTCGCGCCTGCATGCTCCTCGGCGCCGCTCTCGCCGCCGCGACTTCGCTCGCGCGCGCGCAGGACGCCGCGCCCAAGGACACGGTCAAGAATTTCACCGCCGCGTCAACCTCGGCTTCGTGAACATCTCGGGCAACACGTCGCTCACGACGCTCACCGCAGGCGACGAGATCACGCTCCACGAGAATGCGTGGACGTTCAAGCAGGTGCTCGCGCTACGTCTACGGCAAGAACGACAGTGTCGAGACGGCGAATCAGCTCGCCGTTCGGACTGCGCGCCGAGCGCGCGTTCGGGCCGAAGTGGGGCATGTACCTCGGCGTGCGCTACTATCGCGATCCGTTCGCCGGCATCGCCCAGCGGTTCGGCGAGCAGGTCGGTGCGACGTACCACGCGATCGCGGCGCCCAAGGATCTGCTCGATCTCGAGGCCGGCGTCGGCCTCACGCAGGAGCGCTCCACCGCGCAGGTGGAGAACGATTTCCCGAACGGCCGCCTCGCGGCCAGGTACCGTCACAGCTGGCAGAAGAAGACGTACTTCCAGGAAGCGATCGAGTTCCTGCCGGACCTGAATAATTCCGAGAACTACCGCGTGAACTCGCTCGCGGAACTGCTCGCGCCGCTCTCCGAGAGCATCTCGATGCGACTGGCGTACGCGATCGCGTACAACAACCAGCCGGAGCCGGGGTTCAAGGACAGTGATCGGACGCTGTCGGTCGGGATACAGCTTGCTTTCTGAACTACAGACTTAGACCTCTAGACTTAGACGTTAGAATGCCCTGCTGCCGGTTGACGATTCTCTCTCTGCCATGGAGCTTCACGGCATGAGATACGTCGTCACGGGTGGGGCGGGGTTCATTGGGTCGCATCTCGTGGAGCATCTCGTCGGGGGCGGTCATCACGTGACCGTGCTCGACGATTTCTCATCGGGGAAGCGCGCGAATATCGCGAAGTGGCTCGATCGGATCGCGCTCGTCGAAGGGAGCATCACCGATCCCGCGACGTGCGCGCGCGCCATCGACGGCGCCGATTTCGTGCTGCACGAGGCGGCGGTGCCCGTCGGTGCCGAGGTCGGTGAGCGATCCGGTCACGTCGCACGCGGTGAACGCCACGGGCACGCTGAACGTGCTCATCGCGTCGCGCGACGCGCAAAGTGAAGCGCGTGGTGTTCGCGGCTTCCTCTTCGGCGTATGGCGACACCACGGAGCTTCCGAAGCACGAGATGATCGTGCCGCGTCCGCGGTCGCCGTACGCGGCGGCGAAGCTCGCGGCGGAGAGCTACTGCCGCGCGTTCCATGCGTCGTATGGATTGCCGGCGATCAGCCTGCGCTACTTCAATGTGTTCGGTCCGCGGCAGGATCCGAATTCGCAGTACGCGGCGGTGGTGCCCAAGTTCATCGCGGCGGCGCTCGCCGGCACACCGCCCACGATCTACGGCGATGGCGGACAGACGCGCGATTTCACGTATGTCGAGAACGTCGTGCGCGCGAATCTCGCGGCGTGCACGGCCCCCGATGCCGCGCTCGGCGAAGTGTTCAACATCGGATGCGGCGAGCGGCTGAGCGTGCTGCAGCTCTGGGAACGGATCCAGAAGCTCACCGGCGCGAAAGTGAAGCCGCATCACGAGCCTGAGCGCGCCGGCGATGTGCGCGACTCGCTCGCGTCGCTCGATCGCGCGCGCAGCCTACTCGGCTGGACGCCGACGATCGGACTCGACGAAGGCCTCGCGCGCACGCTCGCCGCGACGCGCGCCGCGTAGCGGTGCGCGTACTCCTCCAGCGCGTCACGCGCGCCGAAGTGCGGGTGAACGGAACGGCGACCGGAACGATCGGCCGCGGCTTCCTGTTGCTCATGGGCGTCACGCATACCGACACCGAGGCACAGGCGGCATGGATGGCTGAGAAGATCGCGGGGCTTCGACTGTTCGGCGACGCGGAGGGGAAGATGAATCTCGTCGCTCGCGGACGTCGGCGGCGCGGTGCTGGTCGTGTCGCAGTTCACGCTCTACGGGAACGCGGAGAAGGGGCGGCGCCCGAGCTTCATCGACGCGGCGCGGCCGGAAGCTGGCGCAGCCGCTCTACGAACGGTTCGTCGCGCTGCTGCGCGAGCAGCAACTCACTGTTGCGACCGGCGAATTCGGCGCGATGATGGATGTCGAGCTGGTGAACGACGGGCCCGTCACGCTGTGGCTCGAGAAGTGAGCGTCGGCGCGCGTGATCCTCGCGTCGGCGTCGCCGCGCCGCCGCGATCTGCTGAACATGATCGGCATCGCGCACGAGGTCGTACCGGCCGACATCGACGAGACGCTATCTCGCGGGCGAGGACCCGCCGAAGCACGCCGAGCGTCTCGCGCGCGAGAAGTGCGCGGCGATCGCGGCGAAGCATCCCGATGCGGTGGTGATCGCGGCGGACACGATCGTCGTGATCGACGGCGATGTGCTCGGCAAGCCCGCGGATATTTCGGAAGCGGCGCGCATGCTGCGGCGTCTCGCGGGACGCCCGCACGTGGTGTTCACCGCGGTCGCCGTCGCGCGCGGCGCGCGCATGGAGAGCGGCGTGGAGGAAGTGGGCGTCACCTTCCGCGCGCTCGACAGCGCGACGATCGAGCGCTACATCGCGACCGCGGAGCCGATGGACAAGGCGGGCGCGTACGGCATCCAGGGCTACGGCGCCGCGATCGTCGAGCGCATTGACGGCGATTACTTCGCCGTGATGGGCCTCGCGATCGGGCGCATGCTCGCGCTCCTGAAACGGATCGGCGTGCGGTACGACTTCACGGGGCTCAACGTCGAGTAGTTCGAGATCACGAGAACTGCTTCGACGCGGATTATGCGGATGGGGCAGATTTGGCGGATCGCTCAAGCGCGCGATGAGGGCGCCATGCGCGCGGTCAAGTTCGTGTTCTTGTTGTTTACAACAAAAACACAGCACTGACCTGGCGCGCGGAGCCCATGCGCCAACAGGAGCGATCCGCCAAATCCGCTCCCATCCGCATAATCCGCGTCGAAGCAGTTGCAGTTGTAGTTGCTTCTACGTGTAGTTCGCTCGCCACCGCTCCACGCGATCGAGCACGTCGCGCACGGTGATCCGCGGCATGCGGTCCAGGCGGTTCTCCATGTTCGCCGGATAGTCCTCGCCCGGATCGCCGTATGCGTCCACCATGAGGTCGCGGAATTTCCGGTACGGGCCCACGCGCTTGGGATTGCTGTAGCCGATGAGGCTCACCACCGGCCGGTCGAGCGCGACGGTCATGTGCAGCGGCCCCGTGTCGAGCGACACGACGAGCGACGCCGCGTCCAGGATGCTCACGAGCCGCCGCAGCCCGCTGCCCAGCGCATTCACCACCGGGTGCTTCGCGCCAGCGGCGATCGCACCCGCGGTCGCGAGTTCGCGCGGCGACTGCCCGCCCACGAGCACCGGCGTGAGCCCGAAGTCCGCGCTCAGCGCGTCGGCGAGTTGCGTCCATCGCTCCGGCAGCCAGTCCTTCTGCGGCTTGCTGCTGCCGATCACGAGCGGCACGATCGGCCGGTCGAACTGCTTCATGAATTCGCTGCTGCCACGCGCGCTCCTCGGGCCACGGACCCGAGCCCCCACGACACGGGTTCCACCGGCACGCCGAGCGCCGTCAGGAATTCGAAATACTGGTCCTGCACGTGCTGGATCGGGTGCGGCGGGATCTTCCGGTTCGTGAACAGCCAGTTGAGATCGTACGCGCGCGCGCGGTCGAAGCCGACCTTCACGCGCGATGGCGCGAGCGCCGTGAGCACGCCGGCCTTGAGGTACACCTGGAGATCGAGCAGCACGTCGAACGGCTGCGTGAGCGCGTTGCGCACGTCGAGAAAGGCGCGCCATCCGCGCTTCCGGTCGAAGAGCACGATCTCGTCCACCGCCGGATGCCCGCGCACGAGCATCGCAGGCCCCGGTTGCATCACCCACGTGATGTGCGCGCTGCGGATCGTACCGCTTGAGCGCGCTCACCACGCTCAGCGCGTGCACGGCGTCGCCCACCGCGCTCAGCATGACGATGCCGACTCGGCCCAGCGTTCCGCGGGGTGAGGGAGTATTAGGGTCAGTCACGATTCGCGGAAATGTAGCGGCCAATGGCGCGGCACGGCTATCTTATCCGCTGGTCCACTACCCGGAGCGGGGAATGAACGAGTCGATCGGCGCCCTGATCGCGCGCCTCGCGGAGACGAACGTCGAACTCTGGCACGAAGAGGACAAAGCGCGCGTGCCCGACGATCACCAGGTGGCCGCCGCGAAGCGCGCGGTGGACAAGCTCAACCAGCGGCGCAACGACCTCATCGAGCGCATCGATGCCGAGGTGATGCGCGCGGCGCGCGGAGAGAAGTCCGGTGGCTGAGACCGTCGGCTGGCTCGCCGACAAGATCAGCATCATGGAGCTCAAGATCTGGCACATGCGCGAGCAATCGGAGCGCCAGGATGCCACGGTCGAGTTCCGCGCGCAGTGCACCGAGCGCCTCGCGGTGCTCCAGCTGCAGCGCGACGATCTCGCCGCCGAACTCACAGTGCTGCTCGGCGAGATCGCGGCGGGGCGGGTGACGCCGAAGGTCTACCGTCAGTTCAAGATGTACAACGACCCGCGCTACCGGCCCACCGGGCCCGCGCCGTCGCGGTAACGTTTCGCCCAGATCTCCACGCGGTCGAGCACGTCGCGCACCGTGATCCGCGGCATGCGATCGAGGCGGTGCGCGATGCTCACGGGATAGTCCTCGCCGGGATCGCCGTACGCGTCCACGAGTAGATCGTGGAATTTCCGATAGGGACCCACGCGCTTGGGATTGTTGTAGCCCATGAGCGAGATCGTGGGCCGATCGAGCGCGACGGCCATGTGCAGCGGGCCCGTGTCGAGCGAGACGACGAGCGCGGAGCCGTGCAACAGGCTCACCAGTTCGCGGAGCGGAACGCCGAGCGTGGAGCGCGGCGCTTTGCCGAGTTTTTCCGTCATGATGCGCTCGGTCTCGAGCTCGCTCGGGCTGCGGCCGCCGGCGAGCACCACCTCGAGCCCGTAGTCGCGATCGAGCGCGGCCGCGAGTTCCGCCCATCGCTCCGGCAGCCATTCCTTTTGCGGATGGCTCGCGCCGATCACGAGTGATGCGACCGGCCGCCCGATCGCCGCGAAATACGCGCGCTGCGCCGGCGAGCTCCGCGGGGAAGGGGCCCAGCCCCCACGCCGGCGGTTCATACGGGATCTCGAGCGCGGTGAGGAACTCGAAGTACTGGTCCTGCACGTGCTGCGGCGCGTGCGGCGGGATGCGGCGGTTCGTGAACATCCAGTTCATGTCGCGCGCGCGCGCGCGGTCGAAGCCGAGCTTCACCGGCGAATTCAGCAGCGCCGTGACGAACCCGGCCTTGATGTACACCTGCAGCGCGAGCACGAGATCGAAGCTGCCGGCCCTCAACGGCGCGGCGCACGTCGAGCAGCCCGCGCCAGCCGCGCGATTTCTGGAAGACGATTATCTCGTCGACCATCGGATGCCCGCGCATGAGCGACGCGCCGCCCGGCTGCAGCACCCACGTGATGTGACACGCTGGGTCGTGCCGCTTGAGCGCATTGATCACCGGCAGGACGTGCACCGCATTGCCGAGCGCGCTCATCATGACGATCGCGATCCGGCGGCGCGGCTCCGTCACGGCATCGCCGCGATCACGTTGAATCCTTCGCCGATCTCGGCGCGGTGCTTCTCGACGGATCGCATGAAGCGGCTCCAATTCGCTTCGACGAGCCGCGGCGAGCCCGGCTCGTCGAACCAGACGCGGTCCACGTCGAGCACGAACGCATCGAACGCACTGTTCGCGGCGTCGGCGAGCAGGATGTTCTTCACGTTGAGATCGGGATGGCGCGCGCCGGCCTCGGTGAGCTGCTGGAACAGCCGCCCCACCGCCGCGGCGGCCGCGCGCTTCGCGTACGGCTCGGCGACGCTGAGCGCGGCCAATAGGTCGCGCGAGTGCGGGATCTCCCGCGTGACCACATCGGCGCGGCGGCGCAGGATGCCCGCCGGATAGGTCGCGTACGCCACGACCTCGGGCGTGGGCACGCCGCGCCGCTGCAGCGTGAGCGAGATCTCCAGTTCGCTCGGCGCGCGCGTCGCGCCGAAGAACTTGTCTCCCTGCAGCGGCGCCAGCATGCCGCCGTGCCGCGAACGGCGCACCACCACATTGGCCGCGCCCTCGGGCAGCGGCACCGCGTACGCCACGCCGCGTCCGGTGAAGGTGCGCGCCTCGGGATGATGCTCGGCGTACCCGTAGAATGTCCCGCGGCCGATCGCGGCGCGCAGCGGCGCCTCGAGCGAGGCGAGGAGCACCCCCTCCGTGCCGCCGTCTCGCGAAGCGCGACGTAGCCCGGTGGAGCGCTCACGGTATGACGCTGAACACCGGCATCGGCTTCTTGCGCCCCTTGAGTTCCATGGAGCCCTTCTCGGTCATCTCCGGCGGACTCGTCAGCGCCTTCTTCACCGATTCCGTGAGCAGGATCTCGCCGCCTTCGGCGCGCGCGCAGAGGCGGCTCGAGATGTTCACCGCGTCGCCGATCACGGTGTACTCGAGACGGCGCTCGGAGCCGATGTAGCCCGCGAAGCTCTCGCCGAAGTTCACGCCGATCCCGATCTGCATCTCGGGCGCCCCGCCGCCTTCCACTTCACGTTCAGGATCTTGAGCTCCTCGAGCATGTCGACCGCCGCCGCCATCGCGCGGTCGGCGTCGTCCTTCTCGCCGATCGGCGCGCCCCACTGCGCCATCACCGCGTCGCCGATGAATTTGTCGAGCGTGCCGCCGTGGCGGAACACGATCTCCACCATCACGGTGAAATATTCGCTGAGCAGGTTCGCGACATCGTCGGGATTCATCGTCTCCGAGAGCGACGTGAAGCCGCGAATGTCGCTGAAGAGGATGGCGATGGTGCGCTTCTCGCCGCCGAGCTTCACCTGCTCGCCCGCGCCCGCGATGCGCGCCGCGAGCGTGGGCGCGAAGAACCGTTCGAAGTTGCTGCGCACGATCGTCTCGCGCCGGATGCGCTCGGCGAAGCGGCTGTTCTCGATCGCGACGGCCGCGATGTTCGAGAACGCGATGAGGAAATCGAGATCGTCGTCGCCGAACTTCTGGTTCGCGGTCACGTTGTCCACGTAGAGCACGCCGAGCACCTCGTCGCCGCTCCCGATGAGCGGCGCGCACATCGCGGAGCGCACGCTCTGCATCACGATGCTCTGTCCGCCGAAGCGCTCATCCTCGCCCGCGTTGTCGGAGAGCACGGCGACTTTCTCGCCCGCGACCTTCCGCGCGATCGTCTGCGGCACGGACTTGGCCGCGTGACCACGCCTTTCCGGTCGCGCGAGATCTTGGGCACGCGCTCGCCGTTCGCGTCCACGAGTTCGATCGCCACGCGATCCACATCCATGATCTCGAACACGGTCTGCGTGATCCGGTCGAGCAGCGCCTCGGCGTCCGCCACGCGCGAGAGCCCCTTCGAGACCTCGAGCAGCAGCGCGAGCCGCTTCGCCGTGCGGTCCGCGGCCGATGCGTCCGCCGACTCCGGCCTTCACTTCGGCGAGACTCGTCGCGCGGAAGATCACCGAGAGCGGACCGCTCGACTTCGCGACGTCGAGCTCGCGCAGGATCGTCGAACTCGGCCGCGCCGCGACGCCCGATGCGCGCTGCGGCACCGCGGTGCTCGCGCGCGGCGCCGGCGGCGCGGCCACCGGCTCGATGAACGCCACGCGGAACGGGACCTTGCCGAACATCACGATGTCGCCGTCGTTCACGGCGCCTTCGGCGATCTGCGCGCCGTTGATGAACGTGCCGTTGCTCGAGCCGAGGTCCTTCACCTTCACCGCGGTCGCACTCGCGGTGACCTCGGCGTGCCGGCGCGAGATCGTGGGGTCGAACACGGGGATATCGCTCGTCGAGGCGCGCCCGATGACGAGCGTCTGCCCCTCCTTCAATTCATACGCCTGCCCGCCCGCATCGTTGATGATCTTGAACGGCATGGTCGGCAAATATGGCGCGAGCGGCGGCGGTGTGTCTACCCCGAACGCGCGTTAGTCTGGTCACCCGAAGCTCGCGCGATTGTGGATCGCGGTCACGTGATCGGTCAACCGCGAAAGCGGTGCTGCAGTACCAGCCTGCCGCACGCGCAGGTACCGACGACGTCAAACTGCCATCACGCGCGAGTTCGGGTGACCAAGCTGACGCAGTTTGCGCGAGCGCTGTCGCCGCGCACCTGCGCGATGGCCGTCAGCATCGCGCGCGCCTTGTTCTCCGTCTCTTCCCATTCGCGCGCGGGCACCGAATCCGCCACGATGCCCGCGCCGCGCTTGCACGTGCGCCTTGCCGCCCGCGATCACGCACGTGCGGATCGTGATCGCGAGGTCCATGCGGCGGTCGCCGGCGGCGATGTAGCCCACGGCGCCGGCATACGGTCCGCGGCGCTCGGGCTCCAGCGAGTCGATGATCTCCATCGCGCGCACCTTCGGCGCGCCGGTCATCGTGCCGGCGGGGAACGTCGCGCGGAACGCATCGATCGCGCTCGCGTTCGCGGGCAGCTCGCCTTCCACCTGGCTCACGAGGTGCAGCACGTGACTGTACCGCTCGACCGCGAACAACTCGGTGGCGCGCACGGTGCCGTACTTCGCGACGCGGCCCACGTCGTTGCGGCCGAGGTCCACGAGCATCGCGTGCTCGGCGCGCTCCTTCTCGTCGGCGAGCAGTTCGGCGGACAGTCGCGCGTCCTCGGCCGGCGAGCGTCCGCGCGGGCGCGTGCCCGCGATCGGCCGCACGGTGACTTTGCCGTCCGCGACGCGCACCAGGAGCTCCGGCGAACTGCCCACCAGCTCGAGCCCGTCGAGCACGAGGTGGTACATGTACGGACTCGGGTTCAGCACGCGAAGCGCGCGATAGAGCGACGATGGATCGAAGTCGAGCGGCACCTCGATCCGGCGCGCGAGCAGCGCCTGGAAGCAGTCGCCCGCGACGATGTGTTCGCGGATCGTCTCCACGCCGCGCTCGAAGACATCGCGCGCGATGCTCGACGTTCCTGTCGCGGGCGTCACGGCGGCGTCGAACGAGAGCGCCGGCAGCGACGCCGGCGCGCGCAGCCGCGCGATCAGCTCCGCGATCTCCGCCTCCGCCTCCGCGTGCAGTTTCTCGAGCGGCCGCGCGCGAGCTTCCCGCTGCGACCGGCACGCCCACCACCACGCGCGCCTGCGAGCGCAGGTTGTCGATGATCACCACCGCGCGCGTGAACACGAACAGCGCGTCGGGCGCGTCGATCGCGCGCGGCGGCGCGTGCGGCAGTTTCTCGATCAGGCGCGCCACGTCGTAGCTGAAGAATCCCACCGCGCCGCCCCAGAACGCGCCGAGCTCCGGCACGTCGGCGGGTTCGTGCTGCGTGATCAGCGCGCGCAGATCGGCGAGCGGATCCGCAGGACGCCGCGCGTCCGTGCCAGCCGTCGCGCCGCGGTCCAATCCTCCACGACGTCGTCGCGCAGCCGCCACGCCGCGCGCGGCTCGGTGCCGAGGAAGGTGTAGCGCGCCCACGTCTCGCCGCCCGCCGGCGCGCTCTCCAACAGGAACGCGAACGGGCCGCGGCGCAGCTTCGCGAACGCCGACACCGGCGTGTCGGTGTCGAGCAGGCAGTCGCGCCACACCGGCACGAGTCCGCCGCGCGCCGCATGCCCGATGAACCGTTCGACGCTCATCGCGCTTGCCGCGCCCGGAGCGCGCCGCGACATTCTTCTTTCATGAGAGGTTTCGCCGCATTCGCCATGGTGATGATCCTGTTGCCGGCGGCCACGCCGCCGGGAGCGGCGGCGCAGACCTGGAACGATCCGCGCACGAGCGCCCTCGTGCAGCGCGCCACCGCGCGGCGCGCCGAGCAGATCTCCGACACCGCGCTCGCCGCGTACAGCGCGACGGCCAACGGCTACCTCACCTTCCTCGCGCAGGCCGGTCAAGGGCTTCGACTTGCCGCCCAAGATCCTGCGCACCGACCAACTCGCGCTCCAAGTGTACTGGCGCGCGCCCGATCTGAGCAAGCAGGTGATCGTCGGCCGGCGCGACACCGTGCTGCTGCCGAACGACATGCGGTACCATCGCGACCACCTGGGCATCGTGCAGAACAATTTCAAGAACGTGATCCGCCTCGGCGAGGGCGACGAGGTGCAGGATGTGCCGCACCCGCTCTCGCCCGACGGGCTCACGCAATACGACTTCGCGATCACGGACTCACTGCGCATCGGGTTCCGGGATCGTTCGATCTACGTGTACGAAGTGCGCGTGCGCCCGCGCGACGCGGCGCTCGCGCGTGTCGTGGGCGCGGTGTATCTCGACACGGCCACGGCCGAAGTGGTGCGCATGACCTTCAGCTTCACGCGCGCCGCGTATCTCGATCCGCAGCTCGAGGACATCTCGATCGTGCTCGAGAACGCGCTCGTCGCGCAGCGATTCTGGCTCCCGTACCACCAGGAGATCGAGATCCGCCGGAGCGGCACCTGGCTCGACTTCCCGGTGCGCGGGATCATCCGCGCGCGCTGGGAGATCGGCGACTACCAGATCGATGTCGCGCCACGAGCGTCCTCGTTCCGGGGCGCGGAGATCGTCGACGCGCCGGATAGCGTGCAGTCGGCGTACCCTTGGAAGGGCGGCATCCTCGATTCGCTGCCGGGCGACGCCCGCGTGGCCACCGACGAGGACGTGCGCCGCGTGCAGGAGCAGGCACGCGCGATGGTCGTGGCGAGCGCGCTCGCGCCGCGGTCCGGCGCCGCGCTGTCGACGCCGCGCGTCTCCGATTTTGCGCGCGTGAACCGCGTCGAGGGCCTCGCGCTCGGTGCCGGCGGTACCTGGCACGCGACGCCGACATTCTCAATGGGCCTGCTGGCTCGCTACGGTTTCGCGGATCAAGCATTCAAAGCGCGACTCTCCGCGACGCTCGCCACCTCGGCGCAGCGGTCGATCGGCATCTTCGCGTCACGCGAGTATCGCGATGCCGGCGACGTCGAGGAACGGAGCTTGTTGGTGAACAGTTTCTCCTCGCAGGAGTACGGCAGCGATTTCACCGATACATACGACGTGCGCGCGGCCGGCGTTCGCGCTCAGCTGGGCGAGTGGCGCCATGTGCGATTCACGCTCACGGGGTCGTACGAGGACCAGAGCGCGCTCGCCGTGCACGCGATCCCGTTTCGCGATTCGTACGAGCCCACGATCCCCGCGTGGCCGCTCCACGAATGGCGCGTGGTGCTCGGCCTCGATCGCGATTGGATCCTCGGCCCGAGCAGCGACCTGCGAGTGAGCGGGAATATCACCGGCGGATGGATCGCATTGAACGACACCGTGATCGCCGGCGCTCCCGTGCGCTTCGGCCGCGCCTTCGCGAGCGCCGCGCTCACGCAGTCGCTGGGATCGCAGTCGTTGGAGTCACGCACGACTATTGCAGCACTCACGCCCTCAGGTAGTCCTGTTCAGGAGCAAGTCTATCTCGGCGGTCCCATCACGGGGCCCGGCTATGGGTTCCACCAGTTCGCCGCCGCGTTCGGCGCGAGCCAGCACGTGGAATGGCGATTCCCGATCCCGTTCTTCGCCGTCCCACTGGGAGACTTCGGACGCACGCCCGCGTCATTCACCCTCGCGCCATTCGCCAACGTGATCTACGTCGACCACACTGCGACCTTCGCGCCCCCCGCGGAAGGGTGGTATCCTTCGGTTGGCGTCGGCGCGAGCTTCTTCTTCGATCTGCTGCGCGTGGATGTCGCGCGCGGATTGCGCGATGGCGGGTGGACGTTCAGCGTCGATCTGGCGCACGATCTGTGGAGCATCCTGTGAACCGGATCCGTATCACCGCGTGGCTTACTACGATCGCGCTCGTTGCGAACGCCGCCGGCGCGCAACAGCACGACACCACGGCGGCAAAGGAACCGCTCTTCACGAAAGGAGACGCATGGCTCGCGGCGGGCTTCGTCGTGGGCATCGCCGCCACGATGCCCTTCGACGAGAAGGTGGCCGCATGGAGCCAATCGCCTGCCGTGAAGACGTCCTCGCACAACTCAGTGGCGAGCTTCTTCAACGTGTACGGCGGCGAAGGCGTCCTCATCGTCTCCATTGGCACGTACGGCGTCGCGCGCATCGCCGGCTCGAGTCATTTCTCTGAGCTCGGCCTGCGCGCGACCGAAGCGATCGTGATCAGCGGCGCGATCACCGCCGTCGCGAAAGGGATCATCGGCCGCCAGCGGCCATACGTGAACATCGACGACTCGCACTACTACGCGTTCGGCAAGGGATTCGGCAACGACGCGTACGCTTCGATGCCGTCGGGACACACGACCGCGGCATTCGCGTTCGCTTCGTCGGTCACCGACGAGACGGCGCACTTCTGGCCCAAGCAAACGTGGTGGGTCGCGACACTCACGTACGGGAGCGCTGTCGATGGTAGGCGCGGCGCGCATCTACTCCGAACGCGCACTGGACCAGCGATGTGATCGCCGGCGCGTTCGTCGGCACGTTCAGCGGACTCGGCGTGAACCGCTGGCATCGCGCGCATCCGAATTCGAAGCTCGACAAGTGGCTGCTGCCCAAATCGGTCACGCCTACGAAGAGTGGCGTCGCCATGACATGGAGTGCCAGCTTCTGAGCATGACCGAAGCCCGAGATCGCCACCGTCGATGCCTACCTGCTCCGGCGCGCTGCCGGCCACTGGGAGACGCTCGCGCTGCGACGCGCGAGCGGAACCCGCTGCACCGGCGCGTGGGAGGCCGTGCACGGCCACGTGGAGGGCGATGAGCGCCCCGAGGACGCCGCGATCCGCGAGATCGCGGAAGAGACCGGCCTCACGGTGCGGCGACTCTACAACGTGGCCGTGCAGCCCTTCTACCTGCACACTACCGGCGTCGTCACGCTTGCCGTCGCCTTCGCCGCGGTGGTGGACGCCGGCACCGAGCCATTGCTCGGCCCCGAGCACGATTGCGCCGAGTGGCTCACGATCGAGTCGGCGCGCGAGCGGATGAACTGGCCGCGTTCGCGCGCGGCGCTCGCGGACATCGCCGTGCTCCTCGCGACCGGCGACGGCGGTCCGGTGGAAGACGTCCTCCGCGTCCGTTAGCGTTAGCGCATGACGGAACGCCGTTGGTTAGCTGGCACTCATCGGTCTCTTCTCGGTGCTGCTCTTCGTCGAGCTCCCCGGCTCGCGGCTCATCGAGCCCGACGAGGCGCGCTACGCCGAGATCCCGCGCGAGATGCTCGCCGCGGGCGATCTCGTGACGCCGCGACTGAATGGCACGCGCTACTACGAGAAGCCGCCGCTGCTCTACTGGGCGAACGCGGCGAGCTTCAAACTGCTCGGCGAGACGCCGTTCGCAGCGCGTCTGCCAGCGCGTCTCGCGGCGCTCGGGACGGCGGCGCTCATGGCATTCGTCGCTCGGCGGCGATCTCGGCCTGTGGGCGGCGCTCATCCTGCTCTCGGCGCCGCTCTCGTTCGTGCTGGGCCGCTATAACGTGACGGACGGCGTGCTCACCTTCGGGATGACGCTCGCGCTCGTGTCGATGCGCGCGTTCTTCCGCGATGAACGCCCCGTGTTGTCGCTCGCGCTGCTGGGCCTCGGATGCGCGCTCGCAGTGCTCGCGAAAGGACTGATCGGCATCGTGCTGCCGGGATTGGTGTTCCTGCTGTACATCGGCGTGATGGGAGAATGGCGGCGGCTCGGCAGACTGTTCCTGTCGCCCGCACCCTTCGTGCTGCTCGCGGTTGCCGCGCCCTGGTTCGTGCTCATGGAGCGCCGGAATCCGGGATTCTCGCAGGTGTTCTTCATTCGCGAACACTTCCAGCGCTTCGCGACGAACGAGGCGAAACGCGAAGCGCCGTTCTACTTCTTCGTGCTCGCGTTCATCGGCGGGTTCCTCCCGTACACGATCCCATTCGGCGTGTGGCTCTCCAAGGCGCGCCCACGCTGGCGGACGCCGGATCGCGAGTGGCTGCGCGAGCGCGCGGACACGGTGTTGTTCGCGATCTGGTTCTTCGTGATCCTCGTCTTCTTCTCGGTGTCGAAGTCCAAACTGCTCCCGTACATCCTGCCGGCGTTCCCCGCGGCGGCGGCGATCACGGCGCGGTTCATCGTGACTGCCGAGCGGCGGCCGCGCCCGCTGTTCATCGCGTACGCGGTGCTCATGTCGGCGCCGTTCATCGCGGCGCTCGTGATGATGAACGGCAAGTTCGCGTCGTACATCTCCGCGTCTGCGATCGCCGGGACCGCCATGCTTTGCGCCGGCTCGTGGGCCGCCGCATGGCTCGCCGGCCGCGCCGGGCGGCCGGCGCTCATGGCGGCCGCGCTCGGCTGGGCCGGCCTCTACGCCGGCCTCGTGTTCGCGTTGCCGGGACTGTCGCATGAATTGTCCATGGATGATCTCGCGCGCGCAGCGGTCGCGGTGCCCGGCGCGCGAGTCGTCGCCTACCGCACGTATCCCGCAGGGATTGGCGTGGACGCTCAAGGACCAGGTGGTGGTCGCGGACTTCACCGGCGAGCTCGCCTCCGACGGCGTGCGTGCGCCCGAGATCTTCTGGTCCCACGACGACTTCTGGCGCCGGTGGAGCGCCGGCGAGCCCATGGCCGTCGTGCTCAAGCGCCGGGCGATCGACGAGTGGACCACCGGGCACGTTCCGTTCGCTACGGTCGCGTCCAACACGGCGTATCTTGTAGTGACCAACGTGCCTGCCGACTCCCTCCGCCTCACGCCATGAGCGCCGACAAGACGCTGATCCGCGACACCTTCCTGCCATTCTCGCGGCCATCCATCGGCGAGGCGGAGATCGCCGAGCTGGTGGAATCGCTCCAGTCGGGGTGGATCACCACCGGCCCCAAGGTGGAGAAGTTCTCCGCGATGTTCGCGGAGTACGTGGGCAGGCAAACATGCGGCCGCGTTGTCGTCGGCCACCGCGGGACTGCATCTCGCGTTGCTCGCGCACGGCATCGGCGCGGGTGACGAGGTGATCACCACGCCGCTCACCTTCGCGGCCACGGTGAACATGATCGCGCTGGTCGGTGCGACGCCGGTTTTGGCCGACATCGATCGCGGCACGCTGCAAGTGCGCGTCGCCGAGATCGAGAAGAGGATCACGAAGCGCACCAAGGCCATCATTGTGGTGCACTACGTGGGCGATGCCGCGGACCTCGATCCCATCATGGAGCTCGCCCGCAAGCACAAGCTGGTGGTGATCGAAGATGCGGCGCATGCGGCCGGGCACCGAGTACAAGGGCAAGAAGATCGGTTCGTTCGACACCACATCGATCTTCTCCTTCCACCCGAACAAGAACATCACGACCGGCGAAGGCGGGATGATCGTCACGCCCAGTGAGGAGATCTTCGAGAAGGTGTGCCTGCTGCGATTCCACGGCATGGACCGCAACGCGTGGAAGCGGTTCGCGAAGGCGGGCTCGCCGCGCTACGACATTGCGATGCCCGGCTACAAGTACAACATGATGGACATCCAGGCCGCGCTCGGCATCCATCAGCTACCGCGGCTCGATGGATTCATCGAAGCGCGCACGCGACTGGCGATGCGGTACCACGAGGCATTCGCCGGCCTCGACGCGCTCATCCTTCCCACCCATACGCCATACGCCACACGCCATGCGTGGCATCTCTACACTCCGCTCGTGAATCTCGACGCGCTAACGATCGACCGCGACCGGTTCATGCAGGAATTGAAGGAGCGCAATATCGGCGTCGGCCTCCACTACACCGCGGTGCACGAATTCTCGTACTATCGCGATCATTACGGCTGGAAGCCCGGCGATTTCCCGGAGGCACACTTCGTGTCGGAGCGCATCATGTCGCTGCCGCTCTTCCCGATGCTCAGTGACGATGATCAGGACGATGCGATCGCCGCCGTGCACGATGTTGCCGCGAGGTTCGCGCGGTGAGCGCACCGGCACAGGGGATGGTCTCGGTCGTGATCCCCGTGTACAACGAGGAGGCGACGCTTCCCACGCTCTTCGCGCGGCTTATACCCCGCGCTCGACGCGCTCCGCCGCCCCTACGAGATCATCCTCGTGGACGACGGCAGCCGCGACAAATCGATCGACCTGTTGCGAGCCGAGTCCGCGAGGGACCCGAATCGCGTCGTGGTCGTGGAACTCTCGCGCAACTTCGGCCAGCACCCGGCCATCCTCGCCGGATTCTCCGTGGTCAAGGGCGACGTGATCGTCACGCTCGACGCCGACCTGCAGAATCCGCCCGAGGAGATCGGCAAGCTCCTGGCCAAGATGGACGAAGGCTTCGATGTCGTTGGCGGCGTGCGGCAGCAGCGGCAGGACTCGCTCTTCCGCCGCGGCGCATCGTGGCTCGTGAATCGCGTGACGGTCGCGATCACGGGCATCAAGATGACGGACTACGGCTGCATGCTCCGCGCGTACTCGCGCGAGGTGATCGAACTGATCAATCGCAGCGAAGAACATTCCACGTTCATTCCCGCGCTCGCGCAGAGCATCGCGCGGCATCCCGACCGAGGTGCCGGTCGCGCACGCCGAGCGTTCGGCGGGGGAATCGAAGTATTCGTTCTACCGGCTCATCCGGCTGAACTTCGATCTCATGACGGGATTCTCGGTGGTGCCGCTGCAGCTGTTCACGCTCTTCGGATTCATCACCGCGAGCGGCGGCGTGCTCTTCGGCGTGTACCTGCTCGTCAGGCGGTTCATCCTGCTGCGCGCATCCGAAGCCGAGGGCGTGTTCACGCTGTTCGCGCTCGCGTTCGTCGTGATGGGCGTGCTCATGGCGGGCGTCGGCATCGTCGGCGAGTACGTCGGGCGCATCTACCAGGAAGTGCGCGGGCGGCCGCGCTATCTCATCCGCCACGTATACGGCGGGCGATCCGATCGATGACGGACCAGCCGCGCGTCGTCGTGTTCGGGTACTCGGATGTCGGACACGCCAGCCTCTCGCTGCTCCTGGAGCGCGGGGTGAACGTTGTCGCGGCGTACTCGCACGCCGATGCGCCGGGAGAGAAGCTCTGGTTCCCCTCGGTCGCGGAGCGCGCGCGCGAGGCGAAGATCCCGGTGCATCTCGACGCCGATTTTCGCAACGAGCACGTCGTGGAAGAATTCACGGCGCTCGAGCCCGACCTCTTGCTCTCGTTCTACTACCGCCAGCTGATCCCGGTCGCCGCATTCTCGCGGGCGACGCTCGGCGCCTTCAACATGCACGGCTCGCTCCTGCCCAAGTACCGCGGCCGCGCGCCGGTGAACTGGGCCGTCGCGCTCGGCGAGAAGGAGACCGGCGCCACGCTCCACGTGATGACCGCGCTCGCGGACGCAAGGCGACATCGTCGATCAACAGGCCGTGCCGATCGGCCCCGACGACAGCGCCGCCGAGGTGCAGTCGCGCGTGAAGGATGCGGCGGTGAGCGTCTTGGCGCGGCAGCTCGATGCGCTGCTCACCGGCACCGCGCCGCGCAAACCGCAGGACAACGCCGCGGCGACGAAATTCGGACGCCGCCATCCCGAAGATGGCGAGATCGTCTGGACGCGGCCCGCCGGCGACATCCACAATCTCGTGCGCTCGGTGTCGCATCCGTATCCGGGCGCGTACGCGACCGTGAGCAACGCGAAGCTCATGATCTGGCGCACCAAGCGCGTCGAGGGCACGCCGAGCGCGCCGCGCCCGAAGCCCGGCACCTTCCGCTTCGATGGCGAGCACAGCTTCGCCGCCGGCGCCGACGGCCGGTGGCTCGAGATCGTGACCGCGCAGGTGAACGATGAACCGGAACTCCAAGGCGCCGCGCTCGCGCAGCGCCTCAGAACGCTTACGACTAACCACTAGGCAGGCTTCGCATGCGCGTCCTCATCCTCGGCGTCAACGGTTTCATCGGCAACGCGCTCACCGCGCGCATCCTCAAGACCACCGACTGGGAAGTGTTCGGGCTCGACATGAGTTCCGAGAAGATCGAGCCGTTCCTGGGCGACAAGCGATTCCATTTCCTGGAAGGCGACATCGCGATCAACAAGGAGTGGATCGAGTACCACATCAAGAAGTGCGATGTGGTGCTGCCGCTCGTCGCGATCGCGACGCCGGCGACGTACGTGTCGAATCCGCTCGCGGTGTTCGAGCTCGATTTCGAGGAGAATCTGCGCATCGTGAAGCAGTGCGCGCGCTACGGGAAGCGCGTGGTGTTCCCGAGCACGAGCGAAGTGTACGGCATGTGCCCCGACCCCGAGTTCGACGAGGAGACGAGCACGCTCGTGTACGGGCCGATCAACAAGCCGCGCTGGATCTACTCCACGAGCAAGCAGCTGCTGGATCGTGTGATCTACGCGCTGGGCATGCAGCAGGGGCTCAAGTTCACGCTCTTCCGGCCGTTCAACTGGATCGGGCCGCACCTGGACAATGTGGATTCGCCCAAGGAAGGCAGCTCGCGCGTGCTCACGCAGTTCCTGCACAACATCCTGTACGGCGAGCCGATCAAGCTCGTGGACGGCGGCAAGCAGCGCCGCTCGTTCACGTACATCGACGACGGCATCGACGCGCTGATGAAGATCCTGGAGAACAAGGATGGCTGCGCCGACGGCGGGATCTTCAACATCGGGAATCCGGCGAACGATCTCTCGATCAAGGAGCTCGCCGAGCGACTGGTGAAGGCCGTGGGGAGATATCCGGCGTTCGCGGACGCGGCGAAGAAGACCAAGATCATCGCGGTCACGAATCAGAAGTATTACGGCAAGGGCTACCAGGACATCATGACGCGTGTGCCGTCGATCAAGCGGGCGAAGGAGAAGCTGGGATGGACGCCGAAGGTGGACTTCGATGAGGCGATCAAGCGCACCCTCGACTTCTACCTGAAGGGACGCGAGCGTCCCCCGGCGCCGTGACGGCCGGAGCGCGCCGCGTCGCGCTCAAAGTCGATTGCGATACGTATCTGGGCACGCGGGACGGACTGCCGAATCTCCTGCGGCTGTTCGACCGGTTCAAGATCCGCGCGAGTTTCTATTTCACGCTGGGCCCTGACCGCTCGGGGCGCGCGATCGCGCGCGTGTTCACGCGCAAGGGATTCCTGAAGAAGATGCTGCGGTCCAAGGCCGTGGCGATGTACCCGAAGCGCACGATGATGTACGGCACGCTGCTGCCGGCGCCGATGATCGGCGAGAAGCTGGCCGAGCGTGATCCGTTCCGTCGGCGACGCGGGGCACGAGGTGGGCGTGCACGGCTGGGACCACATCAAGTGGCACGACCGCGCCGTGCGCATGCCGGAGGAGGACATCGCGGCGGAGTACGGCGCCGCGCACCGCGAGTTCGAGCGGATCTTCGGGCGCAGCGCGCGCGCATCGGCGGCGCCGGGTTGGCAGGCGTCCCCGACGACGCTCACCGTGCAGGACCGTTTCGGGATCGAGTACGCGTCGAACACTCGGCTCGGCGCGCCCTTCTTTCCCGAATTCCATGGCCGGCGTTTCAACGCGCTCGAGATCCCGACCACGCTGCCGACGTGGGACGAGACGTACAACTCGCCGGAGTTCGCGAGCGACGACGCGTTCATCGCGTACTACACGAAGGCGGTGCAGGGGACCGAGGTGCACTCGATCCACACCGAGGTGGAAGCGACCGCGCTGCTCCCTCTATTCGAGCGCCAGCTCGAAGCGTGGCGCGCCGATGGCGTGGGCTTCGTGACCATGGAAGCAGATCGCGCGCGAGGCGCTCGCGGATCGCGCGAAGGTTCCGGTGCGTCAGCTCACGCGCATCACCCTCCCCGGCCGCGCCGGCGAAGTGAGCGGAAGCGGCACCGTGTAGTGGTCGTACCATACGCCAGACGCGCCGTCAGTTGTCGGCGTTAGCACATCTCGACATGATAACGATTGCTCGCCGCCCTGACCGCTGACGATGCCGGGATCTCCTGCGTCTCCACGCCCACGCGCGTCCAGTGCAGCGAGAAGCTGCTCGCGGTCACGTGCAGCGTCGACGCCCCTTCATTGCTCTCCGCGTTCGCGCCGCTCGCCATGATCTTGTCGAGGCGGCCGTCTTCGTACGGCGCGAGCACGGAATCCTTGCGCGTCGCCTCGATGCCTTTCCCATTGTTCACCGTCACCGGCTTGAAGCCGAGCGAGTCCGCGGTGCCCGCGACGCACTTGAGCGTCGCGCCGAGCGGCTGAGGACTGAGCCCACTCAGCTCGAGATTCATTGGCGCGCCGCATGCGGCCGCGGCCATCACCAGTGCGATCGCGCAATTTCGTGGAGAGATCACGGGACTAAGCTAGCATCTCACCGAGCTCCCGGGAGCCTCACGATCTTCGCTGCCATGCGAGATCACGGCTCATGTTCAACGGGATGCGGCGGAGGGGGCACGGATTCGCGGATCGCCCAATGCGCGAGAGAAGATCGTCGGCGCGTCGACATCGCGCAGTGTTGTTGTAAACAACAACTGCAAAACTGATCAGCGTCAGGGTGGCCGTTTCGCCACTTGGCGCAAATCCGACGCATCCGCGCTTCTTCCGCCGCATCCTGTTAACATGAACCGTGATCCCCGCTGGCCCTGCGGAGCGCCGCGGGCGCGCTGAGTTCCTACTTGGGCTTCTTGCCCTGCGCGCTGCTGTGGACTTCGGGATGCGGCGGCGCATTCGGCTTGATGCGCACGGTCTTCGCGGGGATGCCGACGTTCACGTGGAACGGCCGCACGTCCTTCGTCGCGAGCGCCATCGCGCCGACCATGCCGTTCGTGCCCACCGTCACGCCGGCGAGCACGGTGGCGTGGTAGGTGATGCGCACGTCGTCCTCGAGCGTCGTCACGGCGTCGGTCACGTCCTTCTGGTCCACGATCGAGTGCGTGTGGCTGTAGATGTTCGCGTAGTCCGACACGCTCACGCGGTTGCCGAGCATCGAGGCCGCCGCGGTCGTCGAGCAGCACGTGACGATGGATCACGACGTCGTCGCCGGCCTCGATGTTGTAGCCGAAGGAGAACTCCACGTTCTGGAACGCTTTGAAGTTCTTGCCGCAGCGCTTGAAGATGTGCGGCGCGAGGATGCGCCGGAAACGGATGCGCGATGTCCACGTTCTGCCCCGCGATCGCGGTGCGGTCGAAGCTGTACCAGAGCCACAGCAGCGGCTTCACGCGCTGGAACTTCTCGTCATCGCACTCGGCGTAGTACTCGGGCTCGAGCGTGATGTGGCGCGGATCGAGCGAGATGAGCGCGGCGCGCGTCGCGAGCGGGAGCATCTCGTCCTGGATCGCCGTGTCGTAGTTCGCGGCGAACTGGGGATAGACGAGATCCAGCAGCGTGCGCCGGCAGATCGCGACGCGGTCGGCGGCGGGGTCGGCGAGCTGGTGCTCGAGCCCGTCCAGCCAGCTGTCGAACACGTCGTGGGCGGGGCGGGGCGGGAGCGGGCGAAGGGGGCGCAGCACCATGACAGGGCTCCGAAGAGTGGAGGTCGCTGGGGTCTAAGAAGATAAGCCGCCGGGCCGCCGCAGGTTTCCGGCCCGGAAGGCTCCCTGTAACGTTTTGAACATGTTCAATATTCCCCTTGACAGCGCGACCTGGGGGCTCCAAATTATTGAACATGTTCAAAACACTCTCTCCCAAGGGCGAGGCCACCCGCGACCGCATCCGCGACGCCGCGCTCACCCTCTTCCGCCGCGACGGCTTCGACGCCGCCACGATGCGCGATATCGCCGCCGCCTCCGGCGTCGCGCTCGGCGCCGCCTACCACTACTTCCCGTCCAAGGACGCGATCGTCCTCGCCTACTACGACCAGGCGCAGGCGCTGCACGCCGCCCGCGTGACCGCCGAGCTGCCCACGGCCCGCGCCCTGCGCGCGCGGCTCGGGATCGTCTTCCATTCCAAGCTCGACCTCCTCGAGCCCGACCGGAAACTGATGGGCGCGCTGCTGCGCTATACCGGGTTCGCCCGACCACCCGCTCTCCTTCCTTGGCCGCAGCACCCAACAGCTGCGCGAGGAGAGCGTCGCTCTCTTCGCGCGAGCGCTCGACGAAGAGCCGCTGCCCCCCGACGTGCGCGCCATTGCGCCGCTCGCGCTCTGGGCCCTGCACATGGGCCTGCTCCTCTATTTCCTGTACGACCGCACACCGCATCAGATCCGCACGCGCCGTCTCACCGACAAGGCGCTCGATGCCGTCGTGCGGTTCCTTGCGATCGCGAAGCTCCCGATCTTCCGCCCGATTCGCCGCCGAGTGATCGCGATGCTGGCGGAAGCGGGCCTCACGACCGGCGCCGCCCAGGAGGCCGCATGACCGACAGCACATTCGATACGCCGAGCGACGCCGCTCCGAGCCCGAATCGCGCCGCCATCGGCGTCATCCTCGCGGTGGCGGCGGTGAGCGTCGGATTCCGGCTCCTCAAGGCGCAGCACCTCGAGCACACATTGCTCGTTGTTCATCGGCATTCCAACGCTCCTCGCGATCGTAATGGTCGCCTTCGTCGGTCCCGCGAAGACCACCACCGGTCTCATCCTCAAGGCCACCACGATCGCGCTGCTCGTCTCCGGCATCCTGCTCGGCGAAGGCTTCATCTGCATTGTGATGGCGTCGCCGCTCTTCATGCTCGTGGGCGTGATCATCGGCCGGATCGCCGAGAGCGATTATTGGCGGCACACGCGCCGCGGCCGGCAGATCCTGCCCGCCATCGCGCTGCCGGTGCTCGTTGATCGCGAGCATGGAAGGCGTAGTGCCCGGCTTCAACTTCGCGCGCGATGCGAGCGTCACTGTCACTGCGCGTCGTACCGATGAGCGCCGACTCCGTGGCCGCATCGCTCGCGCGCACGCCGCGCTTCGACGCGCCGCTGCCATTGTTCTTCCGCATGCGCTTCCCGCGCCCCGTGCAGATGACCGGCGCGGGCCTCGCCGTGGGCGACGAGCGCACGATCCTCTTCTCGCACGCCGGGCATCACCCCGGCACGCTCACGATGCGCGTCGCGAGTTCGTCGCCCGGAGCGGTCTCCTTCGACGCGGTGAGCGACGACTCGTACATCCGCCACTGGCTCACGTGGGAGGGCGCCGACGTCACCTGGAGCGCGATCGATGCCACGCACGCGCGAGTGACTTGGACGCTGCGTTACCGCCGCACGCTGGATCCCGCGTGGTACTTCGCCCCGTGGGAGCACTATGGCGCCTGGCTCACCGCCGGCTACTTGATCACGACCGCCGCCACCGGGAGCTGAGCGTCGCATGGAACGCATTGACCTCCTGCTCGCCGGCTCGCTCTACGTGCCGGTCGCCGTCACGGTGGCGCTCTGGCTCTGGCGCCCGCCGTCGCGGCGTGCACGCGCCGGCATTCTCTTCGCATTCGCGTGGTGCATGGTCTCGCTGTTGCCGGTGCACGCCGCGGCGATGCGGTTCCATTGGTGGAGCTTTGACGCCACCGGTCCGAGCCTCTTCGGATTCCCGATCGAACTGCTCGTCGGCTGGGCGCTCCTCTGGAGCGCGATCCCCGCGCTTGTTTTCCCGCGCGCTCGACTCTCCGCTCTCGCGACCGCGATGCTCCTGCTCGATCTCGTCGCGATGCCGCTGCTCGCGCCCGCGCTGCGACTCGGCCCCACGTGGCTCGTGGGTGAACTCATCGCGCTCGCGCTCTGCCTCATCCCTGCGCAACTGCTCTACCGCTGGACCCGCGACGACACGCATCTCCCCGCGCGCGCGATCCTGCTCTGCGCGTCATTCAGCGTGATCATGCTCGGCATCCTCCCCACGGTGATCCTCGCGCACACCGGCGGCGATTGGAACGCACTCTTCTCGCGCCCGTCGTGGGTGATCTCGCTCTCACTGCAGCTGCTCGCGATCCCAGCCGCGCTCGGCGCCAGCGCCGTGCAGGAGTTCGTCCTCCGTGGCGGCGGTACGCCCGTCCCGTTCGACGCCACGAAACGTCTCGTCACGAGCGGCGCGTACGCCTACGTCTCGAATCCCGATGCAACTCGCGAATTCCGTGATCCTGCTGGGACTCGGCGCGCTGCTCGCGAGCTGGTGGCTCGCCGCCGCCGGCGTCATGTCCGTGATCTACAGCGCCGGCCTCGCCGCCTGGGACGAACAGCGCGACCTCGGCGCGCGATTCGGCGAACCGTGGCGCGCATATCGCCGCGCGGTGCGCGCGTGGATCCCTCGCTGGCGCCCCTATGCGACGCCGGGCCGCCGCGCGGTGCTCTATGTGTCGGCTGACTGCACCAAGTGCCGCGCGATCGCGCGCTGGTTCAGTTGGCGCCACCCCGTGTCGCTCGAGATCATTCCCGCCGAGTCGCATCCGTCGCGCGATCTCACGCGCATCACGTACGATCCGGGCGACGGCACGCGCGACGAGCAGGGCGTCGCCGCTGTCGCACGCGCGCTCGAGCACATCAACTTCGCGTGGGCGATGACCGGCATGATCGCGCGACTTGCCGGTGGTGAACTTCGTGATCCAGGCCTTCGTGGACGCGAGCGGCGGCGGCCCGCAGCGCGTCACGCGCTGCGAGATCGCGGAGCGCGCGGCCGTGACGCCATGATCAAGAACCCGACGCCGTCGCAATACGTGATGATCTCATTCGTCGCGGCGCTCATGACGATCCCGACGATCTACGGGATCATCTGGCTCGTGTCGGTCACGAACCGGCCCAAGCCGCTCCCGGTCGTCGAGTCGCTGCGGTGCGATGCTCCCGCCAACGTCGATACGACGGGCTGGATCGAGATCCCGGCCACGCCGCTCGCTCGCCTTCGCGTGCCGCGGCGATCGACTCATCAACATCGTATATCCCCGCGAGCACGACCCGATGCATTGGACCGACTCCGGACGGGTCGCTCTCAGTGATGATCGTGAGCGCGCGGCGTTCCGATCCGCGCTGGCCGCAGATCCGCGGCAGAGTGCTCGATGCCCGGCGATTCGGGACGCGTCTCCGGACTGCATCTCGGAATCGATGCGTAGGCCACTCGTCGTCCATCGAGACCAGCCGCTACTCGACGTACAGCGAGGATGGATACTACGAGGTCTTCTCGCAGGTCGATGTCCACGCCGACAGCGTGATCCGCGTGACCGTCCACGCGAACAGCCAGCAGTCTCAGCTCACCGCGCTCGCGATCGTGCGTTCGCTGCGATTCGTCACGGCGCCGCCGCCGAACTAGTTCGAGCGCAACGTGTCGCAGGGGTCGCTCCGCTCGGCGCGACGGACGGCGGGAACTGTCGCCGCGACGCAGGCGAGCGACCACCACGATCTCGCGACACGATCAGCGGAAGCACCAGCCTCGCGCTGTCGATCCCCCACTCGAGGAATCGCAGCATGCGCGCCGCCCACAGTGCGGCGAGCGCGCCGCCGCCGATCCCGGCGAGAAGAGTGACGAGCGTCTCGCGCCCCACGAGCCGGCGGATATCCGCTCGTTGTGCGCCGAGTGCGATGCGAACTCCGAACTCTCGCATGCGTGCCGAGACGGCAATCGCCGTCATCCCGTAGACGCCGAGTGCCGAGAGTATACGCCGAATGCGGCGAACGCGCCGAAGAGCGCCGCCAGGAAGCCGGCAAGCTCGACGCCATTGTTCAACCCTTGGCGCCAGGATTCGATGTGCATCACGTCGGAGACTTTGGGATTGAGCTCCTCGACCACGCGCCGGACGTCGATCGCCGCGGCTGCGGGATCGCCGCGCGCGTGAACGACGAGATCGCGGATCGCGAGCGTGTCGCGGGGATCGATCGCGTAGATCATTGGTGGAACCTCTGCCCCCTCATCGCGCGGTCGCGACTCGTAAACATCTTCCGCGACACCCACGACGCGCAGGAAGGGGCGCGCGGAGTCGGCGGCGGCGAGCATCAACTGCCCTTCGATGGGATCGTCGAGCGGCCAGAGCATCTCGGCGGCCCGCTCGTTCACGATCACCGCGCCGGATTCCACGTCGCCGGCCGTGAAGTTGCGGCCGCGCCGGATCGGTACCCCAAGGGTGCGCAGATAGTCGGGCGTCACCGATCGATAACTCGACAGCCAGCGCTGCACCGCGCCGCCGCGCGGCCCAGTCGCGGTGACCGCGTAGCCGGGCGCGATGAGGTCGTGGAACGTGGCCGCACCGCTGACGCTCGCGAGCGCGGCGGCGCGCGACAAGAAAGCCTGCGAGAACTCCGCCCCCGCTCGCCCCGCCAGTCCCTGCACGCCGAATCTCGGATGCCGCGCCACTACGAGCGGCGATGCGGCGTAGCCGAAATCGAAGCGCACGAAATCGCGTGCCGACCGCACGAGGAGAGCGGCGTCAAACAAGAGGAGCATCGTGACTGCGACTTCCGCCGCGACCAGGCCGCTGTAACGGCGGCGACGGCGTGTGGTGGTGGTCGCGCCGTCCTTGATCGCGGTGTGGGGATCTGCGCCCGCCGCTTGCCACGCCGGAAGGACGCTGATCAGCGCCACGGCCAGCGCGCTCACCACGAGGGCGCCGGCGAAGACCCGCCAGCTCAAATGCGGCGCGAAGAGTCCGAGGTCCCGCGTCTGTTGCGGAAGAAGGCCGGCAGCTCCACCGATCAACCAGATGCCTAGGGCGCCTCCCACGACCGTTCCTCCGAGCACGAGCACACCGCATTCCGTGAGCGCGAGCCGCGCGAGCGCCAGGCGCGAGGCCCCGAGCGCGGCCCGCACGGCCATCTCCCGCTCCCGCGAAACGCCTCGACCCCGCATCAGCCCGGCCACGTTCAGACATGCGACGAGCAGTACAAGCAAAACCGCCCCGCCCAGCGCGAAGTGCACCGGAGAGAGCATCGGCGCGAACTCTCCGCCCATCGGGTACACCCGGTAAAACGCCGGCTTGTCGCGCAAGCCGAACTCGAGATTCACGCGCTGCGCGATGGCGGTGAGCTGGAGCGCTGCGTCCGCGCGCGTTGCGCCGGGCGCGAGTCGATAGATGATGAACGGCGGCGGGATCCCGCGCCCATCGGCGCCGGCGGCGAGTGGGATCGGCAGCCAGAGGTCGCGAAAATACGGGAAGTCGAATCCTGGCGGCATCACTCCCACCACTTGATAGCCCGCACCGTCGATCAAAAGACTCATCCCAGCCGGCGCGGCGCGCCCCGCACGAATGACTCGCCAGAGACGGTCGCTGATCACGACCTCGCGCTCATCGGCGTGCAGGCCATCGCGGGACACGAATCCCCGGCCGACAGCGGGCTTTGCGCCGACCAACTCGAAGAAGTTTGGCGATACGATGGCGGCGCTCACGTCGCGCACAGAGGCGTCCGTGCGGATCGTGACCATCCGATTCGGCGCTCATCGCGATTCCGCTCGCGAAACGTGCCTCGCGGCGGAGCATGAGGAAGTGCTCGTACGTCGAGGGCGGATGTCGGGACGTGTCGCCGTGTTGGACCAGGATCGCGAAAAGCCCACCCGGGTCCGGGTATCCTTCGTCTTGATGCACGACCGCATCGACGAGGCCCAGCAGTGCCGTCGTCGCGCCAAGCGCCAGTGCGAGAGAGAGCACGGCGACCGTCGTGAATATCGGTCGTGCGAGCAGATTTCGGAGCGCGAGTCTCATTGCGGATTCCCGTCAGCGTGTCTGCGGTAGGGCCAGCGACTAGCCACGTAATTCAGACGAGCGGCTCGCCCGATTCCTTACAGCGCGTCGCCCGGCTCCGCCGGCCGCCGCCGCCCGCCAGCTCGGCGCCCGCACCAGCTCCACCACCGCCTCCGCCAGATCGTCGCGCCCCGCGCCCGTCACGGCGCTGAACGGGATCACCTGCTCGTCGTCCAGCCCCAGCGCGCGCGCCAGTTCCGCCGCGCGCGGCACGACCTCGGCCTTCTTCAACTTGTCCGTTTTCGTGAGCGCCACGATGGTCGGCACGCCGATCTCCGCGAGGAAATCGAGCATTTGCCGGTCCTCCGGCGTCGGCTCGTGGCGCGCGTCCACCAGCTGCACCACGCCGCGCAGCGGCTCGCTGCGCTTCAGGTAGCCCTCGATCAGCGGACGCCACGTGCTCCGCGCTTCCTTCGACACCCGCGCGTATCCGTACCCGGGAAGATCCACGAGCACGAACTCGTTGTTCACGCGAAAGAAATTGATCTCGCGCGTCTTGCCCGGCGTCTGGCTCACGCGCGCGAGCGACTTCCGCTTCACGAGTTTGTTGAGCAGCGAACTCTTCCCCACGTTCGATCGCCCGGCGAACGCGATCTCCGGCAGATCGCTGCTCGGCTGCCAGCCGCCCGCCTGCGCGAGCCCGCCCAGGAACTCGATCTCGCGAATGACGAGCGGGTCTGGCGCGCTCAATGGGTGTGCGGCGGCACAACAGCGGCGATCGACGCCGCCGCACCAGCACTCGGCGCCACCGCCGCCGCCGGCCGCTCTCCGCGCAGCGCGAAGTTCAGCACCTCGTCCATTGTCGTCACCGGATGGAAGATCAGCCCGCTCTTGATGTCGTCGGGGATCTCGGTGAGCTCGCGCGCGTTCCCTTCGGGGATGATCACGTGCGTCACACCGCCGCGCCGCGCCGCGACGAGTTTCTCCTTCAGCCCGCCGATCGGCAGTACGCGCCCGCGCAGCGTGATCTCGCCCGTCATTGCCGTGTCGCCACGCACCGGAACTCCCGTCAACGCCGAGACCACGGCCACCGCGATCCCGATGCCCGCGCTCGGCCCGTCCTTCGGCGTCGCGCCGTCGGGGATGTGCACGTGCAGATCGCGCGACCGCGGGAATTCCGGGTCGATGCCGAGCACCGTCGCGCGTGACCGCGCATACGTGAGCGCCGCACCTGCACTTTCCTTGAGCACGTCGCCGAGCGTTCCGGTGAGCTGCAGACGTCCGCGCCCGCGCACGACCGCGACTTCGATCTCGAGCAGATCGCCGCCGATGGACGTGTACGCCAGTCCCGTCGCGACGCCCACGCGGTCCTCGCGCTTCTCGTCGGCCTCGTCGAACGGAGGAACGCCGAGCAGCCGCTCGAGGTCCGACGCCGCGACATGTCTGCATTGCCGGCGGATTCGCCGGATCCACCACCGCTTCGCGCGCGAGCTTGCGCGCCACGCGCGCCAACCGCCGCTCGAGTTCGCGCACGCCGGCCTCGCGCGTGTAGCCGCGCGTGATCGCCGGCACCGCGTCGGGCGCGAACGTCACCTTCGCCGGATCGATCCCGTGCGCGCGCAGCTGCTTGGGGATCAGGAACTGCCGCGCGATCGCGTACTTCTCGTGGTCCACGTAGCCCGCGAGCCGGATGACTTCCATGCGGTCGCGCAGCGCGTCGGGGATCTGCCCGATCGTGTTCGCGGTCGTGAGGAAGAGCACCT
>CAVSYH010000020.1:0-1176215 GCA_963732065.1 uncultured Gemmatimonadaceae bacterium | reverse complement strand
TGCTGATCCGCACGCCGGTGGCGGATTTCGTGCGCCCGCCGCGGAAGGGGCCGATCTGCGGTACTTTAAGGCGGGCGCCAGAGTTGACGGACTGGTTCCTTGGGCTGCGGCTGCTCCCGCACCGAGGATGGTTGCGGCGAGCAAGAAATGACGGAGAGACTTCATTGGGGGCCTCGAATAGGGTTCCATGCGAGGTAACTTGCCGCTGTGTATGGGGGGAGTCTAGGGTTAGTTCGTGCGCGGGACTCGGGACTCGCCGCGGGACGCGAGAACTGCGCGTGGGCTCATCGCGCCTTATTCGCGTCCCGCGGCGAGTCCCGAGTCCCGAGTCCCGCGTAGTGTCTAGCGTTGTTGGTCGGCCGCGCGTAGAGTTCGCAGAGGCCTCACCTCCACCCCGGAGCTCCCCGCGCATGTCGCCCGAATTCACCGCGAAATTCAAGAGTCTCTCCGTGAACGCCCTGCGCATTGCCGCGGGTGCGTGGTACTTCTCGCATGGCGCGCAGAAGTTGTTCGGCTGGTTCGGCGGGATGGGTCCGAATCATGGCACCGTGGACCTTATGACCAAGTTCGGCGCGGCTGGCGTGATCGAGACCGTCTGCGGAGCCTGCATCGTGCTCGGCATTCTGACGCGTCCCATGGCCTTCCTCGCCAGTGGCGAGATGGCCGTCACATACTTCTGCGATGCACTGGGGCGGCTCGGGCAACATGTGGTGGTGGCAGAACCACGGCGAACTGCCCTACCTGTATGCGTTCATTTCTTTACGTATGCGGCGTATGGGGCGGGATCGTTCTCGCTCGACGCGATGATGGCGAAGCGGAAGAAGGCTTAGCGAGACTGACGGGAAGCGGGAAGCGGCAAGCGCCGCGGGATGCGACAACTGCGCGGGAGCTCCCCGTCAGTTCTCGCGTCCCGCGGCGCTTCCCGCTTCCCGCGTCCCGAACGCGAACATTCTTAGAGTCTGCGCCGTAGCTCCTTACCACGCGCGCACGTGGCGCGCAGTTTTGGGTCATGACCTCCCCCATCGAACCCGAAGCGCCCCAAAGCACCCAGCCAAAGGGGATAGGCAGCTGGCTCGCGCTCTTCCTCGTCGGCCAAGGCCTGCTCTGCGCCTATGCGCTCTACACGCTCTCCGATGCATTCGGCGGCTTCGTCGTCGCATTCGATCCGTCGATCCAAAGCGGCGCGATGTTCAAGCCGCTCGCCGTGCTCGAGTCGGTCGCGCAATTCGCGCGCGCGCTCGCGCCGCTGTACGGATTCTATCTCGTATACAAGACGCAGCCCATCCGCGCCGCGATACTGGACGGCATTCCTCGTGTTCATGGCGCTCATGAACATCCTGGACGTCGCCGGCGGCTACGTTCTGGCCTCCGAAACCTCGGGCATCATCCGGCGCGATCTCGATGAGCACCGATCCATCCGGCACGATGAAGACCGAAGTGGTGACCACGCTCCGCGCCGCCGCGTGGTCGTTGGGGTGGGCGCTGTACTGGCAACGGAGTGTGCGGGTCAAGAACACCTTCCAACTTCAGACTTAGACTTTAGACTGGACTTTAGAATGCGTACGTTGGGTTCTAACGTCCAAGTCTAAAGTCTAAGTCTGCAGTTTCGACTCCACCCTCAGTCGCCCTCCCATGAACAAGACCAAACTCGGATCCCAAGGCGCAGTAGTAAGCAGAATGGGCCTCGGCTGCATGGGCATGTCCGAGTTCTACGGCGAGCGCAACGACGCCGAGTCGCAGGCGACGATCATGCGCGCGCTGGAACTCGGCATCAATTTCCTCGATACGGCCGACATGTACGGCATCGGCCACAATGAGGAATTGATCGGACGCACGATCAAGGGACGGCGCGACGAATTCTTCATCGCCACGAAATTCGGCAATGTCCGCAAGAAGGAGGATCCGTCATACACGGCGATCAGCGGCACGCCCGAGTACGTGCGCGCGGCGTGCGACGCGTCGCTCAAGCGGCTCGGCGTGGATCACATCGATCTGTACTATCAGCATCGCGTGGACAAGCAGACGCCGATCGAGGACACTGTGGGCGCGATGGCCGAGCTGGTGAGGGCGGGGAAGGTGAAATACCTCGGGCTCTCCGAGGCGGGCGCGAACACCATTCGTCGCGCGCACAAAGTGCATCCGATCACGGCGCTGCAGAGCGAGTATTCGCTCTGGGAGCGGAACATCGAGGCTGACATCCTGCCGGTGCTGCGCGAGCTCGGCATTGGCTTCGTCCCGTTCAGTCCGCTGGGCCGCGGATTCCTCACGGGCAAGATCGCGACCGCCGCCGATCTCGACGCGAGCGACACGCGCGCCGCGCGCTTCCCGCGTTTCTACGCCGAGAACATGGATCGGAACCAGCGGCTCGTGGCGCGCGTGCGCGCGATCGCCGAGCGGAAGAAAGTGACCGCGGGGCAGCTCGTGCTCGCGTGGGTGCTGGCGAAGGGCGAGGACATCGTGCCGATCCCGGGGACGAAACGGCGGAAGTATCTCGAGGAGAATGCGGCTTCTGCTGCCGTGCGGCTGAGTGCTTCTGAGGTGGCCGAATTGGAAGCGGCGGTTCCGGCGGAGCGACGTCGCGGGCGCGAGGTACAACGAGGCGACGCAGAGGACGGTGGATCGGTAAGGCGCGGGACTCGGGACTCGGGACTCGCCGCGGGATTCGAAAACTGCACGTGAGCCTTCGCGTCCCGAATCCCGCGGCGAGTCCCGAGTCCCGAGTCCCGCGCCCTTGCCGTTCAGAGTTATACCGCAGTAGTATAAGGGTATGAAAACCGCCATTTCCCTCCCCAGATGCACCTGTTCGCCGCCGCGGAATCGCTCGCGAAGAAGCAGGGTTTGTAGCCGCAGCAAGCTCTTCGCGACCGCGCTCGCGGAGTATGTCGCCAAGAATCAAAGTCGAAGGTCTCCGAGCGGCTCGACGCCGTGTACTGCCGACTGAGAGCAACGACGAGCCGTTCCTTGCGCGAAGCCGCGCGACGCACGTTGAGACGATCGCGAATGGTGATCGAGCGCGGAACGATCTGGTGGGCTCGACCTGGGCGAACCGCGCGGCGCCGCGTCCGGGCTACCGGCGCCCCGGTGCGTCATCGTGCCAAGCGGACGGCTTCAACCGTTCTCGCATCGGCACAGTGGTCGCGGTCGCGCTCACGAGCAACCTGCGTCTTCTGAAGGCGCCCGGGAACGTGCTCGTTCCCGCGAGGTGCTCCGGCCTGCGCAAGGATTCCGTGGCCAACGTCTCGCAGTTCGCGACGCTCGATCGGCGCGAGCTGCGGATGCCGGCGGGCGGCTCGACGCCGCGACGATCAAGCAGTTGGACGCGGGTTTGAGGCTGGTGCTGGCGATCTGAACGACGCGGGACGCGGGACTCGGGACTCGCCGCGGGAAGCGACAACGGCGCGGTGACCTCCGCGCGTTCTCGCGTCCCGCGGCGAGTCCCGAGCCCCGCGTCCCGCGCCCTACGAATCTGGTGTAGATTCGTCACCACGATGATCCTGACCTTCCTGGCACTCGCGGTCGCAGTTGCCGCCGCGCGCAGGTCGCTCTGCGCCCCGGCATGGTGATCACGCACTCGATCACCGTGAACAAGCAGACCTATCGCTTCCCGGCGCCCGCGCTCGCTCGACTCCGCGCTGATCGTCGATCCGCGGCATCGAACATCGTTGTCGACCTGAACGGCGCGACGCTCGAGGGAAACCCCGGCGAGCCCGACCAGGCCGAGGGCATCGCGATTCGCGTAGACAGCGGCGCCCACGTCACGATCAAGAACGGCACGATCCACGGCTACCGCTTCAACATCCTCGCGCGCGGCACCCGGGATCTCACGCTCACGGACCTCGACCTCGGCAACAGCTGGAAGCCGCGCCTCTACTCGCTCGTGGAGCACGAGTCGATCGCCGACTGGCTCTCCTTCCATCACAACGAGAAGAACGAGTGGCTGCGCTACGGCGCCGGCGCGTATCTCGACGGCGTGCACGGCGGCACGATCAGCGGCGTCACGGCGGAGCAGGGGATGGACGGACTTCTGCTCGTGCGCAGCGACAGCCTGCTCATCCACGACAACACGTTCTCGTTCAACTCGGGGCTCGGCATCGGTCTCTACCGCAGCCGCTTCAACCGCATCCTGCACAACGATCTCGAGTTCAACGTGCGCGGATATAGTAATGGCTTCTATTGGCGCGGGCAGGACTCGGCCGACATCCTCTTCTTCGAGCAGAGTTCGAACAACGTGGTCGCCTACAATTCCGCGACGCACGGCGGCGACGGATTCTTCCTCTGGGCCGGCCAGAGCACGATGGACTCGGGCGACGGCGGCGCGAACGACAATCTCGTGTACAAGAACGATTTCTCGTACGCGCCCGCGAACGCGATCGAGGCGACGTTCAGCCGCAACACGTTCGTCGCGAACATCGGCAACGGCAGCGACTACGGACTCTGGGGCGGATACAGCTACTCGTCGATCGTCGCCGGCAATTGCTTCGTGCGCGATCGCATCGGCGCGGCGATCGAGCACGGGCCAGGACAACGCGATCGTCGCGAACCGGTTCGATCGCAACGACGTGGGCATCCGCCTCTGGGCCGACAGCATTGCGCCGAGTGATTGGGGCTACCCTAAGCATCGTGACACGCGGAGCCGGAACGCGCGCATCGAATGGAATTTCTTCTCGCGCGACCGCGTCGCCGTGGATCTCGCGAACACGAGCGACGTGAGCCTGCTCGGCAACAGCTTCCAGAGCGTGGACACCACGCTCGTCGCGCGCGACACGTGCGCCGTGCGCGCCGACTCCAACGCGGCGGGCGTCGCGAGCACCGTGATGCCCGATGATCCGTGTCTGTGGATGCTGCCGCTCCCGCCGGAATACGCGAAGCTCGCGCCCGTCGCGAAAGGCATCGCCACGAATATCCCGTCGACGCCGCTTGTCCCGCCGCGATCGCTCGGCGATCATCGTGGACCAATGGGGCCCGTACGATTGGACGACGCCCAAGATCTGGCCCGTGGACAGCACGCATGCGCTGCCGCTGCATCTCGCCGTGCTCGGCCCCGCGGGCACATGGCGCCTGGTCGCGAAGCGCGGCGTTGACGAGATCAGCATGATGAACGGAACAATGAACGACACGATCAGCCTTCTGCCGTCGAACGACTGGCAGCTCACCCTCGAGTCGAATGGCGTTCGATTCTCCTATGGATCGTTCGAACCGAAGCTCGACTGGCGCGTGAGCGTGTTCTCGTGGGATCGACGGCACCGACCCACGCAGCAAGAGCGACGCATTCGAGGCGCTGCTCAAGACCCCGCCACTCTTCACGATGGACCAGCCGCGTCTCGATTTCCTCTGGTATCGCCCCAGCATGCCCGCGATCCCGCAACGAGCGCTGGGCGCTGGCCGCGACCACGACCGTGGAGCTCGCACCCGGCGACTACACCATTGCGCACCATCAGCGACGAGGGCGTTCGCGTCTGGGTGGACGGCAATCTCACGATCGACGACTGGGGCCCGCACGAATCCGCCGTGGAAGCCGCCGCACTCGCGCCCGGCAAGCACGAGCTGCGCGTCGAGTACTATCAGGTGGATGGCTGGACGGAGCTGCGGGTGGACATCCTGCGGGGATTCCAGAGGGCGGGCGGGACGCCGGGACCGCACTAACTACGCGGGAAGCGGGAAGCGGGACGCGCCGCGGGGAGCATGAACGGCGCGTGGGCCCCACGCACTCTTCTCGCGTCCCGCGGCGCTTCCCGCTTCCCGCTTCCCGAACACTGCGCGTGCTTGGGTGTAATATTCCCCGTCCCCATTCGGAGCCCCAAGGAGTGAAAAAGGCCCTTGCCCTTATAGCCGTCGTCCTCGTAGTCGCCGCGTGCGGGAACAGCACCACCCAAAGCGGCGGTCTCCCGCAACTCCAGTGCGACTCCCGCCAACCTCGCATTCGGATCCATCGCGATCGGCCAGCAGTCCGCACCCGAGACCCTCACCGTCAGCAATATCGGCACCTTTCCGGCGGAGAACTTGAGTCTGCTCTCCGGCGGTTCGGGCGTCACGAGCTATGCCGTGAACAGCTCCACCGATTGTTTGAACGGCGTGACGATCCCGGTTGGTGGGGCGTGCACGATGATCATCACCTTCGTGCCGCGGATCGCCGGCTGGCGATAAGCCGGCGTTCCTGGATTTCGTCGCGCAACCGGACAACGTCGGCGTGCAGGTGCTCATTGATGGGACGGCGATCGCGCCGCCGTGAGGCGGACTGCTCGGGGCGCGTTGGCTAGTCGGCGCCCAGGACTCCGAGCGAGCCCCTGCTTGGTCATGTTCGGGACGCGGGAAGCGGGAAGCGCCGCGGGATGCGAGAACGGCGCGATGGCTCCACGTTCGCTTCCCGCACATCGCGGCGCTTCCCGCTTCCCGCTTCCCGCGTAGTTCAAGGAATGCGCCTCCTCACCTGGAATTGCTCCTGGGGCCGTTCAGCCGAGAAGCGCGCAGCAGTCGAGGCGTTGCAGCCCGACATCGCCGTGCTGCAGGAGCTCCGTCGCGAGGAGCCCGACAGTAGCACGTACCGATGGTACGGCGGCGATCCGAAGAAGAAGGGGATCACCATCATTGCGCGGAACGGCTACGAGCTCGCGCCCGTTCGGAAGCGGCCGAGTGTGCCCCGCTGGACCGTGCCGGTGCAGGTCACGGGGCCGCGGTCGTTCCTCATGCTCGCCGTGTGGACCACGAACTACGAGCACAGGTTCCGCTACGTGCGCGGACTCAATCGCGCGATCGATCTCTATCGTCCCATGATCGCGCAGCACGAACACTCCGTCGTGCTCGGCGATTTCAACGCGAACGTGATCTGGGACGCCGAGCATCCGGAGGGGCAGAGTCAGGGCGATCTCATCGAGAAGCTCGCGTCGCACGGACTCACCAGCGCGTATCACACGTACTTTCGCGAGAAGCACGGCAAGGAGACCCGGCACACGCACTATTTCTATCACCATGAGCACCGGCCGTATCACATCGACTACTGTTTCGTGCCGCGCGCGTGGGGTAGGCCGGCTCGCGTGCGTGTCGGCGCCTATAGGGATTGGCGGCAGTTCAGTGATCATTGCCCCCTAGTGGCGGACTACTCGGATCCCGCGGAGAGTCCCGAGCCCCGCGTCCCGCGTAGTCCAGCCGGAACCCACCCGCACGTCGTGGGTACGTGAAATTTCAGGCCTTTTCTCCAATGGGAGCCATTGGATGGACTCATATACGCTGGAGATCTGCCATGTCGAAATATCCCCGGCCTCGCGGCCGCCGCCGTCGTCATTGCCGCCGCGCTCGGCGCGTGCAACAGCTCGTCCACTTCGTCCGACGTGCCGCAGCTCGCGGCGCATTCCCGATAGCGTCACCTTCGGCCGAGTCCCGACCGGCACCGCAGCGCGGACCGATACCGTGGAGGTCAGCAACACCGGCAACTTCGCGGCGACGTCGCTCAGCTTCACCGCCACCGGCGCGGGCGCGGCGAATTACACCGTGATGAGTCCCGATTGCACGAGCACCACCAGCCTGGCGCCCGGCGCATCGTGCACCGTGATCGTGACGTTCACGCCGCCGAGCACCACCGGCCGCGACTCGGCGATGCTCATGGTGAGTGGACAACCCGGCAGCGTGAGCGTGGCCGTGCCGCTCGTGGCCACCGTGACGCCGCCCGGCCTCACCATCGTGCCCGGCGTCGCATGATTTCGACAGCATCAACGTGTCGACGACCGCGAGCTTCGGTTTCACCGTGACCAACACCGCGACGTCGAGCACCGGCACGCTGAGCACATCGTTCACCGGCACCGATGCGACGTTCTTCACGCTGCTGACCAACGGCTGCGGCACGACCCTCGCCGCCGGCGCGAGCTGCAACGTGACCCTCCAATTCGCGCCGCTCACGACCGGGAACAAGTCCGCGACCTTCATGATCTTCGCGACGCCGGGGGATACGGCGTCAGCGGTGCTGACGGGGATCGCGCAATAACTACGCGGGAAGCGGGAAGCGGGAAGCGCCGCGGGATGCGAGTACTGCGCGAGGGGCTCAGCGCGCATTTCTCGCATCCCGCGGCGCTTCCCGCTTCCCGCTTCCCGTCGTTAATGAGTGTCACACCCCCAGCTCAATGATTCCCTCTCACGCTTCACACTCGAGAGGGAACCATGCACGTCAGAACATGCAGCGCTCATTCCGTTCCTCGTCATCCTCGCGTCCGCATGCAGCGGCGGAGGTGGGGGCACCACGGCTCCGCCGCCGAGTTATAACGACGTTTCGGGTTCGTACAGCGGGCCGATGTCCGGCGTGGACCAGGGCGTGGCCATCATCGCGGAATTCACGGTGACGGTCGGGCAGAATGGCCCGACGCTGAGTGGTAGTTACGCACTCACGGGGGAGCTTACGGATGGCGTCAACACGGTCGCCATCTCCGGCACCGGGACACTCGCGGGAAACATCGCCGCGGGAACGAATCCCTCGGTCAATATCACCGTGCACTCGGGCTCTGTGTCCGAGTTTCTCGGAGACATTCTCCGGCACTTACGACACAGCCAATCAGCGCATGACCATCACGGGCCCTGTGGACGTCTATGCTGCGAACTGCAGCTCGGTCGTGTTGTCGTATCCAACGACGTTCATCCTGAGCCACTAGCCAGGCAAGACGCGGGAAGCGGGAAGCGGGAAGCGCCGCGGGATGCGAGAACGGCGCGGCGATTCCTCGGGCAGTTCAGCGCATCCCGCGGCGCGTCCCGCTTCCCGCTTCCCGCGCAGTGAGCAAGCTCGTGCTCATCGCGCCTCCTTGCGTTCACCCCCACGATGGGGCACACTCCGCGAACCATGCCCCCACGCAAGAAGCCGCCTGCCAAGAAGAAGGCCGCGACCCGCGGAGCCGAGCGCACGCCCAAGCTGCAACGCTGGATCGATCTCCTTGCCGCGCTGCTGGCGCATCGAATGCCGGTGTCCTTCGCCGAACTGCGACGCGGATGTTCCCGGCTACGGCGCCGGCGCCAACGCCGCGACGCTCGAGCGAATGTTCGAGCGAGACAAGGATGAGTTGCGCGACTTCGGCGTTCCGATCGAAACGATCAAGGGCAAAGGCGAAGATGAGAAAGACGCCTACCGCCTGCGTCACGACGATTTCTATCTCCCCTTCATTCAAGTCGTAGCGAGCGGACAGTCCTCGCGCCCGCGGATCGGCCCGCCGGGCTATCGCTCGCTCGCGACGCTCGCATTCGAGCCCGATGAGCTCGAAGCGGTCGGCAGCGCCGCCGCCCGCGTCCGATCGCTCGGCGATCCCATGCTCGGCGCCGACGCCGAGAGCGCCATGCGAAAGCTCGCGTTCGATCTCCCGATGGACGCCACGCAGCCAGGCAGCGGCGAGCACGTTGTCGCCGAGCGCGTGGATGCGAAAGTGTTCGCGAAACTCGGCGCCGCGTTGCTGGACAAGAAGATCGTGACGTTCAACTACCTCACGATGCAAACGGGCAAGTCGGCGGCGCGCGAGGCGGAGCCGTACGGCCTCGTGTTCCTCGGCGCGCATTGGTATCTCGTCGCGCGCGACCGCGGCAAGGAGGAGATGCGCAATTTCCGGCTGAGCCGAATGTCGAACGTGGAAGTGAACAGGAAACGCGCCGGCAGCGCGGACTACGCGATCCCCTCCACATTCGATCTTGCCGCCGAGAGCCGTTCGCGCGAGGCGTGGAGTCTTGGCGACGAAGAAGAGATCCAGGTGACCGTCGATTTCCGCGGCGATACCGGCGCCGTGCGCGCCGCGGCGAAGCTCGGCACGCCGGTGCGCGGCGGGGCGGGGAAGCGCGTGTTCCATGTGCGGCGGCCGGATCATTTCGCGCGCTGGCTGCTGTCGTTCGGCGGCGACGCCGTGCCGGTGGAACCGAAGCCGTTCGTCGCGAAATTCCGCACGCTCGCGCGCGAGACGCTCGCCGCCATGGAAGGCGCGTCGATGAGCGAAGAGGCGTCCGTCCAGCTCCGGCGGCTGCTGCAGCTCATTCCGCGGCTGGCCGACGGCAAGGCGCATCAACTCACGAGAGTCGCGAAGCTCGCCGGCACGGACGTGGACACGATACTCGGCGACCTCTATTCGCTCAGCGAGCGATTCGGCGATCCCGGCGGATTCGTCCCCGGCCTGCACGTGCTCATCGAGAGCTCAACCGAAAGCGTGCAGATGCGCGCCAGTCATTTCGCCCGGCCCATGCGTCTCACCGCACCGGAACTTTGCGCGCTGGATCTTGGACTCGCGATGCTGCGGCGCGAACGACCGCCCAATCAGCATCGCGCAATAGACGGGGCGCGCAAACGATTGCGCCAAGCACTGGGCAAATTGCCGCTCAGCGAGCTTTCGAACGCGGGCCGCCACGCCGAACTCGGCAGCGCCGGCGACAGCGATCATCTCGCGGCCGTGCGCGGCGCCATGCGCGCGCATAAGAAAGTGAAGATCATGTACCGCAGTGCCGACGCCACCGAATCAAAAGCGCGCCTGATCGGTCCTTATGGCCTGATCGCCGCGAACGGCGCGTGGTATATCGTCGCGCATTGTTATGAGCGTGCGTCCATTAGGATCTTCCGGCTCGACCGCATCGAGAGCGCGTCGCCGACCAACGAGCCCTACGAGGTGCCAGTTGAGTTCTCACTCGACGCGATCGCCGCTGGCGGCAAGATCTTCCACGCCGAGGAGCCCGAGACGCTAAAAGTGCGCTACAGCGCGAAGATCGCGCGGTGGATCGCGGAGCGAGAGGGGCTGCCGCTCGCGAGAGACGGCTCGCTCACGATGGAGCATCCGCTGGCGGACGCGCGGTGGGCGGTGAGGCATGTGCTGCAGTACGGCGTGGATGCGGTGGTGCTCGAGCCGGCATCCGTGCGCCGGGAGATCGCGCGAGCGGCTCCGAAAGATCAGCGCTTCTTAGTACGCGGGAAGCGGGAAGCGGGAAGCGCCGCGGGACGCGATGACGCGCGAGGGGTCCTCGCGCCGTTCACGCTCCCGCGGCGCTTCCCGCTTCCCACTTCCCGCGTAGTTCAGGACTGTCACACCCCCCTCCCAGATTGCGATCAACTACTCCGGGAGGCTGCGGCATGGGTGCGCTTCGGCGGAATCATTATCTACATGATCATTGCGGCATGTGGTTCGGGCCGCCAAGAGAGGACGAACGCGAAACGCGGCGCCGTCCATGCGGCAGGCGCCGCCGCCGCCGCCACCGCTCTACGGCTACGACGTACCGTGCCCCATCTGCGGCAAGGCGCACATGCAGGAGGCGCGCGTGTTGCACGTGATCCGCGGGCGCGGCTGGTTCACTTCGCTCGATTCCCGCGTCGTCGCCGGCTGCTCGAAGTGCGTGCGACGCGCATCGAGGAGGGCGATCGCTCGCGACGCGTTCAGCGGGACTTGGCAGCATCGGTGGCCTCTTTGCGGCGCCATATTACGCGGTGCGCGATCTGCGGGACCTTTCCGCGGCCGGCTCGCCAGGAGACGGTGGAGTCGCTCATCCACCAGGCCGGATCTGGATCCCGAACACTGTGCGGCTCGACGCCGACGGTCTCGTCCCTCGCGAGCGCGCACGGCTGGACATTGCGTCCTTCGTTTGTGCGACGTTGGTGTGGGCCGAGTCACATTGCGCGCCCAAGGCCCACGAGATCGCCGTCGCTACCTATGCGACGCGTTCAAGGGGAAACTCAGCGAGAAGCGCATCCGCGAGATCCTGTTTGTGATGCGCACCGTTGCCGATCCGGTGTGCTCGTTGTCGCCAGACCGAGCGCGCGCCGTATGCGCGACTCATCCGGAATCTCGCGCTCGCCGACGGCCCGCTCACGGCGGAAATGTCCGCGGCCGTCCATCTGGTGGCGAACACGCTCGGCTTCTCGGGGCACGACATCACGGAACTCTTCAAGGAGATCGGCTACGCCGCGCGGGGCACGAGTGGCGCCGAGGAGGCGCGGAGGGAGGCGCGGGCGAAGAGGCGCGCGCGAAAGGGAATCAGCAGCAGTCAGGATGACCCGCGCGCCCGCCGCCAGCGCCGGATGCGCGAGGATCTCGAGAAGGCGCGCATCCTGCTCGGTGTGTCTTCTACCGCGAGCTACGGCGAGATCGAGCGGGCATACCGCACGATCATCGCGGCGTGCCATCCGGATCGCGCGGGGCTGGATCCGCGGCTGCAAAAACTCTTCACCGAAAAGGCGCAGCAGATCACTTGGGCGAAGGAGGCGCTGACGACGGTCATTCCAGGCGCAGGCTTCTTGAACTACGCGGGAAGCGGGAAGCGGGAAGCGCCGCGGGACGCGTGAACGGCGCGGGGGCCCTCGCGCAGTTCTCGCATCCCGCGGCGCTTCCCGCTTCCCGCTTCCCGCGTAGTTCAATGTCACACCCCCCTCGCACATTCAGTTCATGCAAACCGTCTACCGCTGGCAGTGCCCCAATGCGGCAAGAAGTACGTGAACGGGCAAGGAGCCAACGTACTGCGAGCAGTCGCTCTTCCTGAAGACGCCCGGTCATCCGCTGGCGGACGAGAGCGGGCTCGTCGAGACGCGCTGCGGCGCGCCGATCCTGCCGCTCGATGCGCCGGAGGCGGCGCGGGAGCGAGCCGGCATGTCCGATCCCATTGACGCCTGCGGCCCGGCCGAGGAGAGAATGAGCGAAGAGGAGCGCGAGCCCGACGGTCCGATCCTGGCGACCATGGTCAGCACCATTCGCGGGTGCAACTGGAATTTCGCGCGGTACGCTGAAGTTCCCGGCGGTGGAGTTCTCGCTCAACTGCAAGCACTCGACGGTCCGCGTCGTCGTCACGCGCGCGCGAATCGGAACAGCAGGTCATCGTGTCGCTCGTATCTGGCGCTCAAGGTGCCCGCGGAACGCCGGGCGGCCGTGGCGGAGTTCATCGCGCGGGTGAATTACAAGTGCTTCATTGGCGCCTTCGATCTCGACTTCGAGAACGGCAGCGTGCGATTCCGCTGCGGCATCGACGTGGAGGGCGGCACGCTCACCGAGAAGATGGTCGACAATCTGTTCGGGATGACTTCGTACATGGCGGACGTGCACCACGACCGCTTGATGCAGGTGATCTACGGCGGCAGGAGCCGAAGGCGGCGCTGGAGGCCGGCGACGAAATCAGAGTCCGCGTATACGACGGTCCCCGCCCGGGCGGCGGCAATGGCGCGTTCCAAGGCGGGCACGAGTGGAAGTAAGTGACTCCGAGGCGATTGCTGTGCGCGCGGATCGAGGATCAGTCCGATCCGATAGCGCGACACATCCTGTTGGACTCGGCATGCCCGAGTCCATCGCTGATCAGCACGTCGAAGCGCTTGCGACGCGAGGTGGAGCAATTCGCCGTTCGTTATCCCCTTCCAATGCATTTGCGCCACGGTGCGCACCTCATGCGCGTCGAGCGCCGCGGCGAGCCCCACCGGCATCTGTTCATCGAGGAGTACGCGCACGCGTCAGCAGCGCGTCGCGCGCGAGCTCGATGGCCGCCTGCGCCTGCTCACGGCTCACCGTGGGGAATTGCCCGAGGAATCGCTCGAGGGAATCGCCGGCCTCGAGGCAATCGAACAGCACATGCGCAGGCACTCGCGTTCCGACGAACACCGGCGTACCGCCGAGGATCTCGGGATCGCTGTGCACGATGGGAACTGCTTTGACCGTCATGGGATCGCTCCGCGATGGTGCCATGCTTCATAATACACCAATCCGTGGGACGTGCCTATGAGAATGAGCGACACGCGGGCGGGACGTGGCATTGTATTCCTGTACGCGGTATCACGGCTGCGCGAACCGGCGTCCTCTCCCGCCACTCACCACTGTCAGAGGCCGGTGGCAGATTAAGAGCATGCCAAGACTCGCAGCCGCCGTTGCAGGCGACAGCCGACAGCCGACAGCCGGGCTCCGCCGTTAGTCGTGCGCAAACTCGCGGACGGCCGCACCCAGTACTCGCCCAAAGACCTCCTCGCCTTCCTCGAAGGCGATTTTTCGGCTTGGTGTGAGCGGTACAAGTTCGAGGGCGGCGCCGCGGCCGTTCCCGGAATCCCCGCCGGCATCTCGATCGCCCCCGATGTTCGCGAAGGCGGCGATGATCTCGCCGCGCGCATGGGCGACGAGCACGAGAAGCGCCACCTCGCCAAGCTGCGCGCCGAGTTCCCGGATCTCGTGGAGGTCGATCGCAGCGACGAGCACGCCGCGCGCCACACGCTAGACGCCATGCGCGCTGGCGCGCGTGTGATCTACCAAGCCTGCCTCACCGACGGCGACTGGCAGGGCTACCCGGACCTCCTCTACAAAGTCCCCGGCCCCTCGAACCTCGGCGACTACCACTACGAGCCCCGCGACGTCAAACTCGCGCGCTCGGCGAAGCCGGCCTTCATCGTGCAGCTCTGCTGCTACGCCGGCATGCTCGAGGCCATGCAGGGAGTTCGGCCCAAGCAGATCAAGTTCATCTTCGGCGACAGCACGGAGGAGTCGTTCAAGACGGACGATTTCTATTTCTACTATCTGGTGCAGCGCGACGCGTTCCTGGAGTTCCAGAAGAATTGGCGCCGCGACAACATGCCCGACCCCGGGCTCGAGCGCAGCTACGGCCAGTGGAGCACGTTCGCCGAGCAGCTGCTGGAAGAGCGCGACCACTCTGAGCCGCGTCGCCGAACATCACGCGCTCGCAGATCCGCCGGCTCGAGGATGCGGGCATCAACACGCTCAAAGACTTCGCCGACAGTACAATAGTAGGCATTCCCCGAATCTCTCCCGAAACGCTCACGAAGCTCCGCCGGCAGGCGGCGCTGCAGCAGGCGTCGCGCGAGCTCGAAAAACCGCTCTTCGAATTGCGCGAACCGTTGCCGAGTGAGCCCGGGCGCGGACTCGCACTGCTGCCGCCGCCTCGGCCGCTGGATGTGTTCTTCGACATGGAGGGATTCCCGTTCTATCCGGGCGGACTCGAGTATCTCTTCGGCGCCGTCACCGTCGAAAACGGCAAGCCGAAATTCCACGACTGGTGGGCGCATTCGCCCGAGCAGGAGAAGAAAGCCTTCGAGGGGTTCGTCGATTTCGCGCACGCGCGCTGGCAGCAGGATCCCGAGATGCACGTGTACCATTACGCCGCGTACGAGAAAACGGCGCTGCGCCGGCTCATGGGCAAGTACGCCACGCGCGAGAACGAGGTGGACGATCTGCTGCGCAATGAAGTGCTGGTGGACCTGTACAACATCGTGCGCCAGAGCGTGACCATCGGCGCCACGGGTTATTCGCTGAAGGACATTGAGTGCCTGTACATGCCGCCGCGCGAGCAGGCTGTGTCCAGCGCCGGCGATTCCGTGCTGGCCTACCAGGCGTGGGTCGACAGCGGCGAGCCGCAGGGGTGGGCCGAGAGCGCGCGGCTGAACGAGATCCGCGAATACAATCGCGTGGACTGCGAGAGCACCGTGGGCGTGCGCGACTGGCTCATGGAGCGGAAGGCGGAGTTCGACGCGAAATATCCGGCGCCGCCGCGCTGCCCGAGCCCGCCGGCGCGGACGACGAGCGTCCGCCGCGCGACCCCGATCCGGGCGCAGTGGTGGCGGCCAAGCTCGCGGAGATGGCCGAGGAAGAAGAGGATCCAGAACGCGCGCGCGTGACCGCGCTCGTCGGCTGGCTCGTGGAGTACCACCGCCGCGAGGAGAAGCCGGTGTGGTGGCAGTACTTCGACCGCCTGGAGAAGACCGAAGAGCAGCTGCGCGAGGATTTCGATTGTCTCACGGGCCTCGTGCGCACCAAGAAGCCGGCGCGTCCCGAGAAGCAGTCATTCGCGCACGAATACGCATTCGACCCCAACAGCGACACCAAGCTGCACGCCGGTTGCCAAGTGGTGGTGACCGACCAGTGGCGCACGAAGTGCAGCATCGTGACCATGGATGCGGATGCCGGCCTGCTCGAGCTCAAGCTCTCGAAGAACAAGCAGCTGCCCGACCGCCTGAGCCTGATCCCCGACGACTATCTGAGCGCCAAGCCGATCAAGGAATCGCTCGCGCGTTTCGCCCAACGATGGCCGATGGCCGATGGCCGATGGTCCGCAGTTGATGATCTCCTCTTCCGCCGAAGCCCCGGATAGCAGGGCCACGATGGCGGAGCACTCGTTGAAGACGGTCCCAATTTCCTGCGCGATGCCGTCGACGTCGTATGCAGACTCGACGGCAGCACGCTTGTGCATTCAAGGCCCACCCGGAACCGGCAAGACCCACACCGCCGCAGCCATGATCGTGGAGCTCCTGCGCCGCGGAAAGCGCGTCGGCATCGCCGCGAACAGCCACAAGGTGGTGCTCAACGTGATGGCCGCGATCCTGAAGAACGATCCGGCTCCGCCGGCGAACGCGGCGCTCTACAAGGTGGGCAGCGATGGCGACGAGACCGTGGAGCTTCACGAGCGGATCACCCATCTCGCCGCGTCCGGCGACGCCGACGAGCTGGCCGGCACGCCCGGCCCCTGGATACTCGGCGGCACCGCGTGGCTCTTCAGCCGCGAAGCGCTCGAGGGAGTCCTCGACTACCTGTTCATTGACGAAGCGGGGCAGGTGAGCCTCGCGAACGCCGTGGCGATGGGCCAGAGCGCGAAGAACATCGTGCTCATTGGCGACCAGATGCAGCTCGCGCAGCCGCTCAAGGGCACCCACCCCGGCGAGAGCGGCATGAGCTGCCTGGAGTACGCGCTGAACGGCCACGCGACCATCCCGCCGGACTTCGGGATCTTCCTGGGGCTGAGTTACCGCATGCACCCGGACGTGTGCGCATTCATTTCCGACGCGTTTTACGAGGGCCGCCTCAAGAGCGCGCCGCGCACCGAGGGGAACGCCGTCGGCACCCAGCACGGCATCGTGTGGATGCCCGTGGAGCACGAAGGCAACAGCCAGAGCAGCGACGAGGAGGCCGACGCGATCGTGCCGCTCGTCAAGGAGCTGCTCGCGCGCAGCGTGACCGTGGAGGACAAACCCGCTCGCGCAATGACCCCGGATGACGTATTACTCGTTGCGCCGTTCAACATGCAGGTGCGGAATCTGCGCGGGCGATTGGACCCGGCGGCGCGCGTGGGATCCGTGGACAAGTTCCAGGGTCAGGAAGCGCCGGTGGTCATTGTGTCGATGTGTTCATTGACGCTCGAGGATTCGCCGAGAGGGGCGGAGTTCTTGCTGAGTGCGAATCGGCTGAATGTGGCGGTGTCGCGGGCGAAGGCGGTGGCGGTGGTGATGGGATCGGCCGGAGCTCTTGAACGGGCGGTGCAGGTCGCTGGAGGAGATGCGCCAGATGAGCACCGTCTGGTCCACTCTCGAACAGTCCACGATGCGAAACCTGGAATCTCTGCCGGGGGCGTTTCAGGCCCGCTCCACCACACAAGCAATGAAGCTCACTGAAGTCAAGCTCCAGAATTTCCGAGCCTATTCGTATTCCGCCATCAATCACGATTCCGTGAATTCCACTTTCCTCCGTGGGGAAAGAATGACGCTGCAGTTTGCCAGTATCGACGCGCGCAGATTTCAATGGAGGACCAGTCGATCGGGACGATGCTTCCGTCTCGGGGTCAACTGCGGACGTGAAGACTGATGGTGCTCTTTCCATCGCTGCCGAGTGAGATAGTTCTTGACGAGTTGTTCCCCATCTCCTAGGACCAGAGAACCTCGTCCGAGGCATGGGGTAGTTCGAGGTGTGTCAGCAATACAATTGCACTGGTGCAAAGCCAAAGCTTACCCGGGTATTTGCGAATGCTCTTCATCATGACGACCCCCGGCTGTGACGACCTGCTCGGACTGAAAATCGCGGACCTTAATGGCTTACGCAGCGCTCCGTCGATTCGAGCGCCGTCAATCTGACAGTCAAGACGGCATTGCGGCGAGCGATTTGGAACCAGACTTCGAATCTTGCCACGGCGATGTCGGAGGTCGATTTGTCCGCCGAGACGGGCAAGGCCGTTCGGGAACAGGTGCAGCTACGCCTACCTGGTGTTCGCGCTCTTCAAATCCGTATCGCGCGAGCATCGATCAGGACGAGGAAGGACAATCGATGCAGAAGCCGGCAATCAAGGATACAGTTCGGGGCTATGAAGCGGAACTCGATGTGGGTAATAGCGGAGGGTAAAGGGCGAGCTGGAAGCTAGCGCAGCTACGGTAGCGAAACTGCAGGAGATGTCGCCAGCACTTGCGAGAGGCCGTCCCTGAGGTGAAGACCAAGAACTGGGACTCGCTCTTCACAGTCTCGCTCACGGGCGATGATGGAATATCCATGAACAAGCGCGGAAGCGGGACGAGGCGCCTTTTTCTTCTAAACTTCTTTCGCGCACGAGCAGAGCAGGTGGCGACTTCGGCGGGATCGGACGTGATCTACGCGATTGAAGAGCCCGTAGACAGGAGCGGACATTGAGACTGATCAGGTGATGCTCTCTTGGAGGCGTTCCAGGAGCTTACTACGCAAGGAGTGTGCCAGGTATCTTAACGACGCACACTCCAACTCTCGCGCGGAGGGTCGATCGAAAGTGCCTGAGATTGGTTTATCAGGTCAATGGCAGCACGGCAATCGCCGGAGGCCATGACTATACACGCTGGAAACAATCAAGGCCACGCTTGGTGTGCTCGCAGACCACGATATTCGTCTATTTGTCGGAGTCGAGGGGAAGTGGGACATTGCGTGTCTGAAGGAACTCTCAAAGATAGTCCATGCGGAGGACCCCACCGTACCAGATCTCACTTTCGAGGAATCGAGAGGCGTTCTGGTCTTTATTCCACTCGGTGGTAGCAAAATCACCCGAACCGTGGTCCGCGGCCTGGGGGCCCTGATCGACCAGAATTCTATATTTCCAGTTCGAGACGACGCGCCGCCGGCCAACCCGAAGTACCATAGTGAGATGCAGGCTTGGAACTCGCGACCGAAGTGTACGGCCGTTTGCACCACTAAGCGCGAATTGGAAATGATCCCCTCCATTCCGATGCCATTTGGGCGATCTCGCGCCCAAGCTTCCCAACTACGATTCGGTGATTTCGACACGCGCCGATGCGATGTTGGCGGAGGTACTGTATGAAGCGGCTCTGCGTATTCTATCCGCGTGGGCCGGTTTGACGCCGGAAGTCAGGAAGCGGAAGGTAGCGTCTGCCAAGCGACGCCTGAACACTGGAAGTGTGTCAGCAATATGACCATGGCTGCCTTCTTGAGTCCGATCCGACCTCGGAAATTATTGCCTGGCTTCGTACTATTGGAGGCAACCTCGTCTAGTGCGTCATTCGGCGCTCCCGCGGCGCTCGATCATTGTGGGGGCTTTTCGCAGAGTCGATCGGCGCCCTTTGTGCTCGCGACGATTCATGCAGACATTGGACAAATCGGCCGTCTGCGCGGTGGCGAGGGCGTCCGAGTTGGGACCAAAGCTTCGGGCGTCAGCGTTCGGAAACGACGTGGCGCGCAGGGTGGACCATTTCTTCAAATCAGTCACCAGAAGCCAGTGCCGCCTATTCGCATGGAACGTACAACACTTCGATTTAAGGACAGCCTCTGAGTCTGAGGTAATGATTCGAGCGCGGCCACTCGAGCGCACGACCCTGGGCGAGATGGGCCTGGTTGGTGAGCGCGGAGATTTCGAATCCAGCCGAAATAAGGGGCGTTTCGGCCTCTTGGTAGAGCAGTACTTTCGAATTAGCCCCAATCGTGACCAAGCACCTGATTTTCCTAGCGCCGGAATTGAGCTCAAAGTGGTCCCTATGCGACGGCTCTCCCGTACCGCTTCGGCTTCGAATAAAGGAGCGCACATCCGTCTCCATGATGGACTACGCAACACTGATCGAGAACAGTGGGGGACCGCATTCGTTCGCAAGAAGGTCGCAGCCGTCTTCTTCGTGTTGTCCGACGAGGACAAACAAGGTGTCACGCTGCTCGAGAAGCCTATTCTTGGCCACGTGCTGTGGAGACCAGGCGGCGGCGACATCCTAGCCGAATTTCGCCGCGACTGGGAAATCGTTTGGACCAAGACTCAGCGTCGGGAACGCGCATGGGATTAGCGAGGGCGATGGGCGGCTGCTCGGCGCATGCACGAAAGGGCGGGAGGTGGGCGTAAGGTCCGCCAGCCGGTTGGCTCGCAACTCGCCGGCCCGACGTGCGTGGTCGCTCAAGCCACCACTCACTACCTGGGTCTTCCAATCAGAGGCTCTGCAACCAGTGCAGATCGAGCGGGGCCCGATCCGAGTCCGCGGCGCAGTGCTCTCGGAATCGCCGAGGACGACGGACTTCTAGCCGACGGTTCTTCGGAGGTTGGCAGAGTTTACGGGGCGTTCTCTCCTCAATAGCCGATCAGCTTGGCTTCTCAATCGGGCGAGACAAGTCCGCGGGCGACACCAATCGTAAGGCATGTCGATTCTGGCATTCGGGATGACGCGGCGACGATTCGCGAGTTCGCCGAGCGCGGTATCGAGACAAAAACTGTACCTCTTCGCCGGCCGAATACCGTCGAATCGATCGTACTATTCCGGGGATTTCGGCTACCTGCCATTGCTCGAAGAACGGTGGAAAGGATTCCGACCTGTTGAGTTGCCTGAATCGACTCCCGGTCATTCCGATTGTGAGGGTTACGGCGAGGGACGCCTGTGGGTAGGGCAATAATCTTGGTTGCCCGTTCTTCTGGAGTCCCTCGGATATTGAACTGAAGGGATTCGATCAGAGCGAGCGACCTTCAGACGTGAGATCTGCGCGGCCATGCCGAGCAGCTCACCCCAGAGTCTCAGTACTCGATACAGTCCGACGTGGGACGAAAGGCGAGAAACAGACACGACACGGACGACGACACACAAGAGTGGGGAACCTGTGGTGAAGAAATGTTTTTGGCTCAATCGTGAGTAGGTCGCGCGCATCTGCCAGCCAGAATGAATGGCTCGGCGCTGACTCGCGCAAAGCCCTAAGCAAATATCGAGGCGGTCGCTCAGCGACGAGGCGCACATCACATTCCCATAACTCGTAGACCTTCCAACCGCTCGCCTCCAGCTCCAGTCGCTTCCGTTTGTCGCGCGCGCGATTGCGTCGGAACTTCGCGGCCCAGAATTGCCGATGAGACCGCGGGAGCGTCGGCTTGCACTTCTCGCAGTGATGCCAGAAGCACCCATGCACGAACACTGCGATTCTCCTCGCGGGGTAAGCGATATCAGGGCTTCCGCTGGCACCCTTCCAATTCACTCTGTATCCGGGGGTAGCCAGACTGTCGGAGATACTTCCGTAATGACAATTCCGGGCGCAGTGTGCTGCGCCCGATTTGCTTGCATTACCCTGCGAACAACAGGGCTGCGAGGCTTTTGGAGCGCGAACCGTGGGCACGGCGAGGCTGCCGCTAGACTCGAACTCGCCGCTTGTTGCTCTTCCGGCCGTTCCTCCGCGTCCTCGGGTTGTGGTCGCGCGCGTCGAGGTCTTCGCCGATCGCGTCCGTTTTCGTGAGTTCCGACCGACCTTCGCCAATCGCCGTTTTTCGCTCGGCACGCCGCCGGTCTAGAGCGTCGGCGGCAATCACCTTGCCGATTCGCTTCACCACACCAATGACCAACGGCATTGCCCATGCAGAAAGCTCGCTGGCCGATTGTCATTCCAGATCTCGTCCAGCCCTTCGGAAATCCGTTAAGCGCTTCGAGTTCCTCAGGGGTCAGGTGGCGCATGGCGGACGTTATCGTCGGCGACTACTACGTGCTCGAATCGTGACGGTGCCGTCCCACCCTTGCCCGTGAGAATCGTTCTGGCTGGCCGGTCGCGCAATCAGGAAATGGAGCGCCCCTTCGGCGTAGTAGTACTCGGTGTTGCTAGCGACGTGCTTTCGTCTCTCCTTCTTTGCGCCCTTGAGTAGGCCGCGACGCGTCGCGCTGCGAGTCGTTTAGGAAGAATGAACGCATCGACTCGCGAGTCGCGCAATAGCACGTCGCCGAGAGTTGTTGCCTTCCCACGGGTTCCCGGGCGCACCTCGTAAGTCCATACCCGGCGTGCATGCATAAACCCGGCGGCCTTGAACGGAGGGACGTAGGGCATTCTCTCCGAAGAGGCGGAATCTCTTCCAGGGCTCTCCCGTGAGCATCGAGGCGCTGACCGATTCTCGAAATTCCCCTACCGCCGGCCGTTGGACAGGTAAGGCGCGTGCGCAGAGGATGCCCGTCGAGTGAATAATCGAAGCGGCATTGGAGTTTCGAGCGCACGCAGCCTACCCACAGACGAACACTCTCTCGGCGGCGCTGAGGAAATAACCCCATAGTCAGCGGCGTTCACCACTCGCCACTCGACATTGATCCGAGGTCGCTCAGGCTCGCAAGCATGATGGCGAAATCTCTGCCGCGCCGCGTGCTAGGCGACTTAAGCAACCGGTCGACGTTTTCGAGCAATAGGAATCGAGGCGCTCTTCCGTCTCGTCGCAGAAGATCCATGATTCGATAAGATGCCACCACAATACGCCTTTCTTGCCGACTAGACCGTGCGATTGGTTTAGCGGTTTGGCGACGGAGTAGTCCTGGCACGGGAACCCGCCGACCAGGAGGTCCCAGTTAGGAAGCGACTCCTCTCCGGCCTCAACGCGGTCGAGCACCTTCGCGATATCTTCATTGAAGTGTCCGTTTGCGCTGAAGTGCTGCACATAGCAGCGCGACGCGAATTGTTTCTTCTCAGAGCCTGGCGGCTCCCACCTGGCTGCTCCAGACCGTACGAAATCTTCCACGCCCATGGCGACCGATCGAGGGCGAGCCGGAAGCCGCCAACGCCGGCGAAGAGTTCGGCCACACTGAGCCTCTCCCTACTTGAGAATCTCGCGCGCGACGCGCGAGCTGGAGACTTCCCCTTCATTCGATGCACCGCATGGACGAAATGTAGCCGGGAGGGGCGCGCCGCATCGCACCGGTAGTGGTGCGAGCCTCCAGTAATCAAGCGAACAATTCTCCTTCGAGGTCGGCGTTCTCCTCACCCCGTTCCTGACTCAATCGGTCCGCCGGGGGCCAGCCATACCGTACGCGCTCGGGCAATCAACTGTTCTTGACGCTCCTCGCAAGTCGCGGATGACCAGGTTTCATGCTCGCCCAACTCCTTGTTCATGTGAATTCTCGATTCCAGATAAAGGGGTCGCTTCTCCGAGAAGGTGCCGTTCCTAGCTGCCTTGTTGTCGTCTGGATGCCAAAAAGTGAGGTTGCCAAGGGTATCCGTGAACGGCGTCAGTTCTGGTACTACCTCTTTCGGATTCTGCGGGTAGATGTGCTCGACTTCCAGCTCCCCAAGGTCAGCCACAAGCCCCTGTTCGAAATATGGCGGCTCGTCGTCAGCATTGGGTGGCGACACGAAGCCAGAAATCGTCGTGAGAAACTGACGTACTCTCGCTGAGATGCTGGCGGTGTACTTAAATGCGGAGAGTTGCTCGCTAAACTGCTTGTCGCTGGCGTAGCTGGTCAGCAGCCCACGAAGCGCTTGACCTAGGCTCGCTAGATTGTAGTCAGCGCCGTCCGCCCGAATCTGCGCAGCCTCCGCGAAGATAACATCTCCGAACTTAGATGGATGTCCTCTGCACAGCTGGTATCGGAACGTCGCTAGCTCGAGCATGAGCACGACATCCGTAAATCGTGCCTCGGTCAAGCAGGCGGATGCAGCCAACAATAGAGAATGCGCCTGCTTCTGCCCCAATATGTTCGATCAATTGAGATTAAGCCGGTCCTGGCGCCACTTGCTTTCATTTGGTTCAAGATAGGGCCACACGCCATCCTTCATTTTTTGATAGCGCCGCCACTCTTCACTCATGTCCTCACAGGCGACGGTCAACGATTCCGCAGCCGCGGCCGTGAGTGTTGATGATTCAAGCCCCCATAGCTCAAGGAGGCTATCGAAGAGGCGTTTAGTGGGCCACCGCCTCCCAACCTTTGAACTGTAGTAGAAGCGTAGGAACGAAATCACATGCTCATATCAGCTCGAAGTACGGCCCACGAGTTCTCGACTCTCGCCACCAACCCGGCATGCCCCTCGACGAGTTCCACATTCCGGGTTCAGAGGAGATCCGCTTCGGTTAGTGCCTTGCCGCGGTCATTTAGTACTGAGAATAGGTGGTATGCATTCTGGACCGTCGGACAATCGAAGAGCAAGGACATTGAGCGCGAAGTGATGGCACGACGAATTTTGCTCAGGCGGGAGAACTTGTCTTGGAGGTCGTCCTCATTCCGCAGAATCGGGGTGACCAAACTGCTGTTCAGCGCGTTCCGCGCTTTGACAATACGTCGCGACGATGCGTTTATCGGCGTCGGAGCTTGCTTGCGAAGTAGTTGATCAAAAACATTCCAAATCTTCAGCACAAGGAAGCAGAGTCTGCTCTCGGAGTGCACGATTCGTCTGCCAATCCTGAACCATTGTACCAGAAGCATTTGTCTGACAAGATCCTGGTCGATGCAATGGCCGAATTCTTCAGCTCCTCCTCTTCAGGGGCCGTTGCCTTTTCGGCGATCTTTAACAGCCCGCCGCGACGACCATTGACGCCAGCATGAATGTTATTAGGCGCTGTTGACCATCAACAACATACCGGCGATGGGAACGATCTCTGTTCGGGACCGACTCGACGACTGTAAGGATTGTCCCGAAGAAGTGAGATTCGCCGTCCGGCGCTTCTGCGAGCCTCAGAATATCCTCGCAGAAGTCGGCGACTTCCTCCTTCCCCCAAGAGTAGCCGCGCTGGTACCGTGGAATAGGAATGGCCCACGACTCGAGACGAGAGTCTCAATGTTGCCGGCCTCCGGTGCGGTGAACGGTGGCATTCTCCCTCTATGGTCAATGGAGGCCTTCGCACGTTGTGCCATCCAGTCAATTCTTGCCTGCGCGACGAAGGCGGACCCCTGAATCAGCTCGCGCTGGCGGCGTGCGGTGCCGCGAAGTACTTGGATTTCAATTTCGCCGAATCTAGACGGGTGGCACGATACCTCGCGCGAGGAAAATCCGCTAGCGTGCTTGCCTTCCTGTTCGGTCGATGGCAGCTGCGCGACAATCGCAATTCGCGATTTGGGCTGCCTCTAAGGCGGTTGGAAACGGTTACGGAAAACGCGCAGGAAATGACCTGGGCGTGGGGGTCGCCGCGCGGTGACTTCCGAGGGGCATGCCGTGAACGGCCGCTCCAAGAAGGACAACGGGAAACGGCAGCGAGAAGTAGCTACTTACTCCCGTATCACGTTAGCCGTCTCCCGGTGCTCGCACGAGTTGGAGGTGATGCCAATGCTCAGTTTGGTGCTTTTGGCTCCATTGCCTCGATGTCGAACCGTCCGCTCGGCTCCGCCTCCGCCCCTGCGCCGGCGGCTTCAGGATCACGCGCGATCCGCGCCCGCAGATCCGCGAAATGCGCCTTGGTGTCCTTGTCGGTGGCCCGTGCTCTCCGCCCCCCGCAGCTGCGCGTCCAGCACCACCAACTGCGCCCGCGCCAACGCCCGCGCATCCGCCGGCCGCGGTTTCGGCACGAACCGCGCCGGGAACGCCCGGCGGCAACTTCGGCTCGAGCGGCGTGTTGATCAGCCGGTTCATCTCCTCCACGAACGCGCGCTGCAGGTTCCGGCGGTACACGTCGGTCACCGGCTTCGCTTCAGCGCGCCTCGGCGAACAATCCCTGCGAGAGGTCGCTCAGCAGACTCCGCGATGCTATACGCCGGCGCGCCCTTGGTCGCGAAGGCCTGCTCCTCGGCGAGCCTGCCGAGCCGCGCGTCGTTGAGCACGATGTTCAGGATCTGACTCTGCCGCATCCGCAGCCGCTCGACGCTGCCGGTGGGCTCGATGCGCCGCAGTATGGCGGTGTCCAGGAAATACGTAGGCGTCGTGAATACATTCGCATTGAGCCACTGAACGGCTTTCGCCTGCTTCGCGCGCGGCATCGGCGCGTAAATGGACTGCGACTGGCTCGGATACCGCTCGGTGTGATTCACGCCGCCCACCACGGCCGCCACGTGGCCGGCCTCGCGGCATCCACTGCGCGAGCACGGCGCCGTACATGTCGTCGAGCTGCTGATAGTCCTCGAGCGGGTTCGCGGTAGTCGCCGGAATGAGCATCGGCACGATGCGCTTCACGTTCGCGAATCCGTACGTGCTCGCCATCACCGGATCGTCGCCCAGCTCCTCGGTGACGCTGCGCGGATCGGTGGGATCGCCGTCGCCAATGTAGCGCAGATACGGATTCGCATCCTGCTGGCGCGCCAGCGAATCGAGCACCGTGACGCTCGGCGTCCGGCGTGGCCGCGCCCGGAATGCGGCGGTAGCCCCAGTCGATCACGAAGGTGTCGTACGGACCCATGCCCTGCATGAGACACGCGTTGTCGCCCGGCTGCGCGATGTAATTGTAGCGCGCGTAGTCCATGATGCTCGGACTCGTGCCGCCCATGCGACAGGTGAACGCTTTGCTGCGCAGCGAGTCCACCGGATAGAAGGTGCTCGCGATCATGTTGTGCCTGAGCCCCAGGCTGTGGCCCACTTCGTGCGCGGCCACGTACATGAGCATTTGACCCAGGAGCGAATCGGGCATCGGCAGCACTTTGTTGCGCGGATCGGTGTCGCCCGTTTGCGTGAAGTACCACGTCTGCACGAGGTCCATGATGTTGTGATACACCATGATGTCGGCGTTCAATATCTCGCCGCTGCGCGGGTCGCTGATGTGCGGGCCGTAGGCGTTCTCAATGGTGGAGGGCAGCCAGCGGATGTTGTTGTAGCGCACGTCGTCGAGATCGAAATCCTTGTCGTTCGCGGGCGCGGGCTTGCCGATGATCGCGTTGCTGAAGCCCGCCGCTTTGAACATTGGCTGCCACTGCTCGATGCCCTTGATGATCCACGGCACCCACTTGGCCGGCGTCGCCGGATCCACGTAGAAGATGATGGGCTTCACCGGATCGACTCACGGCCGCGGTCGGATCCTTCGGCTCGAGACGGAAGCGCGCGATGTAGCAGCGCTGGTCGCGCGGGACGAGCAGCTGATCGTAGTCCTCGAAATTCAGATTGAAATAGCCGACGCGCTTGTCGCAGAGCCGCGGCATCATGGGCGCGTCGGGCAGCAGCACCATGGAGTAGTTCATGAGCACGGTGAGCGAGTTGATCGCCTCGCCTTGGCCCGGTACGGAATCCACCTCGAACGTTTGCAGCGCGCTCACCTCGACGTTGCGCGGGAAGCTGCGCACGCGCGCGACCGCCGAGCGTGACGGGTCGAGGCGTTTCACCTTGACGCGCTGCTGCTTGATGTTGAATTCGCCCACATCGGTGGTGAAGAGCTTGGTCACGTCCACCACGACGTTGCTGTCCTTCGGGCTGAAGGCCGCGATGTCGAAACTCGCGACGATCGGCGGGATGTTCGACAGGTCCACCGCGCGCGCGACCGGATTGGCGCTGTCGGCGCGAATGTCGAACAGCACGATGCGCAGGAACACTCTGTTGCCGAGGCGCTCCCACTTCACGACCTGGTCCGAGACTTCCTCGCCGGCGAAGCGCACGCCGTGCGCCGCGCCGCGCTGGGCGGCGACCATGAGGAATTCCTTGCCGAACATGGCGTGCGGGATCTCGTAGAAGAGCTTGTCGTTGAGCTGGTGGGTGATGAACACGCCGGAATCGGTGATCGCGTGCGCCGTGATCACCTCGGCGTAGGGCTTGGGAGCGGCGGGCGTCTCGGGGCCTTTGCCGGGAGCGCCGTTGGCGGGTGGGGCGTTGGGCGAGGGCTTCGGGTTCTGCGCGGTGGCGGCGGTCGCGAGGGCGGCGAGCGCGACAGACAATGAGTGCGGCGGAACGTCTGAGCATTGGGAACCCGGTTCGGGGGAGGATCGAAGCCGCCAGAATACGGAAATGCGCGGTCAAACGTTGGAGCGCGTTCGCCTGGTTCCGCTAGGAGGAGAGTGGCCATCGGCCATCGGCCATCGGCCATCGGGGCGCTGTCAGATGGGGCGAGTACTATTGTCATCAACCTCACCAGGAAACCCGAGATGACACCGATTTCCCGGATCTCCGACGATCCGCGCGTTCGCGCTGAAAATGCGCACGATCTGTTCCACCGGCTTTGGACCAAGGCGTGCGACGCAGCCAACTATGATAAGGCGGAGTGGCTCGCGCTCGGGAACATCCTGACCATAGACCTCTTCGCGCCGCGACGCGCGGAGGTGCGCGTGCGCGGACTGCCGGTGAGATCCGAATGAAGCGGGTCAGCGGGTCATTGGGCGCCAAGAATGCGAAGAAGCGGAGCGACGAGGCTGAAGCGGAGCTTCTCCGCGTCGCACTGATCGAAGCGCACGAGGCGCTCGAGCGCGCGGGCATTGCGCTGCGCGGTCACCAGGGGGACTACCACTACAAATCTTATGACACGAGCGAGATGATCGAGCAGGTTCTCCTGCGGATCAAGGCGGCGCTCGATGAGTGATGCCGCCACGGTCGCTCTCTGGCACCCTGACTTCGCCGAGCCGGGCGAGCCGCGCGACGAGATCGAGGATCCGTGGGCCGGGCCGCGCATGGCCGAGACTTGGCGCGCGATCGAAGAGTCCGGGCTGCCGTACCGTCTCATTGAGCCGAAGCCGGCGAGCCGCGACATCATTGAGCTGGTGCACCCGGCGGAGTATGTGGATATCGATTCGCGACTACGCCGAGGGCACGCGCGCGCGTGGTGATGACTTCAGCATCGTGAACGCGGATACGGCGATCCGGTCCAACAGTTATCACTTGGCCGCGCTCGCGGTGGGCGCCGTGTGCGAGGGGATCGACGCCGTGGTCTCCGGCAGCGCGCGCAACGCTTTTCTCATCGCGCGCCCCGGCGATCATCACGCGTACGCGACGCGCGGCGGCGGATTCTGTCTCTTCAATCACACCGCGATCGGCGCGCGCTACGCGCAAGAGCGCCACGGTCTCGCGCGCGTGCTCATCATCGATTGGGACGTGCACCACGGCCAGGGGACGCAGGCGATCTTCAGCAGCGACCCCTCGGTGTACTACTACTCGATCCATCAGTTCGGCGCGTTCTATCCGTACAGCGGCCACGAGACCGAACGCGGCACCGGCGCGGGGCAGGGACGAACGCTCAACGTGAACGTGCCGGCCGGCACGGTGGATCATGTGTTCCTGCGCGAATTCCGCCGCGGGCTCCAGTCGATAAGCTTCGAGCCCGACCTCGTGCTCATCACCGCCGGCTTCGACGGCCATTGCGATGATCCGGTGGGCGGACTGCGGCTCACCGAGGAGATCTACCCCGAGCTCACGCGCCTCGTGATGGACTATGCGGACGAGCACTGCGGCGGGCGGATCGTTTCATTTCCGGCGGGTGGGTACAATCTGGAGACGTACCCGGGGCTGGTGCTGTCGCACGTGCAAGAGCTCTGCAGGAATTCCCCACTCCGCGCGTCGGATCGATGACGCACCGGACGCGAACTCGGCGCCAGAGCGTGCGATGCACTCTTGCCCACTCGGCGCCGAGGTCACCATAGTATGGCCATGCCGCACGCAGCTACGGATTGGACCGTCGAGATGGTCCACGCGCTTCCCGAGGACGGGAAGCGGTACGAGATCATCGACGGCGAACTGTTCGTGAATCCGGCACCGCGGCTTCCTCATCAGGCGGCGGTAGGAGAACTCTGGCGCCTCCTGAGCGAGTACGTGCGCGCCCATCAGATAGGATTCGCCCTCTTCTCGCCCGCCGATATCGTCTTCGGACCACGTACTCTCGTGCAGCCGGATGTCTTCGTGTCGCTTCCGTTCGGGGGGCGGAGGCCACGCGACTGGAACGAGGTGAAGCTTCTGCTGGCCGTGGAGATCCTGAGCCCGAGCAGCCAGCGCGCCGATCGCACGGTGAAGCGGCGCCTGTTCCAGCGTGAGCGCGTGCCGGAGTACTGGATCGTGGACATTGACGCGCGCCTGGTCTCGCGGTGGCGGCCCGATGACACGAGGCCCGAGGAGATCGACGGCCGGCTGGAATGGGCGCCGCTTGCCGGTGCGCCGCCGTTGGCGATCGATCTGCCGGAATTCTTCAGGGGCGTAGTGGGAGAGTAGCAGGTATTCCTGTTCCGGAGAGACGATATGCAGCGCTCGTTCTTCACGAAGATCGGGGTCGCGTTGTTGATCGGAGTGTCCGGCGCCAAGGTCGTTGCGCAGCAGGCCGTCGTGCGCCCTCAGACCCGCACCTACTACATCGCGGCCGACAACGTGACGTGGGATTACGTGCCGGGCGGGCGAGATGAGATCGCCGGGGTGCCATACGTCGATTCCGCGTTCTTCGGGAAAGGCCCACCGCGCGCGGTGAGTACTTCGTACAAGAAAGTGCTCTATCGCGAGTACGCGGACAGCACGTTCCGAACGCTCAAGCCGCGCAAGCCGCAGTGGGAGCACCTCGGCTTCCTCGGGCCACTCATTCATGCGGTGGTCGGCGATACGATCCGCGTCGTCTTCCGGAACAACGCGAACCGGCCGTACAGCGTGCATCCGCACGGCGTCTTCTACGCGAAGAATTCCGAGGGGGTGCCGTACAACGACAGCACGAGCGCGGCCGACAAGCGCGACGACGCGGTGGCCCCGGGCGCGACGTATACCTACGTGTGGCTCGTGCCCGAGCGCGCGGGGCCGGGGCCGATGGATGGCAGTTCAGTGATGTGGATGTACCACTCGCACGTGGATGAAGTGCGCGACATCAACACGGGGCTCATGGGCGCGATGATCATCACCGCATCCGGCAAAGCACGCGCGGATGGCTCGCCGGCCGACGTGGACCGCGAGATCGTCACCGATTTCGAGCAGAGCGACGAAGAGGCGAGCTGGCTGGCTGACGAGAACTTCTTTCCGAAGGACACGATTCGCAGCCTCGGCGGGCCCGCGCCCAATCCATCGCACCCGGAAACGATCTACCCATGGTACGTGAAGTTCACGATCAACGGCTTCATCCGCGGCAGCATGCCGCTCGAGGCGCTCACGATCAAGAGAGGCGAGCGCGTGCGGTGGTACCTCATGGCGAGTACGAGCGATTTCGATTTCCATTCGCCGCATTGGCACGGCAATACGGTGCTCATCGCGGGCATGCGCACGGACGTCACCTTCCTCGGTCCCATGCAAATGACGGTCGCCAACATGACGCCGGACGACGTGGGGATCTGGCTGTTCCATTGCCATATCTCGTTCCACAATGAGGAAGGGATGGCGGTGAGGTACCGCGTGATACAATAAAGGCGGAAGGCGGGCTGTCGGCTGTCGGCTGTGGCGGGCGGACTCAACTGCGGATCGGACTCAATGGCGCAGTCGGTTAACACCGGTACGATCATCAACGCGACGGATGGAGCGTTCCGCGAGTGGAGGAGATCGTCCTTCGCGACGCGTAGCGCGGCGATGCGAAGGGCGGGGGCGTTGCTGCGCGAGGGGGCCGATGAGTATGCCCGCCTCATGGCGCGCGAGATGGGCAAACCGGTGCGCGACGGGCGCGCGGAAGCGATCAAGTGCGCGAATTGCTGCGACTACTATAGTACGAACGCGGAGCGATTCCTTGCGCGAGAGGTCATTCCGACCGAAGCATCGAAATCGTTCGTGACGTTCCAGCCGCTGGGCGTGGTGCTCGCGATCATGCCGTGGAATTTCCCCTTCTGGCAGGTGATCCGCTTCGCGGCGCCGGCGCTCATGGCGGGGAATGGCGCGGTGCTCAAGCACGCGGCGAACGTGCCGGAGTGCGCGATGGCGCTGGAGGAACTGTTCCGGAAGGCGGGATTCCCCAAGGATCTCTTTCGCACGCTGCTCATCTCGAACTCTGCAAGTCGCAGAAGTGATCGAGCATCCGCTCGTGCGCGCGGTGACGCTCACGGGGAGCGCCGGGGCAGGGCGAGCGGTGGCGGCGAAGGCCGGGGCGATGCTCAAGAAGACGGTGCTCGAACTCGGCGGATCGGATGCGTATCTCGTGCTCGCCGACGCGGATCTCGAGCAGGCGGCCGGGATCTCCGCAAAAGGGCGCCTCGTGAACAACGGGCAGAGCTGCATTGCGGCGAAACGATTCATTTGCGTGGAATCGATCCGGGACAAGTTCACGGACCTATTCATTGCGCGAATGAAGGCCGCGCGCATGGGGGATCCAATGGACCCCGCTACGGAACTCGGACCCATGGCGCGACTCGATCTCCGCACGGAATTGCACCGCCAGGTCACGGAATCGATCGCGCGCGGAGCGAAATGCTTGCTGGGCGGCAAGATCCCCGACGGACCAGGAGCATTCTATCCCGCCACGGTCCTCACGAACGTCACCCGCGGAATGCCCGCCTACTCCGAAGAACTCTTCGGCCCCGTCGCCGCCATCATCAGCGCCCGCGATGAATCCCACGCCATCGAACTCGCCAACGACTCCGAATTCGGACTGGGCGCCGCCATTCTTACGCGCGACTCCGACCGCGGTGAGCGGATCGCCGCGGAACTCATCGAAGCAGGCACGGTATTCGTGAACGATGCGGTCCGCTCCGACCAACGCCTCCCATTCGGCGGTATCAAATCATCGGGCTACGGACGAGAACTCGGCGCGTTCGGCATCCGCGAGTTCGTGAACATAAAGACGGTAGTCGTGGCGTAGGGGAGAGAGTACTTCCTACTAGCTGCGAGTAGACGTTGGACGTTGGGTCGCGTAGATCTGCGGTTACAATCGACTGAGTCCCGACGCATTCGCACGACGGTTTCGTATGCCAGTACCTGGTCCCACAATCTGCCGAAACCGTAATCCCCGACCTCGCCGCCGTTACGGCCGATTCCGCGTTCCAGTCAGTAGTACGTGCGACTCTCCGAACAGCTCCGCCCCGACAAATTCCTCACCCTCCAGCGCAGTCTCATCCTGCTGGGCGTGCTCACCGCGATCCTCGCCTCGCTCCTCGCGCGCGAGTTCGTTCGCACCTATTCGCATCATTTCGAGACGGTGAACATCAGATCCGCCACGCTCCCCGCGAACCGCACCCAGCGTTTCACCGCGCGAGCGCTGGACTACGCGCGGATCTCCGATACGCTCGCGCTGATCGCCAACGGAATGTCCCCCGAACAAGCCGAATCGCTCACGGCCTCGCTCACCCCACTCGGCGTCGCCCGCCTCGACAGCACGCAATTGATCGAACGCGCGAAATTGCTCCTCGTCATGTTCCAGCAGGATTCCGCCTCATGCGATGTGAAGGATTCCGGCGCCCCCGGCGATCCCGCACTCGGCACGGGACTCGAAGGACTGGACTCGGTGAGCCTCGAGAAAGCTCACGCGGCTGAACGCGGAGGCGGCGGGAGCGCAGCTGCGCAACACGCCGGCGCCCGCGATGCCGACGAACAAGGACCAGCTGCAGCTCGGCAACGACCTGATGGAAGTGCTCGGCGATTCGGCGTTCGGGAAATGGAGCAAGATCGTGGGGGACCAAAAGAATGCGTCGGCTGCGGAGAAATGCTGGGCGGAGCGCGCGATGTACCGCGCGGTGATGAGCATGCCAGTGGCGGAACAATCGAGAGATCTGAGGACGATCTCGGCGTTGGAGGCGGAGACGACTCCCTGAACGGCGGCGCAGTGCCGAGGCACGCGGCACGATGCACGATGCACTTATTAGCCGTTAAGCCGACAGCGCATTACCTTTGCTCGCGCGTCGAACTCCCTCCCGCGAGCGCCCCATGCCCAAACAAGATTACGACCTCGTCCGCACCGTACTCGGCGTCGGATTCATTGCGGCGCTCACGGTGGGTGCGTTCTGGATCATGCGGCCGTTCGTCGGCGCCATCATTTGGGCGGTGATGATCGTGGTCGCCACGTGGCCCATGATGCGAGCGCTCGAGCGATGGGCATTCAAGAAACGGTGGATCGCCGTCACCCTGATGACGCTCGGCGCTGCTCGCGGTGGTCGTGCTCCCGGTGGGGCTCACCGTGCTCGCGGTGGCCAGCAATGTCGACGAAGTCAAAGCCTTCGTGGACAAACTGCCCACGAGCGAGCTGCCGCCCGCGCCGGCGTGGGTCGCGAAGATCCCGGTCGTCGGCGAGAAGGCGGTGCAGGAATGGAACGCGAACGTCGCGCTCGGCGCGCCGGCGCTCATCGACAAGATGCAGCCGTATGTCACGACGGTCGCGCGATGGCTCGCCGCCGAGACGGGAGATCTGGGCGCGTTCCTCGTGCAATTCCTGCTGACCGTCGCGATCGCGGCGGTGATGTTCGCGGGCGGCGAGACGGCGGTGCGGGGACTGAAAGCATTCGCGAAGCGACTCGGCGGCGAGCAGGGAGAATCGACCGTCGCGCTCGCGGGCGGCGCGATCCGCGGCGTGGCGATGGGAGTGGTGGTCACGTCGATCGTGCAAGCGTTGTTCGCGGGCATCGGACTTTGGATCGCGGGCGTATCGTTCACCGCGGTGCTCACGGCGCATCATGTTCGTGCTGTGCGTGGCGCAGATCGGGCCGCTGCCGGTGATGGCGCTGGTGGTGATCTGGAGTTACAACGCGCAGGGATCGGGGTGGGGGACGTTCCTGCTCGTGTGGGCGTTGGTGGCGGGGTCGATCAATAATTTCTTGCAGCCATTGTTGATCAAGAAGGGAGCGGATCTGCCGTTGCTTCTGATATTCGCGGGCGTGATCGGAGGGCTTCTTTCCCTCGGGTTGATCGGGTTGTTCGTGGGGCCGGTGGTGCTCGCGGTTTCGTATACGCTGCTCACGAACTGGGTGAAGGCTGGGGAAACTGCGTAAGGCGTGCGTCGAACCGCTGACGGCGGGGTTGGTACCGCTGCCGGCGTGTGTGGCGTTGGCGTTGGGAACTGCGACCTCCATTGAGCTCGCAGTTCCCAACGCCAACGCCAAGCGCGCCCCTCGCGGTACTCAGGACCCCGCCGTCAGCGGTTCGAGTGCGCTCCTGAGGAGGTAGATGCCGGACTCCCAGTTTGACCAGTTGTTCGTCGATTTCCAAGCGGCCCTTGTTGGCCGCTATTCCCTCGAGCGCGAGTTGGGCCGTGGTGGCATGGGCGTCGTGTATCTCGCGCGCGAGGTGCGGCTCGACCGGCCGGTGGCGATCAAGTTGTTGCCGCCGGATTTCGCGAGTGATGCGCGGCTCAAGGACCGGTTCATTCGCGAAGCGCGCATGGCGGCGCGGTTGTCGCATCCGAACATCGTTCCCATCCATTCCGTTGACGAGATCGGCGGGTTCGTCTTCTACGTCATGACGTACGTCGAGGGCGAGACGCTTGGCGCAACTCATCGCGAAGCGTGGCGCGATGAAGGCCGACGAATGGCGCGCGCATTTTGCGCGAAGTGGCGTGGGCGCTCGCGTATGCACATGGGCAGGGCGTGGTGCATCGCGACATCAAGCCGGCGAACATTCTGATCGACGCGGCGAGCGGGCGCGCACTCGTGACCGACTTCGGCATCGCGCGGCTCGCGCAGGCCGGCGGCGAGACGGCCGTCGGTGAAGTGCTCGGCACGCCGGAGTACATGAGTCCCGAGCAGGCGACGGCGGAGCCGGTGGACGGGCGCAGCGATCTCTATTCGCTCGGCGTGGTGGGTTACTACATGATGACGGGCGCGCTGCCGTTCACGGCGAATTCGGCGCACGCGATCATCGCGCAGCAGGTGACGAAGATCCCGCCGAGTGTCACCGAGACGGCGCGAGGCGTTCCGCGACACATTGCTATGGCGATCGACAAGTGTTTGGCGAAGGATCCCGCGGACCGGTTCGATCGGGGCGAGGCGTTGGCGGAGGCGCTGAGTCCATCACTGGCAGAAGAGTGAAGAGGTGCCGGTGCCGATCCGGGTGTTCCTGGACCGGCGTCGGATGATGCAGCTGGTGGTCGCGCCGGTGGTGATCATTTCGGTTGGGCCGTCGGTGATGTTCGCTGCGCGCTGGGAGAGTATGGTGCCGTTCGTCATTGCCGCCGGAGTGGCGGTAGCGTTCTCGGTGCCTCTTGGCATAGTGATCGCGCGCTTGCGCCGGTTGTTGCGACTGGGCTATGGGCCGGATGATATCGCGGCCGGATTGCGCGTGAGCATCGCGCATCGTCGCGACGAATTCATCTTCGAGAACGGGCCGACGGCGGGGGCGAAGGAGAAGATCATTCGTCTCATCGGGCTACTGGGGCTTGTTGCGGGCGCCGGTCTGATCGCGTCGAACTTGGTGCTGCATACCGCGGCGATCGTGGGGATCGGATTCGGGGCGTTGTGGCTGGGCTGCTCTTCACGGTGGTGTCGAAGCGATGGAAACGGTTGCGCGAGAATACATCGCGCTGGCTGAAATTCTGGGAGGGGCGCGGCGGGCGGATTCTGGCGCAGATCGCGGGCTGGAGGCTCGGCACGCGCGCGGTCGCGGCGACGGCGAATCGGCCCACGGAGATGGCGATCAGTTCTTCGGCGGAGGCGATGTTCGGGAGTCTGCCGAAGGAGACGAAGAAGCAGCTCGGCGATGTGCCGGCGGTGTTGCGGGGATTGGAGGCGCAGGCGAAGGCGGCGCGGGCGAGGATCGAGCAGTTGGATTCTTCGATCGCGGAGGCGAAGAATTCTTTGGCGCGCGGGGCGGGAGAGAGGGGGAGGAGTTGGTGGCGGATCTCAAGGCGGCGCGGACGGTTGCGGAGGCGAGTTGAGTTCTGTTGTCGCGGCGTTGGAGAATTTGCGATTGGATCTGCTGCGATTGAGTGCGGGGGCGGGTGGGGCGGAGGGGGTGACGCGGGCGATTGAGGCGGCTCGGCTTCTTGGGGAGGACATTCGAGCGGGCTACGGCGAGTAAACAGTGAACAGTCACGAGTGACTGCCAGTCGACAGTCTACAGTCAACAGGTCACAGAAAACGGTGCATGTCTTCTATTCGAGGTTCATGGCATGAAGGAGAGATCTGGTCGGCGGTCGTTCCTGGCGACGCTGTCGGCGATCGCGGCGGCGGCGACGTTGAAGCCGGTGGAGGCGTTCGGGCAGGCGGCGGCGATGGCGCCGGGGGGCGGGAAGTGGGATCTGTCGTGGATGGATACGCTCACGGGAAAGCACAAACAGGTGTTCGATATCGGGGCGTTGGATATCGCGTTGCTCGTGGTGACGAACAATTTCGATGCGTACAAAGAAGTGTTCGATCTTTCGTATCCCGATGTGAATTGTGTGGTCGCGATCGCGGGGAAAGGGTTTGCGATCAATGCGGGCGATGCGTTGTGGAAGAAGTACGAGCTCGGGAAGCGCTATTCGGTGAAAGAGCCGGGAACGGATGAGTGGGCGACGCGGAATATTTGGCTGGATGGGATCACGACGCGCGGGAAATTGATCGGAGTGAAGCCATTGCAGGCGAGGGGGGCGATTTTTTGGCAGTGCAATAATGCGTTGAATGGTGTGACGGCGATGTTGGCGGGGGATACGAAGCAACCGATCGATGTTGTGAAGGCGGAGTTGGTGGCTGGGTTGAATCCCGGGGTACATATCGTGCCGGCGCATACGCAGGCGATCGGGATTGGTGCAGCAGAGAGGGTGTGCGTACGAATTCGTTTCGTAGACACTACTGAACGGCGCCTGCATCACATGCGGGCGGGAGGATTGCAGTAAACAGCAAACAGTCATGAGTGACTGCCAGTCAACAGTCTACAGTTCTCAGTTCACAGAAAGCGGATCGTTGTGCGGGGAAGTCTCCTAGCGCGGCGATCCGTTTTCTGTGAGCTGAGAACTGTTGACTGTCGACTGGCGGTCACTCGTGACTGTTTGCTGTTGACTGCGATCGTAAGTGCGCATGTGGCCGGGAAGTGTCGTTACCTTGACATCCGACAACAAGAGAGTACCCTATTGTCGAACGACATAACAATCGCCCCATGGACCCCACCATGCCCCCACGCGCAGACCTCCTCCAAGGCACACTCGATCTCCTGATCCTCAAAGCCCTCGCCCTCGGCCCCCTCCATGGCTGGGCGATCTCGAAGCGGCTGCGGCAATTGAGCCGTGACGTGCTCGATGTCGGGCAGGGCAGTCTCTATCCCGCGCTCTATCGGCTCGAGGATAAGAGCTGGATCGCGGCCGAGTGGGGGATCTCGCTCGAGGGACGGCGCGCGAAATTCTATACCCTCACGCCCAAGGGCAAGAAACAGCTCGCCGCCGAGCGCGCGGAGTGGAAACTGTTCTCGGCGGCCGTGGAACAGATCCTCAGGGCGGTCTGATGAACGCCCTGCTTCGGAAGCTGCGCGCGCTCTTCTCCGGCAGCGCGATCGATCGTGAGATGACAGAAGAGATGCGCACACACATCGAGCTCGAGACCGATGACCTCGTGCGCACCAAGGGACTGAGTCGCGAAGAAGCCCGTCGCCAGGCGATGATCGCTTTCGGCGGCACCGCGCGATACCAGGAACAACATCGCGACGTGCGCGGCACCCGCTGGTTCGATGATTCCATGCGCGACGTGCGCTACGCGATCCGCGTGCTGCTGCGAAGCCCGGCGTACACGATTTCGGCGGCGCTCATTCTCGCGCTCGCGATCGGCGCGACCACGGCGGTGTTCAGCGGCGTGAACGCGCTCGTGCTCCACGGCTCTGCCGTATCCGCACGATGAACAACTCGTCCGCCTCTTCGAGCAATCGTCTCCGGAACACCGCTGGGGACTCTCCACAGTGGATTATCAGGCGATCGAATCGCAGGCGCAGACCATCCAGGCGGTGGGCGCCTTTCGCGTGAACTCCGCGCCCGTGTCGGCGGGCGACGATCCGAAGAATCTCACGATCGGGCGGGCGACGAGCGGGATCTTCCGCGTCCTCGGCGTGCGCACGGCGTATGGCCGAGCGCTCGAGCCGCGTGACGATATCGTCGGCGCGCCGCCAGTGGCGGTCGTGACGCATGTGTTTGCGCAGGAGAAATTGGGCGGCGATGCCGCGGCGGTGGGGCGCACCGTCACGATCGACGGCGTCGCGCATACGGTGGTCGGAGTTCTGCCCGCGGACGTGTTGCACCTGGCCGGCATGCCCGTGCCGGTATGGACCGCGCTCCAGCTCGAGACGCCCAAGCGGCGGGGGCCGTTCGGCATGTTCGTGTACGCGCGGCTCAAGGAGGGCGTGACGCTCGACGCCGCGCGCCGCGATTTCGCGGCGGTGAGCGAGCGGATCTTCCCGATCTGGGCGGCCGGCTATCAGGACAACACCTCAAGGATCACGCCCGTTCCGCTGCGCACCGTGATGCTTCGCGACGCGCCGCGCATGCTCGCGCTCTTCGGCGGCGCGGCGCTCATGGTGCTCCTGATCGCGGTGGCGAACGTCGCCAGCCTCACGCTCGTGCGCGCGACGGCACGTGCGCCGGAGCTCTCGCTGCGCTCGGTGCTGGGTGCGACGCGTGCGCGGCTCGTACGGCTCGTCGTGGTGGAGAGCGTGCGTGCTCGCGCTCGCGGGCGCGGCGGGCGGCATCGTACTCGGCGCGCTCGGGCTGGATCTCCTGGTGCGGATCGGACCCAACGTGCCGCGGCTGAACGAAGCGCGGCTCGATCCGCAGGCGGTGCTTTTCGCAGTCTGGTAGCCGTGATCGCGGGGATCATCATCGGCGCCTATCCGATCGTCATGCTGCTGCGCGGCGACTCGGCATCGCTCGGCGGCGGTGCGCGCGCGATCGGCGGCGGGCGCCGCACGCACGCAATGCGCGGTGCTTTCGTGGTGGCGGAATTCGCGCTCGCGCTGCCGCTGCTCGCGGGCACAGGTCTGCTATTGAGCGGATTCCTCTCGCTCTCGCGCATGGAGCCGGGTTTCGATGTCGATCGCATTGCGACGATCCGCGTCGCGCTGCCGGCGGCATCGTACTCGAACGATTCCGCGCGCCAGCGCTTCTGGGCGCGCGCGCTGCCGGCGCTGAGAGAGATCCCGGGCGTCGAGAACGCGAGCTACTCGAGCGGACTGCCGCCGGAGGGAGACGGCATTGACGAGGACAATTTCGATCTCGTGGATGCGCCGGTGCCGGCGGGCACGTCGCAGCCGACATCGCCGGAGCTCGCCGCATTGCACGGCTACTGGGAGACCTTCGGCCTCACGATCCTCGAGGGGCGCGACTTCGGACCGGCCGACAGCGCGAACGGCGCGCCGGTGATGATCGTGAGCCAGTCGTGGGCGCAGCACTTCTTTCCCGGACGTTCGGCGCTGGGGCGCCAGCTCGTGGTGGGCGGATGCGTGCAGTGTCCGCATACCACGATCGTCGGGATCGTGGGCGACGTGCCGTACGTCGGATTGGACAACACGCGTGACGCGATGTACGACCCGGCGTCGCAAGGGGTCGACCGCGTGATGAACGTGTTCGTGCGCGCACAGCCGGGCGCGAATGCGCAGACGGTCATCAAGGATGCACACGCGGTGCTGCACGCGCTGGATCCGGCGGCGGCGCTCGACGGGCAGGCGGTGATGCGCGACGTCGTGTACGGGTCGGTGGCGCAGCCGCGACATCTCGTGCAATTGCTCGGCGGATTCTCAAGCGCCGCCGTGGTGCTCGCAGCGGTCGGGATCTTCGGATTGCTCTCGTACACCGTGAGCGCGCGGCGCAAGGAGATCGGCGTGCGCATGGCGCTCGGCGCGCAGCGGGGAGAAGTGGTGCGCGAGATCGTGGTGCGGGGAATGCGCTATGCGATGCTCGGCGCGGCGATCGGGATCGTGGTGGCGATCGTCGGACAGCGGGCGGTGGGGAATGTGTTCGGCGCGAGCGGCGGGAATGGGCTCGTGTCGCTCGCGGTGGTGACGGTCGTGCTGCTCGGCGTCGCGATGATCGCGGCGTGGCTGCCGGCGCGGCGCGCGGCGGCGATTGATCCGGTGGGGGCGCTAAGGACCGACTGAACTACGGCGGCGGGGCACCAGAGCGCTTGGAATTGCAGTCACCAGTAAACAGTCACGAGTGAGTGCCAGTCGACAGTCAACAGCTCACAGTTCACAGAAAACGGATCGACGCGCAGGGGACACTCCCCACGCAACGATCCGTTTTCTGTGAGCTGTTGACTGTAGACTGTGGACTGGCAGTCACTCGTGACTGTTTGCTGTTGACTGCGATCGTAAGCGTGCAGGTGATCTAGCCGTGTTTTTAGCGGTTACGGCGCGATCACTATCTCCCCAAGCCGCTGTGTGCCACTGAGCGCGAGCCACACGCGACCTCGCGTGGAATCCACCGACATATTGCGCACGATCGCGCCCTTTGTGGGAATCGGCATCATCGTCATTGCTTTCGTGGCGTAGTCGAAGGCGACAATACTGCTCGTGCCCGACTCATCGTACCAGACGCGGCCGTCGGGGCCGAGTGCGATGCCATAGGGGCCCGAGCGCGCGCCGCCGGGGCTGCGGAATTGCTCGACGACTTTCGTTGCCGGATCGAGCCGGCCGAGGAAGCCGCGCGCGAAATCGGTATACCAGACGATGCCGTGCGAGTCGACGGCGAGGCGGCGCGGGCGCGCGCCGTCGGGCAGCGTGAATTGCGTGAGCGCTCCGGACTTGGGATCGATGCGGCCGATGACGTTGGTGCCGAACTCCGCCATGAAGATCGAACCATCGGGCGCGTTCACGAGGCCGTAGGGCAGCGCATGGGCGAGTGGCATTTGGAAGACATTCACCGTGCCCGTTGCCGGATCGAGCTGGCCGTAGGAATTCGACTGCTGCGACGTGAACCAGAGGTGATCCTTGTGCCAAACGGGCGTGTGCGGATCTCGCGCGGTGCTGGGGATCGCGAATTCCTTGATAATGCCGGTGGCGGGATCGAGGCGGCCGATATTGCTGTGCGCGTTGCCGGTGTACCAGATCATGCCATTGGGGGCGACGATGATGCCGTGCGGTCCGGAGCCAGGAGTGGGCGTCGCGATATCGGTGACGGCGCCGGTGGCCGGATCGAGTTGGCCGATGAAGCTATTGCTTTGATCGGAATAGTAGACGGAGCCATTGGGCGCGACGGCGACGTCGTGAGGGAAGGCGTTGGCGCGCGGGAGGGGAAATTCCTTGATCGCGGCGGGACTCGCGGTGAGGAGCGCGAGGGCGGCGAGGGAGAGGCGCGAGGACATAGGGGCTCCTGCGGGGTGTGATTGCAGTCTGACTTGTGCGACTGATACTGTCAAGAATTGTCTGCGCTTCGGGTGCAGTTAACAGTAAACAGTCACGAGTGACTGCCAGTCGACAGTCAACAGGTCACAGTTCACAGAAAACGGATCGTTGTGCGAGAGACCTTCCCCGCGCCGCGATCCGCTTTCTGTGACCTGTTGACTGTTGACTGTCGACTGGCAGGTACTCGTGACTGTTTACTGTTGACTGCAGAGTGAAGCGTGCAAGCGACTGTAGGGAGTTATCTCCCTCCCGCCGGAAAATGCTCCTCAAGGAATCGCGTGAGCAGATTATATACATGCAGCGTCGTCCCTTGTCCCTCGTATATCCCGTGCGTGCGATTCGGATATTCCATCATCGTGAACGGTTTTCCCGCGGCGACGAGGGCATTGATCAACTGCTCCGTGCCCTGGTAATGCACGTTGTCGTCGCCACTTCCGTGCACGACGAGTAGATCGCCCTTCAATCCGCTCACGAAATTCACGCCGGACGCGTCGTAGTAGGCGGCGGAATCGGTGAGGGGAGACCGACGTATCGCTCCTGATAGATCGTGTCGTAATCGTGAACGTCGGCCACCGGCGCGACGGCCATGCCGACCTTGTACACGTCGGGCGCGCGGAACATGAGGAGCAGCGTGCTCGAGCCGCCGCCGCTCCATCCCCACACGGCGACGCGCGTGGAATCCACGCCGGGCATGCGCCGATGATCTTCGCGGCCGCACTCTGTTCGCGCACGCGCAGGCCGCCGATCTGGCCGAGTACGGCTTTGCGCCACGCGCGTCCCTTGGGCGCGGGGGTGCCGCGATTGTCCACGCTCGCGACGATGTAGCCCTTTTGCGTGAGCATGACGTCCCAGAGCCAGCGCGCGCCGCCGTACGCATCGAGCACTGTCTGGGCGGCGGGCTCGCCGTAGATCGTGTAGAGAATTGGATATTTCTTGGACGGATCGAAGCCGGGCGGTTTCATCATCCACGCGTCGAGCTTCACGCCGCCGCCGATGTCCACCTGGAAGAATTCCTGCGTGCCCTTCGTGACGCGCGGCGAGTTTGGCGGCGAGCGCGTCGTTCGTGACGAGCGTGCGCACCGTCTTGTGCGACGGCAACTGGACGAGTTCGGTGCGCGGCGGCACGCCCCACTGGCTCCAGTTGTGAATGGCGTAGTGCGCGCCGGGGCCACGTTGTACGAGTGGTAACCGCGCTCACCCGCGGGCGTGAGGCGCTGCGCCTCGCCGGTGCCGTCGAGTCGCGCGCGCCAGAGGAATCGCTGCGTCGCGTTCGTGGGCGACGCGTAGAAATACAGCCAGCCGCCAGCGGTGTCGATGTAGTCGATGCCCATCACATTGTACGCGCCCTTCGTGATGAGCTTCATCGCGCCGTCGCGGCCCACGGAGTACGCATGCTGCCAGCCGTCGCGCTCGCTCAGCCAGACGAACGACTTCGCGTTGTTGTACCAGGAGAGCGGGGTGTCCGTCGGCGACCAGATGTCGATCCATGCGCTGTCGCGTTCGACGAGCACGGAGCGCACGGCGCCGGTGGCGGCGGTCGCGAACCAGAGCGTGTTCACGTTCTGCCGGCGGTTGAGCTGCTGCACCGTGAGTTCGGTGGAGTTCGCCGCCCAATCCATGCGCGCGATGTAGTTATTGCGCGGATCGCCGGGGATCTGCATCCAGGTGGTGGGTCCGCCCGCGGCGCTCACGACGCCGAGCTTCGCGGAGGAGTTCGTGGTACCGGCCTTCGGATACTGGATCGGCTTCACGAACGAGTAGAGCGAATCGGTGTTGTTGATCAACAGGAAATCGCGGACGCCGCTCGCGTCGAGCTGCCAATAGGCGATGTGCGTGCCGTCCGGGCTCCAGCGGAAGCCGTCGCGCATGCCGAGCTCTTCTTCGTATACCCAGTCGAACGTGCCGTTGATGATCGTGACGGATCCGTCGTTCGTGAGCCGCGTGATCGCGCTCGAGTCGGCCGACTCGACGTAGAGATCGTGCGCGCGCACGTAACCGACTCGCTTCCCGTCCGGCGAGAACTTGGCGAACTGCATTGTGCTCGGATTCGCGCGCGCCTCGGCCCCGCCGAGCTGGGCGAGGCGGTGCGAGGCGAGATCGAGCACCCAGAAATCGCCGCGCGTATTCTCACGCCACACGCGGGCGCTGTTGGTGAAGATCAGGAGTTTCGTGTGATCGGCCGACCATTCGTAATCCTCGACATCCAGTGGTGCGCTCGCGCCGGCGGGCGTGAGGAGGCCGCGCTCACGAGGACGCTCTTTCGCTCCCGTGGCCGCGGAGACGCGCACGAGATCGGAGCCGGAGAGGGTGGTGTAGGTACTGTCATCCAACCATCGCGTTTCGCCGAAGCGTTCTGCGGCGAATTCGCGGGAGGAGAAGATACGGTCTGTTGTGAGCGTGCCCTGGGCGGAGAGGGAGGTGGCGAGTGCCGAGAGCGGGGGCGAGGAGTCGACGCATGGGGTCCGTTGGAGGGAGAGGTGCTATGAGTTTATTCCGTGCATCGGGTAGGGCTAGCGAGTGGGAACTACTGCCACCAGTGCCGGTAGCGTTGCAGTGAACAGTAAACAGTCACGAGTACCTGCCAGTCTACAGTCTACAGTCAGCAGTTCACAGAAAGCCGCTCGATGTGCCGGTCAGTCGATCGCGCATGCGGCCGTTTTCTGTGAGCTGTAGACTGTGACTGTAGACTGGCAGTCACTCGTGACTGTTTACTGTTGACTGCAACACTACAGGCGCTGGTGGCAGTAGTTAGTAGTTCCTCTTGTATTTCGACAGGAAGTAGTTAATCTTCTGTAGACTCCCAACAGAAGATGAGCAGAATGCCCCCCATCCCCTCCGATGTCCTCCGCGGCACGCTGGATCTCCTGATCCTGAAGACCCTCACCCTCGAACCCATGCACGGGTGGGGGATCAGCCAGCGCATCCAACAGACCTCGCGCGGCGTGCTCGACGTCAATCAAGGCTCGCTCATCCGGCGTGCAGCGGCTCGAACAGCGCGGCTGGATCGACAGTGATTGGCGCACGACGGAGAACAATCGGCGCGGAATACTATCGCCTCACCGCTAGCGGCAAGCGTGCGGTGGGCGCCGAGACGGAGAATTGGCGGCGCTATGTCCTGGCCATGGAATATCCTCGGACCGCGTGAACGTCATCGATCCCATCAATGGATTCTGGAAGCGCCTGCGCGCGGTGTTCAGCAAGCGTCGCACCGACCGCGATCTCGAGCAGGAGATCCGCACCCACCTCGAGTTCGAGACCGAGAAGAACATTCGGTCAGGTTGCCGCCACCGGAGGCGCGCCTCGCGCACACATCGCCTTCGGCGGCGTGGAGGCAATGAAAAGAAGAGCATCGCAATGGCCGCGGCGCGCGGTGGGTCGAGGATCTCCTCGGTGACACGCGCTACGCGCTGCGCGCGCTGAGCCGCGCGCCGGTGCTTGCGGCCACGGCCGTCGTCGCGCTCGCACTGGGGATTGGCACGGATGCCACCGAAATCTTACTTCTCCGCCGTGAGCGCAGTGATCCTGCGCCCGCTTCCCTTCGCCGACGCAGTCACGCCTAGTGAATGCGGCGAAGACGACGACGGATGTGCACTGGCGCCCGGCGCAGACCGCACCCGCGAACTCGCTAGGATTGGCGCGAACGCGTGACGGCGTTCCAGGAATGTCGCGGCGTATCTCTGTTGGTTCACGCCCAATGGTCACACTTTCACCGGCGGCGGGCCGCCGCAGCTCCTGCGCTCCGGCTGCGTGACCGGCAATTTCTTGCAAGTTTCTCGGCGTGCGCGCGGCGCTCGGGCGTACGTTCACCGACGATGAGACATGGGACGCGGACCGCGCGTCGCGGTGATCACCGACCGGTTGTGGCACGAACCGATCAGCACACGCGCCGACGTCGTCGGGCACCTCGATCATGCTCGACGAACGTACGAACACGATCGTCGGCGTGCTGCAGGCGGGGTTCGCGTTCCCCGGCCTTGAATGTGGACATCAGACATCCGATGATGCGGGACGAGCCCGACCGCTTCGCAGACTCGATTCTTCGGCGCGCACATTTTCGCGGACGTCGTCGCGCGACTTGAACCCCGGCGTGAGCGAGGACGCGGCGAACGCTTCGTTCCAGACCGTCGTTTCACAGGTCCAACAAGAGTATCCCGCGACCAACGCGAAGATGGGCACGGGCATCGTGGCCGCTGCACGACGCGCTCATCGGCGCCACACGCCGGCCGCTGATCGTGCTGCTCGGTCCCATCGCACTCCTCCTGCTGATCGCGTGCGCGAACGTGGGAGATCTTCTGCTGGCGCACGCGGCGAGCCGGGATCACGAAGTCGCCGTGCGTCTTGCGCTCGGCGCGGGACGCGGCCGCATAGTTCACCGGCGCTCACCGAGAGTCTCGTGCTCTCCGCGCTCGGCGGCGCCGCGGGTCTCGTGCTCGGATGGTGGGCGACGGGCGCGCTTCTCGCGCTCCGTCCGGCGGGATTGCTGCCGGTGAGCGACGTGACCGTGAACTGGGGCGTTCTCGCCTACGTTGTCGCGATCACCGCGGTGAGCGGCGCGCTGTTCGGCGTCGCGCCCGCGCTGTGGAGCGCGCGGCGCATGCCGGCGGAGGCGATGCAGGAGGGTGGGCGCGGCGGGACGGCCGGCGGGCGCGCGCGGCGATGGAAAGCCTGCTCGTGGCGGGCGAAGTCGCGCTCGCGCTGCTGCTCACCGTGGGCGCCGGATTGTTCGTGCGCAGTCTCTGGCACTTGAACAAGGTGGACCCGGCTCTAAGTAGGCGGGCCTGCTTACGGCGACCGATTTTCCCGGCGTGCGGTATGACAGCGCGGCCAAGGTGATACGGTTCCTCGATGGCCTGGGCGAGGCATGGGCGCGCTGCCGGGCGGGCGGGCACGGCGTACGCCGCACAGTTGCCGCTCGCGAGTCCGCGCTGGTCGAGCGATTTCTCAGTGGAGGGCACGGGCGGCGAACGATTCGGGTCCAACGTAGTACATCGCGAGATCTCGCCGGACTATCAGCGGTGATGCACGTGAAGTTGCTAAGCGGACGCCTGCTGACTCCCCAGGACCGGAAGGCCACGCCCTTGGTGTTGCTCATCAACGAGGCGCTGGCGAAGCGTTATTTCAAGGATCGCGACCCGATCGGCGTGCGCGTCTGCTTCGACCGCGTGCCGGATACGAACTCCACATGGCGGTCGATCGTGGGCGTGGTCGGCGGCAGAGGCAGGAAGGACTGGCCGCGGAGCCGCGTGAGGATTCTCTGGCGCCGTTCGCGCAGGAGGCGCGGGCACTGCCACGCTCATCATGCGCGCGTCGAGCGAACCACTGGCGCTCGTGCCGGCGTCCGAGCGCCTGCGGGGAATGGATCCGACTCGCGATCTCGAGCGTGCGTACAATGACCGACGTCGGCGCCGAATCCGTCGCGCAACAGCGATTCCTCGCGACGATGCTGCTCCTGTTCGCGGGCATGGGATTGCTGCTCTCGGTGGTGGCGTGTACGGCGTGATGGCAAGCTCGCGGCCGACCGCGCCCGCGAGATGGGAATAAGGGTCGCGCTGGGCGCGCGCGCGGGGCAAGTACAGTGGTTAGTGGTGCGTCGCGGGCTGCGGCTCGTGGCGATCGGGGTGGCGATCGGTCTTATGGCGGCGATCGCCGCGACGCGCGCGGTGAGCGCGCTGCTCTCGCGTGGGGGCGCTGGATCCGCTCACGTTCACCGTGGTGCCGGCGATCCTGGTGACGACGGCGCTCGTGGCCACCTGGGTGCCGGCGCGCCGCGCCAGCCGCGCCGATCCGGTGGGAGTAATGCGAACGGCTAGGGTATGGAGCGCCTTGCCGGTGGTGCGCCGCGCTTGAGATCGCGGTGCGCCTGCGCCGCTTGGCGAGCGGGTAGTCGTGCGTGAGGCGAGTTTCAGTTCGCCCCTCGAAACAGCGTCAAGCACTTCGCCGGCGCGCATCTTGGCTCATCACTCTGGCGATGGAGTGCGCGAGCGTGGGTCGCGTGAGCGACAGCGAGCCCTTGCGTGAGAGGATCATCGGATCGAAGGGCGGCACCGCGCGCTGGATCCGCCATAGAGCGCGAGCATCCCGCGCGGACACAGGACGTTGATTCCTTCTCGAACGTCGCCTTGCCGACGCCGTCGTACACGGCGTTGACGCCGCGCCCCCGTGATGCGCTTGGTCTCCGCTTCGAAATCGTGCGTCGCGTACACGATCGTGTGGTCGGCGCCTTCGGCGCGCGCGAGCGCGGCTTTCTCTCCGTGCCCGCGGTGGCGATCACCGTCGCGCCGAGCCGCTTGGCCATTTGCACCAGCGGTGGACCGACGCCGCCGGCCGCCGCATGCACGAGCACGATATCGCCCGCACTGATCACGTAGCTGTTGCGCGTGAGATAGTGCGCGGTCATGCCCTGCAACATCGCGCCGGCGGCAGGCAGAAATCGATCGTATCAGGGATGCGTACGAGCGCGTTCGCGGCGACCGACTGGAATTGCGCGTACGCGCCGAAAGCGCCGGTGTAGGCCACCGGTCGCCGGGCTCAGATTCTTGACCTCGGCGCCCACTGCGATTACGCCCGCGGCCTCCTGCCCGGGGAATGAAGGGAGGGAGGTGGGATAGCGGCCTTCGCGAAAATAGACGTCAATGAAATTCACGCCGATCGCGCGGAGTTCTATTAGCGCTTGGTTGGATTCGGCGTGGGGCGGGTAGGTCGACTGCTTATAAATTTCGGGCCCGCCGAGGTGGAGGATTTGGATCGCGTGCATTTTGAGTAGTTGTTTTTCTGGGACTGTAACTGGAACTGTGTCTGGCGGTCACTCGTGACTGTTTGCTGTTCACTGCAATTCTAAGTGCGCTGGTGACTCAAGCCACATGCCCGCTTAGAACTGCAGTCACCAGCAAACAGTCACGAGTGACTGCCAGTCAACAGTTCACAGTCAACAGCTCACAGGGAACTGCTAATCGAATTCGATCTTCGCCTTCGTCTGTTCCATCCCGACTCGGCCAGAAATTATCTCCGCCCGAGCATAACTCTCGCCCTTGATCGGTGCGCCGCTCAAGCGGCGCAAGTATGTGAGCTGCCCGGTATGCTGCAACGCATCCGCGATCGGGCCTTGGAATAATACTTCCGGCGTCCGTCCCAATGGCGCAGGGCCCGCGAGCACGGCGTCGAAGGCCGCGACCGCGTCGAAGAATCGCTTCACATCTCTCTCCCAGCCTGCGTGGGCGTCGCATTCCACGTGTGCTGCCCGTGCGCAAGATGGAGCGCCCAGTCCATGAGATCGCACATGTGCGCGAGAATCTCGGCGGCGGTGCGGCTCGAGCCTTTGGGACGGAAGCCGGCGAATTCCGGCGGCGCATCGCGCAGCGGCTTCGCGGCGCGATACGCGAGCGTCGCCACGGTGTGGCGCAGCAGTTGGCGCGCAGGATCGGGGGTCGTCATCGCCGTGCTATTTCTTGATCATCGCGATGATCCAGAGCAGCAGGCACGCGCCAATGACGGACATGATCAGGCTGCCGATGAGGCTGCCCGAGTAAATGCCGAGCAGTCCGAAGACGAACCCGCCGAGGATCGACCCCGCAATGCCGACGACAATGTTCCCGAGCACGCCGAATCCGCTCCCCTTCATGATCTTGCCCGCGAGGAACCGACGAGGGCGCCGATCAGAAGCATCCCCATGAGGCCCGTGACGCTGATGGCAAATCCGTTCATTGTCTCTCCGCTGGTCGAAGGGAACGAGCGGCGTCAGCTCACTCGTCGAGCAGGCCCGGATACTCGCGCGCAATCATGTCCGCGAGCGCCTGCTCGCTGGGAACAGTGCGCTTCGGGGGCGCCCGGAGCAAGCCGGCGACGGCAGGTGGGAGCACGGAACTCATCGACCCCACGGCCGCCGTCCCTTCGCCGTTGAACATCACAATGAGGCGCGCGCCGTCGCGATTGATCGCCATCGGCAGCAGACAGATCACGTCCTCACGATAGCGGCCGTACGTGCGCGCGATCGCGTCGTCCTTCCTCGCGCGGCGCGTGAGGACGGATCTTACCATTTGCAGTTCGTACAGCCGGCCGCCCGACTGGAGATAGATGGACGAGATCGGGAAATTCACCGAATCGTGCGCGATCGCGGAGATGAGGAGCAGCGCATTGCCCGCCACCGAGTCATATTCGGCCGGCGTTGCCGGATACGCGGCGTCCCAGAAGGCGGACCGCTGCGGCGGATCGGTGGCGGAAACGCCGCGGGCCTGCTGTTTGATCCGGTCGTCGACCTCGGTGAGTGCGGAGGGACGTACCACCCAACCGCCCGGCAGACCGGCGCGCGTGGAGTCCTGCGCCGCGGCCGGAGCCGCCGCCAGCAGGGCACTCGATACGACCATCAGCGCACCGCCCATCCACCTCATGCGTCAATTCTCCCGCTTCCAGAGTTCGAGCGCAACTTTATCCATCCCATCGCGTAAGGAACTTCGCCTGCTGATCCCTCACGAACCCGCGACCGGAGACGGCACATGACGGCACCTGAATCCAGCGGCCCCACGCGCACCGAAGAGCATCGCATCAACGGCGAGGATCTCGTCGCGCGCGTCAAGGAGATCGTGCGCGAGGGGAACGCGCGCCGGACCATCATCAAGGCCGAGGATGGTCATACGCTGTTGGAGATCCCGCTGACCGTCGGCGTGGTGGGCGCAATGCTGATGCCCGTGTGGGTCGCGATAGGCGCCATCGCGGCGCTGGCGGTTCGATTTACGATCGTGGTGGTGAAGGATGAGAAACTACAGACTTAGACGTTGACTTAGACGCTAGAAAGCGACTCCACGGGGTAAGACACCGTGCATCGGGCATCGTTCCTCGTGCCGCGGTACTGACAGTGGTGTATGTTCGAGGCACGATGCTCGATGCACGATGCACGCGGAACTCCGGAACCCTGAGGCCCAGATGAACGTGCTCCTGTCGATCTCGCTCGCCGCCGTGGCGGCCACGCATGCGGTGACCCTCCAGAATACCAAGTGGCTGCTCGTGGATCTGCGTGCGGGCACCGTGGTCACGGACTCGGCCCAGTACGTCGCGGCGGTCACGTTGACGCCCGCCGGGCACACCGTGACCGGCAACGGCGGCTGCAATTCGCTCGCCGGTGGTTATTCCCTGCACGGCAAGAATGGCGTGAAGATCAACGCGTTCACGGCCACGCAGAAGAGCTGCCCCAAACCATTCGCCGACGAGGAGAAGGCGTTCCTCGACGCGCTTTCGAAGACGACGAACTACCAGATCAGCGGCACGGTGCTGACTCTGTTCGAGGGCGATAAGGCGGTCGCCAAACTCGAGGCGGAGAAGAAGTAGATCGCCCATGCTCATTGCGCATTGCGCTAGTTCTTCGTATCTATAGTTCCAGCGGTACGGAGCCCCGTTAGGGCTCCCCCGAGGCGTCGCGCGAGTTGGCGGAGGGCAAAGTGCCCTCGCACCGGCATCAGCGGCAGCGCCGAGTGGCCCGACACAATTCGGAAAAGTTCATCCCCCGCGCGGTGCGCGCGGCATCGGCATTTCATCCATCTCGAGGTGGCACTATGCGCTCATCTGATCATTGCCGGAATCCTGCTGCTCGTGCTCGGCGCGGTGATCACGTTCCGCGGCATGAGCTACAAGACCACGAAAGAGGTCGCGAAGGTGGGCGACGTCGCAGTCACCGATACCGACAAGCACGGGATCCCCCAGTGGGTCGGCATCGTGGGCATCGTGGGCGGCGTCGCGCTGATCGGCGCGGGCGCCATGCGGAAGGCGTAGGACCCTTACCAACACCAACCGGGAGTTCCAATGCTGTATACCATCGCGGTCATCCTGCTCATCCTGTGGGCGCTCGGCTTCTTCGTGGTGCACGTGGGCGGGGGACTCATCCACTTGCTGCTCGTGATCGCGCTCATTGCGATCGTGTTCAATCTGGTGACGGGAAGACGGATCGCGGCGTAACTGCGGACTGCGACTGCCGGGAACCGATTACCGGGAACCGGTGAGGCATGAACACAAATTCCATCACGACACCGCGCGGTGTCGTTACGAAATGCGTTGTCATGCTTCACCGGTTCTCGATAATCGGTTCCCGGTAGTTGGAGTTGCTGGCGCGCGACCGTTGGCGGCCTATAGTATTGCTGGGCCTGAGTCTCCTCACTGAACGAACGGAGGTGCAAGCATGCGCATCAACGACCGTCGTGTACTCGTCGCTGCTTCTCTTTGCGCCACTGCGGCTGTCATGGGATGTGGCGGAGGAAAGGAACAGCCTGCCGCGTCTTCCAATGCGGCGCCTCCGGCGGCGCCGGCGACGGCAGCTGCTCCGGCCGGTCAAGCGGGTGCGGCGCAGTTCGCAACATGCAGCGTGTGTCATCAGGCCACCGGACTTGGCTTGCCGAACGCCTTTCCGCCGCTCGCCGGTTCGGAGATCGTGAACGGCAAGGCGGACGCGCACATCCGCATCGTGCTGCAGGGGCTCACCGGTCCGGTCACGGTGAAGGGACAGCAATTCAACAGCATGATGCCGCCGCAGGGCGCCGCGCTCACCGATGCCGATGTTGCCGCGGCGATCAACTACGAGCGCAGCTCGTGGGGCAACACGGGTGCGCAGGTCACCGCCGAGCAGGTGGCTGCCATTCGCGCCGCCACCGCGTCGAGAACGACGCCGTGGACGTTGGCGGAGTTGAAGCAATACCAGTAACTGCGGACGTTAGGCGTTAGCCGTTAGACCGCCGCTTCTTCGTGGGTTCTAACGGCTAACGTCTGAGTCATCCGTTCAGAATTTCGCAAAACCCACGACATTCCCGCCCGGCTCACGGACATAGAATTCCGTAGAGCCGTAGAACGTTGTATGACGCGCCTTCACGACGGGAGCGCCCTTCGTCGCGCGTTCGGCCGCATCCAGATCATCCACCTGCAGGAACAGCGCGGTGGAATTGCCGGCGAGTTCTGCACTGGCGTCGGGCCGCTCGGCGAGCACGCTCGCGCGAGTCTGGTACATCACTTCGATCCCATCTTTCTTCGCGCTCGCAAAGATCAACTTGCCATCGGGTCCGGGCACCTGGTTCTCGGCGACGAAGCCGAGCCGGTCGACCCAGAACGCGAGACAGGATTCGACGCTCTCTACGATGAAGACGGGCGTCAGGCTGGTGATCTTGGGAAGAGGCATGATCATCGTGGGCTGAAGTATTCCGTAGCATACTGGGGGATCTGGAAACGGCAACTAACTGCTTGACAGGATTAACATGATGAACAGGATGGACCGCCTGGGCGGTTCATCCTGTTCATCATGTTAATCCTGTCAAGCAGTTAGTTGACCGAATCGCGCTTGCGACTCGTGAAGCGGAATGGGAGCTTTCAGAACACTCTCACCCAAGCCCGGAGCCCCCGAATGTCGTTCCACGTCGTGCTTCCTGTCGTCGCGTTCCTCTTCCAGCAAGCTCCCGCCGCGCCGCTCCCGCCGTCGCCGGTCAAGCGCATCGAGGTGATGCCGGCCACGCGCGAGATCACGGCGGGCGATTCCGTGCAACTCGTGCTGCGCGCCGTCGATGCGAAGGGCGAGGTGGTGCCGGGCGCGGTGATCTCGGTGAAGATGCTGGGCGGGCAGGGAGAAGGGGACATCCCGGCGGGGAGTTCGTGGCTCATCGCGAGCTCGGTGGGCAAGTTCCCGCTGGCGCTCTCGGCCGTCGTGCCGGGCACCGCGCCGTACATTGATTCGACCTCGGTGCAATTCCGCGGTGTGGCGGGCCCCGCGGTGCGCGTGAGCGTCGCGCCGGCGGCGGTGAACATCCTCGTGGGTCAGTCGCTGCGCGTCACCGGTGCGGCGTTCTCGAAGAGCAACGACCGCAACTTTAACGCGCTGTCGTGGAAATCGAGCGGAGAGAAGGTCGCGACGGTCACGCAAGACGGCGCGATCAGCGGCGTCGCGCCCGGTACGCGTGAAGATCACGGCGAGCGCGGGAGCGGCGTCGGGAACGGTGAGCGTTGCGCGTTTTGCCGAACACGGTCAGCAAGCTCGCGCTGTCGCCGGCGAAACCGGCGGTGCGCGAAGGCGACGTCGTGCAATTCACGGTGGATGCGCGCGAAGCGAACGGCAAAGCGGTCACGGAACTCACGCCCACGTGGGCGTTCTCGCCGGGCGACGGCCAGCTCAGCGCGGGCGGCCAGTTCGTCGCGTACCGCGCGGGCACGTACACCGTGACGGCGATGCTCGGCTCGCGCTCGGCGTCCGCCACCGTGATCGTGACGCCGCGCGACGTGCGGCGCGGCGTGACCGTCGTGGGCCGCGTGGCGCGCACGCGATTCGCCACGTCGGAGGTCTGGATCCATCCGAATGGCAAAGTCGCGTATCTGGGCACGCACGAGGGCGGCGATCTCGTGTACGCGATCGACATCTCGGATCCGGCGAAGCCGGTGGTCGTGGACTCGATCAAGTCGAACACGCGCCTCGTGAACGACATGCAGAACACCGCCGACGGCAATTACATGGTGTTCACGCGCGAAGGCGCGAGCGACCGGAAGAACGGCATCGTGATCGCCGACACGCACGATCCGCTCCACCCGAAAGAGCTCTCGCAATTCGTGGACGGCGTGAGCGCCGGTGTGCACTCGATCTACATCTACGAGACGGGAAGTACGGGAAGTTCGTGTTCATCACGAACGACGGCACCGGCGCGATCGACATCGTGAACATCGATGACCCCGCGCATCCCGAAGCGCGCGGGCTCATGGCACACCGACCGCCCCGACGCGTCGCGCTACGTGCACGATCTCGACATCGTGGATGGCATCATGTACGCGAGCTACTGGAACGACGGCCTCGTGATCCTCGACATCGGCAACGGGAAATGGGGCGGCACGCCCGCGAAGCCGGTGATGATCTCGCAGTTCAAGTACGATCTCGATTCGCTCTACAAGGATGTGGAGGATGCGTCGGCGCCGGGATTCGGACGCGGCACGCACACGGCGTGGCGTCAGCGCGGCGGCAAGTACGTCTTCATCGCCGATGAGGTGTACCGCAACGGACCGGTGCAGGGCGCGAAGGATGCGTCGAGCGACCGCATGTACGGCACGCTGCAGGTGATCGACGTGAGCGACATCGAGCATCCGCGCGCGGTGGCGTGGTACACGCCGGAGATGGGCGGCGTGCACAATGTGTGGCAGGTGGCCGACACGCTGTATCTGGGCGCGTACGACGCGGGCTTCCATGTGTTCGACATCTCGGGCGAACTCATGGGCGATCTCAAGGCGCAGCATCGCGAGATCGCGTCGCTGAATACGGCGGACATGAATGGCAACGTGAAGAACCAGGCGTTCGACTGGGGCGTGGTGGTGAATCCGAAGGACGGCCTCGCCTACGTGAACGATTTCAACAACGGGCTCTGGATCATTCGCGTGAATCCCAAGCGGCCGCAGCCGGTGACGCCGCCGGCAGCGCCGCTGCATCCGTGAGCGCCGTGCGCGCGGGTGCGCTCGGGGCGTCGCTGCTCGCTCGCCGGTGCGGCGCAGCGCGCGCGCGCAGGCGGCAAGCGCGCCGGCACCCGTGCCGCCGGCGCACGATTATCTCGTGTTCGTCGCGAGCGAGGGGAACGACCAGGTCGCGCTCGTGCGCTTCGGGCCGAAAGGCGCGCATGTGGAGCGCACGCATCAGGTCGGCACCAATCGCACCGAGCTCGTGGGGCCGCACGGCATCGCCGTGTCGCCCGACGGCCGCTGGTACTACGTGACCACGGCGCACGGCACGCCCAATGGCGCCATGTGGAAGTACAGCACCGCGAACGATTCGCTCGCGGGACGCGTGGAACTCGGGCATTTCCCGGCGACGGTCGCGGTCTCGCCGAACGGGCAGTACGCGTGGACGGTGAACTTCAACGCGTACGGCGAGATGGTGACGTCGAGCGTGAGCGTGGTGTACGGCGAGAGCATGGCGGAGGTGAAACGCATTCCCACCTGCGTGATGCCGCACGGCTCACGCCTGGCGCCCGACGGCAAGCATCAGTACTCCGCGTGCATGATGAGCGACGCGCTCGTGGAGATCGACGCCGACCAGCTCGCGGTGAGCCGGCACTTCATGCTCACGAAGGGGAGCGAGATGGGCGCGGCGGGGCCGGTGCCGCCTTGGATGAAGATGCCCGCGGTCACGTGCTCGCCCACGTGGGCGCAGCCGAGCGTGGATGGGAAGACGGTGTGGGTCGCGTGCAACAAGTCGAACGACATCGTGGAGATCGATCTCACGTCGTGGACGATGTGGCGCCGCGTCGCGGCGGGCGACGGGATCTACAATCTCGCGGCGAGCCACGACGGGAAGCTCATTGTGGGCACGAACAAGCGCGGGAAGTCGGTGAGCGTGATCGACGCGAAGAGCGGCGCGGAGCTGGCGCGGATCCCGACGACGCGGCGCGTGCCGAGCGGGCTGGTGATCTCGCCGGACGATCGGTATGCGTTCGTGACGCTTGAAGGCGTCGGCTCGGAACCCGGCACGGTGGACATCATCGACCTTCGTTCGCTGATGCGAGTGGCGAGCGTGGATGTGGGCAAGCAGGCGGGGGCATCGACTTCTGGAAGTCGGAGTAGTGAGTAGGAACTGCCATCGTGGCGCCGGTCGCGCGACGGACCCCAGCGCAGACCGCTTTCGCTCGAACCGCTTCGAACCTCGCGGCTGAACTGCGCCGCGAGTTTCTCGCTTCTCGCTATCGCGGCTGCGCTGGGGTCCGTCGCGCTCCCTGCGTCGACGGTGCCCGGTTCTTCTTACTACCCTCTTCCCGTCGCGCTCGCGGCAGAGTTGCGCCGCACCTCTCGCCGCGCGCGCGCCAGACCGCCAGCGACTTCGGATGTCCACCGTGCGGGTCGCCTCATCGGTCGGGCTGGCGAGAAGGCGGGATTCACGCGCCGGAGAACTTCTCAGCGGGCTCCTTACGTCCTGTTGCCGCTGTGGACATAATTCGTGATGCATACTCCCTCCCGCTGCGCGCTCGTGATCGCTGCCGCCGTTAGCCTCGGCAATCGCGCGGCCGCGCAGGAGCTCGAGCCGCGGTCATACTCTGCATTGCCGGTCGGCGCGCATTTCGCGGCGATCGCCTATGGGATCTCCACCGGCGACATCATCTTCGATCCGTCGGTGCCGATCACGGATGTGAAGGCCGATGTGCGCAACGTCGCGCTCGGCATCGGGCAGACCTTCGCGATCGGGCACATGCAGGCGCTGTTCACCGCGGCGATCCCGTATGCATGGGGCTACCTGAGCGGGAAGGTGGGCGGCACCACCGACAGCGCCGTCACGCGCGCCGGCATCGGCGATGCGCGAGTCAAGGTATCGCTGAACATCATCGGCAGTCCGGCGCTCACGCCGCAGATGTTCGCGACCACGCCCGCGAGCCGATTCATCTTCGGCGCGAGTCTCGCGCTCGCGGTGCCGACGGGACAGTACGATCCCGCAGCATCTGATCAACGTCGGAACCAATCGCTGGGCATGGAAGCCGGAGGTCGGCGCGTCGTACAATTTCAACAAGAAGCTCTACCTGGACCTCTATGCCGGTGTATGGCTCTTCGCGCCCAACTACGATTTCTATCCCGGCACGGCCAAGCGCACGCAGGATCCGCTCACCTCGCTGCAGGCGCACGTGAGCTACACGTTCGCGAAATGGATCTGGGTGGCGGCCGACGGCACCTACTACGCCGGCGGCGGCACGCAGGTGAATGGCGGCCCCACCACGGCGCGCCAGGACAACTCACGCATCGGCCTCATTGCCGCGATCACCGTCGGCAAAGGCCAGCAAGTGAAATTCAACTACTCCGACGGCGCGAGCGCGCGCGTGGGATCGAAGTTCCAGACGTTTGGGGTGGGGTATCAGGTGCTTTGGTTCTGATTTCTTGACTGCGGGCTGTCGGCTGTCGGCTGTCGCCTGCTACGACGAGAGAGGTTCGCAGGCGACAGCCGACAGCCGACAATCCGCCGTTGGCAACCCAGCCAACCTTTCCGACCGCGCGGTGGTCCAAGAAGCACCCTAGCGCCCGAGCCTCACGTGCAATCCCTCCGCTCCCTTGCAAAACGCCCCGCTTTCTGTGCCGTCGTCATCCTCACCCTCGCGCTCGGGATCGGGGCGAACTCGGCGATCTTCTCGGTCGTGAATGCGGTGCTGCTCAAGCCGCTGCCGTATCGCGAGCCCGAGCGGCTCGCGCTCATCTGGAGCAAGTGGGTCAACTTCGACAAGACGTGGCTCGCGGAGGGCGACTACCTCGGCTACAAGGAGGCGGGGGCGTTCCAGGACGTGGCGGCGTGGAGCACGGAGAACGACGCGACGCTCACCGGCGATGGCGGCGCCGAGAGCGTCGGCGTGACGCAGAATGACGGCGAACATGCTCGAGGTGCTCGGCACGCCGGCGGCGCTCGGGCGTTCGTTCACGGCGGCGGAGGATGTGCCGAAGGCGCCGGCAGTGGTGATGCTCTCGTACGATCTGTGGCAGCGCCGCTATGGCGGCGACCCGTCGATCATCGGTCGCATGATCGACGTGAACGCCAAGCCGCAGCAGGTGGTGGGGATCCTGCCGCGCGGTTTCAAGTTCCCGCTCGAGTTCAAGGGACTCGCCACGACGCAGCTCGTGCAGCCGCTGGGCATCGATGCCGGCATGCGCGATCACGGCAGTCACTACCTGTACGCGGTGGGGCGGCTCAAGCCGGGAGTCAGAGCGCCGGCCGCGACGGCGCAGATCGCGGCGCTCGCGCGACAGTGGACGGAGCAGGGACTCTATCCGGTGTCGATGAACTTCACCGCGTTCGCGGTGCCGCTGCCCGCCGACATCGCCGGCAGCGCATCGCGCGCGCTCCTGGTGCTCTCGGCCGCGGTCGCGTTGCTGCTGCTGCTCACGTGCGCGAACGTCGCGAATCTCATCCTCACGCGCGCCGATGCGCGGCGCCGCGAGATCGCGGTGCGCTCGGCGCTCGGCGCCGGACAGAGTGACCTCGTGCGGCTGGCGCTCGGCGAGAGCGTGATCCTCTGCGGTGCCGGTGGTGCGCTGGGGCTCGCGTTCGCGTGGATAGGCGTGCGCCTGCTCGTGGCGCGAGCGCCGGCGTCGGTGCCGCGCCTCGCCGACCTCACCGTGGATTGGCGCGTGGTCGCGCGTGACGCTGGTGCTGTCCGTGGGCACGGGCCTCGTGTTCGGCCTGCTGCCGTCGGTGCGCGGCGCCGGGATCGATCTGCAGGACGCGCTGCGCGACGGCGCGCGCGGTCAGAGCGGCGGCGCGGCGCGCATGCGCGGCCGCTCGCTGCTTGTGGCGGCCGAGATGGCGCTCGCGGTGCTGCTCGTGATCGGCGCCGGGCTGACCATCCGGAGCTTCGTCGAATCTGCGCCGGATCGATCCGGGATTCGCCGCGCGCAACGCGCTCACGCTCGAACTCTCGCTGCCGGCGATGCGGTATCCGACGCCTGCCTCGGTGTCGGATTTCTACGACCGGGTGGCCGAGCGCGTGCGTGAGCTGCCCGGCGTGCAGGCCGCCGGTTTCGTGCGGCAGCTGCCGCTCGCCACCGACATGGGCGATGCCGGGATGGCGATCGAGGGGCGCCCGCAGGATCCCAAAGGCGAACGGACTGAGCGCGGACTGGCAGGTCGTGACGCCGGGCTATTTCGACGCGATGCAGGAGCGCGTCGTGCGCGGCCGCGGCATCGAGCCGACGGACCGGCTGGATGGCGTGCCCGTGATCGCGGTGAACGAGACGCTCGCGCGCGAGTATTTCCACGATGAGGATCCGCTCGGGCACCGGATCCGGTTCGGCGGACCGAACGAGCCGTGGCGCACGATCGTCGGCGTGATCGGCGACGTGCATCATCAGTCGCTCACCACGCCGGTGAAGCGCAAGTTCTTCGTGCCGCATGCGCAGTGGGGGAATACGTTCGGGAGTCCGCGGCGCACGATGACGCTCGTGGCGCGCACGACCGGCGACGCACGCGCGCTCGCGACGCCGGTGGGCGCGATCGTGCATTCGATCGACGCCGACGTGCCGCTGAATCACGTGGAGACATTGGGCGACGTGCTCGCCGCCGCGACCCAGGAGCAGCGATTCACGATGGCGCTCATGGCGGGTTTCGCCGCGCTCGCACTGCTGCTCGCGGCGGTGGGCATCTACGGCGTGATCTCGTACGCCGTGAGCCAGCGCACGCGTGAGATCGGGATCCGCTTGGCGCTCGGCGCGCGCGCCGCGACCGTGCTGGCGCTCGTGATGCGGCAGGGCCTCGCGCCGGCCGCCGGCGGGCATCGCGGCGGGACTCGTGGCTGCCGCGCTGCTCACGCGATTCCTGGGCTCAGTGCTGTACGGCGTGGCGCCGCTGGACGGGCTGACCTTCCTCGTCGATCCCGGTGCTGCTGCTCGCTGTCGCGGCGCTCTCGGTACTGATTCCCGCGGCGCGCGCGGCGCGGGTGGATCCGAATGAGGCTTTAAGAGCGGAATAACTACGCGGGAAGCGGGACGCGGGACGCGCCGCGGGACGCGAGAACCAACGCGGATCCCTCGTAGTTGTCGCTTCCCGCGGCGCTTCCCGCTTCCCGCTTCCCGTCAGTCGCAAGCAACGCGAAAAGCTCGCGAGTCGTTGTTGCGGCGTGTAAGTTCCTCGATCCAAAATGCTGAAAGCAAACCCCATTCCATCGCGCGCACCGCCGCGCTCTGCGTGAGCCAAAGCTGGCGGCGCTGGGCCGGGTATGTCGCGGCCAGCCAGTACGATCTCGTGCACGATCGCGAGTACCACGCGATCCGAAGCTCGGCGGGCGCTGATCGATGTCACGCCGCTCTACAAGTATCTCATCGGCGGCCGCGACGCGGCGCGGCTGCTCGATCGCGTCGTCACGCGCGACGTGACGAAGATGAAGGTCGGCCAGGTCGGCTACACGTGCTGGTGCGATTCGCACGGGAAAGTGATCGACGACGGCACGATCTCGCGCCTCGACGAGCGCACCTTCCGCATGACCTCCGCCGATCCGAGCATCCTCTGGCTCTCGCGCGAACGCGATCGGCATGGACGTCGACGATCGAGGATGTCTCCGAGAAGACGGCGGCGCTCGCGCTGCAAGGGCCCACGTCGCGCGCGATCCTCGAGCAGCTCACCGAGAGCGATCTCTCGGGGCTCAAGTACTTCCGCCTCGTGCACACCAAAGCGCGCGGCATCCCGATCACGATCTCGCGCACCGGCTACACCGGCGACCTCGGCTATGAGATCTGGGTGGACGCGGCGCAGGCGCTGCCGCTCTGGGATGCGCTCGTCGCCGCGGGAATGCCGTACGGGATCATCCCGTCGGGCATGCTCGCGCTGGACATGGTGCGCATCGAGGCGGGATTGGTGCTGCATCGAGGTCGACTATTTCTCATCGCATCGCGCGATGATCGAGGCGCAGAAATCGTCGCCCTTCGAGCTCAACCTCGCGTGGAGCGTGGATCTCAAGAAGCCCTGGTTCGTGGGCAAGGACGCGCTGGCGGCGGAAGTCGCGCGCGGACCCGAGTGGCGTCTCACCGGCATCGAAGTGGATTGGGATTCGCTCGAAGGACTGTACGCCGAGGCGGGATTGCCGCCGCGTCTGCCGAACACGGCGTGGCGCACGAGCGTGCCGGTGTACGCGGGCGGCTCGCAGGTCGGCTACGCGACCAGCGGGAGCTGGAGCCCGCTGCTCAAGAAGTACATCGCGCTCGCGCACGTGCGCACGCCGCACTTCATTGCGGGCGCGCCGCTGGAGATGGAGGTCACGGTGGAGCACGTTCGCAAGCGCGCGGCCGCGAAGGCGGTGGCGACGCCCGTTCTTCGACCCGCCGAGGAAGAAGGCATGACGGCCGTGAAGCGGTACGACGCGATCGTCGTCGGCGGCGGGCACAACGGACTGGTGAACGCGGCCTACCTCGCGCGCGCCGGCAAGCGCGTGCTCGTGCTCGAGAAGGCCGACCAGGTGGGCGGCGCCGCGGTGAGCCGGCAGGTCTTCCCGGGCTTCACCTTCTCGGTGTTCTCGTACGTGGTGAGCCTGCTGCGGCCCGAGATCATCCGCGATCTCGATCTGCCGAGCCACGGCCTGCACATCCTGCCGCTCGAGAGCACCGTGACGCCGATGCTCAACGGCGACTATCTCGCGCAGTGGCCCGACCACGACGACACGCGGCGCGAGCTGCTGCGGCACTCGCAAGAGCGATGCGGACGCGTACGACGAGTACGGCCAGCTGATGTTCCACATGGCGCGCGCGGTGAAGCCGATCATCTCGATGGTGCCGCCCGACCCGGCGTCGCTGAGTCCGCGCGACCTCATGGGCATGCTCAAGCTCGGCAAGCACATGCGCGGACTCGGCGCGGTGAAGTTCAACGCGCTGTACAAGCTCATGACCATGAGCGCGAGCGATTTCCTGGACGAGTGGTTCGAGACCGACGTGCTGAAGGCGACGAAGTCGGCGAGCGGGATCATCGGCACGTTCCTCGGTCCGCGCTCGCCCGGCACGGCGTACGTGCTGCTGCACCACTACATGGGCGAGATCGACGGCGTCTTCCGCGCGTGGGGATTCGCGAAGGGCGGCACGGGGAGCGTGAGCGAGGCGATCGCGAGCTCGGCGCGCGCGTTCGGCGCGGAGATCCGCTCGAATGCCGGCGTCGCGAAAGTGATCGTGAAGAACGGCCGCGCGACGGGCGTGGCGCTCGAGAACGGCGATGAGTTCGAGGCGCCGATCATCGTGAGCGGCCTCGATCCGCGGCGCACGTTCCTGCATCTGCTCGATCGCAAGGAGCTGCCGGACGAATTCACGAGCGCGATCGACAAGTTCAAGTTCCGCGGCTCGTCGGGGAAGGTGAATCTCGCGCTCAGCGAGTTGCCGGATTTCACCTGTCTGCCCGGGCAACGGGCCGCATCTGCGCGGCGCGATGTCGATCAGCCCGAGCATGGATTACGTGGAGCGCGCGTACGACGACGCGAAGTACGGCGAGTTCTCGCGGCAGCCGTACATGGACATCATCATCCCGTCGCTGATCGATCCGGGGATGGCGCCGCCGGGCAAGCACGTGATGTCGATCTTCGTGCAGTACGCGCCGTGGAACATCAACGGCGGCTGGAACGCGCAGAAGCGCGAGGCGTTCGGCGACGCGGTGGTGAACACGCTCGCGCAGTTCGCGCCGAACATCAAACGCGCGATCATGCACCGGCAGGTGATCACGCCGCACGACATCGAGCGAGATCACCGGCTTGAGCGAGGGGAACATCTTCGGCGGCGAGCTCGCGCTGCATCAGCTGTTCTTCTTCCGGCCGGCGCCCGAGTGGGCGCGCTATCGCACGCCGGTGCGCGGCTTCTATCAGTGCGGCGCGGGCACGCATCCGGGCGGCGGCATCATGGGCGCGTCCGGCCGGCTCGCGGCGCTCGAGATCCTGAAGGACGCGATGAGTTACGACGCGATCATCATCGGCGCCGGGCTGAACGGCCTCGTGACCGCGGGCTACCTCGCGCGCGGCGGACTCAAGGTGCTCGTGCTCGAGCGGCGCGCGCATCGTCGGGCGGCTCTGCGGTCACCACCGAGATCGCGCCGGGATTCCGCGTGGATGCGTGCGCGCACGACGCGGGCTATCTGTCGGCGAAGATCGTTGGCGATCTGGAACTCGCGAAGCACGGACTCGCGCTCATTCGCATCGAGCGGATCGGTGCTCGCGCCGCAGCGCGGCGGCAAATCGTTCCGCCTCGATGGGGATGTCGCGAGGGCGGCGGCGTCGATCGCCGCGATCTCGCCCAGGGACGCGGCGCACTGGCCGGTGTTCACCGCGCGGATCGCGCGGCTCGCGGGATTCCTCGAGGCGGTGTACTCGGCGCCGGCACCGAGCATCGATGCATCGAGCGCGGGCGATCTGTTCAGTGCGGCGTCGCTGGGGCTGCGGCTGCGCAAAGCTCGGCAAGGCCGGAGATGGTGGACCTCATGCGCATCGTGCCGATGTCCGTGCAGGAAGTGTTGGACGATGCGTTCGAGACCGATGCGCTCAAGGGGATCGTGGGCGCGCGCGGGATCACGAACATCTTCCAGGGTCCGCGCGCGGGCGGCACGGCGTTCGTGCTGCTGCATCATCAGGTGGGCCGCGCGGCGGGGGCGTTCCACGCGCCGGTGACGGCGCGTGGCGGCGTGGGCGAGATCGCGCGCGCACTGGCGGATTCAGCGCGCGCCGCGGGCGTGGAGATCATGACGGGGCGCGACGTGAAGCAGGTGACCATGGTGGGCGGTCGCGCGACGGGTGTCGTGCTCGCGAACGGCGACACGATCGCGGCGCGCGCGCGTGATCTCGAGCGCCGATCCGCGACGCACGTTCATGTCGCTCTGCGATCCGTCGCAGCTCTCGCCGGAATTCACGAGCGCGGTGGGGAACATCAAGTACAAGGGCGCGTGGGCGAAGGTGAATCTGGCGCTCGACGGCGTGCCGAAGTTCGCGGGCGCGATGGGCGACGAGACGATCGTGATCGCGCCAGATCTCAATTATCTCGAGCGTGCGTACGATGACGCGAAGTATGGGCGCGTGTCGGAGAAGCCGTATCTGCAGGTGCGGATCCCGTCGCTCGCGGATACGACGTTGGCGCCGGCGGGGAAGAGTGTTGTGAGTGTGCACATGCAATACGCGCCACGGCGACTACGGAGTGGTGAGTGGGACGTGGCGGGGCGGGAGGCGCTCGGGGATCGGGTGATGGCGACGCTGGAGGAGTATGCGCCGGGGATCTCGCGAATGGTGGTCGCGAAGCAGGTGCTGACGCCGTTGGATCTCGAGACGGAGTATTCGCTGCCCGAGGGCAATCTGTATCACGGCGAGTTGACGTTGGATCAGATATTGTTCATGCGGCCGGTGGCGGGGAGTAGTCGGTATGCCACGCCGGTGCCGGGGTTGTTCCTGTGTGGGAGTGGGACGCATCCGGGCGGAGGGATTGCGGGGGGGGCTGGGTTTTTGGCGGCGAGAGAGGTGCTGAAGCACAAGCACGCTTAGAATTGCAGTAGACGGTCAACAGTGATCGAGTCGACAGTCAACAGTCGACAGTCTACAGGTCTCAGGAACTGCTGCTTCCTTCGAGTGGGAGGGGGCTATGCGAACAAGCAAGGGGCTTTCTCGGAATCCGCTTTATCGGCTGGGCAAGCAGAAGGCCAAGCGGGATCGGCGAAATCTTAAGTTCGCGAGCATACTGCGCGCGGCGCCCGCGTTGCCGGCCGAGTATGATTTCGATGTGAAGCATCCGGGCGTGCCGACGCCGATCTTCGCGAATGACCAGTATGGCGATTGCGTGATCGCGGGGCGCGCGCATCAGACGCTGCGCTTCGAGTTGGTGGAGCAGGGCAAGATCATCGCGATCACCGACGGCGATGTCACGCGCGAATATTTCAAAGAGACCGGCGGCCCCGACAGTGGACTCGTCGTGCTCGATTCGCTCAAGGAATGGCGTTCCTCCGGCTGGCTCGCCGCCGCGAAGCGCTATCGCATCCAGGCGTTCTCCGAGTTGGACCGCTCCGTGCGCAATCAGATCAAGCAAGCCATCGTACTCGACGTGGGCGTCGGCCTCGGGCTCGGTCTTCCGATCTCGGCGCAGGCGCAATTTCAGGCGGGCAAACCATGGGACGTCGTGTCCGGTCCTACCGGCGCCGTGAATTCATGGGGCGGACACTATGTGCATGTGCCCGGCTACACGACGCTCGGCCCCGTATGCGTGACCTGGGGTCGCAAGCATCAGATGACGTGGGCCTTCTTCGCGAAGTATTGCGACGAGGCGTATGCGATCTTTGATGCGAAGGATACGGCTAAGGTGCGACGGGCGATCGATCTCCGCGGCGTCAGGAAATTTCTCGCTAAACTGCAGACTTAGACGCTAGACCTAGACGCTGGAAGACAACGACGAACGGCACCGCCGTTGTATTCTAGCGTCTAGGTCTGCAGTTCAGAATCTCATCCACGTGACCGTGAGCGGGTACGCTAGTGGCGATACGCGAGCCCCGCGCCGAGCATGAAGAGGAGAGGGCCCCGACCGCCGTTGCTGCTGAACTGGTCGAACAGCTTCAGGCACGGCACGAAGGCGATGTTGCTCGCCTGCGCATCAACGTCGTACCCGATGCCGAGTCCCATCGCGAATCCGCTATGGGGCGTTGTGATGATCGCGAGTGTCTCGGCCACCGTATCGGCGTAGAGTGTCGCGGTGCGGCCGCTCCCATATCCTGCCGATCCCTCGATCCAGAGCGCCCGCGACGCGGTCGGATAGTACGTGGCCGTGGCCATGTAGAACGAAGTCGCCATTGGTTGGCTATACAGGCTCAAGTCGGCGCGTATCGCCTCCACGCCGATGCGAAGGCGCGGATCGAGAGTCACGCCGGCCTCGAGATACCCGGTCCAACCTTTCGGCGCAACATTGGAACACCCGGTGCAGGTCGCCGGACGGCCCGCTGCCCAAGCGGCGCCGATCCCTCCATACGGCCCGTGTCGCGGCAGCGAATCGGACTGCGCAAAAAGCGTTGCGGCCGTCGCGCCGATGAGCGCCGCGGCTGCCAGCATGCGACGCGCTCGAACATGGGGGCGAAGTTGCATTGATCCGACCGACGTAAGAGTGACACCAACTTGTCGGCTCCCGGAGCGCGGGGCAACATTGTTGCCCGCCGGAGGCCGGTCCCTGCGTGTGGCCCACGTCCACGTCATCGATCACGACGAGGGCGCTCTTGGGCAGGCTACGAATTTTTTTCTCCTCGACCGTGCCGCTGATGATCGTGGCGCAGGCGAGCGCGCTGCAAAGGATCGCGGTGCACGATCAGGATCCCGATTCTCTTGCGCAGTGCCATCTCCGGTGAAGGGTTGGCGCCTCACGCGGACGGGACGGTAGCGCAGGCGGCTCAATGGAAGGTCAACTGGCGCGCGATCGCACGGGGCGGCGTGCCTCCCGCTTCGAGAAATGCTAGAATATGGCATGACTTCTGAGCGAACCCGCACCATCACCTGGCACGACCCCAAGATCTTCGCGGAGTCCGCGCATCTGAGCGGACTCGAGATCCTGCAAGCGATGCGTGACGGGACATTGCCCGTTCCGCCGTACACGGAGCTGCTCGGCATGCGTGGTGTCGAACTCGAGAAGGGGCGTGTCGTGTTCGAACTCAACGTGGGGGAGTTCCACTACAACCCGCTGGGCATCGCGCACGGCGGCGTGGTGAGCGGGCTGCTCGACACGGTGATGGGCTGCGCGCTCTGGTCCACGCTCGAGGGCGGCATGAGCTATACCACGACCGACCTGCACATCCATTTCGTGCGGCCACTGACGGTGGAGAGCGGGGTCGTGCGCGCCGAGGGCAAGGTGGTGCACGCGGGCAGGCGCAGCGCGACGTCGGAGGGACGCGCGTTCGACGCGCGCGGGAAGCTGGTAGCGCACGGGACCTGCACGTGCATGCTGCTGCCGTCTAGCCGCTGACGGGCGCCGGCGGTAGACTCAGCGAGTCTCTCACCGTCAGGGCTCATGTCCATCTCTCGTCGTCATTTCCTCGGCGCCGGTGCGGCGGCCGCCGCCGGACTCGCGCTCCCGCGCGATGCGAACGCGCAACCGGTCATCTCCCTCTTCGACCGCGCTGATCTCCGGCGCGCCGCGCCCGCGTCGCGCCCGGTCGTGATCTCGGCGGCGAACGGTTTCACCACCGACGCGAACGGCAAGCAAGGGATCAAGGTGGCGTACGATCTGCTCGCCAAGGGCGCCGATCCGCTCGACGCGATCATCGCCGGTGTGAACATCGTCGAGCTGAATCCGGACGATCAATCGGTGGGCCTGGGCGGACTTCCCAACGAAGAGGGCGTCGTGCAGCTCGATGCATCGTGCATGCACGGTCCCACCAAGCGGGCCGGCGCGGTGGGCGCGCTCGAGGGGATCGCGACGCCGTCACTCGTCGCCAAGGCGGTGATGGACTACACCGATCACATCTTCCTCGTGGGCTCGGGGGCGAAGCAGTTCGCGCTGGAGATGGGATTCAAGGAAGAGAATCTGCTCACCGAGAAGAGCCGGAAAGATTGGCTCAAGTGGAAGGCCGGCCTCAACGCGTACGACAACTGGCTCGAGCAGCCGCCAGCGCCGGGCGCGCCGCGCGGCGCGATGCTGCCGCGGCCGGAGGATCCGACGTCACATGTGAGCTACGACGAGCGCGGCGTGCCGCATACGTGGGGGACGATCAATATGGACGCGGTGACGGCGAGCGGCGACATTGCGAGCGTCACCACCACGAGCGGGCTCTCGTGGAAGATCCCGGGACGCGTGGGCGATTCGCCGATCGTGGGCGCGGGACAGTATTGCGATAACGAAGTGGGCGCGGCGGGATCGACCGGCCGCGGCGAGGCGAACATCAAAGTGTGCGGCGGATTCCTGGCGGTGGAGTTCATGCGCCAGGGGATGCCGCCGGAGCAGTCGCTGATGAAGGTGATGGAGCGCGTGCTCGCGATGACGGAGGCGCGGTTGCTTGATGAGAAGGGGAGGCCGTGGTTCAATCTTGAGTTCTATGCGTTGAATAAGAAGGGAGAGTATTCGGTGGCGAGTGCGTATGAGGGGAGCAGTATGGCGGTGTGTGACGCGAACGGACCGCGTCTCGTCAAATCGGTGTATTTGTTCAAGGCGGATCAGCGGCCGAAGCGAAAATAACGGCGGTGAACAGTCAACCGTGATCCAGTCGACAGTCGACAGTCTCCATTCAGCAGGATACATGAGAACGGCGCCCGATGGGCGCCGTTCTCGCTTCCCCTACTGGCAGCGCACGATGCCGTCACCGACGTTCGGGATGGAATCGCTTCCGACGCCGATCTCGCACTTGATCGCCGTGGCGGGGTTGCTGATCTCTGCGGCCCAGCCGGCCTGGTGGATCGACGTGAATTTGAGCGAGTTCGCGCCCGATCGCGGCACCAGCGTCGTATCGTTCGTGAACATGCCGTGCGCGGCGCGATAAGTCTCCTCGGCGGTGCGCAGGTCGAAGAGATTCTGCCGCATGGACGCGACGTAGGCTTTCTCTTTCGTGTTCGCGAATTTCGGGATCGCGACGGCGGCGAAGATGCCGATCACGAAGACGCCGGCGATCGCGAAGGCGCAGCCGACCACGATCTTCGCGGCGGTGGAGGACGATCCGCGCCCGGCGTTCTTGACGAGATCTTCGTGGCAGTGGGGGCAGATCTTATCGTCGGGGCTGATTTCTTTGCCGCAGTGTTTGCAGGTCATGCGTTGAGCATGGGCGGGGTTGGGCGTGGTGTCAATTCGACTGCAACATCATCACCAGGGCATCCAAGCTTGCAGTTAACAGTAAACAGTCACGAGTGACCGCCAGTCGACAGTCTACAGTCAACAGGTCACAGAGAACGAAAAACCGGCGCCTACTCGGCGCCGGTTTGCTGTAATGCCATTTGTTGTCATGCCACCACTGTGATCTGTGAGCTGTAGACTGTCGACTGTAGTCGCTTCTGCAGTTCGCCGTTATGGTACGTGAAATTTCCCCCCACGACTCGTCGCCGCCGGCGCAGGATGTTTCTTCACGCCCGGATCGCTCGGAATGATCGGGGTCATGCCGTGCTCCGGCCGCACGATCTCGGCGCGATTCGGGTCGGCGCTCTGCGTACTCACCATTGGTTGCGTGAAGCGGCTGGCAGCACTGTCGACCGCGAAGCCGAGCACTTCCGGCGCGTAGACGATGATCGGATCGAGCACGAGACTGTCCGGCAGCGAACTCGCGGCACTGAGCGTGCGCCGGTTCTTGATCGTGCGTACGGTGAGCGTCAGACCGAGCGCGACGAGAATGGCTGCGCCCATGCCGATCGCAAAGGCGGTGGCGGCTGGCCGGCGATCGCGGCTGAACGAACGCGGTTGGATATCGGGATCACTCGGTGCGCGCACGAAACGCGCGCCGGCGCTCCGTGCGCCGGAGCGCGACGCGTCGCGCTGGGGCGCGGGTGTCATTGGGCGCCGGTGATCGTCCGAGGCTTCCTCCACCATCGCTTTCCACGGCGGCAGGGTGGGCCGGCGAGCTGAGCCCGGTGTCGGAGCCTTCACGTTCGGATCGGGCTGTATGAAGACCGGCTCGGCCGACTCGGCGGCCGGCGGCGCCGGCACGAAATTCCGCTCACCGTTATGATAGACGCGCGCATGACGCTCCACCACCGGCTCTTTCGCGACGGCGCGCCGCGCGTGATACTCGAGGAACTCGCCGAACGCGTCGGTCCCGAAGGAGTAATCGACGCTCCAGCCATGCCGCTCCATGTGGCCGGCTTGGCGATCGACGATATCCTGCGCCGGGAGCGAGAGCCCCCACTGCGAGAATTCCTGTTCGAACGCGGCGATCGCTTTGCGCATCTCGTCTTGTGGAGGGCGGGCCGAACCGAGTGACACTCGTCCACAGGAACGACGATTGAACGTGGTCGCAGGTTGCTTTGCCGGTGCCCGAAGAGACGCCGCTCGCCGAGCCGTTCGGGGTGAGGATCGAGCCCCGCGTGCGACAGTCGACAGCCGACAGCCCGCAGTCCGCCGTTCAGAGTTACTTAGCGGGAATTAATGCGTCATTTGTTCAAGTGCGTCCTCATGCGAGGGCCGCGAAATGGCAAACCTGTCGAAAGGCAGGGACGCAAAGCCCACGGGGCTTCGGTGCTCGAAAGAGCGCCATGCCGGCCGGGCTGCCGAACGGACCATTTGCTTGAGGGAGGATAACGTCCATGACCGACCAGTTCCCCGAATGGGAGTTGCGACAGCTCGAGCCCGGGACCGATCTTCTGATCACGGACGCGAAGAAGAAGCACATCGCGCGGGGAGTGTTGCGCGATGACCGGCGCGGACTCGCGGGACCGAATGGTGAGTACTTCCCGTTCGACCGCTGGCAGGACGGCTGGCAACTCGTCGTGCTGAAACAGCGCCGCTCGAATCCCGGCGGCCAGCGACGCTTCGGCGAATAGTCCGGCTACGGCTCCGAGCCGATCGCGCGCACGCGTGACGCGAGCGCGATCCGCTCGAGCTTCTCGGCCGGCAGGGCGAGCAGCAGATCGATCCGGCGGTTGATCATGAGGCGCGCGTGCTCGAAGGCGCGCGCCTTGTCGTCATCCGAGCCCTGCACCTCGGCCGGATCCTCCATCCCCCAATGCGCGAGAATGGGCTGCCCCGGGAAGATCGGGGCACGCCTCGCGCGCGTTGTCGCAAACGGTGATCACGAAATCCCATGGTTCATTCTCGAGGCCATCCACGCTGCGAGGAGGATGGCCATGCCACTCGATGCCGGCTCGCTTCAGCGCGGCGATCGCGAGCGGATTCACCCGCGCCGCCGGCGCCGACCCGGCGCTCTCCGCGAGGAATCGTCCCTTGGCCTTGAAGTTGAGCATGGCCTCCGCCATCTGACTGCGCGCGGAATTCCCGGTGCACAAGAAGAGCAGGCGGAACGGCCTGGGCGCCGCACCGGGTTTCGCGGACTCCATGGCTACGCCGGCTTTCGCGCGCGGATGAACGCGCCCATCACGCGGCCCTCTACATCGCGAGCGATCTCCGTCGCATCGAGCCCCGCATCGCCGAGGAACGTCTTCGCATCGTCGAACGAATAGACGCGCGTCGGCTCGATGCTCGCATCGACGAATCCGGCCGACCCGAGCAGGGCAAGGAATTCCGTGTCCGCGAGCGCACCCGCGACGCAGCCGACCCAGAGTTCCATGTTCCTTCGCACCGCCGGCGGCAGCTCGCCGTGCACGACGACGTCCGAGACCGCGAAGCGGCCGCCCGGCTTGAGCACCCGGAAGGCCTCCGCGAGCACTTGCCTCTTGTCAGCCGAGAGATTGATCACGCAGTTCGACACGATGACATCCACTGAATCGTTGGGCAGCGGGATATGCTCGATCTCGCCGCGGAGGAATTCGGCGTTCGTCACGCCGGCGGCTCGCTGATTCTCGCGTGCGAGCGCCAGCATTTCGTCGGTCATGTCGAGGCCGTACGCCTTGCCCGTGGGGCCCACGCGCCGCGCCGAGAGGAGCACGTCGATGCCGCCACCCGAACCCAGATCCAGGACGGTCTCGCCGGCATGCAGCTCCGCGAGCGCGGTGGGATTCCCGCAGCCGAGCGAGGCGAGCACGGCGCCCTCGGGCAATTGGTCGGTCTCGCCGCGGGTGTAGAGGTTGGAGGTGATCGGATCGGCCGTCCCACAGCCGCACGATCCGCCACAACAGGACGACGTGTCCCCCTGCTGCGCGCGGAGCGCCGCCTCGCCGTACTTCTGCTTCACCGTCGCCTTGATGTCCTCGTTGGTCACGGTCATCAGCAACACCTCACGGGTAGGGCGCGGCCGCCGCGCCGGGGACGCAATGCATCCACGGCGTCGTCGGCCTCGCCGAGTGTCTCGGTACAGAGCGTGTAGTAGGTCCAACGGCCCTGCGCGCGATCGTGCACGAGCCCGGCTTCCTTGAGCACCTTGAGGTGGAAGGAGAGCCGGGACTGCGCGGCATTGAGGGCGTCGGTGAGCTCGCACACGCACCGCTCGCCGCCGCGGAGCAGCTCGATGATCTCGAGACGCGTCTCGTCGGAAAGTGCGTGAAAGAGCCGCGCCATGCGCGCGCGATCGGCGGTGAGCGTTGAACTCATGCTGAACGATATATCAAGAAATATTGTTTTGTCAACCATGCCGTTCCATGCGCCGGACGCGCCCCTGCTGTTCGCTGGAAACCCCATGTCCGCGCCCGTATCTTGAGGCGACCCTCTTCGCGCGAGTCCGCCATTCAGTTCCGGTATCCCGACAGTGCCGTCTTCTACCGCAAGCTGACGCGCGCATATCCGCGCATCGTGCGCGGCGAGGGCTGCTGGCTGTACGACGATGCGGGCAAGAGATATCTCGACGCATCCGGCGGCGCGTTCGTCGCGAACATCGGGCACGGCGTGAACGCGATCGCGGACGCGCTCGCCGTGCAGGCGCGCAAGGTCGCGTACGTGAACGGCGTGCACTTCACGAACGAACCGGCGGAAGAACTGGCGGCCGAGATCGCCGCGCTCTCACCGGGCGATCTCGACAAGGTGTTCTTCCTGTGCAGCGGATCGGAAGCCGTAGAAGCCGCGCTCAAGCTCGCGCGCCAGTACTGGGTGGAGCGCGGGAATGCCCGCGAAGCAGAAGATCCTCAGCCTCTCGCCCGGCTACCACGGCAACACGATGCTCGCGCTCGCGGCGTCGGCGCGCGAGCACTACCGCGCGTTCTTCCAGCCGTGGCTCATGAACGTGACGCGCGTGCCGGCGCCGTACAGCTACCGCTGCGAGTGCGGCGGACTCGATGCCGCGTGCCCCATCTGCAGCGGCACGGCGCTCGAGGAAGCGATCGTGCGCGAGGGCGCGAACAGCATCGCGGCGTTCATCGCCGAACCGATCGGCGGTTCGTCCACCGGCGCGGTGACGCCGCGCCCCGATTATTTCCGGACGATCCGCGAGATCTGCGACCGCCATGACGTGCTCTTCATCGCCGACGAAGTGCTCACCGGCGCCGGACGCACGGGCACCTGGAGCGCGATGCAGCAGTACGGCGTGGCGCCCGACATCATGACGCTCGGCAAGGGGATCTCCGGCGGCTACGCGCCGCTCTCGGCGGTGGTCGCGCCCGAACGCATCCTGGACGTGCTCGCGCGCGGATCCGGCGGCCTGATGCACGCGCAGACGTTCTCGCATCATCCCGTGATGTGCGCGGCGGGCGTCGCGACGGTCCGTCATCTGCGCGAACATCGGCTCGTGGAGCGCTGCGCCGCGATGGGGCCCGTGCTCCACAGCGAACTACAGTCGCTGCTGGCGCTGCCGCACGTGGGCGACGTGCGCGGACGCGGGCTATTGGCCGGCGTGGAGTTCGTGCTCGACGCAGAGACGCGCGAACCGTTCCCGCGTGCCGCGAAGTTCGCGGAGACGTTCGTGGATTGCGCGCTCGACGCGGGCCTGGTCGTGTGGCCGAACGTCGGCCACGCCGACGGCGAGCGCGGCGACCTCGTGATGCTCGCGCCGCCGTTCGTGATCACCGCGGAGGAGATCCATGAGATCGTCACGCGCTTCGAGACGGCGCTGGACGCCACGCTCGCGCGCACTCGCACCGCGAAGTCCGCATGACCGCCGTGACGCAGCCGCAGAAGATCACGTACACGTCCACCAACGTGGACCTCGACGCGTTCCATCAGTCGTTCGACGCCGCGGTGGCGCGCGTTCGCGGGATGGCGGGCAAGCACTACCCGCTGTACATCGGCGGCCGCGCCGTATCCAGCAATGCCGAGCGCCTGACGGACACGAGCCCGATAGACACGTCGCTCGTGCTCGGCACCTTCGACACCGCGCGCGCCGCCGAAGTGGACCTTGCGGTGGCGGCAGCGCGCGGCGCGCAACGCGCGTGGGAGCGCATTGGCTGGAGCGCGCGCGTGGCGCAGCTGCGCCGCGCCGCGGCGCTCATTCGCGAGCGGAAATTCGAACTCGCCGCCATCATGGCGCTCGAGGTGGGGAAGAGCCGTCTCGAATCGATGGGCGACGCCGAGGAGAGCGCCGACCTCATCGACTACTACTGCGGCCTCATGGAGGAGGCGGCGGGGTTCCGGCGTGACATGGCGAGGATGACGCCGATCGAGACGAACACCGACGTGCTGCGCCCGTACGGCGTGTTCGTGTGCATCGCGCCCTTCAATTTCCCGCTCGCGCTCTCCGCCGGCATGTCGAGCGCGGCGCTCGTGGCGGGCAACACGGTGATCTACAAGCCGGCCGAGGACACGCCGTGGACCGGGCAGAAACTGTACGAGATCTATCGCGACGCGGGATTGCCGGCCGGCGTGTTCAATCTCGTGCACGGCCGCGGCTCGATCATGGGTGACGCACTCTGGCGGCACCCCGGAGTGGACGGCGTGGTGTTCACCGGATCCAAGGCGGTGGGGATGCGCATCTATCACGAGTTCAGCGCGAAGCATCCGAAGCCGTGTCTGCTCGAGATGGGAGGGAAGAACGCGGCGATCATCATGCCGAGCGCGGATCTCGATGCCGCGGCCGAGGGCGTGGTGCGCTCCGCGTTCGGACTGCAGAACCAGAAATGCAGCGCGACCTCGCGCGTGTACGTGCACGAGTCCGTGGCCACGCAGTTCACCGAGTTGCTGCTCGCAAAGACCGCGGCGCTGGTGATCGGCGATCCGTCGGCTGCGCGATGTGTACCTCGGTCCCGTGATCAACGCGAAGGCGGTGGAGCGGTACGAGCGCGCGGTGGCCCAGGCGCGCGTCGAGGGCGCGGTGCTCTGCGGCGGCCGGCGTCTCACCGATGGCGCGCTCGGGCGCGGATTCTACGTCGCGCCGACGATCGCCACGCTCCCGCTCGACAGCACGCTCTTTCGCGAAGAATTATTCGTGCCGTTCCTGGCGGTCGCCGCCGTGCCCTCTCTCGATGCGGCGCTCGCCGAGGCCAATAAAGCGGATTACGGACTCACGGCCGGGATCTTCTCGATGAACGCGCCGACGTGGAGCGCTTCTTCGACGAGATCGAGGCCGGCGTGTGCTACGCGAACAAGCGCACCGGCGCCACGACCGGCGCGTGGCCCGGCGCGCAACCGTTCACCGGGTGGAAGGGCAGCGGCAGCACCGGCAAGGGCGGCTGCGGCCCGTACTACGTCGCCCAGTTCATGCGCGAGCAGAGCAGAACGGTGATCAGGAGTAGTTGCCGCTTCCCGCTTCCCGCTTCCCGCTTCCCTCTTTCCAGTGCGGTCATGAAGGACTATCCGAAGATCATCATTCCGCCCCCAGGCCCCAAGGCGAAAGCGATCGTCGAGAAGGACGCGCTCTGGAGCAGCACCTCCTACATCAAGGAGTATCCGCTCGCCGTCGCGCGCGGCTCGGGCGTCATGGTGGAGGATGTGGACGGCAATCGGTACCTCGACTTCATGGCGGGGATCGCGGTGTCGTCCACCGGATACGGGCATCCCAGAGGTCGTCGCCGCCGTGAAGGCCGCCGCCGACGACTTCCTGCACATCTGCGGATCGGATTTCTACTACGCGGGCATGGCCGACATCTGCGAGCGGCTCGCGAAGATCGCGCCCGGCAAGAGCAAGAAGCGCGTGTTCCTCTCGAACTCCGGCACGGAAGCGGTGGATGGCGCGATCAAGCTCGCGCGCAACTCCACGGGCCGCGCCGGACTCATCGCGTTCAAAGGCGCGTTCCACGGCCGCTCATACGGCGGCATGAGTCTCACGAGCCGCTCGGTGAAACAGCGCGCCGGATTCGGGCCGATGGTGCCCGAGGTCTATCATCTGCCGTATGGCTACGAGTATCGCTGCGACTACCGCCGCGAGTGCAAATGCGATCTCACCTGCGTCTCGGCCATCGAGAACGAGTTCTTCCAGCGGCACGTGAGCCCCAAGGATGTCGCGGCCGTGTTCGTCGAGCCGATCCAGGGCGAGGGCGGCTACGTCGTGCCGCCGCCCGGCTACTCTCAAGGCGCTGCGCGACCTCTGCGACCGCCACGGCATTCTGCTCGTATTCGATGAGATCCAGAGCGGCATCGGCCGCACCGGCAAGATGTTCGCGTGCGAATGGGAGGGCGTCGAGCCGGACATCCTGCTCACCGCGAAAGGGCTCGCGAGTGGCATGCCGCTCGGCGCGATCATCGCGCGCGAGAGCATCATGAAGTGGGAGAGCGGCGCACACGGCTCGACCTTCGGCGGCAATCCCGTTTGCTGCGCCGCCGCGCTCGCGACGCTCGATCTCGTGGAGAACGGCCTCGTGCAGAACGCGCAGAAGATGGGCGAGCGCCTCATGGGCGGCTGCAAGAAGTTGATGGACAAGCATCAGGTGATCGGCGACGTGCGCGGCCGCGGCCTCATGATCGGCGTGGAACTCGTGAAAGACCGCGGGACGCGCGAGCCGAACGTCGCGATCATCAAGCCGCTTGAGGAAATGGCGTTCGCCAAGGGGCTGCTGATCCTCGGCGCCGGGAAGAACTCGCTGCGCCTCGCGCCGCCGCTGGTGATCGACGCCGAAGACATCGATACGGGGCTCCGGATCCTGGACGAGTGCCTGACCGCGCTGGCATGAGCAAGGTGATGCCGATGCGCGACGCGATCGCGCGGCATGTGCGTGACGGCGACACCGTGGTGATCGAAGGATTCACGCATCTCATCTGCTTCGCGGCGGCGCACGAGATCATCCGGCAGGGGCGCACGGGCCTCACACTCGCGCGGCTCACGCCCGACGTGATCTACGATCAGATGATCGCGGCGGGATGCGCCAAGAAGCTCGTCTTCTCGTGGGCGGGGAATCCGGGCGTAGGATCGCTGCACGCGTTCCGGCGCGCGGTGGAGCAGGGGGCGCCGCCACTCGAGATCGAGGAGTACTCGCACTTCGGGATGGTGGGCCGCTTCAGTGCCGGCGCGGCGCGGCTCCCCTTCTGGCCGATGCGGAACTACATGGGCACCGACCTGCCGGTGGCCAATGCCCGGATCCGGACGCGTGATCTGCCCGTACACGGGCGAGGAACTGGCAACCGTGCCCGCGCTCAATCCCGATGTCACGATCATCCACGCGCAGCGCGCCGACGCCGACGGCAACGCGCAGATCTGGGGATTGATCGGCGTGCAGAAGGAAGCGGCGTTCGCGAGCGATCGCGTGATCGTCGTCGCGGAGGAACTGGTGGACGCGAGCGTGGTGCGCGCCGACCCGAATCGCACGCTCGATCCCCGGCATGATCGTGAGCGCGGTGGTCGTGGAGCCGGGCGGCGCGCATCCCAGCTATGCGCAGGGCTACTACGATCGCGACAACGATTTCTATGGCGCGTGGGAGGCCATCTCGCGCGATGCGAGCGCGCTCGAGCGCTATCTGGACGAGTGGGTGCGCGGCGTTCCCGATCGCGCCGCGTATCTCGCGAAGCAGCCCGATCTCATGCGGCGCCTGAAGGTGACCGACCGGATCGCGCCGGGAGTGAATTACGGCTACTGAGCGCGCGTACTCCGCGGAGGAGATGATGACCGCCGTCGCCGCGCGCGAGCTGCGCGACGGCGAAGTGGTGTTCGTGGGGATCGGACTGCCGAACCTCGCGTGCAATCTCGCGCGCGCGACCCACGCGCCGTCGCTCGTGCTCATCTACGAGTCGGGCGCGGTGGGCGCGGTGCCGGCGCGGCTCCCGATGTCGATCGGCGATCCGGCGCTCGTCACCGGCGCGCTCATGGTGTGCGGCATGGCGGACATCTTCCAGTTCTTCCTGCAGAACGGCCGCATCGAGGTCGGGCTTCCTGGGCGGCGCGCAGGTGGACCGCTACGGCAACATCAACACGACGGTGGTCGGCGACTACGCGAAGCCCAAAGTGCGGCTCCCGGGGAGCGGCGGCGCGGCGGAGATCGCCGTGCACGCGCGGCGCACGCTCGTGATCGCGCGCGCGTCGAAGCGCGCGTTCCCGGCGGACGTGGATTTCATCACGAGTCCCGGCCAGCGCATGCGCGGCCGTTCGCGCCGCGAGCTCGGGATGCCCGGCGCCGGTCCCGTGAAGATCATCACCGACCTCGGCATCCTCGAAGCGAACGCGGACACCGGCGAGATGGAGCTCGCCGCGCTCTATCCCGGCGTGTCGGCTGACGACATGCGCGCCGCTGATCGGCTGGCCGCTCGTGGTGCGCGATACACTCGCGCCGGTGGCCGCGCCGAGCGCGCGGGAACTCGAGTTGTTGCGCGAACGTGCTGGATCCGCAGAAGCGATACCTCAAGGGAGGAGCCACCTGATGGCCGCGTCCGCCGGCACGCAGAATTACTGGCGCGCGAGCCGCAGCCCGCGCTACTCGATCCTCTTCGCGATGCCGTTGCTCCTCGCGTACGAGGCGCTCTCGGTGGCGCTGCCGCCGTCCGAGACGCACGGCGTGCGGAACGGCGCCGAAGTGATCATGGTCGGCGCGTTCGACGCCGTGGCCGGGCGATATGGGCCCGCGATGTTCGGCTTGCTCATGATCGGGATCTGCTCGTGGCTCGTCACGCGCGACGTCGCACGCGAATGGCGCGCCCGATCGTGGCTCGGTGTACGTGCTGATGCTGCTGGAGTCGCTGCTGCTCGCGGCCGTGTTCGCGGTCACGGCGTCGCTGCTCACGCCAGCGCGTGCTCGGCGTGCTGCACATGATGCTCGTTGGCGGCGGCGTCGGGCAGCTCGATGCGCCAACGCAATTCATGGTGTCGCTCGGCGCGGGCGTTTTCGAGGAGTTGCTCTTCCGGGTGGTGCTGGTGACCGCGCTCATGGCGCTCGGGCGCCACGTGTTCGGCATGGGCCCGCGATTCAGCGCGGGATTCGCCGTGGTGCTGTCGGCGCTGATCTTCTCCGCGTTCCACTACATCGGACCGTTCGGCGACAAGCTGTCGCTGCCCTCGTTCCTCTTCCGCGCGATCAGCGGACTGCTATTCAGCATTATTTACGTGACGCGCGGCTTCGGGATCGTCGCGTGGACGCACGCGTTGTACGATGTAGGACTCCTCTTGCTGGGTGCCGGCAAATGAATCGAAGCAGGATCTGGATCGCGGTGTGCGCGCTCGGCGTTGGTGCCCTGCGCGCTCGCGGCGCAGCAGCGCGAAGGCGTGCTCAAGCAGATCAACGAGCCGCATCCGTACTACTACCACGAGAATGTATCTGCCGCAGGTGACGACGGGGCCGAGCAGCGTGACGTGGAGTCCCGACGGGAAGGAAGTGATCTTCGCGATGAACGGGTCGCTCTGGCGCCAAACGCTCGGCACGTCGGTCGCGCATCAGATCACGTGGGGACACGGCTACGATCATCAGCCCGATTGGAGCCCGGACGGCAAGCAGGTCGTGTTCGTGCGCTATGAGAACGATGCGCTGGAACTGCAGGTGCTCGATCTCGCGACAGGTGTGACGACGCCGCTCACGCTCGGCGGCGCGGTGAACGTCGAGCCGCGTTGGAGCCCAGATGGCACGCGCATCGCGTTCGTGACGACGCAGTTCGAAGGGCGCTTCAACGTGGCCATCGCCGACCTCACGACCGGACTCGTGAAGCGCATCACGCCGCAGCACGACAGCCATCTGCCGCGCTACTACTACTCGGTGTACGACCAGTATCTGTCGCCCACGTGGAGCGCCGACGGCAACGATCTCATCATCGTGTCCGAACCGCGGGCACATCTGGGGCGCCGGTACGTTGTGGCGGATCTCGATCGCGCATCCGGATTCGATGCGCGAGATCCATGACGAGGAGACGTCGTGGCGCGCGCGCCCCGACTGGGCGCGCGACGGCAAGCGCGTAGTGTACAGCTCGTACGTGGGCCGGCAGCGGAATGGTCTCTGGCTCACCACCGGCGACGGCGGACATCCGTTCGAGCTCACGTACGGCGACTACGACGCGACGAATCCGCGGTGGTCGCCCGACGGCAGCGTGATCGCGTACATCTCGAACGAGGGCGGGAATACTTCGCTCTGGACCGTGGCGCTGCCTGGCGGCCAGCGCGCGCGCAGTGAAGCAGGATTCGCTCGCGTATCGCGAGAAGATGGGGAATGTCACGGTGCTGCTTCGTGCCTCGCCGAATGGCACGCCCATCGACGCGCGAGTGTCGGTCACGACGGCGGATGGCCGCTCCTGGACGCCGCGCAACGCGCTGCGCCACGCCGATGATTCGTTCGACCGCAAGGAACGCGCGTTCGAGGTCGGCTACTTCCACGCGCGCGGGCAGTTCTCGCTCGAGGTGCCCATAGGCGATGTGACGGTGAACGTCACGAAGGGACTCGAGTACCAGCCGGTCACCCGCGTCGTATCGGCGATCGGGCCGGGAATGCTCAGCAAGACGCCGATCATCACGATGCGACCGCCTCGCGAATCTGCCCGCGCTCGGCTGGTACTCCGCCGACCTGCATGTGCACATGAATTACGGCGGGCACTACGTGGTGACGCCCAAGGAACTCGCGATGCAGGCGCGCGCCGAGGATGTGCACGTGATCGAGAACCTGATCGTGAACAAGGAGCAGCGATTCCCCGACATCGCGTGGTTCACGGGCAAGCCCGACGTGGCGAGCACCGCGACGAATCTCATTGTGAGCGGACAGGAGTATCACACGAGCTACTGGGGGCACACCGGATTGCTCGCGATCACCGATCATATCCAGCTGCCGGGCTACGCGGGCTATCAGGGCACCGCTGCGGCGAGTCTTGTGCCGATGAACGCCGACGTGATGCGCCTCGCGAGGGCACAGCGCGGCGTCACCGGCTACGTGCACCCGTTCGATGACCCGGTGGATCCCGCCGACACCGCCGCGGCGCTGCACAGCGAACTGCCGGTGGACGTCGCGCTCGGTCTCGTGGACTACATGGAGATCCTCGGCTTCAGCGATCACCGAAACACGGCCGCCGTGTGGTACAAGCTCCTCAACTGCGGATTCCGGATCCCCGCGGGCGCCGGCACGGATGCGATGACGAACTACGCGTCGCTGCGCGGGCCGGTGGGACTCAATCGCGTGTACGTGAAGGCGGGCGTTCCGCTCACGCATCCGAAATTTCTCGCGGCACTCAAGGCGGGGAGAACGTTCGCGACGAACGGACCACTGCTCGAACTCACCGTGAACGGCCGCGAGATCGGCAGCGAGATCGCGCTCCCGAACGGGATGTCGAAGCTCACGATCCGCGGCCGCATGCGCAGCATCGTGGCGGTGGACAAAGTAGAGATCGTGGTGAATGGGAACGTCGTGGATTCGCTGCCGCTGAGCGCCGATCACAAGTCGCGCTCAGGGCACGCGCACGCTCACGGTGAACAACAGCTCGTGGGTGACGCTGCGCGCGTGGAGCGCGCACTCGCAGGCGCCGATCCTGGACATCTATCCGTTCGCGACCACGAGCCCCGTGTACATCACCGTGGGCGGACGGCCGCAGCGCTCGGCGCGCGACACGCAATTCTTCATGGCGTGGCTCGTCGCGGCTGCTCGCCGACGCCGACGCGAACACGGATTACAATTCGCCGGCGGAGAAAGCCGAGGTGCTCGCGACGATCCGGAACGCGCGCGCCGAGTACGTGAAGCGCCTCGAGGAGGCCGTGGAGTTCAACGCGCAGTAGCTGCTACGCGCGATCGTTCCGGCTTGGGCAGGAAGATCTCCTTGGACGGATCGAGGCGCACGCCGCCAGCGCGCGGCGGCGCGAGCCGGCGCCTCTCGCGATCCCGTGATCGCGCGATAGCCGACCACCGCGACGCCGGTCACGACCGCGACCGCCGCGAGGGAGAGCGCGAGTGCCAGCCCCACCGTGAGGAAGAGCACGCCGGCGCCGACGAGCACGGCGGCGAAGGCGAACTTGCCGAGCGCGGTGCGCGGTTGGATCACCACGCTGCGCACGTGGAAGTTCGGCGGGCGTGTCGCCCGTCGGCGTGAAGGGCTGGATCTCGTCGCTCATGGCCTAGTGCTGCGAGAAGACCGACGTCTTTCCCTTGGCGTCGAACGCCACGACGCTGAACGTCGCCGGGCCGCTGCCCATCCCGGGCGAGCCCGACACCATGCCCGGCACCGCGAGGCCCGCGATCGCCGGTCGCGTGGCGAGCAATTTCCGGATGTCTTCCGCGGGCACGTGTCCCTCGATCACGTAACCGCCCACGTGCGCGGTGTGGCACGAGGCGAGCTCGCTCGGCACGCCGGCCGCCGTCTTCGTCATTTCCAGGTCTTCGGGCGACACGTCGCGCGCGACGACCACGAAGCCCTGCTGCTTCATGTAATCCACCCACTCGCGGCAGCAGCCGCAGGAGGCGGTCTTGACGACCTGCACCGTGTCGTGCGACTCCGCGGCGGCCAGTGCCATCGTCGCGGTCGCGCATCGCTCGCGGGCGCTGCATGCGGGCGGCGCACCGCCGCCACGGCCGCCGATCGCCAGCACGCCCGCGAGAACGCCGATCGACAATCCCTTCACCATGTTCGATGCCATGATCGCTCCCGTCGCTCGTGGCTACTGCTTCATCTTGAATTGTAGCGCCCCGGACGGGCATTTCGCGACGGCCGCCGCGACGTCGGCGGCGCTCGCGTTCTCGAGTCGCACCCAGCGCTTCTGGCTCACATCGAATACCGAGTGCAGCGTGCGCACGCAGACGCCCGTGTGCCGGCAGATGTTGGGGTCGAAGGTGACCGTGATCTCGTCCGTCTCGTAACTCTGGAACCGCTTGGGCCGGTTGTCGTCCGTCATTTGGCCTCCTTGAAGCGGAAGCACGACACGAGATGGTCGTTCACCAATCCCGTGGCCTGCATGTATGCATAGATGATCGTGGTACCGACGAAAGTGAAGCCTCGCTGCTTGAGGTCCTTGCTCAGCGCATCGGATTCGGCGGTGCGCGCGGGCACGTCGCCCATGCCGCGCCGCCGGTTCACGAGCGGCTTCCCGCCGACGAAGGGCCACACGTACGCGTCGTACGAACCGAATTCCTCCTGCAATGCCAGGAACGCGCGCGCATTCTTCGCGAGCGATTCGATCTTGAGCCGGTTGCGCACGAGGCCGGGATCCTTCATCAGCTTGGCCCGGCGGCGCGCATCGTAGCGCGCGATGCGCTCGGGATCGAAGCCGTCCAGCGCGGCGCGATAATGGTCGCGCTTGTTGAGGATCGTGCGCCAGTTGAGTCCGGCCTGCGCGCCCTCGAGCACGAGGAACTCGAAATGCACGCGGTCGTCGTGCACCGGCACGCCCCACTCCGCGTCGTGGTACGCCTGCATCGCCGCATCGCTGCCCGCCCAGGCGCAGCGCACGGGACCGGCCGCGGTCACGACCCTTGGCGCGGCGGCAATGCCGCGGGCTGGGCCTGGGGCTGACCGGTCTGCAGGCGCGTGAGGAATCGCTGCGCCTCGGAGATGCGCTCGACTTCGATGGCCATCGACTCGACCGCGGTCTCGATGCGCTGCAACTGATCGGACACCGCTTTCGGGAGCGGCGGCGCGATCGGCGCGGGGCCGAGGCGGCGACCGAAGGCCCGCACCAGCGGCACGCCGATGGCGATCACCGCGACCGTGAGGAAGAAGTAGCTGGTGATGTTCTCCGCCATGGCGCGCATCTGCGCCGGATCCATGGGAAAATCGCCGCCGCGGTGCCCGGGCACGAGGATCACCGGTCCGTTCTGCTGTACGGACTGCGCGGCGTCGCGGGCCGCTTGTGCCGCGTCGCGAGTGGCCTGAGCCGCGTCGCGCTCCGCCTGCGCCTGCGCGCGCGCCTGGCGCCCGATCTCACGCGCGCGCGCCGCGTCGGCCCGGGCCAGATCGGCCTGCGACGGCGCCTGCGCGTTGGGCAGTGCGGGCGCGACGGGAGCCTGTGGAGCGGTCGGTTGCTGCTGTTGGTCGGACATGGATGATTTGTCGAGTCTGTCGAGGTGTTGGCGGTCTCGAATCCCTTACGATGCCTGGCCGCGCTTGGTGTCGCCAGTGCGCTCTCTTTCGGCGGGCCCCCGGGACTCCTATATTCGCGGCGAGGCACTCACTGCAGCATCGCTCTCCGGAGGCGGCGTGGACTCATCCATCATTCTTGGCAATCTCGGCTATGCGATCGCCGGGATGTTCCTGATGTTCGCGGGCTTCATGCTCTTCGACAAGCTCACGCCGCGCGTGGATTTCCAGGCCGAGCTCTCCAAGGGGAACATGGCCGTGGCCGTGATCATCGCGGCGTTGTTCCTGGGGCTCGCGTACCTGATCGGGCGCTCGCTGAACTGATGCGACGGGTGGCGGCCGCGTGTGCGGCGCTCATGCTCTCGCTGCCGGCGGTGCTCGCGCAAACGAGCGCGGCACCGCCGGCAGCGCCGCCGAAGGCCGCGAAGGCCGCGAAGGCCGACAAGACCGCGACGAAGCGACGCCATCCGACCACGCGCTATGACGTGTACTTCAAGAAGTACACGAAGCGCTATTTCGGGCCGGGGTTCGACTGGCGGCTTTTCAAGGCGCAGTCGATGGCGGAGAGCGACCTGATCCCGACGGCGAAGAGCCACGTCGGTGCGCGCGGGCTGATGCAGCTCATGCCGGCCACGTACGCGCAGATCAAGTCCACTCGGCCGCAGTACGAGAGCATCGACGAGCCGGAGTGGAACATCGCGGCGGGGATCCTGCATGACAAAGGACTCTGGATCACGTGGACCAAGAAGGTCCCGGACGACGAGCGGCCGCATTTCATGATGGCGTCGTACAATGCCGGCGACGGCACGATCAGGCGCGCGCAGTCAGCGGCGAAGAAGTCGCAACTCGATCCGCAGGACTGGGAGAGTCTCGTGGTCGTCGCGCCGAAGGTGACGCGGTGGCGCTACCGGGAGACGATCGGCTACGTCTCGGAGATCGATGAGAACTACGCCTACCTCCAGGCGCCGCGCGAGTCCGCCGCGAACATCGCGCCGCGTTGAGGCCCGCTAGCGGTTCGAGTACCAGTCGCCCGGCGGGTACATCCAGTATTCCTCGAAGCGGTCGCGCGCGTAGATCCCCACGGTGAGTTCGCATTTCTTGCCGCCGTCGAAGACGCGATAGGCGAACGGCCCGTACTTCGTGTCCGGCGGCGCAAGACCGATCGCGGCCAGCGATGGCGGGCACGCGCGATGGGCGCGCGTGTACGCGTCGAGAGAATCGGCCACCGGTGCGCCGAGGCGGCGGAGCTCGTCGCCGCCATGGTCCTTCGTGCTCACGATGATCACCACGGCGGCCGCCACGCCGGCGGCTGCCAACAGCGCGAACTTCGCGCCGGCGGTCACGGCAGCTGCGGCACCGAGCAGTGAGGTGATTTGCTCGTGGGGTCGAGCGATACCAGCGGCTGGAGCAACGCGAGGCCAATGAAGTGCGAATTCATCACCACGCCCTTGCCCACCGCCATGTTCAGCTGGTTCGGCATGCGGAAGGTGACGAGATATCCTGTGCCCGTGTCGCATACGCGCATCGGCGCCGGCGAAATGGTGTTGTGCCGGTTCGAAACGGTGTTCTCGAAGCCGAGGCCCACATTGGTGCCCGGTTCGATCGCGATGTCATTGCGATTGGATGACGCCGGCGCATCGGTGTAGCCGTTGCGAATGATGAATTCGCGCGCGCACCAGCCGGCGGTATCGCGCGCGTTGTGCAGCGGCTGCATTGGGAAGCGGCACACGCGGGCGTTCGTCTGCGACAGTCCGGCGCCGATCGCGGCCGCCGCGACGAATGCCGCGAACGCGCGGATCACCGGACGACGCCGAAGCGCACGGCCGCGGCCAGCAGTTCGCGGATGGCCTGTTCGGGCACCGGCACATCCGGCCAGCACGACACATGGCGCACCTGCAGTCCCGTGCCCGTGAGCACATGGTGCGGATCGGGCAGCACGGCGCCGTGCTCGAAATACACCTTCACGCAGTCGGGCTGCGGGAAGATGCCGGCGAGGTAGCCGCTCTGCCGGTCGTGATAGCCGATGCCATGCCAGCCGTCATACGCGCGCTCATCGACCTTCGGCAGCGTGCGGCGGATCAATTTGCGCAGCTCGTGCGCGAGATGGCGTACCGATGGAGGGAAGGGACGCAGGATCTCGCCGGGCGTGACCGAGTTGCGCGAGCGCGCGGGGCGTTTCGCCGCCGACTTGACCGGGGCGCGCTTCGCGGCTCGCTTCGCCGGACGCACGGCGGCGCGTTTCGCCGGACGCTTCGTCCGTTTCGCGGCCCGCTTGGTGCGAGTCGCTTTCGCCTTGGGCCTCGTGCGTCCTTTCAATGCGCCTCCGGTAGGGTGTTCTTCGTGCCCGCTCAGGTCTCGGGGCTAGACGATGCGCCGCCGCGCGAGCCGCCGCTACCCCGCCGCAAGTTTTCGCAACACCGCCAGGGCGATCGGGATCAGGACCGCCAGGATGTATATGGTAAGGTGCCGGGTTCCGTACGGGAGGTGGACGATGAAGTCGCCGCCGGTGGGATCGGTCTCCTTGGCGTGCGATATCACCCGCGAGATGAGCCCCGCCGCGATCAGCGTGAGCGTGGCGGCCCACGCCGCGCCGGCGAGCGCGAGCTTGCCCCAGTTCCACTGCGCGGGATCGAGCATCACGCGCGCTCGGCCCGCATGAGGATGCGGCGCCGTGTGCGCACCGGTCTGAGCCGGGAGCGCAGATCATCGCGCCACGCACCAGCCGCGGATCGTCGCACCACGTAGTCGCCCACGCGCAGCACGGCGCCGGCGAACGCGTTCCACGGCACTTCGAACCGCGCGTCGCCGCCCACGGCGCACCCGCGGAAGTCCGACAGCGTCACCCGGTTCCCGTTGTGGCGAACGGAACAGTCGGCGGCTCCGGCGACATCGCCGGTCGATGCCGGCCCGAAAAAGAGCGGCCAATCGGCGTCAGCTGTGGCGACATGGTCGTCGCTGGCGGCGCGCGCGAGAGAGGCGGCCGATCCGTTCAATCCCGTGACCCGCCAGTCGAGCACGATCACGCCGCGCACGCGCAGGAACACGGCCGCGACGAGCAGGCCGCTCGGGGAAGCATGCGCCACGCGCTCGAGTTCGAGATGGACGTGTCGCGCCACGCCGGCGCTCTCCTCGCGCTACGCCTTCTGCAGCCGCTTCAGCGCGAGTCCCGCCACGATCCACGGCATGCCGCGGAAGATGAGCGTGATGCCCACGAAGATCCCGATGATCGCTACCGACTGAACGACCATCGCGTTCCACAGCAGCAAGCCGAGCACGACGTCCACGACGCCGCCCGCGAGCGACCATCCCCAATTCGCGTGACGATCGGCGATCGACGAGATGGACCGGATCAGTCCGCCCGCCAGGAAATACGCGCCGAGGATCATGAGGAGCGCATCGCCGCTGATCGCAGGATTCCGGATGAAGACGATGCCGGCGAGGATCGAGATGAGGCCGCCGATCACGTACAGCGATCGGCCGGGCATGCCCGCCATGCGGAAGGACTGGACGAACTCCACGATCCCGCCGAACAGCAGCAGCCATCCGAAGAGCAGCAGCGTGGCGAACCCGGCGACGAGCGGCGAACCGAGCGCCATGAATCCGGCGATCATGAGCAGCACGCCCGCAGCGACCAGCCAGCCCCAAACACGCTTCTCCATGGTCATACGATTCTCCGAGTCATGATCTGCGTGAGTCGTGCGTCGTGCGTTGCAAACGGGCGTCGTGCGTCAACTGCGGGCGTCATGCGTGAGGCACGATGCACGATGAATGATGAACGCGCTAGCGCTGGTGGCGCGTCGCGGCGGGGGCGCCGCGGGCGAAGGCAATGAAGTCGGTGGGGTTCGGTTCGAGGCCGGCCGAGCGGAGCAGGGTGCTCACTTGTCCGCGATGGTACACGGCGTGGAGCGCCACCTGCAGCAGGATCTCCTCCACCGAAGAATCGAATTCGAGTCCGGCGCTGTTCCGGTAGTGGATGTTGCGGGCGAGTTCCGCGTCGGTGAGGGTCGCGAGGTAGGCGCGCCACCCGGCATGCGACTCGGCCATCATGGTGCCACAGTCGGCGACGGTCTGCGTCGGCCACACCGCGGCGCGCGGCGCCGCGCCCTGGACGCGGGCGAGCCAGTTGAGATCGGCTCCGAGGATGTGAGCGAAGAGTTCAACGGCCTGCGGCGGAGGAGCGCCGGCGCGCCGCAGCGCATCGAGCGCGCGTTCGTCCGCCCACTCGAGGTGGGCGAAAATACGCTGGATGAGGCGCGCGCTCATGCGGGGCTAACGGCCGCGCGCCCCGCCTTTCACCGACGTGGACCACGGCTTGTGCGCCGGCTGCGCGTGCAGATCCTTGGGCTGCGGCGCGATGTTCTTCGCTTGCGGCTTGCTGTGCGGCGCCGGCAATCCCTTGCGGGCGGGCGCGGGGATCGGCGACTTCGGAGCGCGTTTCGGGGCCATGGTCTAGAACTCCCTTTTCTTCATTTCCTTGAACAGCTTGAGCGCATCCTGATCCGGGTCGTTCGCCGGCGTGATCGTGTCATCATACTTCGCTTTCGGCTTCTGCTGCGCGGCCGCCTTGGCGGCATTCTTGCGCGCGAGGGCCTGCAATTTCTTCTCGTCCATGAGGCTACGAGCTCCATGCGCGGGGTGGTTGACTGGAATCTAGCCGGAAAAACGGCGCGGTGGAACCGCTGACGTCGGGGCTGGTACCGCAAACGGCGCGCTTGGCGTTGGCGTTGGGAACTGCAGGTTGCGGCGGACTCGCGGGCCCCAACGCCATCGCCACAAACGCAGCTTGCGTTACCATTCCCGCCTTTGGCGGTGCGACGCACGCCGTCATGTCTTTGACGGTTGCACCACCACCGCCGTCCCGTAGCAAAGCACTTCCGTGACCCCTTGCATCAGTTCCGTCGCATCATAACTCACCGCGATCACCGCGTTCGCGCCCTTCTCCTCGGCGTGGGCCATCATCAGTTCGTACGATTCTTCGCGGGTCTTCTCGCAGAGTGACGTGAGCAGCGTGATGTTGCCGCCCATGATCGTCTGGAGGCCGGCGCCGATCGTGCCGAACAGGGAGCGCGAGCGCACGGTGATCCCGCGCACGAGGCCGAGCGTCTTCACGACATCGTAACCGGCGAGTGTTTGGGCGGTGGTGACCATCGTCGGGTGGGTGGAGCGCATCGGGTCCTCTCGTGTAGGGGTCAATGCGTCGGTGTCGTCGATCACGGCGTCGCGGCGGCGGCGCGCTCCGACGCGCGAACGCATCATCCGCGGCGCCGACGCTAATAGCGATCACGACGCCGGCGCCTTCGAGCGCGGCGAAGGCCACTGCGCCGAACATCAGCATGATGAACATCGTGAGCACCGGCGTGTCGGCGCGGTCGATCAACTTGGTGCGGTACGATTCGAAATCTCTCTCGTACCGTTCGCGCGTGAGCTTCTCGCCGCGCGTGCGGTCGGCGCGCTCGCTGCCGATGAGCGCGGCGCCGAACAGCGCGCTCGCGAGCACCACCGCAATGCCGCGTCCCACCATGCGCCGGCTCTCGCTGCGCGCGAGCCAGCGCGAGGGGCTATCGCTCATGCTGGTCTCCATGCTGAGAATCTGAGCGCCGGCCCACGTCGCGTCAACCGGTCGCGCGCATCGCGCGCTCAACGGCGCGCACGGTCGCGTCGATCTCCACCGGCCGGTTCGCGCCGCGCGGCGGCGGCTCGGTCTCGCGGTGGTAGCGCAGCAGGATGTCGGGATCCTTGAGCACGTGCCCCGTGAGCACGGCGGCCACGCGCTCGCGCGCACCGATCACGCCGCTCGCGCGCAGCTGGCGCACGCCGGCCACGCTCGCCGCGCTCGCAGGCTCGCAACCGACGCCGCTCGCATCGATCGCCGCCTTCGCTTCGAGGATCTCCGCATCGGTCACGGCCGTGACGACGCCGTTCGTCTCCCGAATGGCGCGAACGCCGCGCGGGTACGACGCCGGGTCGCCGATCTTGATCGCGGTCGCGACGGTCTCCGCATGCACGCGGTGACGGGAGCGGAATCCATCCCGGAAGCTCAGCGCGAACGGCGCCGCTCCGGCGGCCTGCACGGCCAGCAGCCGCGGCACCCGCGCGATCAGCCCGCAGCGCGCGCGCGTCGCGCAGAGCGCTGCCGAACGCGGCGGTGTTGCCGAGGTTGCCGGCCGGGAACGCGATCCACGCCGGGAGCGCGCCACTCGAGCTGGGCGAGCAGTTCGAAGATGATCGTCTTCTGCCCCTCGACGCGCCACGGATTCACCGAATTCACCAGGTATACGCCGAGCGACTCGCTCGCCTCGCGGAGCAGGCGAAGACAGTCGTCGAAATCGCCGCGCACCAGGAGCACGCGCGCGCCGTAGGCGAGCGACTGCGCCAGCTTCGCCGTCGAGACGCCCTGCGCCGGCACGAGCACCAGCGAAGGAATGCCGGCGAGCGCCGCATACGCCGCCATGGAGGCGCCGGTGTTGCCCGTGGTCGCGCACGCCACGGCGCGCGCGCCAATGCGCTTGGCCTGCGTGATCGCGACGGTCATGCCGCGATCCTTGAAGGAACCAGTGGGATTCATCCCTTCATGCTTGAGCCACAGATGCGGAACGCCCGCGAATGCGTTGACGGCCGGCCGCTCCAGGAGCGGCGTGTTCCCTTCGGGGTACGACGCGGGTGACCGTGGGCGCGCCGGGCATGACGAATTCGCGGTAGCGCCAGACGCCGGAGCCCGGCCGGCTCGCGAAGCGCTTCGCGAGCGCGGCGCCGCGCGCGCTCGGCGCCGGGTGCACGATCTCCAGCAGGCCGCCGCACTCGCGGCAGGTGACGTGTGCGTCGCGCTCGGCGAATGTGGTCGCGCAGTCGAGGCAGCGCTGTCGCGAGCGCGTGGCGGGGGCGGGCATGGCCTGAGGATACGAGCGCGGCCGCACGGGCGCGAGCGGCCTGAAACTTCGCCGGGGCGTCCGGTGTCTTATAAGTACACGCGACGCGGACCATTCCGCCGCCGCCCTCGATCCGCTATTCTGCGGAAGAGCCGCACGTTCACGCCTCACCCTCCGCTCATGTCCCCGCGCATCCCGCCAGTTCGCCATCGCCGCCGCCATCGCCCTGCCGCTCGTCGCCGGAGGATTCGTCCTCGGATCGCGCAGCGAGCGCGACTCGGCGCGGCTGTTCGATGAAGTGCTCCAGTACGTGTCGATGCGCTATGTCGATTCGATCGGCACCGGCGATCTCTACGAGAAGGCCGCGCGCGGACTCGTGCGCGAGATCCAGGATCCCTACGCCGCATTGTACTCGCCGAAGGAATTGGACGAATTCACGGCCAGCACCGGCGGACGCTACGGCGGGCTCGGCATGCTGGTGGAGGACCAGGAAGGCACGGTCGTCGTGAGCCGCGTGTACCCGCACACGCCCGCGGAGAACGGCGGCGTGCACGAGGGCGACCGGATCGTGGCGGTGGGCGATCGCTCGACGCGCGGCTGGCGGCTCGTGCAGGTGACCGACTCGCTCAAGGGCAAGCCCGGCACGACTGTCGCGGTGACCTTCTCGCGTCCCGGCGTGCCGCAGCCGATCCCGATGAAATTCACGCGCGCGGTGATCCGCATTCCGGCGGTGCCGTACGCGATCATGCTCGATGGGAAGACGGGCTACATCCCGCTGCTGCAATTCAACGAGACGGCGGCGCAGGAAGTGACGGACGCGGTGACGAAGCTGCAGGCGCAGGGCGCGCGCAGCATGGTGATCGACCTGCGCGACGACGGCGGCGGCATCGTGGGCGAGGCGATCACGATCAGCAATCTCTTCCTGAAGCCGGGGCTCGAGATCGCGAGCGTGCGCGGCCGGGAAGGACCGCCGGAGAACTTCCTCGCGAAGGCGACGCCGATCGCGCCGTCGATCCCGCTGGTGGTCATGATCAACGGCTACACGGCGAGCGCGAGCGAGATCGTGGCCGGTTCGCTGCAGGACCACGATCGCGCGCTGGTCGTGGGAACGACGAGCTTCGGGAAAGGCCTCGTGCAGTCGCTGTACCAGCTCGACGGCGGCTGGGCGCTGAAGCTCACGACGGCGAAGTGGTATACGCCGAGCGGCCGCTCGATCCAGAAGGAGCGCAAGATCGTGAACGGGGAGCTCGTGGAGGAGCCGGATTCAGTGCCGGGCTGTCCCACGGCGACCGACAACACGGTCGTGAAGCCCGTCTGTCCGGCCGGCGGTGACACGGCGAAGAAGATCCGCCCCGTCTTCCACAGCGATGCAGGGCGCACGGTGCTCGGCGGCGGCGCGATCACGCCCGACGTCATCGTGCAAGCCCGATACGCTGACGTCGGTGGAACAGCGCTTCCTGAAGGCCGTGACGCCGAAGTCGCAGGAGTTCTACATCACGCTGTACAATTTCTCGATCGTGATGAAGGATAGCGTCAAGCCGGATTTCACCGTCACGCCGGCGTGGCGCAATACGTTCTACACGCAACTGACGGCGGCGGGCGTGAAAGTGGATCGCGCGGTGTACGACAGCGCGTCGCCCGAAGTGGACCGCCTGATCGGCGACCGCGTCGCACGCTTCGCGTTCGGCGATTCCACGGCGAAGCGGCGCGAACTCGCCGATGATACGCAGTTGGAGGTCGCGCTCAAGCTCCTGCAGACAGGTGCCGAGCCAGCACGACTTGTTCGTCGTCGCCGAGCATCAGTCGGCAAAACCTGCGGCGCCCCCGATGAAGGGCACGCCGGAACCCCGAAGGAGATAGCCTATGAGGAAAACGTTGCGCACTCGCCGCGCTCGCGGCCGCGCGCGATCGGATGCAGCAAGCCGCAGCCGGCTGGCGATGTATCGCTCAGCCCGCAGGTTCAGATCGTGGTGAACAACAATTTCCAGCCGCCGGGCCAGGTGACGGTGTACATCGTGAGCAGCACCGGGTTCCGGCAGACGCTCGGCAACGTGAGTCCCGGTCAGAAGATCACGTTCAAGTACGCGCCGACGAACGCGACGGACAAGTTCACGCTCGTGGCGCAGAGCAATGGCGGGAAGAAGATGACGTCCCAGGTGTTCACGCTGATCAATGCGACGAGCGTGTCGTGGGATATGTCCAGTAACCTCATGCAGACGTTCGAAAACTGACGGCGTGAGTTTTGTAGTCGTGCGTCGTAGAGACTTGAACGGCGCGTGCAGCGGCACTGGGGAACTCGCCAGTCGCCACACGCGCCGTTGTCGTTGTCGTACGAGACGCTATACGCGCCTCTGCTAGTGAACTGACCTCGCCGCCTTTCATCACCAATTTCACCTTCCAGAGCGCCTTGATGTTCGCGCTCGGGTCGCCTTCGACGGCGATGAGATCCGCGAGAAGGCCCGGTTTGATCGAGCCCACCTTGTCATCGATGTGGAACACTCTGGCGTTCACCGATGTGGCCGAGCGGAGCACGGCGAGCGGTGACATGCCCCACGCGGCCATCAATTCCATCTCGCGCACGTTCTCGCCGTGCGTGAAGACGCCCACGTCGCCGCCCATGCAGATCGTGACGCCGGCGGCGAGCGCGAGCTTGAAGCTCGCGCGTTTCGCAGTGATCATCGCGCGGCTCGCTGTCCACGCCGGCCTTCCATCCGCGATAGCGCGCGATCGCGTCGTCGGCAGCGAGCGTCGGACACAGCGCCACGCCCTTCTGCGCCATCAGCGCGAACGTCTCGGCCGTGCCGCCATCCGCGTGTTCGACCGTCTCGACGCCGGCGAGCACCGCGCGCTTCACCGCTTCGGCGCTCGACGCATGCGCCGCCACCGGGCGGCCCGAGCTGCGCGCCACCAGCACGATCTGCGTGAGCTCCTCTTGGGTGAACGTGGGCCGCGTCTCTCCGTTCGGGCCCCACCGGTAATCGGCGTACACCTTGATCCAGTCGGCGCCCTTGCCGATCTGCTCGCGCACCGCGTGCGTGACGCCTTCGATGCCGTCGGCCTGTTGCGCGCCCTGCGGCACATCCCAGCGCGGATCGAATCCCTTGGGGCCGTACGATCCGGTGGCGACGATCGCGCGCGTGACGACGATGAGGCGCGGTCCGGGAATGATCCCTTGATCGATCGCCATCTTGAGTCCGACGTCGGCGTCGCCGGCACCCTCGGTGCCGAGATCCCGCTCGCTCGTGAAGCCGGCCATGAGCGTCGCGCGCGCCTGATTCACCGCGCGGGCGGTGCGCAGCGCGAGCGGCTCCTTGAGCACCTGCACATCCCACGGTGTCTCGTTGTACGGATGCAGGAAGAGATGCGAATGCCCTTCGATCATCCCGGGCATGAGCGTCATGCCCGGCAGATCGATCACCGTGGCATCGGCGGGCGCGCCGACCTGCGACGCGGGGCCGACGGCGGCGATGCGGTCGCCGCGCACGAGCACCACCCAGCCGTCGTGCATGGCGGTGCCATCGAACACGTGTGCGGGCTTGAGCAGGAGCGTCGCGAGGGCGAGGATCTTGATGGTGAGCATGACCACTACGATGCACTCTTCGCGACCATTCCGCACGTCGGGTGGACCATCGACCATTGACCATCGGCCATCGCACGCACGATGGGCGATGGCCGATGGCCGATGGCCCGTGTATCTTCTGGCGATGAATTCCATCGAGACGAGAGCGCTGCGGAAGGTGTACGATGCGCCCACCGCGCGCGGGAAGAAGAAGTCGCCGGCGGCGCAGCCCGTGATCGCGCTCGAAGCGCTCGACCTCGAGGTGCGCGGCGGCGAATTCTTCGGCTTGCTCGGGCCGAACGGGGCGGGGAAGACGACCACCATCGGCATCCTGACGACACGCGTGCTGCCGACCTCGGGTACGGCCACCGTGGCCGGACGCGACGTGCTGCGGGACGCGGTGGAGGTGCGGCGCCGCATCGGAGTCGTGCCGCAGCGGCCGAACGCCGACCGTCAGCTCACGGTGCGCGAGAATCTCATCTTCCACGCGGCGTACTTCGGCATTCCGTATCGCGAGGCCGGCCCGCGCGCCTCGGCGTTGCTCGAGCAGTTCCAGATCGCCGAGAAGGCCGACGTGAAAGTGGACAAGCTCTCGGGCGGGCAGCAGCAGCGCATGATGATCGCCCGCGCGCTCATCCACGAACCCGAAGTGCTCTTCCTCGATGAGCCGACCGTGGGTCTCGATCCGCAGGCGCGTCACGATCTGTGGGACATCCTGCGCGGACTCCACGCGCAGGGACGCGCGATCGTGATGACGACGCATTACATGGAAGAGGCCGACGAGCTCTGCGAACGCGTCGCGATCGTGGACCGCGGCCAGTTGCTCGCGGTGGACACGCCGGCGTCGCTCAAGTCGCGCGCGCCCGGCGGCACGCTCATCGAGATCACGCTCGACGGCGATGCCGCGGCGCTCGCGGCCTCGTCGCGCGCGCTTCCGGGCGTGCTGCGCGCCGAAGCGGATGGCAACACGGCGCGCGTCTACGCCGAGCGCGCCGGCGAATCGGTCGCCTCACTCGTGCGCGCGGCGGAGCAGAGCGGCCGCACGGTGGCCGACATCCATCTCGCGCCACCGAGTCTCGAAACGCTGTTCATCTCGCTCACCGGGAGGAAGCTCCAGTGACCACCGCCGCTCTGCCCGAGCGAAAGGGCACGCTCTGGATCTTCGGCGCGCTCTGCCGCCGCGAGTTGCGTGTGGCGCGACGCGAGCTCCCCTTCTTCCTGCTGCGCACCACGCTCCAGCCGCTGCTGGTCGTGATCGTGTTCGGCTTCATGCTGCCGCGAATGGGCTTCGTGCAGGGCGGCTACGGGGGCGCACTGCTGCCGGGCATTTGCGCGATCAGTCTGATGCTCTCGAGCATGATGTCGGTGTCGTTCCCCATGATCGTGGACTTCGGCGTCACGAAGGAGATCGAGGACCGCCTGCTCGCCCCGATCGACATGCGGTATCTCGCGCTCACGAAAGTGCTCTGGGGGTCCGTCGCGGGACTGATCGCGGTGCTCTTCCTGCTGCCCGTCGCACGGTTGATCATGGGCCCGATCGCGGGACTCACGGTGTCGCACTTCGCGCTCGTGATCCTGTTCACGCTGCTCGGCGCCGGCGCCTTCTCGACCTTCGCACTCTGGCTGGGCACGGTGCTGAATCCTGAGCAGATCGGCCTGATGTTCGGCGTGATCCTCACGCCGATGATCTTCTTCGGCTGCGCGTACTATCCGTGGCAGGCGATGAGTATCGTGCCGGTGCTCAAGTACATCGTGCTGATCAATCCGCTCGTGTACGTGGCCGAAGGGCTTCGCGGCACGCTCACGCCGTCGCTCCCCCACATGCCCGTGTGGGCGTCGCTCGCGGGACTGGTCGTGATCAACGCGCTCTTCTGGTCGATGGGGATCCGGACGTTCAAGAAGCGCGCGCTGGGGTGATACGTGCATTGTTCATTGTGCATCGTGCATCGACGCACGATGCACGATGCACGATGCACTATTTCTTTTCTGTCGGCAGCTTCGCGCGCTCCCACTCCGTGAAGCCGCCGGGGATGTTGAAGACATCCTTCACCGCGCGCGATCGCAGCAAGCTCGCGCCGATCGCCGACCGCGTGCCGCCCTGGCACATCACGCCGAGCGGTTTCCCGGTGGGGAGTTCGGCGATGCGATCGGGCAGCTCGCTCAGCGGGATGTGCTGCGCACCGGGCGCATGTCCCTCGTCCCATTCGGCGCGCGAGCGCACGTCCACGACGAACACCTCGCCGCGAGAGAGATGGCCGTTCGCGCGGTCCGACGCCATCTGCGGCATCTTCATCAATTTCCGGTCGCCCGTGGCCCAGACCTCGAGCGCGCCGCTGCCGAACGCGCCGGCGACGCGATCGAGTCCGATCATTGCGAGGTCGCGCGCGGCCGTCGCCGCGGCGCCGGGGATCGCATCGTCCACGATGAGATAGAAGTCCGTGTCGAACGGGATGACCGAGCCCGCATACGTGCTGAAGCTCTTGTTCAGCGCGATGTTCACGGTGCCGGGCACGAAACCCGCGGCGTACACATCCACGCGGCGCGTGTCGATCACGAGCGCGCCGCTCGCGATCACCTCCGCGAGACGCGTCGCGTCGGGACGCGGTGGATCGCGGAAGCCATCGAGCAGCGGCGGGCCCTCACGATTGATCCGCTTCATCTCGGCGAAGTACTTCGGCGGCTCGACCTGGCCCGCGAGCACTTCGCGCACGAATTCCCTCTCGTCCTCGATCTGGAACGCCCAGTTCGACACGCGCTCGTAACCGAGCGTCGTTTGCGGCATGGAGCCCAGCGACTTGCCGCACGCCGACCCCGCGCCGTGGCCGGGCCAGAGCTGGATGTACTCCGGCAGCGAACGAAAATCGCGCAGCGACTTGTATAATGCACGCGCGCTGGCCTCCATTGTTCCCTCGACGCGCGCCGCGCGCTCCAGCAGGTCGGGGCGGCCCACGTCGCCGGCGAAGATGAAGTCGCCCGTGAACGCGCCCATCACCTTGTCGGTGGTGGGCGTGTCGGTGACGAGGAAGGTGAGATGCTCCGGCGTATGGCCCGGCGTGTGCAGCACCTCGAAGTTCACGTTGCCCACGGCGAAGAGCGAGCCGCCGCCGACCATCATGGCGTTCTCGCCGGCGGCGTAGGCGTACTGCCAATCGGCGCCTCCCTCACGCGAGAGCAGGAGACGCGCGCCGGTGCTCGCGGCGAGTTCGCGGCTGCCCGAGACGAAATCGGCGTGGATGTGCGTCTCGGTGACGTGCGTGATGCGCATCCCCTCCGCCGCCGCGGCGTCGATGTACTGCATGACGTCGCGATTCGGGTCGATCACGATCGCTTCGCCCGTCGCCTCGCATCCCACGAGGAAGCTCGCCTGCGCGAGGCGCTCGTCATAGAACCGCTTGAGCAGCATGTCGGTCAGCCTGCCTTCGCGTGGCGGCGCGCGTAGTCGAGCCCCATCTGACGCGTACTCCGGACTGCGCAGTCCGGCCTCCTGCGCCAGCTGCAGCGCCGCCTGTTCGTCGAGGCGCTCGTCGAGAATGAAGTACGGCAGGAGCAGCCCGCCCACGCGATTCGAGCTGGCGCAGTGCACCAGCATGGGGCGGCGCGCGGGATCGCGCATCACCGAGAGGAACCGGTCGTAGACCGCGTCGTTGAGCGTCGCGGGCGTGACGGGGATGAGGATGTACTCCATGCCCGCCGCGCGAATGGCCGGCGCCTCATCGAAGCCGCGCGGCTCCGACTCGGCGCGCGTATCGACCACCGTCTTCACGCCCGCGGCCGCGATCTCGGCCACCTGCGCCCGGGAGATCTGACCCGCCGTCGCGACATTGCTCAGCGGGCACGCGCCGTTGGGGAGGGTTCGAATGAGGGAGTCGAGTTGCATGCCACCACAAACTAACAGCGGCGGCGGTTGTTGGAAGCACCGCGCGCCGCCATCATTGTCGCCATGCGGATCCCCACGCCGGTCGCGTGCATGCTCGTGCTGGTGCTCGCGCCGCTCGCGGCCGGCGCGCAGGACGGCATTGTCACGCCGAGCCTCGAATGGAGAACGGTCGAGACGAAGCACTTCACCGTGCTCTATCCCCAGCGCGCGGAAGCGTGGGCACTGGACATGGCGGCGCGGATCGATGGCGCATACTCGTCCGTTTCGGCGATGGTCGGGAGCGCGCCGCGCGAGAGAGTCACGGTGATCGTCGAGGATCCGAACAACATGGCGAACGGGTTCGCGCTCCCGTTCCTGCACGCGCCGGTGGTGTTCTTCTGGCCGACGCCGCCCGATCCCACCGAGCGGCACCGGTGATTCACGCGGCTGGGGCGACCTACTCTCGGTGCATGAGTACGCGCACATTGCGCATCTCTCCGTACCTCCGCGCGGCGGCGAAGGGCGATTCCCGTCGCTTGGGTGGGCGCTGGACCTCGGACCGGTCGCCGAGCGCTCGCCGCGATGGGTGATCGAAGGGTACGCGACGTTCGTCGAGGGCCGCGTGACGGGCAGCGGCCGCCCGCACAGCGCGTGGCGCGCGGCGATCCTGCGCGATTGGGCGCTGAATGGTCAACTCCCGACGTACGCGCAGCTCAACGGCGATCAGCGCTTCCTCGGCGGGAACATGGCGTACCTCGTGGGTTCCGCATATCTCGAGTGGCTCGTGGCGCGGCCGGGCCAGAGCGACTCGAGCCTGGCGTACGTGTGGCGCCGCATGAGCGCGCGCATCGATCGCGATTTCAACGAGGCGTTCGCCGGCGTGTTCGGCGCGCCGCCGGCGGAATTGTATGGCCAGTTCACCGCCGAGGTGACCGTGCGCGCGGTGGCGGCTCGAGCGATCATCGCGCCCGACTCGAGCGCCGAGCACCGTGCAGCGGCTCACGTGGTTCACCGGCGCGCCGGCCATCTCGCCGAATGACTCGTTCGTGGCACTCACGCGCGATTCGCCCATCGATCCGACCGACGGTCGTGATCTGGCCGTTGCATCCGCGAGCCGACACCGGCGCCGCGCATCGCGCGGCCAAGGCGCGCGAGCGCGACTCGCTCGACGTCGCCGGCATTCCGTGGCGGCCGGCGCCGATGAAGGCGGCGTACACGCGTTACCCGCAGGGCGGAGCGTCCTTCTTCGTGCCGCGATGGATGCCGGATGGCAAACGGCTGCTCGTGACGCGCGCGACCGGCCCAGGCGACGGCGTGTCGCGCAGCGATCTGTTCGCGTGGGAGCCGGCGACCGATCGCGTGAAACGGATCACGCACGCGGGCGGCATCCTGCACGCCGACGCGCTTCCCGATGGCCACGGCGCCGTCGCAGACCGTTGCGTGGACGGGATCTGCAGCGTGGTGCGGGTGGATCTCGCCACCGGCGCGATCACGACCATCGCCGCGGGCGCGCCGCGCCTGACCTACCTGCGGCCGCGCATCTCGCCCGATGGTCGCATGATCGCCGTAGCGCGTCACGCGGACGGCGCCTGGCGCGTGGTGCTGATGGACATCGCGGGCGGCGACGTGCGCGAGATCGGTCCCGCCGGATGGCGCGAACCGCTACGATCCGGCGTGGAGCGCGGATGGCAAGCGGCTGCTCGTCGTCTCCGAGGCCGGCGGCGTGCCGAACGTCGAGGAACTCGACCTCGCGACTGGCGGAGCGCGGCGCTCACGCGCGTGGTCTCCGCGGTGCGCGCGCCCGAGCCATCGCGCCGCGACAGCTCCGTGTATTTCACGCGGCTCACGCCGCACGGCTATGATCTCGATCGCGTGGAACGAAGCGCGGCGCCAGGCGCGGCGCCGTCCAGCGATCTCGCTGCTCGCTCCGGCGGTGCGCGCGCCGCCGGTCGCGGCCGACACATTCCCGGTGGTCGACTTATCGCCCAAGCCGTATGGACTGCGGGCCGCGCAGTCTGCGATTCTTGCCGAGTTTCCTCTATGGCGCCGAGGGGTCCAGCGCCGGACTCATGCTGAGTGGACTCGATCCGGTGGGGAAACTCACGTGGGTCGCACAGGCGATGATCGGCACCAAGGGCGGCTGGGATGGCGGCTCGGCCGCCGCCGCGTGGCGTGGTTGGCCGGTCGAGGTGCTTGGCGAGTGGTTCACCTGGCGCAACGATCCGGCGTCGCAGTGGGGATTCGCGGCACCGGACGAGCTCGACGCGGGGAGCACTGGTTTCCTTCTCAAGGGAACGTGGGCGCGCGATTACATCACGAACAAACAGCGCGTGAGCGCCGGCGGGTCCGTCGCTTCGTTCGCCGATACGGATCCAGGCTGGAGCGAGCGGAATCTCGCGTTCGCGGATTATCGCGGAACGTTCGCGCACAGCTTCGAGACCCGCACCGTTTCGGCGACGATCGCGCTCTCGGCCAGCGCGGGGCGAACCATCGGCGAGTCGTGGACGCGGTACACCACCGGGCTCACCCTCTCGGGGGGCACCGATCGCATCGGCATCGAGCTGAGCGGGCGATTCGGCGAAATGAGCAACGCGAACGCCGTGTTCGAGCAATTCTCCCTCGGCGGCTCGGCGCCGCCGTTCATCGACGACGCACTCTACTCGCAGCGGATCGCCATGCCGGCGATCCCGGCGGGCGTGCAGGTCGGCACGCGGATGGCCACCGTTTCGGCCGCCCTTCCGATATTCGGCCTGAGGCCGTATTTCTGGGCGGGCAGCGCCGGCTCGGATCTCGGCGCGTGGGAGCAGGTCGTGGGAGTCGAGGCGAATTATTCCACTGACGGCATTCGGTTCGCCCGGCTGCCGGGCATTCGTGTCTCCGGTGGTATAGGCTATGCGTTCAAGGGCGCTTGGAGAGATGAAGCGCGCGTCTACGTCGCGCTGACGTACCGGCCCTAGCGGAGGGATCCATGCAGAAGTTCGCGAAGCTGGCGGCGCTGGGAGCGTTCGCGGTGATCGGCGGACTGGGATTCGTCTATGGTCTGTTCATTGCGTGGCTCACGTGGCCGAACGGCGAAGGGATGGATCGCACGGAAGTCGATCGTGAGCTGGATCTCGGTGGGCTGCGTGGTGCTCGCGCTGGTGGCGGTTCACCTTGTGTTCGGGCGCACGCTCGACTGGCGTGTCAAAAGGTCGCGAGTACTCGGTCGAAAGTTCCTGGGACTAGATTAGGGGCTGCTTAACGGGGTTACAGCGGCCGAGCAACCGCGTCCATTGGTGTAGTGGAGGAGTCTGGATGACCGATTCGATCGAGGCGCGCTGGGAGGCCCACAACGAGGCCGGCCGCCGGTACTTCAGTCAGGGTGATTTCGCGAACGCCGAGCAGGCGTTCGTCGCGGCCATCCGTGAAGCGACCGCGATCGGCGGCGACAACGTGCGCCTTGCCTCCAGCCTGAGCAACCTCGGTCAGCTCAAGTACAAGCAGAAGGATCTCGCGCAGGCGGAAGCGCTGTTCCGGCGCTCGCTCGCGATCCGCGAGACGGTGCTCGGCCCCGAGCACTTCGGCCTCGTGCAGAACCTGAACAATCTCGCGGCGCTGCACTATGCGCGTGGCGAGCTGGAGCAAGCAGAGCCGCTCTTCCGCCGCGCGCTGTTGATCAGCGAGCAGGCGCTGGGCGAGGCGCATCCCGATGTCGCGGTGACGCTCAACAACCTCGCGCGGCTCTATTTCCGCCGGAACGATTTCAAGGCGGCCGCGCCGCTACTGTTGCGCCTGCTCACGATCAAGCAGGAGGCGCTGGGCGCGAGTCATCCCGAGGTCGCGGCGATCCTGACGAGCCTCGCGAAGGTTCGCTATGCCGAGGGCGAGTACGATGCGGGCGAGCAGCTCGCGCGCCGCGCGCTCGCGATCCGAGAGAAGATCCACGTGCCTAACGATCCATCGATCGCCACGGCGCTCGAGACGCTCGCCGAGATCTGCGGCGCGCGCGGCAAGCGCGATGAGGAGATGGACCTGCGGCGCCGCGCGGTGGAGATCCGCGAGGCGTCGATGGGCGCGGACCATCCGGCCGCCGCCGCTTCGCGCGCGACGCTGGAATTGCGCCGCGTGAGTGTCGAGACGGTGCAACTCGGCGAGATCTCGGGCGAGTATCACAAGGTGGACACCGCGATGCCGACGCCCGACCAGCCGCGGCTGCGCATCGACTCGCCGAGCGCCGGCATCGAGCGCCGTGTGACGCCGCCGGAAGTTCCGGCGCGCCCCGCGCCGCGGCCGGCCGCGCCGCCGGTGACGCCAATGGCGCCGCCCGCGGCGGTCCTCCCGCCGGTCGTGAGCGTGCCAATGGCCGCCGCGCCGCCCGCGACGCCGCCGTCCCCGCGCGTCGCACCGCCCGCTCCGCCCGTGGCTCCGGCGCCTCCGATGGCCGCGGCGCCACCGGTTCAGGCGGCCGCGACGCTTCCCACGACCACCAAGTCGAAGTCGCTGCCGTGGATCGAGGCGCCGACATCGCCGGTGGTCACGAATCGCCCCGGCTTCACGCCGCCGCCACGCGTCGAAGGGCCGACGGGTCCCGTGAACCCCAATGAACGCGTCGCGCGCATTCCCGCGGTGAGCGACGGCGTCGCCTCGCGCACGCCGTCTGAGACCTACGCGAGTCTGCTCACGCAGAGCACTTCGCTCACGACCGTGCCACCGGCCCGCCTGGAGCATCACGAGGAGTATTCGAGCGAGCGGCGCGAAGTGAGTCTCGAGGATTGGCCGCTGCATTCGCGCCGCCCGTGGCTCAAGTACGCAGCGGCCGCGGCGGTCGTGGCCGCGGGCGCGGGCGCATGGTTCTTCTACGGGCGCGGCTGGCTCGCCGCCCGTGCCGCGGCATTGCCGGCCCCCGTCACGGCGGCGAAAGCGCCGGAGACGTCGCTCGCCGCGAAGGCGGTGGGCCCGATCGTGAAGGACAGCGCCGCGGTCCAGTCGGCGCCGGAGCAGAAGGCGGAGCCCGCGCCGCCTCCGCCCGCACCGGCGCCGGAACGTCAGGCAAGAGCTGCGGCCGCACAGGACAACGAACCGGTCACGCCGCCATCGCGCCGCTCGGTGGGCGCCGCACTGCCGACGGTGAACGTCGACAAGATCATGAAAGCGATCGACGACAGCGCGCGCGCGCAGCGCGACTCGGCCGGCAAGTCGTTGAACGTCAGCGCTCCCGTGTTCAAGGGCCGGCCGCCCAACCCACCGGCGCCGCAAGCGCCGCGCTGAGCGCACGGCGCCCGCTCGAACGCTGGCGAGCGCGTGCGCGCTCGCCGAGATTCCTCGCCATGGACCCCTTCGCGGAATTCCGCGAGCACTTCGCCGCGGCGGAGGCGGTGGACCGCGCGCGGCTTCCGGAGCCGACCGCGATGACGCTCGCGACCGTGGGCGCCGATGGCGCGCCGAGCGCGCGCATCGTGCTGCTCAAAGCGCTCGATGAGCGGGGCTTCGTGTTCTACACCAATCTCGGCAGCCGCAAAGGGAAGGAACTCGCCGCGAACGCGCGGGCGGCGCTCGTCTTCCATTGGGCGCCGCTCGAGCGGCAGGTGCGCGTCGAGGGGACCGTGGAGCGCGTGACCGACGCCGAGGCGGATGCGTACTTCGCGACACGCGCGCGCGACAGTCAGATCGGCGCATGGGCGTCGCGGCAGAGCGAGCCGCTGGCGAGCGACGCGGAGCTCGACGCGCAGGTGCGTGAGGTGGAAGCTCGGTTCGCCGGGACGGGCGGTGCCGCGCCCGCCGCACTGGAGTGGATTCCGCGTCGTGCCCGAGCGCATCGAGTTCTGGCACGGGCGCGCGCATTGTTTGCACGAGCGGCGCGTATTCGAGCGACGCGGCGGCGCCTGGACGCTCCGCCGTCTCTTCCCATAGCGCGACCGGCCGCACCGCCCCTAACTTCACGCCCATGAATCCGAGCACGATCACGCCCGCCGCCGCGCCGCCGGCTGCCCCCGCCGCGCCGGCATCCGATCCCGGCGTGGTCGATCGAGGACGCGCGCCTGCTGTACAACATTGAGGGCTGGGGGTTGGGCTACTTCGACATCAACGCGCGCGGCCGCGCGGTGGTGCGCCCCGACCGCGCGCGTCCCGATCGCGAACTGGACCTTTTCGAGATGGCGACCGACCTCGCCGCGCAGGGCGTGGGACTCCCGATGCTCCTGCGCTTCTCGGACATCCTCCGCAGCCGCATCGAGACGCTCACCGTCGGATTCCGCGACGCGATGAAGGAATTCGCCTACGACGGCGGCTACACGCTCGTGTATCCGGTGAAGGTGAATCAGCAGCGGCACGTCGTGGAGGAGATCGTCCAGTTCGGCTCGTCGATGGGCGTCGGGCTCGAATGCGGCAGCAAGCCGGAACTCCAGATCGTGCTCGCGATGAGCGAGGATACGTCCCACACGATCGTGTGCAATGGCTACAAGGACGAGGAGTTCATGCGGCTCGCGCTCATGGGGCAGAAGCTGGGCCACCGTGTGTTCATCGTGCTCGAGCAGATGACGGAAGTGGAGACGCTGCTCCGCGTCGCGCGCGAGATGGGCGTGCGGCCCACGGCCGGCGTGCGGATCAAGCTCGCCTCCGAGGGATTCGGCCGCTGGGCCGAGACGGGCGGCGAGAAGAGCAAGTTCGGCGTGAGCGCGAGCGAACTCGTGAAGGTGATCGACCGCCTGCGCGAAGCGGATTCGCTCGACTTCCTCAAGCTGATCCATTTCCATCTCGGGTCGCAGATCACCGACATCCGCTACATCAAGACCGGGCTGCAGGAAGTGGCGCGCTTCTACGAGGAGATGCACGCGGCGGGAGTGAACATTACGCACGTGGACGTGGGCGGCGGCCTCGGCATCGACTACGACGGCTCGCGGCTCGACCGTCACCGCGAGCGTGAACTACTCCGTGCAGGAGTACGCGAACGACGTGGTCTACACGCTGGCGGAAGCGTGCAAGGAGCACGACCTGCCGATGCCGCATTTGATCACCGAGTCGGGGCGCGCGGTGACCGCGCACCACGCGCTGCTGCTGATCAATGTCATCGACGTGGAATCGCCGCAGTCGATCGAGGCGCCGCAGCTCACCGACGACGATCACCCGATCCTGCACGAGATGCGCGAGGAATTGGCGTCGCTCACGGCGCGGTCGGTGCGTGAGGTGTACCACGACGCGACGTTCGCCAAGGAACGCGCGCAGGCGCTGTTCATCAGCGGCGTGCTCTCGCTGCGCGGCCGCGCGCTCGCCGAGCAGCTGTACACGGCCACGATCAACGCCGCGGTGCGCATCGCGCAGAAGGACCGCGAGGAGTACGAGGACATCATCGACGAGCTCGAAGCGCAGCGCGTCGACCGGTATTTCTGCAATTTCTCTGTTTTCCAATCACTGCCCGACAGCTGGGCGATCGACCATCTCTTCCCGATCATGCCGATCCACCGGCTGAACGAGGCGCCGGACCGCCGCGGCACGCTGCAGGATGTCACGTGCGATTCCGATGGGAAGATCGACCGATTCACCGGCGGCAAGCACGGGCGCCCGGCGCTCGAACTCCATCCGTTCCGGCACGGCGAGGAATACATCCTCGCGATCTTCCTCACCGGCGCATACCAGGAGATCCTGGGCGATCTGCACAACCTGTTCGGCGACACGAACGCCGTGCACGTGCGGCTCTCGCCGAACGGCTACGAGGTGACCGACCTCGTGCACGGCGACACCGTGACGGAAGTGCTGAACTATGTGCAGTTCCGCGCGGCCGACCTGCTCGCGATGTTCCGCCGCAAGGTGGCCGCCGCGAAGGATCTCTCGCGCGCCGAAGCGAACACGTTCATCGCGGAATACGTGGCGGGGCTCGAGGGTTACACGTACCTCGAGGGCGACATCACGCCCGAGTAGGCGCCGCGAGCCGATGCACGACGTCGCATCGCTGATCCTCGCTCTGCTCATCGTGCTCGCCGCCGCCAAGCTGCTCGGCGCGGCGGCGCAGCGCATTCGGACAACCCGCCGTGCTCGGGGAATTGCTCGCGGGCGTATTGCTCGGCGGTCGCTGCTGAACGTGCTGCACCCGACCGAACCGGTGATGCACGCCCTTTCCGAGTTGGGCGTCCTCGTACTGCTCCTCGAGATCGGGCTGCACACGAGTCTGCGATCGCTGATCCGCGTGGGAGGGACCGCGGCGATGGTCGCCGGCGTCGGCGTCGCGGTGCCGTTCGTCGGCCGGCTACATCGTGGCGCGGGTGCTCGGCGTCAGCCAATTGCCGGCGATCGTCTGCGGCGCGGCGCTCACCGCGACATCGATCGGGATCTCGGCGCGCGTGCTGGCCGACCTCGGGCAACTCGCCTCGCGCGAAGGACAGGTCGTGCTCGGCGCGGCGGTGCTGGACGACATTGTGGGGCTGATCATCCTCTCGGTGGTGAGCGGTCTGGCGAGCGGCCTGAGCGTGACACCGCTGGAAGTGGTGCGGATCGCCGGCATCGCCGTTGGATTCATCGTGGCGGCGCTCGTGATCGGCAGCTTCGTGGTGCCGCCGACGTTCAGGGGCATTGGCGCGTTCGCCGGCTCCGCGGAAGTGCTCGGTCCGCTGGCGCTCTCGATCGCGCTGCTGCTCGCGTGGCTCGCGGACATGTCCGGTTCCGCGATGATCATCGGCGCGTTCGCCGCGGGACTCATCCTGCACGGGACCAAGCAGCGCGATGCGATCGAGGGGAGCATCACGACGCTCGGTCACTATGTGGTGCCGCTCTTCTTCGCCGTGGTCGGCGCGAGCGTCGACGTGCGCGCGCTGCTGCACGGACCGATCCTGTTGATCGGCGGTGCGCTGATCGCGGTGGGCATTGCGGGGAAGGTCCTCGCGGGATTCTCGCCCTGGTGGTTCCGGGGGAACAAGCTGCTCGTGGGCGTCGCGATGGTGCCGCGCGGCGAAGTGGGGTTGATCTTCGCGCAGGTGGGACTGACGTCGGGCGTGTTGAACGTTCAGCTGTTCAGTGCGCTCACCCTGATGGTGATGGTCACCACGTTCATTGCGCCGCCATGGCTGTCGCGGATCTCGCGCGCCATTCGCACCATTCCGACCGATCGGCCATCGTAACTAGCGCACGCCGTTTCGTTACGATGGCCGATGGCCGATGGCCCGTAGTTATTTCTTCTTCGCCGCCTCGTAGCGCGACTGCACTTCGCCCCAATGCACGACGTTCCAGAATGCGTTGAGGTAGTCGGCGCGGCGGTTCTGGTACTTGAGATAGTAGGCGTGTTCCCACACGTCCACGCCGAACAGCGCCGTCTTGCCTTCCATGAGCGGGTTGTCCTGATTGGGCGTGCTCTCGATCTTGAGCGCACCCGAGCCATCCAGCACGAGCCACGCCCAGCCCGAGCCGAATCGCGCGAGGCCGGCGGCGTTGATCTGCTCGCGGAACTTCGCGAAGTCGCCGAAGGAGGAGCGGATCGCCGCGCCGAGGTCGCCACTGGGTTCACCGCCGCTCTTCGGTACCATCAGGCGCCAGAAGAGAGAATGATTCCAGTGGCCGCCGCCGTTGTTGCGCACCGCGCCGCGGATCGCCTCGGGCACCGCGTTCAAGTTCTTGATGATGTCGTCGAGGCTCTTACCGAAGAGATCGGGCGCCTTCTCGAGCGCGGCGTTGAGGTTCGTGACGTACGCCTGATGGTGCTTATCGTGATGGATCGACATCGTCATCGCATCGATGTGCGGCTCGAGCGCGGCGGCGTCGAACGGAAGGGGCGGGAGCGTGAATGCCATTTCATTTCTCCGGAAGGGTGTTCTCCGGGCGCGCCGCTTGCTGACGCTGCCGGAGCCATGCGATCGCGCCTGGCATGAGCGAGAGAAGGATCACGACAATGATAACGATATCGATGTGCTGCCGTACGCCTGGGATATTGCCCAGCAGGTACCCGATAATGAGCATGCTCCAGACCCAGAGCGCCGCGCCCACCACGTTGAAGATAGTGTAGGCGCGAAACTCCATCGCCGCCGCGCCGGCCACGACCGGCACGAACGTGCGGAAGATCGGCATGAACCGCGCGATGACCACGGTCTTGCCACCGTGCTTCTCGTAGAATTGATGCGCCTGCACCAGATAGTGGCGTTTGAAGAACCGTGAATCCTCCCGCTTGAAGAGCGGCGGTCCGGCGGCCTTGCCGATGGCGTAGCCCAGCGACTGCCCCACGATCGCGGCGACCGTGACGAGGATCCCGAGCAGCCAGATGTTGAGCAGCCCGGTGCCGCACAGCAGGCCGGCCGTCACGAGCAGCGAATCGCCGGGGAGGAAGAAGCCGAGGAGGAGTCCGGTCTCCGCGAAGATGATGGCCGTGATGACGAAGTAGCCGCCCCAGCGGATCAACCCTTCGAGGTCGGACAGCTGGTGCCAGAAGTTCGAGAGCCATTGCATGCACCAAAGCTCGGGCGGCGGGAGGCGCGGGTCAACCGTGCGTGTTGCGGGCGCCGAGCGCGGCGGCGAACTTTGCTGTCGAATGACATCGCTCCCCGACGCGCCCGCGCGCGACGCCGACCCGCTGGCGAACATCATCGTCGTGCTCGTGGAGCCCAAGCACGCGGTGAACATCGCGGCGGCGGTGCGCGCGGTGGCGAACATGGGCGCCGGCGGCCTGCGCTTGGTGCGGCCGGGCGCGTACACGCCGGAGCAGATCGAGACGATCGCGCACGACACGCGCGACATCGTGGAGCGCATGCGGCACTGCGATACGCTCGACGCGGCGCTCGAGGGCTGTGTGCGCGTGGCAGGGTTCACCGCGCGGCGGCGGGCGGCCAAGTGGGCGGTGAGCGTGCCGCGCGAGGCGTCGCCGGATCTGATCGCCGCCGCGCGCGAGGGCACCGTGGCGCTCGTGTTCGGGCGCGAGGAGTCGGGACTCACCAACGATGAGCTCGACCGCGCGCAGGTGGTGCTCACGATCCCCACCACCGACCGCGCGTCGCTGAATTTGGCGCAGGCGGTGATCCTCGCGCTGTACGAGCTGCGGTGCGCCGCGCCGGAGAACGCGCGTACGCTCGCGCCGCCGCGCAAGGACGCACCACCGGCGAGCGCCGAGCAATTCGAGGAGCTGTTCGCCGACGCCGCGCGCGCGCTGGCGGCGATGGATTTCTTCCGCACGCGGAATCCCGAGCTGGTGATGCGGAGCTTGCGGTCGCTCACGTATCGCGCCGCGCCGAACGCGCGCGAGATCATGCTCGCGCGCTCCATGGCGCTGGAAGTGCTTCGCACCATCGAGCGGGTGCGCGGCGGAGGGTCATGATGCTGGTGGACGTGAACGCGTCGTTCGCGCCGTCGAGCGCGGGGATCTCGGCCGATCTTCCGAACGACGCGCGGATGCGCGCGGCCGAGCGGATCGGGATCACGACGCACATCGTGCCGCGCGACCACGACACCATCGAGCGGCGGAGGGCGCCGTCCATTCGCATCTGCGCGTGCATCGATCCGCTCGATTTCCTCGACGCCGCGATGGATGCCGATGCCGATGATGATGACTTCGGTGAGGACGAGATGCGCCAGGCGGTCGTTGACGCCGCGAACGCAGGGGTCGTCGCGATCGAGGTGCGGATGCCGGCGGAGTTCGCGCGCTATCTCGCACGCGGCTATCGCGGAAACGTGCGCGACTGCACCGCATGCCGCTCCGGCTCGGCGACCGCGCGGTCATCTCGCCGCTCGCGACGGAGCATCCGGGCACCACGTTCGTCCTCGCCGCGCTTGGCGACGATCCCTATTGGGAAAGCACCATTGCCTCCGTCGCGCCGCTCGCGAACGTGGCCGTCGACCTCTCCGGCGCGCGCACGGAGCGCGGGATGCTCGATCGCGCGCTCGCCGTGCTCGGCCCGGAGCGCCTGCTCTGGGGCACGGGCGCGCAGATGGAGACCGGTCTCGCGCAGCTGCGCGCGCTCGATGTGATCGCGCCGGGCGCCGATGTCATCGAGGCGATCCGGTGGAAGAACGCGTTCCGCGTCTTCCCGAAGCTCGCGGAGCCGGCGTGAGCCTCATCGATGTGAATCTCTGCATCGGCAGCGTGCCATATCGTGCGGTGCCGCATCCGGAGGCCGCGGTGCTCGCGCGCGTGCTCGCGCGCGAAGGCGTGAGCGGCGGATGGGTGGGCCACTTGCCGTCGGCGTTCACCGACGATCCGCTGCCGGGCAACGACGCGCTCTTCGCCGCGCTCAGCGCGCACCGCGGGTCGCTGGCGCATGTGCCGGCGATCCGGCCCGGCCGCGACGGGTGGGAGCAGGCGCTCGAGCGCGAGGTGGTGCGCGGCGCCGCCGCGATCCGTGCGTATCCACGCAAATGGAAGATGCGAGCCGACGATCCCGCGATGAGCGAGCTCGCATCCGCGTGCGGCGAGGCGGGCATCCCGCTCTTGCTCACCGTGCGGCTCGAGCGCGCACCGATGCTGAACGCCGCAGCCATCCGGAGCGCCGTGCGTGCATCGGTGCGCGTGAAGATCGTCGTCGCCGCCGCCGGCCGCGAACTCATCGAATCCACCCGCGAATCGCTCACGCACGAGGAGCGCATGCGCATCTGGTGGGACATCTCCCTGGGTCGCCGGGCCCCCCGCCGACGATCTCGCGCATCTCGTGCGCACCGTGGGGCCGGGGCGCCTGCTCTATGGCAGCGGCTGGCCGCTGCGACTCACGCAGACGCCGCGTGCGAATCTCGAATTGTTGCCGAATGATTTACTCGGGATAACGCTCGCCGACGCATCGGCGCTGCTCGCGCGGTGAAGCGCACAGCCGCATTGCGCGCGCGGCGCGACGCGCGGCACTTGCGCCGCGCCTCTCGGACGGGCAGTTTTCCGCGCGGTGAAGTTGCCAAGTTCTTTCACCCGTTCGCTCTTCCCCTCGCGAGGACCACTCGCTCGATGACACTGCGCAGCTCGTGGGCGATCGCTGGTGCCGTCGTCGTGCTTTCGTCCCTCGCTTCGTATCGCGTGGTGTTCGTGACGTCGGCTTCCGCGGGCCAGCAGAGCGCCGCTCCTCAGAGCGGCCCCACGTCATCGCCCGCAACGCCCGCCGCGACCCAACCGCCGGACACAACGGTCGAGCGAGCGCCGTGGGGATATTCGGGCGCCTCCACACCGCAGGGTCGCGCGCCCGTGCAGCCGATCGCGTTCCCGCATCCGACGCACGTGCAAACGCTCGGCATGAATTGCTTGTACTGTCACTTCTCCGCGAACAAAGCGCCCGACCCGGGCATGCCCGCGGTCGGCACGTGCATGGGATGTCACCTCATCGTGGGCCCGAACCGGCCCGCCATGAACGGCAAGCCCGCGCGCACGAGCGAGGGGATCCAGAAGCTGCAGGCGTACTGGACCAAGAAGGAAGCGATCCCGTGGCAGCGCATCCACCGCGTGCCCGACTACGTGAACTTCCCGCACATGCGCCACGTGAACGCGGGCGTGAATTGCCAGGCGTGCCACGGTCCCGTGCAGAACATGACGCGCGTGTTCCAGTATTCCTCGCTGAACATGGGATGGTGCGTGAATTGTCATGTCGGGAACGTGAACAAGGCATGGAAGGCCGCGTTCGATTGCGCCACCTGCCACTACTAGAGACGACGCCCGCATGAGTGAGCGCGAGATGCCCGACGGCGTGAAGCGTCGCGATTTCCTCAAGGTCCTCGGCGTCGTCGGCGCGGCCGTCGGCACCGCGGGATGCACCGACCGCACGTACAAGCTCATTCCGTATCTCGTGAATCCCGACGAGACGGTGCCGGGCGTCTCGAACTACTACACGTCCGTCTGCCGCGAATGCTCGGCCGGTTGCGGCATCCTCATGGAAACGCGCGACGGGCGCGTGACCAAGCTCGAGGGCAATCCTGCGCACGCCACGAATCGCGGCGCGATCTGCGCGCGCGGGCAGGCGGCGGTGCAGGGGCTGTACAATCCCGACCGCTACAAGAATCCGAGAGTGCGCGAGAATGGCGTGCTCACCGACACCACGTGGGAGAAGGCGATCGCGCTGCTCTCGACGAAGATGAACGAGGCGGCGAGCAAGGGTCAGGCGGGCAACGCGGTGTTCATGAACCGCCACGAGTCCGGCTCCTTCCCCGCATTCCTCGACACGTGGCTCGCGAGCTTCGGCATGCCCGCGCACCTGAGCATGGATCCGCTCGCCGATGCCGGCGCGATCGCGGCGAACCAGCAGTCGTATGGCGTCGCGTGGCCGTCGATCGATCTCGGCGCGGCGAAGCTGATCATCTCCTTCGGCGCGGATTTCCTCGAGACGTGGGGCTCGCCGGTGAGCCACCAGCTCGACTTCGCCGATGCGCGCGCGAAACTCGAGGGCGCGCCGCGATTCTGGTACATCGGACCGCGCCGGTCGCTCACCGGGCTCAACGCCGACGAGTGGCTCGCGTGCAAGCCGGGCACGGGCATCGCGATCGCGCAGGCGCTCGCCGGCACGATGACGGTGGCCGCGGCCGCGCAGGCGAGCGGCGTTCCCGCGGAGAAGCTCGCACTGCTGCAGAAGGAATTCGCCGCCGCGAAGCCGAGCGTGGTGATGGCGGGCGGACACGGCGGTCGCGCGACCGATCTCGCGCTTGCGGTGAACGCGCTCAACAAGCAAGCCGGTAACGTCGGCGTCACCGTGCTGCCGGCCAAGCCGCTCTCGAGCTTCGAGGGGATCAGCGTCGGCGGCGAGGTAGTGGATGCGATCGGCCGCATGCGCGCGGGTCAGGTGCCGATCGCCTTCGTGCGCGGCGTGAACCCGATCTATTTCATTCCGAAGGCCGCGAAGGTCGACGAGGCGTTCGCGAAGGTGCCGTTCAAGGTCAGCTTCTCGAGCTATCCCGACGAGACGAGCGAGATGTGCGATCTCGTGCTGCCCGATCATCACCCGCTCGAGAGCTGGGGCGATGCGCAGGCGATGCCGGGCGTGCTCACGCTGCAGCAGCCGGGCATGGATCCTGTGTACGACACGCGGCAGACGGCCGACGTACTGCTCGCCGTGAATCCGCCGTCGCGCAACGCGGCCAGCGCGCCGAAGGACTATCGCAGTGTGCTGATCAGTCGCTATCCAGGCGGCGCAACCGCGTTCACGGCCGCGCTCGTGAAGGGATTCGGCAGCGGCAATGCGCCGCGCTCGACGGCCAAGCACGCGCCGGTGAAAGCCACGCTCCCCGCGGCGAACATCGAATCCACGTCCGGCGATCTCTACTTCTTCGTCTATCCCTCGCCGATCCTGGGCGATGGCAGCGGCGCGAACAAGCCGTGGCTGCAGGAACTCCCCGATCCGGTCACCAAGGTCCTCTGGCAGTCGGTGATCGAGATCAATCCGGAGACGGCGGCCAAGCTCGGCATCGACGAAGGCGATGTCGTCACGCTCGAGAGCGCCGCCGGCAAAGTCACCGCGCCCGCATATCTCTACATGGGGCTGCAGAAGGACACGGTCGCTTTGGCCGCGGGACAGGGGCACACCGCGTACGGCCGCTATGCGAAGGCGATCGGCGTGAACGCCGCTGACGCGGTGCCGCTCGCCTTCGATATCAAGTCATCGGGGCGCGCGTGGACGGCCACGAAGGTGAAGCTCTCCAAGACCGGCGACTACAAGCCGATCGTCACCACCGCCGGCTCGAATCGCCAACATGGCCGCGGCATCGGCCAGGCGATGACGGTCGCCGAACTCAACGCGAAGCCCGAAGCGCCGGAGAACATGCCGGGCGACGCGTCGCACGCGTTCCTGCCGGGGCTGCGCGCGCCGGTGGCGCAGGATGCGCAGGGCGACCTGCCGAGCGACAACAATCTGCGCGGCATGTACGCGCCGGATCATTGGAGCGGCATGGCGAAGCGGCGCTGGGCGATGACGGTCGATCTCGCGCGCTGCACCGGCTGCTCGGCGTGCGTCACGGCGTGCTACGCCGAGAACAACATTCCGACTGTGGGCGCGCCGTACCAGCACAGCGCGACCGCGGGGATGGAAGGGCAAGCGGGCGGCAACATCCTGCGCGGCCGCGAGATGAACTGGCTGCGCCTCGAGCGCTATTGGGAGGGCGGCGAGGACGGCGGCGACTTCGATGCGCGCTTCGTCCCGATGCTGTGCCAGCACTGCGGCAACGCGCCGTGCGAGCCGGTGTGCCCCGTGTACGCGACGTACCACTCGCCCGACGGGCTGAACGTGCAGGTGTACAATCGCTGCGTGGGCACGCGCTACTGCTCGAACAACTGCCCGTACAAGGTGCGCTACTTCAATTGGTTCGGGTACGGCGAGCGCGACCGGCCCCAGTACGCGTGGCCGGAGCGGATGAACTGGCAGCTGAATCCGGACGTGACCGTGCGCGGCAAGGGCGTGATGGAGAAGTGCAGCTTCTGCGTGCAGCGCATCCGGGAGACCGAGCACCGCGCGAAGCTCGAGGGGCGTCCGGTGGCCGCCGATGAGTTCACGACGTCGTGCGCGCAGGCGTGTCCGTCGCAAGGCGATCACCTTCGGCGACGCGGCGGATCCCGCGTGGAGCGGTGGCGAAGCTCGCGCAGGACCGGCGCGCGTACCACGTGTTCGAGGAGCTCAACACCTACACGGCGGTGGTGTACTTGAAGAAGCTCCTGCACCCGGCGCCGGGCGCGCCGGCCAAGGCGTAGGCGCGCATGTCGAGCGAAACGATGCGGCGCCCGAACGTGTCGTCGGCCAACGTGCAGTTGCCGGCGGTGACGAACTACACGCAGGTGAACGACGAGATCCTCGACACGCTGCGTCCCACGAAGGCGTGGTTCGCGCTGCTGCTCATCTCGATCGTCTGCCTCGCTCATCGGCGCGGCCGCGTGGACGTACCAGATCTACATGGGCGTGGGCGTCGCGGGCTACGCGCCGCCGGTGATGTGGGGCGTGTACATCACGACGTTCGTCTTCTGGGTCGGTATCGGCCACGCCGGCACGCTCATCTCGGCGATCCTCTATCTGTTCCGCGCCGGGTTCCGCACGACGATCTACCGGTGCTCCGAGGCGATGACCGTCTTCGCCGTCATGACGGCCGGGCTGTTCCCGATCCTGCATCTCGGCCGCCCGTGGAAATTCTTCTGGCTCATCGCGTATCCCAACTGGCGGCTGGTGTGGCCGCAGTTCCGGAGCCCGCTGGTGTGGGACGTGTTCGCGATCCTCACGTACCTCACCGTTTCGGCGACGTTCCTGTACGTCGGGCTTGATCCCCGATCTCGCCGCGATGCGCGATCGCGAGAAGAATCCGGTGCGCAAGGCGATCTACGCGCAGCTCTCGCTCGGATGGCGCAACTCGGACCGTGAGTGGCGTCACTTCGCGCGCGCGTACCTGTTCCTCGCCGCGTTCTCGACGCCGCTCGTGCTCTCGGTGCACTCGGTCGTTTCCTTCGACTTCGCGATGGCGCTCACGCCCGGCTGGCACACCACGATCTTCCCGCCGTACTTCGTCGCGGGCGCGATCTTCTCGGGCGTCGGCATGGTGTTCACGATCATCATCCCGATCCGCCGCTATTTCCACCTGAAGCATTACGTCACGATCAACCACCTCGACGCGGCGGCGAAGCTCTGCCTCTTCACGTCCATGGTGGTGGGCTGCGCGTACCTCACCGAGTTCTGGATCGCGTGGTTCAGCGGCAATGCGGTCGAGCAGCAGTATTTCATGAATCGGGTGTTCGGCCAGTGGTGGTGGGCGGCGTGGATCATGCTCACGTGCAACATGCTGCTGCCGATGTCGCTGTTCTCGCAGCGGCTGCGCCGGAACACCACGTGGCTGTTCATCCTGTCGATGTTCATCAACCTCGGCATGTGGTTCGAGCGCTTCGTGATCATCATCCCGTCGCTCTCGCACGAGTTCGAGCCGTGGCAGTGGGGTGCCGTACTCGCCCACGTTCATCGATTGGTCGATCCTGCTCGGCAGCTTCGGCTGGTTCTCGATGTGGTTCCTGCTGTTCATCAAGCAGCTGCCGGTGATCGCCGTGACGGAAGTGAAGGAGATCGTGCCGCCCGCGGTGAAGCGGCCGCACCAGCACGGCATTCGCGTCACCGGCGAGCACGTGGCGTTCGAGGCGGACACGCCCGGGGAGCACGACTGATGCGCGGCATCCTGGGAGTCTTCCGCGAACTGGATGCCGCCGTGGACGCGATCGGCGCGCTCCGCAAAGAGAGAGCCGGCGCGATGACGGTGTATTCGCCCACGCCGCGCCACGAGCTGGAGCACGCGATCCACGCCGGCCCCAGCGTGGTGCGCCGCTACACCCTGATCGGCGGTTTCCTCGGCGCGACCTTCGGCTATTGGATCGCGATCTGGATCTCGCGCTACTGGCCGCTCGTCACGGGCGGGAAGCCGGTCTCGAGCTGGGTGCCGTACACCATCATCAGCTTCGAGCTCATGGTGCTGTTCGGCGCGCTCTCGACCGTCGCGGGGTTGTTCATCCATTCGCGCGCTCCCGCGCATCACGATGACGGTGGGCTACGATCCGCGCTTCAGCGACGCCGACTTCGGCGTGTGGGTGGAGTGCGCGCCGGAGAAGCAGAACGCGGTGCGCGCGATCATGTCCAAGGCCGGAGCGACGGAGGTGCGCGGTGATCGCTAAGCGCCTCTGTCTCGCCGCCGCCGCGCTCACGGTCGCGGGCTGCTCCTGGTTCACGGACTTCCGCTACCAGCCGAAGATCAAGCCGTGGGAGGAGCAGTACGCGGGCAACGACACGACGCCGTTCCGCGGACAGCCTGAATTCTCGGTGCCGATCACCGGCGACCCGGAGCCGGCCTACATCGTGTCGCACGCGGCGCTGCCGGCCACGATCGATTCGATGTCGACACTGGTGAATCCGCACACCGCCGATGCGATGTCGCTGGACAACGGCCGCAAGTATTTCCAGATCAACTGCTCGGTGTGCCACGGCGCGAGCGGGGCGGGCACCGGCCGCGCACTGCGCTATGGCATACCCGCGCCGAGCCTGCTCACCGATCTCACGAAGGGCCGGAGCGACGGGTACATCTGGGGGATCATCCGCAACGGGCGCACGCTGATGCCCACGTACGATCGGATCGAGGATTCCGACCGCTGGGATGTCGTGCTGTACGTGCGCGCGCTCCAGGGGAAGATCCCGGGCGTCGTCGCGGACACGTCGCCGGCCGGAACGCCGGGCGAGAACGGCCGCACGGTGCCCGGCTACACGCGCACCGCACCGACGCGCCCGGCGCCATATCGCCCGCAGGACATGAACCGGCAGGAATCGCCGGCCGCGCCGCCCGCGGCGCCGCCCGCCGCGCCCGCGAGGAGCACGCCGTGAGCACCTACGACGATTCGCATTTCCCGAGCCGCGCCGAACTGGTCGCGTCCACGTCGAAGCCGATCCCGCGCGCGTGGTACATCCTGGCGCTCACGCTCATCGGGATCGGCGTGGTGACGTTCTCGTTCGGCGCCTTCCAAGGCGGCGATCGCGTATGGCAGGCGCTGCTCGTCAACTGGCTCTTCTTCTACTCGATCTCGCAGGCCGGAGTGGTGTTCGTCGCGGTGCAGCGCATCACCACGGCGCGCTGGTCGCGCCCGGTGATCCGTCTGCTCGAGGGCTACGCCGCGTTCCTGCCGATGGCGTTCCTGCTCATGGGTCTCATCTTCCTGGGCCGCGCGCACATCTTCCCGTGGGCGCACGAGGAAGTGGGCATCGCCGAGAAGGCCGTTTGGATGCGGCCGTCGTTCATCATCACGCGCGATCTCGCGCTCATGGCGATCATCGCGGCGCTGAGCGTGCGCTATGTATGGCTGTCGGTGCGCCTCGATGTGGGCGTGCTGCCCGACAGCGGCGCGGATTGGGCGAAGGGCGTGCGCGCGCGGATGCGCCACGGCTTCGGCCACGAGCGGCGCGAGTTGCATACCACGCATTCGAAGCAGGGTTATCTCGCGGTGATCCTCGCCGTGTGCTTCGGCTACTTCATGAGTGTGTTCGCGTGGGATTTCTCGATGTCGCTCGACCTGCATTTCCAGAGCACGCTGTACTCGTGGTGGTTCTTCATGGGCGGCTGGGTGGGCGCGCTCGCGAGCTGGTCGCTGCTCGTGCTCTGGTGGCGGCGCCATCTGAACGCATCGGACCTCCTCACCGAGCATCACTTCCACGATCTCGGCAAGCTCTGCTTCGCGTTCACTGCGTTCTGGGGCTATCTCACCTTCGGCCAGTACCTGGTGATCTGGTACGGGAACGTGGGTGAGGAAACGCATTGGCCGCGCCTGCGGCTCATCGCGCCGTGGATGCATCTCACGGTCACGATGGTGTTCTTGATGTTCGTGATCCCGTTCTTCGGGCTGCTCTCACGCGCCGCGAAGGTGTATCTGCCGACGTTCATCACGTTCACGATGTCCACCGTGATCGGACTCTGGATCCTGCGCTATCTCGAGGTCTATCCGTCGCTGCTCGGCACGCCGGCGTCGGTGCCGTACGGCATCCCCGAGATCGGCGTGACCATGGGCGTGCTGGGACTCTGGATGCTCTGCTACGCGCGATTCATGGATGCCTTCCCGCGGATGCGCGTGACGCTCATGACGTCGCCGTACCGCGACGAAGTGCAGATCCCGGTGGATCCCAAGACGATGGAGCCGCTCCCCGCGCACGAATAAGCGCGCGGCTGGCCCGCCTCGCGCGCCGCCGGTATCTTTTGCGCTAGGGGGCGTTAGCTCAGCTGGGAGAGCACTCGGTTTGCAACCGAGAGGTCGCGAGTTCGATCCTCGCACGCTCCATCCACATTCACCGTTCGCGGGGGCGCCGATGTCCTCCCCATCCGAGTTCGGCCTCGAATCCCCCGCGTACGTGGCGGTGCGGGTCGCGATGTACGCCGGCCTCACCGGGCTGATCGGCGCTGCCTTGTTCGTCCTGCTGCTCCTCCGACGCGTGCGGGCGCTGGGGCTGGGCAGCGATCTGTTCGCCGAGGACGCGGCGACGGCCGCGCGCCGGGTCGCGATCGTGTCGGGCGCGCTGCTGCTGCTGGCGACGCCCGCTCGCCTCTACTGCTTCGCACTCGTGAACGAAGCGCCGGTGAGCGCGGCGCTCGACACGCACTTCGGCTGGGCGTGGCGGCTGCAGCTCGCCGGCGCGTTGATGGCGCTCGTGACCGTGATCGCGATCCACAAGATGAGCGGCACGGGCGTAGGCGCGGTGCGGCGCTGGAGGGTCGTGCTCGTCGGTGCCCTCGCGGTGGCGGTGGGGTTCGCGCAGTCGGGGCACGCGGCCGACGGTTCCTCGACGCAACTCCTCGAGCAGACGGCCGACGTACTGCACATTGTGGCCGCCGGCGCGTGGATCGGCACGCTGGCATCGCTCACGTTCGCCGGGATCCCGGCGGCGCTGCGCGCGAACGAAGAGGCGCGCGGCGCCGTGGCCGCGGCGCTCGTGCGCGCCTTTTCGCCGCTCGCGCTCACCAGCGCCGGCGTGCTCGCGCTCACCGGCAGCTACGCCGCGTGGATGCGACTCGGCGGCTTCGGCCCGCTCTTCTCGAGCGACTACGGCCGCGTGTTGCTCATCAAGCTCGGGATCATCGCGCTCGTGATGCTATTCGGTGCGATCAACTGGCGGTACCACGGCCCGCGACTCGGCTCCGAAGGCGCCGCGCGCACGATCAATCGCACTGCACTCGTGGAATTGTCCCTTGGACTTCTCGTGATCATCGTGACAGCTGGCCTCGTTGCCGTGTCGGCTCCCACTGACTAACGGCGGCTCCCTGGTGGATTGAGTCTCTTGAGGATCGTCGAGCCCAAGCACTCGCGACGTTCGGGACGCGGGACGCGGGACTCGCCGCGTTGAACTGACGGGATGCGAGGAACCCACGTTCGTTCCCGCTTCCCGCGGCGATTCCCGCGTCCCGCGTCCCGAACATGCAGAAGCACGTGGCCTGTAGTGAACGAAGGAAGCGATCGGCCACAGAACCCCAGCCCTTGGTCAAGCAATGATCTCCTCTCCGCCACCCGGCACGCCGCCTTCCAAGGGACAAATGGCCCCGGACTTCACCGTCGGTTCCACGGCGGGCACCTTCACGCTCAGCTCGCTGCGTGGACAGAAGAACGTGCTCCTCGCGTTCTTCCCGCTCGCGTTCACCAGCACGTGCACCGCCGAACTCTGCGATTTCTCGAATGAGTTCGATCGCTTCGGCGGAGAGAACGTGGAAGTACTTCCCATCAGCGTGGATTCCACGGCGTCGCTCCGCGAGTTCAAGAACAAGTACGAGATGAAGGCCACGCTGCTGAGCGACTTCAAGCGCGATGTCTCGCGCGCCTACGGCGTATTGATCCCCGAGAAATTCTATTCGGAGCGCGCCTACTTCCTGATCGACAAGGCCGGCCGCGTCGCGTGGAGCCACGTCGAGAAGTCGACGAGTGAGAAGCGCTCGAACGATGAACTGATCGCGGAGATCCAGAAGCTCACCTAACGACGCGGGACGCGGGAAGCGGGAAGCGCCGCGGGATGCGGGAACGGCCGGTGGTTCCTCGCGTCCCGTCCGTTCATCGCGGCGCTTCCCGCTTCCCGCTTCCCGCTTCCCGCGTCGTTCGGTCATTCTGTCCGGCCCGGCGCGCACGCGTAGCTTCTCGCGCGTCGTCCACCATCTGAGGCATTTTGCCCGCTCGTGTGCGCACCCGGCCGCCCCGTCAGGACAAGAAGAGCGCCGTCGATCTGATCGCCGCGATCGCCAGCGAATTCGCGGGCGACGCGTCGCTCGATGAGGCGCTCACGGCCACGGTCGAGCGGCTGCGGCGGGCGTCGCGGTCGCGCACGACGAAGCCCGCCGAGCGCGCGAAGCTCGCGGCGGCGGCGCAGGCGATCGCCACTTCGCTCGCGCGCACGGCCTCCACCGACGGCGATACGCAGCTCTTCGCCGACATCATCGATGCCCTCCCGCTCGGCCTCTACGTGGTGGATCGCGAGTATCGGGTGCACGCCTGGAACCGGTCGCGCGAGATCGGCACGCAGGGCGTGCGGCGCGATCTCGCGATGGGCCGCACGATCTTCGACGTGCTGCGCCGCCAGGCGCCCGAGATGCTGCGGCGCGAATTCGACGAAGTGTTCGCCGACGGCGAGGTGCGCCAGTTCGAGATCGAATCGCGCGCCACCGGCGAAGCGCGCACGTACCGCGTGTCGAAGATCCCCATGCGCATGGACGGGCACGGTGTGACGCACGTCATCACGCTCGGCGAGGACGTGACCGACGCGAAGCGCGCCCAGCTGCGCGCGGCGCAGGCGGAGAAGCTCGCCGCGGTCGGACAGCTCGCCGCCGGCGTGATGCACGAGGTGAACAATCCGCTCGCCACCGTCGGCGCGTGCGCCGAGACGCTCGCGTCTGCAGCTGCCCGGCCGCGCTCGGCGACGAAGCGGCGCGCGCACGCGCGCGCTCGAGCTGTGCACGATCATCGACCTCGAAGTGCAGCGGGCGAAACGCATCGTGAACGGCGTGCTCGATTTCTCGCGCCCCTCGGAGGAAGTAAAGTCGGCGGTGCCGCTCGGTGCGGTCGTGGACGAGGCGCTCTTGTTGCTCCGCCATCACGCGCGCTTCAAGGGCGTCGCGGCGGAGCGCGTGGTAGATGCGGCGCTCCCACCGGTGATCGGCAGCGCGCCGCAGTTGGTGCAAGTGCTCGTGGCGCTTCTGCTCAACGCGGCGGATGCGATGGGCGGCGGCGGGAGCGTGCTCGTTCGCGCCGTACGCGAAGGGAATGAAGCGGTGCTCGAGGTGAGCGATCGCGGGAACGGCATCGCGCCGGGCGATCTCGCGCGCGTCTTCGAACCGTTCTACACCACGAAACCTCCCGGGCGCGGCACCGGACTCGGCCTCGCGATCTGCTTCGGACTCGTGCGCGACCACGGCGGCCGCATTGAGGTCGAGAGCACAGTGGGGCGCGGGAGCACGTTCCGCGTGCGGCTTCCTTTCCCAGCGGGGGCGCGATGAACGACCGCCAGCGCATCAAAGTGCTGGTCGCCGAGGACGAACCGCATCTCGGCGCCGTGCTCGCGCAGTTCCTCATCGAGCGCGGCTGCGATGTGACCGCCTGCGCCGACGGGCGCGCGGCGCTCGAGACGCTGCGGGCCGAAGCGTTCGACGTCGCATTGCTGGACGTGCTGATGCCCGGGCTCGACGGGCTCGAGGTGCTGCGTGCGGTGCGCGAGGATGCGGCGCCGCCCGAAGTGATCATCATCACGGGCAACGCATTCATCGAGAGCGCGATCGGCGCGATGAAGCTGGGCGCGTACGACTATCTCACCAAGCCGTACCGCATGGCCGAGATCGATGTGCTCGTGCGCCGCGCGTACGAGCGGCGCCGGCTGAGCCGCGAGCACGCGATGATGAGCGCGCGCCTCGCGCGGCTGGATGACGCCGACGAGATCGTCACGCAATACGCGCCGCTGAAGGCGGTGCTCAGCATGGTCGCGCGCGTCGCGCGCAGCGACTCGCCGGTGCTGATCTCGGGCGAGTCGGGCACCGGCAAGGATCTCGTCGCGCGGCTCATCCATCGCGGATCCTCGCGCGCCGACGGTCCGTGGGTGGACTTGAACGGCGCGGCGATCTCTCCCGACCGGCTGGAGACGGAACTCTTCGGCCAGGAGCGCGACACGACGCCCGGCGCCTCGCGCAAGATGGGGCTGCTGGAGATGGCGTCGGGCGGCACGGTGTTCCTCGACCAGGTGGGCGCGCTCGATCCGCGGGCGCAGGGCAAGCTGCTGCGCGCGATCGAGGACGGCACGTTCTACCGCACCGGCGGCACGCAGAAGGTGCACACCGACATCCGCGTGATCGCCGCGACGAGCCAGGATCTCGCGACGAAGATCGGCGACGGATCGTTTCGCGCCGACCTCTACTACCGGATCAATACGGTGAGCATCGCGCTCCCGCCGCTGCGCGAGCGCGTCGTGGACATCCCCCTGCTCGCGAAACATTTCCTGAACCGCGCCGCCTCCGTCAACGGCGACGGACGCGCGCGCCGACTCTCCGGCGAAGCGATCGATGCGATGCAGGATTATCCATGGCCCGGCAACGTGCGCGAATTGCGCAACGTCGTGGAGCGCGCGGTGCTGGTCGCGAGCGGCGCCGAGATCCGCGCGGGCGATCTCGCGCTCGGCCATGGCATGCCGCTCGCGCCGGCGCGCGCGGCGGGCGATCCGCCGGTGTCGCTCGAGGAGATGGAGCGCCGCCACATCGACGCGGTGCTCCACGAGGTGAATTGGCACCAGGGCCGCGCCGCCGACATCCTGGGCATCTCGGCGAAGACGCTATACCGCAAGATGCGCGACTACGGGCTGCGCCGTCCCGGTACTGCCGTGCCGAAGGAGCGCGCGTGAAGATCCTCGTCATCGAGGACGACCCCACCGTCGGCCAGTACGTGAAGCGCGGTCTCGAGGAGCAGCGCTGGGTCGTGGACCTCGTCGCCGAAGGCGAAGAAGGGGAGAAGCTCGCCGCGAACGGCTCGTACGATCTGATCGTGCTCGACATGCGCCTGCCCGGGCGCTCGGGCATGGAGGTGCTGCACAATCTCCGCGCGCGCGGCTTCGAGCGGCCGGTGCTCGTGCTCACGGCGCAGGACGCGGTGGACGCGAAGGTGAAGGCGCTGCGCGCCGGTGCCGACGACTACGTCACCAAGCCGTTCGCGTTCGAAGAGCTGCTCGCGCGCGTCGAGGCGCTGAGCCGGCGCCCGCAGGTGATCGCGGCGCCGGTGCTGCACGTGCTCGACCTGGAGCTCGACCGCAACACGCGCACGGTCACGCGCGGCAAGGACGCGATCGAGCTCACGCCCAAGGAATTCACGGTGCTCGAGTATCTCATGCGCCATCCAGGCCGCGTCATGAGCCGCACGCTCATCACCGAGTACGCGTGGGGGTATCACTTCGATCCGGGCACGAACATCGTGGACGTCGTGATCAACCATCTGCGCAAGAAGGTGGACACCGGGCACAAGGTGAAGCTGATCCACACCGTGCGCGGCGTGGGCTACGTGGTGCGGGAGTAGCGCGCACCGCGCGCGCCGCCGGCGATGAACACGATCCGTTCCCAGCTCACCGTCCGCTTCGCCGGGGCGCTGCTCATCACGATGTTCGCATTCGCGGTGGCGGTGTGGGTCGCGCGCCGCTCCGGTGCCGCCGAAGAAGTGCGGCGCACCGCGCGCGCCGAGGCGGAGATCGTGCTCGCGTGTTCCGCCAGACGGAGGAAGCGGGGCACCCCGTCACGATCGTGCGCGACTCGGTGGTGGGCCCGGTGCTCATGCCCGACCTGCGCGCGCTGGTGGAGGGGATGCCCGACTACGTCGCCGTGCTCGCGCAGGATGGCCGGCTGCTGGCGCTATCGCAATCGGCGGTCTCGGACCTCTCCTCCGACGACAAGGTGCTGCTCGACACGACGTCGCTCGCATCGCCGGCGGGCGGCGCAGCGCGCGTGATCGAGCTCAAAGGCGAGCCGATGCTGCTCGTGATCCGGCAGCCTGAGGCCACGCGGTCGGCGATCGCGCGCATCGCAGTGGCGATCCCGATCCGCCCGGTCGTGCAGGAGGGCGTGCGCGAGCTGATCGGCACGCTCGTGGTCATCGCGCCGCTTCTCCTCCTGGTGTCGCTCGCGCTCGGGTACGCGATCGCCGGCCGCGCCATCAGGCCAGTGGACAAGATCATCAATGAACTCCACGCGATCACCGACGGTCGATCGCTGCATCGCCGCCTGGCGGCCATTGAGGGCGCGGAGATGCAACGGCTCGTGTCGACGCTGAACGAGATGCTCGAGCGGCTCGAGAGTTCGTTCGGCGCATTGCGACGTTTCACCGCGGACGCGAGCCACGAGCTGAAGACTCCGCTCGCGGTGCTGCGCGCCGACGTGGAACGCGCGATGACCGAGAGCGCGCCGCGCGCCGACCGCCTCGTGGCGCTCGAGGAGGCGCTGCACGAGATCACGCGCATGGCCGACTCTGGTGGAGAGCCTACTCACGCTCGCGCGCGCCGACGAGGGCCGTTTCGACCTGCATCGCGAACCGGTGGACCTCGCGCTCATCGTGCGCGATGTGTTCGAGACCGCCGCGATCCTTGGCGAGAGCGCCGAGCTGACCGTCACGCTGCCGCGGCTCGAGGCCGCGATGGTGTACGGCGACAGCACGCGCCTGCGCCATCTCTTCCTCAATCTCGCCACGAACGCGATCAAGTACACGCCGCGCGGCGGCAGCGTGGAGCTCAACCTGCTCCGGCACGAACGCACCGTCGCATTCAGCGTGCGCGATTCCGGCATTGGGATCTCGGCCGGCGATCTGCCGCACATCTTCGAGCGCTTCTACCGAGCCGATCGCGCGCGCTCGCGTCTCTCCGAGCGCGGCGGCTTCGGCCTCGGCCTCGCGATCGCGCAGTACATTGCGGAGGCGCATGGCGGATCGATCGCGGTGAGGTCGAGACTCACGAGGGGAACGACCTTTACCGTCACATTGCCCACTTACGAGCCCGCGACGGAGATAGGGGCGCCAGCAACGACCTAACTGCAGGCTGTCGGCTGTCGGCTGTGGCCTGCAACAGCCGACAGTCAACAGCCCGTTGTCCACATTTTTTATCACCAATTCTTAATGATTGAGTTATTACCCCTCAATCCACCGCGCATACCTTTTCTCCCGCAAGTCAGCAGCACCGGAGCATTCACCTTCAGGTGAGCGACGCATGTTCAACAACCTGATCGAATCGAAGCGGGCGAAGGACCGCCAGGTCACGGGCACGGTCTTCAGTCTCTTCCTCCACGTCGCGGTGGTCGCGCTGCTCGTCGTCGTCACCCTGCACGCCGGGGAGAAGGTCGTCGAGAAAGTGGTCGCCGAAGACGTGAAGTTCGCGGAGACGAAGAAGGATCCGCCGCCCGAAGAGAAGAAGCCGCCACCGCCGCAGGAAGTCGCGGCGCCGCCACCGCCCAAGGGCTTCCAGCTCTTGCAGGCGCCGGTGAACATCCCCGACAAGATCCCGGATGTCGATCTCTCCAAGGCCGTGACCGACGAGAACGACTTCAGCGGCAAGGGTGTCGCCGGCGGAACGTCCAAGGGTGTCGTTGGTGGCGACGCCCACCGACCAGCCGCTGTTCGAGTTCCAGGTGGAGAAGCCGGTGCTGGCGCGCGATGGCAATCCGCCGCCGCGCTATCCGGAGATCCTCCAGAACGCGCAGGTGGCCGGCGAAGTGCTCGTGCAGTTCGTGGTCGACACGCTCGGCCACCCCGAGATGAATTCGTTCAAGATCCTCAAGGCATCGCAACGAGCTGTTCGGACAGGAAGTGAAGCGCGTCCTGCCCTTCCTCAAGTTCTACCCCGCCGAGGCCGGCGGACACAAGGTACGGCAGGTCGTGCAGCAGCCGTTCACATTCGCACCGCTGAAGAAGTAATCACTTCCATTCCGCACTAGGGGAGACTCGTCACCATGAACATCTCACTGATCACGCTCTACAACTCGATGGGCTGGTTCGCGAAGGGGATCGTGTTCACGCTCCTCGCGATGTCGCTCTTCTCGATGTCCATCATGCTCCAGAAGTGGTGGAGACTGCGCAAGGCGCAGGCCGAGACGCGCAAGTTCGCGCCCGAGTTCTCGCAGTTCCTCGAAGAGGACAACCTCAACGAAGCGATCAAGCTCGCGGAGAGCTACAAGAAGTCGCACGTCGCGCGCGTGCTCGGCGGCGCGCTCGGCGAAGTGAAGCCGCTGCTGCAGGACGGCTCGGTCACCGTGTCCGACATCAACTCGGCGGAGCGCGCGGTGGAGCGCAACATGATGATCATCCTCGCGGAGCTGAAGCGCGGCCTCGCGGTGCTCGCGACGGTCGGCGCCACGGCGCCGTTCGTCGGTCTGCTCGGCACGACGATGGGTATCGTGAACGCGTTCCAGGGCATGGCGCAGAGCGGCGCGGGCGGCATTGGCGCGATCTCGGCCGGTGTGGCCGAGGCGCTGATCACGACGGCCTTCGGTCTCGTCGTCGCGATCCCGGCGGTGTGGGCGTACAACTACTTCACCACCAAGATCGACAATCTCCAGGTCGAGATGACGTACACCTCGAAGGAGATGATCGACTATCTGATCAAGGGCGTCGCCGGCGAGTTCGGCCGTTCGCGCTTCACCCGCGAGTTCAGCGCGGCGAGCGGCAGCGGCGGCCCGATCGCCCAGTAGTCCGACATTCCACGAGGAGATCATCCCATGGGGATGTCCACTGGAGGAGGGGGCAGAGTCAAAGCGGAACCGAACGTGACGCCGATGATCGACGTCATGCTCGTGCTGCTGATCATCTTCATGATCGTGACGCCGCTCATCAACGCCGGCTTCGCGGCGCAGCCGCCCGTCGGCATCAACTCTGAAGTCGCACCCGGAGGATCCCGACGATCAAGTGCTCGGGATCGACCGGGATGGCCAGTACTATCTCAACAAGCGCCCGATCAAGAACGAGACGCTGGCCGAGCAATTGAAGGCGATCTTCGATGCACGCACGACCGACAAGATCCTGTATCTGAAGGCCGACCGGGATCTGCAGTACAGCAAGGTGCTGGACGCGATCGACATCGCCGCGCACAATGGTGTGCGGGTGGTCGGCGCGATCAGCGATCAGACGCCGGGCACATTGAGTACGGCGCCTGAGGATCAGAAGAAGCCCCCAACGCCGTAGGAGACGAGACTATGTCGATGTCCACTGGAGGCGGGGGCGGCCTCACGAACGATATCAACGTCACGCCGATGATCGACGTGCTGCTGGTGCTCCTGATCATCTTCATGATGACGATCCCGATGATGCGGAAGGCGATCGACCTGCAGCTGCCCGATCCGACGCCGCAGAACACGCCGCCGGGACCGCCGACGCCGCAGATCGTGTTGCAGGTGCTGCCGAACGGTGTGTTCAAGATCAACAGCGAAGATGTCACGCAAGCGGGACTCGCGGCGCGGCTCAAGGACATCTACGACCAGCGCCCCGAGAAGATCATCTTCGTGAAGGGCGATCCGGCCGTGAAGTACCAGGATGTGGTATTGGCGATGGATGCGGCGCGCGGTGCCGGCGTGAAGGTCATTGGCATTCCGCCCAAGTAACTCCCGGCGCGCGAGCGCTGGCATACGACGGACGAACCTTCCGGGTTCGTCCGTCGTATTATTTTTAAGGGGGTGCGAGCGCGAGATCCGCTGCGCGCGGCCCCAGAGGAGACGATGGCCGACAACGTTCAAGTGAACCTTCCCGCGCGCCGGGGCGCCGAAACCCCGCTATCGACCGCCACTCGGCCTGCCATTGGGGCGCGAGGGGCGGGGCGGGGGCGTCGCGTCGGTGTTGCTCCACCTGCTCGATCATCCTGCTGATCTTCGTGCCGCTCTTCGAGCACGATGTGGCGCTCGCGGTGGAGAAGGGCGCGGGCGGCGCTGGGCCCGTGGGCGGCGGCGGAGGCGGGAACCGCGGCAACGGCGGCGAGACCCGCGAGGAGCACGTGCGCTACTTCGCCGTGAAGCCGCCGGCGGCGCCGCCGGCCCAGCAGCTCCAGTTGCTCCGCAGCCGCCCAAGCCCGTGCCGCCGCCTCCGCCGAAGGAGATCGTGCCGCCCGTCGCGAAGATCGACGTGAAGCTCGATGTCACGCCGCCGCCGGTGGAAGCGATCGCGCCCGTCGCCGGAACAGGCGGCGGCAGCGGCACCGACGGCACGAACGGCAACGGCCCCGGCTCCGGCGGCGGCATCGGCACGGGCGCGGGCACAGGCACGGGCTCGGCGAATGGGCCGGGCACGGGTGGCGAGGGGGGCGACATCTACCTCGCGACGCCCGAGTATCTGATCCTGCCGCCGCTCCCGTCGCCGAACAGCGTGCAGCGGCAAGAAGCTCAAGCTCCTGTTCGCCCTCGACGACCACGGCAAGGTGCTGCGCGTCGAGTTCGAATCGTCGGGCGACCGCTCGCTACGACAAGCTGCTCCGCGCGAAGTGCCTCGAGTACAAGTTCCGGCCGGCGCACAAGCGGGACGGGACGCCGGTCGCTTCCGTGTTCCCGTACGATCTGTCAGCTGTAACTACGCGGGACGCGGGAAGCGGGAAGCGCCGCGGGACGCGAAACCACCCGGGAGCTCCCGGCCGTTCTCGCGTCCCGCGGCGCTTCCCGCGTCCCGCGTCCCGCGCATGTATCGCGCCCTAGCCTCCACCCTCTGCCCGTGGGCTAATTTTCCGCCTCGAAACGCGCCCCCCGACAGCAGTGAGCTGAGGTTTGATGAGCCCTGAGCCGTCCTCCGAGTTCGTGAAGGCCATGTCGCTCACCGATGCGACGATGCTCGTGGCCGGCTCCATGATCGGATCGGGGATCTTCATCGTCTCGGCGGACATCTCGCGGTCGCTCGGCTCTCCGCTGCTGCTGCTCTGCGTGTGGGGCCTCTCGGGGCTCATGACCCTGCTCGGCGCCCTCGCGTACGGCGAGATGGCGGCCATGTACCCGCGAGCCGGCGGGCAGTACGTGTTCCTCCGCGAAGCGATGGGTCCACTCATGGGTTTCCTCTATGGCTGGACCCTTTTCACGATCATCCAGACGGGCACGATCGCGGCGGTGGCGGTGGCGTTCGCGCGATTCCTCGGCGTGCTCTGGCCGGCGATCACGCCCGATCTGTACACGTGGTTCCCGCACGCTGAGGCGAGCATTCCCGGCGGCATGATCACCTTCGGCCTCACCGCGCAGCGCGTCGTGGCGATCGTGAGCGTGTGGGTGCTCACCTGGGTCAATCTGCGCGGCGTGCGCGAAGGGAAGCTCGTGCAAACGTCGTTCACGCTCGTGAAGACGGCCGCGCTCGCGCTGCTCGTGATCCTCGGGCTCGCCGTGGGGCGCAACGCGACGGCGATCGCCGCGAATTTCGGCGCGCGGAAATTTCACGGCGCACGGAGAATTGGACCGGCGCGTTCGTCGTGGTGTTCGGCGCCGCGATGGTGGGCTCGCTCTTCTCGAGCGACGCGTGGAACAACGTGACCTTCGCCGCCGCCGAGGTGAAGGATGCGGCTCGGAATCTCCCGCGCGCGCTCGCGATGGGCACGCTGCTCGTCACGGTGCTCTACGTCATGACCAATATCTCGTACCTGAGCGTGCTTCCGCTGCACGGCGCGAAGGACGGCGCCGATGTCATGGCGCGCGGCATCCAGTTCGCGTCGCAGGACCGCGTGGGCACCGCCGCCGCCGAGGTGATCTTCGGCGCGAGCGGCGTGACGCTGATGGCGGTCGCGATCTTGATCTCGACGTTCGGCGCGAACAACGGGCTCATCCTCTCGGGCAGCCGCGTGTACTACGCGATGTCGCGCGACGGGCTGTTCTTCAAGAAGGCCGGGCATGCTGAGCAAGCGAAGAGTGCCCGCGGTCGCGCTCGTGGCGCAGGCGATCTGGACCTCGCTCCTCTGCCTGAGCGGCACGTACGGCCAGTTGCTCGACTACGTGATCTTCGCCGCGCTGTTTTCTACGCCCTCACCACGATCGGCCTCTTCGTGCTGCGCGCGAAGCGCCCGGACGTTCCGCGCCCATATCGCGCGACTCGGCTATCCGTTCCTCCCTGCGCTCTACATTGTATCTGGCGAGCACGGTCTGCGTGGTACTGCTGATCGCCGAGACGAAGCGCGTGCAAGCGCTCCTGGGGTTGATGCTCGTGCTGGTGGGCATCCCCGTGTACTACGCCTGGCGCAAAGCCGAGGCGTGTATGCTTGCGTAGTCCCGTTTCCCGTTCCCGAACGCGATCTCACTTTCTCCCAACTGCTGACCACATGAATCGATTCACCGTCGTAGCCCGCCGCACATTGGCCGCGCTCTTCCTCGGAGCCCTGCCGCTCGGCGCCCAAGTCGCCGCCGGCGGTGAAGCCGCGCTCAAGATGCCCGACCTCTCGTCGGTGTCGTTCCTCGGGATGCCGGGGCACACGCTGCTCCTCTACGGCCTGATCATCTGCGCCGCCGGCCTGCTGTTCGGACTCGTGATCTACAAGCAGCTCAAGGCGCTGCCGGTGCATGCGTCGCATGCTCGAGGTCTCCGATCTCATTTACGAGACGTGCAAGACGTATCTGATCACGCAGGGGAAATTCCTGATCATCCTGTGGGTGTTCATCGCGCTCGTGATCACGATGTACTTCGGCATGCTGATGCACTTCGAAGCGAGCCGGGTCGCGATCATCCTGGCGTTCAGTCTGCTCGGCATCGCCGGCAGCTACGGCGTGGCATGGTTCGGCATTCGCGTGAACACCTTCGCGAATTCGCGCACCGCGTTCGCGAGTCTCAAGGGCAAGCCGTTCCCATGCTATCAGATCCCGCTCAGCGCGGGCATGAGCATCGGCATGCTGCTGATCAGCGTTGAACTGCTGATCATGCTCTGGATCCTGCTGTTCATTCCGGGCGACTACGCCGGCCAGTGCTTCATCGGCTTCGCGATCGGCGAATCGCTCGGCGCGGCGGTGCTGCGCATCGCGGGCGGCATCTTCACGAAGATCGCGGACATCGGCGCCGATCTCATGAAGATCGTGTTCAACATCAAGGAAGACGACGCGCGCAATCCGGGCGTCATCGCGGACTGCACCGGCGACAACGCCGGCGACAGCGTGGGTCCGAGCGCCGACGGCTTCGAGACCTACGGCGTGACCGGCGTCGCGCTGATCACGTTCATCCTGCTCGCGGTGAACGATCCGAACGGTGCAGGTGCAGCTGCTCGTGTGGATCTTCGCGATGCGCGTGATGATGATCATCGCGAGCGGCGTGTCGTACCTGATCAACGGCGCGATCGCGAAGGCGCGCTTCGCGAACGCCGACGTCATGAATTACGAGACGCCGCTCACCACGCTCGTGTGGCTGACGTCGTTCGTGTCGCTCGGCATGACGTTCCTCGTGAGCTACCTGCTCATCCCGACGCTCGGCGACGGCACGCTCTGGTGGAAGCTGAGCGCGCGTGATCTCGTGCGGCACGCTGGCGGGCGCGATCATCCCGGAGCTGGTGAAGGTGTTCACGAGCACCGAGAGCGCGCACACGAAGGAAGTAGTGACGAGCTCGGAGCAGGGCGGGGCGTCGCTGAACATCCTGTCCGGGCTCGTGGCCGGCAATTTCAGCGCGTACTGGCTGGGCATGGCGATCATGATGCTCATGGCGCACGGGCTATCTCGATCAGCCTCAACGGGTTCGGCGACGCTGATGCTGGCGCCGGCGGTGTTCGCGTTCGGCCTCGTGGCGTTCGGCTTCCTCGGGCATGGGTCCCGTGACCATCGCGGTGGACAGCTACGGCCCGGTGACCGACAACGCGCAGAGCGTGTTCGAACTCTCGACGATCGAGCAGATCCCGGGCGCGGCGGCGATGCTCAAGAAGGACTTCAACATTGACGCCAACTTCGAGCGCGCGAAACATCTGCTCGAGGAGAACGACGGCGCGGGCAACACCTTCAAGGCCACCGCGAAGCCGGTGCTCATCGGCACCGCGGTGGTGGGCGCGACCACGATGATCTTCTCGATCATCATGGCGCTCACGAAGGGACTGCAGCCGGAGTACCTGCAGTACCTGTCCATGCTGCATCCGCCGTTCGTGCTCGGCCTGATCACCGGCGGCACGATGATCTACTGGTTCACCGGCGCGTCGATCCAGGCCGTGACCACGGGCGCGTACCGCGCGGTGGAGTTCATCAAGGCGAACATCAAGCTCGACGGCGCGGCGAAGGCCAGCGTGGCCGACAGCAAGAAGGTCGTGGAGATCTGCACGCTGTACGCGCAGAAGGGGATGCGGAACATCTTCTTCGCGGTGTTCTTCGCGACGCTCGCGTTCGCGTTCGTGGAGCCGTACTTCTTCATCGGCTACCTGATCTCGATCGCGCTGTTCGGATTGTTCCAGGCGATCTTCATGGCGAACGCCGGCGGCGCGTGGGACAATGCGAAGAAGATCGTCGAGGTGAACATGAAGCAGAAGGGCACGCCGCTGCACGCGGCGACCGTGGTGGGCGACACCGTGGGCGACCCGTTCAAGGACACGTCGAGCGTGGCGCTCAATCCGGTGATCAAGTTCACGACGCTGTTCGGGCTGCTGGCCGTGGAACTCGCGGTCTCGCTCACCGAGCAGCGCGGCGCCGGCTTCACGCACATGCTCGCGGCGGCGTTCTTCCTGGTCTCCGTGGTGTTCGTGTGGCGGTCGTTCTACCGCATGCGGATCGAACTCGCGGCGTAATTCGAGTACGTTGGTGACCGGGCGGTCCTTCGGGGCCGCCCGGTCTGCTTTCATTTCCTTCTTCGGTCGTGGGGTCGCATGAGCTCAATCGTCAACAGGCTCTTCTCGCGCAAGCCGATCGCCGCGCTCATGGCGGAAGCGGACAACCCCAACGGCCTCAAGCGCGCGCTCGGCCCCGTCGACCTGATCATGCTCGCGATCGGAGCCGTGATCGGCGCCGGGATCTTCGGCGCGATCGGCACGGCGGCCGCGGGCGAGCTCGGGCCCAATGGCGAGGTCATTCGCGCCGGCGCGGGGCCGGCGCTCGTGCTCTCCTTCCTGCTGCTCGGCGGCGTGTGCGCGCTCGCGGCGCTCTGCTATGCGGAACTCGCGGCGATGATCCCGCAGGCCGGCAGCGCGTACGCCTACTCGTACGCGACGCTCGGCGAGATCGTCGCGTGGATCATCGGCTGGGATCTGATCCTCGAGTACGCGGTGGGCAACGTCGCGGTCGCGATCTCGTGGGGCGACTACTTCAAGACGCTCACTGCAGGGCGTGCTTCCAACTGCCCGATTGGATGACCACCGGCTATCGCACCGCGCTCCTCAGTTCGGATCCGGCGATCCATGGGCTTGATGCAGACCGCGCCGCATTTTCTCGGCATTCCGATCCTGATCAACATTCCCGCGGCCGCGATCGTCATGCTGATCACGTGGCTGCTCGTGCTCGGCGTGCGGGAGAGCGCGCGCGCGAACAACATCATGGTGGCGGTGAAACTGGTGGTGCTCGCGCTGTTCGTGGCGGTGGGCGTCATGCACATCACGCCGGCGAATTACCACCCATTCGCGCCGAACGGCTGGCATGGGATCCATCAGGGTGCTGCGATCGTCTTCTTCGCGTACATCGGATTCGACGCGATCTCCACGGCGGCCGAGGAGACAAAGGACCCGCAGCGGAACATGCCGATCGGGATCCTGGGCGGGCTCGCGATCTGCACCGTGATCTACATCATCGTCGGCGCAGTGCTCACCGGCATGGTACCGACGAGCCAGCTCGCGCGTGGCCGATCCGCTGTCGCAAGGCGCTGCAGCTGGCGGGGCTGAACAACGTCGGCCGGATCGTCGCGTTCGGCGCGGTTTTCTCGATGACCGCCGTGCTCCTCGTGTTCCAGTACGGCCAGCCGCGCATCTTCTTCGCCATGGCGCGTGACGGCCTGCTCCCGCCCTTCGCGGCGAAGGTGCACGGCAAGTACCGCACGCCGTACATCACGACGATCCTCACCGGCGTGTTCGTCGCCGCGTGGGCGCTGATCGGAGACGCCGGCGAGACGTACGACCTCACGAACATCGGCACGCTCTTCGCGTTCGTGCTCGTGTGCATCGGCGTGCTCGTGCTGCGCCACACGGAGCCGGAGCGCCCGCGCCCCTTCCGGGTGCCGGGCGGCAAGTTCGGGCTCTGGTTCACGTCACCATCGGTGGCGCGGCCGCATGCTTGTACGTGATGAAGGGACTGCCGGGCGTCACGTGGATCCGCTTCGGCGTGTGGCTGGTGATCGGCCTGGCGCTGTACATCGCGTACGGCTACGGCCATTCGACGCTGAAGGGCGGTCAAGCGCCGGCGCAGCCACCCAGCGCCTAGCGCCGAGCGCCGCCGTCATGGGTTTCCTGAAGAAACTCTCCCTCACCCAGTGGATCATCATCGCGATGATCCTCGGCACGCGTCGGCGCATTCCCGGCGCGCTGTATCCGGACTTCGCCACGTCGCTCAAGCCGCTGAGCACGGTGTTCCTGCGGATGATCAAGCTGCTGATCGTGCCGCTGATCTTCAGCACGCTCGTGGTGGGGATCGCGGGCCACGGCGACGACATGAAGCGCGTCGGCCGGCTCGCGCTGCGGTCGATCATCTATTTCGAGATCGTCACGACGCTCGCGCTCGCGGTGGGACTCATCGCGGTGAACTGGGTGAAGCCCGGCGTCGGCGTGAACATCACGGCCGCCTCGGACGCGCCCGGCAAGGAACTCGCCGGACACCAGGTGACGATCGCGAACGTGCTCGAGCACATCGTGCCGCAGAGTTTCGCCGAGGCGGCGGCGAACAACGAAGTGCTCCAGATCGTGTTCTTCGCGGTGCTGTTCGGCGTCGCGGTCTCGAAAGCATCCGGCGCGCCGCAAGCAGACGATGCTGCGATTCTGCGAATCGCTCTCCGAGATCATGTTCAAGTTCACGAATCTCGTGATGGGCTTCGCGCCGATCGGCATCGGCGCGGCGATCGCCGTCACCGTCGGCAAGAGCGGGCTCGGCGTGTTCAAGTACCTCGGCCTGCTCGTGCTCACGCTGTACGGCGCGCTCGTCGTGTTCATCCTGTTCGTGCTCCTGCCGGTCGCGCTCATCGCGAAGGTGCCGCTCAAGCGGTTCATCATGGTGGTGAAGGAGCCGTGGCTCATCGCCTTCTCCACGGCGAGCTCGCGAGGCGGCGCTGCCGCGCGCGATGGAAGTGATGGAAGAGTTCGGCGTGCCGCGGCGGATCGTCGCGTTCGTGATGCCCACGGGCTACTCGTTCAACCTCGACGGCAGCACGCTGTACCTCGCGGTCGCGAGCGTGTTCGTCGCGCAGGCGGCGGGCATCGACATGTCGCTGCAGAACCAGCTCATCATGATGCTCACGCTCATGCTCACGTCGAAGGGCGTCGCCGCGGTGCCGCGCGCGTCACTCGTGATCCTCTCGGGCGCGCTCGCGACGTTCGGACTGCCGCTCCAGGGCGTCGCCGTGATCCTCGGCGTGGACGCGATCATGGACATGGCGCGCACGTCGATCAATCTCGTGGGGAATTGCCTGGCCACTGTTGTCATGGCGCAGTGGGAAGGAGAGTTCCACGCGACCACGGAGATTCTGCATAACGGCCGGGAACCGATTTCCGGGAACCGGTATGGCATGAAAACGCATGGAGTACGACCTCGCGCGAGGTAGTACACCATGCGTTGTTATGCATCACCGGTTCCCGGTAATCGGTTCCCGGCTCTTTAGCTGTGTACTCCCAGGTGCCTCAGCGCCCCGCGCACCGCGCCTCGCACCGCGATCACTTCGCCGGCGTGGAGTTGCACTCCCGGCACCGCGCTTTTCAGCCGCCGCTCGATGCCGTTTGCGCAGCGGCCGCCCCGGCCCAATGAGCCCGCCCGCCAACGCAACGGGACACGACGCCCGTTCATCGCCGAACAGAGATCGCGCCAACGTGCGCACGTGCAGCACCAGCTCCTCGATTCCGAGCGTGATCAAAGCGTTCGCGCGCATGTCACCTGCGTCCGCCACGCGCGCGACCACCGGCGCCAGCGTCGCGATCTTGCCGAGCGATGCACTCGCGCCCCACGCGATCAATTGCTCGGCGTCGGTGAGTTCGCACGCCGTGAGCACGGCGCCGAGCAGCGCCGTCTCCGGTTCGCGGCCATCCACTGATGCGGTGACCGCCGACAGCGCGCGCCGCCCGATCCAGGCGCCGCCGCCTTCATCACCGCACATCGGGCCCCATCCACCCGCGCGCGCGGTCACTCCCGTGGGTCCGCGACCATACGCCATCGATCCCGTTCCGGCGAGCAGCAGGATCCCCGCGCCATCGCCGAACGCATCATCGAACGCGGTCTCCGCGTCGGTGTGCACGACAACATCCTCCGCCACTCCGCGAGCGCTCAGCGCTTCCCACAGCGCGAGGCGCTCGGGATCACGACCGGCGCCCGCCGCGCCGACGCATAGAACGCGCGGCACGACGTTCCCCATGTCGCAACTCGCCAGCGCATCGCGCAGGCAATCCACGATCGCATCGGCGGCGCGGTCCGCTTCGCCCGGGCGCATCGCACCCGCCGCGCCCTCGGCGCTGCCCAGCGGCTCGCCGCTGTCATCGGCCACGCGCACGCGCGTGTGACTGCCTCCCGCATCAACGCCAACAACGATCTGCGTCATGTGACTCCAGGCTCCGCGTGCCGCGGCGCCGCGTGGGTGAACGATGCGAGCACGCCCACCGCGAGCGTGATCGAAGTCCCGATGAGAACGTACCAGGGCCACGCGATGCGCGACACCGGCGCCAATGCGTTCGACCAGGCCGGCACCGCGAGCGCGAGCGGCCTCGCGAACACGATCGCGGCCATCGCGATGATCCCGGTGCTCATGCCGATGATCGCGTCCGCCTGCCGCGCGCGCGCCCATAAGATACCCAGGAAGAAGCCGCCGAGCAGCCCGCCGTAGGTGAATGACGCGATGCCGAGCGCGACGACGACGGCCGGCGTCCCCTGCTGCGCGGAAGAGCAGCGCGCCGAGGGTGAGCGCGGTGCCCCAGGTGAGGGCGAAGATCTTGCCCATGCGGAGCGCGCGTGGATCGGCGGGCGCGCGGCCGGTGAGCGGCAGATAAATGTCGTACGTGGTGGCCGTCGCGAGCGAATTGATCGCGCCGGCGTGCGTGCTCATCGTGGCGGCGACGATCGCGGCGACGACGAGGCCGAGCAGGCCCACCGGCATCTGCTCCACGATGAACGTGGGGAACACCGAGTCGGGCACGGCGAACGTGCGCGACTGCATCACGCTCCAGAGCCCGATGCCGATCATGAGGAAGAGCGTGAACTGCACGAACACCGCGATGCCGCTGCCGATCAGCGCGCGCTGCGAATCGCGGAGCGAGCGCGCGGTGAGCAGGCGCTGCACGATGAGCTGGTCGGCGCCGTGCGACGCCATCGCGAGGAAGGCGCCGCCGATGAGTCCGGCCATGAGCGTCTGCGGCCGGTCGAATCCGGTATAGAGATCGATCACGCGCAGTTTGCCCGCCGCCGACGCGTCGTGCAGGATCGACGCTCCACCCGCCGGGCGCGAGATGCCCGATGAGCACGAGCGCCGCGGTGCCGCCCAGGATGTACACGCCCGCCTGCAGCAGCTCGGTCCACACCACGGCGCGCATGCCGCCGCGCCACGTGTACAGCACCGTGAGCGCGCCGAGCACGAGGATCGCGGCCACCATGGAGGAGCGCTCGCTGCCCGCGAACGCGGGTCCGATGATCAGCGCGACCGGGATCGCCGTCGCGAACACGCGCACCGAATCCGCCATCGCGCGCGTGACCATGAACACGATGGACGTGAAGCGCCGCGTCGCGACGCCGAAGCGCGTCTCGAGCAGCGTGTACGCGGTGACGAGCTCACCTTGGTAATAGCGCGGCAGCAGTGTGCGCGCGACGACGATGCGGCCGAGGATGTAGCCCGCGGCGATCTGGAGGAATCCGAGATCGCCGATGTACGCGAGCCCCGGGATGGAGATGAAGGTGAGCGCGCTCGTCTCGGTGGCGACCACCGAGAACATGACCGCCCACCACGGGATGCGCCGCGACGCGACGAAGTAATCGCTCGCGTTCTCCTGGCGGCGGCCGAGCCGCAGGCCGAGGAGCGTGACGCCCACGAGATACGCGACGAGCACCGCGAGATCGATCCAGCCGAAACGGCTCGCGGCGTTCATGTGGGGCGGGGGATGTGAAAAGGCCCGCGACCGACAGTGCGGTCGCGGGCCTCGCGCGCGTCAGCCCGACGCAATGCTACGCGTTGAACGAGCTGCCGCAGCCGCAGCCGCCGGTGGAGTTCGGATTCTTGAACGTGAATCCCGAACCCTGCATCGACGTCACGTAGTCGATCGTGACGCCGTTCAGGTACTGGGCGGAGAAAGGGTCGACGAAGACGCGGACGCCTTCCTGATCGACGACGAGGTCGTCATCGGCGGCCTTCTCTTCGATGAGCAGGCCGTACTTGAATCCGCTGCATCCGCCGGGCTGCACGCTGACGCGCAGTCCGCCGGCCGCTTCGGTGACGCCTTCCTGTTCCATGAACTTCTTCACCTCGACGCCCGCGGCGGAGGTGAGCGTGACGGCGATGGCGGGTTCCTGGGTGGTGCTCATTGTATCGGCCTCGTTATAGAGGGAGTCTCTGCTCTAGTAGTATAATGACGAGCGAGGGGCAGTTCAAGAACGGCGGGCCGTCGGCTGTCGGCTGTTGCCTGCGACAGTCGACAGCCGACAGCCTGCCGCTCAGGGTAATCCGCGCCCCCGTCCAAGTTCCGGTCTCCGGTGTATCATCCCGTCACCCCCATCCCCCCTCAATGACCCGCTCGCAGAAACGCACCGTCTTCGCCGCAGTCGCCGGGATCGCCGGCGTCATCGCCCTCGCCTGCGCCAGCACGCCGAGGGACGATCCGGATCCCGATACGCAGCAGGGGCTGCAGATGACGATGTCGCAGCGCAAGCAGGCGATGAAGACGCTGCCCGGCATCACGGTGCTGCTGCGCGACAGCCTGGAACTCCTCGAGAACAAGCGCGTCGGCCTGCTCACGAACCAGACGGGGATCGATGAGAACGGGGTGAGCGACGCCGACCTGCTCGTCGAGGCCAGCAAGAAGGGCAAGGCGCCGGGGATGAAGCTCGTGATGCTCTTCTCCCCCGAGCATGGCATTCGCGGCACCGAGGACCACACGAACGTCGCCGGCGGCGTCGACAAGAGCACGGGACTCCCGATCATCTCGCTGTACGGGAACAACGTGCTGCCGCCGCCCGACAGCGCGCTCGACCAGATCGACGCGCTCGTGATCGATCTGCAGGACATTGGCGCGCGCCCGTGGACGTATCCGGCGAGCGTCGTGTACGCGATGCGCGCCGCGGCGCAGCATCACGTCATGGTGCTGGTGCTCGATCGCCCGAACCCGATCAACGGGCAGGACGTCGAAGGCCCGGTGCTCGACAGTGCGCTCGCGTGGGCCGGCAGCCAGAGCCCCGAGCGCTCGGCGCAGCCCACCGCGCTCTACCCGATCCCTCTGCGCCACGGCATGACCATGGGCGAGCTCGCGAAGCTCTACAACAGCGAACTCCAGCTTGGCGCCGATCTCCACGTCATTCCGATGGCGAACTGGCGGCGCTCGCGGTGGTTCGACCGCACGGGGCTGCCATGGGTCAACCCGTCGCCCAACATGACGTCGCTCGCGGCGGCCACGCTCTATCCGGGTCTCGTCATCCTCGAGCCGTCGAACGTCTCGGTGGGGCGGGGCACGCCGATCCCCTTCCAGTGGGTGGGCGCGCCGTGGATGAACGCGAAGAAGGTCATCAACGTGCTCGATGATTTCACGCATCCCGGGCGTGAAATTCTCCGTCGAGACCGAGACGCCGGTGAAGCCCACGGACTTCCGCTACAACGGGAAGACGATGAAGGGCATCCGCATCACGGTCACCGATCGCAGCGTGCTGCAGACGTCGCGGCTCGGCGCGTGGATCGCGTTCGCGATCAAGAAGACGCACCCGGACTCGTTCAAGGTCGATTCGGTGGGGTTCGCGCGCACGTTCGGGGAGCCGGTGCGCGACAAGCTGCTCAAGGGGCTCGACCCCGACCAGATCATCGACTCGTCGCTCGCGGCGACGGTCGAGTTCAAGCGCAAGACGAAGCGCTTCCTCATCTATCAATAGCGCGGCGGGCGTCGGGTTGCTCCGCGCATCGCGGCCGGATAAGTTAACCGGCCGGGCTGCGAGCCCGGCGAACGCGATGACTTTCCTCCCGGGCTGGCTCCGTTCCGGTTACCTCAGGCTCATCGAACCGGTCGCGGACGGGTTGGTGCGTCTCGGCGTCGCGCCGAACACGATCACGACCGTTGGCACGCTGAGCGCGATGACGGCCGCCGGGTTCTACGCGACGGGCCACATTCGCACCGGCGGCTGGGTGCTCGGCCTCACGGCGCTGTTCGACGTGCTCGACGGAACGGTGGCGCGCCGCACGGGACGCAGCACGGCGTTCGGCGCGTTCTACGATTCGACGCTCGACCGCGTGGCGGACGGCTTCGTGCTCGGCAGCTTCGCGGTGTTCTGGGCGTCGCGCCCCGGTTCGTGGGCGCTGGCGATGGTGGCGGTGAGCGTGCTGGGCCTGATCGGCACGTTCATCACGAGCTACACGCGGGCGCGCGCGGAGACGATCGGCGTGCACGCGAACGTCGGGATGCTGCAGCGCCCCGAGCGAGTGGTCTTGTTGTCGGCGCCGCAGGCGTTCTTCGGCCTCGCGCTGGATGGGTTCGTGTTGAGTGCGATCCTGGTGTTGTTGACCGTTACCGCGTGGCTCACGGCTGCGCAGCGGATCGCCGCCGTGTACCGGGCGGCGGACCGCGGCGGCTCGGAACGCGCGAGAGGAGAATAGCGAGTGCAGGGATCGTCCACCGGCGGCGCGCGCCCCGCGCCGCGTCCGGCAACCGGCCGGCTCGGCGTGCTCATGCCGGGCCTCGGCGCGGTCGCGACGACCTTCATCGCCGGCGTGGAGAATGCGCGCCGCGGGCTCGCGAAGCCGATCGGATCGCTCACGCAAATGGCGACGATCCGCCTGGGAAAGCGCACCGACCATCGCGCGCCGCTCATCAAGGAGTTCGCGCCGCTCGAGTTCGATGAGCGATCTCGTCTTCGGCGCGTGGGACCCGATCCCGGATGACGCGCTCACCGCCGCGCGGAAGGCCGGCGTGCTCGAGGAGAAGCATCTCGCGCCGATCGCCGATTTCCTCGCCGCGATCAAGCCGATGCCCGCCGTGTTCGACAATCACTACGTCACGCGCATCACCGGCACGAACGTGAAGACGGGCAAGACCAAGCGCGATCTCGCGGAGCAGCTGCGCAAGGACATTCGCGATTTCAAGGCGGCGAACCAGTGCGACCGGCTCGTGATGGTCTGGTGCGCGAGCACCGAGATCTTCATCACGCCGGGCGCGGCCCACGCGACGCTCGAGGCGTTCGAGAAGGCGATGGAGTGCAACGACGAGGCGATCGCCCCCTCGATGCTCTACGCGTGGGCGGCGCTCATGGAGGGCGTTCCCTTCGCGAACGGCGCGCCGAATCTGACGGTGGACACGCCGGCGCTCGTGGAGCTCGCGGGCAAGCAGGGCCTGCCCGATCGCCGGCAAGGACTTCAAGACCGGCCAGACCTGGATGAAGACCGTCATCGCGCCGGCGCTCAAGGCGCGCATGCTCGGTCTCGCCGGCTGGTACTCGACGAACATCCTCGGCAATCGCGACGGCGAAGTGCTCGACGATCCGCAGTCGTTCAAGACGAAGGAAGAGTCCAAGCTCAGCGTGCTGCACACGATCCTGCAGCCGGAGCAGTATCCCGATCTGTACCAGGGCTTCTCGCACGTCGTGCGCATCAACTACTACCCGCCGCGCGGCGACAACAAGGAAGGCTGGGACAACATTGACATCGTCGGGCTGGATGGGCTACCCGATGCAGATCAAGGTGAACTTCCTATGCCGAGACTCGATCCTGGCGGCACCGATCGTGCTGGATCTCGCGCTGTTCATGGACTTCGCGCATCGCGCGGGCATGAAGGGGATCCAGGAATGGCTGTCGTTCTACTTCAAGAGTCCCGATGGCGGCGCCCGGGCTGCAGCCGGAGCACGATCTCTTCATCCAGCAGACGAAGCTCAAGAACACGCTGCGCCATCTCATGGGCGAGGAGCAGATCACGCACCTCGGCCTGGAGTACTACTCCTCGTGAGGCGCGCCTTCGCGATGCGGATCGCGGCGCTCGCGGCGATGGTGTTCGTCGCCGCGGTGTGCGGTCAGGAGCCGGAGAAGGGCATGCCGGCGTACACCGACAAGTACATGATGCGCGTCACGAGCGACCCGGCGCCGCCGCGCGCGCGCGAGCGCATGACGTTCAAGATCGTCGTGCGGGACAAGGACACGAAGGAGCCGATCAACGGCGGCGAGGGGATCCTGTACGGGAACACGAATCCCAAGCAGAAGATCGGCGACAAGTACATCGACGTGCCGGTCGTGAAGGTGTGGGACACGTTCGTCGCGGGCGCGGAGCCGGGCACGTACTACGCGAACCTGAATTACACGATCGCCGGCGACTGGGCGATGGGACTGCGCTTCCGGAAGGACTCCACGCAGAAACTCGAGCAAGTGGACTGGATGCAAACGGTGAACAACGCCAGCGGCGAGGTCCGTTGATCATGCGCCACTATCATCGCACGCACATCGCCGCCGATGCGGCGCTCAAGCTCGCCGACGAATTCTTCCCGACGATCGGTCTCGCGAAGACGTCGTCGGTCGCGCGTTCGCGCGCCTTCTCGGGAACGCTCGGCACCATGACGCTCAAGATCCGCCCCGATGGCGGCCACTACACGTTCATCGAGGTCGACACCGACCAGACCGGCGAGAGCCGGCTGGACCGCAACGTGAAGCGGTATTTCGTGAAAGTGCGGAAGGCGGAAGAGCCCGCCCGCACGCTCGAGGCCGCCTACTGATGCCGTCCGGCGCCGCGCCCCGCATCGTCCCCGCTGCGCCGTCGCGCGAAGCGGACCGCCCGTCGGCCTCGCTCTCGAAGGAGCAGAAGCTCCAGCTCTATTACTACATGCGGCTCACGCGGTCGCTCGAGGAGCGGCTGGTGAATCTGTACCGCCAGACGAAGGTCGTGGGCGGACTGTTCCGCTCGCTGGGCCAGGAAGCCGACGCGGTGGGCAGCGCCTTCGCGCTCGACCGCGGCAAGGGCGATTTCCTGAGCCCGCTCATTCGGAACCTCGGCTCGATGCTGGTGCAGGGCGCGACGCCGCTCGAGATCATCCGGCAGTACATGGCGAAGGGCGATTCGCCCACGCGCGGGCGCGAGCTGAACATCCATTTCGGCGATCTCGTCCGCGGATTCGTCGGGCAGATCTCGCACTTGGGCGACATGGTGCCGGTGATGGCCGGCATCACGCTCTCATTCAAGATGCGCGGCGAGGATCGCGTGGGCCTCGTGTACATCGGCGACGGCGCGACGTCCACGGGCGCGTTCCACGAGGGGATCAATTTCGCGGCGGTGCAGAAGTGCCCGCTCGTGGTGATCGTCGAGAACAACGGCTACGCCTACTCGACGCCCACGAGCAAGCAGACCGCGGTGAAGGAGCTGAAGGACAAGGCGCTTGCGCTACGGGATCCCCGGCGTGCAGGCCGACGGCAACGATGTGCTCGCGACGTACGACGTGACCAAGCGCGCGGTGGACCGCGCGCGCCGCGGCGAGGGCGTGACGCTCGTCGAGCTCATCACGTACCGCCGCAAGGGCCACGCCGAGCACGACAATCAGAGCTATGTACCGCGAAGGCGAGATCGAGTGGTGGGAGAAGAACAACGATCCGCTCGACCGCTACGTGCGCGTGCTGCTCGACGAGGAACAGGAGAAGCGCTCGGCGCTCGAGAAGATCGACGCGCGCGTGAAGCAGGAGATCGACGAGGCGACCGATCTCGCCGAGCAGTCGCCGATGCCGGAGGCGGGCGATGCGCTCGCCGGCATCTACGCCGACCCGGCCGTCACCGAACCGCTCTGGTTCCGCGAAGGCGTGCGGTCCGCGGTCGCGCAGCACGAGCGGCCCGCTTCGTGGGGAACGTTCAATGGCTGAGATCACGTATCTCGAGGCGATCCGCCAGGCGCTGTTCGAGGAGATGGAGCGCGACAAGAACGTGTTCGTGCTCGGCGAGGACATCGGCGCGTACGGCGGCGCGTTCAAGGTGACCGACGGCCTCATGGCGAAGTTCGGCGAGCAGCGCGTGATCGACACGCCGATCTCCGAGGCGGCGATCGTGGGTGCGGCCGCGGGCGCGGCGCACATGGGCATGCGGCCGGTGGTCGAGATGCAGTTCATCGATTTCATCTCGTGCGCCTACGACATGCTCACCAACTACGTCGCGACGTCGCGCTACCGCGCGATGCTCGCGTGTCCGATGGTGGTGCGCGGGCCGAGCGGCGGCTACGTGCGCGGCGGGCCGTTCCATTCGCAGAATCCGGAGGCGGCGTTCCTGCACACGCCCGGACTCAAGATCGTGTACCCGGCCACGGCGAGCGACGCGAAGGGCCTGATGAAGGCGGCGATCCGCGACGAGGATCCGGTGCTCTACTTCGAGCACAAGTATCTGTACCGCCGGATCAAGGAAGAGATGCCGGCCGGCGATCACGTGGTGCCGATCGGCAAGGCGCGCACGGCGCGCGAAGGGAAGGACCTGTCGATCATCACATACGCCGCCACGGTGTGGAAGGCGCTCGAGGCGGCCGAGGAGCTGGAGAAGAGCGACGGGCTGAGCGTCGAGGTGATCGATCTGCGCTCGCTGCTGCCCATGGACGACGAGGCGATCATCGCGACGGTGAAGAAGACGAACCGCGTGATGATCGTGCACGAGGACACGCGCACGGGCGGGATCGCGGGCGAGGTCACGGCGCGCATCAACGAGCACGCGTTCGAGTGGCTCGATGCGCCGGTGCTGCGCGTGACCGCGGCCGATGTGCCGCTGCCGTATGCGCCGCCGCTCGAGGATTACGTGCTGCCGCAGACGGCGGACATCGTGACCGTGGCGCGACGGCTCGCGGGATACTAGCGTGACGGCAGGGATGGAGCCGGCGGCCGTGCGGCCGAACCGGTTCGCGATCGGATGTTTGATGATGATCCCGGGGTTCTTCGGCGGCGGGATGGTCGGCGCTCTGGTGGCGAAAGTGGTCGGCAGCGCGCGGAATTGCGCGCCGCCGGAAGGGATGCCGGCGTGCAACACGTGGAGCTACGTGCTGCCGGCGGCGGTCGTGGGGGTCGTGCTGTTGCCGTCGCTGGTGTTCTGGCGGCTGCGGCGAGGGAGGGGCGGTCCAGGGAATTCAGCGCGGAGTTGATCCAGTGGCACGCATTGATGTGATCATGCCTCAGATGGGCGAGTCGATCGCCGAAGGCACGTTGTCCCGCTGGCTGAAGAAGGTGGGCGACGAGGTGAAGCGCGACGAGCCGATCTTCGAGATCAGCACGGACAAGGTGGACGCGGAGATCCCCGCGCCCAACGCCGGCGTGCTCGTAGAGATCCTGGTGACGGAAGGGCAGACGGTGCCGGTGCAGACCATCGTCGCGCGTCTCGAGACCGAGAAGGGCGCGGCCGCCGTCGCTCCGGCCGCGGCGCCGCCGGCTCCGGCCGCGCAGAGTGCGCCCGCCGCGGCCGCCGCGGCGCCGGCCGCTCCGAAGGCCGCGGCGCCCGCCGCACCGGCCGCGCCCGCCGGTTCGTTCGAGGACCGCGTGCGCACGCGCTCGTCGCCGCTCGTGCGGAAGATGGCCGCCGACAAGGGACTCGAAGTGACCGCGATGCAGGGATCGGGCATCGCCGGCCGCGTCACGAAGAAGGATCTCGAGCGCTACGTCGCGTCGGGCGGCGCCGCCGCCGCGGCTCCGGCCGCGCGCGCGCCCGCCGCCGCCGCCGGCGATGGCGCCGCCGTCGATGCACGCGCCCACGGGCGCGGTGCAGCATGGTCCCATGCCCGAGGCGTGGCCCGGCGATGTGGTCGAGCCGATGTCGGTCATGCGGCAGAAGATCAGCGAGCACATGGTGCTCTCGCGCCGCACGTCGGCGCACGTGACGTCGTTCATGGAGATCGACTTCACGCGCGTCGCGCGCATCCGCGCGGCGCAGCGCGCGGCCTTCGAACAGGCCACCGGCCAGAAGCTCACGTACATGCCGTTCATCATCAAGACGGTGGTGAAGGGGCTCAAGGAATTCCCGATCATGAATTCCTCGGTGGCCGGCAACAACGTCATCTATCGCAAGCAGTTCAACATTGGCGTCGCGGTCGCGCTCGACTGGGGGCTGATCGTGCCGGTGATCAAGCGCGCCGATGATCTCTCGCTCGCCGGGATCACGCGCACGCTCAACGATCTCGCGGCGCGCGCACGCGCGAAGAAGCTGCAGCCCGACGAAGTGGCGGGCGGCACGTTCACCATCACCAACCCCGGCGTGTTCGGTTCGCTCATGGGCACGCCGATCATCAGCCAGCCGCAGGTGGCCGTGCTCGGCGTGGGCGCGATCGAGAAGCGCCCGAAGGTGAAGACCGGCCCCGACGGCGAGGACGTGATCGCGATCCGCACGTGCGCGTTCTTCTCGATCTCCTTCGATCACCGCATCATCGATGGCGCCGTCGCCGATCAGTTCCTCGCGTTCGTGAAGCAGCAGATCGAGACCTTCCCCGACGCGGTGCTGTAGCCGTGCCGCGCGCGCTCACTCTCAAGCGGTCGATCGTCCCGGCCGGCGACCGCAAGAAGTTCCTCGCCAAGCTGCAGGCGCGGCACGCGTTCTATCTCGCGAACCAGTGCAAGCACTGGGTGTTCGAGGAAGCGGAACTTTCGGGTGCGTTCATCGAATTCATCGAAGCGGCGGATGGCGAGACGCTCTACAAGGCGCTCACCGCCGCGCCCGACCCGGTGCTCGATCCGGCTCGGATCTACCAGGAAGTGGAGCTCACCTGATGCCCGTGCGCACGATCACCGTCGGCGGCGACACGTGGGAGGTCGCCCCCGCGGGGCGGATCACCCAGTCCGACCGCGATGAATTCACGCTCCTCTTCACGCGCCGCGCGCCAGCGGGCGCGCCGCCGGAAGTCCGCGTGACGCGTTACTCACCGCAGGGCGCGCGCGTGCGCGAGGCCTCGTTCGCCGAACTGAGCGGCGCGGAACTGCAGCGCCTCTTCGCCCAGTCGCAGTCGAGCGTACGATCGCCCGAAGCGGGCTACTCGCGGTGAGCACCATCGCCGGTGCGCGCGTCGATCTGCACATGCACTCGACGGCATCGGATGGCTCGCAGGCGCCGGCCGCGGTCGTCGCCGCCGCGCGGAGCGCCGGACTCGCGGCGATCGCGCTCACCGATCACGACACGCTCGCGGGGTTCGACGAGGCGCGCGCCGCGGGCGACCGCGTGGGCGTGCGCGTCATCGCCGGCGTGGAGTTGAGCGCGGTCGATGCGGCCGGCGCGGAGGTGCACATCCTCGGACTGCACATCGCGCGCCCAGCGCCGCTGCAGAATGCCCTCGACGTATTCCGCACGGCGCGCCGCGCGCGCGCGCTCGAGATCGTCGAGCGCCTGAACGCGCTCGGGATCCCGGTCACCGCCCAGGCGGTGCTCGAGCAGGCGGGCGACGCGGCGATCGGACGTCCGCACGTCGCGCGCGCGCTCGTCGCGGGCGGCTTCGCGAAGGATCACCGCGAGGTGTTCGACCGCTGGCTCGGCGCCGGCCGGCCCGCCTTCGTCGAGAAGCGCCGCCTCACCATCCCAGAAGCGTTCGCGCTGATCCACGATGCCGGCGGACTCGCGGTGATCGCGCATCCGGGACCCGATGGCACGCGCGAGAAGCTCGCCGCGCTCGCGGCCGCGGGCATGGACGGCGTGGAAGTGCGCCATCCCGGGCACGGCGTCTCCGAGACCGCGCGCCTCGCGACGCTCGCGGCCGAACTCGAACTGTTGCCCAGCGGCGGCTCCGATTGGCACGGCGCCTCGGAAGGGCCGCGCACGATCGGCTGCATGAACGTGCCCGCCGAGTGGCTCGAGCGGCAGGACGCGCTGGTGCGGTCGCGTTCGGCGTCGGAGGTCGTCGCGTGACCGGCGCGCCGCTCGCGCGCGGCACGCCCGCGCCCGCGTTCGACGCGCCGGCCGACGACGGGCGGCGCTATGCCCTCGCCGACCTGCTGCACGACGGCGGCGTCGCGCTGTTCTTCTATCCGGGCAACAACACCCCTGGCTGAAACAAACAACTCTCCGCCGTGCGCGATGAGATGGCAGCCTTCCACAAAGCAGGCGTTCAGCCCCTCGGTGTGAATCCGGCGAGCGTGGAGAGCCACGCGAAGTACGCGGCGAAATTCGCCTTCGGCTTCCCGCTGCTCAGCGACGCCGATCACTCGATCGCGCGCGCATACCACGCGCTGAAGGAAGACGGGCGCGGCATCCAGCGCACGGTGTACCTGATCGGTCGCGACGGTGTGATCCGGTTCGGCGAACGCGGCGCGCCACCCCCCGCCGAGGTGCTCGCCGCCTTGAACGCGTGACGTCCGCGCTCGCGGGGCGCGTAGCGCTCGTGACCGGCGCCGGCCGGCGCGTGGGACGCGCGATCGCCGTCGCGCTCGCCGCACGCGGGATGCGCATCGCGGTGCACCATCACGCGTCGCGCGAGGAGGCCGACCAACTCGTCCAGGAACTCACGGCCGCCGGTGGCGAGGGATGGGCCGTCACCGCCGATCTCCGCGACGCCGCCGAAGCCGAGCGACTGGTGCGCGACACGGCGGCGCATTTCGGAGTGCTCGACGTGCTCGTGAACTCGGCGGCGAGCATGGTGCGCACGCCCGTCGCTGATGTCACAGTGGAACAATGGGACGAGATCATGGCGCTCAACCTGCGCGCGCCTTTCTTCTGCGCGCGCGCCGCGGCGCGTGTGATGGGCACGCGCGGTGGATCGATCGTGAACATCGCCGATCTCGCGGGGCTCGAAGCGTGGCCGGCGTACGTGCCGCACGGCATTTCGAAGGCGGGCGTGATCCACATGACCACCGAACTCGCGCTCGCGCTCGCACCGCACATCCGCGTGAACGCGGTGGCGCCCGGCGCCGTGATGCTGCCCGCGGGTTGGAGCGCGGCCGACGCGGAGCATCTCGTGAAGACGACGCCACTCGGGCGCATCGGCAGCGGCGACGACGTGGCGCGCGCGGTGCTCTACTCTGCTCGAGGCGGAATACGTGACCGGCGACACGCTCATCGTGGACGGAGGGCGTCACATCCGGTAGGCGGCGGAGCGGGCGGACCCTTGCGGGAGTCGCCATATTTAATCGTCGGCATCATTCGTGAGGACCCACCGTGGCCCGGACGCTCGAATACGACATCGTGATCATCGGCGCGGGACCCGCGGGGCTCACCGCCGCCTTGTACGCGGGCCGGTCGATGCTGCGCGCCGTGGCGCTGGAGAAGGGCGCGCCGGGCGGCGAATTGCTCAACACCGAGAAGGTGGAGGACTATCCCGGCTTCCAGAGCGTGGATGGCTGGGAGCTCGCGCAGAAGTTCGAGGAGCACGCGAAGAAGTTCGGCGTCGAGATCGCGACCGGCGTGAACGTCGTCGCGCTGCGCCGGCTCCACGATGGCACGTTCGAGACCGTGAGCGACACCGGCGACATGTACCGCTCGCCCGCGGTGATCATGACCTCCGGCGGCACGCCCGTGAAGCTCGGCGTACCCGGCGAGCTCGAGTTCGCGGGGAAGGGCGTGTCGTACTGCGCGGTGTGCGACGGGCATTTCTTCCGCGGGCATACGATCGCGGTCGTCGGCGGCGGCGATGCGGCGTGCGAAGAGGCGGACTACCTCACGCGCTACGGCGAGAAAGTCTATCTTGATCCATCGCCGGCACGAGTTCCGCGCGTCCAAGATCATCCAGAAGCGCGTGGCCGAGAACCCGAAGATCGAAGTGATCTGGAACACGCTCGTGGAGCGTGTGGAGGGCGACGCGCAGGGGCTCGTGCATCGCGTGATGCTGCGCGATGTGATCACCGGCGAATCGCGCGCGCTCGCCGCGAGCGGATTGTTCGTGTTCATCGGATTCAAGCCGAACACCGGCATCCTGCAGGAGCACGTGCAGCACGATGCGTCGGGCTACATTGTCACGGACCAGAACATGTCGTCGTCGCTGCCCGGGCTGTTCGTGGCGGGCGACGTGCGCGCGCAGCTCACGCGCCAGGTGACGACCGCCGCGGGCGACGCGACCACCGCGACGATCGCGGCCGAGAAGTATCTCGCCATGCGGCGCGACCATGAGCGCGCCGCCGCCGCGGTGCACGGAGCGGCGGCCGTCGCGCGATGATCATCCGCGCGTTCACCGTCGGGCCGATGCAGGAGAATGCCTATCTCCTGATCGACGACGCGACGCGCCACGCGGTGCTGATCGATCCCGGCGATGAGGCTTCGCGGCTGCTCGCCGCAGTGCGCGAGTCCGGCGCGACGCTCGACGCGATCTGGGTGACCCATGGCCACGTCGACCACGTCGGCGCGATCGCGGCGATCAAGCGCGCGCTCCCCGTGCCGGTGCTCCTGCATCCCGCCGACTTGCCGCTCTATCGCGCCGCGGCGGAGCACGGTCTCATGTTCGGCACGACGATCGAGCAGCCGCCCGATCCCGACGGGGAGTTCGCCGACGACGAAGTGCTGCGCGTTGGATCGCTCGCATTCACGGTGCTGCACGCGCCCGGACACGCACCGGGCCACGTCGTGATCCACGGGAATGGCGTTGCGTTCGTCGGCGATTGTCTCTTCGCTGGCTCGATCGGCCGCACCGATCTTCCGCTGGCGAACGGCCGCCAGCTGGGCCGCACGCTCGCGCGCATCGCGGCGCTGGGCGACGCGACGGTCGTCTACAGCGGTCACGGTCCGGCCACGACCATCGCGCGCGAACGCGCCGAGAATCCGTTCTTGAATGGTCTGGCGCGCGTCGCCGCGGGTGGCTGACGGACGGAGCCTGTTCTCGCCAGTGGGGTATGAGGCTCGATCGCATCAGGCCCCGGTTGTCGGAATGCCGTCACCGGATGCACCTTTCAGGCGTGACTGGCCGGCGCCGCGCTGAGGTGGCGCCACGGTCCGTTGGACCATGACTCGAGGATTCGCTATGCGACCCAGTGCTCGTCTGTGCACCATGCTCGTGATCGCCGCCATCGCCGCGGGGTGCGGCTCCAGCGCGTCGCCGCCGACGTCGCGGCCGCTGGGCGTCATCACGCTCGGCGACTCCTCCGATGGCGCCGGCGGTTATCTGACCTCGCCGCAGGCCGTGTTCTGGGATGCGTCGAACGTTTCCCTGCCCGGCAGCAACGCACCGCCGGATGCGTGCATCGACACGATCTATTTCGTGCCCGATACCACGCACGCCGTGGTGCCGAACCAGCTCAACGCCGGCGATTCGATCCCGTTCTCTTCTACGCTCGGGCTCGGCGCATTGAAGCCGGACACGATCCCGAACGTCCAGATCGTCTATCGGTATCACGGCGCGGGATTCCAGTACACTCCCGGCGGCGAACATCACGTTCACGATCCCCGGCGCGTCGGGCGGATTCGATGCCGCGACGATCCCCGCCCTCACGGCGAAGAAGCTGGAGCTGGCGCCGGTGCCGTCGCATCCCACCGACTCGTTCCCGATCAACTGGACGGCCGGTGTGCCGGGCACGGATGCCGTGAACATCTATCTGATCTACGAGACGCCCACCTCGCTCGTGCCGGACCGTCAGATCATCTGCTCGGCCGATGACGATGGCGCAGATCTACGTGCCGCGGGCAATGGCGGTGCATTGGGATACCGCGGCGAACTACTACCAGCGCGTGACGGCATTCCGCTGGGTCACTACCTACGCGACGACCACGAACAATGGCCTGCTGTACAGCTACTCGAAGTTCGACACGGTCGGTGTACTAGCACCGTGACCGAGGCGACACGCACGGAGAAGGACCCACTCGGCGCGCTGGCGGTCCCCGCCAGCGCGCTGTATGGCGTGCAGACCCTGCGCGCCGTGCAGAACTTCCCGGTGAGCGGTGCGCGTCCGCTGCCGATGTTCGTGACCGCGGTGGTGTGGATCAAGAAAGCGGCGGCCCTCACGCACAAGAAGACGGGGCGCCTCGAGCCGCGGCTCGCCGACGCCATCGTGCGCGCCGCCGATGAAGTGCTCGCGGACCAGCACCGCGAGCATTTCGTGGTGGATCCCTTCCAGGCCGGCGCGGGCACGTCGCACAACATGAACGCGAACGAGGTGCTCGCGAATCGCGCGAACGAGATCCTCGGCGCGGCGCGCGGCGCCTACGCGCCGGTGCATCCGAACGATCACGTCAACATGGCGCAGTCCACCAATGACGTGATCCCCACCGCGATCCGGCTCGGCGCGCTGAAGTTGGCCGCCGATCTCGACCGCGCGATGGCGGGGCTGCGCGATGCGCTGCTCGCGAAGGGCAAGGAGTTCGACGGGATCATCAAGAGCGGTCGCACCCATCTCCAGGACGCGATGCCGATCCGGCTCGGCCAGGAGTTCCGCGCCTATGGGAACACGGTGGAGCGCAATCGCCGCCGCCTCGAGCACGCGGCCGACGATCTGCGCGATCTCGGGATCGGCGGCAGCGCCGTGGGCACGGGCGTGAACGTCGAGCCGGAGTACCCGGCGCTGATGGTCGCGAACCTGAAAGCGATCAGCGGCCTCGCGCTGCGCGAGGGAACGGATCGCATCCAGCTCATGCAGAGCATGGGCGATGCCGCGGCGTTCTCGGGTCAGCTCCGCGCGTTCGCGTGCGATCTCGCGAAGATCTCGAGCGATCTGCGGCTGATGGCGTCGGGCCCGCGCACCGGCCTCGATGAGATCCGGCTGCCTGCGGTGCAGCCGGGCTCGTCGATCATGCCGGGGAAGGTGAATCCGTCGATCCCCGAGATGGTGAACCAGGTGGCTGCCAGGTGGTGGGCAACGATGCGTGCATCGCGATGGCGGCATCGAGGGGCAGCTCGAGCTCAACGTGATGATGCCCGTGATCGCGCACAATCTGTTCCAGGCGATCGGCATCATCGACGAACGCGCTCACGCGTGTTCACCGAGCGCTGCGTGACAGGGCATCGAGGCGAACCGCGAGATGTGCGAGTACTGGGTGGAGCGCTCGGCGGCGCTCGCGACGGCGCTCGCGCCGCAGATCGGTTACGCGCGCGCGGCGGAGTTGAGCAAGCAGTCGGTGAAGGAGAACATGCTGATCCGCGAGCTCGTGCACCGCGAGCACGTGCTGCCCGACGCCGAGATCGACGAGACGCTCGACTTGCGCAAGATGACCGAGATCGGCGTGCCCGGCGGCAAGCACGGCGGAGTGTCCGCGGGCTGAACGGGCCGCCCTTGTCGCGCCCGCGGAAAGGTGCCTATCGTCCATCCATGCGCATCACGACGTGGGCCGAGTACGGGCTGATCTGCGCGCTGCATCTCGCGAAGCGGTCGGACGATGAGCCGGTGACCGGGCGCGAGATCGCCGCGCGGGAGAAGCTCCCCGCCGATTACGTCGAGCAGATCCTGCTCCGCATGCGGCGCGCCGGCATCGTGAACAGCACGCGCGGCGCGCACGGCGGCTATGTGCTCGCGCGCACCGCCGGCCGAGATCTCGGTGCGCGACGTGATCAACGCGTCCGAACTGGCGACCTTCGATCTGCACTGCGTGTCGCATCCGGTGGATGACGAGCGGTGCGACGCGTCGCACGAGTGCAGCATCCGGCCGGTGTGGATGCTCCTCCAGCAGAAGATCGACGACGTGCTCGATGGCGTGCATCTCGCCGACCTGCTGCATGACGAGCCGGAGGTCCGGCATGCGCGTCGGTCTCCCCGTGCTGCACGGCTGAGCGCGGGCGCGCGCGACGGCATGCTCCCTTCATTCCTGCGGCGCTGGCGCGACGCGCGTGCGCGCGAGGCCAGCGCGGTCGCATTCGTCGCGGCGCTCGAGGTCGAACCGGACGCCGAGGATGTCGCGTGGCTCGCCGATGCGGGCACGCACGGCGATCTCGATCACGCGCGCTGGGAACTGCGCTACGCGCGCCGCGCGCTCGGCCTCGTGACCTCGCAGCGCGATGCGCTGGACGACCGCACGGCGTCGGAGGTCGCGCGCGCGCTCGATGACGCGATGGCCACCGATGCCGGCGTGGCGCCCGACAAGCGGCGCGTCGTGGAGCATCAGCTGAACGCGCGCCTGCGCGCGTACGCCGACGCGCTGGGCCGCCGCGAGGCGCCGGGCACCGGCTACCACCTTGGCACCGCGCTGCTCCAGTTCGCGGGGCGCCTCGCGCCGGGATCCGACGAGCAGATCGCGCGCGCTGGCGACATCGCGGCGCGCTATCTCGCGGAGGCGAACGCGGCGCTGCGCGACCGCTTACGGCGCGGCGGAACTGCCGGAAGACATCGCGCCGAGCGCGATGGCGGCGCGACGCTGAGTGCGCGTGTAGGCCTTAGTACCTCTGAAACGGCGCGTCTAGCAACCAAGCGTATGGTACGACTCGGCGTTCGTTGGACTACTGACTACGAACGCAGGAGGTAGTACCATACGCTCGGTTGCCATACGCGCCTCTGCTGTTGGAATTCCACACGCTCCGTTGCCACACGCGCCTCTGGCACACGAAAAGGGCGGCACACCGATGGTGTGCCGCCCTTCTTCGATAAGGCTCACGGAGGATCGCGTCACATGGAGTGCCGAAGGGGGGACTCGAACCCCCACGAGGTTGCCCTCACTGGCTCCTGAAGCCAGCGCGTCTACCAATTCCACCACTTCGGCGGGATTGCAAAGCTAGGCCGCGTGAGAATCGAAGTCAACGCGACGCCGTTGCCCGATGCGAGAACGCCGTCTAACTTCCGCCCACGATGGCCAGCGAGGAGCGCGGCGACCAGGAGCTCATCGCCCGGAACCGGCGGGCGCGCCACGAATATTCCATCCTCGACTCGTGGGAAGCGGGCATCGCGCTCACGGGCACCGAAGTGAAATCGCTGCGCAACGGCAAAGCGAACCTCTCGGACAGCTACGGCATCGTGCACGGCGGCGAGGTCTTCCTGCTCAATCTGCACATCTCGCCCTACGAGCAGGGGAACCAGTTCAACCACGAGCCCACGCGCACGCGCAAGCTGCTCATGCACCGGCGCGAGATCCGGCGGCTCATCGGCGCGACCGAGCGACAGGGACTCACGCTCGTTCCGCTCGACCTCTATTTCAAGAAGGGCAAGGCGAAGGTGACGATCGCGCTCGGCAAGGGGAAGAAGCTCCACGACAAGCGGGCCGACGAGCGCAAGAAGGACGATGAGCGCGAGATGGCGCGCGCCCGCCGCGTCCGGTGATCCACCTCGCGATCGCGCTGCAGCTCGCCGCGGGAATGCCGGCCGCGGCGCCGGGCGTGCTGAGCATTCGCTCGGGCGCCGCGACGGCCGACGTCGCGGTCGCGCAGCGTCGACGGCATCTCCTTCGTGCCCGTGATCGGCCTCGCGCCCGTGATCGCGGTGCGCGACAGCATCGGCCTCGGCGGGCGTCACGAGCTGCTCATTGGCGGGACGCTGGTCGAACTCGCCGCTCGACGTGCCGTACATGCGCGTGGACGGCGAGACCATCCCGCTCGCCGTCGCGCCGCGCGAGCGCGACGGCGTGCTGCTCGTCCCCTACGAGCTGTTCGCGGAGATGCTGCCTCGCGTCACGCCGTCGCGCTGGGTGTACGATCCGCCGAACCGCCAGCTCACGCTCGTCGCTCCCGGCGAGCGGCCGCCGATCGTCGCGGTCGCGGACGTGCCGGTGACGAAGAAGGGGAACGCCACGCGCCCGGGCGTTCGGAAGCATCGCCGCCGCGTCGTGGTGGACGCGGGACACGGCGGCGTCGATGGCGGCATGCACGGCCCCATTGGCTCGCACTGGCAGATGCACGAGAAGGACATCACGCTCTCCGTGGCGAAGAAGCTCGCCGCGAACCTGCGCGACCGCGGCGTGGACGTGATGATGACGCGCACCGCCGACACGCTCATCGGTCTCTACGATCGCGGGCCGATGGCCAACAAGTGGCACGGCGATGTGTTCGTCTCCGTGCACGTGAACGCGGCGCCGCTCGAGTGGCACCGCCCCGGCGACACGCGCGGATTCGAGACGTACTTCCTATCCGAAGCGAAGACCGAGGACGCGCGCCGCGTCGAGAAGATGGAGAACGACGTGATCAAGTTCGAGACGGGCGCCAACGCGCCGCAGGGCGACCCGCTCAACTTCATCATCAACGACATGGCGCAGAACGAACACCTGCGGGAGTCCAAGGAACTCGCCGAGATCGTGCAGCGCCACTTGAGCGACGCGATGCCGGGACCGAGCCGCGGCGTGATGCAGGCTGGGTTCGTCGTGCTCAAGACCGCGTACATGCCGGCGGTGCTCGTGGAGATCGGCTTCGGCACGAACCCGGATGACGCGAAGCTGCTCACGAATCAGGCGCAGCAGCGGAAGATCGCCAACGTGATCGCCGACGCGACCATGGAGTACCTCGACCACTACGAGCGCCGCGTGCGCGGCGGCACCCCATGACGCGCCGGCGCGCTCGAAGTCGAAGCGGCCGGGATCCGCTTCCAGAATCCGCTGCTGCTCGCGAGCGGCACCGCGGCATACGGGCGCGAGCTGCAGGCTGTGATGGATCTCGACGCGCTGGGCGGGATCTTCACGAAGGCCGTGAGCGTGCGGCCGCGCGCCGGTGCGCCGGCGATGCGCGCGGCCGATTTTCCCGGCGGGATGATCAACGCGGTGGGCCTCGCGAATCCCGGTCTCGAGGCGGTGCGGCGCGACGAGATCCCGTGGATCGCGGAGCATCTCCGCCGCGCGCGTGCGCTCGTGAATGTCGTGGGCGACACCGTGGAGGAATACGGCGAGGTGGTGCGCGGACTCACCGGCGCGCCCGGCGTGCACGGCTTCGAGCTGAACGTGAGTTGTCCGAACGTGAAAGCGGGCGGCATGGAATTCGGCGCCGACCCGGCGACGCTCGCGGCCGTCGTGCGTTCGGCGCGCGCGCGCGACCTCGCAGCCGCTCTTCGTGAAGCTGAGTCCCGTGCTGAGCGACATCGGCGCGAGCGCGCGCATCGCCGTGGATGCGGGCGCCGATGGCATCAGCGTGGTGAACACGATCCCCGGCCTGCTCGTGGACATCGGCACGCGGCGCCCCGCGCTCGGCTTCGGCACGGGCGGCGTGAGCGGACGCGGGACTGCTGCCGGTAGGCGTGCTCGCGGTGTGGCGCGTGCGCAAAGCGCTCGGCGCCGCGGTGCCGCTCTGCGGCGTGGGCGGGATCGCCTCCGCGAACGACGCGCTCCAATATCTCCTGGCCGGCGCGACGCTCTTCGCGGTGGGCACGGCGGCACTGCGCGATCCGCGCGCGCCCGAGCGCATCGTGCGCGATCTCGAGCCGGTGGTGCGAGCGCGAGGGTGTGCGATCGATCGGCGCGAGTGATCGGCACGCTGGAGTGGCCGGCGTGAAGCGCGCGCGCGATCGTCGCGCTCGACGTGCCCGATCTCGCGCGGGCGGCGGCGCTCACCGCGCGGCTTGGCGCCGGCGTGCGATTTCGTGAAGGTGGGGCTCGAGCTGTTCACCGCCGGCGGGCCGCCGGTGGTGCGCGCCATGCGCGACGAAGGGCGCGACGTGTTCCTGGATCTCAAGCTGCACGACATCCCGAACACCGTGCGCGGCGCGGCGCGCAACGCGGCGGCGACGGGCGCGGCGCTCGTGACCGTGCACGCGTCGGGCGGGCGCGCGATGATCGAGGCGGCGGTCGAAGGCGCCGGCGCGCGATTGCAAAGTGCTCGCGGTGACGGTGCTCACGTCGCTCGACGCGCGCGTCGCTCGGCGCGGCGTGGGGGCGTTCGATCACGAGCCTGAGCGCCGAGGTGCTGCGACTCGCGGGGATCGCCGCGGAGGCGGGCGCGCACGGCGTGGTGTGCTCGGGCGCGCGAGTGCGCGGCGGTGAAGGCGGCATTCGGCGAGGAGCTGGCCATTCTGGTGCCCGGGATCAGAAGGGCGGGCGGGGACGCGCATGACCAGGCGCGGGTGGTGACGCCGGCGGCGGCGGTGGCGGCGGGGGCGAGTCGTACTTGGTGCTCGGGCGGGCGGTGACGGAGGCGAAGGATCCGGCCTGCGGAGCTCGCGCGAAATCCTCGCGAAATTCAGCTGAACGCGCCCCGAACGACGGCGGCACTGGCACCGCTGGCGGCGTGTGATCGGCGTTGGCGATAGGACCGCGGCCAGCGTCGTTGACTTGTCGTCCCAACGCCAAGCTCCACGCGCTGTTCAGCGGTACCAGTCGCCCTTCGCAGTTAGCGGTGACCTCCGTGCGCCTCCCTTGCATTGGAACTCTAAGTTGGTTATTCTGTGAGACTTGACCGGATTTCAGTTTCGCACCAAACCGGAGTTCCTGTGAAAGTTCGAAGCAGCGTGAAGCCGATCTGTGAGCACTGCAAGGTGGTCAAGCGCAGCGGCGTGACTCGCATCATCTGCAAGCGCAATCCAAAGCATAAGCAGCGGCAGGGCTGACCCATGGCACGCATTGCGGGAGTCGATCTGCCGCGGGAGAAAGCGCGTCGAGATCGGCCTGACCTACATCTACGGCATCGGACGCGAGACCGCGCGCAGCATCCTCGCTGACACCGGGTGTCAGCCCCGACATCCGCGTCAAGGATCTGACCGACGCGGACGTGAACCGCCTCCGCCAGGCGATCGAGAAGGACCTGTCGCGTCGAAGGCGCGCTGCGCACGGAAGTCGCGATGAACATCAAGCGACTGATGGACATCGGCTCGTATCGCGGCATTCGCCACCGCCGGGCCTGCCGTCCGCGGCCAGCGCACGCACACCAACGCCCGCACCAAGAAGGGCCCGCGCCGCGCGATCGCCGGCAAGAAGAAGGTGACCAAGTAACGTGCTGTCATCCCACTGTTCTCGAGGCTCGCACAGAATGGCAACCGCAAAACCCGGCGCTCCGAAGAAGACCAAGCGTGTCGTCGAATCCGAAGGCATCGCGCACGTGAACGCGACCTTCAACAACACGACTCATCACGATCACCGACATGCACGGCAACACCGTCGCGTGGGGGTCGTCGGGCAAGGCGCAGTTCAAGGGCTCCAAGAAGTCCACGCCGTTCGCCGCCACCGTCGCCGCCGAGCATGTGCGCGCAGGAAGCGATGGACGCTCGGCGTGCGCCGCGTGCACGTGCGCGTGCAGGGCCCGGGCTCGGGCCGCGAGAGCGCGATCCAGGCGCTCGCCGCCGCCGGTCTGCAGATCAAGTCGATCAAGGACGTGACGCCGATCCCGCACAACGGCTGCCGTCCGCCGAAGCGCCGGAGGGTCTGAGCCATGCGCTACACCGGCCCAGCTGCCGCCAGTGCCGCCGCGAAGGCACCAAGCTCTTCCTGAAGGGCACCAAGTGCTTCACGGAGAAGTGCCCCGTCGAGCGCCGTCCGTACGCGCCCGGCCAGCACGGCCAGAACACCGGCGCCGCCGCAAGGCGAGCGAGTACGCGAAGCAGCTGCGTGAGAAGCAGAAGATCAAGCGCATGTACGGCGTGAGCGAACTGCAGTTCCGCAACACGTTCGAGCGCGTGAGCTCGCTCCCCGGCATCACCGGGCACAACCTGCTCGGCGCGCTCGAGAGCCGCCTCGACAACATGGTGTACCGCATGGGATTCGCGCGCGAGCCGCAAGGCCGCGCGCCAGCTCATCCGTCACCGGCACATCGAGATGAACGGCAAGCAGGTGGACATCCCGAGCTATCTCGTGCGTCCCGGGCGAGGAAATGCGGGTGCGTCCGGCGTCGCGCGAGCAGGTCGTCCGTGATCCAGGCGATGGAGCAGGCGGGACGCGGCGTGCCGCTCTCGTGGATCGCCGTGGACAAGGACACGTTCAGCGGCAAGATGCTCGAGCGCCGCAGCCGCACGGACATCCCGATCGCGGCGCAGGAGCAGTTGATCGTCGAGTTGTACAGCAAGTAATCCGGTTGCATTGGTGCGGCGCGCTCCGGCGTGCCGCTGCACTGGTCGGGGCCCTGATCCCCGTACGGGTCCACCGCGCATCAGAGGCGAGGTGAAGCGTGGCCGGGCTCTCCCGGTCTGACCATTCGAGGATTCCGATAGCATGGCGCAAGCGATCGATCTTACGGGCCTGGTTCGCCCGCAGGTCGTTGAAGCGACGAAGCGGGAGGACAATCCGAACGTCGCGGAGTTCCGGCTCCAGCCGCTGGAGCGCGGCTTCGGCCACACGCTCGGCAACGCGATGCGGCGCATGCTGCTCTCGTCGCTGCGCGGCTCCGCGGTGTGGGGCTTCCGCATCGACGGCGTGCTGCACGAGCACCAGACCATCCCCGGCGTCGTCGAGGATGTGCACCAGATCATCGGCAACCTGAAGACGCTCACGCTCGTCCTCGCGGACGACGTGGACGAGACGCGTGCTGCAAGATCCGCAAGAACGGCACGGGCGCGGTCACGGCGCGCGACATCGAGGCGAGCGGCGCGGCGCGGATCATCGACCCCTCGCACCACATCCTCACGCTGCAGGATGACCGCGATCTGACAGTCGAGCTCTACGTGAACAAGGGACGCGGCTATCTCGAGAGCCGACCAGCATCCCGCCGACCGCGGCGCTGCCGATCGACCTCGTGCGCATCGACTCGATCTACAATCGCCGGTGCGCCGCGTGAACTTCGCGGTCGCCGAGACCCGCGTCGGCCAGCGCACGGACTACGATCGCCTCGTCGCTCACGGTCGAGACGAACGGCACGCTGACGCCGGAAGAGGCCGTGAGCTACGCCGCCGCGCTGGCGCAGACGCACTTCCAGTTCTTCGTCGAACTTCGGCACGCACTCGCAGGGCGTGGCCGGCGTCGAGGGCGACCACTCGGGCGACGGACATCGTCTCGCGACGCTGCTGCTAGACGCCGATCGACGACCTCGAGCTGTCGCGTGCGCTCGGTGAACTCGCTCAAGAACTCGAGACATCCGCACGCTGGGCGACCTCGTGCGCCAGACCGAAGACGCAGATGCTGAAGGTGAAGAACTTCGGGAAGAAGTCGCTCCAGGAGATCGCCGACCTGCTCGAGCGTGAAGGATTGAACTTCGGCATGCGGTACGAAGAAGAACGGCGAGGGCGTGCGCGTCACCGACTGGGGCACGCCGCCGAGCCGCGCCGCCGCCAGCCGCCCACGACGTACGAGGAATAGAGCACCATGCGCCATCAGAAGGCAGGCCGTCAGCTCCGCCGCACCGCCGAACAGAAGCTCGCGCTCATGCGCAAGCTCGCCTCCGCGCTCATCGAGCACGGCGCGATCGAGACCACCGAGGCGAAGGCCAAGGAGCTCCGTCCGTTCGTCGAGAAGCTGATCACGAAGGCCAAGACCGGCACGCTGCACGCGCGCCGTCTCGCCGGCCGTCACGTGCAGCAAGCGCGACCTGGGCGACAAGCTGTTCACAGGAGATCGGCCCGCGCTTCAAGACGCGCGAGGGCGGCTACACCCGCATCCTGAAGATCGGTCACCGCAAGGGTGACGGCGCCGAGATGGCGCGCATCGAGCTGATCGAGGGCTGACCCATGCAGAGCAAGTGCTGCTACGTGTGCAAGAAGGGCGTGACCTTCGGGAACAACGTCTCGCACGCCAACAACCAGACGCGCCGCGTCTGGAAGCCGAACCTCCAGGTCGCGCGCATCCTCATCGACGGCAAGATCACGAAGATCAAGGTCTGCACGCGCTGTCTCGCGGCCGGCAAGATCCAGCGCGCGCCGCGCGGGGTCCCCGTCGCGTGATGCGACCGGCGCGAATAGCTTACTTTGATAGGGAGCCGCAGTCAGGCTCCCTATTTTTCTGTCCATGACCGCCGTACTCCTCTCGCCCGCACACCGGACGCTCCCATGCCCACCGCGCTGATCACCGGAATCACGGGACAGGATGGCTCGTACCTCGCCGAGCATCTCCTCGCGAAGGGATACCACGTGGTCGGCATCGTACGGCGCAGCTCCACCACGCCGTACGAGCGGATCGCGCACCTCGTGGACAAGGTCGAACTCCTGTCCGCCGACCTGCTCGACCAGCACTCGCTCGTGGACGCCATGGCTGCGTGCAATCCCGACGAGATCTACAACCTCGCCGCGCAGAGCTTCGTGCAAACGTCGTGGACGCAGCCCGTGCTCACGGGCGAGTTCACCGGGCTCGGCGTCACGCGCATGCTCGAGGCGATGCGCAAGGCGGCGCCCATGGCGCGCTTCTACCAGGCCAGCTCGAGCGAGATGTTCGGCAAGGTGCAGGAGACGCCGCAGCGCGAGGCGACGCCGTTCTATCCGCGCAGTCCGTACGGCGTGGCGAAGGCGTACGCGCACTGGATCACCGTGAACTACCGCGAGAGCTACGGACTGTACGCGGTGAGCGGCATCCTGTTCAATCACGAGAGCCCGCGACGCGGACTCGAGTTCGTGACGCGCAAGGTCACCGACGCGGCCGCGCGCATCAAGCTCGGCCACGCGCCGGAAGTGCGGCTCGGCAATCTCGAATCGCGGCGCGACTGGGGTTTCGCCGGCGACTACGTGGACGCGATGTGGCGCATGCTCCAGCCCGACACGCCCGAGGATTTCGTGATCGGCACCGGCGAGACGTGGAGCGTGCGCCAGCTCTGCGAGCACGCCTTCTGCGCAGTGGGGCTCGACTACCAGGAGTTCGTGAAGACAGGACGAACGGTTCTTCCGGCCGGCGGAGGTGGACCTGCTCGTGGCCGATGCGACGAAGGCGAAGAAGGATCTCGGCTGGACGGCGGCCACGCGATTCCCGGCGCTCGTGCAGATGATGGTGGAGGCGGATCTCGGCCCGGCACACGGCGCGCCGCTGAGCATGCGCCGCGCGCTGGTGACCGGCGCGGCCGGATTCGTCGGCCAGTGGCTCTGTCAGGAGCTGCTGCGACAGGGTATTGCCGTGACCGGCACCGCGCTGGGCGGCGACGTGCCGGCCGGTGCGCTCACCGCGGACGAGAAGGGAGCCGTGACCTGGCGCAGCTGCGACGTGACGCGCATGGACGACGTGCGCGCCGCGCTCGAGGCGTCCAAGCCGGACATGGTGTTCCATCTCGCCGGCGTCGCCTTCGTGCCCGCGGCCGACAAGGATCCGGGCGCGGCGGTGGATGTGAACGTCGGCGCCGCCGCGCGCCTGCTCGGCGACCTGCGCGTGCGGCGCGCGGCGGGCACGCTCGATCCAGTGGTGATCATCGCCGGGAGCGGCGAGCAGTACGGGCGGCACGATTCCGCCGATGTGCCGCTGCGCGAGACCACGAAGCAGCGGCCGCTCAGCGTGTACGCCGCGAGCAAGGCGGCGCAGGAGGTGCTCGCGCTCGAGGCGCACCGGAGTGCCGGCGTGCGAGTGATCGCCGTGCGTGCGTTCAATCACAGCGGCCCGGGGCAGTCGGCGCAGTTCCTGCTGCCGGCGCTCGTCGCGCGGGCGATTGCGGCGAAGGCGAGCAGCGCGAAAGTGGTGCCGGTGGGGAACATGACACCGGTGCGCGATTTCTCGCACGTGGCGGATGTCGCGCGCGCGTACGTGCTGCTCGCCGAGCGCGGCGCGCCGGGTGAGGCGTACAACATCGCGAGCGGCGTGGGCACGGATGTCGCCGCACTCGCGCGACTCGTGCTCGCGCGCGCCGGCGTGCACGCGATGTTGCAGCCCGATCCGGCGCTCCAGCGCCCCGTGGATGTGCCCGCTCTCGTGGGCGATGCTTCGAAGCTGCGCGCCGCCACCGGATGGACGCCGGAGCGGCCGCTCGACACTCTCATCGATGAGTTGATCCGTGCCGCGTCGCGCTGACCTCCACCGCATCCTGCTCATCGGCTCCGGCCCGATCATCATCGGCCAGGGCGCCGAGTTCGACTATTCGGGCACGCAAGCCGCGAAGGCGCTGCGCGAAGAAGGGTACGAGGTGATCCTGGTGAACTCGAATCCGGCCACGATCATGACCGATCCGGAGTTCGCGGACCGCACGTACATCGAGCCGGTCACGCCCGAGGTCGTCGCCCAGGTGATCGAGCGCGAACGCCCCGACGCGCTGCTGCCCACGATGGGCGGCCAGACGGCGCTCAACGTCGCGCTCGCACTCGCCGACCGCGGCGTGCTCGAGCAGTATCGGCGTGGAGCTGATCGGCGCCAACGCGCGCGCGATCCGCCTTGCGGAGGACCGCGAGCTCTTCGGCGACGCGATGAAACGCATCGGCCTGCAGGTGGCGACCGGCGGCATCGCGCGCACGTGGGACGACGCGGTGGCGCTGATCCCGCTCGTCGGCTTCCCGGCGATCATCCGCCCGTCGTTCACGCTGGGCGGCACGGGCGGCGGCATCGCGTACAATCGCGAGGAATACGAGGAGATCGTGCGGCGCGGCCTCGACCTCTCGCCCACCACGCAGGTGCTCATCGAGCGCAGCGTGCTCGGCTGGAAGGAGTTCGAGCTCGAGGTGATGCGCGACCACGCCGACAACGTCGTGATCGTGTGCAGCATCGAGAACGTCGACCCGATGGGCGTGCACACCGGCGACTCGATCACCGTCGCGCCCGCGATGACGCTCACCGACCGCGAATATCAGACGATGCGCGACGCCGCGATCGCGATCATCCGCGAGATCGGCGTCGACGCGGGCGGCTGCAACATCCAGTTCGCGGTGGACCCGGCGAGCGGCGAGATGCTGGTGATCGAGATGAATCCGCGCGTGTCGCGCTCCTCGGCGCTGGCGTCCAAGGCCACCGGATTCCCGATCGCGCGCATCGGCACCAAGCTCGCGGTGGGTTACCGGCTCGACGAGATCACCAACGACATCACGAAGACCACGCCCGCGTCGTTCGAGCCCGTGCTCGACTACGTGGTCGTGAAGTGCCCGCGCTTCGCCTTCGAGAAGTTCGCGGCGGCGAATCCGCGGCTCACCACGCAGATGAAATCGGTGGGCGAATCGATGGCGATCGGCCGAACCTTCAAGGAGGCGCTCCAGAAGGGACTGCGCGCGCTCGAGACCGGACGCCCCGGCTGGGCGGTGGGCGCACGCCTCATCGACGACCGCCTCGCGGACGACTCCGACGAGACGCTCCGCTTCGCGCTCCGCCATCCCACGCCCGAGCGGATCTTCCAGGTGAAGCGCGCGATCGAGCGCGGATTCCCGCTGGACGAGATCCATGAGATGACCGGCATCGATCCCTGGTTCCTGAGCGAGATGAAACAGCTCGCGGACGCCGAGATCGAGTACACGGCGCTCCCAGCGGTCACCGCGCCGGCTCTCCGGCGCATGAAGCGCATGGGCTTCTCCGATGTGCAGCTCGGCGCGCTGCGCAAGGAGAGCGAGAGCGACGCGCGCGCGCGGCGCTGGGGGATGGGCATCCGTCCTGTGTACAAGATGGTGGATACGTGCGCGGGCGAATTCCCCTCGAGCACGCCGTACCTCTACGGCACCTACGACGAGGAGAGCGAGGCGCCGCGCACCGGCAAGCCGAGCGTGATCATCCTCGGGAGCGGGCCGAACCGGATCGGGCAGGGCGTGGAATTCGACTACTGCTGCGTGCGTGCCGCGCTGGCGCTGCGCGAGCAAGGCTTCGAGACGATCATGGTGAACTCGAATCCCGAGACGGTCTCCACCGACTTCGACATCTCCGACAAGCTCTACTTCGAGCCGCTCACGCTCGAGGACGTGCTTGAGATCGTGCAGCGCGAGCAGCCCCTCGGCGTGATCGTGCAGCTCGGCGGTCAGACGCCGCTCAAGCTCACGCGGCCGCTCGAGGCGGCGGGCGTGAGGATCCTCGGCACGTCGCCCGACGCGATCGACATCGCCGAGGATCGCCGTCGGTTCGACAAGATCGCGCGGGAGCTCGGCGTGCTGCAGCCGCCCAACGGCACCGCCACGAGCATCGATGAGGCGGTGGCCGTCGCGGAGAACGTGGGCTATCCCGTGCTCGTGCGCCCGAGCTACGTGCTCGGCGGCCGCGCGATGCAGATCGTGTACGACGAGGAGTCGCTCCGCGATTACTTCGAGACCGCGGCGCGCGCGTCTGGCGATCATCCCGTGCTCATCGATCGTTTCCTCGAGGATGCGTACGAAGTGGACGTCGATGCGATCGGCGACGGGGAGCACGATGTGATCGGCGGCGTGATGCAGCACATCGAGGACGCGGGGATCCACTCCGGCGATTCGGCGTGCGTGCTGCCGCCGTACATCATCGCCGAGGCCGACCTCGAGACGATGCGCGAGCACGCGCTCGCGCTCGCGCGGGCGCTCGGCGTCGTCGGCCTCATCAACGTGCAGTTCGCGATCAAGGACAACACCGTGTACGTGCTCGAGGTGAATCCGCGCGCGAGCCGCACGATCCCGTTCATCTCCAAGGCGATCGGCGTGCCGCTCGCGTCGCTCGCGGCGCGCTTGATGCTCGGCGAGAAGCTCGCCGACCTCGGGCTTCACCGAGGAGATCATTCCGCCGTACGTATCCGTGAAAGAGGCCGTGTTCCCGTTCAACAAGTTCAGGGAGTCCGATCCCATTCTCGGGCCCGAAATGCGGTCCACCGGCGAGGTCATGGGGATCTCCGAGAGCTTCGGGAGCGCGTTCGCCAAGGCGCAGCTCGCGGCCGACAACGGACTCCCGCTCAAGGGCGCGCTGCTGATCACGGTGAACGACCACGACAAGCCGAACGTCGCGCCGATCGCGCGCCGGTTCGCCGACATGGGATTCACGATCATGGCCACCGGCGGCACCGCGAAGTTCCTCCGGGGGCGCGGGATCGCTTCGAAGCGTGTGATGAAGGTGCACGAGGGGCGCCCGCACGGGATCGACATGATCGTCAACGGCGAAGTGCAGGTGCTCATCAACACGCCGCTCGGCAAGCACTCGCAGCACGATGACTACACGATGCGCCAGGCGGCCGTCGCGCACCGCGTGCCGTACTTCACCACGCTCTCGGCCGCGAGCGCGGCGTGCGACGCCATTCTCGCGCTGCGATTCCGGCCGCCGAGCGTGCGTTCGCTGCAGGAATGGCACGAGATGCTTCGCAGTGCGACCGTGAATTGACGGCTGACGGTCCCCGCGTCAGACTTCCGCAGCACCGAACTCCAGCCCTCACGAGAATGCCAGTCCCTCTGCTCGATCTGAAGGCCCAGCACGCCACGATCCGCGACGAGATCGTGCAGGCGATGATGCAGGTGGTGGACGACCAGTTGTTCATCCTGGGCAAGCCGGTCGCCGCGCTGGAGAAGGCGACCGCGGAGTTGTCGAAGACCAAGCACGCGATCGGATGCGCGAGTGGCACCGACGCGCTCCTGCTCGCGATCAAGGCGCTGGACATCGGTCGGGGCGACGAAGTGATCACCACGCCATTCACCTTCTTCGCGACCGCGGGCACCATTCACAACGCCGGCGCGACGCCGGTGTTCGCGGACATCGAGCCCGACACGTTCAATCTGTCGGTGGCGGCCGCCAAGGCGGCCGTGACGAAGAAGACGAAGGCGATCATGCCGGTGGACTTGTTCGGTCAGATGGCGCCGATCGAGCAGTATCTGGCGGCGATGCCGGGGTTGCCGCTCATCGAGGACGCTGCGCAAACGATCGGTGCGCGGCGCAAGATCGACGGCAAGTGGACCATGGCGGGCGAACGCGCGACGATCGGCACGTTCTCGTACTTCCCCTCGAAGAACCTGGGCGGCTACGGCGACGGCGGCATGATGGTCACGCAGGACGACGCGATCGCCGCGCGCCTCTTCAAGCTCCGCACGCACGGCGCGACCACCACCTATTTCCACGACGAAGTGGGCTACAACAGCCGGCTCGATGCGCTGCAGGCGGCCGTGCTGCTCGCGAAGATGGGGCACCTCGCCGCGTGGAGCGCGGCGCGCCGGGAGCATGCGGCGTATTACAACGAGGCGTTCAAGGGAACCGCGGACATCCGCACGCCCGTGATCGATCCGAACAACGAGTCGATCTACAACCAGTACACGATTCGTGTCCCGCGGCGCGACGAGTTGCAGGCGCATCTCAAGACGAAGGGGATCGGCAATTCGGTCTATTATCCGCTGCCATTGCACTTGCAGAAATGCTTTGCGTATCTTGGCGTCAAGGCGGGCACGTTCCCGCACTCGGAGCTGGCGGCGAAGGAGGTCCTCTCGCTGCCGGTGTATCCCGGAACTGACCCGCTCGCAACAGAACGAGACCATAGCGGCTGTGCGCGAATTCTTCGGACGCTGACCCAGTGACAACGGCGCGCCGGCGTGCGTCGAATGAGCGCATGACATACGCTCAACGTTTGCCGGCGGGCCCGACGGAGGGAGCCGCGTCATGACTCAAGCCGATGCCCCCGTGGTGGCCACGCCGGAGAGCGGAGATGCGCCCGAGCGCGCGTTCCCGCTGCTCGGGCTCGGCTTCCACGTGCGCCGCGCGCTCGTGGTCGGGCTCCAGCTCCTCCTCGTGGCTGTCAGCTACTGGCTGGCGTTCGCGCTGCGCTTCGATTTCCGGATCCCGCCGTCGGACCTGATCACGTTCTGGACCACGCTCGCCCCGTTGCTGCTCATGCGGGCCAGCGCGTTCGCATACTACCAGCTTTACAGCGGTTGGTGGCGGTACGTGGGCATGCGCGATCTGTACGCCCTGCTCAAGGCCGTGCTGTCGAGCAGTATCCTGTTCGCCGCGGCGCTCGTGCTGCTCGGCCGCGCGCTGGCGTTCCCGCGTTCGGTCATCGCGATCGACGCGGTGCTCACCATGATGATGATCGGCGGAGCACGCTTCACCCTGCGCGCCCTGCGCGAGAGCCGCCGGCCGCGGGCCGACGGCATTCGTAAGCGGCGCGTGTTGATCATCGGCGCCGGCGATGCCGGTGAGTTGTTGCTGCGCGAGATCCAGAACAATCCGCGGCTCGGCTACGAGCCGGTGGGCTTCGTGGATGACGATCCGCGGAAGACGGGCTTCCAGATCCACGGCGTCGCCGTGATCGGACTCACTGCGAATCTCGCGGGCGTGCTGGCGGCGCATCCGGCCGACGAACTCATCATCGCGATCCCGTCCGCTTCGCGCGAGACGATCCAGGCGATCGTGAACCGCTGTCTCGCGCTGCGGCTGCCCTTCAAGATCCTGCCCGCGATCGCGGCGCTCTCGGGACGCGTGCTGGTGAGCCAGCTGCGCCCGGTGCGCGTCGAAGACCTGCTCGGCCGCGATCCGGTGGAACTCGACTCCCAAGTGGTGCGCGTGGACATCACCGGCCGGCGCGTGTTGATCACGGGCGGCGGCGGCTCGATCGGCGCGGAGCTCGCGCGTCAGGTGGCGACCTTCGATCCCGCCGAGATCTCGCTGGTCGATCGCAGCGAGAATTCGCTGTACTTGATCGAGCAGGAGCTGCGGCGTCGGCACCCGAACCTTTCAGTGCGCGCCGTGCTGTGCGACGTGCGCGACAGCGCCGACATCGGGCGGTTCTTCCGCGAGGTGCGCCCGCAAGTGGTGTTCCATGCGGCGGCGTTCAAGCACGTGCCGCTCATGGAGGACCACCTCCCGCACGCGGTGCACAACAACGTGTTCGGCACGCGGATCATCGCGTCGGCGGCCGCCGAGCACGGCGCGAAGTTCGTGATGGTGAGCACCGACAAGGCGGTGAGCCCGAGCAACGTGATGGGCGCCACGAAGCGGCTCGCCGAGAAGATCGTGCTCTCGCTGAATCGCGAGCGCGGGGCAGCATTTCGTGGTCGTGCGGTTCGGCAACGTGCTCGGGAGCAACGGTTCGGTGGTGCCGCTGTTCGCGAACCAGATCGCCGACGGCGGCCCGGTGACCGTGACCCATCCGGATGCGACGCGGTACTTCATGACCATCCCTGAGGCGGTGAAGCTCGTGCTGCAGGCCTCCGCGCTCGATGAAGCGCGCGACAAGATCGTGATGCTGGAGATGGGTGAGCCCGTGCGGATCATCGATCTCGCGCGGAATCTGATCCGGCTCTCGGGGCTCGAGCCCGACGTGGACATCCCGATCATCTTCACGGGCCTGCGCCCCGGGGAGAAGCTGCACGAGCAGCTCACCGACGAGAGCGAAGCCACGCTCCCCACGCGCTACAAGAAGATCCGCATCGTGCAGACCGACGCACCGGTGCCGCTCGAGGCGGGGCTCGCCGAGTTGTGGGAGGCGCTGGAGTCGCGCGATGACCGGAAGCTGCTCCGCACACTGCAAACGCTCGTGCCCGAGTACCTGCCGCAGGCGGCGTTGCTGGCGAGGGTACGCGACCGGGTTTGCTGGCGAGGTCAGGGCTCCAAGTCGCGAGGCCATGTGATGCGGGCAACAGCACGGGCGTGTGTGGCGTCTGGCGTATGGATACTTCTGAGCGCCGGCGCGAGCGCCGGCGCTGCGCAGCATCCGCTCGTTTCCATTCCGCTGGACGATCCCATGTACGTGCAGCTCGACGCGCTCATGCGGCAGGGATGCGTGGCGGCGCGGCTGTCGCCGTATCGACCGTACATCACGCTCGCGGTGCGTGAGGCGCTCATCGCGGCGCATGGCGAGAAGAATTGCCAGGGGCCGATCCTCGAATTGCTCACGGCGCGGTTCACGCGCGACACGGGATGGGTGCACGACACCGCGGGCAGCCGCCTGCGCTTCGGTTCCGTCATCTCGCTGCGCGCCACCGGCGAGACCAATGGCACCGTCGCGCCGCTCTGGCGCGACGTGCGCCCGGTCGACTCCGGCCCGCAGCCGCTCGTCGGCTACGCGGCGGCGCGGCTCACGTTCAACGGCGGCGAACATTTCGTGGCCGTCTCGGAACTCTTCGCGCAGACGGGCGTGCGCGACGATCCGACGATCCGGCAGGACCCCTTTCGTCACGGCTCGGGCGTCATCGGATCCGATGAAGCGTACTTCACCGCGCGCGCCGGGCCCGCGTTCTTCTTCTTCGGCCGCGAACCCGTGGCCTGGATGGGCGATGGCACCCAGTCGCTCGCGCTGAGCGCGGTGGGTCCGCCGATCGACCACTTCGGATTCGCGCTGCGCCTGCGGCAGTGGGAGTTCATGAGCTTCGTGGGGCAACTGAGCGACGTGCACACTCGATCCCTCCATCGACAGCGTGCCCGCGTCGCAAACATGGTATCGCACGATGTACGCGCATGCGATCACCTTCTGGCCCGTGCGCAGCGTGGAGCTCACCCTGGGCGAGACCGCGCTCGTGCCGCGCACCACCGGCGGACTCGACTGGGCGTACCTCAATCCCGCTCATGCCGTACCAGACCACGCAGCACGAGACGAGTCAGAACGGCGCAGGGCGATGCGAACCTCACCGGCTTCTTCTCCGCGCGCGCGACGCTCGGCCGGGCAACGCTCTCCGGCGAACTGCTCGTGGATGACTACCAGATCGACTCGAACGACAAGGCGATCTATCCGAACCAGCTCGCGTGGACGCTTGGCGCCAGCTATCCGATTCGGCTCGCGATGGCGAGCAGCATCTCGATCAATTGGCAGAAAGTGCAGAGCTTCACCTACGTGGGGCAGGAGACGTATGCGAAGGTCTATCAGAGCTTCGACGCGCCGCTCGGATCGAGCCTGGGCCCCGACGCGCAGACCGTGCTCGGCACGTTCGAAGTGATGACGTCGGCGCGGCTGCGTTTGGCCGCGACGGGCGGCTGGTGGGAGCGCGGTTCGCAGCGGCTGAATGAGCGTCCGCCGATCAATCGCACCGGCCACGCGGGCGATCCGTTTCCCGACACCACGGCGTTGCGGCCCGATGTGCAGCACTCGCTCATCGGCGGCCTGAGTGCCGCGTGGCTGGACGAGCGATTCCCGATCACGCTCGAAGTGGGCGATGCGCGCATTTCCAACGTGAACAATCAGCCGACCGACGGGAAGGACTACCTGCTGGTGAAGCTCACAGCGAGCTGGAGATACCAGTACCCGTAAGCGGTCCGGGGTAGGGGAGAAGATCCCGCGCGCGGAGAGTCGATTCGATGCACGCCGCGAGCTTGACGCGCGGCTGCGCGAGTCCCACACTCTCTCGCGCCCGCCTGATGCTCTTCAACTCCCTGCAGTTCCTCCTGTTCTTCCCGGTCGTCACGGCGCTGTATTTCCTCGCGTCGCAGCGGCTGCGCTGGGTGGTGCTCCTCGCCGCCAGCTGCGTGTTCTACGCGGCGTTCATTCCGAAGTACCTGCTCATCCTCGCGTTCCTCATCCTGGTGGACTACGTCGCCGGACGCGGGATCGAGAATGCCGAGGGCCGGCGCCGGCGCATGCTGCTCCTGATGAGCCTCGTCGCGAACATCGGGCTCCTGTGCGTCTTCAAGTACCTCGATTTCGCCGACCAGAATCTCAACGCGCTCTTCGCGTGGGCGGGTCTCGATTGGGTGATCCCGCAGCTCAACATCATCCTGCCCATCGGCCTGTCGTTCCACACGTTCCAGGCGATGAGCTACACGATCGAGGTGTATCGCGGGCGGCAGAAGGCCGAACGCCATCTCGGGATCTACGCGCTCTACGTGATGTTCTATCCGCAGCTCGTGGCCGGCCCGATCGAGCGGCCGTACCAGCTGCTGCACCAGTTCCGCGAGCATCACGAGTTCGACCTGCCGCGCGTGTCCGACGGCCTCAAGCTGATGCTGTGGGGCTTCTTCAAGAAGGTCGTGATCGCCGACCGCATCGGTCTGTACGTGAATCAGGTCTACGAGGCGCCCACGAGCCATCACGGGTGGTCGCTCATCGTCGCCACCTATTTCTTCGCCTTCCAGATCTACTGCGATTTCTCGGGCTACACCGATATCGCCATCGGCGCCGCGCAGGTGATGGGCTTCCGGCTGATGGACAATTTCAATCGCCCGTACTTCGCGAAATCGATCGCCGAATTCTGGCGGCGCTGGCACATCTCGCTCTCGTCCTGGTTTCGCGACTATCTCTATTTCCCGCTGGGCGGGAATCGCGTGCCCGTGCCGCGCTGGTGCTTCAACATCTCGATCGTCTTCCTGCTGAGCGGACTCTGGCATGGTGCGAGCTGGACCTTCGTCGTGTGGGGCGCGCTGCACGGGTTCTACATTCTCGTCGGCCGGTTCACGCGAACGCGCGCGCCGGCGCTGGTACGCCAGCGCGCTCGATGCAGCGCGTGCGATGGAGCCACCGCTGGATCCGGGCGTTCGTCACGTTCCATCTCGTGCTCGTGTCGTGGGTCTTCTTCCGGGCCAACTCGTTCGACGACGCGGTGTACGTCCTTCGGCCATGCGCTGCGTGGGCTCGATATGGCCTCGCTTCGCGCGATCGTCAGCCACCCAGTACTTCCTCATCAGCGTGTGCATGATCGCGATCATGGAGGCGGTGCACGTCGCGGAGCGCCACGGCAAGATGCGGCAGCTCCTCGACGAGCGACCGATGCTGGTGCGCTGGGCATTCTACTACGGCCTGATCCTGCTGATCATCAGCTTCGGCATGTTCCACACGCCGATGGAATTCATCTACTTCCAGTTCTGACGTGATGCGACCCTCGCGGCGCGCCGCCGCCTTCCTCGTGGCCTCGTCGGCCTGAGCGTGGCGCTCGCCGCCGTGTACGACGACGCGGCGCGGCGCGATCCGGTCGTGAAGGTGAACTGGATCTTCGCGATGGATGGCCGGGATCTTCGATTTCATCATCCTCGGCTCGTCGCGCGCGTACCACACGGTGTACATCCCCGCGATGGAGAACGCGGTGGGCGGGCGCGGCGTCAATCTCGGCCTGAACGGGGCCGTCGTAGCCGGAGATGGCGCTCGTGCTCGAGCGCTTCCTTTCGCAGAACACCACGCAGCGCATCGCGCTCGAGGTGGACCCCTTCGGCTTCGACGAGCGGTGGCTGCACGACCAATTGCACCCGTATCTCTACGTGCCGTACATCGATGAGCCGATCGTCGCCGAGAATCTTGCGCGGGAGTTCGGCGCCCGCGAGCTCGCGTGGCGGTGGATCCCGCTGTTCAAGTACGCCGAGTTCAACGAACGCATTGGATGGCCGAGCGTGCTCGAGGTGATCCATCATCCGCCGCCGGAGTTCGACGAGTGGGGGTCGCGGCTCTCCGCGGGCCGGATCTCCGACTCGGCCGTGCGGGCGATCCGCGACACCTCGTACCGCATCGACACGGAACGGGTCCATGCGTTCGAGCGGATCCTCGATGTCGCCGCGGCGCACCGGGTGAAGCTCACGATGTTCATGGCGCCGCAGCTCGGTGCGGCGGCGCGGGCGGTGACAGATCGCGCGCGCGTCCTCGATGACATACCGGGCGCTCGCGCGGGAGCGCGGCCTCACCTTTCTCGTGTTCGACGACTCGGCGATCGAGAACGATGCGGCGCTCTTCAGCGACGGCGAACACTTGAATCGCGATGGCGCGATGAGAGTTCTCGGCGTTGCTCGGCGCCGCGTTCCGCGACGGAGTGGAGTCCTCGAAGCCGGTGAGCGCGGGCGGTGATGCCGGGATCTCGCGCATATTCCAGCGCGTTCCGCTGACCGGTCGAGCGCGTTCTAGGTGGCCGACATCAATCCACGGATCAATGACTCTCGCGAGATCATTCGTTGGCTTGTTCGTGGCTCGGCGCGGTCGCCGGTTGCAAGCACGCCGATGCGCCGCGATCCGGCGCGCCGCCGATTCAAGCCGCGGCGAAGCCGTCGGCAGCGAAGAGCGGCGGTGCATTGTCCGCCGCCTGCGATGGCGTTGCAGCGCACGCTCGCCGCCTACGCGCCGCCGCCCGAGCAGAGCGCCTATTCCGTCGCCGAGCGCACGCTCCCACGCGAATTCGGCGCGATCAGCCTGGGCATGACCGGCGGCGAATTCACGAAGCTCACGGGACTCCCGCTGCAGCCCTGCCGCGCCGAGGACTGCGCGCGTCACAACCTCGGCCCGCGCTCCGCGAGCGCGCTGTTCACCGTCGAGGCCGGCGCGTCGGGGCCGACGTACCGCCCTATCGTCGCCGATTCGGCGGCGGGCTGCGCCGTGGAACTGCTCGCCGCGTTCTTCCGCGATACGCTCGTCACGATCGAGGAGATCCGCCGCGCGCCCTTCGCGCGCGATTCGCTGCGGGAGAAGTACACGCTGCTCTTCGGCGCCCCGGCCGCGATGGACAGTGACAGCACGTCGCGCACCGAGGGATGGAGCCGCGGCCCGACGGTCGTGCGCGTGCGCACGACGTCCGCGCTCGCGGCCATGAAGGACGCGCCGCCGCCGGGCGCGATCCTGTCCGTCACGCTGCACGATCCGGCAGCCGCAGCTCGCGGATTACAACGCAGGCGGTGAAGGTCTCCATCCATCGCGCCGACTCGATCGTGCACGCCGACTCCATCCCGCCGTCGCCCACCTGGCCGCTGCCGCGCGGCTGGGCGACGATCACGCTCGGCATGACCGAGAGTGCGTTCGCGCTCGCGGCGGGCGCGGATCCGAGAGACTGCGGCAAGGAAGATTGGTGCCCGGACGGCGGCACGTCGTCCTACGTGCTGGTGGACAGCGCGCGCGGCATGGTCGTCTTCCGCGAGCCGTCGCGCACGGAGAACAGCTGCGGCGAACCGCATGCTCGCGGCGCAGTTCTTCGGACGGCGGCTGTACATGATCGTGCTGCGCACGCGCTATCCGGCGGCGGCGCGCCGGCACGCCGACCGCGTACGACTCGCTGCGGCGCGAGTCGGTGAGAGCGTATGGCCCGCCGAGCGACGTGCTGAATACGGCGGACGCGTCGTTCGCGTCGTGGCTGAAGGGGCCGGGGCAGTACTGGATCCGGCTCACGCATCCGGAGGGCACCGACGAGGTGTCGGTCGGGTACCTCGACTGCCGATTGGCGGGCCCGCCGGATGGGAAATGCCCGCGATTCTCGGGGAAGAATCCGGCGCCGTGAACTCCGTGGGCGCGCGCCATTGCCCGCCCCAGAACGGCCCGCTAACTTCAATAGCTGTAACTATTTTGGACTTCTTGCCCGGGTGCATTTCGACGCGTGCGAATATCGGTCGTTGGTACGGGCTACGTCGGCCTCGTGGTCGGCGCATGTCTGGCGGAGACGGGGAACGATGTGGTGTGCGCGGACGTCGATCGCGGCAAGATCGACGGCCTCACGCGCAACATCCTCCCCATCTATGAGCCCGGCCTCGACGCGCTCGTCGAACGGAATCAGGCGCAGAAGCGGCTGAGCTTCACGACCGACGTGCCCGCGTCGATCGCGGGCGCCGAGGTCGTGTTCATCGCGGTCGGCACGCCGCCCGACGAAGATGGCTCCGCCGATCTCCGGCACGTGCTCGCCGTTGCCGAGCTCGTCGGCAAGCACATGACGCGCGAGACGGTGGTGGTCACGAAGAGCACGGTGCCCGTCGGCACGGCCGCCAAGGTGCGCGCCGCCGTCGCCAAGCAGGCGAAGTTCCCCTTCCACGTGTGCAGCAATCCGGAATTCCTGAAGGAAGGCGCCGCGGTCGAGGATTTCCTCAAGCCCGACCGCGTGGTGCTGGGCGTGGACAGCGAGCGCGCGCACACGGTGATGGCCGAGCTCTACTCGCCCTTCGTGCGCACGGGGAAGCCGGTGATCTTCATGGACATCGCCAGCGCCGAGATGACCAAGTACGCCGCGAACGGGATGCTCGCCGCGCGCATCTCCTTCATGAACGAGATCGCGAATCTCTGCGAGGCCGTCGGCGCGAACATCGACGCGGTGCGCAAGGGCGTCGGCAGCGACTCGCGCATCGGCGCGCTCGTTCCTCTTCCCCGGCCCGGGCTACGGCGGCTCGTGCTTCCCGAAGGACGTGCAGGCGCTGCTGCGCACGGCGAAGTCGGTGCAGATGCCGCTCGACGTGGTCGAAGCGGTCGAGAAGACGAACGAGCGGCAGAAGCACCGGATCTTCCAGAAGCTCTCCAAGGCGCTCGGCACGGTGAAGGGCACGCGCGTCGCCGTGTGGGGGCTCGCGTTCAAGCCGCAGACGGATGATCTGCGCGAATCGCCCGCGCTCACGCTCATCGAGGAGCTGCGCGGCGCCGGCGCGAGCGTCGTCGCGCACGATCCCGTCGCCATGCCGGAGGCGAAGAAGAAGCTCGGCGACGCGATCGCGTTCGCCGAGAGCGGACTACGACGCGCTCGACGGGCGCCGACGCGCTCGCGATCGTCACCGACTGGAACGAGTACCGCCACCCCGATTTCGCGCGCATGAAGGCGGCGCTCAAGCGCCCGCTCATCGTGGACGGCCGCAATCTCTACGATCCCGCGCGCATGAAGGAGAACGGCTTCACGTATCTCTCGATCGGGCGCGGCGCGTGAGGGTCATGATCACCGGCGCCGCCGGCTTCCTCGGCTCGCATCTGTGCGACCGCTTCCTCGCCGACGGCCACGAGGTGGTGGGGCTCGACAACTTCATCACCGGGCACCCGGAGAACATCGCGCACCTGTCGTCGAACCCGAAGTTCGAGTTCATGCAGCACAACATCTCCACCTACACCTACGTGGCGGGCACGCTCGACGGCGTGCTGCACTTCGCCTCGCCCGCGAGCCCGCGCGATTATCTCGAGCATCCGATCCCCACGCTCAAGGTCGGCGCGCTCGGCACGCACAACGCGCTCGGCCTCGCGAAGGCGAAGAAGGCGCGCTTCTTCCTCGCGAGCACGAGCGAGGTGTACGGCGATCCGCTCGATCCACCCGCAGCCCGAGACCTACTGGGGCAACGTGAACCCGGTGGGCCCGCGCGGCGTGTACGACGAGGCGAAGCGGTTCGCCGAGGCGCTCACGATGGCGTATCACCGCTTCCACCAGCTCGACACGCGCATCGTGCGGATCTTCAACACGTACGGCCCGCGCATGCGGCCGCGCGATGGCCGCGTGGTGTCGAACTTCATCGTGCAGGCGCTGAACGGCGAGGCGCTCACGCTCTACGGCGACGGTTCGCAGACGCGCAGCTTCTGCTACGTGAGCGATGAGGTGGAGGGGATCTACCAGCTGTTCCTGCGCGGCGACGCCGAGCCGACGAACATCGGCAATCCGGTGGAGTGCACCGTGCAGGAACTCGCCGCGCTCGTGCTGCAGCTCACCGGATCGAAGTCGAAGATCGAGCGGCGCGCGCTGCCGGAGGACGATCCCAAGGTGCGCCGGCCCGACATCACGCGCGCGAAGAAGCTGCTCGGCTGGGAGCCGCAGGTGCCGCTCAAGACCGGCTTGCAGGAGACGATCGAGTATTTCCGCTCGCTCGACGCCTCGCGGATGGCGCTCCATGGCTGAGCGCGTGCTCGTGACCGGCGCCGCCGGCTTCATCGGCTCGCACGTGAGCCGAGGCGCTCCTCGCGCGCGGCGACGCCGTGATGGGCGTGGACAACTTCGACGATTTCTATCCCGCCGCGCGTCAAGCGCGCGAATCTCGCCGAGTCGCTCGCGCCAGCCGCGCGTTCACGCTCGTGGAGGCCGACGTGCGCGACGCCGCCGCGATGCAGCGCGCGATCGCGGAGTGGAAGCCGGCGGTGATCGTGCATCTCGCCGCGCGCGCGGGCGTGCGCCCGTCGATCGCGCAGCCGGCGCTCTACGCCGACGTGAACATCGGCGGCACCGTCGCGCTGCTGCAGGCGGCGCGCGAGGCGGGCGTCACGCGCTTCATCTTCGGCTCGAGCTCGTCGGTGTACGGCGACAACGCGACGCCGCCCTTCCGCGAGGACGATCCGGCGATGCGCCGATCAGTCCGTACGCCGCCAGCAAGCGCGGCGCCGAGCTGCAATGCGAGGCGTTCAGCGCGCTCGACGCCGGCGATGCGGATCATCTCGCTGCGCTTCTTCACCGTGTACGGCCCGCGCCAGCGTCCCGACCTCGCGATCCACAGCTTCACGCGACTGATCGAGGCGGGCCAGCCGATCCCCGTCTTCGGCGACGGCATCGGCGAGCCGCGACTACACGTTCGTGAGCGACATCGTGCAGGGCGTCGTCGCGCGCGATCGACCGCACGCGCACCGTGGCGCTGCGCCACGAGATCATCAATCTCGGCGAGCAGGCCACCACCACCGTGAACGAGCTCGTCGCGCTGATCGAGTCGGCCACCGGCCGCCGCGCGACGATCGAGCGCCACGCCTGCCCAGCCGGGCGATGTACGCCGCACTTTCGCGGACATCTCGCGCGCCCGCACGCTCCTCGGCTACGCGCCGCAGCGTGGGCGTGCGCGAGGGGATCCCGCGCTTCGTCGACTGGTACCGCCGTCACGCCGCGCCCGCAATGGCCGCGGAAGGCGCGCGATGAACCGAACTCTCACACCCGGGTACCACACCCGCATGACTTTTTCTGTCCGCAGCACGCTTCGCCGGCTCGTCCTCATCGCGGCCGCCACCGCGGCCGCCGCATGCGCGCAGCGCGCAACTTCACGCAGAAGCAGGCGTCGACCAACGCGAACCTCTTCGAGGCGTCGCTCGAGGCGCTGAAGCATTAGAACTGGGCGAAGGCCGCGAAGGGATTCGAGCAGCTCACCTTCCAGCTCCCGCGCGCGACCCGGCGCTGCCGCTCGCGTACTACTACCTGGGCGTCGCGCACCAGCACACGGGCGAGTACATCCTCGCGGCGCAGGCGTTCTCGCGCGTCCCGGAGAATTTCCCCGAAGACACGATGGCATCGCTCGCCACGTACGAGGCGGGCGTGTCCTACGCGAGACTCTGGCGGCGCCCCGATCTCGATGCCGATTACGGCACGACGGCGATCAGCACCTTCCAGAGCTTCCTGGCGGCGTATCCGGACTCGCCGTTGCGCGACAGCGCCGCGTTGGCGATCGACCGCTTGAACGAGATGTTCGCCAAGAAGAACCTCGAGACGGCCGACCTGTACTCCAAGCAGAAGGCGTACGACTCGTCGATCATCTACTACAAGGACATCCTCACCCGCTATCCGCAGACGAAGACCGGCGAAGCAGGGCGATGATGGGCTTGATCAAGGCGTATCGCGCGATCTCGTACATCGACGACGCGAACGAGACGTGCGCGGCGCTTGCGCGACAAGTACGGCAAGGACCGCGATGTGCAGCACCTGTGTCCGGTGAAGGCGGCGCCGGCGGCCGCGACGGTCGCGCCGCCGCCCCCGCCACCGCCGGCGGCGGTCCCGGCCGCGAAGGCGCCGGCGAAGCCGTAACGCGGAGTGCGCCTCGGCGTGTTCGGCGGCACGTTCGATCCGCCGCATTCGGCCATCTGCTCGCCGCGAGCGACGCGCATGAGGCGCTCCGCTGGACCGGCTCCTCTTCGTGCCGGCGGCGCAGCAGCCGTTCAAGGGCGATCGCGTGGGCGCGTCGCCCGAGCAGCGCGCCGCCATGTGCGAGCTTGATGCTCGGCGTCGACGCGCGATTCGCCGTGGACCGCTCGGAGATATTGCGAGGGGGGTTATCTTACACGGTGGACACGCTGGCGTCGCTCTCGAGCGCCGAGCCGGGCGCGGAGTTGGTGCTGCTCATCGGCGAGGACCTCGCGGCGCAGGTCGCGACGTGGCGCGAGCCGGAGCGGATCGCGTCGCTTGGCGCGGATCGCGGTGATGTCGCGTGACGCCGGCGCAGCGCGCCCGCGGCGGGCGGCCCGCCGATGCGCCGCATCGCCACGCGGCGCATCGAGATATCGTCCACGGAAGTGCGAGCGAGAGTGAAGGCCGGATTGCCGATCAACGGATTCGTCGCCGAGCCGGTGGCGCGCTTCATTCGCGACACCAGCCTGTACCGCTAGAGGATCGAGATGATCAAGACCGTGCTGTCCGCCATCTTCGGGACCCGCCACGAGCGCGAGGTGAAGCGCATCCAGCCGCTCATTGACGAGATCAATGAGCAGTATGCGCTGCTGAAGAACGCTCTCCGAGGACAAGCTGCGCGCGCAGACGGAGAAATTCCGCGGCATCGTGAAGGAGCGCACGGCCGAGCTCGAGGCGGAGATCGCGAAGCTCAAGGAGCAGAAGAAGCTCACGGCCGACCCCGACGAGCGCTCGCGCGATCGACGACGAGCTGAGCGGCACCGACGGCCGCGGCGGCGTCGAGAAGGAGTTGCGCGACGAGCTCAAAGAGGTGCTCGACGAGATCCTGCCCGAGGCGTTCGCGACGGTGCGCGAGGCGGCGCGCCGGCTCGTCGGCACGATGGCGAACGTCACCGGCCACGAGCTCGAGTGGAACATGGTGCACTACGACGTGCAGCTCATCGGCGGCATGCAGCTGCACCGCGGCCGCATCGCCGAGATGGCGACGGGCGAGGGCAAGACGCTCGTCGCGACGCTGCCGCTCTACTCTCAACGCGCTCGCCGGGCGCGGCGCGCACCTCGTCACGGTGAACTCGTACCTCGCGCGCCGCGACTCGCAGTGGATGGGCCATCTCTACAGCTACCTCGGCCTCACGGTCGGCTGCCTCGACGACACCGAGCCGGGCACGCCCGAGCGCCGCGCCGCGTACGACGCCGACATCACGTACGGCACGAACAACGAGTTCGGCTTCGACTACCTGCGCGACAACATGGTGGTCTCGCTCGAGCAGCGCGTGCAGCGCCCGCACTTCTACGCGATCGTCGACGAAGTGGACTCGGTGCTCATCGACGAGGCGCGGACGCCGCTGATCATCTCCGGCCCGGTGGGCGACGAGGGCGACGATCAGTATCGCGAGTTCAACAACGCGGTCGCGCGGCTCGTGCGCGCGCAGACCGAGGACTGCGAACGAGCTCGTGGGCGAGGCCGAGAGGCGTTCGACGCGCGGCGACGACGCCGAGGCCGCGATGCGCGCTCTACCAGGCGCAGCTCGGCGCGCCGAAGAACAAGAAGCTGCTCAAGATGCTGCAGGAGCAGGGCGTGAAGACGCTCGTGCAGAAGATGGAGCTCGACCACATCGCCGACCGCAAGCTGCCCGGCGCGCAAGCAGCAGTACCGCGATCTCGAGGAGCGGCTGCTGTTCGTGCTCGACGAGAGCGGCCACACGGTGCACCTCACCGAGCGCGGCGTCGACTTCTGTCGCCCGGCGATCACGAGGCGTTCGTGCTGCCCGACATCGCGGAGGGCGTGCACCGCGTCGACAAGGACGTGCGACTCTCGCCCGCCGAGAAGCTCGCGGAGCGCGCCAAGATCGAGCGCGAGTACGCGACCAAGAGCGAAAAGCTCAACATCGTGCACCAGCTGCTGCGCGCGCACGCGCTGTACGAGAAGGACGTGAACTACGTCGTGCAGGACGGGCAGGTGCTGATCGTCGACGAGTTCACGGGCCGCACGATGCCCGGGCGCCGCTGGTCCGAGGGGCTGCACCAGGCGGTGGAAGCGAAGGAGGGCGTGCGGTGAAGGGCGAGACCCAGACGCTCGCGACGATCACGATCCAGAACTATTTCCGCATGTACGAGAAGCTCGCGGGCATGACGGGCACCGCCGAGACCGAGGAGACGGAGTTCCACACGATCTACAACCTCGAAGTCGCGGTGATTCCGACGAACAAGCCGGTGATGCGCGACGACCGGCACGATCTCATCTACAAGACGCGCCGCGAGAAGTACAACGCGATCCTCGAGGAAATCGAGCGGCTGCACAAGCTCGGCTATCCCGTGCTCGTCGGCACCGTGAACGTCGACGTGTCCGAGACGCTCTCGCGCACGTTCCAGCGCGCCGGCCTCACGCACAACGTGCTGAACGCGAAGTACCACCAGCGCGAGGCCGAGATCGTCGCGGAGGCGGGTCAGCCGGGCGCGATCACGATCGCGACGAACATGGCCGGCCGCGGCACCGACATCAAACTCGGCGCCGGCGTCACCGAGGCGAAGCCGTCGCAGGTGAAGGATCCGGAAGGGAAGCCGGTGGACGTCGAGGAGTGCGGCGGCCTGCACATCATCGGATCGGAGCGGCACGAGTCGCGCCGCATCGACCGCCAGCTGCGCGGCCGCGCGGGACGCCAGGGCGATCCGGGCGCGTCGCAGTTCTTCCTGTCGCTCGAAGATGACCTCATGCGCCTCTTCGGTTCCGAGCGCATCGCGAAGCTGATGGACCGGATGGGCGCGCAGGAAGGCGAGATCTCACGCACCCGCTGATCACGCGCTCGATCGAGCAGGCGCAGAAGCGCGTCGAGCTGCAGAACTTCCAGACCCGCAAACGGCTGCTGGAGTACGACGACGTGATGAACCAGCAGCGCGAGGTGATCTACTCGCTGCGCGCGTTCGCGCTCGAAGGCGGCGAGGAGCTGAAGGGCGAAGCGATGAAGATGGTGCGAGCAGGCGATGGCGCGCCGCGTCGAGCAGGCGCTCGCGGATTTCGAGAGCGCCGAATCGTGGGACCTCGGGCGTGCTGCGCCAGGACCTGCTCATGCACTATCTGCTCACGGTGCCGCAGTTCGCCGACGGATCGCCGCGACATGCCGCACGATCGTCGAGGCGGCGCAGGCGGTGGCGCGCGCCGCGGGCGACGCGGCGTTCGAGGCGAAGTTCGCGAGCGCTCGGGCCAGCGGCGTCGGGGCCGGTGCTCTCGTTCGTGATGCTCAAGGTGCTCGACGACAAGTGGAAGGACCACCTCTACGATCTCGACCAGCTGCGCGCCGCGATCAACTATCGCGCGTGGGGGCAGAAGGATCCGCTGATCGAGTACAAGCAGGAAGCGTACTCGATGTTCGTGGAGCTGATGGAGGACGTGTATCACACGTTCACCGAGCAGTTCCTGCGGGCGCAGTTCGTGTTCGAGCCGGCGCCCGCGCCGCCGCCGCCGCGCGGCGTCGCGACGAAGCCGACGTACGACGCGCAGGGCGATGATGGACATGCGGGCCGGGCGAGCCGGCCGAGGGGCCGGTGGCGCGGCGGGAGCCGGCCGCGAGGATCGCGGGAGTGAAGCCGCTCGCGACGAACGGGAGCGCCGGCGAAGGCGCCGATGGATTGGTCGGCGGTCGGGCGGAACGATCCGTGCCCGTGCGGGTCGGGGAAGAAATTCAAGAAATGCCACGGAGCAACGGCGTAACCTGAACGGCGTTCTTGGTCCCCCGAACTCCGCGTGTGGCGTATGACGTGTGGTACCGGCGCCGGCGTGCTTGGTGACCACCGCCGCGGTCGCGGTTACCACACGTCATACGCCACACGCGTGCGTCGGGGGACCAAGTACGGCGTGCGGGGTGCGTATCTCGACTTCGCGCGGCGCTTTTCAGTGCGTCGCGCGAGGATCTGATGCGCGACCCCTGAATCCCGATCGCCACATTGGACGCCTGCATTCAGGAGGCGCCATGTCTGGCTTCGCGGGCGGAGGGTTGTTAAGTATCAGGGAGATGCCGCGCGGGGAGACGGCCCCGCGAGCGGCTGCGGAACAACGGCGCGAGTTCGCTCAGCGCCGCCGAGCTGTTGGCGATCGTCATTGGCTCGGCGGGGGGTGGCGTCGTCGGCGTTGCAGTTGGGGCACGAGGTGCTGGCATCGGCGGGCGGTTCGTTGCGGCGGATGGCGTCGCAGCCGGTGGCGGCGATCACGGCGATGCGCGGGATGGGGCCCGCGCGCGCGGTGGCGATCCACGCGGCGCTCGAGCTCGGGCGCCGGCTGGCGGCGGAGGTGCGCGACGAGGGCGCGCCGATGCGGAGTCCGCGCGACGTGGCGGCCGCATTCGCGCCGCGGCTCGAGGACCTGCCGGTCGAGGAGTTCCACGTGGCGATCCTCGACGCGCAGCACCGGCTCGAGCGCGATGTCACCGTCACGCGCGGGCTGCTGAACTCGTCGCTCGTGCATCCGCGCGAGGTCTTCCGGGAAGCGATCGCCGAACGCGCGGCGGCGATCATCCTGGTGCACAATCACCCGAGCGGCGACCCCACGCCGATCGGCGGATGACCGGTTGGTGACGGAGCAGCTCGTCGCGGCCGGGCGGTTGCTGGATATCCCGGTGCACGACCACGTGATCGTGGGGCGGGGCCGGTACACCAGTTTCGCGGAGGCAGGACTGCTGTGACGGTTCCGGTCCTCAAGAGCGTGATCCCCGGCTGGGATCTCGACACCGAGCTGCTCGCGCGGCTCGATGTCGACCTGCTCGCGCGCGCCTACCGGTTCAGCGAGGGCGCGCACCACGGGCAGAAGCGCTCGTCGGGCGAGCCGTACGTCACGCACTGCGTCGAAGTCGCGCAAATCCTCGCGGATCTGCAGCTCGACTCGGTCACCGTCGCGTGCGGACTCATCCACGATGTCGTCGAGGACACCGCGGTCACGGTCGACGAAGTCGAGCGCGAGTTCGGCGCGGAGATCGCGCAGATCGTCGATGGCCTCACGAAGATCGGCATCGCTCGCCTTCCAGAGCCGCGAGGAGCGGCAGGTCGAGAACTACCGCAAGCTCCTGCTCTCGATCGCGAAGGATGCGCGCGTCATCCTCATCAAGCTCGCCGACCGCCTGCACAACATGCGGACGCTCGAGTATCTGCGCCGAGGAGAAGCGGCGGCGCATTGCGCAGGAGACGCGCGACCTGTACGCGCCGCTGGCGCACCGCTTCGGTATGGCGCAGGTGCGGTGGGAGCTCGAGGATCTCTCGTTCAAGTTCCTCGAGCCGGAGGACTACAAGGCGCTCGCGAAGCTGTCACGTCCGAAGCGCAAGGAGCGCGAGGCGCTCATCGCGCAGATGGCGGGCCCGCTCGCGCGCGACCTCAAGGCAGCCGGCATCAAGGACGTCGAGGTCGTCGGCCGGCCGAAGCATCTCTGGTCGATCTTCAAGAAGATGAAGCAGCGCGACAAGCCGTACGAGGAGATCTACGATCTCATGGCGGTGCGCGTGCTCGTGAACACGGTGCCCGAGTGCTATCACGCGCTCGGCGTCATCCACGATGCGTAGACGCCGCTGCAGGAGCGCATCAAGGACTACATCGCGCAGCCGAAATCGAACGGCTACCAGTCGCTGCACACCACGATGTTCGGCCCGGGGCGGCAGCTCTTCGAAATCCAGATCCGCACGCGCGAGATGCACCGCACCGCGGAGTACGGCATCGCGGCGCACTGGCTGTACAAGGAGGGCGCGAACCGGAACAGGCCGACCAGCACGCTGCACTGGTTCCGGCAGGTCCTGGAGTTCCAGCTCGACGCGAAGAACCCGGCGGAGTTCTTCGAGTTCCTCAAGCTCGACCTGTACCAGGACGAGATCTTCGTCTTCACGCCGACGGGCGACGTGCATCAGCTCCCGCGAGGCGCGACGCCGATCGACTTCGCGTTCGCCGTGCACACCGAGGTCGGGCTGCACTCCCAGGGCGCGAAGGTGAACGGCCGCATCGCGCCGCTCTCGCGCGAGCTCAAGAGTTCGGACACGGTCGAGATCATCACGTCGCCCAATGCGCGGCCGAGCCGCGACTGGCTCGCGCACGTGCGCACCGGGCCGCGCGCGCCACCGGATCCGCCAGTGGCTCCGCCAGGAGGAGCAGACGCACCTCGACGCGCCTCGGCCGCGACATCCTCGAGCGCGAAGTGCGCCGCCGCGGCCTCGCGAAGCCGGACGACGACTCGCTCAAGGCCGCCGCGAAGCTGCTCAACCTGACCGACGCGCACCATCTGATCGCGTCCCTCGGGCAGGGCGACGTACAAGGACGCAGGTGATCAGGGCGCTCTATCCGATGCTCGAGACGCCGTCGGACAAGCCGGCGCAGAAGCCGAGCGCGTTCGAGCGGCTCGTCGACGCGTGATGCGCGGCGCGTCGAAGGGCGTGCGCATCCAGGGCGTCGACGGGCTGATGGTGCGGTACGCGCAGTGCTGCCAGCCGGTGCCGGGCGACAAGGTGGTCGGCTACGTCACGCGCGGCCGCGGCGTGAGCATCCACCGCGCGCGACTGCCCGAACGTGCTGTTGCTCTCGAACGAGCCGGAGCGCCGGCTCGACATCGACTGGCAGGAAGTGCAGGGAGCAGTCTTCCTCGTGCGCCTCGCGCTCGAGGGGACGGACCGCCGCGGGCTGTACGCCGACATCGCCGAAGCGGTGACGGACACGGGCACCAACATCAAGAGCGTGGACCTGCAGTCCAGCGACGGCGGCGGCGTCTCGGGCACGGTGCTCGTGGAGGTCGAGAACCTCGCGCACCTGGAGAAGGTGATCCGGGCGGTGCGGAAGATGAAAGGGATCACGGATGTCGCGCGCCGCGAACGGCACGCGAACGAGGAGCAATAGCTGCGCGACTGGAACCGCTGACGGCGGGGTTAGTACCGCGAGGTGCGGGTGTGGCGTTAGCGTTGGGAACAGCGCGTTCCTCGGTGCTGGCGGTCCCAACGCCAACGCTAACGCGCCGTTCGCGGTACCATCCCCGCCTCCAGCGGTACCACACACTATTTTTCTGACACAGTGCCCGACTTCGAATTCACCGCTCCCTTCAGCCCCGCCGGCGACCAGCCCCGCGCGATCACCGAGCTGACCGCGGGACTCGAGCGCGGCGACCGGTTCCAGACGCTCCTCGGCGTCACCGGCTCGGGCAAGACGATGACCATCGCGAACGTCATCCAGAATATCGGCAAGCCGACGCTCGTGCTCTCGCACAACAAGACGCTCGCCGCGCAGCTGTACGGCGAGCTCAAGTGCTTCTTCCCGAACAACGCCGTCGAGTACTTCATCTCGTACTACGACTACTACCAGCCCGAGGCGTACGTCCCCTCGAGCGACACGTACATCGAGAAGGACGCGTCGATCAACGAGGACATCGACCGGCTGCGGCTGCGCGCGACGTCGTAGCTCATGGAGCGCGACGACGTCATCATCGTCGCGACGGTCTCGCGCGATCTACGGCCTCGGCGATCCGGTCGACGTACCGCGAGACGATGGTCACGCTCAACGTCGGCGCAGACGATCAAGCGCGACGACATCCTGCGCGCGCTCGTGAAGATCCAGTACTCGCGCAACGACGTCGCCTTCGAGCGCGGCACCTTCCGCGTGCGCGGCGACACGGTGGAGATCTTCCCCGCGTACGAGGAGCAGGCCGTGCGCATCGAGCTGTGGGGCGATGAGATCGAGCGGATCTCGAAGATCAATCCGCTCACCGGCGACGACGATCGCGAACGCTCGAACGCGCGGCGATCTATCCGGCGAAGCATTTCGTCACGACGCGCCCGACGCTCGAGCGCGCGGTCGCGCTCATCCGCGCCGAGCTCGCCGAGCGGCTGCCGCTCCTGCGCAGCGCGAGCAAGCTGCTCGAGGCGCAGCGCCTCGAGTCGCGCACGAACTTCGACATCGAGATGATGCTCGAGATCGGCACCTGCGCCGGCATCGAGAACTACTCGCGCCACCTCTCGGGCCGGCAGGCGGGCGAGCGGCCGGCGTGCCTGTTCGACTATTTCCCCGAGGATTTCCTCGTCGTCGTCGACGAGTCGCACGTCTCGCTGCCGCAGATCGGCGGGCATGTTCAACGGCGACCGCGCGCGCAAGCTCACGCTCGTCGAGTACGGCTTCCGCCTGCCGAGCGCGCTCGACAACCGGCCGCTGATGTTCGACGAGTTCCTCGCGCTCACGCCGCAGGCGCTCATCGTGTCGGCGACGCCCGGGCGATCTCGAGCTCAAGCTCTCGCAGGGCGTCGTCGTCGAGCAGATCATCCGGCCCACCGGGCTGCTCGATCCCGAGATCGAGATCCGCCCCGTGCGCGGCCAGGTCGACGATCTGCTCAACGAGATCCGCATGCGCGAGCGGCAGGGCGAGCGCGTGCTCGTCACGACGCTCACCAAGCGCATGTCCGAGGATCTCGCCGACTATCTCCAGCAGGTGAAGCGTGCGCGTGCGCTACATGCACTCGGACATCGACGCCATCGAGCGCATGGAGATCGTGCGCGGGCTCCGGCTCGGCGAGTTCGACGTGCTCGTCGGCATCAACCTGCTGCGCGAAGGGCTCGACATGCCCGAGGTGTCGCTCGTCGCGATCCTCGACGCCGACCAGGAAGGCTTCCTGCGCAGCGATCGCTCGCTGATCCAGACCGTGGGCCGCGCGGCGCGGCACGTGAACGGGCGCGCGATTTTCTACGCCGACCGCATCACCGGCTCGATGCAGCGCGCCTCGACGAGACCAAGCCGCCGCCGCGAGATCCAGCGCGCGCACAACGATCGAGCACGGCATCACGCCCAGTCGGTCGTGAAGAGCATCGACGAAGTGCGCTTCATCACGCGCGTCGCCGATGCGCGCGATGGAGGTGCCGCGAGCGGAAGGTCGCCGAGCCGCGGCAGCGACGCTACGCGTCCGAGATGGACGACTGCCGGCGCTGATCGCGATGCTCGAGGAGCAGATGAAGGAGGCGGCCGAAGAACTCGACTTCGAGAGGCGGCGCGCTGCGCGACCAGCTCTTCGAGCTCAAGGCGCGAAGAGCGACGGCACGCGGCGGAGCGAAGCGCGGCGCGGGCCTCGGCCGCCTCCGGGCGCCGCGCGCGTGACCGTGCAGGCCACCGTGGCGCTCACCCGCGCGGAACTCACCGCGTGGGGCGAGGCGTTCGGCGCGCGCCTCGACCGCGCCGCTCGTGGTCACGCTCGACGGCGACCTCGGCGCGGGGAAGACCACGCTCGTGCAGGCGATCTGCCGCGGCTACGGCGTGCGCGAGGCGGTCACGAGCCCGACGTTCGCGCTCGTGCACGAGTACGCGCGCCGCGAGTCGCCGGTGTTTCATCTCGATCTCTACCGGCTCGACCGGTCCGGACCAGCTCACGAATATCGGCTGGGACGAGATCGATCTCGGCGCCGGCGCTCGTGCTGATCGAGTGGCCGGAGCGCGCGGGACGGCGCCTGCCGCCGGCGCGTACGCCGATCGCGCTCGCAGTACGATCCCGCCGGATCCCGAGCGCCGCGCTGCTGACCGCCGGATGACCGGCCGCCCGCAGCGTCACGCTCGCGCTCGACGCGTCGACGTACATCGGCACCGTCGCGGTGCTGCGCGACGGGCGCGCTCGTGGCCGAGGGTGAGGTCGCGATGCGCGGCGAGCACGAAGAGCGGCTGATGCCCGCGGTCGTCGCGACGCTCGGCGAGGCCGGTGTCGCGGCCGCGCGACGTCGCGCGCGTGATCTGCGGCGCGGGGCCGGGAAGCTTCACGTCTCTCCGCATCGCGGGCGCGATCGCGAAGGGGATCGTGAGCGCGCGCGGCGATCCGATGTTCGCGGTCCCGTCGCTCGCGCTGATCGTCGCCGGCGAACCCGCTGCCCGCCGGGCGCGTATCTCGCGCTGCTCGACGCGATGCGCGGCGAGCGCTACGTCGCCGGCTACGCGCGCACCGCGGCACGCGTTCGACGAGATCGAGCCGCCGGCGCTCGTCGCGCGCGGCGCGGTCGCCGCACATGGCCGAGCGCGCTCGGCGCGCGCGCGACCGGTCCCGCGCGAGCCGCTCGCCTGCGCGCCGCACGCGCGCGGCGCGGCAATGCTCGTCGGAGCAATTCGCGGTCGCGGGCCCGTGCGATCTCGCGACCTGGGAACCGCACTACGGCCGCGTCGCCGAAGCGCAGGTGAAGTGGGAGCGCGAGCATGGCCGCCCGCTCACCGGCGCGTAGCGTGCCGCCGGCGCTGACGGTCCGCGCGGCGGCGCCGTCGGATCTCGACGCCGTGGTCGAGATCGAGCGCGCCTCCTTCGGCGATCCGTGGACGCGCGCGCTGTTCGCCGGCGCGCTCCGCGGCGGCGGGTTCGCGCTTCGACGTCGCGCTCGGCGGCGGACCGGCGCTGATGGGATACATTGTCGCCCAGTTCGCGGCGGATGAGGCCGAGGTCGCTGAATCTCGCCGTGGCGCCAGCGCGGCGCGGCGCGCGGGGTCGGTGCGCTGCTGCTCGAGCGGTGTGATGACGGAAGCGCGCGATCGGTCGCGCCGCCACGGTGCATCTCGACGTGCGCGAATCCAACGCCGCCGCCCGCGCGCTCTACGCGCGCTTCGGGTTCGCCGAAGTCGGCCGGCGCCGCGCCTATTACCGGGAGCCGGTCGAGGACGCGCTGGTCCTGCGCTGCGACCTGCCGGCCACGCGCCGAACGATGATCCGCCGCGCGTTCGTTCGGTGGCACGGGGGCGGCCCGTCCGATATACTTTCTCCGGCGATGTCATTCGCCATCTGCCAGGAGGAACCGTGAGCCGCAGTCTGAATAAGGTCACCCTGATCGGCAATCTGGGCGCCGATCCCGAAGTCCGGTCCGCCACGGGCGGCAACCGCGTCGCGAACTTCTCCCTCGCCACCAGCCGCCAGTGGACCGGCGCCAACGGGGAGAAGCAGGAGAAGACGGAGTGGCACCGGTGCGTCGTCTGGAATTCCAAGGCCTTCACGCTCGCCGACATCGTCGAGAAGTACCTGAAGAAGGGCGACAAGGTGTACGTCGAGGGGCGGATCGAGTACCGCCAGTGGCAGGACAAGGAGAACCAGACGCGCTACAGCACGGAGATCAACGTCCGGGAGCTGATCATGCTCTCCGGCCGCCAGGGCGGTTCGGACGACGCCGAGGGCGCTGCCGCGGAGCCGCCCGCGCGCGGCGGCGGCCGGGGCGGGCTCGGGCGCCGGACGCCAGTCCGGCCGGCGGCGACTTCGAGGACTTCAAAGGCAGCCTCGAAGAGACGGACGACGATCTGCCCTTCTAAACGGCAGGGGCGCGTTTGGCGGCTGAGCGTGTGGTACCGCATCGCAGGGGCGCCTCGCCGCCGTTGGTAGTACCATACGCCAATCGCCACAGACGCGCCCTTCGCTGTAACTCCGTTGCCCCATCACGCGTCCTAGTAGGGAACCCGTGCGCGCTCCGGCTTCTTGCCGGGGGTGCGCAGTTCCGTTTTCCTTGGGGAACCGCGCACCCGTTGCGCACCGAGTGAGGACCACGAGGACACCGCCATGATCCAGCATCCGATGCGCTTTTCGCCTCTCGTCCGTCGCGCGTTCGCGCTCGCCGTCGCCGCTGCGACGCTGGCTTCCTCGCCGCTCGCGGCGCAGGAGCCGACCGCGATCCCTGCGACCCACACCGTGAAGAAGGGCGATACGCTCTGGGACATCGCCAAGATGTACCTGAACGATCCCTTCCTGTGGCCGGAGATCTACCGGCTCAACACGGCCATCGTCGAAGATCCGCACTGGATCTATCCCGGCGAGGTGCTGACGCTCCCCGGCGGCACGCCGCAGGTGGCCGAGAATCCGCGGCGGCGGCGCACAGGTCGTCTCGGAGGACCAGATGGAGCAGCCGGCCGCGCCGATCGCGGAAGCGCCGCGCCAGCCGGTCGGGCACCACGGTCTTCGCGGCGGCCAATCGCAAGCGCACCATCAGCGCGTCGCGCTTCGGCGGCACGGCCAACACCTACCAGCACACGGCGGTGCGCGCGGCGAGTTCTACTCGGCGCCGTGGCTCGATTCGTCGGCACGGTCCCGCCGAACACCGGCCGGATCATCCGCACGGCGAACGTGCCGGGCGAGGTGCGCGGCGTGCAGCGCGACAAGTTCAACATCAACGACTACGTCTTCGTCACGCTGCCCAAGGGCGTCGTCGCGGCCAAGGGCGACCAGTTCCTCGTGTTCGACCGACGCGCGCGGACCTCGGCAACGGGACGGCAGGTGATGCGCCCCACCGGCAGGTGAAGATCATCAGCATCGAGGGCACGGATGCGGCGCTGGCCCTGATCACGAACTTCTACCAAGAGGTCTGGATCGGCCAGCAGATCATGCCGCTCGAGCACTTCGCAATGAATCCCGATGCGCGGCCCGCGCCGCTGCTCCTCGGCACGGAGGGCAAGGTCGTCTTCATCCCGCCGGCGGTCACGATCGCGTCGGCGCAGGACTGGATCATCCTCAACGTGGGCCTCAAGGATGGCGTGAAGATCGGCGACCAGTTCACGGTCTATCGTCCGTCGTTCAAGCAGCCGCAGGAGCACGGACCCGACGTGACGATCCCGGAGGGGTTGATCGGCCGCGTGCAGGTGATCAAGGTGACGGAACTCGGCGCCACGGCGCTCGTCACGGACATCCGCAATCCGGCGATCTTCGCGGATGCGTCCGTCCGGCTGACCGCGCGCATGCCCTAGGGCAGTCTCCGTTTTTCGCCGCGCCGCGGCCCCGCCGCGGCGCCGCGCGTGTTACATTATGGGCGACGCATGACTGCGATCGCCCATTTTGTTTTTCCTCGCGCGCTCCGGCGCCGCGTCCACGCGTTGACATGACGCGCCGCATCCTCGTCACCGGCGGCGCGGGCTTCATCGGCTCGCATGCCGCAGCCCGCTTCGCGGGCGCCGGCGATCGCGTCACCGTGCTCGACGACCTCAGCTCCGGCAAGCGGGCGAACGTTCCCGACGGCGCCGATCTCCTCACGCTCGACATCCGGTCGGCCGACGCCGCGCGCGCCGTGCGCGAAGGGCGGTTCGATGTCGATGTGCCACTTCGCCGCGCAGATGGATGTGCGGCGCAGTGTGGCCGATCCCGTGCACGACGCGCGCGTGAACATCGAGGGCACGCTCAATCTCCTCGAGGCGCTGCGCGCAGCCGGCGCCACGGCGCGCGTGGTCTTCGCCTCCACCGGCGGCGCGATCTACGGCGATCTCGCGGCGCCGCCGACCGCGGAGCAGGCGCCGAAGGATCCGCAGTCGCCCTACGGCGTCGCGAAGCTCGCGGTGGAGCACTACCTCGCGTACTACGCGCGCGTGCACGGGCTTGCCGACGATCGCGCTGCGATTCTCGAACGTGTACGGCCCGCGCCAGGACCCGCACGGCGAGGCCGGCGTGGTCGCGATCTTCTGCGAGCGGCTCCTGCGCGGCGAAGCGCTCACGGTGTTCGGCGACGGCCTGCAGACGCGCGACTACGTGTTCGTGGAGGACGTCGCGCGCGCCGTGCAACTCGCCGCGCTCGCGCCGTTGCCGCCGGCCGGCGGCGTGGACGCCCGCGCGTTCAACATTGGAACCGGAGTGGAGACCGACGTGCTGACACTCGCCACGATCCTTGCCGGCGCGGCCGCGGTGCCGCCGCGCCTCGACGCACGCGCCCGAGCGTCCCGGCGAGCAGCGCCGCTCCGCGGTGCGGATCGACGCCGCCGCGCGCGCGTTGGACTGGCGCCCGGCGGTCGCCGCTCGACGACGGCCTGCAGCAGACATTCGCGTGGTTCGCCGCGCGGCGCCTGGCGGTGGTGTCATGAACGCCTTCGCGCTGCTCGCGCTGCAGCTCGGCACGGCGCTCCCCACCACGCCGATGGACCTGATCCGTCAGTCCACGATCGCGACGAAGATCGTGCTCGTGCTGCTCGGCACGCTCTCGCTGATCAGCTGGGCGATCATGCTCGCGAAGTGGCGCGAGTTCCGCCGCGCCGACGTGCGGGCGCGCGCGTTCGAGAAGGACTTCGCGTCGGCGCACACGCTCGAGGCCGCGGCCGCGCTCGTGCGGCGCGGCGCCGAGGGGCCGTTCGCGAGCATCGTGTCGCGCGCGTCCAACTTCGTGGCCGTCCTCGAACTCCGGGGAACCTCTCGGCGTCGCAGGTCGAGGCGCTTCGTCTCGTGCTCGATGCCGAGACGATGGACCAGCGCGACCAGCTCGTCGCACTTCATCCCCTGGCTCGCGACGATCGGTTCGGCGAGCCCGCTCATCGGACTGCTCGGCACGGTGCTCGGCGTCATCGACGCCTTCGTCGGCATCGCGGTGAAGGGGAGCGGCAATCTCGCGGCGGTCGCGCCGGGCGTCGCCGAGGCGCTGGTGGCGACGGCGGCCGCGCTCACCGTCGCGATCCCCGCGGTGTTCGGCTACAACATCTTCGCGACGCGGCTCAACCGCGTTCGAGGGCCAGCTCGAGAGCTTCGGCACCTCGGTGATCGCGATGATGGTGCGCGACGGGGCGCATCGAGTGAGCCAGCGGCGGCGCGCCCGGCGGGCTCGCCGCTCAACGCGGAGATCAACGTCGTGAGCCTGATCGACGTGATGATGCTCCTCATGGTGATCTTCATGATCACCGCGCCGATCATGCAGGGCGGCGTGGACGTCGCGCTCCCGCAAGGCCGACGCGCGCCCGCTGCGCGCGGCAGAGCGGCCTCGTCGTGACCGTCGCGCGCGACGGCACGATCTTCGTGGATGAGGGCAAATTCACCTACGACGAATTCCGCGCCACGCTTCAAGGCGCTCGCCGGCAAGCGCGGGCGCGACGGCATCTACCTGCGCGCCGACCAGAACGTGCCCTACGGGATCGGTGGTGCGCGTGCTCGCGGTGATGCGCGGCGCCGGGCGTCGGCGACATCGGTCTCGTGGCCGAACCGGAGACGGTCACGCCGTGAGCGCGCGACCGGACACCGCGCGCCGCCGGCCGTCGATCGCGTGGGCGATCGCGCGCGTCGTTCGCGTCTGCACGCGATCTTCGCGACGGCGCTCTTCTCGGCGCATCCGGCGCCGCGCCGGGCGCTGCCGCCCTCTACCACGTGAATCTGGTGGCCGCGCCGCCGGAGCCCGCGGCGGCACCGGCGCCCGCGCCGCCGCGCCGCGCCTCCGCCGGCGCCGCGCCGCCGCCGAAGAAGGCCGTGCCGCCGCCCAAGGCCATGGCCGCGCCGCCGAAGCGCCTCCCAAGACAGCCGCCGAAGAAGACGCCGACGCGCGCCGCCGGCGCCGCCCGCGCCGCCGAATCCCGCGCCGCCGGCCCCCAGCACCGCCGGCCGCGGCAACGACGTCGCGACCGTGCAGCAGCGAGGGCGCCGATTTCCCGTATCCGCAGTATCTCGAGAACGTCGTGCGGGTGATCGCGCAGCGTTTCAAGCCGCAGGGGAACTCCGCCGCGCGCGCCGAAGTATCGTTCATCATTCGGCGCGACGGTTCGATCGTGCCGAGCAGCATCCAGTTCGTCACGCGCTCCGGGAACTTCGCCTTCGATCTCGAGGCGCGAGGGCGCGGTCGAGCAAGCCGCCGCGGTCAAGGCGTTCGGGCCGCTGCCCGACGGCTTCGCCGATGATGTGCTTCCTGTCGTCTTCAGCTTCGACCCGCGAGTGTTGCGATCACCATGACAAGCCGCATGTCTCTTCGGTCCGCGATGCTCGGCGCGTTGCTGTCCGTGCGCTGCGTGGCGTTCGCCGCGCGCGCCCAGGATTCGACGCCGCCGCGCGGCGTGCGCATCGGCCTCTCCTATGAATCGGGCTCGAAGCCCGGCGTGCGTCGTGGGGATCGTGCGCGGCCCGTGGGCGACAGCGTGCGCGCGATCATGCAGCGCGACCTGGACTACAGCGATCTCGTGGAGGTGATCGGCGTCGACGGCACGCCGGCCGCCGCGACGGTCGCGCAGGTGGGGCCGGGCATCAACTACGCGATGTGGAAGGCGATCGGCGCCGCCGCGGCGCTTCAGATGTCGCTCGTGCCCGGTGCGCTGCACATCGCGGCGCACGACGTGGCGAAGAAGACGGTGCTGCAGACGCGGGACTTCCCGCTCGCCGGCTCGCCGGGCAGCGCCGACTGGCGGATGGCGCTGCATGCGCGTCGGATGAGGTGGAGCGGTGGATCACCGGGTACGCGCGGGATCGCGGCGACGCGGATCCTGTTCGTGCGCGGCGGCCGCGTGCTCGTGATCGACTCCGATGGCTGGGGCGAACGCGCGCTCACGCGAGGCGGGCACGGCGCTCTCGCCGGCGTGGCATCCGTCCGGCCAAATTGTTCGCGTACAGCGCCGTGTCGGGCGCCGGGTGGCGGATCATGATGCGCGACTTCAACGGCGGGCCGGCCCACGCGCTGGGCACCACGCCGCAGGGGCTGAACATGACGCCGGCGTTCTCGCCGGACGGGACTTCGCTCGCGTACGCACATGGCGATGAAGAGGGCGCCGATCTGTTCGTCGTGCCGGTGAACGGCACGAGCGCGGCGGGCGAAGCGCGGCGGATCACCGTGGGTCGCGGCACCGATAACGTGTCGCCGACCTTCAGCCCCGACGGCCGCCGGATCGCGTTCACGTCGGGGCGGATCGGACACCCGGAGGTGTACCTTGCGGACGCGGACGGCGCGAACCCGGAATTGCTGACGCCGTTCGCATTCGGCGAAGAGGCGTACCGGTCCAACCCGGACTGGTCGCCCGATGGCCGGCAGGTGGCTTACCAGGCGCAATTCAGTGGTGTATTCCAGTTGATGGTGATCGGCCTGCGGGACCGGTCGGTGCGGCAACTCACGAGCGAGGGACGCAATGAGGATCCTTCGTGGGCGCCGGACGGCCGGCATCTGGTGTTCGCTTCCACGCGCACCGGTGCGCGTGAGCTGTTCGTGCTCGATGTGGAATCGGGGCGCGCGCGGCAGTTGACGCACGGACCGGGAGCGCGGCTCCCGGCGTGGTCGCCGATGCTCGCGTCGGCTCCGTGATCCTGTTCATCCATTCTCACACACCAAACCCAATCTCTTCTCGGAGAAGCATCATGCGTCATTCACTGGCAGTCCTCGGCACCGTCGTCACGCTCGCCGCCGTCGCCGCATGCAACAAGAAGGCTCCGGAAACGGGACCGGCGCCGCTCAGCGCCGACTCGATCGCGAAATTGCACGCCGCCGACTCGGCCGCGAAGGCGACGGCCGCGGCGAACGCCGCGCAGGCGACGAAGGACTCCATCGCGAAGGCGAACGCGGATGCGACCGCTGCGGCGGCGGCGGCCGCGGCCGCGAAGAAGGACGCGCTGAAACATGACATGGCCTCCACGGTCTACTTCGACTTCGACAAGTCGACGCTCACCGACTCGGCCAAGGCGAAGCTCGACCGCAAGATCGCGATCATGAATGCGAATCCCGCGGTCGGCATCCAGATCGAGGGTGACACCGACGAGCGTGGCTCCGCGGAGTACAACCTGGCGCTCGGCCAGCAGCGCGCCGCGTCGGTGAAGCGGTACCTGACGCAGCACGGGATCGCCGATGCGCGGATCACGATCATCAGCATGGGCGAGGAGAAGCCGGCGGCGCCGGGGCACGATGAGACGTCGTACTCGCAGAACCGGCGCGCCGAGTTCACGATCACCGTCGGCGAACTGGCGGCGACGCCGTGAAGCGCATCGCGCGCGCGCTCGCACCGGCCGTGTGCCTCGCGGCCGGTGCGTGCATGGCGACCTCCGCCGACGTGGATTCGCTCCGCGTCACCATCAACGAACTGAAGGCCACGCAGATCGCGCTCCGACTCGGCGCGTGCGGCGCAGATCGCCGCCACCGGCGCGCAGATGGCCGTGGTCGACGATTCCGTGCGCGCCCTCAGCGCGCGGATCGCGAAGATGAACGGTGACATGCGCGGCGATCTCTACGCGATCAACCAGCAGCTCATCCAGATCCAGGAGCTGACGGGGCAGAGCCAGCGGCGCCTGCAGGATCTGCGATCCTCGCTGGAGCAGCGGCAGTCGGATACGCAGGGCGGTGTAGTGGCGGCAGGGGCTGCGGGTGCGGCGGTGGGCGCGTCGGCCACGGCGCCGGCCGCTCCCGGCCCGGCCGAGTTGTTCCAGCTCTCGCTCGACCAGCTGCGCCGCGGCAGCAACGCGACGGCGCGGAACGGTCTCACGATGCTCGTGACGCAGTATCCGAAATCGGATCTCGTGCCCGAAGCGCAATTCTACATTGCGGAGTCGTGGGCGGCGGAAGGGAACGCCGCCATGGCGGACAGTGCGTACGCGAACGTGGTGGCGAAGTATCCGCAGTCGCCGCGCGCACCCACGGCGCTGTACAAGCGCGCGCTGTCGCTCGAGAAGGCGGGGAACAAGACCGCGGCGCGCGCCGCGTTCACACAACTCACCACCGCGTACCCGCGGTCGGACGAAGCGGCACTCGCGCGCGAGCAGCTGCGCACGATGAACTAGAGGTCGATCCTCCGGCGATGAGCGACGCGAGCCAACAGCCGGAACCCGCCGGCGCCGAGATGCCGTTCCTCGATCACCTCGAGGAATTGCGCTGGCGCATCATCAAGTCGCTGGCGGCGCTCATCGTCGGACGTGGGATTGGCCTTCTTCGTGCTCATCCAGTTCGATGTCCTGATGTGGCTGGAGGGGCCGATCCTGCCCTATCTGCACGGGCGCCATCTGGTGTATACGCACCCGGGCGATCCGTTCACGATCGTGCTGAACGCCGCCATGGTGATCGGCGTCGCGATCGCGCTGCCGGTGATCCTGCACCAAGTGTGGAGCTTCGTGGCGCCGGCGCTGTTCAAGCACGAGAAGCGCGTGGCCGTCGGCGTGTTCGGCTTCGCGGTGTTCCTCTTCCTCGGCGGCGCGGCGCTCGCGTGGTTCGAGGTGCTGCCGCTCGCGCTGCCGTGGCTCATGGACTTCGGCGGCACCGCGCTCGAGCCGATGATCACGGCGAGCGAGTACTTCGGATTCGCGACGAGCATGGCGCTCGCGTTCGGCGTGGCGTTCGAGCTGCCGATCGTCATCCTCGCGCTCGCGGCGCTGGGGATCGTGACGCCGCAGCTGCTCAACAAGTACCGGCGCCATGCGATCGTGGCGGTGGTGATCATCGGCGCGTTCCTCACGCCGGGCGACCTGATCTGGACCACGATCGCGATGGCGGTGCCGCTCTACCTCCTGTACGAGGTGAGCGTGGTGTTGTCCTACGTCGTGTACCGGCGCCGCCAGCGGCGCGCGGCGGAGCGCGACGCTGAGTTGGGCGCGGAGCCCACCGGGTGAACCATCTCCGGCTCCTCCTGCTGTCGATCGTGGCGGCCGCCGGAGCCGCGAGGGCCCAGCAGCCGACGCCGCCTGCGTTGCCGCTCCCCGGCGCACCGGGGATCACGATGAGCCCGTTCGATTCCGCGTCGCGCGCGCGGCGCGACAATTACGTGCGCGACACGACGGCCGACACGCTTCATGCGCCAAAGACGCTCGTGAAGTGGGCGGACCCGGATTCGGTGATGCAGGCGCTGATGGACAAGAAGGGCTACACCGTCACGCGCTACCAGGGGAACCGGGTGGAGCTGATGGCGGGGCAGCGCGATCTCCAGCTCGACGGCCGCGGCGCGATCGAGCGCGGGCAGACCATCCTGGTGGCCGACACGATCTTCTACTCGGATTCGCTCAAGATGATGAAGGCGAGCGCCCCGCCGCTCGACACCATCTTCCTGCGCGATCCATCGCAGGGCACGGCGGACATGCTCGCGCACGGATACCTCGACTACGATCTCGCGACGCATTGCGGCCTCGCGGGGTCGTTGGCCACGAACACGCGTCAGGCCGGGAACACGTGGTACGTGTATGGCCACCAGGCCGCGGTCGTGGGCGACACGACGGGGCAGGGGCACAACACCTCGTTCGCCCTCGACGGTTCGATCACGAGCTGCGATCTCACCGAGCCGCACTACCACTTCCAGGCCACCGAGATCAAGGTCGTGTCGAAGACGATCATGGTCGCGCGGCCGGCGGTGCTCTACGTAGCGGATGTGCCCGTGCTCTGGCTGCCGTTCATCTTCCAGGACATGCGGCAGGGACGCCGCAGCGGCATCCTGACGCCGCGCTTCGGCATCGCCGACATCATCCGCACGACGCCCACCTACGTGCGTCAGATCGAGAACGTCGGCTACTACTTCGACATGAACGATTACATGGACGCGCTGCTCGCGCTCAGCTGGCGCAGCGGCGCGGGGCAGCCCGACAATCAGCCGGGCTGGACGCGGCTCGATGGCCAGTACCGTTTCCGCATCCTCGATCGCTTCATCTCTTCGAACATCCGCGCGAGTTACACGACGTACACGAACGGCGCGAACAGCTTCGATGGCTCCTTCCAGCTCGCGCAGCAGTTCAATCAGAACAGCACGATCAACGCGAACCTGAACTACTCGAGCTCCACCAGCCTCTATCGCTATCAGGCGGTGACCGTCGCGCAGGCGCTCGCCGCGATCACGTCGCAACTCGCGTACCAGGACCGGCTCGGCCCCTTCGCGCTGAGCGTCGGCGGCAGCCGCAGCCAGTATGCCGGGCAGGATGAGGTCGACACCAACTTCCCGAATTTCAGCCTGTCCTCGCAGCCGATCACCGTCGTGCCGGGCGTCTTGTGGTCGCCCGCGGTCACCGTGTCGAACACGATGAACGACCACCTCCGCGGCTTCGGCTACAACTACAACCTCGCGGCCACCGACAGCGTGGACAGCCTGCTCGCGAACGCCAGCCAGCGGCTGACGTCATTCGACGTGAACACGCCGTTCCGCTTCGGCAATTTCTCGCTGCCGCTCGATTTCAAGGTCACCGATGTCGAGAAGGACCTCGAGCAGAATTACCTGATCTACGATTTCAACACCGGGAAGCTGCTCGGGCAGCGCACGTACGCGCGCACCTTTCGCACCGACGCGAACTTCGAGACGGGCGTCGCGCTCCCCGCGTTCTTCGGCAGCAGTTGGAACATCACGCCGTTCGTCGCGTTCGTGAATGCCGATCCGTCGGCGGGCTACTGGGTGCGCACCAGAACAGACCGGCGGCGCCTGGGTCGCGCAATCGAAGACCGTGCAGACCGGCATTGGCGTGCAGCCCACGTTCTACGGGTTCTTCCCCGGGTTCGGTCCGTTCGCGCGCATCCGCCACTCGATCCAACCGCGGCTGGCGTTCACGTTCTCGCCCGCCACGAACGTGAGCGACGAATTCCTCAGGGCGCTGAACCAGATCCGGTTCGGCTATCTTGGCGGGCTCACGCGCGAGGCGGTCACGCTGCAGCTGCTCAACACCATCGAGGCGAAGCTCAAGCCGAGAGGCGGCGACACCACGACGAACACCACCGGCGGCGACAAGATCAAGCTCCTGAATTTCGACATCTCGGCGCTGACATACGACTTCGTGATCGCCCGCAAGATCGGACGCGGCATCACCACGCCGGCGCTGAACTGGAGCGCGCAGAGCGATCTGCTGCCGGGTTTCCAGGTCTCCGCCGCGTATTCGCTGTTCTCCGGCGATCCGATCAGTGACACGGCGAAATTCTCACCCTTCCGGACCAATCTGTCGATCTCATTCAGCGTCGGGCGATCGAACAATCCCTTCGCCGCGTTCAGCCGGATCTTCGGCAGCGCGACGCCGCCCGATTCGAGCATCGCGTCCACCGTGCAGTCGCTCGCGCCGAACGGCGGCGCGTTCGTCCAGCCGCCGATCGCGGGTCCGATCACCGACCGCGTGCCGCTCGGCGGCGCGACGCGGGGCGGGTGGAGTCTGTCGCTCGATCTTCACCGAGTCGCAGAGCCGTCCGGTGACGGGCACGAACGTGATCAACTTCAATCCCGAAGGTCTACTGCGCGCAGTTCATCAGCGATCCGCTGGCGTACAACCAGTGTCTCCAGACCGCCACGGGTCCGGCGGACACGCTCAACACGACGAGCGCCGGCGCGCCGGTGATCATCACGCCGCCGCAGAGCACCATTCGCGCGATCTCGCAATTCGACCTCACGCCGCACTGGGCGGTGAATTGGGCGACCGGCTACGATCTCGTGGCGCACAAGTTCTCGGACAACGTGCTCAGCCTCACCCGGCAGCTGCACGACTGGCACGCCGTGTTCGCGTTCACGCAGGCGCCGAACGGGAATTTCGCGTTCAGCTTCTTCATCGCGCTCAATGCGGAGCCTGACCTGCGCTTCGACTACAACCGGCGGAGCAACCGGCCGATCTCTCCCTAGGGTAGGGCGTGTCGCGGCAGTGTCGCGCGCTGTCCCAACGGGTGGACGCTTGCGGCCGGCGGCTGGAGCTACGTCGCGGCGAGAGCGAATCGGGCGCTGGTGCGTAGTATGCATAACAGTGGCGTGAGAGCCGTTGCCACACGTCAACGACCACACGCGCCCCAACGGAGTGCCATTATGCGCCGCGCCCTCTTGTTCGCCGCCTCGATCGCGCTCGCCGCTTGCTACAACCACAACACCGCCTATCCGACCCAGCCGGCGCCGCTGCCGCCGCCGGCGAATCTCTCGTACGAGTTGATCCCGAGCGGCGAGCCGGCGAATCCGGTGGGCGTGCTCCTGCGTTGGGATCCTCCGCCGGTGGCGGGTACCGCGCAGTACAACGTGTACTCCAGCAGCAGCACGACCGGGGGCTCGTGGGTGCTGCGCGCCACGACGACGTCGGCATCGTTCTATGATCTTGGCGTTCCCGATGTGCAGTACGCGGTGACGGCGGTGGATGCCTACGGCACCGAAAGCGCGATCTCGAATGCGGTGACGGTGGTGCTGATCTCGATCCTCCCGGCGCCGACCGGCCTCAGTTCGAACGCGCTCAATGGCGCCGTGGAGACGTTCTGGGATCCGAACGCGCGCCTTGCGTCCCCATCGCAGTTCTCGTACTACCGCGTGTACAGCAGCAGCTACGATGCCGTGCACAACCTGTGCGGCACGCAGTGGTTCCTCGAGGGGACTACGGTCTCCGAGGACTTCATCTCGACCGGGCTCGTGAACGGCACCGGGTATTGCTTCGATGTGAGCGCGGTGACGAACACCGGTCAGGAGAGCCAGTGGGCCATCCCCACCGCCGCGACGCCGAGCATGGATGTGGTGAACGGGAACATTGTGAAGCCGAGAGTGGAGAGAGTCTCGTTCACGTTCTACGATGTGCTGCGGAAACGCACGGGGACGGTGACGACGTGTCGGCGGAGTGACGAAGATCGATTGGACGCCAATTGACGGAACGGCGTAGCTGGAACCGCGAACGGCGGGATTGGCACCGCTGACGGCGGTGATTGGCGTTGTGAGCAACGGCTGCCGTAGTCCAACGCCAATGCCGGACGCCTCTCAGCGGCGTCAGCTAGATCCGCGCCGTTCGCGGTCCCAGTCTCGCGCGTTATAGCTTTCGCGTATGGCGAATGAGATCCTCCTCGACGGCGAATCACTCACCGTCGAATCCGTATTCCAAGTCGCGTCCGGTGCCGCGCGCGTCGCCCTCGCTCCCGCTGCGCGCGCGCGGCTGGTCCAACGGCGCCGCTTCGTCGATGAGATCGTCGCGCGGCACGATGTCGTCTACGGCATCACCACCGGCTTCGGCAAGCTGACCGACGTCGCGATCCCGCCCGACCGGCTCGCCGATCTGCAGATCAATCTCGTGCGCAGCCACGTCGGCGGGCGTCGGCGCCGCCGCTCCCCGAGCGCGAAGTGCGCGCGATGATGCTGCTGCGCGCGAACGTGCTCGCGAAGGGATTCTCCGGCGCGCGCGCCGGCGCTGGTCGAGCTCCTGCTGCGGGATGCTCAACGCGGACCTCTGTCCGACGGTGCCGGAGCAGGGGAGCGTCGGCGCGAGCGGCGATCTCGCGCCGCTCGCGCACCTCGCGCTCGCGCTGATCGGCGAGGGCGACGCTCCATGCGCGGCGCCGAGCGCGGCACCGGCCGCGGCGATGCTCGCCGAGGCGCGGGCTCAAGCCGGTCGTCGCTCGGCCCGAAGGAAGGCGTCGCGCTCATCAACGGCACGCAGGCGCACACCGCCATCGCCGCGCTCGCGCTGCGCGACGCGCTGCGCCTCTGGCACGCGGCGCACGTCGCGGGCGCGATGACGCTCGAAGGCGCTGCGCGGCACGCCGCGTCGCGTTCGACGCGCGCATCCAGCGACGCGCGCGGCCAGGTCGGACAGTCGGCGTCCGCGGCGCTGCTGCGCGCGCTGCTCGCCGACAGCGAGATCCGCGAATCGCACCGCGAGAACGATCCGCGCGTGCAGGACGCGTACGCGCTGCGCTGCATGCCGCAGGTGCACGGCCCGGTGCGCGACGCGCTCACGTTCGCCGAGCAGGTCATCGGGCGCGAGCTGAACGCCGCGACCGACAACCCGCTCGTCTTCGACGACGGCACGATGCTCAGCGGCGGCAATTTCCACGGGCAGGCCGTGGCGATGGTGCTCGATTTCATGGCGATCGCGCTCACGAACCTCGCGACGATGTCGGAGCGGCGCATCGACCGCCTCGTGAATCCCGACCTCAACGAGGGCCTGCCGCCGTTCCTGTCGCCGCGACGCCGGGCGTGCACTCGGGCTTCATGATGGCGCAGGTGACGGCCGCCGTCGATCGCGAGCGAGTGCAAGGTGCTCTCGCATCCCGCGAGCGTCGACACGATCCCCACCGACGGCAGCAAGGAGGACGTCGTGCCGATGGCGATGGGCGCGGCGTGGAAGCTGCGCCGCATCGTGCGCGAACGTCTCAGCACGTGCTCGCGATCGAGCTCATGTGCGCGGCGCAGGGGCTCGACTACCGCGCGCCCGCTCACGCCGGCCGAGCGCGTGGGCGAGCGCGCACGCCATCGTGCGCGCGCGCGGTCGAAGCCGCTCGCGCGAGGACCGCGTGCTCGCGCGGCGACATCGCGGCGCTCGCGCGACGCAGATCGCGCGCCGGCGAGTTCGACCGCGTGACCGCCGGGATCGCGCGATGAGCGCGGGAGCGCGTCCGGTCCGCGCGCCGCGCGGCAGCGCGATCTCCTGCAAGGGCTGGCAGCAGGAAGCCGCGCTGCGCATGCTCATGAACAACCTCGACCCCGACGTCGCCGAGCGTCCGGATGATCTCGTCGTGTACGGCGGCACGGGCAAGGCGGCGCGCGACTGGGCGTGCTTCGACGCGATCGTCGCAGCGCTGCGCGCGCTCGAGAACGACGAGACGCTGCTCGTGCAGAGCGGCAAGCCGGTGGCGGTGTTCCGCACGCACGCGAGCGCGCCGCGCGTGCTGATCGCCAACTGCGAATCTCGTCGGCCGCTGGGCGACCTGGGATGACTTCCGCGAGCTCGAGCGGAAGGGCCTCATGATGTACGGCCAGATGACGGCCGGCTCGTGGATCTACATCGGCTCGCAGGGGATCGTGCAGGGCACGTACGAGACGTTCGGCGCGGTCGCGCGCGCGCATTTCGGCGGCACGCTCGCGGGGCGCTTCGTGCTCACCGCCGGACTCGGCGGCATGGGCGGCGCGCAGCCGCTCGCCGCGACGATGCAGGGCGCGGCGTTCCTCGGCGTCGAGGTCGATCCGGCGCGCATCGAGAAGCGCGTCGAGACCGGCTACTGCGACCGGCATGACCGCGTCGCTCGACGAAGCGCTCGCCTGGATCGACGAGGCGCCGCGGCGAAGAAGCAGCCGCTCTCGCGTGGGGCTCGTCGGCAACGCGGCCGAGGTGCTGCCGGAGCTCGTGCGCCGCGGCGTGACGCCCGATGTCGTGACCGATCAGACGAGCGCGCACGACACGCTCAACGGCTACGTGCCCGCGGGCATGTCGCTCGCCGCCGCGCTCGCGCTGCGCGCATCGCGATCCCGAGGCGTACGTCGCGCGCGCGACCGCGTCGATCGTCGAGCACGTGCGCGCGATGCTCGCGCTCATGCAGGACGCGGCGCGGTCACGTTCGACTACGGCAACAACATCCGCACCGTGGCGCTCGACGCCGGGCTCGCGGACGCGTTCGACATTCCCGGGCTTCGTGCCGGAGTACATCCGGCCGCTCTTCTGCGAGGGGAAGGGGCCGTTCCGCTGGGTCGCGCTCTCGGGCGATCCCGAGGACATCTGCACCGCACCGACGAGCTCGTGCTCGAGCTCTTTCCGCACGACGCGCATCTCGCGCGCTGGATCACGCTCGCGCGCGAGAAGGTGCATTTCCAGGGACTGCCGGCGCGCATCTGCTGGCTGGGCCAGGGCGAGCGCGCGAAGTTCGGCGTCGCGATCAACGATCTCGTCGCGAGCGGCGAGATCTGCGGCGCCGATCGTGATCGGCCGCGACCACCTCGACACGGGCAGCGTCGCGTCGCCCGTTCCGCGAGACCGAGGCGATGAAGGACGGCAGCGACGCCATCGCCGACTGGCCGATCCTCAACGCGCTGCTCAACGTCGCGAGCGGCGCGAGCTGGGTGAGCTTCCACCACGGCGGCGGCGTGGGCATCGGCAACTCGCTGCACGCGGGGCAGGTGATCGTCGCCGACGGCACGCCGGAGATGCGCGCGCGCCTCGAGCGCGTGCTCACGAACGATCCGGGCATCGGCGTCGCGCGCCACGCCGACGCGGGCTACGAGATCGCCGCCGTCACCGCGCAGAGCGAAGCGGGATCCAGATCCCGATGCGCCGCCCGCGCGATGAGAGGCTGACCGGTGCTCTCGGCGCGCTTCCGCCCGTGGCACGTCCCGCTGTTCGCCGGCAAGTACGCGTGGCACCATGCTGCGCGGCACGCCGATGCTCGTGCACTTCGAAGTCACGATGCGCTGCAACGCGCGCTGCGATTTCTGCGACTACTGGAAGACCGATCCGTCGCGCGCGCGACACGGAGCTGAAGAGCTTCGCCGACGCCGCGCGCTACTTCAACCCGCTGATGATCACCTTCACGGGCGGCGAGCCGCTGCTGCGGCGCGACCTCGAAGATCTTGTCGCCGCGGTCGACCGCGCCGTTCGGCTGAAGTACATCACGCTGATCACGCACGGCGGCATGCTCTCGCGTCGAGCGCGCGCGGTCGCTCTGGGATGCCGGGCATCAACCAGTTCAACATCTCGCTCGACTATCTCGACGAGCGCCACGACGCGGCGCGCGGCATCCCGGGCCTCGCCGCGAGAGATCCTCGACGTCGTGCCGCGCATGCGCGCGGCCGGCATCGACGGCATCCGCTTCAACACGGTGATCAAGAACCGACAACCTCGACCAGCTGCTGCCGATCGTGCACCGCGCCGCGGCAGCTGGGCGCGGGCGTCAACTTCAGCGCGTACACCGACTTCAAGAACGGCAACGAGGCGCATCGCCCGCGCGCCGAGCAGGCCGCCGACGTCGGACGACACGATCGCGGAGCTGCTCGCGTACAAGCGCCGGCGTCGCGGCGTGATCGCGAACTCCGATCGACTATCTGCGCGAGATCCCGCGCTGGTTCCGCGGCGACGCGCAGGAGCCGTGCCGCTCCGGCATGCGCACGATCCACATCGACCCGGCGGGCAACGTGCGGCGCTGCCCCGACTTTCCGACCGATTTCCACTGGAGCGAGTTCCGCCGCTACGCGCCGATCGACTGCAACGCGTGCTACTACGCGTGCCGCGGCGAAGCGCAGGCGCCGCTCACGATCTCGCGCGTGCGCGACGTGATGGCATGAGCGCGCGCACGACGCTCTTCGTCAACGCGTCGCAGGTGGTCACCTGCACCGGACCGCCGCGCGCGCGGCGCGGCGCCGAGATGCGCGACGCCGGCGTGCTCACCGATGCGGCCGTCGCGATGCAGGGTGACCGCATCGTCGCCGTGGGCGACCGCGAGACGCTCGAGCGGTCGTATCCCGACGCGGCGCGCATCGACTGCGCGCGCGGCGTGCTCACGCCGGGCTCGTCGACTCGCACACGCACGCGATCTTCGGCCGCCCGCGCTCCGACGAGCAGGAGCTGCGCGCCGCCGGGCTCGGCTACATGGAGATCGCGGCGCGCGGCGGCGGCATCCACGCCTCGGTGCGCGATCTGCGCGCAGCGCGGCGAGGATGAGCTCGTCGCGCTCGCCCGCACGCGCCTCCAGCGCCTGGCGTCGTACGGCACCACCACGGTCGAGGTGAAATCCGGCTACGGACTCACGGTGGACGACGAGCTCAAGATGCTCCGCGTGATCGCGCGCCTCGCGCAGGAGCTGCCGATGCGGCATCGTCCCCACGTGGCTCGGCGCGCACGAGATCCCGCTCGAGTCGCGCGGCAGCGCGGCGTCGCGCGCGGCGTACATCGCCCTCCTCACCGAGGAGATGCTCCCGGCGGTCACGACCGCGAAGCTGGCCAAGTTCGCCGATGTGTTCTGCGAGCCCGGCGTGTTCACCGTCGCACGAGACGCCGCACGATCCTGGCGGCGAGCCGCGCGCACGGGCTCGAACTCAAGCTGCACGCCGACGAACTCAAGCCGTCCGGCGGCGCGGAGCTCGCCGCCGAGCTGGGCGCCGTCAGCGCCGACCATCTCGCGGCGATCTCAGCCGCCGGGATCGCGGCGCTCGCGCACGCCGGCACCGTCGCCACGCTGCTGCCCGGCACGATGCTCTTCCTGGGGAAGGGGACGCGCCCGCCCGCGCGGGCGCTCATCGATGGCGGGCGCGGCCGTCGCGCTCGCCACCGATTTCAATCCGGGCACTTCGCCCACCGTGAACTTCCCGCTGATCCTCACGCTCGGCGTGAGCCAGCTCCAGATGAGCGTCGCCGAGGCGGTGCTCGCCGCCACCGTGAACGGCGCCGCGGCGCTCGCGCTGGCCGACCATGTCGGGTCAGCTCGCGCCCGGTTTTTCGGCCGATCTCGCCCTCTTCGAGATCGAGGATATCCGCGAGTTGCCGTACTGGTACGGTGACCGTCGATGTAGGGGTACGTGGAGTCGCGGCAAGCCTTGTCACCCCTATGGCTTAGGCCTAACTTAGGAATTCCTTCGCGTCCCTCGCGCGGAGTCGCCTCGTTCTGCCCCGGGAGCACATCAGGCGCTGATGTCCAACGTCGCAAAGCTGAAGAAACGGGCGCTCGAATTCGAGCAGAAGAAGAAATTCGACAAGGCGCTCGAGACGTATGCGCTCGTCCTCGCGGAACTGGACGATCACATCGACGAGGCCGACGTCGCGCTGTACAATCGCGTCGGCGATCTGCTCCTGCGCAGGGCGACGTCAGCGACGCGGTGGACCACTACGAGAAGGCCGTCGATCTCTACATCGACGGCGGGTTCTTCAATAACGCGATCGCGCTCTGCAACAAGATCCTGCGCAACGCGCCGGGCCGGAACACGGTCTACTACAAGCTCGGCAAGATCAGCGCGCAGAAGGGATTCATCAACGACGCGAAGCAGAATTTCCTCGAGTACGCCGACCGCATGCAGCGCGCCGGCCATCTCGAGGAGGCGTTCCGCGCGCTGAAGGAGTTCGCCGATCTCTGTCCCGGACTCGGACGACATCCGCCTGATGCTCGCCGACCAGCTCGTGAAGAAGGACCGCAAGTCGGAAGCGATCGAGCAGCTGCAGACGCTCTACAACAAGTTCACCGCCGAGGGGCGCACGAAGGAAGCGCGCGCGACGGTGGATCGCATGAAGGCGATCGACGGCACGCTCGAGCCCACCGCCGGCGCGACGAGGGCGACGCCGCGCGCGAACGACCTGATCTTCCTCGACGTCGACTACGACTCGAACAGTCCGGCGAAGAAGGGCTCGTCGCCGCGCGCGCCGGAACCGGAGCCCGACGGTCAGCGAGATCGTGCTCGACAACGATCTCCCGCTCATCGACGGCGCCGCCGCGGCCGCCGCCGCCGACGCGATCGAAGGCCTCACGCGTGGCGCCGATCTCGGCGTCGCGAAGGATGACGCCGACGAGTGAGATCGTCAGCCGACGTGGACGCCGGCCTGATCACCGGCTTCCTCGAGTCCGTGCGGCCGCCCGCCGATCTGCGAGGAGAAGGCGCGCCGACGAGAGCGCCGACATCGACGTCGAGCTGCCGATGCTCGATCTGCCCGAGGACGTCGGCGTCCCGAGACCTGAGCCACGAGCCGCCCAAGTTCGACACGGGCGTCTGGAGCGGGCGACGAGCGGGCTTGAATCTCATCATGCCCGACGATCCGGTCGCCGCACGCCGCCCGAGCCGGCGAAGAAGGCGGAGAAGCCGAAGGCGCCGGAGCCCGAGCGAGTCGCCCCGGCGGCCGCCAAGAAGGAGCCGCCGCCGGTCGCCGCCGCGCCGCCGAAAGTCGAAGCGCCGCCGCGGAAGTCCGAGCCCGTCACCGATCCCAAGGCGAAGCCCCGCCGCTCGACGCCCGCCGCTGCTGCCGGATCTCAAGGGTCTCGAGGAGGACGGCGTCTCGGTGATCGATGCGGCGTTCGCGCAGGGCATCGGCAACGCGGTCGACGAACTGCGCGAGCGCGTGCTGCACGAGCCCGAGAATTGGTCGCTGCGCCGCGAGCTCGGCGAGGCGCTGCTCGAGAATGGCGAGCGCGCCGCCGGTCTCAAGGCGCTCGAGGACGCGATGGGCGGTCTCGAGCGCGCGGGCGAGTTCGCGGGCGCGAGCAGCGTGGCCGAGGAACTCCTGCGCGTCGATCCGAACTCCGTGCACTACCACCAGAAGCGCGTCGAGTACGCCGTGCGGTCGAACGACCGGCCGCGCTTGGTGGATGCGTATCTCGCGCTCGCCGAGTGCCTCTTCCGCAGCGGCCAGCTCGACAAGTCCAAGGCGGTGTACGGACGCGTGCTCGAGCTCGCGCCCGACGATCTGCGCGCGCAGTCGGCGATGCGCGAGGCGTTCGGCACGCGCGAGATGTCCAAGGCGAAGATCCAGGAAGCGGCCGCCGCGGCGGTGGCCGCGGATGCCGCGTCGCAGGAGCCCGTGATCAGCAACGGCGCGTCCGCCGCGCCGCCGCCGCGCGCCCGCGGCGCCGCCGGCATCGCGCCGCAAGTCCGATCCCACGCCGGCGCCGCCGCGCACGGTCACCCGCCGCCGTCGCGCACGGTCACGCCCCCGCCGGCGCGCTCGGTCACGCCGCCGCCGTCGGAGACGGTCAAGCGCCCGACGACGCCGCGCCGCGAGAGCTTCGTGAATCTCTCCGACTGGCTGCGCGACGATGAGACGGAGAAGAGCACGCGCATCGTCTCGGCCAACACGGAGACGCCGAGCGAGCAGGTCGGCTTCGCCGAGATGCTCACGATGTTCAAGCAGGGCGTGGCCGCGAACGTCGAGGAGACCGATCACGAGAGCCACTACGATCTCGGCGTCGCGTACAAGGAGATGGGGCTGCTCGACGAAGCGATCTCGGAATTCCAGAAGGCGCTGCGCGGCACCGAGCAACGCGTGCGCACGTACGAGGCGCTCGGCCAGTGCTTCGTGGAGAAGCGCCAGTACCAGATCGCGCTCACGATCCTCGCGCGCGCGCTCACCGACAAGAACACGCCCGACGACACGCTCGTCGGCGTGCTCTACCTGCTCGGCTACGCGTCGGAGTCGCTCGGCCAGATGGACGAGGCGCTCAAGTACTACGAGCGGGTGTTCGCGCAGGACATCCAGTTCCGCGACATCGGCGAGCGGCTCGCCGCCACGGAGCGCAAATCGCGGTGACGTCGGCCCTCTCCGCGCGCTCGCCGCTCACGCCGGCGCTGAGCGACATCCAGGCGCCCGTGCGCGACCGCCTCGAGCTCGTCGCGCAGGAATTGCACCGGATCGTCGCCGCGGAATTCCCGCTCATCGACGAAGTGAACGGGCATCTCCTGCTCATGAAGGGGAAGATGTTCCGCCCCACGCTCACGCTGCTCGCGAGCGCCGCGGCGGGCCGGCCGGAGCCGCGCGCCGTGACGCTCGCCGCCGTGGTGGAGCTCGTGCATCTCGCGACGCTGGTGCACGACGACTCCGTCGATCACTCGGCGCTGCGGCGCGGCATGCCCACGATCAATTCGCTCTTCAGTCACCAGGTGTCGGTGATCATGGGCGATTTCCTGTATTCCCGCGCGGTCGTGGAGCTCGTGCGCAACGGGGATCTCGAAGTGCTCGGCGTGCTCGCGGACGCGACCAATGCGATGACCGTCGGCGAGATGCGCCAGCTCACGTCGCTCGATGCGCTCGGATTCTCCGAGGAGGATTACGAGGACCTGATCCGCGCGAAGACCGCGTCGCTCCTCTCGGCCGCGTGCGCGATCGGCGCGCTCGCCGGCGCGCAGGAGCACCGCGCGGCGCTCGCGCGCTATGGCGAGCAGCTCGGCATGGCGTTCCAGGTCGCGGACGATCTGCTCGACTACACGTCCGACGAATCGGTGACCGGCAAGCCGTGCGGACTCGATCTGCGCGAGCACAAGGTGACGCTCCCGCTCATCCACGCGCTGCGCGGCCTCGGCGCCGCGGCGCGCCACGAGGTGGACACGCTGTTCGACACGGCGGAGCCCGATGATGCGCAGATCGCGCGCGTGATCGAGATCGTGTCCGATCGCGGTGGGTTGGACTACGCGCGCGAGCGCGGGCTCGAATACGCGCGGGCGGCCGAGTCGGCGCTGGCCGGCCTGCCCGACACCGCGGCCGCCGCCTCGCTGCGCGATGCGATCGCCTACGCGCTGGACCGGTCGCAATGATCGCTCCCACGCGCGGCATCGCGAGGCACCGTCCGGTGTTCTACGTCGGCGTGCTCGGCAGTGGGTTCATCGTCGGGTGGCTGCTCCAGGTGCTCGGCCGGCAGTTCCTGCCGGTGGGCGCGGTGAAGGAGTTCTTGACCATGGGGGTGACGCCCCAGCTCGGAGCCATTACTGTTAACTTGGGTATCATCAATTTCGCGGTCGGTCCCCTCGCGATCGACGTATCCCTGCTGAGCGTCGTCGGCGTGATCGTCGCCTACCTGATCGCCCGATCTCTCTTCTGAGGAGCATGTCCATGTTCGGCAATCTAGGCTTCAGCGAGATCATGCTCATCCTGCTGGTGATCCTGCTGCTCTTCGGCGCCAAGCGGATCCCGGAGATCGCGGGCTCGTTCGGCAAGGGGATCAAGGAATTCAAGAAGAACATGAACGACATCGGGAACACCGATGTCGCGTCGCCGCCCGAGCGCGACCGGCTGCGCTCGACCGATCAGACGACCAGCTCGCGCGCAGCGGACGACGCGCGCAGCGAGCCGAAGCGCCTGGTGTAGCGGCGCGCGGAGTCCGGATGCAGAACGCCCCCCGTCGGCCTAGGCCGCCGGGGGGCGTTCTCGCATTCGGGCGTGCGGTCAGCTCGCCGGCTGGCGCTGCGCCGCCTGGATGTCCTTCCGCTTGTCGGTGATGCTCGCGTTCTCGCGCAGGTTCTGCACGTACTGCTGCACCGCCTGCTCGCGGATCCGCTGCTGCGCCTGCAGTCGCTGCTGCACCTTGTTCTTCTCGAACGCCGCGCTGTCCGCCAGCGTGCGCACATCCACGCGCTCCATGATCACCGTGGTCGTCGCCTTGACCGGCTCGCCGACCTCCTTGAGCGGCAGGCCGAACGCCGCGCCGATGGCGGCGTTCCCGACGCCGAGGCCGACCACTTGGCTCGTGCGCGCGAAGGATGGACTCACGATCGTGGCGTAACCCGCCGGGATCGCGGCCGCTTCGAGCGTCGAGCCCTTGCTCGCCGTCGCGATCTGCTGCGCCTTCGGCATGATCAGATCGAGCTTCTTCTCGCGCGCGAGCAGCGCGTGGATCTCGGTCTTCAGGGCTTCGACCGTCGCCTTGCCGCCCGGCGTGAGGGAGTCGAGGCGCACGAGGATAGTAGGCGTCATCGGAATCGATGAGCTCGCCGATCTCGCCGGGCTTCGCGCCGGAGAACGCCCACGCGGTGGCGCCCGGCACGGCGCTGCCGTCGAACGAGGCGGTCACGCCTTCCTGCACCGATATCGTGCGCGTCGCCAACCGAGCGCCTTCGCGGCGCTGTCGAACATCGACGGCTTGGCCGCGCCGCCCGCCTTCGCGAGCTGGTCCGCGCGACGGTCGGTGGCCGTGGCGGCCGAATCGCCCTGCTGGATGCGCACGAGGATGTGCGCCACCGTCACCGAATCGCCCTGACGAGCGTCGAGGCGGATGATGTGATAGCCGAACGGGGTCAGGACGGGCTGCGAGATCTCCCCGACCCTGAGCGAGTACACGGCATCCGCGAACGGCTTCACGTACGTCGTGCGGCCGGCCTTGGGGAGTACGCCACCCTGCGCCGCGCTCGCCGTGTCGGCGGACTCGCGGCGCGCCACATCCGCGAACTTGGCGCCTTTCACGATCTCGGCGCGAAGCGCCAGCGCCTTGTTGCGCGCGGTCGCGCTGTCCGCCGCGGTGATCAGGCGCGGCAACCGCGCGACCGAGATCACGGCGTGCCCCGGCAGGTCGGTCAGTTCCTTCTTGTGCTTCTCGAAGTAGGCTGCGATCTCGGCGTCCGAGACTCTCACGGCAGCTGTCGGGGATCGTGAGCGCCGGGATCGAGACGTACGTCACCCGCGCGGAGTCGTGCGCATCGCGGTACAACCGCCACAATTGCGCATCGGTCACGTACACGCTCGTCGCCAGCTGCTCGAAGAGCTTCGACTTGAGCAGTCCCTGCCGGTAGTAATCGTCCAGCATGACGAGAATGCCCTGCTGCTTCGCGGCCGGGCTCGTGAGATACCGCTGGTACTTGTCGCGGTCGAACTGCCCATCCGTCTGGAATTCCGGGGCGCGGGCGAGCGGCGGGTAGGGCTGCTCCACGGCCGCCTGCTGGATCTCGGCTTCCGTGACCGTGATCCCGCGCTTCGCGTACTCCTGCTGCAGGAGCGCGTCGTTCACCATCTCGTTGTAGACGCGTTCCTCGATCATGCGCCGGTCGTCGGCGTTGAGCGTCCGTCCGTTGCGCTCCTCAGCCTCCGAACGCTGGGCGACGGCGCGCTGGTACTGATCGTAGGTGATCGCGGTGCCGTTGACCTTCGCGACCGTCGTGCCGGCGGTCACCAGCCGGTCGCCAAGCCCCGACTGCTGGACGAAGACGAAGCCGATGAGGAACGTTGCGGCGACGAACCACCAAATGTACTTGGCGGAAGCTCGCATCCCTTGCAGCATGGGGCGTGACTCCTGACGGAACGAAAGGGTGGGTAAGGCGCGATTTGCGCGAGCCGGAGAATCTAGCCGCCCGGGTCTCGTAAAATCAAGACAGCGTATGACTTCCGATTGACTTGAATCGTCAGATACATGTACTTTCCCGACTCTCTCCTGCCACCCTGCTAGGGTGGCAACCCTGAGGGCTTGCATGGCCGAGTCCGCTCTGATCGAAGACCTCATACGGCAGTACGGCGAGAACCCGCGGCGCGTGTTCGCGCGGCTGGCCAACGAGTATCGCAAGCAGGGGGACCTCGACTCGGCGATCCAGATCTGCCGCGCCCAGGTGCCGCTGCAGCCCACATACATCAGCGGCTACATCGTGCTCGGCCAGGCGCTCTTCGAGAGCGGCCAACTGGACGAAGCGCGCGCCACCTTTGAGGCGGCGATCGGTCTCGACCCGGAGAACCTGATCGCGCTGCGTCAGCTCGGGGACATCGCACGCCTCTCCGGCGACATGGAAGGCGCACGCGGCTGGTACTATCGTCTGCTCGAGGTGGACCCGCAGAACGATGAGGTGCGCGCGCATCTGACAGGCGCTCGAGGTGACGCCGTCGGCGCCGGCGGTGCCGAGCGGTGCGCCGGAGCCGGTCTCGTGGAGCGACATCAATCCCGAACGGCCGTCCGCCGCTCCGACGCAGATACTGCCGCCGCTCCCGCGCCTTACGCTCGGGATGATCCCGGAGGACATGTCGCAGGATCCTCCAGCCGCACCGGTCGCGCACGAACCCATCGAACTGGAGACGACGGCTGCGTTCATGCCGCCGCAAGCCGCGCCGACCGAGATGCCTTCGGCGCCCGCGTTCGAGCCGCCGCCGCTACCGCCGGCGCCAGTGCTCGAAGCCGCGGCGCCGCCGGCGCCGCCCGCTGCGCCGGCGCTCGAGATCACCGGCCTCGAGGAGTTCGCGCAGTTCTCCGCGCCTATCGCGCCTCCACCGCCACCGCGGCCGCCGCTTCCCGACATCGCGGCCTTCGCGCCGGCGGAGACCGATCTCCCGCCCCTCGATGCGATGACGGGCGAGTTCAAGGCGGCGTCCGTGACGCGCGCGTCGGCACCGGATCTCATCCTCAATGCCGCGTCGCCGGCCGCTCCGGGCGCGCCGGAAGAGGAGGAGCCGCCGCTCTATACGCCGCCGAGCCGGCCCGCCGTGCCGGCCGCGGCATCGCCGTTCGATGGGGAGATCCCGTCGCTCCGCGATACGCTCAGCTTCCGCACGCCGCGAGCGGTGCCGGCGCAGCAACCCGAGCCGCCAATGGCGGCGGAGCCGCCCGCTCCGGTCGCGCCGCCCGCTCCCGCGCCGCCCACGGCCGACCAACGCGTCACGGTCGACAACTGGGGCTCCGTGACCGATGCCGCGGCCGTGAGCGGCGCGCAATCGCAGGAGGAGGCGTACGACCCGACGATCGGACGGATGCTCGATCTATCGGTGAATTCCGGGAACGATATTCCCGCGGCGTTCATGACCGAGACGATGGCCGAGTTGTACCTGCAGCAGGGCTACACCGACGAGGCGCTGCGCATCTATCGTCAGCTCGCCTCGATGCGCCCGGAGGATCCGTCGCTCAAGGAGCGCATCTCGCGCCTCGAGAAGGGCGCGCGTTCGAGCGTGTCGGTCGCGGCGAGCATCTCGGAGGAAGTGATCACCGCCGCGCGCGATCGCGCGTCGAAGCCGGCGCAGAGCATCCGCTCGTTCTTCGGCGGACTCGCGGCGCGCAAAGCGCCCGGCGCCACGCCGCCGGCCGGCTGAGGCGATCGCGGCGGCGCCCGCGCCCGTCGCTGCGCCGACACCGGCGCCGATGTCGCCGCCACCGCCGACGATGATGGCGACCCCGGCCGCGCCGATCATGAGTCCGCCGCCCCCTCGCGCCGAGGACCTAGAGCCACCGGTCGCAGCCGGCACTCCCGAGAGCCTCTCCGCGCTCTTCGATGAGCGTGCGCTCGCGGCCGACGACAGCGCCGCGTCGGCGCTCGCCGGCGCCTTCAACGAAGAGTACGCGACGTCGATCACGACGCCGTCGTCGGGACAGCCGTCGCGCGCCGCCTCGCAGCCGCTCTCGCTGGACGATGTCTTCCGCGGTCAGAAGGCGACCGTGGAGCAGAAGCGCCACGGCGAGAACGTCTCGTTCGACGAATTCTTCTCGCCGCGCGACAGCGGTGCGGTGCCGGCGATCCGGAATGGCGGCGGCGATCGCGAGGCCGACTCGGCCGGCGGCCGTCCGCAGGAAGCCGACCTGGCACTCTTCCACGACTGGCTGGACGGGCTCAAGAAATAGTGCGGATCGCCGTCCTGAACGGGCCGAATCTCAATCTGCTTGGCGTGCGTGAACCCGAGATCTACGGGCGCGAGACGCTGGCGGATGTGGAGACGCGCCTGCGCGCGCTCGCGACGGAACTCGGCGTCGACATCGAGTTCGCGCAGCGGAACGGCGAGGGAGAGCTGATCGATCTCATCCAGAAGATGCGCGGCCGCGTGGATGGCGCGCTCATCAACGCCGGCGCCTACAGCCACACGAGCCTCGCCATCCGCGACGCCTTCAAGAGCGTGAGCGTGCCGTACGTCGAAGTGCACATCTCGAACATCTTCGCGCGCGAACCGGAACGGCGCCGCACGGTGCTCGCCGGCGGAGCGATCGCGTTGCTGAGCGGGTTCGGCACCACGGGATACGACCTCGCGCTGCGGGGACTCGCCGCGAAGCTCGGCGCCCGTGGCTGACCACCGCCCCGCGCGCCTTGCGTCGCTGCGCGCGCTGCTCACCGCGCAGCAGATCGACGGCCTGCTCCTCACGGGCCTTCCGAACATCCGCTATCTGACGGGATTCTCGGGGTCGAACGCGCTCGTCGTGGTCACGGCGCAGAGCCTCGTGCTCATCACGGATTTCCGCTATCAGACGCAGGTGAAGGAAGAGGTCGGCGATCTCGCGCGCGTCACGATCGATCTCGCGAGCGTGTGGAACGCGCTCTGGCGGTTGCTGCCCGAGCTCGCGGTGAAGACGATGGGATTCGAGAGCGCGATGCTCACGCACCGCGATTTCGCGCGGCTCATGCAGCAGGGCGACAAGTGGCTCTGGCGTCCCACGGTGGACATCGTCGAGTCCCTGCGCGAGCGGAAGGACGCCGACGAGATCGCGGCCATCAAGCGCGCCGCCGACTGCGCGACGGACGCGCTGGGCCGCACGCTCAAGCTCGTACGCCCGGGCATGACGGAACTGCAGGTCGCCGGCGCGCTCGAGCGCGAATTGCGCGAGGGCGGCAGCACCGGATTCCCCTTCGAGGCGATCATCGCCTCGGGTCCGCGCTCGGCGCTGCCGCACGCGCGCGCGAGCGGGCGCGCGATCGCCAACGGCGACTGGCTGCTCTTCGATTTCGGCGCGGTGGTGGATGGCTACGTGTCGGATGTCACGCGTACGTTCGTGATGGGGAAGGCCACCGCCGAGCAGCGCGCCTTCTACGACGTCGTGCGCGCGGCGAACGAGAGGGCTTCCGCCGGCGTACGGCCCGGGATGACCTTCCGGGATGCCGACGCGCTCGCCCGGAGCTACATTGAGGGGCAAGGATTCGGCGAATTGTTCGGGCACGGGCTGGGCCATGGCATCGGCCTGGAAGTGCACGAAGCGCCGCGGCTGTCGAAGATCGCCGACGGCGCGCTGCAAGTCGGCACCGTGGTGACGATCGAACCCGGGATCTACCGCGCCGGTTGGGGCGGGGTGCGGGTGGAGGACGATGTGGTGATCGAGGGCGCGCAGGCGCGCGTCCTCACGGACTTCCCGCGCACGTTGATGGAATTGTCGTAAGTTTGCGATCCACGCGAGAGCCGAGACGACCATGATCGATTTGCGCTACGTGAAGAAACTCGTGGAGCTGCTGGACAGCTCTTCGGTGGATTCGATCGAGATCTCCACGGACAAGGGGATGAAGATCCGGATCTCGAAGACGCCCCAGCAGCGCGGCGCGGTGCAGGTGGCCGCGCCGATGGCGATGCCGGCGCTCATGCCGGCGCCGTCACGGCTCACGCCGACCGATGGCTCGCCGATCGTGGCCGAGACCGACGCGCCCGCGCCGGCGCCCAAGTCGAAGCTCCTCGAAGTGAAGTCGCCGATGGTGGGCACGTTCTACCGCTCGCCCGAGCCGGGTGCGGCGCCGTACGTCAGCGAAGGCGGACGCGTGGAGAAGGGGCAGGGCCTCTGCATCATCGAGGCGATGAAGATCATGAACGAGATCGAATCGGAATACGCGGGCGTGGTGCGCGAAGTGCTGGTGCCGGATTCGCATCCCGTCGAATACGGACAGGTCCTCTTCCGGATCGACCCAAATGGCTAATACGACACAAGTCCCAGCGCAGGTCGACATCCCGTCGCCCGCCAACGCCGCCGCGTTCAATTTCAAGGCGGTGTTGCAGCGGATGATCCAGCAGAACGCGTCCGACCTCCACTTGAAAGTGGGACGGCCGCCGGTGCTGCGCATCAACGGCGATCTCTCCACGCTCGACGTGCCGCCGCTGCGCCCCGAGGATCTCAAGGTCCTCGCCGAGCAGATCATGACGCCGAAGCAGGTGAAGGAGTTCGCCGAGAACAAGGAGGCGGACTTCGCGATCGGCGTGCCGGGCATCGGCCGCTTCCGCGTGAACGTGTACCAGCAGCGCGGCACGATCGCGTACGCGCTCCGCGCGGTGCCGTACCAGGTGAAGACGGTCACCGAGCTGAATCTGCCCGCGGTCGTCGAGCAGGTGGCGATGAAGCCGCGCGGGCTCGTGCTCGTCACCGGCGTCACCGGCTCGGGGAAATCCACGGCGCTCGCCGCGATGATCCAGCACATCAACGAGAAGCGCCACGCGAACGTGATCACGATCGAGGACCCGATCGAGTTCCTGCACCGCGACAACAAGTCGTCGATCAACCAGCGCGAAGTCGGCGCCGACACGGGATCGTTCTCGGTCGCGCTGCGCCGCGTGCTGCGGCAGGACCCCGACGTCATCCTGATCGGTGAGATCCGCGACCTCGAGACGCTCGAGGTCGCGCTCAAGGCCGCCGACACGGGACACCTCGTGTTCTCGACGCTCCACACGACCGACGCCACGCAGACGATCAACCGCGTGATCTCGTTCTACGCGCCGCACCAGCAGGCCGAAGTGCGGTTCACGCTCGCGAGCGCGCTGTCGGCGGTCATCTCGCTGCGCCTCGTGCCGCGCGCCGACGGCAAGGGCCGCGTGCCGGCCGTGGAGATCCTCGTGAACACGGCCGCGGTGAGCGACCAGATCCGCGACATGACGAAGTCGCTGAACATCCCCGACCTCATCAAGGAAGGCACGGTGCAGTACGGGATGCAGACCTTCGACCAGTCGCTCATGCAGTGGCACAAGAAGAAGGTCGTGTCGTTCGAGCAGGCGATGTTCTACGCCAGCAACCCCAGCGAGTTCGCGTTGCGCGTGCAGGGTGTGGAAGCGTCCAGCGACACGTCGTGGGACGACTTCCAGCGCGACGGCTCCGCCTGAGCCGCGCCCGGCGGCCACGCTAAATGTTCAAGAAGATCCTCATCGCGAACCGCGGAGAGATCGCGCTCCGCGTGATCCGCGCGTGCAAGGAACTCAGCATCCAGACGGTGGCCGTGTACTCCGAGGCCGACCGCGAGTCGCTGCACGTGCGCTTCGCCGACGATGATGTGTGCATCGGTCCCGCGCCGGCGCGCGACTCGTACCTGCGCATTCCGCGGCTGATCGCCGCCGCCGAGATCTGCGGCGCCGACGCGATCCACCCCGGCTACGGATTCCTCGCCGAGAACGCCGAGTTCGCCGAGACGTGCGCCGCGTCGCACATCGCGTTCATCGGGCCCACAGCGGAGCAGATCCGCATGATGGGCGACAAGGCCGCGGCGCGGAAAGCGATGACCGCTGTGGGCGTTCCCGGTCGTGCCAGGCACGCCCGGCCCCGTCGAGGACGTCGACGAAGCGCTCGGCTTCGCGAAGAAGATCGGATTCCCGGTGATCATCAAGGCCGCGGCGGGCGGCGGCGGGAAGGGGATGCGCGTGGCGCTCGACGCCGACGATTTCGCGCGCGCCTTCCAGCTCGCGCGCTCCGAGGCGCTCTCGGCGTTCGGGAACGGCGATGTGTACGTGGAGAAATACCTGCAGCGGCCGCGGCACATCGAATTCCAGATCATGGGGGACAAGCACGGCAACGTGATCCACCTGGGCGAGCGCGACTGCTCCGTGCAGCGCCGCCACCAGAAGCTGATCGAGGAGAGCCCGAGCCCCGCGATGACGCCCAAGCTGCGCGAGAAGATGGGCAACGACGCGGTGCGCGGCGCGAAGGCGATCGACTACGTGGGCGCCGGGCACGATCGAGATGCTGCTCGACGAGGACGGCTCGTATTATTTCATGGAGATGAACACGCGCATCCAGGTGGAGCATCCGGTCACCGAGATGATCACGGGCGTGGACCTCGTGAAGGAGCAGATCCGCGTCGCGTCGGGGGAGAAGCTCTCGATCAAGGAGCTGCCGCCGCTGCGCGGGCACGTGATCGAATGCCGCGTGAACGCCGAGGATCCGGCGCGGAATTTCCAGCCGTCGCCGGGCCGCATCGACGTGTTCCATCCGCCGGGCGGGCCGGGCGTGCGCATCGACACGCACATCTACGCCGGCTACACCGTGCCGCCGTTCTACGATTCGCTGCTCGCGAAGGTGATCTGCCAGGGGCGCGACCGCGCCGAAGCGGTGAAGCGGATGCAGGTGGCGCTCGAGAGCTTCGTGCTCGAAGGGGTGACCACCACCATCCCGTTCCTCGCGCGCGTGATGCAGAACCCGCGCTTCCAGTCGGGGAAGATCGACACGAAATTCCTCGAGCGCGAGAGCGACTTGATGAAGGAGACGTAGGTGCGCATCGACGTCGTCTTCGGCCCGGGCGTGGCGGCGCCGGCGCTCGTGAGCGGGCGTGCCGTGGCGATCATCGACGTCCTGCGGGCCAGCACCACCATCGCCGCCGCGCTGCATAACGGTGCGCGCTTCGTCGTACCGCTCGAGAGCGCCGACGAAGTGATCACGCGCTCCAAGGCGCTCGATCGCTCCGAGGTGATCCTCGGCGGCGAGCGGAAGATGCAGCCCATCGAAGGGTTCGACATGGGCAACTCGCCGCTCGACTACACGCGCGACAAAGTGGAAGGGAAGACCGTGCTCTTCACGACGACGAATGGCACCGCCGCGTTCGCAGGACTCTCGGGCGCGCGCGAGATATTCGTCGCGAGCTACGCGAACTTCTCGGCGATCGCGCGTGCGATGCGTGGGCGCCGACCAAGCAGGGCGCCGACGTCACGATCATCTGTGCCGGCAGCGACCGCCAGTTCGCGCTCGAGGACGCCGCGTGCGCCGGACGCTTCGTGAAAGCGATCGGCCGCCGCGCGACCACCACCGCGCTGAGCGATGCGGCGGTCGCATGCCTGCTCATCGAGAAGCGCTACGGCGACAACCTCGCGCGCCTCTTCGGCGACAGCGAGCACGGACGCGCGCTCGCCGACGCGGGGTACGGCGCCGACCTCGAGGCGTGCGCGCGCATTGACGGATATCCGGTGGTGCCGGTGTACCAGGACCGTCAGATCAGCGCGGCGGACGCCGCGCGGGGACGGTAGGCGAGGATGTGGAGCAAGGAGCACCGCACGCGAATATCTCGCCACCGCGCTCTTCGTCTTCAGCGCGTTCATGCTCGCCGCGATCGCGGTGGGCGCCGGGCGATCCGCACGCGGCGTCATGCGCGAGCGCGCACGCCGGAATGGGGCCGGTGGGATCGTGCCTCCGCTCGTTCTTCGTGCAGATCTTCGGATTGCCGGGCACGATCCTGCTCGCGTTGACGCCGGGCGTGTGGGGGTTGCAGGTGTTCGGGCGCATGAAGGCGGAGCCCAACCACTCTTGGTTCTGGTTCACCTTCGGCCTCGTGCTGCTGCTGCCGATCGGGATCGGACTCGTCGAGCACAGCGGGGCGCACCGGCGCGAGCTTGCTGAGCGGGAATCTGGGGCGGGCTCTGGAGTTTCTACTTCGATAAGTGGTTCTCGAACGGCGCGTGGTTCGTGCTCGTCCTGTTGTTCAGCGTGCTCGCCGCGGCGACGCTCGGCCGCAATCCGATCCGGATGCTCGTCGGGGTGCGGATGCCCGCGGCGGTCGTCGCAGAGGAGGAGGCGGCGTCGTCCAAGAAGAAGCGGAAGAAGCCGGACGCGCTCGAGCCGGCGCCGGAGGAGTTGCCCGCGATCGACTCCTGGATGGGCACGGACCAGGCGGTGACCGAGGAACCCGCGCGCGAGAAGAAGAAAAAGAAGAGCAAGGCCGAACTCACCGCCGAGCACGACGAGCGCATCGCCGCGGCGATCGATGCGCACGTGCCGGAGGCGGACGATGAGCTGCCACCGCCCACGCTGCTCGAGGCCGCGAAGACCCGCGATCACGCCGGCGAGGAGCTGGCGATGAAGGAGCTTGGCGACAAGCTCATCGCGACGCTCAAGTCGTTCAATGTGGGCGCGAAGCTCGGCGAGCACACCTCGGGTCCGGTCGTCACCCAGTTCGAGGTGGAGCCCAACGAGGGCGTGAAGGTGCGGCAGATAGCGAACCTCTCGAACGATCTCGCGCTCGCGATGAAGGCGCAGAGCATTCGCATCGTGGCGCCGATCCCCGGGCGCGGCGCGGTGGGCGTGGAGGTGCCGAACCCGACGGCCGAGATCGTCGCGCTGCGCGAACTCATCGAGAGCGACGAGTTCACGAAGGCGCGCGCGGCGCTGCCGATCGTGCTGGGCAAGGATCTCGAGGGAAAGCCGGTGGTCGCGGACCTCGCGAAGATGCCGCACCTGCTCATCGCGGGCGCGACGGGCTCGGGGAAATCCGTCTGCGTGAACACCATCATCACGAGCCTCGTGTACCGGCACACGCCGCGCACGCTGCGGTTCTTGATGGTGGATCCGAAGATGGTCGAGTTGTCGGTGTACAACAAACTGCCGCACTTGCGCCACAAGGTGATCACCGACAATCGGGACGCGGCAAGTGTGTTGAAGTGGGCGCAGATCGAGATGCAGCAGCGCTACGAGTTGTGCGCGGAGAACGGCTGCCGCAACATCCAGGAGTTCAACAAGCGACTGAAGAGCAAAGCGCCAATGCGCTGGCCGAAGCAGCCGAATGTCGCCTTCGAGGCGCGCGAGTACACCGACGGCGAATTGCCGTACATCGTGATCGTGATCGACGAATTGGCCGATCTCATGATGACCGTGCAGAGCGAGGTGGAGACGCCGCTCGCGATCCTCGCGCAGAAAGCGCGCGCGATCGGGATCCATCTCATCCTCGCGACGCAGCGTCCGAGCGTGAACGTGATCACGGGTCTCATCAAGGCGAATTTCCCCAGTCGCATCGCGTTCCGCGTGGCGTCGCAAGTCGACAGCCGCACGATCATCGACGGCATGGGCGCCGAGTCGCTGCTGGGGAATGGCGACATGCTGTTCATTCCGCCGGGGAAGAGCGACCTGTCGCGCATCCAGGGTGCGCTCATCACGAGCGAGGACACCGAGCGTCTGCTCAAGTGGTACGGCGACCGTGCGGCGGAGCGGAAGGCGGAGCTCGCGAAGCAGGGATTGCTGCCCGAGGAGCCGCGCGCGGAGGCGGACATCCTGGAGGAGATGCGGAAGCGCGAGGCCGAGGCGGCCGCGGGGGAGGGCGGGGAAATTGGCGATCCGAGCGAACGGGACAAGCTGTTCCGCGAGGCGGCGGAGGCGTGCATCCAGAATCAGGGTGGGTCGACATCGCTGCTGCAACGGCGCTTGAAGGTCGGCTACGGGCGCGCGGCGCGATTGATCGATCAGCTGCAGGAGGCGGGGATCCTTGGGCCGCCGGATGGTTCGAAGCCGCGGGATATTCTCGTGGGGTTCGAGGAGCTGGAGCGGATCGCGGGGCCCAAAGGCAGCTGAGCGAACGGCGCGTGTGACACCGCTGACGGCGAGGGTGACACCGCTGACGGCGTGTGTGACGACGCTGACGGCGACTGTGACGTGTGAGACGTGTAGCAACGACGTCGCAGTTGCCACACGTCTCACACGTCACACGCGCCCCCAGCGGTGTCACCCTCGCCGTCAGCGGTGTCACACGCGCCGTTTTGATGCCGCGTGCAATGCTTCGGTGCCAGAGAAATCTCAGCCCCATGTATGTTCGGCCCATGTCAGCAGACACTCAACGGCTGGGGATCATGGGCGAACGGATCGCGGAGCGGTGGCTCGCGGAACAGGGTTGGCGTACACTCGGCCGCCGAGTCCGCAGCGGGCACCGGGACCTCGACCTCGTGATGGAGCGCGACGGCGTAGTCGCCTTCGTCGAAGTGAAGGCCCGCTCCAGGCTCGGCTTCGGCGACCCGGTCGAGGCCGTACATTGGAAAAAGCAGCGGGAGCTGGTCCGGTCCGCCTTAGTATGGATGGACCGGTACGGCGCCCCGAATTGGGTCTACCGGTTCGACGTGGTCGGGGTCATCGTGACGGAGGGGCGGGCGAAGATCCGGCATGTCCCCTCCGCCTTCGACCTGCGAAGTGGCCATTGACGGGAGCGGGGTAGGTTCGTACTTTGTTCGGGTCGGGTTTGGGGCGGCTCATTTGAGCACTTTCACGCGAAATCGGGGGTAGGCGAGCCATGGCGGTCTCCACAATGCAGGACGACAAGAAGAAGGCCCTCGTTCTGGCCATATCCCAGATCGAGAAGAGCTGCGGCAAGGGCTCCATCATGCGGATGGGCGCCGACACCCCGAGGGTCCGGCTCGAGTGCATCCCGACCGGGGCCATCAATCTCGACGCCGCCATCGGCATCGGCGGCATCCCGCGCGGCCGCGTCACCGAGATCTACGGCCCGGAATCGAGCGGCAAGACCACGCTCTGTCTCCACGTCGTGGCCAACGCGCAGAAGGCCGGCGGGGTCGCCGCCTTCATCGACGCCGAGCATGCGCTCGATACCGAATACGCCGCCAAGCTCGGCGTGGACGTCGAGAATCTCCTCGTCTCGCAGCCCGACACCGGCGAACAGGCGCTCGAGATCTGCGAGATCCTCGTGCGTTCGGGCGCGGTGGACGTGATCGTGGTCGACTCGGTGGCGGCGCTCGTGCCGAAAGCCGAGATCGAAGGCGGAATGGGCGAGTCGCACATGGGGCTGCAGGCCCGGCTCATGAGCCAGGCCCTCCGAAAGCTCACCGGCGCGATCGCGCGCTCCAAGACGTCGGTGATCTTCATCAATCAGCTGCGCGAGAAGATCGGCGTCATGTTCGGCAGCCCCGAGACGACCACCGGCGGCAAGGCACTCAAGTTCTACGCGTCGCTGCGCCTCGACATCCGCCGCATCGGTCCAGTGAAGGAGAAAGAAGACGTCATCGGCTCGCACGTGCGCGTGAAGGTGGTGAAGAACAAGGTCGCGCCACCGTTCAAGCAGGCCGAATTCGACATCATGTTCGCCGAAGGGATCAGCCACACCTCGCTGCTGGTCGATATCGGCGCCGAGGCGGGCATCATCGAGAAGTCGGGCGCCTGGTACAGCTACGGCAACCAGCGCATCGGGCAGGGCCGCGAGAACGCGAAGATGTTCCTCAAGGACAACCCCGCCATGATGGCCGAAGTCGAAGAGAAGGTGAAAGGCATTCTCGGGATCAAGGCGATCGAAGCCGCTGAGGAATCGCCGACGGAGGAGTAACGGGCCGTTGCGGCTGGCACTATGAAGAGCGTCGAGTGAAAGGCGCGTGGATGCGGTCAACCTGATGAGGTCCCGGTCCCGCCAGCCGCACACTCGGCGCTTTTCCGCGCGCGATGAACCCGAACGTCTTCGGGCCGGACGCGCGCATCACCGAGATCTCCGAGTCCGGGCGCCGGCCGGGCGATTCGACGTGCTCGTGGACGGGAGGCGCGCCGCGCTGCTCTCGGTGGACAGCATCGCGCGCCTCGCGCTCCACGTAGGCGACGAGTGGAGCGAGTCGCTCGCGGAGCGCGTCGGCAGCGGAGGCGGAGTCGCTCCGAGTATTCGATCGCGCGCTCGCGATGCTCGCCGTGCGCGCGTACGCCGTGCGAGAACTCCGCATCGGCGCTCATCCGAAAGAAGGAGGCGGAGCCGCTCGTCGAGGCCGCCGTGGCGCGCCTCGTGTCGCTCGGCGCCCTGAACGACGAGGTATTCGCGCGGCAGTTCGTTCGCATCCGCTTATCGCGCGAGGGGATCCGGCGAATCCAGTCGGAGCTGGCGCGGCGCGGCGTGTCGCGCGAGGCGATCTCGGCCGCGATCGAGGAAGTCCGGGAAGAGGAGCGCATCGATCCCGCCGAGGCTCTGGCCGGAGTCGTCGCGAAGAAGCTCCGCTCGATGTCGAAGCTCGACGCACCCACCGAAGCGCCGCCGGCTCTATGGATTCCTCGCCCGCCGCGGCTATGAACCGGACGAGATCCGCAGCGCGCTAAAGGAAATCGACTGACACGCGAGTAGCGCCGAGCGTGCCTCGGAAGGGCTGCACGAGCCCGATGCACGATGCTCGCCGTTCATAGTATATTCCGCCCATGCTCGCCTCCGAGATCCGCGCGAAATTCCTGAATTTCTTCGAGAAGAACGGCCACGTTCCGCGGCCGTCGAGCTCGCTCGTGCCCGCCGATGATCCGACGCTGCTCTTCACGAACGCCGGGATGGTGCCGTTCAAGCGGATCTTCCTCGGCCAGGAGCCGTCGCCGTTCGGCAAGCGCGCGACCACGTCGCAGAAATGCGTGCGCGCGGGCGGAAAGCACAACGATCTCGAGCAGGTGGGGCACACGGCGCGCCACCACACCTTCTTCGAGATGCTCGGGAATTTCTCCTTCGGCGACTACTTCAAGCGCGACGCGATCAAGTTCGCGTGGGAGTTCGTCACGAAGGATCTTGGATCGACAAGGATCTCCTCTGGGTGACGGTCTACCACGAGGACGATGAAGCGCGCAAGCTATGGAAGGAGATCGCGAAGCTCCCCGACTCGCGCATCTACGGCCTCGGCGAGCGCGACAACTTCTGGCAGATGGCGGACACGGGCCCCTGCGGGCCGTGCAGCGAGATCTATGTCGACCTCGCACGGGTCGCGAAGGATTGGCGCTTTCCCGACGGGCGCGACGGGCGAGTGGACCGACGTGAAGCGCGCGGAATTCTCGCAGGACGCGTTCGTCGAAGGCGCCGAGGCGGGCCGCTTCCTCGAGATCTGGAACCTGGTGTTCATGCAGTACGACCGGCAGCCGGATGGCGTGCTCAAGCCGCTGCCGAAGCCGAGCGTGGACACGGGTGCGGGTCTCGAGCGCATCGCGGCCGTGATGCAGCGGGAGACGAACAACTATCACACCGACCTGTTCGTGCCGCTGATCGACGAGGTCGTCGAAGCGCGGTGGGCCTCGAGTACTGGGGCCGCGAGACCGACGCGAAGAAGCCGAAGGGCACGCCCATCCAGGGCGGCGCCAAGAAAGCGACGAACGATCCTCGACCCCGCCTCCTACCGCGTGATCGCCGATCACGCGCGCGCGGTCGCGTTCCTCATCGGCGACGGCGTCTTCCCGGCGAACGATGGCCGCGGCTATGTGCTGCGCCGCATCCTGCGCCGCGCGGTGCGCCACGCGTTCCTGCTCGGCCGCACCGAGCCGACGCTCGTGCACGTCGTCGCGAAAGTGATCGAGACGATGGGCGGCGCGTTCCCTGAATTGCAGCAGCGCGCCAAGCTCATCACTCGACACCACGCGCGCCGAAGAGGAGCGATTCCTCGCGACGATCGAAGGCGGCATGCTCAAGTTCGAGCAGCTCGCGCCGGCGCAGAGCACGCAGGGCTCGCTCGCGATCCGCGGCACGATCTGCGGGCGAAGATGCGTTCAAGCTCTACGACACCTACGGCTTCCCGATCGATCTCACCGAGCTCATGGCGCGCGAGCGCGGCTACACGGTGGACATCTCCGGCTTCGAGCGCGCGCTCGCGGCGCAGCGCGATCAGAGCCGCGAGGAGCGCAAGACGCGCGAGATCAGAGTCGCGACGGACACGCTCGCGGAGGGCGGGCTCGCCGGCTGGGAGCGCGCGCCGGGCGCGAAGCACGAGCTACAGTCCACGTTCGTCGGCTACGGCAACACGAATCGGAGACCACGGTCGAGGCGGTGCGCCGCCTCGAATGGCGGGCGCATCGCGCTGATTCTGCGCGAGACGCCGTTCTACGCGGTGTCCGGCGGACAGATCTCGGACAAGGGCGAGATCGTGGGGCAGGGATGGCGCGTGGACGTCGACGATGTGCGCAAGATCGAAGGGCGCACGGTGACCGCGGGCCGCTGGGCGGCACGTTCGCGTTCGGTGCGGTGCACGCGCGCGTGCCCGCCGACGTGCGGCGGGACACCGAGCGCAATCACACCGCCACGCATCTCTTGCACGCCGCGCTGCGCGAGGTGCTCGGCGAGCACGTGCACCAGCAGGGCTCGCTCGTGGAGCCCGATCGTTTGCGATTCGACTTCACGCATCACGGACCGGTGAAGCCCGCCGAGCAATCCGAGATCGAACTGCGCGTGAATCGCGCGATCTGGGACGACATCGACGTGCGTCACGGAGGAGAAGCCGTACAAGGCAGCGGTCGCGAGCGGCGCGATGGCGCTCTTCGGCGAGAAATACGGCGATGTGGTGCGCGTCGTGAACGTTCCCGGCGTATCGAAGGAACTCTGCGGCGGCACGCACGCGCGGAACACCGGACAGATCGCGCTCTTCAAGATCGTGAGCGAGAGCGGCGTCGCCGCGGGCGTGCGCCGCATCGAAGCGGTGACCGGCCCCAAGGCGTACGAACTCGTGCGCGCCGAAGAGCAGCGGCTCTCGCGGCTCGCGGAACTGCTCAAGGCGCCGCCGGACGCGATCGAGAAGCGCGTCGCGACGCTGCGCGATGATCTGCGCGCGATGCAGAAGCAGCTCGATGAGGCGCGAAAGGGCGGGGGCGACGAGGTGGCGAAGCTCCTCGCGGGCGCGTCGAATTTCCAGGGCCATCGCGTGATCTGCGACACGGCCAGCGCCGCCGACGGCAAGGAACTGCAATCGCTCGGCAATGCGCTCCGCGAGCAGCTCGGATCGGGCGTGGCGGTGGTGGTTCGTCGCTCGGCGACGGAAAGACCATGGTACTCGTCGTGGTCACCGACGACCTCAAGGCGCGCGGCGTGGCGGCGGATGCGATCGTGCGCGAGATCGCCGCGGCGGCCGGCGGGCGCGGCGGCGGCAAGTCGCACATGGCGCAGGCTGGATTGCCCGATGCGGGCGCGTTGCCGCGGGCGCTCGGCGCAGCGCCGCAGATCGTGCGCGCGGCGATCAACGCGGCGAGTGCGGCGGCGTGACCATCGCCGAGTGGCTCGCCGGGCGGACGCCGGTGCCGCCGGAGAATCTCGCCGCGCGCGTGCGCGAAGCGCTCGGCGCGACCGCAACCCAGGACGCGGAGTTCACCGTCGTGCGATGCCTCGACGCCATGGAATCGTTGCTCGTGTCGCTCAAGGATGACGAAGAGGCCGGCCGTGAGCGCGCGCTCGACCTGCTCGCGGCGGACGCGCTCGTGACGTACGCCTTCGAGGCTGCCGCGGAGCGACAGGATCTCCTGGCCGAGATCGCGGAGGGGGCAATGTGGCGTGTGGGCGAGGTCGCGGCGGAGCTCGAACCGTGAGCGTGTACGCGTCGCTCGCCGGCGAAGAACGCCGGCGGACTCGCGGTGCTCGTGGATCCCGCGCGCACCAATCCGGTTGAGGGCGCCGATCTCGCGAAGCGCGCGGCCGACAATGGCGCGGCCGCGCTGCTGCTCGGTACGAGCTTCGGCGGTGACGCGAGCAGCGGTGCGCTCGCTCGCGCGCTCAAGGAGGCGGCGCCTGAATTGCCGGTACTGCAGTTCCCCGCGACCGCGGCGCAGCTCGTAGCCGGCGTGGATGCGGTGCTCTTCCTCTCGCTCATTAGCGGGCGTAACCCTCAGTACTTGATCGAGGAGCACGTGCGCGCCGTGCCGTTCCTCGAGCGGCATCCCGAGATCGAGGTGATCGCGACGGCGTATTGTCTCGTGGATGGCGGGCGAGTGACCAGCGTGGAATCGGTGAGCCAGACGCGTCCGCTGCCGGCCGACAAACCGGAATTGCTCGCGGCGCACGTGCGCGCTGGGATGACGCTCGGTCTGCGCGCGACGTACGTGGACGCCGGCAGCGGTGCGACACGCGCGGTGGCTGCCGGAGATGATCCGCGCCGCGCGCGAGGCGGCGCGCGGGCCGCTGTTCGTGGGCGGCGGCGTGCGCAGCGCGGATGGCGTGCGCGCCGCGCGCGCGGCCGGTGCGGATTTCGTCGTGGTGGGCACGCGATTCGAGCAGGGCGGCGCGCGCGCCGTTCGCGAGCTTGCCCTCGCGGCGCGCGCGTGATCGACATCCACAGCCATCTCCTGCCCGGGGTGGACGATGGCGCGCAGTCGCTCGGCGAGGCGCTGCCGGTGCTCGAGCGCTTCGCGAAGGAGGGCGTCACCGTGCTCGTGTGCACGCCGCACCTGGATGCGAGCCGTGCGGACGACGCGCCGGTCGCCGAGCACGCCGCGCTGCATGCGGAGTTGCAAGCGCATGCGCCGAATACGCTCGCGCTGCGTACCGGCTGGGAGATCCAGCTCGATCTGCCGGGCGTGGATCTCACGCGCACCGAGCTGCACTTGGGCGGTTCGAACGCCGCGCTCGTGGAATTCGCCGGCATGACCGTGCCGCCGAACGCGGCGCGCGAGATCTACCGGCTGCGCATGAGCGGCATGGTGCCGGTGCTCGCGCATCCGGAGCGTTACCGCGGCGCGACGCTCGAGCAAGTCGAGGAGTGGCGCGGATCGGGAGCCGTGACGCAGGTGGACTCCGCAATGCTCTTCGGCAACGCGCCGGTGTGCCGCCTCGCGCGCGCAATGCTGCAGCACGGGCTGGTGGATTGCATCGCCAGCGACAATCACGGCGACGCCCGTTCGCTCGTGACGGCGCGGCGCTGGCTCGAGGAGATCGGCGCGACCGAACAGGCGCTGCTGCTCACCGAGACGAATCCCGGACGCGGTCCTCGCGAATCGGGGGATGCTGCCAGTAGACCCGATCCCCGAGGTGGAGGAGGGCATGCTCGCCCGTCTCCGCGCCCTCATCACCGGACGCCCATGACCGACCGACTGACGCAGGCGCTGCGCGAACTCGCCGACACGGCGACTCGCACGGCCGACACGATCGCTCCGCAGCTCGAGCGCGCACTGGAGATGGTGCGCGCCACGGTGAAGGGCGGCGGCACGCTCTATTTCTGCGGCAACGGCGGCAGCGCGGCCGACGCGCAGCACATGGCCGCCGAATACGTGGTTCGCTACATGAAGGATCGCCGCGCGTATCCGGCGGTGGCGCTCACCACGGACACCTCGTTGCTCACCGCGGTCGGGAACGACCTCGGCTTCGAGCACGTGTTCTCGCGCCAGGTGGAGGCGCTCTGCAAGAAGGGCGATCTGCTCATCATCCACTCGACGAGCGGCACGTCGCCCAACGTGCTGCGCGCGGCGGAGGCGGCGAAGGCGAAGGGCGTGCCAGTGCTCGCGTTCACCGCGCGCGACGGCGGCAAGCTCAAGGCGCTCGCCGATCACTCGGTGGTCGTGCCCACGCAGCGCACCGATCGCGCGCAGGAGATCCATCTCTGCATCGAGCACGCGATCTGCGAAGTCGTGGAGAGCGCGCTGTGATCGATCTCAAGGGGAAGCGCGCGTTGGTCACCGGCGGTTCGCGCGGCATCGGCGGCGCCACCTCGCTCATGCTCGCGCGAGCGGGCGCCGACGTGGGCATTGGCTTCCGCGCGCGCAAATCGGACGCTGAGGCGATGGCGGCACAATGCCGGGCGCTCGGCGTGCGCGCGTTCGCTCAAGCTTCGGACATCGGCACGGCGGCGGGCGCGAACGAACTCGCCGCGCGCGCGAAGAAGGAATTCGGTGGGCTCGACATCTTCGTGGGGAACGCCGGGATCTGGCCGGTGGAAGAATCCGCAGCGTCCGCGATGACGGACGCGCGATGGGCGAACACGATGCGCGAGAACATCGATGGGATGTTCTTCTCCACGCGCGCCGCGCTCGGCGTGATGAGCGACAACGGCCGCGTCGTGCTGGTGTCGAGCACCGCGGGCCAGCGCGGCGAGTCGATGCACGCGGACTACGCCGCGAGCAAAGGCGCGATGATCAGCTTCGTGAAGTCGCTCGCGATCGAACTGGCGCCGCGCGGCATCACCGTGAACAGCGTCGCGCCGGGCTGGGTGGACACCGGAATGGCCGCCGAGCCGTACGCGGGCGCCGGACGCGCGCGCATCGCCGCGACGATCCCGATCGGGCGCATCGCGACCGCCGAGGACATCGCGGGGCCGATCGTCTTCCTGTGTTCGGCAATGGCGCGGCACATCACCGGCGAGATCGTGAACGTGAACGGCGGCAGCGTGCTGTGCGGGTGAGCGCGGCATGATCCCGATCGTCTTCACTGGCGGCACGATCTCCATGCGCATGGACTCGGCGCAGGGCGGCGCCGTGCCCGCGCTCAGCGGGAAGGAGATCCTCGCGGCCACGCGCGGCATCGAGAGCGTCGCGCCGGTGGAGCTCGACGAGTTCGGCGCGTTCCCCGGACCGCACATGACCATCGAGCGCATGTGGGCGCTGCGCGCGCGGATCATGGAGCATCTCGCGCGCGCGGACGTGGCCGGCGTGGTCGTGACGCACGGCACCGATTCGCTCGAGGAGAGCGCATATCTGATCGCGCGCTCGGTTCCGGGCGACAAACCGGTGGTGTTCACCGGTGCGATGCGCACCGCGAGCGACCTCGGCTGGGACGGGCCGGCGAATCTCGCTCGACGCGGTGCGTGTCGCCGCGAGCCCGGATTCGCGCGGCTTCGGCGCAATGGTCGCGATGGGCGGGCGGATCTTCACCGGACTCGACGTCACCAAGGCGCACACGCATTTGCTCGACGCGTTCGAGAGCCCGGGCCTCGGTCCGATCGCGGTGATCGACGACGGCGCCGTGATCTTCCGCCGCGCGCTGCCGCCGGCGCCGCCGGTGCTCACTCCCGCCACGCCCGGCGGGCCGGTGGACATCGTATATGCGTGGGCGGGCGCCGACGACCGTCTGCTCGAAGCGTCGCGCACGACCGCGCGCGGACTCGTGGTGGCGGGAATGGGGCGCGGCAACGTGCCGCCCGCGATGGTGCCCGGCATCGCGCGCTGGATCGCGGAGGGGAAGCCCGTCGTGATCGCGTCGCGCGCGCAACGCGGCCGCGTCGGCGAAACGTACGCGTACGAAGGCGGCGGCCGACGGCTCCATGCGATGGGCACGATCCTCGCCGGCGGCCGGCGTCCGCCGCAGGCGCGCATCGACCTCTTGCTCGCGCTCGGCGCCGGATTGGATATGGCGGGGATCCGCGAAGTGTTCGAGTGGCGGAGCCAGAGCGAATGAACGCGCGCGATCAGTCGCACCTCAAGCCGCCGGGCGTGGTGCTCGACATCGCGCGCATGCTCGAAGGCGCGGGCTTCGAGACCTGGTTCGTGGGCGGCGCCGTGCGCGACGCGCTGCTGGGCGAAGCGCATCTCGACTGGGATCTCGCCACCGCCGCGACGCCCACGCAGGTGAAGCGGCTGTTCAAGCGCACCGTGCCCGTGGGCATCAAGTTCGGCACCATGGGCGTGCTCGATCCCGCCGGCGGTATGCACGAGGTCACGACCTTCCGCCGCGACGTGAAGACCGACGGCCGCCACGCCGAAGTGGAATTCGGCGCGTCGCTGGACGAAGACCTCGCCCGGCGCGATTTCACCGATCAACGCCATCGCGTACTCGGCATCGCGCAAGGAACTGCACGACCCGTTCGATGGCCGCGCCGATCTCGAGCAGCGCGTCGTGCGCGCGGTGGGCAAAGCAGCCGATCGCATGAAGGAGGACCGCCTGCGCGCGCTGCGCGCGCTGCGCTTCGCCGCGCGATTCGGCTTCACGATCGATCCGGCCACATGGAAAGCGATCGTCGACAGCGCGCCGCATCTCGGCCGCCTGTCCATGGAGCGGGTGAAGCAGGAGCTCGAGAAGACGATGGAGCAGGTGGCGTGGCCGAGTGAGGCGATGAAGCTCTGGCGCGCGAGCGGCGCGTTCAAGTCGCTCGTGCCGCCGCTCGCGAGCGTGAGTGACGTCACGCTCAAGTCGCTCGACGCAATGGCGCAGCCGCGCGGCGCCGCGCATCCGGAGCGACGCATCGACCGGCTCACCGCGCTCTTCGCCGAGCTCGCGCCCAAGGATGCTGAACGCGCGCTCAAGGCGCTCAAGTTCTCCAACAGCGATGTGTCGTGGATCAAGGAGGTGCTCGAGCGGTGGCGCGCGGTCGAGCCGCAGGTGCGCGCCGCGATCTCGGCGAGCGCGCCGGTGACGGCGGTCATGGTGCGCCGCTGGGTCGCGGCGGCGGGGCGGCTGCGCGTAGGCGCGGTGATGCGGCTTGCTCGCGGCGCGATATGCGGCGGAGCGCGGGGCGTCCATGCCCGCGCCCACCGCCGAACGTGTCGCCTCGCTGTACCGCAGGATGTCGCGCGCGGCGTTCCATGAGCCGGTGGAGATGGGCGATCTCGCGATCGACGGCGACGATCTGCGCGGCGCCGGCATCCCCGCGGGGCCGGCAATGGGCAAGATGCTCCAATCGCTGCTCGACTGGGTATTAGAGGATCCGGCGCGCAATACGCGCACCGCGTTGCTCGCACGCGCGCTCGAGGCCAAGTAGCGCGATGTCCATCTTCCGCGATCATCCTCTGCAGATGCCATTCTGGGACCAGTTCCGCACGGCGCCGAGCGGCTTCACGATGACAAGGAGTCCGGCGGCTACTGGGCGTTCCATGTCGTCGCGGGCGAACAGGGCGCGGTCATGCTCTTCTTTTCTCTGCTGAGCGAATTGAGCGGCGCCGTCACCGTGGAGATGGACGACAAGCACGCCGAGCGCTCGTGGAAGGGGCCGGCCCCATCCGGCGCCGCGGTGCGCGACGCGCTGGCGGCGATCGAGCAGCCGCTCGTGGCGCTTGGCGGCGTGCAGATCATGGTGTTCACGCCGAGCGATCAGCTCACGCTGAATCCGGTGCGAGAATTGTTCATCTATTCGCAGAGCGATCGCTGGGCGAACGTGCTCGAGGGGAAGGGGATCAAGGAACAGCGGCTCGTGCGCACGAAGAGCTGGAAATTCGCGCGGCACGGGGAGGCCCCCGGCGCCGGAACTGAGCGAGCTCGTCGCGCGCGCGGCGACCGCGCTGGGGCTGGCCGCCGCATGACGCCGCTCGTGCTCGCCCTCGCCGCCGCGCGGCGAATCTCGCCGGCGCCGCGGCCGTCACATGGCGCTCCGGCTGGAGCGTGCGCGCGCTCGAGACGATCATTGCGCTCGCCGCGGGATTCATGATCTCGGTGGCGCTGCTCGACATGCTGCCGGCGGCGTACGCGGCGGGCGGGCGCACGGCGGCCGTCGTCGCGCTCGGCGGATTCCTTGCCGTGCATCTCACGCAGCACGCGCTCGCGCCGCATTTCCATTTCGGGGAGGAGACGCACAAGGTCTCCGAAGCGGTGAGCGTCTCGGCGCTCATCGGGCTGATGGTGCACACCACCGTGGACGGCGTCGCCATCGCGAGCGCGAGCGCGGCGAGCGCACAGCTCGGCGCATTGGTGTTCCTCGCGATCGCGCTGCACAAACTGCCCGAGGGGCTTGCCATCGCGAGTCTCTTCCTCGCGGCGGGCGCGGGACGGCGGCGCGCGTTCTTCGCGGCGGCGCTGCTTGGCGCGGCGACGGTGCTCGGCGCGATCGCGACGCCGCGCATCCCATGGCTCGCGACGTGGGGGCTCGCGCTCTCGGCGGGCGTCACGCTGTATGTGGGCGCATCCAACTTGATCCCGGAATTCCAGGCGAAGCGCGGCTGGCACTTGCAGGCCGGATTCTTCGTGGGCGTCGCGACCTATCTCGGCGCCCGCGCGCTGCTGCCCGCGTGAAGTCGCGCGCCGTGGTGGGGAAAGGCCGCGCCGGGAGCGAATCGCAACTCTTCCAGGCGCCGGTGGCGGCGCAGCCGCTCGCCGCACGCATGCGGCCGCGCACGCTCGATGAGTTCGCGGGGCAGCAGAAGCTGCTCGCGCCCGGCAAGGCGCTGCGCGTCGCGATCGAGCAGGGGCGCGTGGACTCGATGATCTTCTGGGGTCCGCCGGGCAGCGGGAAAACGTCGCTCGCGCTGCTGGTCGCGCAGCACGGCGACCGCGCGTTCGTGCCGTTCTCGGCGGTCACCGAGGGCGTGCCGCGGCTCCGCGAGATCGTACAGGAGGCCGAGGAGCGGCTGGCGACGAACCAGCGCGGCACCGTGCTGTTCGTGGACGAGATCCACCGGCTGAACAAGTCGCAGCAGGATGCGTTCCTGCCGCACGTGGAGCGCGGCACGGTGACGCTCATCGGCGCGACGACGGAGAATCCATCGTTCGAGGTGATCGGCGCGCTGCTCTCGCGCACGCGGGTGTTCGTGCTCGAGCCGCTCACGAGCGAGGATATCGCGGCGCTCATCGACCGCGCGCTCACGGATGAATCGCGCGGACTTGGCCGTCTCAAGCTCACGCTCGACGCCGACGCGCGCGCATTGCTGGCCGACCGAGGCCGACGGCGACGCGCGCCGGGCGCTGACGGCCCTCGAGGCCGCCGCGGCGCACGCTGGGTTCAACGGTACGATCACCGTGGATGTCGTGCGCGAAGCGCTGCAGAAACGCTTCGCGCGCTACGACAAGAGCGGTGAGGAGCACTTCAACGCGCTCTCCGCGTACCACAAGTCGCTGCGCGGCAGCGACCCGCAGGGCGCGCTCTACTGGATGGCGCGAATGATCGACGGCGGCGAGGATCCGATGACGCTCTTCCGTCGCGCGATCGCGATGGCCGCGGAGGATATCGGGCTCGCCGATCCGAACGCACTGCAGCTCGCAATGGCCGCGCGCGACGCATACCACATGCTGGGCGCGCCCGAGGGTTATCTTCCACTGGCGGAGATGACGATCTATCTGGCCACCGCGCCCAAGTCGAACGCGACGAAGCGCGCACTGGATGGTGCGTTGGCCGCCGCGCGCGAAACGCCGGCGGCGCCGGTGCCGCTGCACATTCGCAACGCGCCCACGCGCGCTCATGAAGGATCTCGGGTACTTCAAGGACTACAAGTACGCGCACGATTCGGAGAACGCGTACATCCCGCAGCAGTATCTCCCTGACGAGATCGCCGACGCGCATTCTACGAGCCGGGGAAGTTCGGGTTCGAGAAGGAAATAGCCAAACGCATCGCGTGGTGGGAGAGCTCTCAAGAAGTCGAGTGATCCCTGAAACGACAAAAAACTGCTTTGACAGGATTAACATGATGTGCTTTATGGAACGGCGAAATGCCGAACAACCGTGTTGTTCACATCAGGTCGAAATCATGTTGATCCTGTCAAAGCAGTTTGTTTGACTGGAACCGATAGAGGAGCATCGTTATTGACGCGTGACATGATCAGTCTGGAGACCGTCGTCGAGCGCGCGCTGTTGGTGGGGGCGCCGATGAAGGGCGCCGGTGCGCGCCGCCGGCTCGACGAGCATCTCGAGGAACTCTCGGAGCTCGCCGACACCGCGGGCGCGACCGTCGTAGGCGAGGTCACGCAGCTCCTCGACCGGCCGCATCCGGGTACGTACCTCGGCAGCGGCAAGCTCGAGGAGCTCAAGTCGCTCATCGACGAGAAGCAGGCGACGCTCGTGATCTTCGACGACGAGCTCACGCCGGCGCAGCTGCGCAACATCGAGAACGCGGTGGGCAAGCGCGTCATGGACCGCGCCGAGTTGATCCTCGACATCTTCGCCGTGCGCGCGCGGACGAGCGAGGCGAAGATGCAGGTGGAGCTCGCGCAACTCGAGTATCTGCTGCCGCGCCTCACGCGCATGTGGACCCACCTCGAGAAGTTCCGCGGCGGCATCGGCATGCGCGGCCCCGGTGAAACGCAGCTCGAGACCGACCGCCGGCTCATCGGCCACCGCATCGGCGCGCTCAAGGACAAGCTCGCCGACGTGCAGCGCGCGCGCGCCGTACAGCGGTCGTCGCGGCGCACGAGCTTCCGCGCATCGCTCGTCGGCTACACGAACGCCGGGAAAATCCTCGATCCTGCGCTCGCTCGCCGATGCGCGCGGACATCTTCGTCGAGAACCGCCTGTTCGCGACGCTCGACCCGCTCACGCGCGAGGTGGACCTCGGCGAATCGCAGCGCGTGCTCGTCACCGACACCGTGGGCTTCATCCGGAAGCTGCCGCACGATCTCGTCGCGAGCTTCCGCGCGACGCTCGAAGAGGTGCGAGAGGCCGATCTTCTCCTGCACGTGATCGACGCGAGCCACCCGCTCTGGGAGGACCAGGCGCGCACGGTGACCGAAGTGCTCGCGGAGCTCGGCGCCGGCGAGCGCCCGATGCTCGTCGTGTTCAACAAGATGGACCTTGTGCCCGAAGATCTCTCGCGACGCTTCACGCGCGCGCGAAGGACATCGCGCCGGATTCCGTGTTCGTGTCCGCGGTATCGGAGGGTGGGCTCGAGCCGCTGCGGCGCGCGCTGCTCGGCATCGTGCGGAAGCTCAAGCCGGTCACCGAGCTGCGCGTCTCCACGAGCGACGGCCGGCTGCTCGCCGAACTGCATCGCGCGGGTGAAGTGATCGACCAGCGCAACGACGGCGAGGAGATGGTGATCCGTGTGCGGCTCAATGCCGCAGCGCTCGGGCGCATGCGCGCCGCCGGCGCGAAGGGTTGATCGCCTTCGCTTGTTCGCCCTGCGAGCGGCGGTTAGTTTGCCGCATCCCTTCGTGAACCCCAGCCCGCCGGCATGACCACCTACGAGACGCTCTCTTCCAAGATCCAGAAGCGGGACATCACGTGCGGCGTGCTCGGACTCGGCTACGTCGGGCTGCCGCTCGCCGTCGAGATGGGGAAGGCCGGGCTGAAAGTGATCGGTTTCGAGGTGAGCGATCGCATCGTGGCCGGCGTGAACGCGGGCGAGAGCCACATCAAGGATGTACTCGCCGCCGACGTGCAGGCGCTGCGCAAATCGGGCAAGCTCGAAGCGACGCTCGACATGTCGCGCCTGAAAGAATGCGACGTGATCTCCGTGTGCGTGCCCACGCCGCTCGGGAAAACGAAAGACCCCGACATGAGCTTCGTCGTCGCCGCCACGGATTCCGTGGCCGCGGCGCTGCGCCCCGGCCAACTGATCGTGCTCGAGAGCACGACGTATCCCGGCACGACGCGCGAATTGATGCAGCCGAGCTTCGAGAAGCAGGGCCTCAAGGTGGGCGACGGATTCTTCCTCTGCTTCAGCCCGGAGCGTGTGGATCCCGGCAACGCGCAGTGGCACACGAAGAACACGCCCAAGGTGCTCGGCGGCGTCACCCCGCGCTGCAGCGAACTCGGCAAGCGCGTGTACGAGCTGTTCATCGACAAGGTGATCCAGGTCAGTTCGCCCGAGGCGGCCGAACTCACGAAGCTCCTCGAGAACACCTTCCGCATGATCAACATCGGCCTCGTGAACGAAATGGCCGTGATCTGCGACAAGCTCGGCGTTTCGGTGTGGGAAGTGATCGAGGCGGCGGCCACGAAGCCTTTCGGCTTCATGAAGTTCACGCCGGGACCCGGACTCGGCGGTCACTGCATTCCGCTCGACCCGCACTATCTCGCGTGGAAGATGCGCACGCTGCATTACAAGACGCGCATGATCGAGCTCGCCGGCGAGATCAACACCGAGATGCCGGCGTTCTGGGTAGCAAGGCGCAGGACGCGCTGAACGAGGCTGGCAAGGCGCTCAAGGGCGCGCGCGTGCTCGTGCTCGGCGTCGCGTACAAGCGTGATGTCGATGACCTGCGCGAATCGCCGGCGCTCGATATCCTCGATCTGCTCTCGCAGAAGGGCTGCATCGTGAGCTATCACGATCCGCATGTGCCCGAGATCCGCGCCGACGATCACACGCCCGAGGGCGCGGTCGGCAAGTCGGTGCCGCTCACCGACGCGGCACTCACCGGCGCCGATGCGGTGATCGTCGTGACCGATCACAGGTCCGTGGATTACGCGCGCGTCTCGCGCCTCGCGAAGATCGTGATCGACACGCGCAACGCGACCGCGGCCTATCGCGGGGCGAAGGCGAGATGGCAAGCGATCGCGTCTTTCGCGTCGTGTTGGTGGGCTGCGGCCGGATCAGCGAGCGCCATTTCGAGGCGATCGCGAGCCAGCCGGCCTCAAGCTCGTGGGTGTATGCGACGAAATCGCCGCGCGCGCGAAGGAAGCGGGGAGAAGTTCAGCGTCCCGCATTTCACCAGCGACGAGGAACTGCTCGACAAGGTGAAGGCCGACGTCGCGGTGATCTGCACGCCGAGCGGGCTGCATCCGAAGCACGGCATCTGGCGGCGAAGCATGGACTGCACGTGATCTCGGAGAAGCCGATCGCGACACGGCTGGAGGAGGCCGATGCGCTGGTGAAAGCCTGCGACGACGCGCAGGTGAATCTGTTCGTCGTGAAGCAGAACCGGCTGAACCCCGCGATCGAGCTCTTAAGAAGTCGATCGACAGCGGATCGGTTCGGGCGCATCTATCTCGCCAACACCACCGTGCGCTGGAACCGTCCGCAGAGTTATTACGACGCGGCGCCGTGGCGCGGCACCTGGGAGTTCGACGGCGGCGCGTTCATGAACCAGGCGAGTCACTATGTGGACATGATCCAATGGCTCGTGGGTCCGGTGGCGAGCGTGAGCGCGAAGACGGCGACGCTGGCGCGGCGCATTGAGAGCGAGGACACGGGCGTCGCAGTGCTCAAGTTCCGGAACGGCGCGATGGGCACCATCGAGGTCACGATGCTCACGTTCCCGAAGAATCTCGAGGGATCGATCACGATCCTCGGCGAGAACGGCACCGTGAAGGTGGGCGGCACCGCGCTGAACCGCATCGAGACCTGGGAATTCGCGAAGCGCGACGATGCGATCGACCAGAGCGGCCGAGGCGCAGAAGGCGGCGCCGAACCCGCTCAGCGTGTATGGCTCGGGGCACAAGCCGTACTACGAGAATGTGGTGAAGGTGCTGAGGGGCGAAGCCGTGCCGGGCACCGACGGCCGCGAGGGGCGGAAGTCGCTCGAACTGATCCTCGCGATCTATGAATCCGCGCGCACCGACCGCGAGGTCACGCTGCCGCTGCGTTCGTTCTCCGAGGAGACACCCCGCACATGAACGAGATGAAGGATCTGCCCGGCGGCGGCCAGGCGCACGAGTCGAGCTTCGTCGACCAAGGCGCAGTGGTAGGGAAGGGCACCAAGATCTGGCATTTCTGCCACGTGATGCCCGGCGCCGTGATCGGCGAGTAGTGCTCGCTGGGGCAGAACGTGGTGGTGATGCCGCGCGTGACGCTCGGGCGGAACGTGAAAGTGCAGAACAACGTGAGCATCTACGAGGGCGTGATCTGCGAGGACGATGTGTTCCTTGGGCCCTCGATGGTGTTCACGAATGTGATCAACCCGCGCAGTCATGTATCAAGAAAGAATGAATATCAGACCACCATCGTGCGCCGCGGCGTGAGCATTGGCGCGAACGCGACCGTGGTGTGCGGCACCGTGCTCGGCGAGTACGCCTTCGTGGGCGCGGGCGCCGTGGTGACGCGCGATGTGCCGGCGTTCGCACTCGTGGTCGGCGTCCCGGCGCAGATCGCCGGCTGGATGTGCCAGTGCGGTGAGCGTTTGCCACTCGACGCGCGCATCATGGGCCCGCTGCAGGTGACCTGCGCGGTGTGCGGGACAGAGTTATTCGGGGAGTGGTGGACGATGTGCAGATGATCCCGCGATCATAATGTCGTAACGGCAGACTGAGACGTCGGCTGTGACTTTAGCCTGCGACCAGAAAGCGAACGGCCACCCCGCGAGGGATGGCCGTTTCGTCATTCGGTGCAGTCTAAGTCTACAGTCTACAGCCCGTCTGTAGTTCAGTATGGGCGCGGAGGGGATCGAACCCCCGACCTCTGGTATGTGAGACCAGCGCTCTAACCAGCTGAGCTACGCGCCCGAACGCGAGAGCGAATGGTAACGGAACCGCGCGCCTCTTGGTAGTGGCGGCGCGCGCACGCGCGGCGTAGAATCGGCGCGTGGCAATGCTCTCCTTCCTCGATCGCGAACGCACCATTGCGGCGCCCGGATTCAGTCGCTGGCGCGTGCCGCCGGCGGCGCTCGCGATCCATTTGTGCATTGGCCAGGTGTACGCCTTCTCCGTGTTCAAGATCCCGCTGTCGCGCCTCATCGGCGGCGCGGACTCCGCGCCGGACGACTGGAAGTTCTCGACGCTCGGCTGGGTATTCAGCATCGCGATCATCTTCCTCGGCGCATCTCGGCGGCCACGTTCGGCGCGTGGCTCGAGCGCGTCGGGCCCGCGGCGTGCGATGTTCACGAGTGCCGTGTGCTTCGCGAGCGGATTCATGCGTGGGCGCCGCCGGCGATCGCGATGCATCAATTCTGGCTGCTCGTGCTCGGCTACGGCGTGCTCGGCGGCGTGGGGCTTGGGATCGGGTACATCTCGCCGGTGTCGACACTCATCAAGTGGTTCCCCGACCGGCCCGGCATGGCGACGGGGATGGCGATCATGGGATTCGGCGGCGGCGCGATGATCGCGAGTCCGCTGTCCGTGGCGCTCATGAATCATTTCAAGACGCGCGACGTCGCCCGGCGTCGCTGAGTCGTTCGTCGCGCTGGGCGTGATCTATTTCGCGTTCATGATGTTCGGCGCGTTCAGCGTGCGCGTGCCGGCGCCGGGATGGCAGCCGGCGGATGGACGCCGCCGGCGGCGAAGCCATTGGTCACGACGCGCGGACGTGGAAGTGAACGAAGCGATGCGCACGCCGCAGTTCTGGCTGCTCTGGGTGATGCTCTGCGTGAACGTGACGGCGGGGATCGGCATTTTGGAGCAGGCGAGTCCGATGATCCAGGAGATGTTTCAAGGGGCGCGTGCTGCCGGCGGCAGCCGCGGGGTTCGTGAGTCTCTTGAGCCTCGCGAACATGGCGGGACGATTCCTGTGGAGTTCGGCGAGCGACAAGATCGGCCGTCGCGCGACGTACTTCATCTTCTTCGCGCTGGGCGCTGTGCTCTATGCGAGCATCCCGTCCGTCGGCGCGCCCGAGTCTGTACCACTTTTCGTACTGGTATGCGCCGTGTTGTTGTCGATGTACGGCGGCGGCTTCGCGACCATCCCCGCGTATCTGCGCGACATGTTCGGCACCATGCAGGTGGGCGCGATCCACGGGCGCCTGCTGCTCGCGTGGAGCGTTGCCGGCGCCCTCGGCCCCGTGCTCGTGAACTACATTCGAGAGTACCAGATCGCGCACGGCGTCGCGAAGACCGACGCGTACAACGTGACCATGTACGTGATGGCGGCGCTTGCTCGTGATCGGGTTCATCGCGAACGTTGCGATGCGTCCGGTGGACGCGAAGCACCATTTCCGCGGAGCGACGAATGGCTGAGACGAATCGCGCCGAGAGAGTCCGCGTCGCGCTGGCGTGGCTCTACGTGGGGATCCCGCTGGCATGGGGCGTCGCGCAGACGGTGATCAAGTCGGTGGCGTTATTCCGGTGATGAGCGATCTGCGGCAGGATATCGCGTTCGCCGTTCGCACCGCCGTGCGCGCTCCGGCGTCCACCGTCGCGATCGTGGTCACGCTCGCCCTCGGACTCGCGGTGAACGCCGTCATGTTCGACGTGGTGGATCATCTCCTGTTGAGCCCGCCAGTTGGAGTAGGGAATCCCACTGAGGTGAATCGAGTGGGTCTCTCCACGCGTGACGACGGCACGGTGTTCTGGACCGTGTACGCGAACTACCAGGCGCTGCGCGATCACGTCGAAGCATTCCAGGCCGTCGGCGCGTTCGGGCGCATCGACCTGCCGATCGGCCGTGGGGAGAGCGCGTGGAAGTCCAACGCGATGATGGCGACGCCGAGTTTCTTCACGACGCTTGAGGTGCGGCCGGTGATCGGCCGGTTCTTCCTCGAGTCCGAGGATCGGCTGCCGGAGGGGGAACGCGTCGCGGTGATCAGCTATCTCGTCTGGCAACGTGAGTACGCCGGCGAGCCGTCGGTACTGGGCCGAACGATCGAGATACGCGGTAAGCCATTCACGATCGTCGGCGTGGCTCCGCGCGGGTTCGCGGGGGTGGATATCGCGCGCGTGGACATCTGGATCCCCTTCAGCGCGGGCTCTCCGTTCTACGGTGGCCCTAAATGGTACGAGCACAGCGGCTACTGGAGCGAGATCGTCGCACGGCGCCGAGCCGGGCGATCCGTCGAGCTGGCCGAGACGGAAGCGTCGATCGCGCTCGCGCAGGTGCCGCACGAGGCCGATCCGCACGAGGGGCCGCCCGCGAAGGCGATCATCGTGGCGATCTCCGGCTCGCGGAACGCCGACGGTTCGCCGACGACGCGTGCGCGAGTCGCGGTGTGGCTGAGTGGATTCTCGCTGGTCGTGCTCCTCATTGCCATCGCGAACGTGAGCAATCTCCTGCTCGCGCGCACGATGCTGCGACGCCGCGAACTGGGCATCCGCTTCGCGCTCGGCGGCACGCGGGCGCGTGTCGCGCGGCTGCTGATGACCGAGAGCCTACTGCTTGCGGCACTCGCGCTCGCCGCGAGCTTCGTCGTCGCCGTCGTCGGAACGTCATTCGTTCGGCGCGTGCTGTTGGCGGATGTGGTATGGGACTCCGTCGTGCTCGGCAGTCGCGCCGCCATTCGCGGGTGCGGCGGCGGCGCTCGCAGTCGGTGTGATCATCGGCGTGATCCCCATCCTGCAGCTCGCGCGACGCGAGTATGTCGCCAGCATCGGCAGTCAATCCGTGCGCAGCATGCAGCGCGGCGAGCGACTGCGCGGGTCGTTGCTGCTGGCGCAGGCGACGCTCGTCACGGTGCTGCTCGTGGGTGCCGGTCTGTTCGTGCGGAGCCTCGAACGCGCGAAGGCGACCGACCTCGGGTTCGATCCGAGTCACGTGCTTGTGGCGACCGTACTGAACGACAAGGGCAGCTATGGCGGCACGCCGTTCTGGGACCGTGCCTACGCGGCCTTGAACGGCCGGCCGGGGCTGAACGATGTCAGCCTGATGCTTACGGTGCCGTTCGTGTGGAGCATCGGCGAATCCGTCCACGTCCCCGGGAGCGCGCGCACTCCGGACGTCGCAGATTTCAATTCGGTCTCGCCCGATTATTTCCACGCACTTGGGTTGCGCGTGCGCGCGGGGCGCGTGTTCACCGTGAGTGACGTCGAGCATTCTCCGCGAGTGGCCGTCGTGAACGAGACTACGGCGCGTGCGCTGTGGCCTGGGAAGGATGCCGTGGGACAGTGCGTGCTCGCGGGCGATGAGTCCACGTGCTCGACCGTCGTCGGAGTGCTTGCCGACACGCATGTGTTCCATCTGCGTGAGAAGCCACGACTGCAGCTCTACGTGCCGATCACCCAGTGGTCTCCGCGCGGATACCCGGCCGGCGCCCTCGTCGCGCGCACGACCGGTGATCCCGCACGTGCAGCGGCGATGGTGCGCCGCACGCTGCTCGAACTCGAACCGCGGTTGCTCGAAGTGAGCGTGCGTCCACTGCCGAACGAACTCGAGCCGGATCTCCGCCCGTGGCGGCTCTCCGCGAACGTCTTCGAGATCCTTGGCCCGCTCGCCCTCGCGGTGGCGGGCGTGGGTCTCTACGGTTTGATCGCGTTCGGCATCTCGCGTCGTTCGGCGGAACTCGCCGTGCGCTCGGCGCTCGGCGCGAGCCCCAACCGGCTCACCTGGTTCGTGCTGCGCGAAGGGATCGCGCTCACGCTGTCGGGGCTCGCGCTTGGATTCGCGATCGCGTTCGCGGGCGGGCCATTGGTGGCGCCGCTGCTCTACGACGTGGAGCCGCGAGATCCCGCGATCTACCTGGTGGTCGCCGCGCTGCTGAGCTTCGTCGCGATCGTCGCCGCCGCGCGGCCCGCGTGGCTCGTCTCGCGCACGGATCCGGCGCAGGCGCTGAGGGCGGCGGAAGAATCAGCACGAATGGGCCCTGCAGGATTCGAACCTGCGCGCGTCGGATTATGAGTCCGCTGCTCTAACCGGCTGAGCTAAGGGCCCTTCTAACGACTACAAACTACGCATCTCCTGCGGTCCGGGAAAGACGACTGAAGGAGAGGCAAAGCTTCGCGGAGCGCGGGACTCGGGACTCGGGACTCGCCGCGGGACGCGAGAACGGCGCGCGATTGAACGAGCCCAGTCGCAATCGTTCGATGACGGCGCCACGACCGAAGCATGGCAACTTGCGGCTTCGGGAGCCGCCATGATCAAGTATTGCCGCCAGCTCACAGTTTGGCAGAGGGCGATGGATCTGATGGTGGAGTCGCATCGGCTCGCCGCGAAATTGCCGTCGGTCGAACGCTTCGACCTCGGCAGCCAGATCCGACGCGCGTCGGTGTCGGTTCCCGCGAACATTTCGGAGGGCAATGCTCGTACGCACAGGAAGGAATACGTCCACTTCCTCTCGATCGCCCGCGGATCGCTTTCGGAGCTCGATACGCTTCTCGAAGCGCGCGGCGCGTCGACTACTTCACCGAACGAGACTTGCTGAAAGCTGCCAGGAGACTCATCGACCACGTCGGCCGCCTGCTGAACCGATTGATCGTGAGTCTCCGGGAGAAGGCGTAGTCCGCGCACGTCCTCGAATCCCGCGGCGAGTCCCGAGTCCCGAGTCCCGCGTCGTTCAGTTCCGCGGCAGTTGCTCGCGCGCGCGCTCACTCAGCAGCTTCGACGTAAATCGTTGCCCCTCCGAAATCCGCTCCGTCTCCACCGCCATGGCGTCGATCGCCTGCTCCATGCGCGCGAGTCGATCGTTGATCGCCTTGAGGTCAAGGTTACCCACAGATAGGCTGCCGCCGGTTCCGCGTCGCGATCCACGTGAATGCGATCACGCCCACGGTGAGCACGAGCGTCACGAAAGCCGCCGTATCGTTCGGATTCATGGTCGTTCACTCCCGCTCGTGGTCCGTTCACTCAGCAGCTTCGTCGTGAAGCGCTGCCCCTCGGAGATGCGCTCGGTCTCCACGGCGATCGCGTCCACCGCCTGCTCAATGCGCTCGAGCCGCGCCTGGATCGCGGCAAGGTCCCCGCCGGCGACGCCCTTCGGGCTCCGGTAGTGCATCTTCATCCACGTGACGGCCAAACTGCTGACCCCCACAGTACCGACGATCAGAACGGCAGCTTCCTGTCCGTTCATCGCGGCACGCTCTGCTCGGCACTCCGCTCGCTGAGCAACTTGGTGGTGAAGCGCTGACCCTCGCTGATGCGCTCGGTCTCGACGGCGATCGTATCGACGGCGCGTTCCAGCGACGTCAACCGCTCCGCGATCTCCGCGAGATCCTTCGACGCCACGCGCGGCGGCCGCCTGAGCCAGGCCACGCCGAGCGCGATGGTAATACAGGAGACTCCGATGATCGAGAATATCGTGATGACGAAGGTGTATTTGTCTTGCATCTCAAGCTCCAGGACGTCGTGGCGCCGCACTCTCGCTCCACCGCCCGTTCATTGGGGTACACTCTGCTCGGCCGAGCGCTCACTGAGCAATTTGGTGGTGAAGCGCTGCCCTTCGCTGATGCGCTCGGTCTCGACCGCGATCGCATCCACGGCGCGCTCCAGTTGCGCGAGCCGCTCCGCGATCTCATCCAGCGTCTTGTTGCCCACGCTGCGCGGGCGCTTGAACCAAAAATAGCCCATGGCTATGACCAGCGACGTAGCCGCACATCATGGCCATGATCGCCAATGCGACGATTGCTCTTTCACCCATATCAGATTCCCGTGGATCGAGGTGGCGTGGAGATACCCTCCGTACGACCGCCGCCCTCGGGAGGTGTCAGCCGCCGCTCCATGCGCGCCACCCGACGCCCCGCCTCGCGCGCATCGCGCGCCGAGAGGAACGCAATGAACAAGAAGCACGCCGGCGTACAATCCCCATAATCCGAGCAAGCAGCCACGCGCCCTTCCGATTCACATCCCACACCTCGTAGACCACCCAGATCATTCCCGCGCTTCCGGCGATCACGAGCGCCGCGATCGAGCGCACGGCCACGGTCACCACTTTGCGCGACCGGCGCGCGCAATCGGGGCAGAGCATGAGTCCGCCAATGCGTGCGCGTTCGACGTCGAGCGGCTTGCCGCAATTCGCGCAATTGCCCGCACGATTCCGGCGGATCCGCCGCTGCAGCAGGTTCCAGCTCACGGTGCTCCACGCCAACGAGCCTACGACGGCGACCGCGAGCCACAGCGCGAATCCGGTCTTCACCCGCTCAGCCGCCTCCCTTCAATGTACGCCGCGTACGCGTCATAGGCGGCCAGCACTTCATCCGCTCCACGGTGGCCGCGCCGAGTTTCCCGACCTCCACGCCGGCGGCGAAGTTCGCGATCATCAATGCCTCTTCCACGGTGCCGCCCGCGGCGAGCATCGCGGCGAGATACGCCGTGACCGTGTCGCCGGCGCCGACCACATCGTACACCTCGCGCGCGGTGGTCGGCATGCGCATCGCGACGCCGTTCGGCGCTCACGCAGCACCATGCCGCGCTCGCCGAGCGTGAGCAGCACGCGCTCCACGCCGAGCCGCTCGAGGATCGCGGGCAGGGTCTTGGGATGATCGACGTCCATCGCGGCGCCGAGCGCCGTTTCGAGCTCGCGGCGATTCGGCTTGAAGATCGTCGCGCCCTTGTACGCGAAGAAATTCCGGAACTTGGGATCGACCACCACCGGAATTCCGCGCGCGTTCGCCGCGTCGATCGCCGCGCGGATCACCGGGGCGACGAGCACGCCCTTGTTGTAATCCTCGAGCACCAGCGCGTCGCTCTCCGCCACCGCGCGCGCGACGGCGTTGAGCTCCGCGCGATTTCGGCGGCGCCGAGATCGTCGTCCTCCTCCTCGTCGACGCGCACGACCTGCTGCGCGCGCGCGACCACGCGCGTCTTGGTCGTGGTGGGCCGGTCCACCTCCACGAGCGCGCGCGTCTCGCCGCCCTGTTCCTTGAGCATCGCGCGCAGCGCCTTGGCGCTCGGTCGCGCCCGACGACCGCGACGAGCTCCGCGCTGCGCGCCGAGCGCGGCGACATTCTGCGCGACATTCGCCGCGCCGCCGAGCGCGTAGCGCCGGTCGCGCACGCGAACGACGGGCACGGGCGCCTCGGGGGAGATGCGGTCGACGTCCCCGGTGAGGTAGACGTCGAGCATCGCGTCGCCGACTACTGCTATGCGCTTGCCGGCTTGCGGGCGGAGGAGAGTTTGAAGGCGAGCTCGGCTGAGGGAGGGCGCATGATGGTAAGCTATCGGTGAGGCGGGGGCAGTACCAGTAACGTCGCGTTCGGGACGGGGGGAGCGGGAAGCGCCACGGGATGCGACAACTCGCGATGGTCCAACGCGCCGTTGTCACTACCCGCGGCGCTTACCGCTTCCGCGTCCCGCGCCGAGGAGTCCCGTACTAGCCGCCTTCGACTACCTTTCACTCGCATCCAACCCGGACAGCCGTGCCGCCCTTCGTCGTTCTCGCCCTCTCCGTTCTCGGCATCAGCTTGCCGGCCCACTCATCCGGATCTCGCATGCCGACCCGCTGGCGGTCGCGGTCTGGCGGCTCGCGATCTCCATGCTCCTCATTGGCGCGATCGTCGCCGCGATGGGCAGCTGGCGCCAGTGGCGCCGCCTCTCTCGGTTCGACCTCGCCATCGCCCTCGGCGCGGGCGCGATGCTCGCGCTGCATTTCTGGGCGTGGAACGCGTCGCTGCGCATGACCACGATCAGCGCCAGCGCGCTGCTCGTCGACATGCAGCCGGTGATCGTCGCCGGCGCGAGCGCGATGTGGCTCAAGGAGTCGCCGAGCCGCGGACAGTGGATCGGCATCCTCATCGCCGTCGTGGGGGCAATGATCGTGGGGCTCGCCGATGCCGGATCGACGAGCGCCTCCGCGCCGCCGCACGCGGTGGCCGGCGATCTCCTGGCGTTCTCGGGCGCGATCACCGGCGCGCTGTACTATCTTGTCGGCCGGCGCCTGCGCCGCACGCTCGACCTCTGGCCTTACGTGGCGCTCGTCTACGGCGCCTGTCTCGTCACACTGCTCGCTGTTCGCGCTCGTTCGCCAGCACGCCGCTCCTGCCGCAGCCGCCGCGCGAATTCGCGATCTTCACCGCGCTCGCCCTCGGCCCCATGATGCTCGGGCATACCGGGATGAACTGGGCATTGCGTTATCTTCCGGCGTACGTGGTGAACCTCACTGTCCTGGGCGAGCCGATCGGCGCGACGATCATCGCGGCGCTGCTCCCCGGGATCCGCGAGATCCCGCCGCCGCTCACGCTCGCGGGCGGTGCGGTGCTGCTGACGGGAATATTGATCACGCTCATGCGCACGCCTGGCATTGCGCATGCTCCACCGGTGGTGACCGATGCGGCTTGAGCTGGACATCGTCGCGACGCGCGGCGACATGATCGAATCGCGGCACCGGGTACACGCGGCCGTCGCCGACCACACGGGCGCGCTGCGCGCGTCCGCCGGCGACCCCGCGATGGCGACGGTCATGCGCAGCTGCGCGAAGCCGTTCCAGGCGTTCCCGTTCGTCGACAGCGGCGCGCTTCGACGAACTGCTGGACGGACGAGATGCTCGCGATGGCCTGCGCGAGCCACGGCGGCGAACCCGAACACATTGAGATCGTGAGCCGCATGCTCGGCACGCTCCGGCTGGAAGAGGGCGATCTCGCGTGCGGTGCGCATGAGCCGCTCACGCGCCGCGGGCAGAAGGCGCTCAAGGAAGCGGGGGAGACCCCCACGCGCCTGCACAACAACTGCTCGGGCAAGCACACGGCGATGCTCGCCTTCGCGCAGATGCAGAGGTGGCCCACGCGCGGCTACGAACAGTGCGTGCATCCCGTGCAGCAGCACGTCGTTCAGGCGCTCGCGAAGTGGTGCGAGGTGGGCCGTCGAGATCAAGCTCATGACCGACGGCTGCGGTGTGGTGGCGTTCGGTCTCCCGATGCAGTCGTTCGCCTTCGGGCTCGCGCGCCTCGCGGCGGCGGCGCAGCCGGCGACGCGGGCCCGAGCGCGTCTTCGGCGCGATGCGCGCGCATCCGTTCCTGGTGGGCGGCACGGACCGCTTCGACACGGTGCTCATGGAGGAGACGCAGGGCCGAGTCATCGCGAAGATCGGCGCGGAAGGCGTGCACGCCGTCGCGATCCCCGAACGCGGACTCGCGGCGGTCGTGAAGGTGGCGGACGGCGCTTTCCGCGCGCAGCACCCGGCGGTGATCCGCCTGCTGCAGTATCTCGACGTGCTCCCGGCCGACCTGCCGCCTCGCCTCGCAGAGTTCCTGCGCACCCCCATCGTGAACACGCGCGGCGCGACGGTCGGCGAGATCCGGCCCGTTGCCTAGCGCGCGCACGATCCATCGCTCGGCGATTCGATGACGCAGACCTCCTGCCGCGCCAGATATCGTGCACGGCCTCGACGAGGAGACGCGCGCGCTCGTGGCGCTCGCGGTCGTCGATCGCCGTGGGCGATGAAGCGGCGCTGCGCGACGGCGCCGCGCGGCCGGCGCAGTCGGTGTGAACCCTGAATGGGTGGAGGAGACGATCCTGCAATCGTTCTTGTTCGTCGGATTCCCGCGCACGCTGAACGCGATGCGCGCCTGGCGCAAAGCATCCGGTCGCGCCGCGCCATCGCGTGGACGCCGACGCGGCAGGCGCGGCGCGGCCGCCTGGCTCGCGCGCGGCGAGAGCACGTGCGTCACCGTGTACGGGCCGTTGTACGAGCGGCTGCGCGTGAACATTCGCGGGCTGCATCCCGGCGCTCGACGACTGGATGATCGAGAAGGCTACGGCCGAGTGCTCGGGCGGCCGGGGCTCGACCTCAAACGGCGGGAGCTGTGCGTGGCCGCGGTGTGCGCCGCCACGGAGCAAGACCGTCAGCTCCACTCGCACCTGCATGGCGCGCTGCACGCGGGCGCTTCGGCGGGCGAGATCGAGGGCGCGCTCGCAGTCGGCGGGCGCGGGACTGAGCGCGGACAGCAACGCGCGCATCGCGCATCTCTGGTCGCGCGTGCAGGCGGTGAGCTAATGGCCTTCATCGACCGCGCGCGCGTGCACGTCGAAGCGGGCACCGGCGGCTCGGGATGCTCGAGCTTCCGGCGCGAGCATCGCGTGCCCATGGGCGGCCCCGACGGCGGCGACGGCGGCCGCGGCGGCGACGTGATCGTGCGCGGCGACAGCAATCTCAGCACGCTGCTCGACTACACCTATCGCGATCGCTGGGTGGCCGAGCGCGGCGAGCACGGCAGCGGGAACAACAAGACGGGCGCGTCGGGCGCCGACGTCGTGCTCCCGATGCCTCCCGGCACGGTGATCCGCGACGCGAAATCGGCGAACTGCTCGGCGAGATCCTCGGCGACGGCGACACGTTCGTGGTCGCCAAGGGCGGACGCGGCGGGAAGGGGAACACCTTCTTCGCCACCGCGACGCATCAATCGCCGCGCGAATGGCAGCCGGGCGAAGAAGGGCAGATCAGGGACCTCGAGTTCGAACTCAAGCTCATCGCCGACGTGGGGCTCGTCGGTCGCCGAACGCGGGGAAGTCCACGCTGCTCTCGGTGATCTCCGCGGCGCACCCCAAGATCGCCGATTACCCGTTCACGACGCTGTCGCCGAACCTCGGCGTCGTGCCGCTGAGCGACCATCGCACGTTCGTGGTCGCCGACATTCCCGGCATCATCGAAGGCGCGCACGAAGGGAAGGGACTCGGCCTGCAATTCCTGCGGCACATCGAGCGCACGCGCATCCTGGCGTTCCTGATCCCGGTGGACGCGCATGGATTGGCAGGTGGAGTACGACGCGCTGCGGCAGCGAGATCGCGAGCTACTCCGCCGGAGCTCGCGGCGAAGCCGCACTGCGTGGTGTTCACGAAAATGGACCTGATCGGCGAGCTCGATCCGCCGCCGCATCGACGCGCCTGACGCGATTCGGGATCTACGCGATCAGCAGCGCGGCGCGGCAGGGGCTCGATACCCTGCTCGACGCCTGGTGGACGACGCTGCTCTCGCTGCGCAAGGCGGCCACCTTCGCCGCGAAGGCGGAGGACGCCGCGCGTCCCTGAGCGAACGCGCGGCGCGATGCGCTCGCGCTCTCGCTCCTGCCCGGCGTGGGAGCGGTGCGGTTCGCGGAATTGTTGGCGACGTTCGGGTCCGTCACGCAGGCGATCGATGGCGCGGGCAGCGCGGCAGAGGCGTGCGTGCGTGCGTATGAGCAGGCGGACGGGGTGCTGGCGCGCGCGGCGCGCCTGCGGCGCGCGCGTGATCTCGTCGCTGGACGCCGAGTATCCGGTCGCGCTCAAGGATCTGAACGATCCGCCGCCGGTGCTCTTCGCGATCGGCGATCTCGCCGGCGATCGAGCCGCCCGTCGTGGCGATCGTCGGCACCCGCCGAGCGACGCACTATGGCGAGCGCATGACGCACGCGATCGCGACGTCGCTCGCGCGTGACGGCGTCTCGGTGATCAGCGGCATGGCGCGCGGCATAGACGCCGCCGCGCATCGCGCCGCGCTTGGCGCGAATGGCCGCACCGCGGCCGTGCTCGGCACGGGCGTGGACATCGCGTATCCTGCCGCAGCATGGGCCGCTGCACAAGCAGATCGGCGCGCGCGGCCTGCTCTTGAGCGAGGAGTTGCCGGGCGACCGCGCGAGCGCGGGGTCGTTCCCCAAGCGCAACCGGATCATCGCCGCGCTCGCGCAAGGTGACGATCGTCATCGAAGCGCCGAGGGATAGCGGCGCGCTGATCACCGCCAACCATGCGCTGGACCTCGGCCGCACGGTGGCGACCGTTCCCGGCGACGATCGATTCACCGCAGAGCGCCGGCTCGAACCTCCTGCTGCGCGATGGCGCGATGATGATCGCCGAGGTCGCGGATGCACTCATGCTGTTCGAGAAGACCGGGCCCGCGGCCGCGGAACCCGGAGTTCAAGACGGGCGCCGAGCTGGCGGTGTGGGCGGCGCTGGGCGAGGGCGAAGCCTATATCGATGATCTGTCGGCGCGTGCTGGGCTGCCGGCGAGGGAGTGCTTGGTGGCGGTGAGTGCGACTGGAGGTGACGGGCGCCATCGAATGCTTGCTTACCGGGGAGATACGACGGCGATCTAGAACCGCGAACGGCGGGCGTGGTACCGCTGGAGGCGTGTGCGGCGCTTGGACGTGTGAGACTGTGGGCGCGGCGGAGCGAGTAGATCCCAACGCGAAGCGCCATATACGCCGTTGGCGGTACCACCCCTGCCGTCAGCAGTACCACCGCCGCCGTTCGCGGCTCTAGAACCTCGAACGGCGGGGGTGGTACCGCTGGAGGCACTGTGTGGCGCTTGGCGTTGGGGACTACAGGCTCGTCGGAGCGAGCAGTCCCAACGCCACAGCCGCCACACTCGCCGTTCGCGTCGTCCATCCTCGCCTTCAGCGGTGTCACCGCGCCGTTCTATCTTTATGGGGTGAATCATCTCTACGTCCACATCCCCTTCTGCCGCCGGAAATGCAGCTTACTGCGATTTCTCGATCGCGGTGCGGAAAGTCATACCTGCCAACGACTTCGTGCGTGCCATCGAATGTGAATTACAGGCCCGCCAGCCGGAGCCTCAGACCGGGCCCCTCGCCACGGTCTACCTCGGCGGCGGCACGCCGTCGCTGCTCGGCGCGGAGGGGATCGCGCGGCTTTTTGATGTCGTGCGAAGCCGTGTTCACAATCGCGCCCGACGCCGAAGTCACCCTCGAGGCCAATCCCGGACGACGTCACGCTCGAGGCCGTGAAGAGCTGGCGCGCGGCCGGGGTGAACCGCCTCTCCATCGGCGCGCAGAGTTTCGATGCCAAGGTACTGGAGTGGATGCACCGCACCCACACGCCCGACCAAACGGCCCGCGCGGTGGACCACGCGCGCGCCGGCGGCATCACCGACCTCTCGCTCGATCTCATCTTCGCGCTGCCGTCGCGCGCTGCGCCGCGACTGGGAGCGCGACCTGTCACACGCGCTCTCGCTGTCGCCGGATCATCTCTCGCTCTACGGGCTCACCGTGGAGCCCGGCACCGCCGCTCGGCCGCTGGCAGGCGCGCGGCGATGTCACCGAGGCGCCGGAGGAGAAGTACGAGCGCGAATTCCTTGCGGCGCACGACCGCCTCGCCGCCGCCGGCTTCGAGCACTACGAAGTGAGCAACTACGCGCGCCCCGGCGCGCGCGCGCGCCACAACGGGAGTTACTGGCGCCGCGTGCCGTATCTCGGGCTCGGTCCCTCGGCGCATTCGTTCGATGGCGAGCGGCGGTGGTGGAACATTGCGCCCTACGCCGAGTGGTCGCGCGCGGCGCTGGGCGGCGGTGAGGTGATCGAAGACTCCGAAATGCTCGTCCGCCGCGAACGAGGACGCCGAGCGCGTGTACCTCGGACTCCGCACCGTGGATGGTCTCGCGACCACGCCGTCGCTCCTCGAAACGGCCGCGCCATGGATCGATGCCGGCTGGGCGACCGTGTCCGGCGGCCGTCTGCGCCTCACCGCCACGGGCTGGCTGCGTCTCGATACGCTCGCGACTCACTTGACCGCCATCGCGAGTCGTTCCTAGCTTGCACATCATGCCGCCGCAGTCACTTACCGATCGCGAGCGCCGGGTGCTCGAGGCGGTCATCCAGAGCTACGTGGAGACGGCCGAGCCCGCGGGCTCGCGCACCATCTCGCGGCGCTTCGGCATCGGCGTCTCGCCGGCGACGATCCGCAACACGATGAGCGACCTGGAGGAGAAGGGCTTCCTCTTCCATCCGCACACGTCGGCCGGCCGCGTGCCCACGGACATGGCGTATCGCGTGTACGTCGACTCGCTCATGCACGCGCCGGCGGCGCTCGACAAGGGATCGCGCGAGCGGCTGCATCGGCGAGATCTCGGCGGGCGGCACGGCGATCGAAGCCATTCTGCGGCGCGCGGCGCAGGTGCTCGGCGTGCTCACGCAGGAGCTGGGCGTCGCGCTCGGTCCGCAGCTGGCGCTCGCGCGGCTGGAGCGGCTGGAACTCGTGCGGCTGTCGAGCGAGCGCCTGCTCATGGTGCTCCGCCTCACCGGCGGCGCGGCGCAGAGCATCTTCGTGGAAGTGCCCGGGCGAGGTCGCCGAGGCCGCGATGGCCGAGGTGTCGCGCATCCTGAACGAGCGTCTCGCGGGACTCACGCTGCGCGAGATCCGCGCGTCGCTCGCCGACCGGCTGCGCGACACCGCGGCGCCGCGCGACGCGAAGGAATTGCTCAACATCTTCGTGCAGGAAGGCGAGCAGCTCTTCGACATGACCAAGCCGCTCGACGAGTCGCCGGTGCTGCTCGGGCAGACGTCGGTGCTCGTGGAGCAGCCGGAGTTCGCGAGCGGCGCGAGCCTGCGCCGTCTGCTCGCGCTCACCGATCGGCCGGGCGCGCTCGGCGGACTCATGCGCGCGCGGCATGCGCAGGCGGGGCTCTCGATCACGATCGGGCAGGAGCACACCGATCCGGCGCTCGCGGAGTTCACGCTCGTGACCGCCGAGTTCCATGTGGGCGGTCTCGCCGGCGTGATCGGCGTGATCGGGCCCACGCGCATGCCATACGAAAAGGTCATCTCGCTCGTCACTCACACATCGCGGCTCATCGCCGAACTCATCGACTAGCCGGCGGCGGCGCGCAGCGCCGCTTCCCACATCCATGGCCGACTACTACGCACTGCTCGGACTCACGCGCGACGCCTCACCGGAGGACCTGAAGAAGGCCTACCGGAAGCTCGCGATGCAGTACCATCCCGACCGCAACGACGGCTCGAAGGAATCGGAGGAGCGTTTCAAGGAGATCACCGAGGCGTACGAAGTGCTCGGCGATGAACAGAAGCGCGCGCTCTACGACCGGTACGGCGAGGCGGGGCTGCGCCGCGGCGCGGGCTCGGTGCATCACGTGGACCTGAGCGAGGCGCTCAGCGTCTTCATGCAGAACTTCGGCATGGGCGGCATCGAGGACCTGTTCGGCGGGGGCGGCCGCGGCGGCGCAACGACGGGCGCCGATGTGCGCGTGAACGTGACGCTGAATTTCTCCGAGGCGGCGGCGGGCACCGAGCGCAGCGTGAACGTGAAGCTGCTCGACGGGTGCGAGAAATGTTCCGGCAGCGGCGCCGAGCCGGGCACTTCTGCCAAGCGCTGTCCCACGTGCGCGGGTCGCGGCGAGGTGCAGCGCGCGCAGCGTTCGTTCTTCGGACAGTTCGTGAGCGTCGCGCCCTGTCCGACCTGTTCCGGCGCGGGGCAGATCATCGAGACGCCCTGCAAGAAGTGCAAAGGCGACGGCCGCGTGCGCGGCGAGCACGCGCTCAAGGTGCAGGTGCCCGCCGGTGTGTCGAGCGGCCAGTACATGGTGATGCGCGGCGTGGGCAACGCGGGTCCGCGCGGCGGACCGCGCGGCGACATCGCGGTGGTGTTCGAGGTGCAGGACGATCCGCGATTCGAGCGCGACGGCGCGGAGCTCTTCACCGAAGTGCTCGTCACGTATCCGCAGCTCGTGCTCGGCGCGGACATTGAAGTGCCGGGCGTCGGCGGCGCGCTGTCGCTGCGGCTGCCGGCGGGCACGCCGAGCGGGCACGTGTTCACGATCCGCGGGCGCGGGCTGCCGCGCGTGAACGAGAAGGGGAACGGCGACCTGCACGTGCGCGTGCAACTCTGGACGCCCAGCTCGGTGAACGCCGAACAGAAGAAGGCGCTCGAGCAACTGCGCGCGGTGGAGTCGGCGCCGCCCGAGCGCCGGCCCAAGGATCTGTGGGGCTGGCTGAGGGAGGCACTGGGTGCGTGAGGAACTAGAGTCGTGAGTTGGTTCGCGGTGCGGGTCGCGATCCCGGATGAACGAATGCGCGCTGATGTCGTGAGCGCGCTCGTCGCGGCTGGCGCATCCGCTGTTCAGGAGGGGGACGGCGAGCTGGTGACGCATCTCACCGGCGACTCCGACTTCGACGCGCTGGAGCGGGCGGTGCACGCGGCGGGCGGCGGCGCGATCGACCGTACGCTGCTTGCCGACGCCGATTGGTCCGCCACGTGGAAGACCCGCGTCGGCATGCAGCGACTCGGCCGCGTCGCCGTTGCGCCGCCGTGGCTCGCGGCCGAGATCGCGGATGCGGAATGCGCGGTGGTGATCGAGCCCGCGATGGCGTTCGGCACGGGCGAGCACGAGACGACGCGCAGCGTGATCACGCTCATGCAGGACATCGTGCGCGCCGGCGACGTGGTGGCCGATCTCGGCGCGGGGAGCGCGGTGCTGGCGATCGCGGCGGTGCGGCTCGGCGCGCGCAAGGCGATCGCGATCGAACTGGATCCGGATGCGCTCGGCAACGCCGAGGAGAACGTGCACCGCAACGGCGTGGACGCGCAGGTGACGCTGATCCGCGGCGACGCGGGCGTGCTGCTGCCGCTCGTCGCGCCAGTGCAGGTGATCCTCGCGAACATCATCTCGAGCGTGCTGTTGGAGATCGCGCCGGCAATGCGGCGCGCGCTCGCGCCGGGCGGACATGCCATCTCTGAGCGGGATCCTCGCGACCGAGCGCGCGATGATGGTCGACGCGCTCACCGCGCGGCGGCTGGTCCATGCACCGTGAACTCGTGGAGGGAGAGTGGTGGAGCTGCGCGATCGTCCCGCGGTAGCGACGTTCTTCGCCGGCGAGCCGATGGCTCCCGGCCGGGTCACGACGCTCGGCGAGAGCGAGGCGCATCACGCGCGCGTGCTGCGCATCGCGCTCGGCGATCGCGTGCGCCTCGTGGACGGCGCGGGCGCGGTGGGGCTCGGGCAGATCGTGAAGGTGGCGAAGGGCGGCACGATGGTGGAAGTCGAGAATGTGGACCGCGAGGATCCGCTGCCCGTCATCCACCTGATGCTCCCGATCGCGGACCGCGACCGCATGCTCTGGCTCGCCGAGAAGGCGACCGAGCTTGGCGTATTCAGTTGGCGGCCGGTGATGTGGCGGCGCTCGCGCAACGTGAGTCCGCGCGGTGAAGGCGTGGGATTCCAGACGCGCGTGCGCGCGCGCATGGTGAGCGCGCTCACGCAGTGCGGCGGCGCGTGGCTGCCGGTGCTGTATCCGGATGCGCCGGTGGACCGCGCGCTCACCGCGTGTCCCGCGGGCGCGCGTTGGCTGCTGGACGCGAGCGGAGAATCGGCGACGTCGCAACCGGTGAAAGCGCCGATCACGATCGCGCTGGGTCCCGAGGGCGGGCTCGAGCCCGCGGAGCGCGCGGCGATGCTCACGGCGGGATTCACGCCGGTGTCGCTCGGCCCGCTCACGCTGCGCTTCGAGACGGCGGCGATCGCCGCGCTCGGCATCGCGCGCGCGGCGCTCACCTCAGCGCGGGTGCACGCACGTGGCTAGCGACTGCCTCTTCTGCAAGATCGCGCGCAAGGAGATCCCCGCGACGATCGTCGCCGAGGACGCGCATTGCATCGCGTTCCGCGACATCGCGCCGAAAGCGCCGGTGCACATCCTCGTGGTGCCGCGCGAACATGTGGCGTCGCTGGACGAAGCGACCGATGCGATGATGATCGGGCGCATGGCGCTGTTCGCGGCGGAGATCGCGCGCAAGGAAGGGATCGCGGCGCAGGGGTACCGCGTGATCATGAACACGAACGCGGGGGCGGGGCAGACGGTGTTTCATTTGCACATGCATGTGCATGGGTGGCCGCGACATGACATGGCCGCCGGGATAGAATCTCGCGCAGCCGGTCGCGACTCCGTCTCCGGCTAGGCCGCTTTCGCTCAAACCGCTTCGAGCCTCGCGGCTGAACGGCGCCGCGAGTCTCTCGCTTTTCGCTATCGCGGCTGCGCCGGAGGCGGCGTCGCTCCCTCTCATCGATCGTCGGGCGCGCAAGCTCCCACAGCGAGCACGATGGGGCGAAGTGAGCGAGTCCGTCTGTGCGCGCCGATGGGTTAGCGCGCGCCGAGCGCCACGTTCGTGCCTCGAGCGCACGTGATCGGTGAGAGGGAGCGGGATGGCCTCCGGCGCAGCCGCGTTAGCGAAAAGCGAGAGACTCGCGCGTCGTGTGCGCGAGGCTCGAAGCGGTTTGAGCGAAAGCGGCCTAGCCGGAGGCAGTCCCGCGACCGGTAGCGCGATGATCCGCTCGCTTGAACGCTCCCGCGCGCTGGGGTAAGTTTCGCGTCCTATGGCAGCTCTCCAGGACAAGCTCCAAGCCGAGCTCAACTCGGCGAGGAAGGCGCAGGATAAGTTCGGCACGCTGCTGCTGAGCACCATCCTCGCCGACGTGAAGAACAAGCGGATCGAGCTGCAGCGCGATCTGACCGATGACGACATCGTGGACGTGCTGCGCCGCGGGATCAAGCGCCGCAAGGAGAGCGTGGAGATGTACGAGAAGGGCGCGCGCGAGGATCTCGCGTCGCGCGAGCGCGCGGAGTTCACCGCGCTCGAGAAGTATCTCCCCGCCTCGGTGAGCGACGACGAGCTGCGCGTGGCGATCAAGGCCGCGGTCGCCGCCGGCGCGAAGAACATCGGCGCCGTGATGGGCAAGGTGATGCCGCAGTTCAAGGGACGCGCCGATGGATCGGTCATCAACCGCATCGCGCGCGAGGAGCTGGGCCCTCAGCCCTGACCGTGATCATCTCCGCGACACACCCCGGCGCCCGGACGCGAGCGAAGTTGCTCCCGTCCGGGCGCCAGCCCTTTGTGGGGGTGGGGTCGTGAACCGGCACGCGCTGCGGGTGCTCGAATTCCCCCAGGTGCTCGACCTCGTGGCCGGACGCGCCGCGTCCGCGCTCGGCGCCGCACGCGTGCGCGACGTTCGCGCCGCGCACGCGACCGCGCGTGGATCGAGCGCGAGCACGCGCTGGTCGCGGCGGCGCGCACGGCGATCGCGGGCTCGGACGGCTGGCGCCCGGAGGCGATCCCCGACGTCGCGCCCGCGCTCGCACGGCTGCGTGCCGAAGGGAGCGTACTCGAGCGCCGGCGATCTCTCTCGGCATCGGCACGCTGCTGCGCTCGTCGCGCCTCACGCGCGATGCGCTCGCTCCCGACGCGTGCGAGCGAGCGGGCTCGCGCCGCTCCGGCGCGCCGGACTGGTGGTCGCGAAGCCCGAGGAGGCATTGATCTCGAAGGCGATCGCCGACGATCACAGCATCCTCGATTCCGCGTCATCGGCGCTGCGCAAACTCCGCCGCGAGCGCACGTCGTCGCAGTCGGAGCTCGTGCAGATGCTCGAGAAGATCCTCGCCAAGCTCGATACCAACGCGCGCGTGGCCGACATGTCGGTCACGATGCGCAACGGACGCTACGTGATCCCGGTGCGGCGCGAGGGACGCAACTCCGTGGGCGGCATCGTGCACGACGAATCTGGCAGCCGCGGCACGCTCTTCGTGGAACCGCCGGCGGCGGTGGAGCTCGGGAATCGCATTCGCGAACTCGAGGCGGAGGAGCGCGACGAGATCGAGCGCATCCTCGCGGCGCTCAGCGACGAGGTGCGGCCGTTGCGCGACGCGCTCGGTGCGTCGCTCGAGGCGCTCATCGTGCTCGACACGCTGTACGCGCGCGCCTGCTTCGCCGACGAATTCGCGTGCGTGCCGGCCGCGCTCGCGGCGCCGAGCGAAGGCTTCGCGATCTTCGCGGGGCGGCATCCGCTGCTCGTGGCGCGCGCGGGTGCGGTGGTCCCGTTCGATCTCGCGATGGATGCGGGCGAGCGCACGCTCTTGCTCTCGGGGCCGAACACCGGCGGGAAGACGGTGCTCCTCAAGGCGCTCGGGCTCCTGTCGGCGATGACGCAGGCCGGGATCCCCGCCACGGTCGGCGACGAGAGCCGCATCCCGATCTTCGACGACTGCTTCGCCGACATCGGCGACGAGCAATCCATCGAAGCGAGCCTCTCCACGTTCAGCGCGCATCTCCGGAACCTCGGCGAGATCCTCGCGCGTGCGACCGGCGACTCGCTCGCGCTCGTCGACGAACTCGGCTCCGGCACCGATCCCGCCGAAGGCGCGGCGCTCGGCGCAGCGGTGCTCGAGGCGCTCACCGCGCGCGGCACGCGCACCGTGGCGACCACGCATCTCGGCGCACTCAAGCTGCTGGCCACCGAGCGGCCCGGCGTCGTGAACGCGTCGCTGCAGTTCGACGAGAAGCGGCTCGAGCCGACGTACCGCCTGCTCAAGGGCGTGCCGGGCCGCTCGTACGGGCTGGGCATCGCGCGGCGGCTCGCGCTGCCCGAGGATGTGCTCGCGCGAGCCGAGGAGCGGATGTCGGGGCAGGAGCGCGATCTCGATGCGCTGCTCGCCGATCTCGAGCGGCGGTCGGCGGAGCTCGAGCAGCGCGAGCGCGATGCGGCCATGGCGCACGAGAGCGCGGCGGCTCGGCTCGCGAACGTCGGCGCGCGCGAGAAGGCGGCGCGTGAGGCGGAGCGCACGCTCGAGCGGCGCGCGCGTGAGGAGTCGCGCGCGATGCTGCTCGCCGCGCGTCGCGATGTGGAGCGCGTCGTGCAGGAGCTGCGCGATGCGGGCGCGAACGAGCAGGCGGCCAAGGCGGCGCGCCGGCGGATCGAGGAACTCGCGGGCGCACAGGCGAGTGCGGTGCGCGAACTGGAGCGGGAGGCGCCGGAGGCGCAGCCCGACGAGGCCGCGGATGTCGCGGGCGTGGCGCTGTCGCCGGGCGACGCGGTGGCGGTCGAGACGCTCGCGGGGCGCGTGGGCACTGTGATCTCGCTGCGCGATGAAGAGGCCATCGTCGCCGTTGGCGCGATGAAGCTGCGCGTGCCCGCGCACACGCTCAGGCGTACCGCGCGCGCGACCGCACCGGCTGGCGCGGCCACCGGCGTGCCGTCGCACTTCACGTCGATGCCCGACGAGAACCCGGTGACGGAAGTGGACCTGCGCGGACTGCGCGTGGACGAGATGGAGCAGGCGCTCATCGCCGCCATCGACTCGGCCGTGCGCGTCCGACGTGAAAGAGCTGCGCATCATCCACGGCAAGGGCACCGGCGCGCTGCGCGAGCGGGCGGGCGAGGTCCTCACCGGTGATCCGCGCATCGCGTCGCACCGGCTCGGCGCGTGGAACGAAGGCGGCGCCGGCGTGACCGTCGCGGAGCTGAGGTAGCGCGATGATCACCGACGAGACGGTCGAGAAAGTGCGCGAAGCCGTGGACATCGCGCAGGTGATCGGCGAGCACGTGAAGCTGAAGAAGGTGGGCAACAGCTGGCGCGGACCCTGTCCGTTCCATCAGGGCACGCATCCGAACTTCTCCGTCGTGCCGTCGAAGGGACTGTACATCTGCTTCGTCTGCGGCGAGAAGGGCGACGTGTTCACTTTCCTGCAGAAGCAACTCGGCATCGATTTCCCGTCGGCCGTGAAGCAGGTGGCCGAGCGCGTCGGGATCATCGTGGAGGAGACGCGGCAGCGGCGCGAAGGCCCCGATCCGCGGCAGCCGCTCTGGGACGCGAACAGCGCCGTCGCCGACTATTTCCGCACGCAGCTGTGGGACGAGAAGGAAGGCGAGGAGGCGCGCAACTACCTCGCGCTGCGCCGCGTGTCGCGCGACGTCGCCGACCGGTTCGGACTCGGCTACGCGCCGCGCGATCCGGCGGCCATGCGCGGGCATCTCAACAAGATCGGGATGAGCGACGAGGTCCTGCTGACCGCGGGACTGCTCGTGCGGCGCGAGGAGAGCGGTGAACTGCGTCCGCGATTCCGCAGCCGCCTCATGTTCCCGATCCTCGATGCGTCGAGCAATTCCGTGGGCTTCGGCGGCCGGCTCCTCGGGCCGGGCGAGCCGAAGTATCTGAACAGCGCCGAGTCGCCCGTGTATTCGAAGTCGAAGCTGCTATATGGGCTCAACATGGCGAAGCACCAGATCCGGAAGGACGATCGCGTGATGGTCGTGGAGGGATACTTCGACGTCGTGCGTCTCGTGTCCGCGGGATTCGACTGGGTGGTGGCGCCGCTCGGCACCGCGCTCACCGACGAACAGAGCGCGCTGATCCGGAAGTACACGAAGAACGCGTTCCTGCTCTACGATTCGGACCGTGCGGGGCTCAAGGCGACGTTCCGCTCCGGCGATCAGCTGCTGCGGCAGGGGATGTCGGTGCAGGTCGTGACGCTGCCGGAGGGCGAGGATCCCGACAGCTTCGTGGACAAGCAGGGCGGCGCGGCGCTGCGCGAACAACTCGGTCACGCGATCAACGTGTTCGAGCGAAAGGTGCAGTTGCTGCAGCGCGCCGGATGGTTCGCCGATCTCACTGACGAAGCGCCGCGCACTCGACCGGTTGCTGCCCACCATCCGCGCGACGTCGGATCCATTGATGCGCGAGATCTACCTCACCCGAACCGCTGAAGTGGCGGGTGTGGCGAAGGAGATCGTGGGTCGCGAGGTCGACGCCATGCCGGCGCCGGGGGAGGCTCGCGATAGATCGCGGGCGGCTCCGCGGATCCGAGCAGCGGACCAACGCGCCGGTGCCGCCGCTGCGCAGCCGCGCGCCGGTGCGATCGAGCACGCGCGCGCCGGCGTCGGAGCGCGACCTCGTGTGGCTCCTGCTGCACGACCGCGCACTCGTGGAGGGCGCGAGCGAGCAGGTGGGGCCCGATGATCTCAGCGATCGCGACGCTGCGCGACATCATGCGCGCGATCATCGCCGCGGACCCGTCGCTCCCGAGCGGCGACCTCGCGAGCGAGACTCGATCCCGAGAGTCTGCCGCGTCTTCCAGGATTTGCTCGAACGCCCGCTGATGGATGGCCTCGATACGGCTCGACTGATGAGCGGTTGCCTGGCTCATATCCGCGCGGCGCTCATCGAGCGCCGGCTGGACGCAGATCGACGGCGAGATCCGCATCGCGTCGCCGGAAGAACAGGATGCACTGCTCGCCGAGAAGCAGCGGTTGCACCGCGAAGTCGTCGCGCTCGGCGTGCGGCGATACAAGTCATTCGCCCGATGATCAACAATCCAAGGAGGTTCTCGTGAATCCAGATCTGGTAAGCCTGTTGGCGCTGCAGCAGGATGATCTCGCCGTCCAGCAGGTACGATCGCGATTGAAGGAGATCGATGAACAGGTCGCGGCACTCGACCGCGCGAAGGCCGGCGCATCCGCCGCGCTCACGCGCGCGAAGACGGCGCTGGAGGCCGAGGAGACGCGCCATCGCGATCTCACGAACAAGGTGCAGGATCACAAGGCGCTGCAGGAACATCACGTGGGCGCGCTCGATGCGGTGCGCAAGCCGCGCGAAGCGACCGCCGCGATGGCGCAGATCGAGATGACGCGCAAAGTGCTCGCGCAGGAAGAGAGCGATCTGCACGCGATGGGCTCGCGCATCATGGACCTGCGGCAGGCGGCCGGCTTGCAGGAACTCGAGATCGCGGAGATCGAGCAGAAGCAGGCCGAGGATCGCACCGCGATCGCCGAGACGCGCGCGGGGATCGAGAAGGAACTGGCGGCCGCGATCGCCAAGCGCACGGGGACATCGGCCGGCGTCTCGAAGGGGATGCTCAGCAAGTACGAGCGGCTCCGCGACCGCGGGCAATCGGAACCGCTGTTCGCGCTGCGCGGACAGGCGTGCGGGCGCTGCAACACGGCGATCCCGCTGCAGCGGCGCAACGGCATCGCCGGCGGCAAGGCGATCGAGGTCTGTGAAGGATGCGGCGTGCTCCTCTACGCAACGGCATGATGACGGCGGTGGAGCATCCCGGCGTACGTTGACGGCATGAGTCCGTCGCCCGCGACGCGATGGCGCCTTCCGGCGCCGCCGGATGCCGCAGTCGAGTGCCTCGATCGCCGCGCTCGCGGCCGAATTGCACTTGCCGCCCGCGATCTGCGAACTGCTCGCGCGCCGCGGCTATTCGGGATCTTGACGATGCGCGGCGGTACCTGCGCCCGCGACTCGACCAGCTGCTGCCGCCATCACGCCTGCCCGGCATGGGCGACGCCGTCGCGCGCATCACGCGCGCGCTGCGCGCCGGCGAGATGATCCTCCTGCACGGCGACTACGATGTGGACGGCATGGCTTCCACCGCGATCATGCTGCGCGCGCTGCGCGCGCTCGGCGCGCGGGTCGACGCCGTTCATCCCGCGCCGCATCGAGGATGGCTACGATCTCTCGATGGCCGGCGTGCGCGCCGCCGTGGCCGCCGGCGCGAAGCTCGTGATCAGCTGCGACTGCGGCACGAACGCGCGCGAAGCGGCCCACGCGCTGCGCGACGCGGGGATCGATCTCATCATCGTCGACCACCACCTGCCGAGCGGCGAGGCGCCGCCCTGCGCGGCGCTGGTGAATCCGAAGCGCGCCGGCGCCGACTATCCCGACCCCGACCTGGCCGCGGCGGGGCTCGCGTTCAAGCTCGCGCTCGCGATCACGGCGGCCGAGGGCGGCGACGAGAACGAAGTGTTCAAGATGATCGACCTCGCGGCGCTCGCGACGATCGCCGACGTCGCGCCGCTGCGCGGTGAGAATCGCGTGATCGCGCGCTATGGCCTCAAGGTCATGGCCGATTCGCCGAACGCGGGGCTTCGCGCGCTGATCCGCGCGGCGGGGCTCGACGGCAAACCGCTCACCGCCGGCCGCGTCGGCTTCGGACTGGCGCCGCGATTGAACGCCGTGGGCCGGCTCGGCGAAGCGATCCGCGGCGTCGAGCTGCTCACCACGAACGATCCGCAGGAGGCGATGCGCCTCGCGCGCGATTTCGAAGAACTCAACCGGCGCCGGCAGGACCTCGACCAGAAGACGCTCACCACCGCGATCGCAATGGTGGAGCGCCTCGATCTCGACGCGACGCGCGGCCTCGTGATCGCGGCGGAGGGCTGGCACCCGGGCGTGATCGGCATCGTCGCGTCGCGCATCGTGGAGCGATTCGCTCGTCCCGCGATCCTGATCGCGCTCAACGGCGCGGAAGGGAAGGGTTCCGGCCGCTCGATCTCGGCGTTCGATCTCCACGGCGCGCTCGGCGAGTGCGCCGATCTTGCTCGTACGCTATGGCGGCCACCGCGCGGCGGCCGGCGTCACGCTCGCGTCGGGCCAGCTCGAGGCGTTCGCGCATCGGTTCAACGAGGTCGCGTGCGCGCGGCTCAGCGCCGACGATCTCGTGCCCGAGCTCCGCGTGGACCTCGAGATCCCGCTCGCCGCCGCGACCGCCGACCTCGAGGCGCTCATGCGCCACATGGAGCCGTTCGGCCCCGGCAATCCGGCGCCGGTGTTCGTCGCGCGGCGCGTGTCGCTCGCCGGCGCGCCGCGCACGATGGGCAAGGAGAACACGCATCTCAAGCTGCGCCTCGCCGACGGCGCCGCCGAGCTCGACGCGATCGGCTGGGGGATGGGCGGCCGCGCGTCGTCGCTCGCCGCCGGCGGCGCAGTGGACGTCGCGTTCCGCCTCGAGCGCGACGAGTACCAGGGCGAGTCGCGGCTGCAGGCGAAGATCGCCGACATCCGCGCTTGAGCGTGCGCATCGTCGCGGGGGAATGGCGCGGCCGGATCATCTCGGCGCCGGCGGGCGCCACCGTGCGCCCCACCGCCGACCGCGTGCGCGAGGCGTGGATGAGCATCGTGCAGGGCGAACTCGAGCGGCGCGCGCGTGCTGGACCTGTTCGCCGGCTCGGGCGCGCTGGGACTCGAAGCGCTCTCGCGCGGCGCCGTGCACGCCGATTTCGTGGAGTACGCGCCGAAGAGTCTCGCGACGCTGGGCCGCAACATCGAGCAGCTCGGCGCCGGCGACCGCGCCGAGGTGCACCGCGCCGACGCGCTGCGCTTCATTGAAAGACTGGCCGCGAACGCGTACGATATGGCGTTCGTCGATCCACCGTACGGACTCGGACTCGCCGATCGCGTGGCGAAGCGCTGGCTCGCCGTGCCGTTCGCGGCGCGCATCGGCATCGAGCACGCGGCGAAGGAGACGATGCCGCCGGGCGGCGACACGAGGCGGTACGGCGATACCGCGATCACGTTCTACCGCAGCGCCGGCGCCGGCGCGGCGCCACCCACTCCCGCGAGTGACGCGACATGAGCAAGATCGCCGTGTACGCCGGCAGCTTCGATCCGATCACCCGCGGACACGAGGATCTCATCCGCCGCTCGCTCGCGTTCTGCGACCGGCTCGTCGTGGCGGTGGCGATCAACTCGACCAAGCAGCCGCTGTTCAGCGTCGAGGAGCGCATGCGCTTCATCAAGGAATCGGTGGACGACGAGCGCGTGGACGTCGCGGAGTTCGACGGACTGCTCGTGGACTTCGCGCGCAGCGCCGGCGCGACGCTCTCGATTCGCGGACTGCGCGCCGTGGCCGACTTCGAATACGAATACCAGATGGCGCTCATGAACCGGCATCTCGCATCCGGCGCTCGAGACCGTGTTCATGGTGCCGGGCATCGACCTCACCTACGTGAGCTCGAGCATCGTGCGCGAGGTCGCGCGCTACGGCGGCAACACCGCCGGGCTCGTGCATCCGGTGGTGGAGCGCGCGCTCAAGGCGAAGTTCAAGCCGGCGTGAACTTCGTCGCCTCGGTGCGCCAGCGCGCCACGGCGGCCGGCCGGCGCGTCGTCTTCCCCGAGAGCGACGATGGGCGCACCCTCGAGGCGGTGGCGGTCCTCGCGCGCGAGCGCATCGTGGAGCCGCTCCTCCTGCGCGATCCGGCGAAATCATCCGGCGTGCCGCGAGGTCGCCGCGCTGCTGCTCGCGCGGCGCGGCGCCAAGGGACTTTCGGCGGAGCAGGCCGAACACGCTCTCGCGCGACGCGCTGTATCTCGCCGATGGACTCGTCGCACTCGGGCAGGCCGACGCGTGCGTCGCGGGCGCGGTGCACACGACCGCGCAGGTGCTGCACGCCGCGCTCTGGACGATCGGCCCCGCCGCCGGCGTGACCACGGTCTCGAGCGCGTTCTACATGGTGACGGCCGATTTCCGCGGCGCGGGCGAGGAGGTGCTCACGTTCGCCGATTGCGCCGTGGTGCCCGAACCCACGCCCGCGCAGCTCGCCGACATCGCGGAATCGGCGGCGCGCGACCGGCGCCGCATCGTGGGCGACGAGCCGCGCGTCGCCCTGCTGTCGTATTCCACGCTCGGGAGCGGCACCGGCACCAGCGTCGACCGCGTGCGCGAGGCGGTCGCGATCCTCCGCGCGCGCGGCGCCGATTTCCCCGTGGACGGCGAGCTGCAGGCCGACGCCGCACTCATTACAGAGGTGGGCCGCCGCAAGGCGCCGGGGAGCCCGGTGGCGGGCGGCGCCAACGTGCTGATATTCCCCTCACTCGACGCCGGCAATTCCGCGTATAAACTGGTGGAGCGCCTGGCGCGCGCGCGCGCGATCGGCCCTATCATTCAGGGGCTCGCGAAACCGTGCACCGATCTCTCGCGCGGCGCGAGCGCGGATGACATAATCAATGTGGCCGCCATCGCCGCGCTTCAGGCGACACCGTGGACCAGTGACCGCACCGGGAGAACTTCATGAGCTTCGCGATCGGAAAGCAGGGCGAGGTGGTGGTGGTGGATGTCGACGGCCAGCTCATCGTGGGCAATCGCCAGGAATTGAAGCAGAAGGTCCTGGATGAGCTCGAGAAGGGTGAGCGCAAAGTGCTCATCGACTTCTCCCGCACCGGCTACATCGACAGTTCGGGCCTCGGCGTGCTCGTGTCGCTCTCCAAGAAGATCCGCGAGCAGGGCGGGGAGCTGCGGCTCGCGAACCTGAACGACGATCTCAAGACGCTCTTCGAGCTCACGAAGCTCGACACGCTCTTCCAGATCTCGGACACGAAGGAGCGGGCGCTCCAGTCGTTCTAGTGATGGACACCGGCGATCGCGATCCGGCGTACGACGCCGTCGCCACGTCGCGGCTCCGCGTGGCGCTCGAGCTCGAGATCCCGAGCGACGTCCGCTACATCGAGTCGGTGGTCGGCATCGTCGCGCGGCACTGCGAGCAGTTCCGCTTCACGCAGCGCCAGTGCGCGCTGAACATCCCCGTCGCGCTGAGCGAGGCGCTGTCGAACGCGATCCTGCGCGGCAACAGCGATCGCGATGGCCCGCGCGTGCAGGTGAAGGCCGACGTCAACCGCGCGCGCGTGGTGCTCGAGGTGGTGGACGAAGGCTCCGGGATTCGATCTCGCCGAGTGCCTGAGCGATCCGACCACGCCCGACAATCTCGAGCGCGAGGATGGCCGCGGCCTCTTCCTCATGACGCGGCTGATGGACCGCCTCGAGCGATTCTCGAATCACGGCAACGTCGTGCGGATGACGCTCCACCGGCATGACTGACCTGGAGGCCGTACTCACCGGCTTCCGCGACGCGACCACCTGCTCGGCCTCCGTGTGGCTCGCCGACGAGGGGCGGCCGCCGCGACGGATCGCCACCGCGGTGCCCGCCGTGGGCGCCATCGGATGGACGCCGCCGCTCACCGGCACCGCCGCGATCACCGTGGAGTCGCCGGGCGGCCCGGTGCACTTGCTCCCGGTGCCGGGCCAGCGCCGAGCGTGGCTCGCCGTGGGCCCGAGCCGCCGCACCGACATGTCGCTCGAAGGCTGCGCGCGGTTCCTGCTGCCGGTGGTCTCACAATCGCTGCAGTCGACGCTCGAAGTGGAGCACGCCGCGAACGAGCTCGCCGAGCGGTACGAAGAGATCAATCTGCTGTATACGATCACCGAGATCCTCGGACGTACCGTGTCGCTCGAGGAAGCGGCGGCGACGATCCTGCGCGAGATCTCGGAGACCGTCGGCGCGCGGCGCGGCTCGATCCTCGTGCACGACCGCGTCACCGACACGCTGCAGACCGTCGCGGCGCTCGGCGTGAGCGTGCTCGACATCCCGCCCATCGCGCTGCACGACGAATGCTCCGTGAGCGCGCGCGTCTTCCGCGAACAGCGCGCGATGATCGTGGAGGAGGATCCCGGCACGAATTGCGAAGCCGAAGCGTACTACCGCCGCGGCCTCATGCTCTCCGTGCCGATCATGTGGACGATGCCGGCCGGCGGCACCGAGCCGCTGGGCGTCGTGAACCTCTCCGACCGTTCCACGCAGCAGCCGTTCAGCGCCGGCGACCAGAAACTCATCACCGCCATCGCCACGCAGATCGCCACCGCCATCCAGAACACGCGGCTCGTGCGCTCCTCGCTCAGCCAGCAGCGGCTGGTGCAGGAACTCTCGCTGGCGCACGATCTGCAGATGAAGCTCCTGCCCAGCGTGGACGTGGTGGCGCCCGAGGCGCAGGCCGCGGCGCGCGTGATGCCCGCCGAGAGCGTGGGCGGCGATTTCTACAACCTGTTCCGGCTCGGCAATGGCCGCACCGGCGTCATGATCGGCGACGTGTCGAGTCACGGCTATCGCGCCGCGCTCATCATGGCGCTCGCCATGAGCGCGTCGGCCATCCATGCGCAGGCCGCCGGCGATCCGGGGGAGATGCTCAACGCGCTGCTCTACACGCTGCGTGAAGAACTCGCGACGACGGAGATGTTCATCTCCACGTTCTACGGGATCATCGACCGCGATTTCGGATCGCTCCGCTACGCGAACACCGGCCATCCGCACGCGTATCACGTGTCGGGCAACGGGAACGCCGAGCGACTGCCGGCCCTCGACCCGCCGCTCGGCATGGTGGAGAGCACGCCCACGGCGAGCAAGCGCCCGTGGGTCGTCCGGCGCCGATCTGCTGCTGCTCTTCACCGACGGCGTGCCCGATGCGCGCAACCGCTTCGGCGTGCGACTCGGCGAGCAGCCGGTGCTCGACATCGTGCGCCGCTACCGCACCGAGAGCCCGAGCGTGATCGTGCAGCGCGTGTTCGACGAACTCGCCGAGCACACGGGCGAGGCGCTCCAGCGCGACGATCTCGCCGTCGTGCTCGTGCGCAGCTGAGTGCCCGCGAAGCGGAGCGGCGCGAAGAAGCCCGGCGCGAAGCGATCCGGCGCGCCGCCGGTGCTCAAGCGGTTCGGCCAGCATTTCCTGAACGATCCCAAGCTGCTCGCGCGGATCGCCGACGCGGCGGAACTCACGGCGAACGACACGGTGATCGAGATCGGCCCGGGACGCGGTCGCTCACGTCGCAGCTCGTGTCGCGCGCCGGCCACGTGATCGCCGTGGAGATCGACCGTGCGCTCGCCGCGGCGCTGCGGGAGCGCTACGCCGCCGAGCCGCGCGTGCGCATCGTGGAAGGCGATGTGCTCGCGCAGGACCTCGGCGCGCTCGCGGGCGTGCGCTATGCGCTGATCGGCAACGTGCCGTACTACATTACGACGCCCATCATCTTCCACGCGCTGCGCGCGCCGCGGCCCACGCGTGCGGTGTTCCTGGTGCAGCGCGAGGTGGCCGAGCGAATGGCCGCGCCGCCGGGCTCCAAGACGTACGGCGCGCTCTCGGTGACGCTGCAGTCGCTCGCGCGGGTGGAGCTGCTGTTCGGCGTGCCGGCCGGCGCATTCAAGCCACCGCCGAAAGTGGAGAGTGCCGTCGTGCGTATCACGCCGCGCGACGACACGGCGGTGCCGGTCGGCGCAGGAGGAGCGATTCCGGCGCATGGTGCAGGCAGTGTTCGCGCAGCGGCGGAAGCAGATGGCGCGGGTGCTGCGCTCGGTCGCGTCGCTCGATGCGGCGGCCGCCGATGCATTGCTCTCAGGGATCGCGATCGCGCCCGAAGCCCGGCCGGAAACGCTCGCGCCGGCGGATTTCGCGCGGCTCTTCGCCGCGCTCAACCCTGGTTCGTGAGGGCGAAGGAAAGTCCTTCGAGTTCCATCGCCATGTTCACGTCCTTCACCGTCACGTTGTCGGGGACGTTGAGCTGCACCGGCGCGAAGTTCATCACGGCGCGAATGCCCGCGGCCACCACGATGTCCACCACATGCTGCGCGGCGGCGCCCGGCACGGTGAGCACCGCGATGTCGGCGCGATGCTTGGCGGCATCGCGCGCGAGGTCGGCCATCGGGCGTACGGTCACGCCGTCCACCTTCCGGCCGATCTTGGCGGGATCCTCATCGTACACGGCGAGGATCTTGAACCCGCGCTCGCGGAATCCGCTGTACTGCGCGAGCGCCGCGCCGATCTTGCCGGCACCGACGATCACGACGCTCCACTCGCGCTCGAGTCCGAGGATGCGGCGCAGCCGGCGCTCGAGTTCGGGCACGGAGTAGCCGAGCCCGCGCTTGCCGAACGATCCGAAGAAGGAGAGGTCCTTCCGGACCTGGGCGGAGGTGGTGCCGCCGCGCGCGGCCAGCTCGTTGCTCGAGATGGTCGCGAGTCCCTTCGCCTCGAAATCTTCGAGGAAGCGGAGGTACAGGGAGAGCCGGCGGACGGTGGAATCGGCGATGCGCTTCAAGGCAGGGTGGGGTTTGTGAAATTGTTCACAAGTTAAGAAGCCAGCGCCCGCATCGCTAGCGGCTAGGCCTCGCCGACGCCCATCCGGCGCGCGCGGCGCTCGTTCCGCCCACCCCGCTTCCGGATTATCTTCGGTGATGCCCGTCCACATCACCTCCGAGATCGGCCGTCTTGGGTCGGTCCTCGTCCACACGCCCGGGCCCGAGCTCCTCGCCGTCACCCCCGCCACCCGCGACGACTACCTCTACGACGACATCATCGACGTCGAGGCCGCGCAGCGCGAGCACCGGCGCTTCGTCGCGATCCTGGAGCGCTTCGCCAAGGTGCATTTCGTGCGCGACCTGCTGGGCGAGGTCGCCGCGAACGCCGAAGCGCGCGAACTGCTCATGCGCGAGACGGCCGAGATCGTCGGCTCGTCGCCGCTCGCCGCGAAGATCGCGCAACGACCGCCGGACGAACTGGTGCAGATGCTCATCGAAGGCGAAGCCGAGGATCCGGGGCCGCTCGCGCGTTCGCTGAACGAGGTGGGCTACATGCTGCCGCCGCTGCCGAACCTCTTCTTCACGCGCGACACGGCGATGGTCGTCGGCGAGCACGTGATGATCGGGTCGATGCGCTACGGCGCGCGTTGGTCCGAGGAGCTGCTCATGAAGGCGCTCTTCCGCTACCATCCCGCGCTCGCGAACAAGGGCGTCATGTACGACGGCGCCGCCGAGCGCCGGCACAACTACACGCTCGAAGGCGGCGACGTGCATCCGCTGCGTTCCGACACGGTGCTCCTCGGCTTCAGCGAGCGCACGAGTCCCGGCGGCGATCGACACGATCACCGAGAAGTTCTTCACGCGAGACGACCGTCACCGATGTGATCATCGTGATCATGCCCACGGAGACGACCGCGATCCACCTGGACATGGTGTTCACGCAGCTCGACCTGGAACTCTGCTCGATCTTCGCGCCGGCCTTCGTCGGCGCGGAACGGCTCTCGATCCTGCACCGCCGCAAAGGGCAGCAGCAGATGAAGGAGATGCCCAACATCTTCGCCGCGCTGCAGGCGGTGAGCCTGCCCATGGAGCCGGTGTTCTGCGGCGGCGAGCGGCGCATCGTGCAGGAGCGCGAACAATGGGCGAGCGGCTGCAACTTCTTCGCGGTGCGGCCGGGCGTGGTGCTCTCGTACTCGCGCAACGAGACGACGATCGCCGAGATGGAGAAGATGGGATTCCGCGCCGTGAGCGGCGCGTCGTTGCTGGCCGGCGACGAGCGGCTGAAGGACGGCGAGCGCGCGGTGATCACCTTCGAGGGCGCGGAACTCGTGCGCGCCGGCGGCGGTCCGCGCTGCATGACGCTGCCGCTGGAGCGCGCCGATCCGTGGGCGTGACCGCGCGCCCCGCCGAGACGCTGCTCACCGAGCGCGCCCTCGAACTGCTCGCGCGCGGGCCCGCGCACGCGGTGCCACTCATTGAATACGTGTGCCAGATGCCCGGCGCGCCGAAGGTGGTCGCCGAGCAGATGGCGCTGGCCTTTTTCGCCGACCGCCCGGAATTCGCGCGCGATGCCGAGGGCCGCTGGCAGTCTCGCCGTGCCGATGCGATCGCTGTTGCCGTTCCGCCGGCGACAGCCGCAGAGCCGACAGCCGCGGCCCGCGGACGAAGAAAGAGCTCGCACGCTCTCACCTACGCCGTCGTCGACGTCGAGACCACCGGCATGCATGCCACCGCCGGCGATCGCATCACCGAGATCGCCGTGGTCGTCGTGCGCGACGGCCAGCTCGCCGAGACGTTCGACACGCTCATCAATCCCGAGCGGCCCATCCCGTCGTTCATCACGTCGCTCACGCACATCTCGTGGGACATGGTGAAGGATGCGCCGCGTTTCGCCGACATCGTGGATGACCTCCTGCGCGTGATGAAAGGCCACGTGTTCGTCGCGCACAACGCCGACTTCGACTGGCGCTTCGTGCGCGCGGAAGTGGAGCGCGCCACCGGACGCCGCCTGAGCGGACCCAAGCTCTGCACGGTGAAGCTCGCGCGCCGCGTGCTGCCGTATCTGCCCAGCCGCCGGCTCGACGCGCTCTCGCATCATTACGGCGTCGCGAACCAGGCGCGCCACCGCGCGATGGGCGACGCACACGCCACCGCGCAGATCCTCTTGCGGCTCCTGAGCGCCGTGCGCGAGCGCGAATGCAACACGTGGAACGATCTCCAGCAATTCCTGGGTGCGCGCGCGCGCGGCAACCGGTCGCGTCTCTCGGGGATGCCCGGCCCGTGCGCGAGGACGGCTCCGCGTGACGGCGCCCACGCCGTTGGTCGAGCGCATCACCGGTGGGCGCGTACACCGTGCACCTGCTGCAGGCGGGCGGCCAGCGGCTCGACGGCGGCGCGATGTTCGGCGTCGTGCCCAAGCCGCTCTGGGAGCGGCGCATTCCCGCCGACGCGCGCAACCGCATCCAGCTCGGCATGCGCTGCATGCTCATCGAGCACGACGCGGGGCTGATCGTGGTGGACACCGGGGCGGGGAACAAGGAGTCCGAGAAGTTCATCGACATCTACGGCATCGAGAACGCCGGCGAGGGCGGCCGCACCATGTTCGAGTCGGCGCTCGCGCAGACGGGCCACACGAGCCGAGGACGTCGTGCTGGTGATCGACAGTCACCTGCATTTCGATCACGCGGGCGGGAACACGTTCCGCGATGCCTCGGGCACCGTGAAGCTCACCTTTCCGAACGCGCGCTACGTGATGCAGCGCGGCGAGTACGTGTACGCGACGGACACGAACGAGCGCACGGCGGCGAGTTATTTCCCGCACAACTTCGCGCCGGTCGTCGAGGCGGGACGCGCCGATCTCGTGGAGGGCGAGAAAGAGATCGTGCCGGGAGTGCGCGTGATCCCGACGCCGGGTCACACGCCGCACCATCAGGGGATCCTGCTCTCCTCGCGCGGCGAGCATGCGTTCTTCCTGGCGGACCTCGTGCCCACGGCCTCGCACCTCCCGCTTCCGTGGATCATGGGATACGATGTGGAGCCGCTGGTCACGCTCGAGACCAAGCGCGTCATCCTGCGGCGCGCGTTCGAGGAAGGATGGCGGCTGATCTTCGAGCACGATGCCGACCGTGTCCAACGGCCGGCTCGTGCATGATGGCAAGACTTACTCGCTGGCTCCGGAGGCTCCATGATGGTCCGCGTCCGCACCGTGCTCGCACTCGCCACGCTCGTCGTCGTGGCGCCGCTCAGCGCCCAGCACTCCGACACCGCGCAGCTGCGCGCGATGGTGGACAAGGCGACCGTCACCGTGATGCCGCAAGTGATCGCGTGGCGGCGCGACATCCATCAGCACCCGGAGCTGGGGAATCGCGAGTTCCGCACGAGTGCGCTCGTCGCCGCGCAGCTCACCAAGCTCGGCCTCTCGGTGCGCACCGGCGTCGGCCACACCGGCGTCGTGGGCGTGCTCGTGGGCGGGAAGCCGGGCCCGGTGGTCGCGCTGCGCGCGGACATGGACGCGCTGCCGGTCACGGAGCAGGTTGACCTGCCGTTCAAGTCCACCGTGAAGAGCGCAGTACAACGGACAGGAAGTGGGCGTGATGCACGCGTGCGGGCATGACAATCACGTCGCGATCCTGCTGGGCGTCGCGACCGTGCTCACGCGGAATGAAGGCCGATCTGCCGGGCACGGTGGTGTTCATCTTCCAGCCGGCGGAGGAAGGCGCGCCCACGGGCGAAGAGGGCGGCGCATCGGCGATGATCAAGGACGGCGCGCTCCAGAATCCGTCGCCCGAGGCGATCTTCGGCCTGCACGTATGGACCAACACCACCGGCGACATCGATCTGCGTCCCGGCTCGCTCATGGCGAGTGCCGCGGGACTCAAGATCGTGGTGCACGGGAAGCAGACGCACGGTGCGCAGCCATGGCGCGGCGTGGATCCGATCGTCGTCGCATCGCAGATCGTGCTCGGACTGCAGACGATCACGAGCCGGGAGCTCGATCTGCGGAAGGGTGCGGCGGTGATCACCGTGGGCGCCATCAATGGCGGCAATCGCGGGAACATCATCCCCGACAGCGTGGTGATGATCGGCACCGTGCGCACCTTCGTGCCGGGCATGGAGAAGCAGATCGCCGAGCTCGTGAAGCGCACGGCGGAGGGGATCGCGGCGAGCGCGGGCGCGACGGCGACCACCGAGGTCGAGGGCGGCTACTCGCCGACGATCAATGATCCGGCGCTGGTGGCGAAGATGCTGCCGTCGTTGCGCCGGGTGGCCGGCTCGAAGGTGGATGCCGACATGACGCCGCTCACGCCCAGTCCGAGGACTTCTCGGCGTACGCGGAGAAGATCCCGGGCATGTTCTTCTTCCTGGGCGTCGTGCCGCCGGGCACCGATCCGACCACGGCGCCGCCCAACCATTCGCCGTATTTCTTCGCCGACGAGGCGGCGCTGCCCGTGGGCGTGCGCGCGCTGGCGAGCCTCACCGTGGACTACCTGGCGAGTGGCGGCATGAAGAAGGGCGTGGTGAAGGTGAGCGGCCGTTGACTTCGAGACGGAGCGCGCTAAATTCCGCAGTCACAACAGAGTAAGTAGAGCGGCGACCACCGCTCTCACCCTCCGGCCCTCGCTCTGGCGAGGTGTGCTGCAGGAGTCGTCGGTCGGCCAGCGCCCGCGTTTTCGGGGCGGCGTGCCGTCCATCGCGGACTCCGGAGCATGGTGTCCGCGATTTTTTTGTCTTCTCAATTAGGAGCAGCGCCCATTCAGGACAGCACGAAGCGCGTACGAGTGAACCGTCAGATCCGCATCAGTCCGTTGCGTGTGATCGGCGCCGATGGGAGCCAATTGGGGATCCTCGAACTCGAGGCCGCGCTCGCGCAAGCGGAAGCGGCCGGGCTCGATCTTGTGGAAGTCGCCGCGACGGCGCGGCCGCCCGTGGTCCGCATCATGGACTACGGCAAGTTCAAGTTCGAAGCGGCCAAGCAGGCGCGGATCGCGAAGAAGAAGCAGCACGTCATTCACCTGAAGGAAGTGAAGTACCGGCCGGGCATCGACGATCATGATTTCGATACCAAGACCCGGCACGCGCGCCGCTTCCTGGGCGAAGGCAACAAAGTGAAAGTCACGATGATGTTCCGCGGGCGGCAGCTGGCGCACCCCGAGCTCGGCAAGGTCGTGCTCGACCGGGTGGTGAAGGACCTGGCGGACATCTCGAAGATCGAAACCGATGCGAAACTCGAAGGCAAGAACATGACGCTGATCCTGGCGCCGAAGTGAGGCTGACCGACCGATGAAGATGAAGACGCACAAAGGCGCGAAGAAGCGCTTCAAGCTGACCGGTTCCGGCAAGATCAAACGCGGCAAGGCCGGCCGGAGCCACATCCTGACCAAGAAGACGTCGAAGAAGAAGCGTCATGCTCGCCGCCCCGGCACGATCGCGACGCCGGGCGACCAGAAGCGCATCAAGCGCCTCATTCAGGCGTAAGGAGACTCCCATGCCTCGCGTCAAATCGAATGTCGTCCGCCTGAAGCGGAAGAAGGGGATCATGAAGGCGGCGCGCGGCGGATTCGGCGCGCGCTCGAAGCTGTGGAAGGCCGCGAAGGAGAACGTCGAGCGCGGTTGGAAGTACGCGTACCGCGATCGCAAGAATAAGAAGCGCGATTTCCGGAAGCTCTGGATCATCCGCATCAACGCCGGCGCGCGGCAGCATGACATGAGCTACAACGTGTTCATGCACGGGCTCAAGAAGGCGGGCGTGGAAGTGGACCGGAAGATCCTCGCGGATCTCGCGGTGCATGATCCCGTAGCTTTCGGTGTGCTTGCCGACAAGGCGCGCGCAGCAGTCACTGCTGCCTAGTTCCTCGGCCATCGTTCCTCGGCCATCGTAACGCGAACGGCGGCAGGCGCGACATTGTCGCGACTGCCGCCGTGACGCATCTTGGAGTCACATGACACTCGGAGAATTCCAGGAGTCGGCGACGCGTCCTCGAGGGGGACGGACTCGCGATGATCGCGGCGGCCGAACTCGGCCGACGCGCTCACGGCGGCGCGCACTGCGCTCGTCGGCCGCAAGAGCGGGCGGCTCACGGATCTCATGGGCACGCTCGGCACGCTGCCGGCCGAGGAGCGGCGCGAGGCGGGCGCGGCGGCGAATCGCGTGAAGCAGGCGCTCGAGACGGCGCTCGATGCACGCGCGGCGGCAGTTCGCGGCGGCCGCACCCGCGGGCCCGGCGCTCGACTGCGACCATGCCGCCGCGTCGCGTGTGGCGCGGCGCGAAGCATCCCGTGACGGTCGTGCTCGAGGAGATCCAGGCGATCTTCCGCGAGATCGGATTCACGATCGCGACCGGCCCCGAAGCGGAAACGGAGTGGTACAACTTCGGCGCACTGAATTTCCCCGCCGACCATCCGGCGATGGACATGCACGACACGCTCTACCTCGAGAGCGGCGCGCTGCTGCGCACGCATACGTCGCCGGTGCAGGTGCGCACGCTCCAATCGTACGCGCCGCCGATTCGCATCCTGGCGCCGGGCAACGTCTACCGCCGCGATTTCTTCGACGCGTCGCACGCGCCGATGTTCGCGCAGCTCGAAGGGATGGCGGTGGATGAGGGCATCTCCTTCGTCGATCTCAAAGCCACGCTCACGCATTTCGCGAACCGGTTCTTCGGCGAAACGAAGACCCGCTTCCGGCCGAGCTACTTCCCGTTCACCGAGCCGTCGGCGGAGATGGACGTGTCGTGCGGCGTCTGCCACGGCGCCGGCTGCGCCGCGTGCAAGGGCACCGGCTGGATCGAGATCCTCGGCTCGGGCCTCATGCATCCCGCGGTGCTCGACAACGCCGGCATCGACTCCGAGCGCTACAGTGGCTGGGCGTTCGGCATGGGGCCGGCGCGCATCGCGCTCGCGCGCTACGGCATTCCCGACATCCGCTTGCTGTACGACTCGGACATCGCGGTCCTCGAGCAGTTCGCGCCATGAACGCATCGCACGCATGGCTGCAGTCGTTCATCGATGCGCCGCTCACGCCGAGCGGATGCGCGATCTCATCACCGCGCGCTGCTGCCCGGTCGACGAGCTCGTGCGCCTGCGCGACGATCTGCGCGAGGTCGTGATCGGCCTCGTCGTGGAGGCGGCGAAGCATCCGGACTCCGACCACCTCTCGGTCACGAAGGTGGACGCCGGCACGGGCGAGCTGCTCGACGTCGTGTGCGGCGCGCCGAACGTGACCGCTGGCAAGAAATATCCGTTCGCGCCCGCGGGCAGCACGCTGCCGGGCGGGCTCAAGATCGAGAAGCGGAAGATCCGCGGCGCGATCTCGAACGGCATGCTCTGCTCGGCGCGCGAGCTCGGGCTCTCGCGATGAGCACGACGGCATCCTCGAGCTCGAGACCGACGCGGCGCCGGGCACGCCATTCCTGAAGGCGATGCCGGTGGGCGACACGCGCATCGTCATCGATGTGACGCCGAACCGGCCCGACCTGCTCTCGCACTTCGGCATCGCGCGCGAACTCGCTGCCGCGACCGACGGCGAGGTGCGTGCTGCCCGAGCTCGCCGGCGTCGAGGCGGTCGACGTGCGAGCCCGCCGTGCATCACGCGGGCGAGGCGACGGCGGGCGGCGTGCGCGTCGTGCTCGAGGATCCCGCCGGCGCGCCGCGCTACATGGGCGTCGTGATCCGCGGCGTGAAAGTCGGCCCGAGTCCCGTCGTGGCTCGTGGAGCGCCTGGCGGCGGTGGGCAGCCGCTCGATCAACAACGTCGTGGATGTCACGAACTATCTGCTGCACGAGCTCGGACAGCCGATGCACGCGTTCGACGTGCGAAGCTCGCGGGCGCGAGCGTGATCGTCCGCCGCGGGCGAGCCGGTGAGAAGCTCACGACGCTCGACGGCGTCGCGCGCACGCTCGACGAGAGCATGACGGTGATCGCCGACGCCGAACGCGCGCAGGCGGTCGGCGGCGTGATGGGCGGACGCGACAGCGAAGTCACCGACTGCGACCACCGATCTCTTCCTCGAGGTCGCGAACTTCGATGCGACGGTGGTGCGCCGCACGCGGCGCGCGCTCGGTCTCACCACCGACGCGAGCTATCGCTTCGAGCGCGGCGTGGATCCCGAGCTGCCGCCGCGCGCGCTCGTGCGCGCCGTGCGCATGCTGCTCGCGCTCGCGGGCGGATCCGTGGATGGCGCCCCGGTGGACCTGCATCCGCGCGCCAGGCCGCGCGTCCGCATCGAGCTGGATCCCGAGCGCATCGGCGCGATGCTCGGCGAGTCGCTCCCCACGCCGCGCATCGCGCAGCTGCTGCGCAGCGTCGGCTTCGAGGTCGCGGACGCGGGCGCGAAGCAGCTCGCGGTGATCGTTCCCGGCTTGGCGCCCCGATGTCACCGCGGCGGTCGACCTGCTGGAAGAGGTCGCGCGCCTGCATGGCTACGACGCGCTGCCGGGCGACCTCCGCGCGTTCCGCCCGAGCGCGGTGCCGGATTCGCCGGTGGAGATCATCAGTCGCCGCGTGCGCGAGGCGCTCGTGGCGGCGGGCTTGTTCGAAGCGCGGCCGCTGCCGTTCGTCAAAGGCGCCGCCGATGGCTACGTGCGCGTCGACGAATCCGCTGGCTGCCGACGAGCCGTACCTGCGGCGCTACGTGATCGAGTCGCTCGCGCGCGCGGGCGAGCACAATCTCGCGCAGATGCATTGCGATGTGCGCCTGTTCGAGATCGGCGCCGCGTTCGCACCGGGCGATGGGCCGCTGCCGCGCGAGGAATGCGCGCCGCCGCGCTGATCATGGGGCACCGCCGTCCGCCGCACTTCACCGAACCCAAGCCGCCCGACTTCGATGAGTGGGATGCGCGCGCGCTCGCGGAAGTCATGGTGAGCGCGGCGTTCCCCGGCGCCGCCGTGGAATTCCGCGGATCATCGGCGCCGGAACTCTGGCAGATCGTCGTGGATGGCGAGATGCGCGGTGTGATCCTGCGCCTCACCCTCGACGCGCCCGTGTGGGCCGCGCCGGCGTTCGGCGTCGGACCTCACACTGATGCAGGTGGACAACTACGCCCGCCAAGCGCCTGGCGCCTAGCGCCGAGAGCGGCCCTGCCGAAGTCCGCCGCTATCGCCCGCTCGCCACGACGCCGGCCGCCAGCTTCGATCTCTCGCTCCTCGTCGCGAACGACATGCCGGTCGCGCGCGTGGAGCAGGTGATGCGCGACGCCGCCGGCGAGTTGCTCGAGTCGCTCGAGCTGCTCAGTGAATTCCGCGGCGCGGGCGTGCCCGACCGGGATGCGCAGCGTCGCGTGGCGATTGACGTTCCGTCATCCGGAGCGCACTCTCAAGGAGAAGGAGATCGCCGGCCGGCGCGACAAGGTGATCAAGTCCCTCGACGGAGAGCTCGGTGTCCGACAGCGAACGACCTGACCAGGCCGCACTCAAGGAACTCGACCAACTCATTCGCGCGCTCGGCGACGAGATGGCCGCGTGGCGCCGCCGCGCGCACGAAGCGGAGGCGCGCCTGAAGGAGGTCGCGCCCGGCGCGCTCAAGCATCTCGGCACCGGCCCCGGCATCGACGCGCTCGAGAAGGAGAACCGCGAGCTGAAGCACCGCCTCGACGCGGCGAAGAAGCGCACCAAGCAGCTGCTCGACCGCGTGCGCTTCCTCCGGCAGCAAGGGAGCCGAGCGATGACCAAGAAGAATTCGGTGAAAGTCACGATCGTCGGCGAGGACTTCACGCTGCGCAGCGACGATCCACCGGAGCACACCACCGCTGCCGCGAGGATCGTGGATCACGCGATCCGGTCGGTGCAGAGCGCCGGCGCCGCCGCCGACCCGCGCAAAGCCGCGATACTCGGCGCACTCCAGATCACGGATGAGCTGCTCAAGGAGCGGGCGCTGCGGGTGCAATTCGCCGAGGAGCTGAAGGCCCTGAGCGCGGAGGTGAAACGGATGTTGCCGCCGGGGAAGAGATAACGGCGGACTGTCGGCTGTCGGCTGTTGCCGGCGTCCATGCAGGCTGAACGCAGCGACAGCCGACAGCCAACAGCCCGCCGTGGCAGTTGTGAAAGCCCGCCGCCTCTCGTAGCTTAGAGCCAGGTACCCGGCCCGATGGCTTTCCGGTCCGGTCACGCCTGGAACGCCCCATCCCGCGCCCTACGTCGGCGCCGGACCGGCCGTTCGGAGTGTGATCGCGGCGAGTCGCCCGGCCGACGTGTGACCCCATTTTGCGCGGCCAGTCCGCGCTGGAGTCGTCATCGCATGCAGAATGCCGCGCTCTTGGCCGCGCTCGGGACAGTTCTTGTCGCCGCCGCGGTCTTTTTTTTCATCGGACGGTCCTCCGGACGCCGCGCTGAGCGAAAAGCGCAAGTCGCCGCCCGCGCCACCGCCGAAGAGACCTCGCGCCGCATTCTCGAGGACGCCAGCCGCGAGGCCGAGACGCTCCGGAAGTCCGCGGTCGTCGCCGGAAAGGAAGAGACGATCCGCCTGCGCGAGGCGTGGGAGCTCGAGGCCAACAAGCGCCGCGAGGAGATCCAGGCCGCCGAGCGCCGGATCCAGGAGCGCGACACGTCGCTCGACCGCAAACTCGACATGGTCGAGACGCGCGACAAGGAGATCGGCAAGCGCGCCACCGACCTCGGCCGCCGCGAGAAATTCATCGAGGACCGCGCGCAGGAGCTCGAGAAGCTGGTCGCCGAGGAGCGCCGCCGCCTCGAGCAGCTCGCCGGGCTCTCGGCCGCGAGGCGAAGGCCGAGCTGATCGCCGCGACTGGAGGAGGAAGCGCACGCCGACGCCGCGAACCGGCTCCGCGAGATCCGCGAGAACGCCAAGCGCAACGCCGAGCGCGAGGCGAAGAAGATCGTCGCGCTCGCGGTGCAGCGCATTGCGGCCGATCACACGGCCGAGATCACGGTCGAGCGCCGTCGCGCTGCCGAACGACGAAATGAAGGGGCGCATCATCGGCCGCGAAGGGCGCAACATTCGCGCGTTCGAACTCGCGACCGGCGTCGACGTCATCATCGACGACACGCCGGACTCGGTCGTGGTCTCGTGCTTCGATCCGGTGCGCCGCGAAGTCGCGCGCCTGCGCTGTCGAGAAGCTCGTCGCCGACGGACGCATCCATCCGGGCCGCATCGAAGAAGTCGTCGAGAAGTCGCGCAAGGAAGTCGACGCGGAGATCATCGAGACTCGGCGAGCAGGCGGCGTACGAAGCTGAGCGTGCACGGCCTCCATCCGGAACTCGTCAAGCTCGTCGGCCGCATGAAGTGGCGCACGAGCTACGGCCAGAACATCCTGCAGCACTCGAAAGAAGTCGCGTGGCTCGCCGGCATCATGGCCGAGGAGCTCGGCCTCGATGCCGTGATGGCGCGCGCGCGGCGCGCTGCTGCACGACATCGGCAAGGTGCTCACGCACGAGCACGAGGGCACGCACGTGCAGCTCGGCGTGGAAGTCGCGACGAAGTACGGCGAGCATCCGCTCGTCGTGAACTGCATCGCGGCGCACCACGACGACGTGCCGCACGAGAGCGAGATGTCAGCGTGCTCGTGCAGGCGGCCGACGCGATCACGGGATCGCGCCCGGGCGCGCGCCGCGAGGCGTTCGAGACGTACGTGAAGCGGCTGGAAGGCCTCGAGAAGATCGCGTCGAGCTACAAAGGCGTCGATCGCGTGTTCGCGATCCAGGCGGGCCGCGAGATCCGCGTGATCGTGAATCCGGAGGAGGTGGACGATGCGCGCATGAAGTCGCTCACCGAGGAGATCGCGCGCCGCATCGAGACGGAGCTGCAGTATCCCGGGCCAGATCAAAGTGGTCGCGATCCGCGAAAAGAGAGCGATGGACATTGCCCGCTGAGATCATCGACGGCGCGGCCATCGCGCTCAAGATCCGCGCGGAAGTCGCGGTTAAGGCGCGCGCGCTCATTGCGCGCGGAGTGAGGCCGGGACTCACGGTCGTGCTCGTGGGCGAGGATCCCGCGAGCGCCGTGTACGTGCGCGCGAAGGAGAAGGCGTCGCGAAGAGGCCGGCATGCACGGCGAGACGATCCGCATGCCCGCGACGACGACGCAGGCGGAGCTGCTCGCGGAGGTGCAAGCGCTCAACGCCGACCCGGCGATCCACGGGATTCTCGTGCAGATGCCGCTGCCGAAGCAGATCGATCCGGACGCGGTCATCCGCGCGATCTCGCCGCGAGAAGGATGTCGACGGATTTCATCCCGTGAACGTCGGCAAGATTCTGATCGGCGACAGCGACGGCTTCGCGCCGTGCACGCCGGCGGGCGTGCCGAGATGCTGCTCGAGCAGTGGCGTGAAGACGAAGGGCGCGGAGTGCGTGATCGTCGGGCGCAGCAACATCGTCGGGCAAGCCGATGGTGGCGCTGATGGTGCAGCCGCGCGAAGGCGCGAATGCACGGTGACGGTCTGCCACAGCCGCACGCAGGATCTCGCGTCGCACACGCGGCGCGCCGACATCCTCATCGTGGCCGCGGGCAAGCCGAATTTGGTCACCGGCGACATGGTCAAGCCGGGCGCCGTGGTGATCGACGTCGGCATCAACCGCGTCGACGACGCCACCGCCAAGAACGGCACGCGACTCGTGGGCGACGTGGATTTCGAGAGCGCGAACGAGGTGGCCTCGATGATCACGCCGGTGCCGGGCGGCGTCGGGCCCGATGACGATCGCGATGCTGCTGAAGAACACGGTGCGCGCCGCGGAGCGGAGCGCCACGGCATGACCGCGCGCGCGTCGCTTCCCGGCGCCACTGCCGAGAGCGCGCTCGGAGTCGGCGCGTTCCTCGACGCGGCAAAGGAGATCATCGAGGGCGCGTTCCAGCCGCTCTGGATGCGCGGCGAAGTGATCGACTTCAAGGCGCATCGCAACGGCCACTGGTATTTCTCGCTCAAGGACGGCGACGCCACGCTGCGATGCATGGTGTGGTCGCCGACATCGCGCATTCCCGCGCCGCCGGACGACGGCGATCAGATCAGCGCGTACGGCAAGGTGAATTTCTGGGAAGCGGCCGGGGAATTCAGTTCATGGTTAGCGCGATGGAAGCGGCGGGCGAAGGACTCTGGCGGCGGCGCTTCGAGAAGACGCGCGCGCGGCTCGAGAAGGACGGCCTGCTCGCTCCCGCGCGCAAGCGCCGCGATCCCGCAGCTCCCGCGCATCGTCGCGGTGGTGACGAGCCCCGACGGCGCGGCGCTGCACGACATCGTCTCGGTGATCCAGCGCCGCTGCCCGAGCGTGACGATCGTGGTGGTCGCGGCCAAGGTGCAGGGCGAGGGCGCCGTGGAGGAGATCATCGCCGGCGATCGAGCGCGTCGGCCGCTGGGGGAAGGCGGATGTCGTGATCGTCGGGCGCGGCGGCGGTTCGCGCGAAGATCTGCAGGCGTTCAACGAGGAAGCGGTCGCGCGCGCGCTCGCGGCGTGTCCGATGCCCACGATCTGTGCCGTGGGCCATGAGTCGGATATCTCGCTCTGCGATCTCGTCGCCGATCTGCGCGCGGCCACGCCGAGTGCGGCCGCCGAGGCCGCGGTGCCCGACGTCGCGGCGCTCAGGCGCGACATGTCGCAGCGCGCGTCGCGTCTGCGCGCGGCGCTCGTGCGGCGCGCGACCGCGATGCGCGAGCGCGTCACGCGGGCGCAGCGCGATATTCGCACCGCGGCGCACGCGCGGACTCGAGCGCCGCCGCGCCTCGCTCGGCGCCGCGGGCGGGCGACTGCACGCGCTGAGCCCGCTCGCCACGCTCGAGCGCGGATATGCGGTGGCGCGCGACGCCGGACGCACCACCCGATCACCAGCGCCGCGGCACTCCCGCGCGGCGCGCGATTCGATCTCGTGCTGCGCGACGGCGCGGTGCGCGCCACGTCCGACGGACCCACGGAGTAGCCGATGGCATTCGAAGATGATCTCGCGCGGATCGAGGCGATCGTCGCGCAGCTCGAGCGGGAGGAGCTGCCGCTCGACCGCGCGCTCACGCTGTTCGAGGAGGGCGTCGAGAAGCTGCGGCTCGCCGCCGCCGCGCTGGCGAACGCGGAGGGCAAGGTGCAGCGGCTCGTCGAGAAGGCGGACGGCGGCGTCTCGCTCGCCGGCGACTGAGCGCTTGACCTCGCTGGCGGGCGACCGCGCCGCGGTCGATGCCGCGCTCCTCGCCCTCTGCGACCGCGCGCTCGCGAACGTGCCGCCGCGTCGTCGGGCGAGGCGGTGCGCTACAGCCTGCTCGGGGAGGGGAAGCGGCTGCGCCCGCTGCTCGTGCTGGCGGCGTACCGCGCCTGCGGCGGCACCGCCGACGCGAGCTCCTCGCCGCCGCGGTGGAGGTCGTGCACGCGTATTCGCTGGTGCACGACGATCTGCCGTGCATGGACGACGACGACGTGCGCCGCGGCCGGCCGACGACGCACGTCGTGTACGGCGCGCCGGTGGCCACGGTGGCGGGCGTGGCGATGGTGCCGCTCGCGGCGCGCGCGGCGCTCGAAGGCGCGCTCGCGCTCGGGTTGCCCGGTGCCCGCGCGGCGCGCCATTGTTCGTGAGCTCATGAGCGCTTCGGGAGCGGGCGGGATGGTGGGCGGTCAGTTGCTCGACCTCGAGACGGAAGGGCGCGATCTGAGCGTGCGCGAGCTCGAGCGGATCCACCGCGCGAAAACGGGCGCGCTGATCCGTGCGGCGGTGCGCATTGGCGGACTCGCGGCGTCGGTCGAGCGACGGCGGCATGGAGGCGCTCACGCAGTACGGCGAGGCGGTGGGCCTCGCGTTCCAGATCGCGGACGATGTGCTCGATGCCACGGCCACCACCGAGGCGCTCGGCAAGACGGCGGGGCGGGATGCGGAGCGCGGCAAGAGCACGTATCCCGCGCTGCTCGGAGTGGATGGAGCGCGCGCGCGCGCGGCCGCGCTCGCCGAGGAAGCATGCGCCGCGCTCACGGCCGGCGGCGTGCAGGCCGAGGAGCTCGCGTATCTCGCGCGCTACTCGGTGGCGCGCCCCAGCTGAACCCGAACCCTACTCGCTGATGTCCGTTCTCGACCGCGTCAATCTGCCCGCCGATCTCAAGCCGCTCACGCGCGACGAACTGCGCGTGCTCGCCGATGACGTGCGCGCCGCTCTGATCGATTCCTGTTCGCGCACCGGCGGCCACATCGGCGCCGGACTGGGCGTCGTGGAGCTCACGGTGGCGCTGCACCACGTGTTCGACACGCCGCGCGACCAGCTCGTGTGGGACGTCGGGCACCAGGGCTATCCGCACAAGATGCTCACCGGGCGCAAGGCGGAGTTCGAGACGCTGCGCCAGGAAGGCGGCATCTCCGGATTCCTCAAGCGCGACGAGAGCGAGTACGACTCCTTCGGCGCCGGCCACGCCGCCACCGCGATCTCGGCGGCGCTTCGGCATCGCCGTGGCGCGCGATCTCGCGGGCGAGGACCATCAGCGTCGTCGCCATCCTCGGCGATGGCGCGCTCACGAGCGGACTGTCGTACGAAGGACTGAACAACGCCGGCGCGAGCGGGCGCGACATCATCGTCATCCTGAATGACAACGAGATGTCGATCGCGCCGAACGTCGGCGCCATCTCGCGCTATCTGAACAGCGTGCAGCGCAATCCGATCTACAACCGGTTGCGCGACGAAGATCGGGAGCATGGTGAGCGACTTCCCCGCGGTGAGCCATCTCGTGAAGCGCTGGGAGGAGAGCGTCAAGAATTTCCTCACGCCGGGCGTGCTCTTCGAGGAACTCGGCTTCCGCTACTTCGGCCCCGTGGATGGCCACGACATGGACATGCTCGTGGACACGCTGTCGGCGGTGAAGTCAATGCACGGCCCGCGGCTCGTGCACGTGATCACGCAGAAGGGAAAGGGATTCCCCGCGGGCGAGCATCACGAGAAGTGGCACGCGCTGCCGGCGGGACACGATCCCGCCACCGGCAAGCAGAAGCAGCCGTCGCAGGCGAATCCGGCGTACACCGCGGTGTTCGGCCAGGCGCTCACGGAGCTCGGCGCGATCGAGCCGAAGCTCGTCGTGCTCACGGCGGCGATGCCGGCGGGCACGGGCACGGGCATCTTCGCCAAGGCGTATCCGGACCGGTTCTTCGACGTGGGCATCGCCGAGGGGCACGCGGTGACGTTCGCGGCGGGTCTCGCGACGGGCGGACAGCGCCCGGTGTGCGCGATCTATTCCACGTTCCTGCAGCGCGCGTACGACAACATCATCCACGACGTCGGCATCCAGAAGCTGCCGGTGATCTTCGCGATGGACCGCGCGGGTCTCGTCGGCGAAGACGGCCCGACGCACATGGGGCTCTACGACATCGCGTATCTGCTCGCGGTGCCCGGCATGATGGTCACCGCGCCGAAGGACGGCACCGAGATGATCGCGCTGCTGCGCGCGGGGCTCGCGCATACGTCGGGCCCGTTCGCGCTGCGCTATCCGCGCGACGCGGTGCCGGACGCGCCGGTGAAGGCGCTACGACATCCCGGCGACGCCCTTCGCGACGTGGGAAGTGCTGCGCCAGGGCAAGGAGTTCGCGGTGCTCGCCATCGGCACGATGGTGCTGCCGGCGCTCGCCGCGGCGAAGGCGCTCGCGGCGGAAGGGCTCGAATCTCACCGTGGTGAATTGCCGCTTCATCAAGCCGTACGATGAGCTGACGCTGCACGCGATCGCCGCGACGCACCGGAACATCCTCACGGTGGAAGAGGGCACGGTGGTGAACGGATTCGGCGCGTACATGTCGAGCGTGATCGGCGCGATCGATCCGGCGATCCGCGTGAGCGTGCACGGCGTGCCCGACCGGTTCATCGAGCAGGCGCCGCGCAAGGTGCAGCTCAAGTGGACCGGCCTCGACGCCGCCGGCATCGCCGCGCGCGTGCGCGCGCTGCTCGAGAGCGAAGCGGTGGCGGGGTGACGCGGATCGGCGTCGTCGGGAACCTTCGCTACGAGGGGCTCCCGGCCATTCTGCGACTCCTCACCGCGCGCGCGCCGCAACTGGGCATGACGCTCGTGCTCGAGAGCGACCTCGCCGGCGCGGCGCCCGGCGCGCGAGCGCCTCGACGCCGCCACGCGCATCGACATGCTGCTCACGCTCGGCGGCGACGGCACGATGCTGCGCGGCGCGCGGCTCGTGGGCGCGCGCCAGGTGCCGATCCTCGGCGTGAATCTCGGGACGGCTCGGATTTCTCACCGCGACGCGGCGGCGAGGATCTCGACCGCGCGCTCACCCTGCTCGCGGCGAACGATTTCATCGTGGAGCCGCGCATGGCGCTCGAGGCGCGCACCAATCGCGAGCCCGACACACGGTGGCGCGCGCTGAACGATGTGGTGCTGCACAAGGGCGGCCGCGCGCGCGTGGTGCGGCTCCGCGCGACGGTGGATGGCGAGCTCATCGGCGCGTTCGCGGCGGATGGGCTCATCGTTGCCACGCCGACCGGCTCCACGGCGTACAGTCTTTCCGCCGGCGGGCCGGTCGTCGTGCCCGACGGTGGACTCGATCATCCTCACGCCGATCTCGCCGCACACGCTCGCGGTGCGGCCGGTGGTGCTCGCGCCCACCGCCGACATCGTCGCTGCAAGCGGATGATTCGCCGGACGAACTTCTGGTGACGATCGACGGGCAGGTGGGCACTACCTTCGCGCCGGGCGATTCGCTCTCCGTGCGCCGCGCCGACCGGCCGGTGCTCGTCGTCCGCTTCCGCGACGGATCGTTCTTCGCGCGCATGCGCCGGAAGCTTGGCTGGGGCGGTCTGCCGGAACGCGACGAGGACTAGCCGTGCTCATCGAACTGCGCATCAGCAACTTCGCGATCATCGACGGGCTCACGCTGCCGCTCGCCGGCGGGTTCAACGTGCTCACGGGCGAAACGGGCGCGGGGAAATCGATCATCGTCGGCGCGCTGGCGCTCCTGCTCGGCGAGCGCGCGAGCGCCGATCTCATCCGCACGGGCGCCGACAAGGCGACGGTGGAAGGCGTGTTCGACGCCGAAGGCCGGCGCGAATCTGCTCGCGCTGCTCGACGAGCGCGGCATCGAAATGGACGGCACCACGGTGGTGCTCAAGCGCGAGATCGCGGCGAGCGGCCGCGGGCGCGCGTGGGTGAACGGCGGCACGGTCACCGCCGGCGTGCTCGCCGAGATCGGCCGCGCGCTGGTGAACCTGCACGGGCAGCACGAGGCGCAGTCGCTGCTCGACGTCGAATCGCAGCGGCGCATCCTCGATCTGTTCGGCGGCGCGTCGCCGCTCGCGCAGCGCGTGCGCACGGCGCACGAGACGCTCGCCGGGGTCACGCGCGAGATCGAGCAGCTCACGGCCCGCCGCGCCGAGGCCGAGCGGCGCGCGGATTATCTGCGCCACCTCGTGCGCGAACTCGAGGACGCCAAGCTCGTCGCCGGCGAAGAGGCGAAGCTGGAGGACGAAGCGCACCGCCTCGAGCACGCGGACGAACTGCGCACGCTGTCGTCGGGCATGGCGGCCGCGCTCGAAGGCGAGGAGGACTCGGCGCTCACGCAGCTCGCGCACGTGCAGCGCTCGCTCGCGACGATCCAGCGCATCGATCCATCGCTCGCGCGGCTGCAGGAGATCTTCGACAACGCGCTTCTACGCGCTGCAGGAACTCTCGCGCGAGCTGGATGTGTACGCGCGCGGCGTGGATCTCGATCCGGCGCGGCTCGAGGCGGTGCAGACGCGGCGCGATCTGCTGTTCAACCTGCTCAAGAAGTACGGCCCCACGGTGGAAGAGCGCGATCGAGACGGCGCGGACGGCCCGCGCCGAGCTCGATCTCGTGGACACCGCGTCGCTCGACCTGCGCCAGCTCGAAACGAAGCGCGATGCCGCGCGCGCCGCGCTCGCCACCGCGGCGGCGGCGCTCAGCGAGAAGCGCGTCGAGGCCGCGGCGCGTCTCGCGCGCGAGGTGGATGCGATCCTGCCCGAGCTCGGCATGCCCGACGGCCATTTCCGCGCCGCGCTCGCGCCGCGCGCGGAGATCGCGGCCACCGGCGCCGAGGATGTGGAGTTCCGCGTGGCGCTCAACGTGGGGCACGATGCGCGGCCGCTCGCGCGCGTCGCGTCGGGCGGCGAGCTCTCGCGCGTGATGCTCGCGCTCAAGACCATCCTCGCGCGCCTCGATGAGGTGCCCACGCTCGTCTTCGACGAAGTGGATGCCGGCATCGGCGGCGCCGTGGGCCTCCAAGTGGGCGACACCATGCGAAGCGTCGCCGCGCATCATCAGGTGCTCGCGATCTCGCACCTGCCGCAGATCGCCGCGCGCGCGCACCATCACATCGTGGTGAGCAAGGGCGCGCGCGGCGGGATCACCACCGCCGACACGCGCGTGGTGGACGGCGATGAACGCGTGACCGAGATCGCGCGCATGCTCGGCGGCGATGCCGAGAGCGCGGTGAGCCGCGCGCACGCGAAGGAATTGCTGGCGAGCGCCGCGGCGCGCGGCGCGGAGGCTACTTCTTCGGCTGCGGCTTCCAGCCGCCCCAGAGCCGCGCCCAGAAGCGGATCGTCACCACGTCCGTGATCGCCGTCCGGCGGCGTCGCGCCCGTCGCGCTCACCGTCCAGACGTGCTGGTAGCTGATCTCGATCGGGAAGCCGGCGCCGCGCTCGAGATAGCTCGCCACGGTGGAGTACGTGATCATCCCGGAGAGCGTTTGCGCCGTGCCGGCGCTTGCCGCATTGAGCGTCGCGGCATCGACGACCACCGGATTGCCCGCGATCGTGTCCGTCTTCATGCCCACGTATGAGTTCGCGGCTTTGTTCAGATATTGGTACTGGAAGCCGACCATGAAATACGGGCCGAGCACCGCGCGCGGCGTCGCCTCGAGCATCGTACGAGTTGCCGCCGCTCACCTGCGCATCCATCACGCCGTAGATGTTCGAGAGCGGCATCCCCGGCGGATGCACGAGTACCGGCACCGTCGCAGTCTGCGGCGCGATGTAGCGCCCCGCCGCGGTGATCCAGAAAATGTGGCCGATCATGAGATCGGTCTGCGACCCGAGCGTGTAGCGCGGGCCGCAGGCTGCCCGTGCCCACGTCGAACGGCACTTCAGGATAGTCGCCCGTGCCGGTGGCGAACCGCCACGATCCCGAGAGCGAGCTGCGCACGTGCACACCGGTAAGGTTCGAGCCGCTCGTACTCGCCGGGGCCGCGCAGCCATTGGATTTTCGCGCCGACCTCGAAGTCGCCGATCCCGTTGTGCGACGTGTTCACGAACGAGTCCACGCGTGAAGCCGAAGCTCGACCGCCACTCCGTGGCCGCGAGCGTGCCGGCCTCCGGCGCGACCGCGATCAGCGAGAGCCGCGGCGCGATGCCGAACTCGGCGCTCAGCGTCGTGTACCGCACCTGCACGTACCCGTTGGCCGACTGCGGCGCCCTGAGTCGAGGTTCTCGTAGTAGCTGTTCCACGAGTTGCCGATGCGCGCGCGCACCACGCCGGGCGGCGCGACGGTCGCATCCTCGCTCGGGCCGAGCGTCGCCTGCGCGGCGAGCGATGGCACGGCGACACAGGATCGCGAACGCGGCGCGGACAATGGCAAAGCATGAGAGGGAAGTGTAACGCGCGCATTGCACCGTGTACAACCGCGCGTTATGTTCGTTCCGTGCCTCCGATCCCGATCCCCGATGTGCCGTGGCAGGTGACGGGCAATCATTGGCTCGCCCTGCCGTGCATCCATCCGGCCGACGCCTCGCTCCACGCGCTCGGCCTGCTGCATCGCGGCGCCCGCGCGGCGCTCGAGTTCGCGGGCGACGCCGATTTCCTGGGCGGAGCGCCGACGCGCCGCTCATGCGTCCGGTGCTGCGCATCGATGGCGAGGAGCGCCCGATCGGCGCGCAGGCGCTCGCGTGGGAGCGCGCGAGCGGCTGGCTGCCGACGTTCACCTGCACCGTGGACGGCCTCGTGCTGCGCGGCACCGTGTTCGCGCCGCATGGCCGCGACGCCGACATCGCCGGCGCGGTGTACGCGCTCGCGGTGGAGAATCGCGGCAAGCACGAGCGCCGCATCACGCTGTCGCTCGAGGGGACGCTCGGCCATCGCCAACTGCGCGTGCGCAGCCCGCGCGCGGCCGATGATGCGCATCGCGTCGTGAGCGCGCCCGGGCAGGTGGTCGTGCTCGAAGGGAGCGCGCAGCCCGGTCTCGCCGCGCTCGCGATCGCCGCCGACGGCGACGCGCGCATCGAGACGGATGCGTCGAGCGCGATCCGCGCTTCGCGCTCCACCGCGATCTCGTCGTCGCCCGCCGGAGCGAGCGTGAGCACGGCGTTCTACATCGCCGCCGGCCCCGAGCGCGACGGCGCCGAGGCCACCGTGGAGGTGATGCGCCGCCGCGGCTGGAGCGAGCTGCTCACGCATCACGCGCGACGCGCTGCAGGGGATGGAGCAGACGGTCGGTCACGATGGCATCGACCGGCTCATCAACCGGAACCTGCTGTTCGCGTATTTCTACGCCTGCGGCCGCGCGATCGACGACGCGCATTTCTACCTCGTGCGCTCGCGCGCGCCATGGAACGGGCGCGGCATCACCGTCACCGATTGGGAGTCGCTGTCGTGGACGCTGCCGGCGGTGCAGCTCGCCGACGCGCCGTTCGCGCGCGAGCTGCTGCTGCGCGCGGGCGAATTGCACGGCTACGCGCCCGGGAACGGCACGCACTACATGGACGGCACGCTCTTCGAGCCGGGATTCTCGCTCGAGGGCGTGACCGCGTTCGCGCTCGCGGCGGACCGGTACATTCGCGACACGGGCGACGACGCGCTCGTGGAGGAACCGGTGGTCGCCGACACGCTGTACAACGCGTGGGAGGACCTGAACGCGCGGCGCGATGAGCACATCCCGCTCTTCCGCACCGAGGTCACGCTCGCGGGGCGGCCGGCCGCATTTCCGTATCGCGTTGCACGGCAACGCCGTGGCGGCGGTGGCGCTCGAGGTGTTCAAGCGCACGCTCGACGAAGAGACCGCGCGCACGGTGCAGGATCCGGAAGCGGTGCGCGCGGCGCTGCGGCGTCACTTCGCGGTGGAGCGCGACGGCAAAGTCGTGTTCGCGTCGGCGGTGGATCTCGCGGGGAAGCACGATCTCGCGGAAGATGCGACACGCGTCGGCGTACTGGCTGCCGCTGTACGACGCGGTGGAGCGGCACGACTCGGTGTACCGCCGCACGCTGCGCGCGGCGACTGAGAGCGCCGAGGCGAATTCCGCGCCCGGCGGCGAACCGCTCGCGCGGCGCTGCGCGATGCTCGTGGGGCCCGACGCCGCGGCCGCGCTCAAGTGGCTGCGCCGCGCGCCGCTCGACAACGGCCTCGCCGCGGAATTCGTCGACGCCGAGGGCAACGCGCTCTCGAATGGCGGCGACGCCGCGCTCGCGGGGCTCGTCGCGTGGTGCGCGTGGTACGCCGTGCACGGGCTGGGCGCGCGGCCGTGACCGCGGTGAGCGGCGCCGATCGCGCCGCGGCGACTGTTCAGCGGCACGTTCGGCGGCGCGCCCAGCGTCGTCGCGTCGGCGCCCGGGCGCGTGAATCTCATTGGCGAGCACACCGACTATAACGGCGGCCAGGTGCTGCCGATGGCGATCGCCGAGCGCACGTGGGTCGCGGCGCGCGCGAACGGTGGCGGCACCGTGCGCGCGGTGAGCGCGACGCGCAGCGAGGCGGGCGAATTCCCGCTGGCTGGCGCGCGCGCCGCCGGAAAATGGTGGGACTATCCCGCGGGCGTGGCCATGCAGCTCGCGCGCGAGGGCGTGACGCTCGTCGGGCGCCGATCTCGCGATCGTGGAGCGACGTGCCCGCCGGCGCGGGGCTCGCGAGTTCGGCGTCGCTCGAGATCGCGTGCGGCCTCGCGCTCGCGCGTGCGGCCGGGCGCGACGTGTCGCACCGCGCGCTGGCGCTGTGCGCGCGGCGCGCCGAAGAGGAGTTCGTGGGCGTCGCCGTGGGGATCATGGACCAGTTCGTGTGCGCGCTCGCGCACCGAGGGACACGCGCTGCGCATCTGGTGCGACACGGCCGAGACCGCCAGATGTCCCATTCGCCGGCGACGTGCTGATATTCGATACGGGCGTGTCGCGCGAGTTGCGCGGCGCGGCCTTCAACGAGCGTCGCGCGGAATGCGAACGCGCGCTCGCGCTGCTGCGCCGCGCGGATCCCGGGATTGCGCTCCGCTCGCGGCGGCGACGCCGGAGCAGGTGGCCGGCGCGCGACTGCCCGCGCCGCTCGACCGCCGGGCGCGACATGTCGTGACCGAGACTGCGCCGCGTTGCGCGCGTGGTGGCGGCGCTCGAGCGCGGCGAGCCGCTGCCGGGCGATGAGCTGCTCGCGAGCCATGAATCGCTCCGCCGCGACTACGACTGTTCGTGCGAAGAGCTCGACTGGTTCGTGGAGCGGGTGATGCGCGAGCCCGGCGTGACCGGCGCGCGTCTCACCGGGGCGGGGTGGGGCGGCTGCGCGATCGCCGCGGCGCCGCGAGTCGCTCGCGAGCCGCCGGCGACGCCGTGAACCAGGACTATCGAAGCGCGATTCGGGCGCGCCGGGAACTGGCGGATCGCCCGCGCGTCGGCCGGGGCGTCCATCGTGCGCCGGCCGTGACACGGTAGTGATTTAGCGGGACTGTACGAACGGCGGATTGAGAGGTACTGTTATGCGCCGATGGCCGGCATTCGCTCGCACGATACCATTTCCGACGGTCGCTTCCGGCGGCCCCTCGTCCCGCGAAGGAGGACGCAGATGAAACTCGCCCGTGCTGCTTGGTGCGTCGCGCTGCTGGCCGGTGTGATGCCCGCGGTCGTCCAAGCGCAAGGATTCCAGCTGAACGAGATCGGGTCGTGCGCGCTCGCGCGCGGACAGGCGGTGACCGCCGCACCGTGCAACGATCCGTCGGCGATCTACTGGAACCCCGCCGCGACGACGCAGCTCTCCGGCTGGTCGCTCGTATTTCGGCGCCGCATGGATCAACGTGCGCGGCGGCTTCACCGCCGACACCACGGGTACCTCGACGCCGGGCGCGGTGCCGCCGGCCTTCCCGCCGAACATCTTCGTCAACTACACCACGCCGTCGCACAAGTGGGCGGCGGGCCTCGGCGTGTACGCGCCGTTCGGGCTCACGTCGCAGTGGCCGAACGGCTTCCAGGGGAATTTCATCGGGCAGAAGGCGGCGCTCGCGACGATCTACGTGCAACCGAACTTCGCGTACCAGATCACCAAGGATTGGTCGGTGGGCGCCGGCTTCGTGTTCGGCTACTCCACCGTGCAGCTCAAGGAAGCGCTCGATCTCTCGACGCAGTTCGCCGCGCCGGGCATCACCTTCGGCATGCTCGGCATTCCGCAGTTCACGCAGTTCGGCCTCGCGACCGTGACCGGATCGTCGCACGCAGTACGGATACTCGCTGGGCGTGCACGGCAAGATCGGATCGGATTGGCAGGTGGGCGCGCGGTATCTCTCGCAGCTGAATTTCAAGTACGACAACGGCAAGGCGAACGTTCACGCAGGTGACGACGGGCCTCGTGCGTGCCCGCAGCCGGCATCCGCCTCGGCGTTCCCGCCGGCACGCCGCTCGACGCGCTGCTCACGCCGCAATTCCTCGTGGGCGGGCCGCTCGTCTCGCAGGGCGCGACCACGCAGCTCGATCACCCGTGGCAGGGCGAACTGGGCATCGCGTACACGCGGCTTCACGAACTGGCTCCTCGAGCTCGACTACCAGGTGACCGGCTTCTCGGCGTTCAAGAACATCGACCTGCAGTTCACCGGGCCGGCCGCCGCGGACAGCCAGAACCTGATCCAGGACTACAACAATTCGTGGACCATCCGCGCGGGCGCGGAGCACGCGTTCGCATCGGGCTCAAGGGACGCGTCGGGCTGAGCTACGTGAGCACGCCGGTGCCGGATGTCACCGTGACGCCGCTGCTCCCCGACCAGAACCGCGAGAACATCATGCTGGGCATCGGCGTGCCGCTGGGCGCGACGTGGACCCTCGACGCCGCGTACGAATACGTGAATACGCAGGGCCGGCGCGGACGCATCGTGAATCGCACGAGTGAATCGCAGACCGCGGCGGACCTGAACGCCGGCTGGTACCAGCTGTCCGCCAACATCCTGTCGGTCAGCCTCAAGGCCAATTTCTAACCGCCACCTCTGAATACGGGAGAATCGCCGATGGCTCGCAAGCAATATCTCGTGGGTGGCGCGGCCGCGTTGATCGTGGCGGCTGTGATCACCGGATGCACCGATTCGAAGCAGATCACGAAAGAGGTCGGCGGTGGACCCGCTCTTCCAGAGCTACGTGTCGCTCGGGAACAGCATCACCGCCGGCTATCAGGGCGGCGGGATCAACGACTCGACGCAGAAGCGAATCGTACGCCGTGCTCTTCGCGCAGCAGGCGGGCACGCGCTTCGCGATCCCGGCGCTCCAGTATGCCGGGCTGCGCGCCGCCGGTGGACACGTTCCCGTCGCACCGCGTCACGCCGCCGGGCTATCCGCCGTCGACGGCCTCGAGTTGCTATCTGCGCGTCGCGAGTTCGGTCACGCCGGTGGTGAACAACGTGGCCGTGCCGGGCGCGGCGTCGATCGATCCGGTGACGCTCACGACGGCGAATTCGAACGCGCTCACGCATGTTCATCCTGGGCGGCGGCACGCAGGTCTCGCGCGCGGCGCAGGCGCAGCCCGACGTTCGTTTCGATGTGGATCGGCAACAACGACGTGCTCTCCGGCGGCGCTGAGCGGCGTGCTCGTCGCCGGTGCCCGGTGTGCTCGCCGGGCGTCACGTCGCAGACCACGTTCGTGAAGAATTATCTCGCCGACGTGAACGGGCTGCGCGCGATCCCGTCGCTCAAGGGCGGCGTGCTCTTCGCGGTGGTGGACGTGACGAACGCGCCGCTGCTCTTCCATGCGGACCTGCTCTTCGTACCGCAGGTGAAGGCGGCGTTCGACGCCGCGGCGGGCGCGGTCACGACCGTGGATGCGTCGTGCGCCAATCCGATCCCGCTCATCAATTTCCAGTTGGCGGGCGCGATCGCGGCGGGCACGCACCGCCCGACCGTCACGTGCAAGGCGACGCCCACGGCGGGGCCGTATCCGCTGGACGGGCTGCTCGGGCAGATCTACGTGCTCGATTCGGTCGAGGTGCCGGCGGTGCAGCTCGCCGTGCACGAACTACAACAACTACATCCAGGCGAAGGCCGACTCGCTCGGCTGGGCGTACGTGGACGTGAATCCGTCGCTCGCTGGCGCTCAAGATGTCGGGCGACATTCCGGCGTTCCCGGATCTCCTGTCGCCGACGAATACGTTCGGCAACTACTTCACGCTCGACGGCATGCATCCGAGCGCGCTGGCGCACCAGTTGATCGCGGGGCTGATGATCGATTCGGTGAACGCCAAGTACGGGACGAGCGTTCCGCTGCCGTAGATCGCTATCGTAGGACTGAGTGAAGGCGGGGCGCGCCGTTCGAGAATGAACGGCGCGCCCCGCGTGCGTTGCGGGGCTCTTGTCGTGATTTCCGCCGCGGACTAACTTGCTCTCACGCGGGAATAGCTCAGTTGGTAGAGCACAACCTTGCCAAGGTTGGGGTCGCGGGTTCGAGTCCCGTTTCCCGCTCTCGAGCGTCTGTTAGCAGGGCGGGAGCGGTCGGAATCCGGCCGCTCCCGCTTTGTTCTTCGACTGGCCCGGGTGGCGAAAGGTAGACGCGGGGGACTTAAAATCCCCTTCCGGCAACGGAGTGCGGGTTCGAGTCCCGCCCTGGGCATTGCGCAAAGGGCCTCCCGAAATCGGGAGGCCCTTTGTCATTCACTTGCTACTCGCCGCGCCTACGGATCGAACGGATCCTCGTCGTCCTCGGGCGCCATCTGCGTCCCGTTGCCCACGAGATTCTCCACGCGCAGCACCTGATGCTGCGCCGCGCCCTTCCATGTCATCGTGACCATGTAGTCGCCCGTCTCGACGGGTCCGCCGCCGCGCCGGCCGCCGAATCCGCCGCCGGGCAGCGCCTTCGCCGCGCGCAGCGCCGTCAACACTTCACGCGCCACATCCTCGCTCACGGTGGGCTCGGCCGCACCCGCGCCGCCGCCCGCACCTGAAGCGCCGGCCGCCTTCGCCGTGTCCGCACCGGCTCTCTTCGTCGTATCCGCCGCGCCGCCGCGACGGCCGGCGCCCGCCACTCCGCGCGGCAACGGGCCTTCGCCCGAACGCTCGGTGTTGCGTCCCGCACCGCCTCCGCCGCCACCGGCGCCGCCCAACAGGTCGAATATCGTGCCCTTGTCGATGTGGTCACGGATGATCGCGATCTCCGCCTTCGTGGCCGTGCCCGCCTTCTCGAGCGAATCGAGCACGTGATCGATCTTCCCAGCCGTGATCAGACTGTCGCGACGCCCCGCCGGCGTGAGCGGCTTCGCCTTGGGCGGCTTGCCGTTCAGATCCCACGTCACGCGATGCATCCCAACGCCGCCGCGGCCGTTGAGCGTCGTGATCGTGTCGCCTCTTCATGTTCGTGATCACGATCTTCACGGTGTCCTTCGCGGTGCCGCCCGCCAACCGGTACGAGATCTCCGCACCGTAGGGTGGGTTGCGCGCCTGGAACGTGCCCTGGCCCTCGGAGATCTCCGCGCCCGGCGCCTCGCCGAACGCGCGCGCCGTGCGCGGCGCGAACAGGTACGCGTCCTTCGCCGAGTTGCTGTCGGTCAACTGCTGGAGCACGGACACGTCCGCGATCCAGATCCCGCGGCCATGCGTCGCGGCGATGAGATCATGATCGCGCGGATGGATCTTGAGATCGTGCACGGGCACAGTGGGCAGCTGCGTCATGAACTTCTGCCAGCTCTGCCCGCGGTTCCGCGAGACGTACGCGCCCACGTCGGTGCCCACGTACAGCAGGTCCTTGTTCACCGGATCCTCGCGGATCACGTGCAGGAAGTCCGGGCCGCCCGTGGGCAGGTTCGCCACGATCGACTTGAACGTCTTCCCGAAATCGGTGGTCATGTAGAGGTACGGCGCGAAATCGTTGGTGCGATGACCTTCGAACGCCACGTAGAACGTCGCGCTGTCGGCGTGCGACGGCTCGATCCGCACCACGTACGTCTTGGGCGGCACGCCCGCGAAACGCCCGGTGAGATTCTCCCACGCCGCGCCATCGTTGTGCGAGATCCACACATTGCCGTCGTCGGTGCCCGCGAAGAGCAGGCCCGGCTGGATGTACGACTCGGCGAGCGTGGTGATGGTGCCGTACGTCTCGGCGCCGGTCGCGTCGTTCGTGATGCCGCCGGTGGAATCGATGCTCCACCGGATCTTCGCCGCGTCGCGCGTGGAGAGGTCCGGCGAGATCGGCACGAGATTCTCGCCGCGATCGCTCGAACGCAGCACGCGATTGCCGCCGATGTAGATGGTGCTCGGCGAGTGCGGCGAGATGAAGTACGGCGTGTTCCAGTTGAAGCGCATGTCGAGGTCCATCGAATCCCGCACCTGCATTGCGCGGAGATCGGACAGGTGCTTCTTCTGCGCCGATGTCGCCGGCTTCGTGCTGTCGCCGCGGTCGGTGAGGATCGAATCCTCAACGAGCAGATACGTCGGGCGCCACGACGGCTTCACGAGCGGCTTGCTGTCGCCCGTGCGATAGTCGAGCCGGCGGATATTCCCGCCCTGCGACTCGGCATAGATGATGTTCGGGTTCGTCGGATCCTGCGCTGTATAGAAGCCGTCGCCGCCGCCCACGGTGAACCAATCGAAGTTCGTGATCGCCGAGCGCACTTTGCGGCTCGGTCCGCACCAGCTCCCGTTGTCCTGCAGTCCGCCGCACACGCGGTAGGGCACCGCGAAGTCGTAGCTCACTTCATAGAACTGCCCGATCACGATCTTGTTCAGGAAATCGTAGTTGCCGCCGCGGTCCCATGTCTGCGACACGCCGCCGTCGTCGCCGACCACGAAGTGCTCGCCGTCGTTCGGATCGATCCACATCGCGTGATGGTCCACGTGGATCCCGTTCGTGGCGGTGCGCACCGTCTTGCCGCCGTCATCGGAGAAATTCACCGGCGTGCTCGACCAGTAGACGCGATTCGGCATCTTGGGGTCGACGCGCACCTGCGAGTAGTAGAACGGGCGCGTGTCGCTGTCGTTCATCCAGCGCCAGGTCTTGCCGGCATCTTCGGAACGGTAAAGGCCGCTGAGCAGCCGCTGCTTCACCGGCGCCTTGACCTTGGCCGTTACGGAGTCGCTCGCCGGGGAGAACAACGCATGGTTCGCCGTGCGGATCGAGTCCGCTTCCACCAGCGCGTACACGACGCTCGGGTTGCTGCGCGAGACGGCGACGTTGATCCGGCCGAGCATCGTCGCGGGGAATCCGCCGCCCGTGATCTTGATCCAGGTCTTCCCGGCGTCGGTGGTCTTCCAGAGCGCGCTGCCCGGGCCGCCGCTCTTCAGGAACCACGGTCCACGCACGCGCTCGTAGCTCGTGGCGTAGAGGATGTCGGGGTTGCTCGGGTCCATCGCGACATCGATGAAGCCGGCCTTGTCGCTCACGAACTTGATGAGCTGCCACGTCTTGCCGCCGTCTGTCGTCTTGTACAGCCCGCGCTCGGGATTGGCGTCCCACGCGTGGCCGAGTGCGGCGACGTACACGATGTTCGGATCCGTGGGGTGCACCACGATGCGTCCGATCTGCTGCGTCTTCTCGAGGCCCATCAGTTTCCATGTCTTCGCGCCGTCCGTGCTCTTGTAGATGCCGCCGCCGGGCGAGATCGAATTGCGCGTGTTCTGTTCGCCCGTGCCGGCCCACACCTGGTTCGTGTCCGACGGCGCGATCGCGAGCGCGCCCATGGCGACGACGCGCTCGTTGTCGAACACCGGGCGGAAGGTCGTGCCCGCGTTCGTCGTCTTCCAGATGCCGCCGCCGGCCGCGGCGACGTAGAACGTCTTCGACGGGCTCGGGATGCCGGCGATGTCCGCCACGCGTCCGCCCATGTCGGCGGGGCCTACGTTGCGCCAGCCGAAGAAGGAGAGAGTCGCCGAGTCGAGTGTGGTGGAGGGCTGCTGCGCATTGACCGATGCTGGGGCGACCAGCAGCCCGGCAGCGAGAATGGCCAACGCGAACGGACGATGTGGGATCATGAGAGTGGCGCTGCTCCAGTATGGAACGGGGGAGTCTTGCCGGGAACACACGAATACGCGCCGGGCCGCGAGAGCGTTGCCCGGGCGCCGAGTTCCGGACGGGGGCCAATGGTCGTCTTGCGGGCATGAACATCATCCCGCCTGAGCCCACGCGCAATCCGGCACCGTTCCCGCCACGGCCCGTCGCCGGCGCCGCGCCCGCGGCCTGGACGTTCTCACGCGTGCTCGCGCTGCTGGGCGGCGCGGCGCTCTCCTACATCACGATCCGCTATTCGCGCGGGCTCGGGCTCACGGGATTCCTCGGGATCCTCGTGCTCGTACAGGTGCAGACTCGGCGCGGACGACGGGTCTCGCGCGGCGCCGCGTGGCTTGCCGCGTGCATCACGTGCGCCGTGGCGGGCGCCGTGCTATTCGGATACGGTTTTTCCAAGCTCCCGTCGGGCTACGTCTCTCGGATGATGGACAGCGTGCGCGCTCAGCAGAAGCGCTCGCCGCCGCCCGTCCTGCCGCCGGCGCTGCAGCGGCTGCAGCCGACCGACTCCGCCTCGCGCGCGGCGCAGCGGGCGGTGCAGGAGCAGTCGATGGCGATGGTCCAATCACCCGGTTTCCTCGCGTGGATCGCCGTGGTCACGGTCGATGATGATGAGCGCCATTCTCGGGGTACTCCTGGGCACCATGAGTTGGGGCGGTGCGTCCATGCTCGTGCGCGGTGTGCGCGGCTACTGGCCGCTGGCGGCGCCGCCGGAGTAGCATGCCGGGAGAGGCGCGCCCTGCGCCTTCGAAGTAGCTTTCCCTCCCATGACCGATGTCGTCGCGCTCGCCGCCGAGCTGATCGCGCTCGAGTCGCCCACCGGCGCCGAGGGTCCCGCCGTCGATTTCGTGACGCGCTGGCTCGTCGCCCGCGGGTGGAACGTGCACGTGCAGGAGGTCTCGAAGGGACGCGGCAACGTGTGGGCGACGCGCAGCGGCGGCGGCGTCGCGCTCTCCACGCACCTCGACACCGTGCCGCCGTTCATTCGCCCGGTGCTCGACGGCAACCAGCTCAAGGGTCGCGGCGCGTGCGACGCGAAAGGGATCGCCGCCGCGATGTTGGCCGCGGCCGACCGCCTCGCCACCGAGGGCGAGGAGCGCGTGGACCTCCTGCTCGTCGTGGGCGAGGAGAAGGGATCGGACGGCGCGCGCGCGGCGAATCACTTGCCCGCCACGAGCCGCTTCCTCGTGAATGGCGAGCCCACCGAGAGCCGGCTCGCGAGCGGCGCGAAAGGCTCGCTGCGCGCGACGCTGCGTACGAAGGGCCGCGCCGCGCACTCCGCGTATCCGGAGCTCGGACAGTCGGCGATCGAGCCGATGCTCGATCTCTTGCCCACGCTCAAGCGCATCGATCTGCCCACCGACAGCGTGCTCGGCGCGACGACGGTGAACATCGGCACGATCCACGGCGGCACCGAGGCGAACATCATCCCGGATCGCGCCGAAGTGGAGCTCATGTTCCGCCTCGTGGGCGACGTGCACGACGTGAAACGCAAACTCGAGGCGTGGGCCGCGGGAAAGGCCGAGATCGAGTACGGCTCGTTCATCCCGGCGCAGAAATTCCACACGATCCCGGATTTCCCGTCGGCGCCGGTCGCGTATACGAGCGACATCCCGCTGCTCGGGCGGTGGGGAACGCCGCTGCTGTTCGGGCCCGGCTCGATCCACGTGGCGCACACGCCCGACGAATTCATTGACGTGCGTGAGCTGCGCGCCGCGGTGGATGCGTACGTGAAGATCGTGCGCACGCTGCTCGCCCCGTGAACGCGCCCGCCCGCAAGATCCCCGTGGCCGTGCTCGGCGCGACGGGCGCGGTGGGGCAGGCCTTCGTGCGGCTGCTCGCGGCGCATCCGTGGTTCGAGCTCGCGGAACTCGCGGCGTCCGAGCGGTCGTCGGGCAAGCCGTACGGCGCGGCCGCGCGCTGGCTGGCGGGCGAGCTTCCGGCGAACGCCGCGCGGCTCGAGGTGCTCGCGTGCGATCCCGCCGTCGTGCGCGCGCCGCTCGTCTTCTCGGCGCTCGATGCGGCCATCGCGGGCGAGGTCGAGGCGGCGTTCGCGCGCGCGGGGCGCGTCGTGCTCAGCAACGCGCGCAATTTCCGAATGGAGCCGGATGTGCCGCTGCTCATTCCGGAGATCAATCCCGATCACCTGGGATTGCTCGACGCGCAGCGGCGCCAGCGGAAATGGAGCGGCGCGATCATCACGAATCCGAATTGCGCGGCCTCCGTGGTCGCGATGGCGCTCGCGCCGCTGCATCGCGCGTTCGGCGTCACGCAGTGCTTCGTCACCACGCTGCAGGCGGTATCGGGCGCGGGATATCCGGGCGTTCCCTCGCTCGACATCCTCGGCAACGTGATCCCGTTCATCGGCGGCGGCGAAGAGGAGAAGATCGAGTCGGAGACGCCGAAGATGCTCGGGAGCTTCGCGAGCGGCGCGGTCGACCGCGGCGCCGATCGCCATGAGCGCGCAGGTCACGCGCGTGCCGGTCGAGCACGGCCACATGACCGCGCTCGCGGTGAAGCTCGCCAAGCGCGCGTCCGCCGGACGAAGCGATCGCCGCGCTCGAGCAGTGGAAGGGCGAAGTGCATTCGCTCGGCCTGCCGAGTTCGCCGGCGCGACCGGTCGTGGTCACGCGCGACGATGCGCGCCCCCAGCACAAGCACGATGTGAACGCGGGCAACGGCATGACGGTCACTGTGGGCCGCGTGCGCCGCGATCCGATCCTCGATCTCCGGCTCGTCGCGCTCGGCCACAACATCCAGCGTGGCGCGGCGGGCGCATCGGTGCTGAACGCCGAGCTCGCCGTGGCGCGCGGGATCGTGCGCGCGTGATCGTCCTCAAGTTCGGCGGCACGTCGGTGCAGGATGCGTCGGCCATCGATCGCGCCGCCGCGATCACGCGGTCGCGCGCCAGCCGCGCGCCGGTGGTCGTGGTCTCCGCGCTCGGCGGCACGACCAACGCGCTCCTCGCGATCGCGGAGCAGGCGGCGCGCGGGCAGCTCATCGTCGCGCTCTCCGGCGTCGAGGAGCTGCGCGCGCGCCATCTGCACGAGTGCGAGGCGCTGCTCGGCAAGGCGTCCGCGCGCGAGACCGGCGCGGAGCTGAGCGCCATGTGCGACGAGGTCGCGCATCTCGCGGAGGCGCTGAGTGTGCTCGGCGACCTCACGCCGCGGAGTCTCGACGCCATCGCGGCGCAGGGCGAACTGCTCGAGCAGCACGCTCGTGCACGCGGCGTTCCGCGAGCGCGGACTCGCCGCCGATCTCGTGGACGCGCGCACCGTGATGGCGACGGACGACCATCATACGCGCGCGGCGCCGCGAGTGGACGATATCGCGCGCCAGGCGCGCGATGTGATCCTGCCGGTCGTGCGGGAGTCGCGCATCCCGGTGCTCGGCGGCTTCATCGGCCGCAGCCCCGCCGGCGTGACCACGACGATCGGGCGCGGCGGCGGCGACTACACCGCGGCGCTGCTCGGCGCCGCGCTCGGCGCCGATGCGATCGAGATCTGGACCGATGTGGACGGCATGCTGAGCGCCGACCCGCGCGTGGTGCGCGGCGCGCGGCTCATCGAGGAGATCCGCTTCGACGAAGCAGCCGAGCTCGCCGCGTTCGGCGCGAAGGTGCTGCACCCGAGCACGATCGCGCCCGCGGTGCAGCGCGGCATTCCCGTGTTCGTGCTGAACGCGCGGCGCCCGGAGGGGAAGGGAACGCGCATCACCGCCGAGGCGCCGCGGCGCGCGGTCACGGCGATCGCGGGCAAGACCGGGCGTGTCGATCATCAAGGTGCGCACGCCGCGCATGCTCTTCGCCACCGGCGTGGTGCGCACGATCTTCGAGGTGTTCGAGCGGCATCGCACGGCGGTCGATGTGGTGGCGACGTCCGAGGTCTCGGTGTCGGTGACCACGGACGACGCATCGCGCCTCGACGAGATCCTCGTGGAGCTCCGCGCGCTCGGCGACGTGGCGCTCGAGCGCTCGCGTGCGATCGTCGCGATCGTCGGCGCGGGGATGGGCGACGGCGCGACGACCATGGCGCGCGCGCTCGGCGCGCTCGGCGGCACGGCGGTGCACATGATCTCGCTGAGCGCCACGGGGATCAATCTCACGCTCGTGGTGGACGCCGCCGCGATGGAGAACGCGATGCGCGCGTTGCATGCGGAGTTCTTCGGCGCGGAGAAGGGCGCGTGAGCGCGCCGAGAGTGGCGATCATCGGCGACGGCAAGATGGGGCGCGCCGTGAACGAAGCGGCCGCCGCGCGCGGCTGGCCGGTGGTGGCCGTGCTCGGCCGCGTGCACGCGCCGATCACGCGCGAGAACCTCGGCGGCGCCGATGTCGCGATCGAATTCACGACGCCGGCGGCGGCGCCGGCGAACGCCATCGCGTGCGCCCGCGCCGGCGTGCCCGTGGTCGTGGGCACCACCGGCTGGGATGCCGAGCGCGAGCGCGTGGAACGCGAGGTGCGCGCGGCGAACGGCGCGATGCTCGCGTCGCCGAACTTCGCGCTCGGCGTCGCGATCTATCTCGAGGTCGCGGAGCGCCTCGCGCAACTCGCGAACCGCGCACACGGATTCAGCGCGCGCATCGTGGAGACGCACCACACGTCCAAGGTCGATGCGCCGTCGGGCACGGCCAAGGCGCTCGCGCGCGCCGCCGGCGCCGCGTTCGGCGGCGAGATGCCGATCGAGAGCGTTCGCACGGGAACGGTGACGGGCGTTCACGAGTTGACGTTCGATGGCGAACATGAGGAGATCCACTTGACGCACGTGGCGCGGGATCGTCGCGTCTTCGCGGAGGGCGCGCTCACCGCGGCCGCGTGGCTCGTAGGCCGGCACGGCGTGTTCACCATGCGCGATCTCATGGGAGCGTGAACGATGACGACCGGCAAACGACTCTTCGGTTGCGGCACGGCGCTCGTCACGCCGTTCCGCGCGGATGGCGCGGTGGACGAAGCCGCACTGCGCGCGCTCGTCGATTGGCAGATCGCCGAGGGCATCCATTTCCTCGTGCCCTGCGGTTCGACGGGCGAAGCGGCGACGATGACGCCCGCCGAGCACCGGCGCGTGGTGGAGATCACGGTGGAGCAGGCGCGCGGCCGCGTGCCGATCATGGCGGGCGCCGGCGCCAACGACACCAAGCGCGCCGTCGCGATGTCGAAGGAGATGAAGGCGGCGGGCGCGACGCACCTGCTGCACGTGAGCCCGATGTACAACAAGCCGCCGCAGCGCGGGATCATCGAGCACTACAAGGCGATCGCCGGCGCGACCGATCTGCCGGTGATCGTGTACAACGTTCCCGGGCGCACGGGGAGCAACATCGAAGCGAAGACCACGCTCGCCCTCGCCGCGATCCCGCACATTGTGGCGGTGAAGGAAGCGTCCGGTAATCTCGGGCAGATCCAGGACATCCTGCGCGACCGCCCGGTCGATTTCTCCGTGCTCTCGGGCGACGATGGTCTCACGCTCGCGGTGATGGCCGCCGGCGGCGACGGCATCATTTCCGTGATCTCGAATGCGACGCCGAAACTGATGGCGCAGCTCGTCGAACATGCGCGCGATGGTGATTACGCGGCCGCGCGCGCGGCGCACGAGAAGCTGCTGCCGTGGATGCACGCCGCGTTCGTGGAATCGAATCCGCTGCCGGTGAAGGCGGGCCTGGCGATGATGGGCCGCCTCCAGAACAACTTGCGGTTGCCGCTCGTGCCGATGCTCGCGTCGAATGAGCCGGCGGTGCGCGCCGCACTCGTGGCGGCCGGAGCGCTCACGTGAGCGGCGGCCATGAACTGGAGGGCGCGGTGGCCGCGATCGTCGCCGCGGGCGACCATCCGCCGGCCAGCGCGGAACGCACCATCGACGAACTGCTCGAGGCACTCGAGCGCGGCGAGGTGCGCGCCGCCGAGCGCGACCGCGACGGCGTCTGGCACGCGGTGGCGTGGGTGAAGCAGGGGATCCTGCTCGCGTTCAAGCTGGGGGACGTCGTCGACATGTCGCCCATCGAGGGCTCGCCCTTCCAGTTCTACGACAAGCACACGCTGCCGACGCAGGACATCCCGCTCGAGAACGGCGTGCGCATCGTGCCCGGCGGATCCACGGTGCGGCGCGGCGCGCATCTCGCGCGCGGCGTGGTGTGCATGCCGCCGATGTACATCAACGCGGGCGCGTGGGTCGGCGCCGGCACGATGGTGGATTCGCACGCGCTCGTGGGATCGTGCGCGCAGATCGGCGAGCGCGTGCACTTGAGCGCGGCGGCGCAGATCGGCGGCGTGCTCGAGCCGGTGAATGCGGCGCCGGTGGTCGTGGAGGACGACGCGTTCATCGGCGGGAATTGCGGCGTGTACGAAGGCACCGTGGTGCGGCGCCGCGCGGTGCTCGCGCCCGGCGTGCTGCTCACGCGCGGCACGCCCGTGTACGATCTCGTGCACGAGAAGATCTACCGCGCAGGCGACGGCGGCCGCTCGAGATCCCCGAAGGCGCGGTGGTGGTCCCCGGCGCGCGGCGCATCGGGCAAGGCTGGGGGACAGATCCAGGGCCTTTCGCTCGCGACGCCGGTGATCGTGAAGTACCGCGACGAGTCCACGAACGCGGGCACCGCGCTGGAGAGCGCGCTGCGATGACGTCCGCCGGTCCGGTCGCCATCGTCGGACTGGGCTGCATCGGCGGCTCGCTCGCGCGCGCACTCACGGCGCAAGGCATGCCGGTGCGTGCGTGGAGCGAGTCCGCCGCCGATCGCGATCTCGCGGCCGCCGCCGGCATTCCCGTGAGCGCGGACCTGCGCGCGGCGCTGCAAGGCGCGACGATGGTGGTGGTCGCCGTGCCGCTGCTCAAGATCGCGTCGATCGCGGCCGACGCAATGGTGCTCGCGCCGCAGGCGGTGGTGCTGCACACCGGCAGTCTGCAGCGCGCCAAAGCGCTCGAACTCAAAGTCACACCGTCGCTCAATCTGCGCGTGATCGGCACGCATCCGCTCGCCGGTTCGCACCTCAGCGGCTTCGCGGCGTCGCACGCCGATCTCTTCAAGGGCTGCGGGGTGAGCGTCGAGACGCGAGCGAGCGAGCGCGTGCGCGCGGCCGCCGAGTCGCTCTGGCGAGCGGCGGGGGCAGCGCGTTTCGATTATCGCACCGCCGACGAGCACGACCAGCTCATGGCATGGGTGAGCCATCTCCCGCAACTCGTCGCCACTGCGCTCGCGGGATCGTTGGACGCGGCGGGCATCGATCCTTCGGCCGCGGGCCCGGGGGCGCGCGATACGGCGCGACTTGCCGAGAGTCCGCTCGCGATGTGGGCGCCCCTGCTCGGCGTCGCGCCGGCGGATCTGGATCTGGCGCTCGCTGGCTATATCGCGCGATTCGGTGAGCTTCGCGACGCAGTGCGCGCACACGATATGAAGCGATTGGACGACTTGTGGGAGGCGGCGGTCGACTGGCGCCGGCGCGCCGGAGGCGGCGCATGATCGTCGGCGGCATCGTGCACGTGCCCGGCGACAAGTCCATCTCGCATCGCGCGCTCATCCTCGCCGCGCTCGCCGATGGCGAGTCGCACATCCATGGCATTCTCCAGAGCGCCGACATTGAGAGCACGGCGAGCGTTCTGCGCGCGCTCGGCGTGGCGGTGCCGCCGCTCGGCGCGAACATCGCGATCGTGGGCAAAGGCCGCCGCGGGCTCACCGCGCCGGCGCGCGATCTCGATTGCGGCAACAGCGGCACCACCGCGCGATTGATGGCGGGCGTCGTGGCCGGCCAATCGTTCCGCGCGCGATTCACCGGCGACGAGAGCCTGAGCCGCCGCCCGATGGCGCGCGTCGCGCGGCCGCTCGAAGCGATGGGCGCGCGCGTGACGTTCGAGGACGGCGAGCATCTCCCGATGACCGTGCAGGGCGGCACGCTAAGGCGCTCAAGTGGGAGACCGAGACCGCGAGCGCGCAGGCGAAGAGCGCGGTGCTGCTCGCCGGTCTCGTGGCCGGCGTGCCGGTGGTGCTGCGCGAGCCCGGCCGTTCGCGCGACCATACCGAGCGGCTGCTGCGCGCCACGGGCGTGGACGTGGATGTTGTGGGCGATGTCGTGCGCCTCGAGCCCGTGGCTCGGCTGGCGCCGTTCGATCTCCGCGTGCCCGGGCGATCCGTCGTCGGCCGCGTTCATGACGGCGCTCGCCGTGCTCGCCGGCGGCGGCGCGCTCTCGGTGGCCGACGTCTGTCTCAATCCGACGCGCATCGGATTCTACCGCGCGTTGCAGCAAATGGGCGCGCACATCGATTTCCATGTGAGCGCGCCGCAGGGCGGGGAGGACATCGGGTCCATCTTCGCGTGGCCATCGGGGCTGCACGCGGTGGAAGTGGGCGCCGACACCGTGCCGTCGATGATCGATGAACTGCCGCTCCTTGCCTGCGTGGCCGCGCGCGCGAGCGGCGTGACCGTCATCACCGGCGCCGCGGAACTGCGCGCGAAGGAGAGCGACCGGATCAGCGCCGTCGTCTCGAACCTGCGCGCGATCGGCATCGCGGCGGAGGAGCGGCCCGATGGAATGACGGTGACCGGCTCCGACGCGCCGCTCTCCGGCGCCGTGATCACGCACGGCGATCATCGCATCGCGATGGCGTTCGGCGTGCTCGCCGCGCTGCCCGAGAGCACGATCACGATCGATGACCGCGATTGTGTGGCCGTCTCGTATCCATCGTTCTGGGAAGACATGCGCGCGGCGATCACCGCATGACATCGCCCACGCCGCCGTTCTCGCCGCGCGTGCGCGCGCCCGGCTCGCCGTTCGTCGTCGCGATCGACGGCCCCGCCGCGTCGGGCAAGAGTTCCACGGCGCAGTGGGTCGCGAACGAGCTCGGCTTCCTCCACATCGATTCGGGTTCGCTCTATCGCGCCGCGACCGCCGCGGCGCTCGAGGCCGCGCCCAGTGCGCCGCTCACCGAAGACGCTGTGCTGCGCGCGGCGGCCGGGATCTCGCTCGCGCCGGCCGGTCGTTCGTACGTGCCGGTGCGTGACGGGCACTCGATGGAAGAGGCGATCCGCGGACCGGGCGTCACGCAGCACGTGAGCGAAGTGGCGCGCATGATGCGCGTGCGCGACTGGGTGAACGCGCGGGTGCGCGACGCGGCGGACGAGCGGGATGTCGTCGTAGACGGACGCGACATCGGCACCACGGTATTCCCCAATGCCGACGCGAAGATCTACCTCGTGGCCGATCCGTGGGAGCGCGCGCGGCGCCGACTCATGCAACGCCTGCGCCGTGCGCCGCACGACGCCGAGATCGCCGAGGAGACTGAGCGTCTCGTGCAGCGCGACGCGCGCGACGCCGCGCAGTCGGTGCCCGCGGCGAAGGCGATGATGATCGACACGACGTACCTCACGCAGGAGGAACAGGTCTCGCGCATCGTGGCCTTCGCGCGGGCCGTGCGCGGGCGCTAGTGGTCGAGCCCGGGCGGGCGAGCCGCACCGCGCTCGGCGCCGCGGGGCATCGCGCCGCGCATCAGGTGCTCGAGGGCGGCCGGATCTTCTCCGATCCGCTCGCCGTGCGGATCCTCGGCGAGTACGCCGACGCTCTCATCCAGAAGGCGCGAGACGAGCCCGAGCGGCGCGGCATGCGCACGTTCATCGCGATCCGCACGCACTTCGCGGACGATGCGCTGGCGGCCGCGATCGCGCGCGGCGTGCGGCAGCTCGTGGTGCTTGGCGCCGGCCTCGATACGTACGCGTACCGGGCGCCGGCCAGTCCGCCGGTGCGCGTGTTCGAGGTGGACTACGCCGCCACGCAGCAATGGAAGCGCGAGCAACTCGCCGCGGCGGCGATCGCGATCCCGGCGTCGCTCACCTTCGTGCCGATCGATTTCGAGCGCGAAACGCTCGGCGACGCGCTGGCCGCGCATGGCTTCGACCCGGCGCTGTCGGCCTTCTTCACGTGGCTCGGCGTTGTCCCATATCTGACCGAGCCGGCCGTCGACTCGACGCTGAAGTACATCGCGTCACTGCCGCGGCGGCGCCGACGTCGTATTCGACTATGGCAATCCGCCCGGAGCGGCCGGCACCGAGTATGCGGCGCGTCACGAAGCGCTCGCGGCGAAGGTGGCCGCCTTGGGCGAGAGCCTCAAGAGCTACTTCGACACCGGCGCGCTGCACGCCAAGCTCCGCGCGATGGGTTTCCGCGGGATCGACGACCTGGGGCCGCTGCGGATGAGGGAACGCTATTTCCCCGAGCGCGACGCCCCCCCGACCGACCAGGGCGGGCACGTGGTGCACGCAAGTACCCGGGACTCGGCATTCGGGACTCGCTGGGGCCGGCTACTCACCCCCTTTTCCCGTTTCCCTTTTCCCTTGATGTGTTGTTAGCCGCCGTTGCGGTAATTAAAGGCGTCTCATATCTTTAACGGCTCTCCCGCCCCGTCGTCCGACGGGGCAGGAATTCACCCCATCCTCGGCGCGGCGAAGGAAAAAATCCGCGATCTGGAGAACCGTACTTCATGCCCGAACTCGAAGAGAACACGATCGACACCCCGCGCAAAGACCCCATGAAGGGGCAGCTCCGCCTGCTCGCGCACGGCGACAATCGCTGGGACGACGACGAGTATTCCGCCGACGAAGAAGCGGCGATGATCGAACTATACGCCGGGACCCTCGCCTCGATCGATGAAGGCGAGATCGTCAAGAGCAAGGTCCTGCGAGATCCGCGACAACATGGTCATCCTCGACATCGGCTTCAAGTCCGAGGGCGCTGTGCCGCTCGAGGAGTTCAAGGACTTCCCCGACCTCAAGCCCGGTGACGAAGTCGAGGTCCTGCTCGAGCATCTCGAGGACAAGGAAGGCTCGGTCGTCCTCTCCAAGAAGAAGGCCGACTTCATGCGCGTGTGGGAGAAGATCCGCATGGCGTACGAGATCGGACCAGCCGGTGGAAGGCACGCTCGTCAAGAAGATCAAGGGCGGCGTCGTCGTCGACCTCATGGGCGTGGACGCGTTCCTGCCCGGTTCGCAGATCGCGCTCCGCCGCGTGCCGAACATCGACGAGCTCCTCGGCCAGAAGTACGAGTTCAAGATCATCAAGCTCAACAAGCGCCGCCGGAACATCGTCGTCTCGCGCCGCGTGATCCTCGAGGTCGAGCGCGCCGGCAAGCGCGAGCGGCTCATGAAGGAGCTCGAGATAGGACCAGATCCGGAAGGGCGTCGTCAAGAACATCACCGACTTCGGTGCGTTCATCGACCTCGGCGGCGTGGATGGCCTGCTCCACATCACCGACATGTCGTGGGGCCGCATCTCGCACCCGATCGAGATGGTGCAGATCGGCGAGGAGCTCGAGGTCAAGATCCTCGACATCGACTGGGAGCGCGAGCGCATCTCGCTCGGCCTCAAGCAGCTGCAGAGCTATCCGTGGAAGGACGTCGCGGAGAAGTACCCGGTCGGCACGCGCGTGCAGGGCAAGGTCGTGTCGATCACGAACTACGGCGCGTTCATCGAGCTCGAGCCCGGCATCGAGGGCCTCGTGCACATCAGCGAGATGAGCTGGACGCGCAACGTGCGCCACCCGAGCAAGCTCGTGTCGATCGGTGAAGTGATCGAGGCGGTGGTGCTCAAGGTCGATCCGAACGAGGAGAAGATCTCGCTCGGCATGAAGCAGACCGAGCAGGATCCGTGGATCGTGCTGCCGCTACAAGTACCCGGTGGGCACGCGGCTCAACGGCAAGGTGCGCAACCTGACGTCGTTCGGCGCCTTCGTCGAGATCGAGCCGGGCATCGACGGCCTGATTCACATCTCCGACATGAGCTGGACCAAGCGCGTGCAGCACCCGTCGGAGGTCGTGAAGAAGGGCGACGCCGTCGACGTCGTGATCCTGAACATCGACGCCGACAACAAGCGGATCTCGCTCGGCCTCAAGCAGGCCGTCGAGGATCCGTGGCTCAAGATCGGCGAGACGTATCCGGTGGGCACCGATCTGCCGGGCAAGGTCGTGCGCCTGATGGACAAGGGCGTGGTCGTCGATATCGGCAACGATATCGAGGGCTTCGTGCCGATCTCGCAGCTGAGCGTCGGCAAGCCCGTCACGAATCCGGCGGACGCGGTGTACGAGACGATGAATCTCGACCTCCGCATCCTCGAGGTGGACCCGATCCACCGCCGCATCGTGCTCGCCGTCACGAACGTTCCCGAGGACCAGCCGCCGCGCCCCGAGACGCCCTCGAAGGTGATCCCGATGGAATCCGAGGAAGCGATCGTGGAAGTGCCGGCGGATGCGATGGACAACATCGACGAGTAAGCAGATCGACTTCCGCAGTCCGTCGAGACTGACGGGAAGCGGGAAGCGGGAAGCGCCGCGGGACGCGAGAACGAACGAGGAGCCCTCGTCAGTTCTCGCATCCCGCGGCGCTTCCCGCTTCCCGCTTCCCGTCAGTCGTGAGGTCCACGCTCGCGGCAGACAGGCTCCGACGCTAGGTTTTGGCCATGAGCATGCGAGAGAAGCTCGAGCTCCTCGAGAAGCGCCGCGCCGAGAGTGAACTCGGCGGCGGGGCCGCCCGCCTCAAGGCGCAGCACGACAAGGGAAAACTCTCGGCGCGCGAGCGGCTGGATGTGCTGCTCGATGAAGGCTCCTTCGTCGAGCTCGACCGCTTCGTCGTCCACCGCTCCTCCGATTTCGGCCTCGAAGAGCAGCGCCCCTACGGCGACGGCGTCGTCACCGGCTACGGCCGCGTGCACGGGCAGCTCGTGTACGTCTTCTCGCAGGACTTCACCGTGTTCGGCGGCTCGCTCTCCGAATCGCACGCCGAGAAGATCTGCAAGGTCATGGATCTCGCCGTGCGCAACGGCGCGCCGGTGATCGGCCTCAACGATTCCGGCGGCGCGCGCATCCAGGAGGGCGTCGTCTCCCTCGGCGGCTACGCGGAGATCTTCAAGCGCAACACGCTCGCGAGCGGCGTGGTGCCGCAGATCTCGGCGATCCTCGGCCCGTGCGCCGGCGGCGCGGTGTACTCGCCGGCGATCACCGATTTCGTGTACATGGTGCGCGGCACGTCCTTCATGTTCGTGACCGGCCCGAACGTCGTGAAGACGGTCACGCACGAAGACGTGACGATGGAGCAGCTCGGCGGCGCCGACACGCACGCGAGCATGAGCGGCGTCGCGCACTTCGCGCACGACTCCGAGTTCGCGTGTCTGGGCGCCATCCGCGAATCTGCTGCAGTTCATTCCGCCGAACAACCTCGACGAGGCACCGCCGCGGACGCCGGGAGCGATCCGCGCGATCGCCGCGACGAGGCGTTGCTGGACGTCGTGCCCGACAACCCGAACAAGCCGTACGACATGCACGACGTGCTGCGCCGCGTCGTGGACGACGGCGCGTTCTACGAGGTGCACGCCGATTACGCGCGCAACATCCTCTGCGGCTTCGCGCACCTGGGCGGGATCTCGGTGGGCATCGTCGCGAACCAGCCGGCCGTGCTCGCCGGCGTGCTCGACATCGACGCGAGCATCAAGGCCGCGCGCTTCATCCGCTTCTGCGACGCGTTCAACATTCCGATCATCACGTTCGAGGATGTGCCGGGCTTCCTGCCCGGCGTCGCGCAGGAGCACGACGGCATCATCCGCCACGGCGCGAAACTGCTCTACGCGTACTGCGAGGCGACGGTGCCCAAGCTCACGGTGATCACGCGCAAGGCGTACGGCGGCGCGTACGACGTCATGAGCAGCAAGCACATCCGCGGCGACTTCAATCTCGCGTGGCCCACCGCCGAGATCGCGGTCATGGGTCCCAAGGGCGCGGTGGAGATCCTCTTCCGCAAGGAGATCGCGGAGAGCAAGGACGCCGACGCCGCCACCGAGCAGAAGATCAACGAGTACCGCGAGAAGTTCGCGCATCCGTACATCGCCGCGGGGCGCGGCTACCTGGATGACATCATCGATCCGCGCGAGACGCGCCCGCGCCTCATCGATGCGCTCGAGACGCTGCGCGCCAAGCGCGATCGCAACCCGCCGAAGAAGCATGGCAACATCCCGCTCTGATGGCCGGGCCGAGCGCGACGCTCCACATCGGCGACACCGCGCCGCCGTTCACGCTCACCGATGCCGCGAGCGGCGAGCCCACATCGCTCGCGGACCTGCTGCGTGAGCGCTCCGGCCTCTTGCTCGTCTTCCACCGCGGCTTCTGGTGACCCAACTGCCGCGGGCAGCTCGGGGAGCTGCGCGACGAGTGGCCGCTCTATGAGCGCGCGACGATCGGCATCGCTGCGATCCTGCCGCAGTCGTGCGAGCGCATGGGCGACGCCATCAAGGGATCGAAGAAGGGATATCCGTTCCCGCTGCTCTGCGATCCGGACCGCGCCGTGATCAAGACAGTACGGTGTGTGGCATCCCATCGGGCTCGACGCGTTCAACGTCGCGCATCCGGCCTGCTTCCTGATCGACACCAAACGCATCGTGCGTTTCAGCTTCGTGGGCCGCACGCAATTCGCGCGCGCGCCGCTGGAGCGCATCCTCGCCACGGCGCTGGAGCCGCGCGATGTTCGATAAGGTCCTGATCGCCAATCGCGGCGAGATCGCGCTGCGCATCGTGCGCGCGTGCCAGGAATTGGGGCTGCGCTCGGTGGCGGTGTACAGCGAGCCCGACGCCGGCGCGCCGCATGTGCGCGAGGCCGACGAGGCCGTGGCGATCGGCCCCGCCGCGTCCACCGAGAGCTATCTGCGCGCCGACAAGCTCATCGAGGCCGCGAAGCGCACCGGCGCCGGCGCGATCCATCCGGGCTACGGATTCCTCGCCGAGCGCGAGCACTTCGCGCGCGCGGTGCGCGACGCCGGTCTCGTGTTCGTCGGGCCGCCGCCCGAGGCGATCGCCGCGCTCGGCAGCAAGACCGCCGCGCGCACGCTCGCCATGAAGGCCGGCGTGCCCGTGGTGCCCGGCACCGCCGAGCCGCTGCGCGACGCCACCGAGGCGGCGCGCATCGCGAAGAGCTTCGGCTATCCGGTGCTGCTCAAGGCGGCGGCCGGCGGCGGCGGGAAGGGGATGCGCGTCGTGAAGTCGGAGGGCGAACTCGCCGGCGCGCTCGACAGCGCGCGGCGCGAGGCGAAGAACGCCTTTGGCGACGACGCGGTGTACGTCGAGAAGTACATCAGCGGGCCGCGCCACGTGGAGATCCAGGTGCTCGGCGACATGCACGGCACGATGCTCTCGCTCGGCGAGCGCGAATGCTCCGTGCAGCGGCGCCATCAGAAGATGATCGAGGAGGCGCCGAGCGTGGCGGTGACGCCGGAGTTGCGGAGGCGCATGGGCGACACCGCGGTGAAGGCGGCGCTCGCGGCCGGCTACGTGAATGCCGGCACGTGCGAATTCCTGCTCGATCGCGACGGCAGTTTCTATTTCCTGGAGATGAACACGCGGCTCCAGGTGGAGCATCCGGTCACAGAGCTGGTGACGGGCATCGACATCGTGCAGTGGCAACTGCGCATCGCGCGCGGCGAGCGGCTCCCGTTCACGCAGGATCAGTTCACGCCGCGCGGCTGGGCGATCGAGTGCCGCATCACGAGCGAGGACCCGGCGAACGACTTCCTGCCGTCCACCGGCCGCATCTCGTATCTGCGGCTGCCGGGCGGACCCGGCGTGCGCTGGGACGGCGGCATCGGGATCGGCACGGAAGTGGGGCTGCACTACGATCCGATGCTCGCGAAGCTCATCGTGTGGGCGCCCACGCGCGACGCGGCGATCGCGCGCATGCATCGCGCGCTGCTCGAGCTCACGGTGGAGGGCGTCGAGACTTCGCGCGATTTCCATTTGCGCGTGATGGAGGACGACGATTTCCGAAAGGGTGCGATCGACATCCAGTGGCTCGAGCGGCGGCTCACGTCGCTCACGAGCGTCGCACCGCCCGCGGGCGGCGACCTCGCCGCGGCGATCGCCGCCGCGCTGCTCGCGGAGGAGGAGCGCACGTCGCGCCGCGTGCCGTCATCCTCCTCGACCTCTGGCGTAGCGAGCGACGCCTGGCAGATCGCCGCCCGCCGCGAGGCCCTCCGCGAATGAGGACCCACCGCCGCTCGCCGACAGCCGACAGCCGACAGTCGACCGTCCGCTGTTGTCGACATCACCGCGATCGCCGCGGGCGGCGACGGCGTAAGCCGCCACGAGGGGCTCGTGGTGTTCACGCCGCGCACCGCGCCCGGCGATCGCGCGGTCATCGAGTTCGTTCCGGGTCCGCGCTTCGCGCGCGGCGCGTTGCGATCGCTCGAGGCGCCCTCGACCGATCGCGTGGACGCGCGATGCGTGCACTACACGCGCGACAAGTGCGGCGGCTGTCAGATCCAGCATCTCTCGTACGACGCCCAGCGCGCCGTGAAGGCGCGCATCGTGAGCGACTCCCTCAAGCGTATCGGACACCGCGACGTCGCGCCGCCCGAGGTGCGTCCGTCGCCCGCGACGTGGCGCTATCGCGGCAAGCTCACGCTCGCGATGCGCCGCCGCGGCGCACAATGGTGCGCGGGCATGCATCCGTACGACGCGCCCGGCCGCGTCTTCGCGCTCGAGGACTGTCCCATCACCGACGAACGGATCCTCGCCGTGTGGCGCGACGTACTCGCGCACGGCGCCGATCTTCCCGATGCGATCGAGTTGCGCGGCGCGGTGCGCATCGACGGCGAGCACGCATCGTTCGCGCTCGAGGGCGGACTGTCCTGGCCGGCGAGCGACAAGTTCTTCGCGCGCGTCGCCTCGATCGCGTCGCTCTGGTGGACGCCGGAGGGCGGCGTGCGGCGCCGCATCGGGCACCGCGGCGCGCCCGGCGCGCCCGGCGCGAGCTTCGCACAAGTGAACGCGGCAATGGCGCCCGCGCTCCAGCGGCACGCGCTGGAACGCGCGATGGCGCACCGGCCCGCGACGCTCGTGGACGCCTACGCCGGACTCGGCGAGACGGCGGCCGCCGCCGCGTCCGCCGGCGTGCGCGTCACGGCGATCGAACTCGACGAGGATGCGGCCGCGTGGTGCGCGCAGCGCCTGCCGCCCGGCTCGCGCGTGGTCGCGGCGCGCGTGGAGGACATGCTCGCTAGCGCGCTCCCCGCCGACGTGATCGTGCTGAACCCGCCGCGCGCCGGCGTCGATGCCGCGGTCACGACGTTGCTCGAGACCGGGGCCGCCGAGACGCGCGCCGTGGTGTACGTCAGCTGCGACCCCGCGACGCTCGCGCGCGACCTCGCGCGCCTGCCGCGTTGGCGGATCGCGTCGCTCGTCTGCTTCGACATGTTTCCGCAGACGGCGCACGTCGAGACCGTGTGCGAGCTGGTCCCGGAGGCCGCATGAAATACATTGTTGATGTGCGCGGCACGCGGATCACGGTGGATCTCGAGCCGGGTCGCGCTACGGTGGATGGCGCCGCAGCGGGCCGCCACGCTCCGCGCGGTCGAAGGCACGCCGGTGCGTCTCGTCACGATCGGCACCGAGGTGCACCGCGTGGTCGTGCGCGCGCGGAAGGGTCGCGGCGCCTACACGCTCTGGATGGATGGCTTCAGCTACGACGTGGAGGCGCTCGACGAGCGCACCCGAACCATCCGCGATCTCACCGCCGCGGCGGCCGGACCCACCGGACCCGTGCCGCTGCTTGCGCCCATGCCCGGCCTCATCGTGCGCGTGCACGTGAAGGCCGGCGACACGGTCGAGGCGGGCCAGGGGCTCATCGCGATGGAAGCGATGAAGATGGAGAACGAACTCCGCGCGCACGGCGCCGGCGTCGTGAAGGCCGTGCGCGTCGCACCCGGCGACGCCGTGGAGAAGGGCGCGACCCTCGTGGAAATGGAATGAGCGACTCACACGCAACGGAAGCGCGACGCCGCACGTTCTATCCGTACCCAGCCTTGGAGCGTCTCATGCGATCCGCCCGTCTCTCGCTCGCCATCACCGTGCTCGCCGCCCTCACGACCGGCACGCACGCCCAGTCCGCGTTCGGCGGTTTCTACGTCGGTGCGGTCGCCGGCTACGGGCTCGGGTCGACGAAGACGACCGAGACGGTCACGGATCCCGCCCAGGACTATTTCCCGACCTCGAGTCTCGCACCGATCAACGCGGCCGGCACGAACAGCGCCTCGCCCGGCGGCCTCACCGCGGGCCTCAGCGCCGGCTATAACCTCGTCGAGAAGCAATGGGTGCTGGGCTTCGAGGTCGACTACAGCGCGCTCAGCGTGAGCAGTTCGCATAGCAACACGGGCACCTACCCCTGCTGCGACGCCGATTTCACGATCGATCAGACCGTGAAGGCCAGCTCGCTCGGCACGGCGCGCATTCGGCTCGGCTACGCCACGCCACAGTGGCTCTTTTACGGCGCCGGCGGCGTTGCGTTCGGCACCGTGAAATACACGGAGCACTTCACCGACACAAACGCGAGCGCCGATGAGTCCGCGTCGCAATCCTCGGCACAGACCGGCTGGACGCTGGGCGCCGGCGCCGAGTATCTGCTCGGCCCCGCGAGCAAGTGGTCCGTGCGATTCGAGTATCTCTACGCGAGTCTGGGTACAATGTCGGGTACCAGCACGAACCTCACTTCGTCTGATGGCGAGGGTGGAACCAGCACCTACCCGAACGTCATGTTCACCCACTCCGCGGCCGTGAGCCTGAACGTGCTGAGAGCGGGGATCGACTACCACTTCCGGTAGGTCGGAGAGTAGGACCCGGTACTAGTACTACTCACGCCGTCGTTAGACCGTAGAAGCCGTAGAGAGTCGAACTGGGCTGTAGATACCGCGGTATCTACCTGCCAGTTCGACTCTCTACGGCTTCTACGGTCTAACGACGCCGTAAGCAGCGCTACTAGCGAGTCCCCACTATCTCATGGAGTTGACACGACTTACCAGCGTAACTAGCTTGTAAGTCTGTCCCAAATGCCGTCCCCTACCATGTCTATGAACAAGACCTTCTCAGCCAAACCGACGGATATCACTGCGAACTGGTTCGTGGTGGACGCCGAGGACCTCGTCCTTGGGCGCCTCGCCACCGAAGTCGCGCGCATCATCCGTGGCAAGCATAAGCCCATCTTCACGCCCCACATGGACACCGGCGATCACGTCATCGTGATCAACGCGTCCAAGGTGCGCGTCACCGGCCGCAAGGCGGAACAGAAGCGCTATTTCCGCCACACCGGCTACATGGGCCACGAGCGGTTCACGCCGTACGCGTCCATGCTCGCGAAGCATCCGGAGCGCGTGATCGAGAAGGCCGTGTTCGGCATGCTGCCGAAAACAGCGCTCGGCCGCCAGAAGCTCCGCCTCAAGCTCAAGGTGTACGCCGGCGCGGAGCATCCGCACGTCGCACAGCAGCCGAGAGTCCTCAACCTCAAGAACAGCGAGAGCAAGTGATGGCTGACGTCACGCACGCGATCGGTCGCCGCAAAGAGAGCGTCTGCCGAATCTATCTGCGCCCGGGTTCGGGCAAGTGGGATGTCAACGGGCGCACGCTCGGCGATTACTTCCCGCGGCCCACGCTCGTGTCGTCCATCCAGCAGCCGTTCACGATCACCGACAACCTCGGCCGCTGGGACGTGAAAGCGACCATCGAGGGTGGCGGCGTGAGCGGTCAGGCGGGTGCGCTGCGGCTCGCCGCCGCGCGCGCGCTGGTGAAGATCGATGAAGTGCACCGTCGCAAGCTGCGTGACCTCGGACTCCTGACGCGCGATGCGCGCGCCGTGGAGCGCAAGAAGCCGGGCCGTCCGAAGGCACGTAAGCGGTTCCAGTTCAGCAAGCGGTAAACAGTTCACTCGCGGCGAGCGGCGGACTGTCCGTCGCTCCCGCGCATCTCACACGTTCCCTGAGCTGCGGTGGGGGTGCCGGGTTCCACCCGGTCCACTAAAGCGCCGACGGGAACGGCGGACTCAACCAGGAAGGATGAACAGCGAATGACGTCACCCACCCTCGAGCAATTGCTCGCTGCCGGGGTCCACTTCGGGCACCAGACCCGCCGTTGGAATCCCAAGATGCGCCGGTTCATCTTCGCCGAGCGCAACGGCATCCACATCATCGACCTCCAGAAGACGCTCCGTCAGATCGACCTCGCGCAGAAGATGTGCCGCGACACGATCCTGAAGGGCGACGGCGTCCTCTTCGTCTGCACCAAGAAGCAGCTGAAGGGCATCGTGCAGGCCGAGGCTGAGAAGTGCGGCGCGATGTTCGTGACCGAACGCTGGCTCGGCGGCCTCCTCACCAATTTCCAGACGGTGAAGAAGCAGATCCGCCGCCTCAAGGACCTCGAAGCGGGGAGCGAGGAAGGCGGCGAGTTCGGGAACTACACGAAGAAAGAGCAGCTCATGATGAACCGGGAGAAGGAGAAGCTCGCGAAGTACCTCTCGGGCATCAAGAACATGGGCCGCCTGCCGGGCCTGATGATCGTGATCGACTCCCGCAAGGAGAAGATCGCCGTCACCGAGGCGAACAAGCTGAAAATCCCGATCGTGGCGATCGTGGACACGAATGCGGATCCGGATCTGATCACGGTGCCGATCGCCGGCAACGATGACGCGATCCGCAGTGTGGAGCTGATCACGCAGACGCTGGCGAACGCGATCGGGGAAGCCCGCCGCGAAGCGCCGAAGCACGAAGAGCTCGAGGATGAAGAGGGCGCGACGACGTACAGCTCCGACCGCGGCAGCGAGCCGGCGGATGACGGCGACCGCAAGCGCCGCAAGCGCACGCGCCGCCGCCGGGCGAAGCCGGAAGCGATCGCCGCGCGCTTGAAGACGGGTGAACCGGGTGAGCCGGCCGCGGATGTGGCCGAATCCTCCGACGCAGGATCAACTGAAGAAGCGGCCGAGTAGACTAGGGCTGCACCCGGGGACTCGTGCCGGGCCGTTTTATTTGGTAAACTGTCTACGCCGCCGGCCTCTCGCCGGCGGCGTTCTCACGAGGAACTACGCGATGCCGCGGGCTGTGCCGGCGCATCGCTTCGAATCACGCCTTGGGCGTGCAGGACGAATGACAATGACGGGGAAGAAGGACATCAGCGCGAAGGACGTTCAGGATCTCCGCCAGCGCACCGGCGCGGGCATGATGGACGCCAAGAAGGCGTTGCAGGAGATGAACGGCGACATGGACAAGGCCGCCGAGCACCTTCGCGCCAAAGGGATCGTGAAGGCCGAGAAGCGCGCGGGCCGCGCGGCCAGCGAAGGGTCGGTCGGGCACTACATCCATCACAACGGCAAGGTGGGCGTGATGGTGGAAGTGAACTGTGAGACCGACTTCGTCGCGCGCACCGACGAGTTCAAGCAGCTCGTGAAGGACATCGCGATGCACATCGCCAGCGCGGCACCCGTGTCGGTGGACAAGGACGGCGTATCGGCCGATCTCGTCGCGCACGAGCGGAAGATCTTCGAGCAGCAGGTGCGTGAGAGCGGCAAGCCCGAGAACCTCGTCGCCAAGATCGTGGACGGGAAGGTCGAGTCGTTCTACAAGGAAGTCGTGCTGCTGTCGCAGCCGTGGATCCGCGAGCCGAAGAAGACGATCGGCGATCTCGTGAAGGAGGCCTCGGCCAAGCTCGGCGAGAACGTCGTGGTCAAGCGCTTCATCCGCTACCAGATGGGCCAGGAGTGATCAAGAAGAAGCCGGCGCTCCGCTACCAGCGGGTGCTGCTCAAGCTCTCGGGCGAAGCACTCGCCGGAGGGCGCGGCGCCGGCTTCGACTTCTCCGTGCTCGACCGTCTCGCGAACGAGATCAAGGCCGTGCACGAGATGGGCGTGAAGATCGGCCTCGTGATCGGCGGCGGGAACATCGTGCGCGGGCAAGCGCTCTCGCAGATGGGCATGGACCGCGTGGGCGCCGACTACATGGGCATGCTCGGCACGATCATCAACGCGCTCGCGCTCCAGGATGTGCTCGAGCGCAAGGGCGTTGAGACGCGCGTCATGACCTCCATTCGCATGGAGGAGATCGCGGAGCCGTATATCCGCCGGCGCGCGCTGCGCCATTTCGAGAAGGGACTCACGATCATCTTCGCCGGCGGCACCGGCAATCCGTACTTCTCCACCGACACCGCCGCCGCGCTGCGCGCGATCCAGATGAAGGCCGACGTCATCATCAAGGCCACGAGCGTGAACGGCGTGTACTCGGCCGATCCCAAGAAGGACAAACAGGCCAAGCTCTTCGAGGAGATCACGTACCGCGATGTGATCCTGCAGCGGCTCGGCGTGATGGACCAGACGGCGATCACGCTCTGCGACGAGAACAAGCTGCCGCTGATCGTGCTCAACATTAAACAGGAGGGCGCGGTGGCCGGAGCGATCCGGGGCGACCGCGTCGGGACACTGGTGCGATGAGCACGATACCTGAGATCCTCAAGGATTGCCGCGTGTCGATGGACAAGGGTCTCGAGAGCTCGAAGCGCGAGCTCGCCTCGATCCGCAGCGGCAAGGCCACGACCTCGCTGCTCGACACCGTGCGCGTGGACGCCTACGGCCAGATGCTGCCGATCACGCAGGTAGCCAGCGTCGCCGCGCCCGAACCGCGACTGATTACGGTGACGCCCTGGGACAAGGGACTCACGAGCGCGATCGAGAAGGGGATCCGCGAGTCGCACCTCGGTCTCGATCCGGCCACGCAGGGCGGCATCATCCGCGTGCCGCTCCCCTCGCTGAACGAAGAGCGCCGCAAGGAGCTCGTGAAGGTGATCCACAAGCTCGCCGAAGAGGGCCGCGTAGCGATCCGCCACGCCCGCACGAACGCCCGCGACGCGCTCAAGAAGCTCGAGAAGGTCGCCGAGGACGACAAGAAGCACGCCGAGAAGGATCTGCAGAAGGCGCACGACGAGCACATCGCGAAGATCGACGAGCTGGTGAAGAACAAAGAGGCGGAGTTGATGGAAGTCTGAACGACGCGGGAAGCGGGAAGCGGGAAGCGCCGCGAGGAGCGATAACTGACGGGGAACATGCTTCCCGGCTGTTCTCGATTCCCGCGGCGCTTCCCGCTTCCCGCTTCCCGCTTTGTTTGACTTCACCTTGGCCCCCGGTCAAATTCAAAAAGCCATGGAATCCGACGAACTCCTCGACAAGATCAAGCTCAACGGCAGTATCCCGCGCCACGTTGCCATCATCATGGACGGGAATGGCCGGTGGGCACGCGAGCGGAATCTGCCGCGGCCGCTGGGTCATCGCTCGGGGATGAAGGCGGTGCGTGAGGTGGTGGAAGGGGCGATCGAGGCGGGACTCGAAGTGCTGTCGCTCTTCGCGTTCTCGCAGGAGAACTGGCAGCGGCCGCCGATGGAGATCCAGGCGCTCATGTCGCTGCTCGAGGAGTATATCGCGCGCGAGGCCAGCGAACTGGCGGAGCAGGGGGTGCGCGTGCAGGTGCTCGGCGACCTCGCCCGCCTTACGCCCGCTGCCGCGGCAGCCGCCGCCACGCTCGTGGAGCGCACCGCGCACAACGACCGGCTCGCGCTCAATCTCTTCATCTCGTATGGCAGCCGCGCCGAGATCGCGCGCGCGGCGCAGCGCATCGCCGAAGACGTGCAGGCCGGGCGGATGCGCCCCGAAGACGTGGATGAAGAAGCGATCCGCTCGCGCCTCTACACGGCCGACGGTCCCGATCCCGATCTCCTCATCCGCACCTCCGGCGAACAGCGGATCTCGAACTTCCTGCTCTGGCAGCTCGCCTACGCGGAGTTGTTCATGTCGCCCGTACTCTGGCCGAATTTCGGCCGGCGCGAATTGTACGAGGCGATCCTCGATTTCCAGAATCGCGACCGCCGCTTCGGGCGCGTCACCGCGTAGTGGCCCTGTCCAATCTCGCGACCCGCGTGCTCTTCGCGGTCGTCGCGATCCCGGTCGTCGGCGCGGCCATCTGGCTCGGCGGCGCGGCGCTCGCGACGCTGCTCGCCTTCGCGTCCGCGCTTGCGGCATGGGAGTGTTGCCGCCTCGCCGCCGCGGCCGGCTACGCGCCGTTCACGGGAGTGGCGGTGATGCTCGCGGCGCTCACGCCGCTGGCCGTGCATGGTTACCTCATTGGTGCGTTCACGCCGCCCGTGCTCGCGCTGGGCGCGATGATCGTGCTCGCGTTGCTCACGGGATCGCTCTTCCGCCGCGCGTCCGGCGCGCGACCGCTCGGCGCCGCGGCGGTGAGCGTGTTCGCGGTGCTCTACACGGCCGGCATGCTGTCCTTCGCGTACGCGCTCCGCTATCACGACTACGCGATCGGCGCGCGCGCGGGCACGGCGCTGCTGTTCTATCCACTGGTCATCGCGTGGAGCACCGACATCGCCGCGTACTTCGTGGGGCGCGCCTTTGGACGCCGGAAGCTGATGCCGCGTGTAAGCCCGGCCAAAACGGTGGAAGGCGCGCTCGGCGGACTCGTCGCCGCGATGCTGGTGAGCTGGGGCTACGTGCACTGGGTGCTCGTGCCGAACGCGAGTCTCGCCATGGCGCCGGCGGTCGCGCTCCTCGCGGGCGCGGCGCTCTCGGTGGTCGCGCAGGCGGGCGATCTCGCCGAGTCGCTGCTCAAGCGTGAGGCGGGCGTGAAGGACAGTTCGCGCATCATCCCCGGACACGGCGGCGTGCTCGACCGCATCGACAGTCTGCTGTTCGTAGTGCCCGCGGCGTATTTCCTGTTCACGTTCCCGCACGTGCTGCTGCCGGTGGTGCGATGAAGAAGACGCGCGGCGTGGCGATCCTCGGTTCCACGGGATCGATCGGCACGACCGCGCTGCGCGTGCTCGCGCGACACCCCGACCGCTTCCACGTCGCGGCGCTCACGGCCTTCTCCAATGCGGCGCTGCTAGGCGAGCAGGCGGCGATCTATCATCCATCGTTCGTGGGCGTGGTGCGCAATGGCGCCGCGCATCCGGCGGGCTGGCGCGAAGGCGCGGGCTGTCTCGTCGAGGCCGTGCAGCAGCAAGGACGTGGCGATCGTGCTCAACGCGATCGTCGGCGCCGCGGGGCTCGACGCGACGCTCGCGGCGGTGCGGGCGGGGAAGCGCGTGGCGCTCGCGAACAAGGAGACGCTCGTGGTCGCCGGCGAACTCGTGGCCGCGGCGTGCCGCGCCGGCGGCGGCGAGATCGTGCCGGTGGACAGCGAGCACAGCGCGATCCTGCAGTGCATCGCGGGGCGGCCGGCCACCGACATTCGCCGCCTGCTGATCACCGCGAGCGGCGGCCCGTTCCGCGATTGGACGCAAGGAGCGCCTCGCGCGCGCGACGCGTCGCCGATGCGCTGCAGCATCCCACGTGGCGCATGGGCCGCAAGATCACGATCGACAGCGCGACGCTCGCGAACAAGGCGCTCGAGGTGATCGAAGCGCATTTCCTGTTCGGCCTCCCGTACGATCGCATCGAGATCGTCGTGCATCCGCAGAGCGTGGTGCATTCGATGGTGGAGTTCGTCGATGGCAGCGTGCTCGCGCAGATGGGCGCGCCGAGCATGGAGCTGCCGGTGCTGTATGCGCTCACGCATCCCGAGCGCGTGGCCGACACGGGGGTGCCGCCCTTCGATCCGGTGGAACTGTCGCCGCTCACGTTCGAGCGGGTGCGCGCGAGCGACTTTCCCGCGCTGCAGCTCGGCATCGACGCGGGTCGCGCCGGCGGTGCGCTCCCGGCGATATTCAATGCGGCGAACGAACAGGCGGTCGCGCTCTTCCTCGAGGGGCGCGCCACCTTCGGCGACATCCCGCGCGCCATCGCGCGGGCGCTCGAGACGCTGGGCGGTTCACCCGGCGGCTCGCGCGAGGCGCTGCTCATGGCCGATCAGGAGGCGCGACGCGTGGTGCGAGAGCTGTTCCAATGATCGATTTCGTACGCGTCCGTTGGCGCGATCGCGCTCGTGTTCGGGCTCGTGGTGTTCATCCACGAGCTGGGACACTTCATCGCCGCGAAGCTCATGGGCGTGTATGCGCCGCGCTTCTCGATCGGTTTCGGTTCCGCGCTCATCAGCCGCAAGTGGGGCGAAACCGAGTACATGATCGCCGCCGTGCCGCTCGGCGGGTATGTGCGCATGGCGTCGAAAGACGACGAGACGATGGCGTTCATCGAGGGCGGCGCTGAGCAGCCGGTGGCAGAGGGCGACGCGAAGAAGCCGCGCTACTGGGACCCGAACGGCATGGCGCCCTTCGGTCCCAAGCCGGTGCCGGCCGACCGCTGGTTCGAGTCGAAGAGCTTCCTCGCGCGGCTCTTCATTCTCGTTGCCGGCGTGACCATGAACGTCGTGCTCGGCTTCGTGCTCTTCACCGGCCTCGCGAAGGCGGAGGGCCGTCCGATACTGCTCACGCACGTCGTGGGTGGCGTGAACGCGCCGGCGAGCATGCCGCAGCTCGCCGAGCTCCAGCCGGGCGACACGCTGCTTGGCGTGGGCGCGCGTCCGGTGGCCAATTGGAACGAATTCGCGGCGGCCGTCGAGTCGCTGCCGGTCGACACGCTCATGCTGCGCACGCAGCGGGGCGTGGTGTCGGTGCCGGTGGGTCCGCCGCTCGATTCGACGCGCGGGCAGCTGCTCCTCGCGATCGACTACTTCATTCCGCCGGTGATCGACGATGTCGTGCCCGGCCAGCCGGCGCAGCGCGCCGGACTCGACGGCGGTGACAGCATTGTTTCGGTGAATGGCCGAAGCGTCTCGTCGTGGCGCGAGGTCGTGACGCAGATCGAGAGTTCTCCGGGCAAACAACTGAAGATGGACGTGATGCGCGGGGGCAAAACCGTATCGCTCGTCATGCGGCCGGACAGCACGGTGAAGCATCGCGGTGTGCCCGTGCGCGACACGGTCGTCGGGCAGATCGGCGCGCTCGCGCTCACGCCCACGAGTCAGATCCCGCTCGGGTGGGGCGGCGCGATCGAGCAGGGCGCGGCGCTCACCTGGAACGCGGGCGGTCTCGTGCTTCGCACGCTGCGCCAGCTCGCGACGGGCGGCGCTTCGTTCAAGGAACTCGGTGGACCGATCGCGATCGGCGGCGCCGCCGCGCACGCCGCGAAGCGCGGGTGGGCCGATCTCGTGACGCTGCTCGGCTTGCTGAGCATCAATCTCGCGGTGTTCAATCTGCTGCCGGTGCCGCTGTTGGACGGCGGGCAGATCGTGGTGCTCGCCGCCGAGCAGGTGAAGGGCGGCGCGCTCAGCCTGCGCACGAAGGAGTATCTCATGCGCGCGGGGCTCGCGTTCATCCTGCTCCTCTTGGCGGTTGTGATGTTCAACGACATCCCGCGGCTCTTCCGCATGTTCATGAAGCAATGACGCGACGCATCGCGATGGTGCTCGCGATGCTCGCCGTGGCCGCAGCCCCGCGCGCCGCACGCGCGCAGCAGGGCGCGTTCCGCTTCGAGATCAGCGCCGTGGGCGACAGCACGATCAACTTCCGCGTGAGCCGACGCGTCGTGGGTGAAGCCGGGCATGAGCGGCATCGCGGTGGACCCGTCGAAGCACGATCAGCTCGTCGCGCGCATCAAGGTGCTGCGCGTCATCGGGCTCGCTCGCCACCGCGGTGGTCACCGGCCAGACGACGCGCATCACGACGGATTTCGTCGCACTCCTCGAGGCGCCAGGCAAGCATTGGTACCAGCAGCCGGCGGTGTGGATCGGGACAGGGCTGGGGATCGTGCTGGGAGTGGTGATCGCGAAATGAGCGAACTGCCGGGAACCGATTACCGGGAACCGGTGATGCATGACAACACATGGCATACGACATTGCGCGAGTTCGTATGCCATTCGTTGTCATGCCGCACCGGTTCCCGGTAATCGGTTCCCGGCCGTCGCACGTGGCGCTTATTTGCAGATGAGCCGTACTCGTTCGCGTCTCGTCTTCCCCGCCGATATCGTCGCCGCTCCCCGGAATTCCGCGCAGTACGGCGCGGTCACGTGCAGCGTGTATTTCCCCACCGGCACCACGAGCGGTTTGACTTTCGCCACCGCGCCGTGCGCCGCGATGCTCCCGGTGGGGCCGGCGAGCGTGAAGTTCGCCGCGGCGGGCAGCGCGTCGAGTGAGAAGTAGCCGCACTCGCGCGGCGTGATCGTCACGTTCGTGGTCCCGGTCGGCAGCACCTTGGTCTTCACTTCCTGGCGCGCCGAGTTGCAGCCGGGGATCGCGTGCACCGACGCGGATACCGTGTGCGCGCCCGGCGCGATCGAGTCGCTCTTCCAGCTGCCAGTGCCCACCACATTGCCATCGATGCTGACCTCGGCGCCCGCGGGGGCGTGCACGCGCAGCACATGTGCGCCGGCCTTGGTTACGGCCGCCGGCGCGGAGTCCGACGCGCTCATCGCCGGCGCACTCACGGTCACGGGCGCGAGCGCCTCGCCGCCCGAGGTGACCGGCGCGGGCGCTGCCGGACGCAACGCGTTCCATACGACCGCGGCGACGCCGATCACCGCGGCCGCGCCACCACGACCGTGCCGCGGCGATAGCGACGCCACTTCTCCTTGTTGTGCGTGGTGTCGAACGCCGCACTGTCGTTCGGAGCGCCCAGCTTCTCGAGCTGCGCCACCGGTGTGCTCGCGCGGCCCAGCAGCTGCACGAATTCCGTGCGCAGCGCATCGCCGGTGGGATACCGGTCGTTCGGATCCTTCTCGAGGCACTTGAGGATGATCCGCTCCACCTCGTCCGAGAGCGCGGGATTGAACTCGCGCGGCCGCGGCGGCGCGATCCTCCACATGCTGCCGCGCGATCTCGTACCAATCGTCGCCGCGGAAGGGGAGCACGCCGGCGCTCGCGCGGAAGAGCGTCACGCCCAGCGAATAGATGTCGGCGCGCCCGTCGAGCGTCTGCCCGCGCGCCTGCTCGGGGGAGAAATACTGCGGTGTGCCCACCACCATGTTGGTGCCGGTCTGGTCCACGTAGCCGCTCACCGCGCGCGCGATGCCGAAATCCGCGACGATCGCGTTGCCGTGCTCATCGAACAGGATGTTGTCGGTCTTGATGTCGCGGTGGATCACGCCCTCGCGATGCGCGAAGGCGAGCGCCGCGGCCACGTCCATCCCCATGCGGATGAGCAGCGTCTCCGGCAGCGTGCCCAGCATCTCGAGACGGCCGTCGAGGCCGGTGGGCAGGAAATCCATGACGAAGTACACCGCCGTCCCCTCGCGCCCCACGGCCAGGATCCGGATGATGTTCGGGTGCCGCAGCTTGGCCGCGATCGACGCCTCGTGCCGGAAGCGCGTCTCGAAGGTCGCCTCGCCCGCGAATTGGGGCTTGAGGACCTTGATCGCCACGGGAATGTCCAATTCCGGGTCGTACCCCTTGTAGACCCAGGCGAAACCGCCGGAGCCGACGATGGCGTCCACGCGGAAGCGGCCAAGATGGCGCCCGAGGTAGCGATCAGGCACGGAGGGGAGACTTTACAGGGGAGACCAAGGGGAGTAAATTCCTATGCTACAACGGATTCGGCGCACAACGCGCAGTGGAAATACCGGCGGAGAAATACCTGTTATGGCGTTCGAAAAAGCAGCGCTCATCGAGAAGCATCGTACCCACGAGAAGGACAGCGGCTCCACGAAACTGCAGGTCGCGCTTCTGACCGAGCGGATCAATTACCTGACGGAGCACTTCCGCGCCCACAAGAAGGACAACCACGGCCGCCGCGGGCTGCTCAAGATGGTCGGCAAACGCCGCCGTCTTCTCGACTACATGAAGCGGACCGACGTGACGGGATACCGGAAGCTCATCGACGAGCTTGGTCTCCGCCACTAACCCACCGGCCTTTCGGCCAGCGCGCGGGCGCCCCATGCGGTCCCCGCGCGCTTTTGTACATCCCTGAGACGAGAACACGAAATGCAGCGCATTGAAAAGGAATTCGCCGGGCGCAAGCTCATCATCGAGACCGGCAAAATGGCCAAGCAGGCCGCCGGCTCCGCCATGGTCCAGTACGGCGAAACCATGGTCATCGCGGCCGTCACGGTCAGCGACAACATCAGCCATCTCGCCGTTCTTCCCTTTGACGGTCGAGTACAAGGAAAAGTCATACGCCGCCGGCAAGATCCCCGGCGGCTTCATCAAGCGCGAAGGACGCCCGCACGACGACGAGATCCTGTCGGCGCGCATCATCGACCGGTCGATCCGCCCGCTCTTCCCGGAAGGCTTCAAGAACGAAGTGCAGGTCTTCGTCTATGTCGTCTCCGCCGACCAGCAGAACGACGCCGACGTGCCGTCGCTCCTCGCGGTCTCGCTCGCGCTCAACGCCTCCAAGATCCCCTTCGGCCAGCCGCTCGCCGGCGTCCGCATCGGCCGCCTCGAAGGGAAGTGGGCCATCAACCCCACCTTCCAGCAGCTCGAGTACAGCGACATGGACCTCATCATCACCGGATCGAAGGATTCGATCGTGATGGTGGAGGGCGGCGCGCTCGAAGTCACGGAAGATGATGTGGTCGAAGGCATCACGCTCGCGCAGAAGTCGATCCAGGAACTCATCGCCATGCAGAATGAGATCCTCGACAAGGCGCGCAGCCCAAGATGTCGTGGACGAAGTCGGTTCCGGCCGAGGCTCTCGTGGCCCGCGTCGCCGAACAGACGAAGGAGCGCATCCGCACCGCGATCAACCAGAAGGACAAGCACGCGCGCATCGAGGCCGTCGAGGCCGTGAAGCGCGAAGTGATCGCCGCGCTCGGCGCCGAGTTCCCCGAGAACGCCAAGGAGATCGGCAACCTCGTGGGCGACCACGAGTACAACGAACTCCGCGCGCAGGTGCTCGACACCAACGAGCGCGTCGACGGCCGCAAGCTCAACGAAGTGCGCCCGATCACGATCGAGACCGGCATCCTGCCGCGCGCCCACGGCTCCGCGCTCTTCACGCGCGGCCAGACGCAGGCGCTCGTCGCGGTCACGCTCGGCACGGCGAAAGATGCGCAGCGCACCGATTCGATCGATGACGCCGCCGAGACCACGAAGAGCTTCATGCTCCACTACAACTTCCCCCCGTTCTCCACGGGCGAGGTGCGGCCAATGCGCGGCACCAGCCGCCGCGAGATCGGGCACGGCAATCTCGCCGAGCGCGCGATCCAGGCGCTGCTGCCCACGAACGAGGAGTTCCCGTACACCGTTCGCATCGTGAGCGACATCCTCGAGTCGAACGGCTCGTCGAGCATGGCGTCGATCTGCGGCGGTTCGCTGGCGCTGTTCGATGCCGGCGTGCCGTACCCGGCCGCCGTCGCCGGCGTCGCGATGGGACTCATCAAGGAAGGCAGCAAGTACGCGATCCTCACTGACATCCTCGGCACCGAGGATCACCTCGGCGACATGGACTTCAAGGTCGCCGGCACGGACCAGGGGATCACGTCCATCCAGATGGACATCAAGATCGAAGGCCTCGATCTGCAGATCATGCGCGAGGCGCTGGCGCAGGCGAAGGAAGGCCGCCTGCACATCCTCGGCGAGATGGCGAAGGCGCTCGCGGAACCGCGCGCCGACCTGTCGCAGTGGGCGCCGCGCATCGTGACCGTGAAGATCAGCCCCGAGAAGATCGGCGACCTGATCGGTCCGAAGGGCAAGACGATCCGCGGCATCCAGGACGAGACGGGCGCGCAGCTCACCGTGGACGACAACGGTGTGGTGACGATCGCCGCCGTCGGCGCCGAAGCGATGGAGCGCGCGAAGCAAATGGTGGCGGCGCTCACCGTGGAAGCCGAGATCGGCGCGATCTACGAGGGCACCGTGAAGAACACGACGGCCTTCGGAGCGTTCGTCGAGATCATGCCGGGCACGGAAGGCCTCGTGCACATCTCCGAGCTGGCGTGGGGCCGCACCGAGAAGACGGAAGACGTCGTGAAGCGCGGCGACACCGTGCGCGTGAAGGTCCTCGACCGCGATGAGCGCGGGAAGATGCGCCTGTCGATGAAGGCGCTGATCCCGAAGCCCGAGGGCATGCCGGACGAGCCAGAGCGCGCGCCGCGCCCGCGCCGCGAGGACGGCGATCGCGGCAGCCGGCCGAGGAGCGGAGGGCGCGACCGGCGGTGACCGTCGTGTCGTCTGCGCCCGAACACGGGCTGAGACGCACCACGCTGCCGAACGGCCTGACCGTACTCTCGGAGATGGTTCCGGGAGTGCGGTCGGTCGCATTCGGGGCCTGGGTGCGCGCCGCATCCGTGCACGAGCCGCGCGATCGGATGGGCGTGTCGCATCTCCTCGAGCACATGGTGTTCAAGGGGACGGCCAAGCGCACCGCGCCCGAGATCGCGCTGTCGCTCGAGACGCTGGGCGGCTCGCTGGACGCGTACACGGCGCGCGAGCACACGGCGTATCAGGCGCGCGTGCTCGACATGCACCTCGAGATCGCCGCCGACGTGGTGGGCGATCTCGTGTTCGAGCCGCTGCTGCGCGCGAGCGATCTCAAGCTCGAGCGCAAAGTGGTGCTCGAGGAGATCGGGATGGTGGAGGACACGCCCGACGATCTCGTGTTCGAGTTGCACAACGAGGCGATGTGGGGCCAGCACCCATACGGCTACCAGATCCTGGGCACGCGCGAGAGCGTGGCGAAGCTCGGCGTGAAGGAGTTGAAGGAATTGCACGCGCGGGCGTACCACCCGCCGCAGATCGTGGTAGCGTGCGCGGGCAACGTCGAGCACGATGCGCTGCTCGACCGCGCTCGAGCGCACGGGCTGGGCGGACCGCCCGCGCGGCGAAACGAAGCGCGCTCAAGGCGCCGGCGCTCGCACCGACGAAGCCGGGCGCTCAGCACGTGCAGCGCGAAGGCGCGCAGACACACATCGTGTTCGGCTCGCCCACGGTGGCGCTACGGCGATCCGCGGCGCTACGCCGTGGCGCTCGTGGACACGATGCTCGGCGGCGGCATGAGCTCGCGACTGTTCCAGCGCGTGCGCGAGGAGCTTGGCCTTGCGTACGACGTGCACACCTTCCAGACGTTCCATCCCGATACGGGAGTGCACGGCGTGTACGTGGGCACGGGTCCCGACACTGCGGCCGCCGCGGCGACCGCCGTGCGCGAGGAACTCGCGCGGCTCGCCGCCGATTCACTGACCGAAGAGGAACTCGCGTCGGGAAAGCGTCAACTCGCCGGTTCGGTCACCCTCTCTCTCGAGAGCGTGACCTCGCGCATGTACCGCGCCGCGAGCTCGGCGCTGTACGACGAGCCCTACCGCACGCTCGATGAAACGCTGACGCTGATCGATTCGATCTCAGCCGTGACGGTTCGCGAAGTCTGCGCCGAATTCTACGAGCCCGAAAACCAAACCATTCTGAGCCTCGGCCCAACGCCCGCGGTGCCCTAAGGATGGTAGTTGTAGTTCCATTCATGTAAATCATGTTAATCCTGTCTAGTATTTTGTTGTCGTAAAGTCCGTGAAGGGCATTTGACAGGATTAACATGATTGACATGATTTTGTCGAACAGCGTGACGAGTCTCCCCTAGCGCCCACGGATCGGGCGCGCAGATTCATCCAATCTCCGACACCCTACCTGCCATGAAGATCGGCGTACCGAAAGAGATCAAGACCAACGAGAATCGCGTCGCGCTCGTGCCCGCGGGCGCGGAAGCGCTCGTCTCGGCCGGCCACAGCGTGAGCGTCGAGAAGGGCGCGGGCGAAGGCTCGGGCTTCTCCGACGAGATGTTCACGAAGGTGGGCGCCAAGATCGCGCCGACCGCCGACGCCGTGTGGGCGGACGCCGACATGATCATGAAGGTGAAGGAACCGATCGAGCCCGAGTGGAAGCGCATGAAGAAAGGGCAGACGATCTTCACCTACTTCCACTTCGCGGCCGACGAGAAGCTCACCAAGGCGCATATCGCGAGCGGCGCTGTGTGCATCGCGTACGAGACCGTGGAGCTGCCGAGTGGGGAGCTGCCCCTGCTGACGCCGATGAGCGAGGTGGCGGGGCGCATGGCGGTGCAGGAGGGGGCCAAGTACCTCGAGAAGCTGCATGGCGGGCGTGGCGTGCTGCTGGGCGGCGTGCCGGGCGTGCCGCCGGGCAAGGTCGTGATCCTGGGCGGCGGAGTGGTGGGCACGAATGCCGCGAAGATGGCCGCGGGCCTCGGCGCGAAGGTGACGATCCTCGATCTCTCGCTCGAGCGGCTGCGCTATCTGAGCGACGTGATGCCGGCGAACGTGCAGATGGTGTACTCGAACCGGCACACGATCCTCGAGCAGATCTCGACCGCCGACCTCGTCGTGGGCGCGGTGCTCGTGGTGGGCGCGAAGGCGCCGCGGCTCATCCGTCGCGAGGACCTCAAGGTGATGCAGCCGGGCTCGGTGATCGTGGATGTCGCGATCGACCAGGGCGGCTGTGTGGAGACGATCCACGCGACGACGCACGAGAATCCGGTGTACGTCGTGGACGGCGTGATCCATTATGGCGTCGCGAACATGCCGGGCGGCGTGTCGCGCACGAGCACCCTGGCGCTCACGAATGCGACCTTCCCGTACGCGATGAAGCTCGCGCAGAAGGGATGGAAGAAGGCGCTGAAGGAGGATGCGGCGCTGGCGAAGGGGTTGAACGTGGTGGAGGGAGCGGTCGTGTATCCGGCGGTCGCAGAAGTGTTCGGCATGAAGAGCGAGCCGCTGAGCAAGTACCTCGACTAACTGCGGGGGCGCGTTTGGTCGTACGCGTTTAGAACTGCATGCTGCCTCCGATCCTTTGCTATCACAAAGTGGAGCCGCGTCACGAGCTGGGTGTGACGCGGCTTTCTCCTATCCGGTTCGCGCGGCAGATCGAGCGGCTCGCGCGCGCGGGGTGGCGGACGCTCTCGTTGCGCGAGGTGATCGCGTGCGCGAACGGCGAGCGCGCGGTGGGCGATCGTGAACTCGCGATCACGTTCGACGATGCGTATCGCGGCCTCCGCGATCACGCATTCCCGGTGCTCGCGGCGCATGGATTCACCGCGACATGCTTCGTGATCACCGACTACGCGGGCAAGCTCAATCGCTGGGACGTCGCGTATGGCGGCCGGCGCTTCGCGCATCTCGCGTGGCGCGACATCGAGCGCGCGCGAGGGCGGGGGATCGAGTTCGCCTCGCACACCGCGACGCATGCACGGCTCGATTGGCTGAGCGACGCGGCGGCGCGGCGGGAGCTGGTTCGCTCGCGCGAGACGCTCGAGTCGGCGCTCGGCGCGCCGTGCGATACGGTGAGCTATCCGTTCGGCATCGCGCGGGAGCGCGAGCGCGCGCTGGCGCGCGAGGCCGGCTACACCGCCGGATTCACGCTCGTCCGCGCGTGGCGCGGCGACGCCGATGGCGATCCCGCGCACGCCGGTGTACGCATGGTCGCCGCCCACGCCCGTCGTAGGCTGGCTCGCGCCGCTCGAACGTCTCGGCGCGGCCGGTGCGAACCGATGCGCCGTGGGCACGTCGTACATCCAGCGCCTGTCCGCGCCGGCGCGGGCATGAGCGGCACAGCATCCCCGCGCGCGCCGGATCTCTACTATCTGGTTGGCACGCCGGTCTTCGCACTCCTCGATCGCTTTGGCGGGATCAGCGTGCGCGCAGCGTTCCTCGATGGCTGGCCGGCGGCGCGGTACGCCTACTATGGTGTGTGCTTCGCCTGCGGGCTGGCCGCCTGGCGCCTGCCGGCCAAGGCGAGGCTCATCACGATGACCGAGAGCACCGCGAACATCGTGCTCCTCATCTTCAGCATCATGCTCGGCTACTACGCGATGATCGACCGGGTCGCGAACGATCTGCCCACGGATACCGCGCTCGGGCCGCAGCGCGCCGTGAATCTCATGATCGCCGCGGCGGCGCTGATGTTCTCCTATTTCAGGAGCGGAGGGCCGGCAGCGCTCACTTCCAGAGGAACTTGAACCACTGGCCGAGGTTCTTGCGAGCCACGTAGCTCTTCGTGACCCGCAGATCGCGTGAACCCGCCACGAGCTGCTTGATCCGGCTGAGCTCCTTCGTGGGAAGGAAATCGAGCGTCTTCCAGCGCGCCGGCTCGATGTAGTAGAAATCTCTCATCGTCCGGTAGTTCGTCTCGTCGACGGCCAGCCACTTGCTCAGGAAATCCTTGTCGACGTCGCCATTATGGCCCCAGTTGGCGAGCTTGAACCGGAGTTCCGATTCCGTCCGCGCCACGGAGTCGTGCATCACGATGCTGTCCAGGTAGATCGCCCGCTCGTCGGTCCGTCGCCCGTGCTTGTAGTTCGGGCAATTGGTGGCGAACGCCGATTTCATCGGCCGGTCCACGTACAGGATCCCGTGGTCGGTGTACTTGTAGATGATGAACCAGAACGCAAAGATCTGGACTCTCGTCCGCTCGGGGTCATCGAGATAGGCGTCGTAACGACGGAGCTCGGTGACGAATCGCGGAAAGTCAATGAAGTATTCGTCCGCGTCCACCTGGATGAGCCAATTGCCGATGCCCATGCGCTCGGACAGCATGGCGCGTTCGCGGGTCTCGTTCTGCATCGGGGAGAGGGCGGGCCGATAGAAATCGTCCTCGTAGATCTCGATCTTGCGGTCGACATCGAAGGCACCGAGCCAGTCATAGAACTCGGGATCGATCGTGAACGCGTTCCCGCGCCATGTCCGGAGCCCTTGATCCCTCGCGAGGAAGATCCGGTCGGCCGCCGCGTACACCGGCGGCAACGACGCGCGCAGCATGTCGTAGTCGTATGACAGCAGGAATCCGGCGTGGAACTTCTTCATGCGCTCCCTTGGACGGCACGCGGCACGCGCGCTCGAACCGGATTCTACTGCTCGTACACGCCCGTGGTTCCGCGGGGCCGAAGGCGTTGCTCGGTGTCGTGAAGCGCACTACGATTCATCGGCGCGGGATGGCGGCGTCATCCCTCCCGTCGCCGCTCACTCCTCACTCGATGGTTCGCGGACATGGCCGACACGATCGGACTCCTCGCCAATCTCGCGCTCGCGCTGTCGTTCATCGTCGGACTCGTGTTCGGGATCCAGCAGGTTCGGGTCGCGGCACGCGATCGCCGGGAACGTCTCACCGTGGAGACGCTCACCGCGTTCCAGACGCGCGAGTTCACCGAACTGATGTACTGGATCCTCAATGGCGATATGCCCGTCACGCGCGATGCGATGCGCGCGATGCCGGCGAACGATCAGATCATGCTCATGCAGCTCGCGCAGGAGATGGAGTCGCTCGGCATCATCGTTGCCGAACATCTCATCAGCATCGACCTCGTGGACAAGACGCTCGGCAGCTTCGTGACCACCGCCTGGGCGAAGTACAAGCCGCTCTTCGAGGAGGTCCGTGTGTCCTCTCCCGATCCGTACCTCGGCGAATATTTCCAGTGGCTTTCCGAACGGATCGAAGAGCGAATGCTGAAGCATCCACGCAAACCGTTCCATCTATCGGCATAGGAGGATCGCGATGACTGCAAAACACAACGCGAGCACTATGGGCGCTTCGATGCTTCCGGAGTTCGATCTGGAAATGGCCGCAACGCGACGTATGCTCGAGCGCGTCCCCGGCGACAAGGGCGAGTGGAAGCCGCATCCGAAGTCCTTCCCGATCGGCCATCTGGCGCAACTCATTTCGTGGATGCCCGGTTGGATCGCGAACACGCTGCAGGAGGACAGTCTCGACCTGGCCACCGCGCCGCCATACGCCTTCCTGCCGACTGCCACACTGCTGGCGGCCTTCGACGCGAACGTTCGAGACGCCCGCAAGGCGCTCTCGACTGTGATGGATGCGGCGTTCGACAAAACGTGGGCGCTCAAGCGCGGCGACATGGTGCTCTGGTCGGCGCCGCGCCGCGTGATCCTCCGCAACCATATCAATCACCTGGTGCACCATCGCGGCCAGATGACGGTGTATCTGCGCTTGCTCGACGTGCCGGTGCCGCCGGTATACGGCCCAACGGCGGACGAGCGAACGTTCTAGCGGCGTTTCCGGGTCTTCGGGCGCTTCTTGGGCTTGGGCTGATCTCTGATTGCGTCGCGGAACCAGAGGGGCACGCCATAGTCGTACATGAGCTCTTCGCCCGCCGCGATGTCGCGCAGCGCGATCACCGACATCGTTTCCGGTTCGGGACCGTCGTCGAATTCGACGTTCGGATTCGCCGAGTGGTTGTAGATCATCAGCAATCCGCAGCCCATCGCCATCTCGCGCTGCGCCTCGTCGCTCCAGTAGAGCAGATAGTGATCCGGCACGGTGTCGCGGTGTCCGGGGTCGAGCAGATCGTCGGCGGGCACGACGATCACCGGCGCCCGCTCCACTTCGGTGCCCTTCGCGCAATCGACGCGCGCGATCACGCCGCGGCCCTTGCCCGCGACAGCGCCCCACGTGACGATGCCATGCGGCCGGTCGGCGCCGATAACGGCGCGCGTCGCCGCCGGCGTGCGGCTCTTCGTCATGGACAGCGGTGTGTCGCGCATGGGTCGAGAATCGCACGACGCACACCGCGTTGCAAGTGGCGCGTGCGCCACATTGCCGCAACGGTCGGCGCGCTGCATCATCGTGGCCGCGCACGACTCGTACTCTCCTTTGCCTCATCGCGGCGCTGGTGGCCGCCGGGCGATCGCAGGCACAGGCAGCGAGCGACTCGCTGCTCGGCCGGCTCATCGGCGAATGGCGCATGACCGGCCAAGTGCGAGGCAAGCCCGTGGCGTACGCGATGGCGGCCACAGTACGACGTGACCCCAGCGAATGGGACCCCACGCTGATGGGAACTGCCGCTCCCGAAGCTGGAGGTTAATTGAATGCCGATCAGGATCTGTTTGGCAGGCGCCACCGGGTGGGCGGGCTCCGAATTGTCGCGCGCGATAGCGAGCACGGCCGATCTCTCCGTCGTCTCGGCGGTGGGACGGACTCACGCTGGCCGCGTGCTGGGGGATGTGCTGGGCGAACCGAAGCTCACGGCTCGCGTGTTCGCGACCAGCGCGGAAGCGCTCGCCGTGCCGTGCGACGTGTTCGTGGAGTACACGTCTCCCGAAAGCGCCAAGGCGAACATCCTCGCTGCGCTTGAGCACGACGCGCACGTCGTCGTCGGAACGTCGGGTCTCACCGAGCGCGATCTCGCGGAGATCGACGTGGCCGCGCAGCGGAAACGGCGCGGCGTGCTGGCGTGCGGCAATTTCGCGCTGACCGCGGTGCTGCTGCAGAAATTCGCGGAGGCTGCGGCGCGGCTGATCCCTCAGTGGGAGATCATCGACTACGCGAGCGACTCGAAGACGGACGCGCCGAGCGGTACGGTCAGAGAGTTGGCGGATAGATTGTCGAAGGTGCGCAACCCGGTGCTCACCGTGCCCTTGGAGAAGACCGTCGGCCCGCGCGAGACGCGTGGCGCGACGGTCTCCGGATCGCAGGTACACTCGCTCAGACTGCCGGGTTTCGTGATCAGTGCCGAAGTGATCTTCGGGATGGACGAGCAGCGCCTTTCGATCCGGCACGATTCGGGCAATAGCGCGCGCCCGTATGCCGACGGCGCGCTGCTCGCGATCCGAAAGGTCTCAACGCTCGTGGGCGTGCACCGCGGCCTGGACTCTGTGCTGGAACTGTGAGCGCCCCCGCCTCGTACGGGCGCCGTGGGTGGATTGACTAGTTGCGTGCCAGGCGCCAGGCTAGAGGCTTGGCAGGAAATCATTAATCACGGAGGACGGATGAAAAGGACAATTGGAGCTGGTGTGATCGCGCTCGCGATAGCGGGCGCTGCAGCTGCCCAGCAAGCGCCCCAGCCGAGCGCGCCGGGCACGGTGATCGTGTCGTCGCTCCGCCGCTTCGGGAATCAGTACGCCGGGTGGCTCACCACGGCGTTCGACTCTGTACCGGCCGCCAAGTACGGCTATAAGCCGACGCCGGCGCAAATGTCGATCGGGCAAATCGCGGCGCACCTGGAAGAGGCGAACTACTCCATCTGTGGGCGCATGAGCGGCATGATGCACCCGATGACGTCGCGGGATTCGGCGGCCGATACCGTGAAGATGAACTGGCCCAAGGACACGCTCGTCGCCCGCCTCAAGGCGTCGTTCGAATTCTGCAAGACCGCGTGGGATGGGATGACGGATGCCAAACTCGTGGATTCGATGCCCGGCTTCGCCCCGGGACGCAAGATCGTGCGCTCGACGCTCGCCGTGGTGTTCGTGACCGATCTGGTGGATCACTACAGCCAGATGGCGAACTACATGCGGCTGAACGGCATGATCCCGCCGTCGTCGTATCCGAGGAAGATGTAGGGCGTTGCGCCCGTGATCAGATCCTTGTGTGGCACCGCCGCGGCCGTAGTGCTCCTCGCTACGACCGCGGCGGCTCAGGCGCCGGTCGCCGCGCCCGCGCAGCAAACCGAAGCCGACGGCTACACGCGCTACGAACTCCTGGCGCCACCCGCGGGCACGGGGAAGTTCCGGATCCTCTATGAAGTGACGGCCACCACCGCAGGCGCCACCGCCTACTTCAATCCGATCCGCAAAGGCAGTATCGCGACCGACGAGCACGTCAGCGATCGCGCGACCGGCAAGCCGCTCAAGTTCGATGTCGTCGGCAACAGCGTCGCTATGGCCGGCGGCGTGCGCGGCGGCGATTCCACGCAGACGTACATCCGCGTCATGCTCGCGCATCCCGTTCCGCCCGACGGCGGCGAGGCGCGCATCCTCATCGACAAAACGTACGAGGATCCCAAGAGCTATTTCTTCAGAGGCGACACGCTGGTGTTCGACCGGCCGCTCGGCATCAAGCGCAACACGGTGGTACTGCCGCCGGGTTACGAGCTCATCTCGTGCAACTATCCGTCGCAGGTGCTGCAGCAGCCCGACGGCCGCATCGCGATCAGCTTCTGGAACAACACGCCCGCCGAGGCGCCGCTCGTCGTGAAGGCGCGTGCGGCCACGATGCCGCCTGCGGCGAAGCTCGCGCCGGCGCTCGCCGCGCGGCTCGATGAACGCGCGCATCAGAACCGGAAGATCGTGTATTTCCTCGAGCAGCCGGAGACGCACGCATTCGATCTCTATCACGACTACACCGAGTCGAAGCCGGGCGAGAGCACGTATGTGAACGTCGTGCGCCCCGGCAGCTCGGTCGCGAATCCGTCGGCGCGCGATCTCGATACCGGCGCCAAGCTCACATTCAAAGTCGTGCGAGGGGATGCGCTTACGCCCGCGAATCTCGGCGTGCCCGCCGAGGAACTCACGGGTGCTGCCGAGGCTGTCGTGTTCAGCTATCCTGCGGTGAAGCCCGGTACGTCGATCCGCATTCGCATGTACGAGACGTACACGGATTCCGCGCGCTATTACCTCGCCGACGATCAGTTGATCTGGAACCGCAGCTTCGGCCGCGCGCCGAACGCTGTGGTGCTGCCCGCCGGTTGGGTGCTGACGAACAGTTCGATCCCGGCGACGGTGAGCGAGATGCCCGACGGACGGATCCGTCTCGACTTCATCAATCCGCGCCCCGACGAGATCGCGGTGCTGGTGACGGCGAGGAGGGTGGGGCACTGAACTGCGCGGGAAGCGGGAAGAGGGAAGCGCCGCGGGATGCGAGAACTGCGCGAGGGGCCCACGCGCCGTTCACGATTCCCGCGGCGCTTCCCGCTTCCCTCTTCCCGCGTCGTTCAGCCGTTGATAGGTAGAACGCGCACGCGCTTGCCCGTCGCATTGAACACAGCATTCGCAACAGCCGGCGCCGCCGCCGGCAACGCACCCTCCCCAATGCCGAGGGGCGCCGCGTCACTCGGAACGAAGTAGACCTCGATCGCCGGCGCATCCGCCATGTGCAGCGCGGGAAAGTCGTTGAAGTTGCCCTGCTGCACGCGGCCGTCTTCTACGGTGATCTTCTCGAACAACGCCGCCGAGAGTCCGTAGATGATCGCGCCCTGCACCTGCGCCTCGGCGCCGCTCACGTTCACGATACGGCCAATATCGACGGCGGCCACCACGCGGTTCACTTTCACCTTGCCGTCGGCCGCGACCTCCACTTCGGCGACCTCGGCGACGTACGCGCCATTGTTGTGCCCGCCGGCGAGACCGCGGCCGTGGCCGGCTGGCATTGGCTTCCCCCAGTCGCCCTTCGCGGCGGCGAGGCGGAACACCTCGCTCATGCGCGCAGCGTCATAGGGTGAGCGGCGCTCCATCGCGATCGGCTTCTCGAGCATGGCGAGCCGCATCTCGAGCGGATCGCGACCCGCCGCATGCGCGACCTCGTCGAAGAAACAGTCGATTGCGAAATTGCTCGACGAGTTGTCGATCGCGCGCCACTGACCCAGCGGAATGACAGGCTCCAGCCGGCTCGCCTCGAGACTGAAGTTCGCGACGAATCCCGACGGGAAATCGCCGCGATCCGTCTCGCCGCGGCCCGCGGGCCACACCGTGGCGCCCTTCGGCATCTCCCACTCGAGGAATTCTCCGCGCGCGGCGTTCATGATGTGATACGTCCACGCGACCAGCGCACCGTTCGCGTCGAGTCCGGCGCGCATCGAGAACAGCGCCGACGGCCGGTAGAAGTCGAAGTGGATATCATCCTCTCGCGTCCACACGACCTGCACGGGCGCATTCGCGGCGCGCGAGAGCAGTGCCGCCTCTACCGCGTAATCGGCGTAGAAGCGGCGTCCGAACCCGCCGCCGCTGCGCACGACGTGCACTTCCACATCATCGCCGGCCAGTCCCAACGCGCGCTCGACGGCCTGGCGGATGCCCGCCGGATTCTGGCACGGCGCCCACACCACACAGCGCCCGCCCCGCCCATCCGCCACGCAATTCATCGGCTCCATGGGCGCGTGCGCGAGCAGCGGTACCTCGTACGTAGCGCTCACGACTCTCGCCGCGTCTCGCATCGCGGTCGCGACGTTGCCGTCGGCGAGCTGCACTGCTTCAGCTGGCTTCGCCGCGAGCGCCAGCGCCTGCTCGCGCATCTTCGACGTGCTCGCCGTCGCGCCCGCGCCCGGCGTCCATTGCACGGTGAGCGCAGCACGGCCCTTCATGGCCGCCCACGTGGATGTCGCGATCACCGCGACGCCATTCCGCGGCCGCGGATTGTCCTCGCCGAAACTCGGCAATTTGCTCGCATCGATCGGGGACCACGAACTTCACGCCCGGCACCGCCAGTGCATTCGACGAATCCACGTTTGCGACCTGCGCACCGATCGTCGGCGCGCGCTCGATCACGGCAACGAGCATTCCGCGCACGCGCTGGTCGAGTCCGAACTTCGCCGCGCCGCGCACGATCGCCGGCGCATCCACGGAGACTTGCCGAGTGCCGGTGAGCCGGAGCGCGCTCCTCGGCTTGAGCGGCACATCGGTCGGCACGGGCAGCAGGGCGGCGGCCGCGGCAAGCTCGCCGTAGCCGAGGTGGCGTTTGCTGGCGAGGTGGATCACCTGGCCGTTCTCCGTGCCGCAATCCGTGGCGAGCACCGACCACTTCGCGGCCGCGGCCGCCACGAGCAGCGCGCGCGCGGTCGCGCCGGCTTCGCGCATGCGCTGATAGCTCTCGCGCACGCTGCTGCTGCCGCCGGCGTACTGATCGCCATAGCGGAGGTTGAAGTCCGCCTGCACGATCGTCACGCGGCTCCAATCGGCGTCGAGCTCGTCGGCGATGATGAGCGGCAGGGCGGTGCGGGTGCCCTGTCCCATGTCGGGGCGCGGCACGGTGAGCGTCACGGTGCCGTTGGGATCGATGCGAATGAACGGGCCGGGCTCCCATGCGGCGGCATCGCGATGATCCGCAGCGCCGAGCGCGCGCGGCCACGAGATCGCGATGATCATCGCGCCGGCGGCCGTGCCGGTCACGCGCAGGAACTCGCGCCGGTCGATCGTGGGCGAGCGCCGTTCACTTCGCAGCTCCGTTCGCGCCGGCGGCACGATGGATCGCCGCGCGGATGCGCACGTACGTTCCGCAGCGGCAGATGTTGGTCATGGCGGCATCGATCTCGGCATCAGTTGGATGCGGCGTGCGCGCGAGCAGCGCCGTGGCCGCGAGGATCTGCCCGGCCTGGCAATAGCCGCACTGCGGAACGTCCTCGGCGATCCATGCGGCCTGAACGGCCGTGAGACCCTTCGCGGCGGCGAGTCCCTCAATGGTCGTGATCCTGTGCGTACCCACGGCCTGAGAGCGGGAGTTGGCAGGAGCGCGTGGGCTGCCCGTCGAGATGCACCGTGCAGGCGCCGCACTGGCCGATGCCGCAGCCGAACTTGGTGCCGGTGAGCGCGAGGTCGTCGCGCAAGCACCCACAGCAGCGGCGTGTCGCCGGGAGCGGAGACTGTGTGCTTGGTTCCGTTGACGGTCAGGGACGTCAGCATGGGGCGCGGTCTCAGGTCAACAGCGTTCGGGAAGCGGGAAGCGGGAAGCGCCGCGGGACGCGATAACTACGGAGGATCGCCTCCCGTTGGTTCAGCGCGGCGCGTCCCGCGCTCCCGCTTCCCGCGCCGTTCAAACAAAGTACTTGGTCACCACCGGCAGCAAAGAAGGATGCTTCACCAGCGCATGCGCGAAGACGCGCCCGAGCGTTCGCCGCTCAGAAGGGATCCGATTCACGGTGCGCAGCCAGGCCGTTGAAGAAGCCGTCCTCGAACTTCCCGAGCGCGTCCTTCAGCCGGTGGAAGCGCACGTGATCGTCGCCGAGCAAAGTCATCCAGGCGTCGTGGTACCCTTGGAGGCGGGCAGCGTTCGTGTCGTTCGCGGCCAGCGCGTCGGCCGCGGCGTGGGCGGCGAGGCGGCCGGCCTTCATCGCGTTCACGATCCCGCCGCCCGAGAGCGGATTGATCATGTGCGCGGCGTCGCCGCACACGAGCAGCGCGTCGGTCACAGTGCGCTTGATCGTCGGATGCACGATCACGCCGCCCACGGTCATCCCGGTGATCGTCGCGCCCGGAAAGTCGCGCGCGACGTAGTCGTCGAGGTGCGCGCGCGCTCGAGCGGCCGTTCGCGCGCAGCGCCACGATGCCGAGCCCACGTTCGCGTCCCGCTCGCTCTTGGGAAAGATCCAGGCGTAGCCGCCCGGCGCGATCGTCTGCCCGAAGTGGAGCAGGATCGCATCGGGGTCGAAGTCGATCCCGCTCATCACGTACTGCGCGCAGCTCTCCATGTCGCGCGCCGGGACGCGCGTGTCGAGACCGGCCCATCGCGCGGCCATTCCCTCGACGCCGTCCGCGGCGATGACGATCCGCGCGCTCACGGCGGCTCTCGCCGCGCGCCGTGGATAGCGTCGCCCGCCAGCCCGCGCCGTCCCGCGCCAGCGCCGTCACCTCGGTGCCCACCCGGATCTCGGCGCCCGCCGATCCGGCCTGCGCGGCGAGCGCCGGCTCGAAGCGTGACCGGTCCAGCACGTAGCCGACATCCCCTTCGGCCACGCGCACGTCGGTGCCGTCTGGCGCCCGGAGGATCACCCGCGTGATCCGACGCGAGACCCAGTCGGCGCCGGCCGGATCGATGAATTCGGCGAGCCCGGCGCTGCCCACGCCCTCGCCGCAGCGCACCGGCGCGCCGATCGCGCGGTCGCGCTCGACGAGCAGCACCCGCGAGCCCGGCGCGCGCGTGGCGAACTCGCGGGCGGCGATGAGTCCCGCTGGCCCGCCGCCCACCACCAGCGCGTCCACGCGCTCCACCGGCGCGATCATGCCCGCGGGATCATCGACAGCGCGGCCACCGGACAGGGCGCGACGCACTTCCGACACCCCGTGCACGCTGAGTCGTCAATGTGGAGACCGTCGCGCCGGAGCGAGATCGCGCCGGGGGGACAGAGGGGCAGGCAGAGGCCGCACGCATCGCAGGTCGAGAGCTCGACGATGGCCAGCTTCGGTGGCACGCGATGGGGGCATGCGGGGACGATGCCCGGGTGTGCTAGGTCGTGTCAAGGCAATGTCTTGTCGCAGTCTGCTTCCTTTGCTAGGTTAACTCCCGTCAGCGCCCGTGTCCGATCCAAAAAACTCGAAGCACCCAAGCGACTCCCACACACTCAATGCGCTGGCCGCTCTTCAAACCAGGTTCATTCTTCCCCGCGAACGCGATCGCCGTCGATCTCGGCACCGCGAACACGCTCATCTACGTGAAGGGAGAAGGGATCGTCCTGAATGAACCGTCGGTCGTCGCGATCGAGCGGTCGAGCGGAAAAGTGAAGTGGGTCGGCCTCGAAGCGAAGCGCATGCTCGGCCGCACTCCCGAAGGCGTGATCGCGGTGCGCCCCATGAAGGATGGCGTGATCGCGGACTTCGATGTCACCGAGAAGATGCTGCGGTATTTCCTCACGCTGATCATCGACAATCACGTCTTCAAAGTGAAGCCGCGCGTCATCGTGTGCGTCCCCTCGGGGATCACCGAGGTGGAGCGCCGCGCGGTGCGCGACTCCGCGCTCGGCGCCGGCGCGAAGGAAGTGTTCATGGTGGCGGAGCCGATGGCCGCGGCGATCGGCGTCGGACTTCCCGTCGAGACGCCCACCGGCAACATGGTGATCGACATCGGCGGCGGCACCACCGAGATCGCCGTCATCGCGCTCTCCGGCATCGTGAGCGACACGTCCATCCGCACGGGCGGCGATGAGCTCGACATCGCGATCGTGCAGTTCATGCGCAAGAACTACAACTTGCTCATCGGCGAACCGACGGCGGAGCAGGTGAAGATCCAGATCGGGTCCGCCGCGCCGGTGGGCGACGAGCGCGAGATGGAAGTGCGCGGCCGCGATCTCGTGAGCGGCATCCCGAAAACGGTGCGCGTGCATTCGAGCGAGATCCGCGAAGCGATCCAGGAACCGATCCAGCAGATCGTGGACGCGGTGCGCCGCGCGCTCGAGATCACGCCGCCCGAACTCGCGAGCGACATCGTGGATCGCGGCATCGTGATGACGGGAGGCGGTGCGCTGATCCGCGGGCTCGATCTCCTGCTCAGCCAGGAGACGAACCTCCCCATCCATGTGGACGAGGATCCGCTGACCTGCGTCGTGCGCGGCACCGGGCGGATCCTGGATGACGAGGAGAAGTACTGGAACGTCCTGCAGACCTGACGAGAAGTGCCCGCCGCCGCCCGCACGCTCAACCGTCGGGACCTCGTCTTGCTCGGTGCGAGCCTCGCGCTCGCGATCACAGCGCTCAATCTTCCCGACCGCATCCGCGACCCGTTCGCCGCCGCGCTCCGCGAGACGTGCTCGCGCCGCTCGTATCGCTTCAGCACGACGCCGAGCTCGCGCGCCTCGCGTGGAAATCGCGCGAGTGCGCGCACGCAGGTCGCCGACAGCGTCGCGATCCGCGCGCTCGCGCTGCCCGGCGCCGAGAGCGAGAACGCGCGCCTGCGGCGCATGCTCGGCCTGAGCGGCCGGCTCCAATGGGGATTCGTCTCGGCTGAAGTGCTGCAGGGCCGCGGCGTGGGCGACGACTACACCGTCACGCTCTCGGCCGGCAGTCGCGCGCGGCGTGCGACCGTTCAGTCCCGTGGTGGTCGCCGAGGGTCTCGTGGGCCTCGTGAAGAGCGTAGATCCCACGATGAGCACGGCGGTGCTCTGGGCGCATCCCGATTTCCGCGCGAGCGCCATGGCGGCGGACGGCAGCGTGTTCGGCATCGTGGCCGCGCATCCGCGGTGCGGACGCCGAGCGATTCTTGCTCGAGATGCGCGGCGTGCCAATGCGGTCGTCGATCGCGAAGGGAACGCTGATCGTGACGTCCGGACTCGGCGGCACGTTCCCGCGCGGGATCCCGGTGGGCGTCGTGATCTCGGAGGTGAAGACGCCGGAACTCTGGGCGCGCACGTACCTGCTGCGGCCGGCGGTGTCGCCGGCCGATCTCTCGAGCGTGATGGTGCTGCTGCCCGACCGTCTCAAGGCGGGCGTGGAGCCGGTGTGGAAGGACGCGCGCGGCGACTCCGTGCCGGTGGCCGATTCGCTCGCGCACGCGACCGGTGGACACGGCGGCGGCGCGCATCGCGAAGGCCGCGCTCGACAGCGCCGCCGCGGACAGCATCGCGCGCAAGCGCCGCCGCAAGTTCCGGCGCGACTCGATCGCGGCCGCGGAGAGTCTCGCGGCGCACCGCGACAGCACCGCGCCGCCCGCGCCGGCCGCGCGCACGGACACCACGCCGCCGCCCGCACCATGAGATCACTCGACGCGTTCCGCGTGCTCATCGCGTTCCTGGTGCTCGTGCTGCTGCAGTACACCGTGCGGCCGATGCTCGGCTGGCAGTACGGCCCAGATTTCCTGCTCGTGGCGCTCCTCGTCGTGGCGGTGCGCGTGCGGCCGGGCACGGCGGCCGCGATCGGCCTGCTCGTGGGACTCGTGTCCGACTCGATCGGCACCGGGCCATTCGGCGCGGCGTCGCTCGCGATGGCCGTCGTCGCGTTCGGCGCGTCGTGGCTGCAGATCGGTCGTGTTCTCCGATGACCTCACCGTGAACGCGATGTTCTTCTTCTTCGGGGAGTGGGCGTTCGCGGTGCTCTACCTGCTCCTCGCGCGCAGCCCGGGCTCGCCGATCGTGATGCCGGCGCTCGTCTGGGCGCCGCTCGCCGCCGCGATCACCGCGCTCTTCGGCGTGGCGACGCTCATGGTGCTGCGGCCCATCCTGCGGCCGGTGAACGGATGAGCCTGCACCCGAACGACCTCGCGCGGCGCGGACGCGGCGCGTCGATCGCGCTCGGCGTGCTGTTCGTCGTGCTGCTCGGCACATTCTTCCGCACGCAGATCATCCAGCATTCGCGCTACACGATGCAGTCGGAGGAGAATCGCTTGCGCGAAGTGCCGATGCCGGCGCCGCGCGGGATCATCTTCGATCGCAATCAGAAGATCATCGCGGAGAACGTGCCGGGATATTCCGTGCAGCTGCTCGCCGCGAACGCCGATTCGCTGCGCGCGACCCTCGCGCGCATGGCGCAGCTCGTGCCGATCACGCCGGAGCAGGCGGAACTGGTCACGCGGCGGTATCTCCGCACGCCGAACCGGCCCGCGGTGGTCTTCGCCGACGCGCCGTTCAAGGTCGTGTCGGTGCTCGAGGAGCGGCGGCTCGATTTCCCGGGGCTCGTGATCCAGTCGGCGCCCAAGCGCTTCTATCCGGCGGGCGCGGCCGCGGCGCCGGTGCTCGGCTACGTGGGCGAGGTCACGGAGTCGGAACTCAACTCCGACCGCTACAAGGGATACCGGAACGGACAACAGGTCGGGAAAGCGGGCCTCGAGCGCGAGTACGAGGACAAACTGCGCGGCATCGACGGTTCGCGATTCGTGGAAGTGGATGCGCGCGGCCGGGTGGTGCGCGAAGCCGGCGCGCGCGAGGACCTCGCGCCGCAGGCGGGGCCGCCGCTGCTCACGAACATCGATGTCGATCTCCAGAAGTTCATCGCCGATCTCTTCGCCGATTCGCTGCAGGGCGGCGTGATCGCGATCGAGCCGCGCACCGGCGCGGTGCTCGCGCTGTATTCCGCGCCGAGTTACGACCCGAACGCGTTCATCGGCGGCATCCCGCCGGAACTGTGGAAGGCGCTGAACACCGATCCGCGGCGCCCGCTCTACAACAAGGCGATCCAGGGGCGGTATCCGCCGGGCTCCACGTGGAAGCTCGCGACCGCGGCGATCGCGCTGCAGGAAGGCATCGCGACGCTCGACGACAAGATGCCGCAGCCGTGCACCGGCAAGTTCCAGTTCGGCGACCGCGAGTTCAAATGCTGGAACAAGCAGGGACACGGCGCGCTCACGCTCGCGCGCGCGATCGAAGTCTCGTGCGACGTGTACTTCTACCAGCTCGGGCTCAAGATCGGGCTCACGCGGCTCGTGGCGGGCGGCATCTCGCTCGGCGCGCACGAGCGCACGGGGATCGATCTTCCTGAGGAGGCGCGACCCGGATTCCCGAGCGCCGACGTGAAGGACTACTACGACAAGAAGTACGGCAAGACGGGATGGAGCCAGGCGGTGGTGCTCAATCTCGCGATCGGCCAGGGCGAGAACGATCAGACCGTCGCGGCGATGGGCCGGTTCTACACGGCGCTCGCGACCGACGGCAGCGCGGCGACGCCCGCGGTGGCGATGCGGCCGGTGGAGCGCGAGCGGATCATGCAGCTCACGCCCGCGCAGCTCGACGCCGTGCGCGCGGCGATGGCGGGCGTCATCTCGCGCGGCACGGCGAGCAGCGCGCAGATCCAGGGCGTCGTACTCGCGGGGAAGACCGGCACCGCGCAGAACTCGCAGGATCCGCTCCACGATCACGCGTGGTTCGTGGGCTTCGCGCCCGCGAACGATCCGAAGATCGTGGTGGCGGTGATGCTCGAGTTCGGCGGCCACGGCGACCGCGCGGCGCGCATCGCGTCCAAGATCATCCAGTCGTATCTTGAAGGTCGCGCCCGCCACCCTGCTGAACACCGACGGCTGATGCGCACGCGGCGGCTGCTGGCGGACCCGACGCTCCTGGTCACCGGTCTCGTGCTCTCGCTGTACGGCATCGCGATGGTCTACTCCGCGGGGCAGACCGACGTGCCCACGCCGGCGATGAACGCGTGGATCGCGCAGCTGCGGTGGCTCGCGCTCGGGATCGTCGCGGCGTTCATCGTGACGCGCGGCACGGTGCGCTTCATCGAGTGGTTCGCGCTGCCGGCGTACATCTTCTCGATCCTGCTGCTGATGCTCACGCTGCAAGTTCGGCGGCGGCGCGGGAACGGCGGCGAGCTCGCACAGCTGGCTGATGATCGCGGGGCACCGGCTGGGCCAGCCATCCGAGCTCGTGAAGATCACCACCGTGCTCATGCTGGCGCGAACGCTCGCGGTGTTCCGCCAGCCGCCGCGGTCGCTGCTCGAGTTGTGGCGGCCGGCGCTCGTCGTCCTCGCGCCCTTCGTGCTCATCATGGCGCAGCCGGACCTCGGCAGCGCGCTCGTGTTCGTGGGGATCTTCTTCGCGATGCTCTTCTGGATGGGGCTCGAGTGGCGCCTGCTCGTCCTGCTCGCGTCGCCGGGCATCAGCCTCATCCTCGCGTCGCGCACGCTGTTCTGGGGGGCGTGGTTCCTCGTGCTGCTGGCGCTCGTGTTCTGGTACCGCCCGTACCTGGTCGAGGGCGTGAGCCTCGTGCTCGCGAACGTCGTGATGGGCGTCGTCGCGCCGCTGCTCTGGTACCGGCTGCAGCCGTACCAGAAGAATCGCCTGCTCACCTTCCTCGATCCCTCCATCGACCCGCACCGCGCCGGGTGGCACGTGCAGCAGTCCAAGGTCGCGATCGGTAGCGGCGGCTGGATCGGCAAGGGATTCCTCGAGGGAACGCAGAAGCGGCTGGCGTTTCTGCCGGAGCAGCACACCGACTTCATCTTCGCGGTGCTCGGCGAGGAGCTCGGATTCCTCGGCGTCGCGGCGGCGCTGGCGCTCTTCCTCGTGCTGCTGCAGCGCTCCGTGCGCATCGCGTCGAGCGCGAGCGCGCCGTTCGGCAGCCTCGCGGCGTTCGGCCTCGCGTCCATCTGGGTGGTGCACATCATCGTGAACGTCGGCATGACGCTGAACCTGATGCCGATCACCGGCATCCCGCTGCCGTTCTTCAGCTACGGCGGATCGTTCATGCTCTCGTGCTGGCTCTCGATCGGGGTGCTCGAGCGGATCGCGAGCGAGGCGCGCGGCGCGCAGACGGGCGACCCGAGCTACCGCTAGCGCCGCTCTCCTTGCCGACGGCCCGCCGCGCGGGCACATTTCCAAAATGGCCTGGTTCCGCAAGGAGAAGAAGCCGCGTCAGCCGCGGCGCGAGCGTCTCGAGATCCCGGCGGACACCTGGGAGAAGTGCGAGGCGTGCGGCCACACGGACCTGCGCGAGAAGTTCCTGCGCAATCTGAACGTCTGCCCGAATTGCGACTATCACCGCCGCATTCGCGCCATCGACTACCTCGCGATCCTCCTCGACGACAACGCCTACGAAGAACCCGACGAGGACATCCGGTCCAAGGACCCGCTCGGCTTCCCCGAGTATCCGGCGCGCCTCAAGAAGGCGATGACGAACGCGGGCTCATCCGACGCGATCGTCACCGTGAGCGGCACGCTGGGCGGGATGCCGGTGAACCTCGGCGTCATGGACTTCGCGTTCATGGGCGGCTCGATGGGCTCCGTGGTCGGCGAGAAGATCGCGCGGCTCGGCCAGCGTTCGCTCGAGCGCAAGTTTCCGCTCATCATCGTCTCCGCGTCGGGCGGCGCGCGCATGCAGGAGGGCGTGCTCTCGCTCATGCAGATGGCGAAGACGTCGGCGGTGCTCTCGCAGCTCGCCGAGCGGCGCATTCCGTACGTCTCGATCCTCACGAACCCGACCACCGGCGGCGTGAGCGCGAGCTTCGCGATGCTCGGCGACGCGATCCTCGCCGAGCCGGGCGCGGTGATCGGATTCGCCGGCCCGCGCGTGATCAAGCAGACGCTCGGGCAGGATCTCCCTGAAGGATTCCAGACCGCGGAGTTCCTGCTCGACCACGGCATGGTCGACGGCGTCGTGCATCGCAGGAGCTGAAGCAGACCGTGGGCAAGCTGCTGCGCCACATGAGCCACAGCCGGCCGCAACGGGATGGGCGTCGCCCTGAGGACGTACGCCGGCGCGCTCGATTTTCTCTTCGCGCGCACCACCGGCGGCTGGAGGCTCGGGCTCGACACACGCGCGCGCTCGCCGCCGCGATCGGCGATCCGCAGAACCGTCTCCGCACGCTCCATGTCGCCGGCACGAACGGCAAAGGGAGCGTCGTGCGCGACGCTCGACGCGGTGCTGCGCGCGCAAGGACTGCGCGTGGGGCGCTACACGTCGCCGCACCTTGTCGATTTTCGCGAGCGGTTCGTCATGAACGGCGCGCCCGTCCCCGAGGAGGCGGTCGTCGAGCAGATCGCGCGGTGGACGCCGGAAGTCGAGCGGCTCGGCGCGACCTTCTTCGAGGCGACGACCTGCATGGCGTTCGAGTTTTTTGCGAACGCGAGCATGTCGACATCGCGATCATCGAAGCGGGGCTCGGCGGCCGCCTCGACGCGACGAACATCATCACGCCGCTCGTCGCCGGCGTCACGTCGATCGGCATCGACCACGTGGAGTACCTCGGCGACACCGCGGAGAAGATCGCGGTCGAGAAGGCGGGGGTCTTCAAGCCCGGCGTGCCGGTGGTCATCGGCGAGCGCGATCCCGCGATCCGCGCGCTGCTCGCGCGGCTGCGCGCACGAGGCGGGATCGGGTCCCGTGCGCGTGCTCGACGACGAGTCCAGGCTCACCGGGATCCTGGTGTCGCCGGAGGGCACGCGATTCACGATCGCCTCGCGCGGATCGCAAGCGCACGCTGACGACGCCGCTGCGTCGGGCGGCATCAGGCAGCAGAATGCGGCGGTCGCGATCGCGATGCTCGAGTCGGCCGGCGGTGAATGGCGCGCCGCGGCGGGCGAGGCCGAGCGCAGCACTGGCGGACGTGCGCCTGCCGGGCCGGTTCCAGCGGTGGCACAATTTCATCTTCGACGTCGCGCACAATCCCGCGGGAGCGGCGGTGCTCTGCGAATCGCTCGACGCGGTTGCGCCGCCGCGTCCGATTGGCCTGCCTGCTCAGCGTGCTTGACGACAAGGACTGGCCGGAGATCATGCAGCGCGCTCGCCCGGCACGTGGACCGGTTCGTCCTCACGACGCCGCCGAGCGTCCCCGCCGAGCGCGCGTGGCCCATGGCGGAGTCTCCGCGCTACGCCGCGGCGAACGCGTGGGCTGCCGACCACGAGCCGCGATTTCGACCGGGCGCTCGTCGCGGGCGCGCGAGAGCGCGGGGACCACGCTCGTGACCGGCTCCTTCCACACGGTGGGCGACGCGATGGCGCGCTTGCCGGGGTACTCCCACCGGCGGCTAGATTTCGCGAATGGTCAGCGGAGCGCTCCCCGGGTTTCGAGACTTCTATCCAGATGAGTTCGCGGAGCGCGCGCATCTTTCGCGGCCTGGCGTGAGGTCGCGCGGCGGTTCGCGTTCGTGGAGTACGACGGGCCGCCGCTGGAGCCGCTCGATCTCTACACGAAGAAGAGCGGCGACGAGATCGCGGGGCAGCTGTACAACTTCACGGACAAGGGCGACCGCCAGGTCGCGCTGCGGCCCGAGATGACGCCGACGTTCGCGCGCATGGTCGCCGAGCGGGCGAACGCGCTGCGGAAGCCGGTGCGCTGGTTCTCGATCCCGCAGCTGTTCCGCTACGAGCGGCAGCAGCGCGGCCGTCTGCGCGAGCACTTCCAGCTGAACGTGGACATCGTCGGCGAGCCGGACGTGACCGCCGACGCCGAGCTGCTCGCGGTCGCGATCGAGATCATGCAGGAGCTCGGGCTGACGACGAGCGATGTGCGTCGCGCGGGTGTCGGACCGGCGGCTGCTGAACGCGCTGCTCGAGGGCAGTGGCTTCGCGGAGTCGCAGTTCGCAGCGGTGTATGCGGCGCTCGACAAGATCGCGCGGCAGCCGCGCGAACGTGCTCGAGGACCGGCTCGCGAAGGCGGGGTTGCCGCGCCGCTCATCGCGAGCGCTGCTTCGATCTCGCCGAGTCGGCGGGAAACTGCGGAAGCGTTCGCGGCGAAGGTGAAGCAGGCGGGCGCCGAGACGCGAGTACGCGGTGCGTCGAACGATATCTCGAGCGCCTCGATGCGCTCGGCGTCGGCGACTGGGTCGTCTCGATCTCTCCATCGTGCGCGGACTCGCGTACTACACCGGCATCGTGTTCGAGCTGTTCGACGCCAAGGGTGAACTCCGCGCGATCTGCGGCGGCGGACGCTACGACAATCTGCTCGACGCTCGGCGGCGTCGATCTCCCGGCGCTCGGGTTCGGCATGGGCGACGTGGTGCTCGGTGAGTTGCTCAGAGACCGGAACCTGATGCCGCCGGTCGGCGCCTGACGCTCGATTTCTGGGTGGCGTTCGGAGACGGAGCTCGACGCGGCCGATGCGATGCGCGTGGCCGGCCTGCTGCGCGCGCGGGGCCGGAGCGTCGACTACGCGCTCAGCGCCGCAGAAGCTCGCGCGGCAACTCAAGACGCGCGAAGAAGGCGGGCGCGCGGCACGCCGTGCTGCTCTCGGCCGGCGGATCGCGCGACAACGGCGCCGGCGGTGCGTGCGCGATCTCGGCACCGATGCTGAGGAACGCGTCACGCTCGACTCGCTGGATCGAATATCTCTCGTCATGCACCGGAACGACTAATGGCTGACGACAAGAAACTCACCACCCGCGCCGAAGACTTCAGCGCGTGGTACAACGAAGTCGTTCTGCGCGCCGAACTCGCCGACTACTCGCCGGTGAGCGGCTGCATGGTGATCCGCCCCAACGGCTACGGCATTTGGGAGCGGATGCAGCGCGCGCTCGACGACATGTTCAAGGCGACCGGGCATCGGAACGCGTATTTCCCGCTGTTCATTCCCGCAGAGCTTCCTGAAGAAGGAAGCGCGAGCACGTCGAGGGGTTCGCGCCCGAGACGGCGGTGGTCACGCACGGCGGCGGCAAGGAGCTCGAGGAGCCGCTCGTCGTCCGCCCCACGTCCGAGACGATCATCTACGCGATGTTCGCGAAGTGGGTGCAGAGCTATCGCGACCTGCCGCTGCTCATCAACCAGTGGGCGAACGTCGTGCGCTGGGAAATGCGCACGCGCCTCTTCCTGCGCACGCTCGAATTCCTCTGGCAGGAAGGGCACACCGCGCACGCGACGCACGACGAAGCCGAGGCCGAGACGCGCAAGATGCTCGGCGTCTATCGCGACTTCATGGAAAACTGGATGGCGATGCCCGTCGTCACCGGGCTCAAGACCGAGAGCGGAGAAGTTCGCCGGCGCGCTGCGCACGTATTCGTGCGAAGCGATGATGCAGGACAACAAGGCGCTGCAGGCGGGCACGTCGCACAACCTCGGACAGAATTTCGCGAAGGCGTTCGAGCTCAAGTTCCAGACGGAATCCGGCGAGACCGAGCACGCGTGGAACACGAGCTGGGGCGTGTCGACGCGCATGATCGGCGGGCTCGTCATGACGCACGGCGACGACAACGGGCTGCGTGTCGCCGCCGCGGCTCGCGCCGACCGAGGTCGTGATCGTTCCGATCTGGAGCACCGACGAGGAAAGGCGCGCGTGCTCGAGGCGGCGAACGCGATCGTCGCCGAGCTCGGCGACTGGAAGCTCGGCGATGCGCGCATCCGCATCCACGTCGACGCGCGCGACACCATGCGCTCCGGCGCGAAGTACTACGAGTGGGAACTGCGCGGCGTGCCCATGCGCCTCGAGCTCGGTCCGCGCGATCTCGACAAGCAGCAGACGATGCTCGCGCGCCGCGACACGCGCGAGAAGGCGCGCGTGCCGATGGCCGCGCTCGGCAAGGAACTGCGCGACACGCTCGCCGCGATTCAGGACGAGATGTTCGGCGAGGCGCGCGCGCGGCGCGAGGCGAACTCCATTCGCGGCGACATCACGTACGATCGATTCAAGGAAATCATGGACGGGCCCGGCGCGTTCGTGTACGCCGGATGGAGCGGCGATCCCGCGTGCGAGAGCGCAGGTGAAAGAAGAGACCAAGGCGACGATTCGCTGCATTCCCGACGCGGAGTTCCGCTCGCCGGAGGCGCCCAAGGTGTGCATGGTCACGGGCAGGCCGCGAAATACGAGGCGTGTGGGCCAAAGCGTACTGACCCCGGCTTCGCGCGCCGCGACGGCGCGCTGCGTTGCGAGGATGTGCCCCTCGACGCGATCGCGCGGCAGCGGGCACGCCGGTGTTCGTGTACAGCGCCGGCGTGATCCGCGACGCGTACGCCGGCTGCGCCGCGCGCTTCGCGCCGCGTGCCGCACCGCGTGCACTACAGCGTGAAGGCGAATTCGAATCGCGCGGTGCTGCGATTGCTGCGCGAGCATGGGCGCCGGCGTCGACGTCGTCTCGGGCGGCGAGTTGTTCCGCGCGCAGCGCGCGGGCTTCGCGGGCACGACATCATTTTCTGCGGAGTCGGGAAGACGGAGACGCGAGCTCCGCGAGGCGCTCAAGGCCGGCGTGCTCATGGTCAACGTCGAGTCCGAAGCGAATTGCGGCTGCTCGAGGCGCGTCGCGGGCGAACTCGGGATCATGGCGCCGGTCGGCTGCGCATCAATCCCGAAGTGAAGGTCGACAATCGCACGCGTACATCGCGCACCGGCGAGCGCGGCCACAAGTTCGGCATTCCGCTCGAGCGCGCGCTCGCCGTGGCCAAGCTCGCGCTCGTCGCTGCAGAACATCGCGCTGCTCGGCCTCGACATGCATGTCGGTTCGCAGCTCGCGACCTCGAGCCGTACCGCGAAGGACTCGGCCGGTTGCGCGAGCTGCACGCGCAGATCAAGAAGGCCGGCGCGCGCGATCGTGAAGTACTGCGATATCGGCGGCGGCCTGCCGGTCACGTACGACACCGAGATGCCGATGGATGTGCAGGCGTTCGCGAATGCGGTGCTGCCGCTCGTGGCGGCGTCGGGCCTCACGCTGCTCGTCGAGCCGGGCCGATTCTTCGTCGGGAACTCGGGCGTGCTGCTCGCGCGCGTGCTCGTAAAGAAGAGCAGCGGCGGACAAGATTACGTGATCACCGACGCCGGCATGACCGATCTGCTGCGCCCGTCGCACTACGATGCGTCCATCATGATCGAGGCGGTGCGGCCGCGCCCGGGGCGCGCGACGGTGGATGTGGTGGGGCCCGTGTGCGAGAGCGGCGACTTCCTCGCGCAGGAGCGCGACATGGACATGGTGGAGCCGGGCGATCTGCTCGCGATTCACTCCGCCGGCGCGTATGGATACGTGATGTCGTCGAACTACAATGCGCGACCGAGCGCCGCCGAAGTGCTGGTCGATGGCGCTCGGTTCGCGATCGTGACCGCGCGCGAATCGTACGAGGATCTCGTGCGCCTCGAGCCGGCCGAGCCAGAATGGAGGGACGCCTGATGCGCGTGGGACTGATCGCGGACACGCACGATCGCATTCCGGCGATCGCAGAATTCGCCAAGCGCATGCGCGCGGCGGGGGCACATGGTGCTGCACGCCGGCGACTTCTGCTCCCCGTTTTCGCTGAAGCCGATCATCGAAGCGGGCCTCACGCTCGCCGGCGTGTTCGGCCGCAACGACGGCGACCTCGAAGGACTGCGCATGGAGGCGGCGCGCGGGATGGGCACGAACTGTTCGAGTCGCCGCACAGCGTGGAAGTGGCGGGCGCGCGATTCTGCTCGTGCACGACATCGGCGATGTGAGCGAGCGCTCGATCGCCGAACACGGGATCGTGGTGCACGGGTTCACGCACCAGCACCAGATGCGCAGCGAGGGCGATTCGCTCGTGATCAATCCGGGTGAAGCATGCGGCTGGGTGCACGGCACGCCGACCGCGGCGGTCCTGGATCTCGATACGCAGCACGTGGAGTTCATCACACTGCCCGCCGAAGGAGTGGCCGCGTTGACGAGCCGGATCCTCATCCTCGACTTTCGGTTCGCAGTTCACGCAGCTGATCGCGCGCCGGGTGCGTGAGGCGCGCGTGTACTCGGAGATCCACCCGCCGACGCGCAGCGCGCAGTGGATCCGCGACTGGAAGCCCACCGGGATCATCTTCAGCGGCGGGCCCGAGTCGGTGTACGACGACAACGTGCCGAGCGCCGACCGCGCGGTGCTCGACATCGCGCCGGTGCTCGGCATCTGCTACGGCATGCAGCTCGTCGCGCATCTCGAAGGCGGCGCCGTGATCGGCGCCGGGCGGCGCGAGTACGGGCGCGCCGAGATCACCGTGCAGGACGCCGGGCGGCGTGTTCGCCGGATTCGCGAAGGGAGAGAAGCTCACGCGTGGACGAGCCACGGCGATCACGTGGACGCGGCGCCGAAGGGTTATCGAGTCACCGCGTCGAGCGGGAACGTCGCGATCGCGGGGTTCCGGCACGAGACCAAGCCGATCCATTGCGTGCAGTTCCACCCCGAGGTCGCGCACACGCCGCGCGGGCGCGAGATCATCGCGAATTTCCTGTTCAACATTTGCAAGGCGGAGCCGAGCTGGACGCCGGGCAAGTTCGTCGACGATGAGATCGCGAAGATCAAGGCGATGGTCGGGAAGTCGCGCGTGATCTGCGGACTGTCCGGCGGCGTCGACTCAGCGGTGGCCGCGGCGCTCGTGCATCGCGCGATCGGCGATCAGCTCACGTGCATCTTCGTCGACCACGGACTGCTGCGCCTGCACGAGCGCGAGCAGGTGGAGCGGACGTTCAAGGCGCACCTCGGCATCGATCTGCGCACCGTGGATGCGTCCGAGTTGTTCCTGAAGGCGCTCGCCGGCGTCGACGATCCGGAGGAGAAGCGCCGCCGCATCGGCCACACGTTCATCGATGTGTTCGAGGAAGCCGCGCTCGGCGTCGGGAAGGGCGTGGATTTCCTCGTGCAGGGCACGCTGTATCCCGACGTGATCGAGAGCGCGTCGCCGAGCGGCGGCCCGAGCGTGACGATCAAGACGCACCACAACGTGGGCGGGCTCAAGCCGGGGATGAAGTTCAAGCTCATCGAGCCGCTGCGTGAGCTGTTCAAGGATGAAGTGCGGAACGTCGGGCGCGAGCTGGGGCTGCCGGAGGAGATGGTCGGACGGCATCCGTTCCCGGGGCCGGGGCTGGCGATTCGGATCCTCGGCGACGTCACGCGCGAGAAGCTCGAAACGCTGCGCAAGGCGGACGCGATCTACCTCGAGGAGATCCGCGAGGCCGGATTGTACGACGAGATCTGGCAGGCGTTCGCGGTGCTGCTCCCGGTGCAGAGCGTGGGCGTGATGGGCGATTTCCGAACGTACGAGAATGTTTGCGCGTTGCGGGCCGTGACGAGCCAGGACGGGATGACGGCGGATTGGTATCATTTTCCGCACGATGTGCTCGGGGCGATTGCGAACCGGATCATGAATGAAGTGAAGGGAGTGAATCGCGTCGTGTACGACGTCAGTTCGAAGCCGCCGGCGACGATCGAGTGGGAGTGACGAACCGCTAACGGCGGGACTGGCACCGCTGACGGCGGCTGTGGAACCGCGAACGGCGTGGTAGCACCGCTGACGGCGCGTTAGGGATTGGCGTATGGAACGTGCAACGGCGCGAGTCGCGAATGGGTGATCCCAATCGCCACACGCGCCGTTGTCGTATCCATACGCCAATCCCTAACGCGCCGTTCGCGGTACCACCACGCCGTCTGCGGTTCCAACGCGCCGTTCGCGGTTCTACCACGCCGTTAGCGGTTACACGCCTTTCTCTTCAAGCAGCGCGATGAACTGCTTCGGCTCCGTGAGCCCCAGCAGTCTCGTCGGCACGTCCGCCTCCTTCGAGAACTGCGCGATCTTGCCGAGCACCGGCAGATATTGGTTCGACACCTCCAGCGGCGGCGCCACGATGAGAAAGAAGAACTGCACCGGCTTCTCATCGATCGCCTTGAAATCCACTCCCGCCGCCTTCCGCCCGAATGCCACGCGCAGCTTGTTCACCACCAGCGACCGGCAGTGCGGAATCGCGATCCCACGCCCGATCCCGGTCGACCCGAGATTCTCCCGCCGCTTCAGCATCTTGAACAGCATGCCGTCCGACTTATCGTCGAGCTTGAGCAGTCCGATCAGCTCCTTGAGGATCTCGTCCTTCGTCGTCCCCTCGAGATCCAGCTTGATCGCATCGTCGGCGAAGAATTGGCGCAGTTCCATACGTCGGGGTTCCTCGGGGCTCGGCAGCGGGGCAAGGCGCGCTCGGACGGCTTAACCTACGCGCCCCCCCGCGTTAGTCAAAGTACCGCGTTGCACCGACTTGCCTGCGTCGTTAGCCTTCACCATGCTCCGTTTCCCGTTCCCGACCGCCCACGAGGTGCCCCTCTACCTCGCGCCCATGGCCGGCGTTTCGGAGTCGCCCTTCCGGCGCCTCTGCCGCCGCTGGGGCGCGGACGTGGTCGTCACGGAATTCCTCTCGGCCGAGGGCATCCGCCGCGAGAACGAGGCCACGATCTCCAAGCTCCGCTTCGGGAACGACGAGCGCCCCATCGGCGTGCAGATCTTCGGCGCCGACCCCGCCGCCATGGGCGAGGCCGCGGCGCCTCGTCACGGATGTCTTCGCGCCCGAGTTCATCGACATCAACTTCGGCTGCCCGGTCAAGAAGGTCGTGAAGCGCAACGGCGGCTCGGGCTGCCTCAAGGACATGGGGCTCGTCACCGGCGTGATCAAGGCGGTGCGCGCCGGCACGCACCTCCCGGTCACGGTGAAGATCCGCAGCGGCTGGAGCGAGGAGATGCGCAATCCCGTCGAGATCGCGCTCCGCTGCCAGGACGCCGGCGCCAGCGTGCTCGCGCTGCACCCGCGCACGCGCGCGCAGATGTACACCGGCAACGCGCGCTGGGACGAGATCGCCGCCGTCGTGCAGGCGCTCGACATCCCCGTGCTCGGCAACGGCGACATCCACACGGCCGCAGGATGCCGCGCGCATGCACCGCGAGACCGGCTGCGCCGGCGTCATGATCGCGCGCGGCTCCTTCGGCCAGCCGTGGATCTTCACGCAGGCGCGCGCGCTGCTCAACGGCGAGCCGATGCCCGACGCGCCGCCGGTCGCCGAGCGCTTCGCGGTCGCCATCGAGCACGCGCACATGGCCGACGAGTACGAGGCCGACCCGCGCGGCGCCGCCATCGAATTCCGGAAGCACCTTGGCTGGTACGTGAAGGGCCTCCCCGGTTCCGCCGACCTGCGCAAGCGGCTGCACGCGGTCACATCGCTCGCCGAGGTCGAAGGGATCTTCGACGACTATCTGCGCATCCCTCAGCGCGACCAGCGCGAGGCGGAGCCGGCCGTCGCGTGATGCGCGAGCGGGTGCTCGCGCTGCTGCGCGAGGTGGCGGCCGGAACGGTTCCGGCCGAAGCGGCTCTCAAGCATCTCTCCGCGCCCGATCTCGAGTCGCTCCCCTTCGCGACGATCGATCATCATCGCGCGCTCCGGAACGGATATCCCGAAGTGATCTTCGCGGAGGGAAGACGGCGGAGCAGGTCGTGGAGATCGCGGCGCGCATCGCGCACCACGGCGACGGTTTCCTCGCGACGCGCGTGCCCGAAGCGATGCGGCCCGCGATCGCCGAGCGATTCCCGAATGCGCAGCTGAACGATGTCGCGCGCACCGCCTTCCTCGCGCCGAACTCGCCGCCGCCCGCGGGGCGGGGCACGGTGCTCATCATCACGGCCGGCACGAGCGACATCCCCGTGGCCGAAGAAGCCGCGGTCACTGCCTGCGCGCTCGGCAACACCGTTGCGCGCCTCACCGACGTGGGCGTCGCCGGCATCCACCGCGTGCTGGCGCAGGGCGACGCTCTCGCCCAGGCGAGTGTCGTGATCGTGGTGGCGGGCATGGAGGGCGCGCTCGCGTCGGTCGTGGGCGGGCTCGTGGCCGCCCCCGTGATCGCCGTTCCCACGAGCGTCGGCTACGGCGCGAGCTTCGGCGGGATCGCGGCGCTCCTGGGCATGCTGAACAGTTGCGCCTCCGGAGTCACTGTCGTCAACATTGACAACGGATTCGGCGCGGCCTGCGCCGCATCGCGCATCAACCACGCCTGACCCCGTCCCGTGGGAATCGACCCCACGCTCTTCGAACGCCCCGCCGCTCCGCGCATCTCGATCGCCTTCCTCGTCACCGCGACGATGGCGGTCGCGGCAGCCACCGCGGTCGGTTCGTACTACGCTACGGCGGCCGCCATTATCGCGGCCGCTTTCACATGGCGGGTAGGTCCTCTCCTCGGCGGGATCCTCGTCGGCGCGCTCAGCGCCGCGCTGATCATGACGGATCCGCTGATCCCGCACCCGATGCCGCTGCACCTGCTCGTCTACATCGTGTCGCTCATGCTGGTCGCGATGGCCACGGGCATGGTCGCGCGCCGCGATTCCGCGCGGGCGGCCGAGACGGGCGAGCGCCCGCCAAGCATCTCGCAGCAGATGCGCGCGCGCGAGACGCCGGTGCGCCAGCAGCGCGCCGTGACCGGAGAGCACAAGAACTACAAGAGCAATCCCGAGCTGGCGAAGCTTCGGCTCCCGGTGGAACCGCTCATCCCGCCGCCGGCTCCGCCGCGGCCGAGCGCGCCCTCCGGCCTTCCCACCGGCGGCGAGACGACCGATCCCATCACGTCCGACATCGAGCGCGACGTCGTGCGCCGCTTCCTGCGCGACATGCGTGACGCGCTCGCCGCCGACGAGGTCGCGCTCTGGGAGCACGTGGAGGAGACCGACCAGGTGCGGCCGTACGCGGTGGCCGTGCAGTCGCCGCTCTCGCTGCATCTCGAGACGAAGCCGCCGAACGAGACGCTCGTCCTCTCCGCCGCGCTCGGCAGCCAGGCGACGAACTACGACAACGAGCTCAATTACTTCCTCGCGATCCCGGCCGGCGCCGAAGGGCGGCTCCATGGCGCGCTCGGCGTGTATGCGGAGGACCGGCAGATGTTCCAGCGCGACCGCGCGAAACAACTGCTGCCGCTCTACGCCGACCAGCTCGCCAAGCTGCTCCTGCTGCTCCACGACGGGAAGGAGACGCGGCGCTATCGCGGTAAGGCGGATCGCGTGCTCGATGCCGTAGAGCGCATCCAGAAGCCGCAGAAGATGGAGGACCTCGCCGGCGAGATCTGCCGTGCCGCGAGAGAGGTCTCCGGCGGCAGCCGCGTGGCGTACGTGCAGTGGGATAGCACGAATAAGGAGGGTGTGGTGCTGGCGGTGCTGCCGCCGAACTCCAAGGAGCGGCCGTTCGCCGACGCGGCCAGCCGCGATTCGCTGACGGGCATGGCGTGCGAGGCCTCCAAGGGAGTGATGCTGCGCGAGGTGTTCTCCAGCGCGGGGCAGCCCCTGCTCATCGCGGGCGAGCCCGAGCCGCGGCCCGGCTCGGCGGCGGTCGTGGCGGTCGCCAAGGAAGAGGACGTCGTGGGTGCCATCGTGGTCGAAGGGGAGAAGGAGGGCGAGATCTCCCATGTCGAAGTCAGCATGCTCCAGTTGCTCGCGAAGTTCGCGTACGTTGCGGTGAACAGCGTGAAGGAGTTGGAGCTGCGCACGGGTCAGGCCACCCGCGACGCCCTCACGGGGCTCTCCAACCGGCATGCCTTCGATGAGTACATGGCCAAGCTGCTCACGGCCCCCGACCGCATGGGACAGCGGACGTCATTGATCCTCCTGGATGTCGACAAGTTCAAGGGGATCAACGACAAGTACGGGCACGACGGCGGCGACCTCGTACTCAAGGATGTCGCCAAGGTGCTCATGAAGGGCGTGCGCGGCGCCGACGACCTCTGTGCCCGGATCGGCGGCGAGGAGATGGCCATCGTGCTGCCCGACACGCCACAGAAGGGTGCGCAGGATGTGGCGGAGCGGCTTCGCCTGGCGATCAAGGGGTCGAGCGTGACCACGCCCGACGGTCAGGTGATCAAGGTGACGGCGTCGTTCGGCGTGGCGAGCCATCCCGAGTCGGTGACCGGACAGGAGAAACTGTTCAAGGCCGCGGACGAGGCGCTGTACAAGGCGAAGGCGGATGGCCGAGACCGTGTCGTTGTCGCCGCTCCAAAGAACAATCCTGCATAGAGTTACAACCGTCAGTTAAAGTCGCGTACTAATTCGCACGACGTTGACTTTGATGCTCGGTTCGCATATCCTTCGTTCACTCACTTTTCCACAATGGGGGCGACTGGCTTCGACGGGGTAGGTGAGGCTGTGGTTGCGTGCCCAGGTTCTCGGGTCCTGGTAAAACCCTCGGGAAACGCTACAACTGCCAACTCTAACTTGGCCCTGGCTGCGTAACTTCGGTTACCGCACCTGCCCATAGGGAAGCCCTCCTGAGGCGGCTTTATGGGTATCGAAAATTCGGGATAGCCGGGCGGTGCGTCTTCCGCTGACCGGCGAAAATTTAGAAGACTTGTCCAGACGTCGGCGGCTCATCGGCCAGCGGCTGGAGACCTTAACTGGTGAGCTACGCACGTAGACGCTGTGGCGGATCTTGTCTCGGACCGGGGTTCGATTCCCCGCGCCTCCATGGAACGCAGAAGGGCCGTTCGCATTCGCGGGCGGCCCTTCGTGTTCCATGGAGGCGCGCGAACAGCGAACAACAAAATTGGACAGGATTAACATGATTGACATGATTGACCATCTGCGCCGGTCACAATCATGTGAATCATGTTAATCGTGTCAAATGCTTGTTTGTTGCCGAAGCGTGCGATACGCTCCCCTGATCGAGCGATGAGTCGCATGACCCCGGCGCGGATTTCGCCGCCGAGCGGGCTGGCGAGGCCGGTCCAGCGGCCGAGCCGTCGACCGTCGGCGAAGCTACGATCCGTGTTCGGCACCTGCTCTTGGACTGATCCGACTCTCCTCGCGGAGGGCGTGTTCTATCCGCCGGAGGCGAGCACCCCCGAGGCGCGGCTCCGGTACTACTCGTCGCGATTTCCGGTCGTGGAGGTCGATTCGAGCTACTACGCGCTGCCATCGCGCCGGAACTCGGAGATGTGGGTCGAGCGCACGCCTGCCCGCTTCGCGTTCGACATCAAGGCCCACGCGCTCATGACGGGGCAGCCGAGCGAGGTGAAGCGGCTGCCCGCAGACCTCAAGAAGGCGCTGCCCGAAGGCCGTCGGTGAGAAGGCGCGCATCTACGCGAAGGACCTCGAGCCCGAGCTGCGCAGGAAGTCTGGCAGCGATTCCGCGACGCGGTGGAGCCCCTGCACGCGGCGGGCAAGCTCGGCGCGATCATGCTCCAATATCCGCGGTGGTTCTCCCCGAACGATCGCGCCCGCGCGGAGCTGGCCGAGGCCGGCGAGCGGCTCGAGGGTCTCCCCTGCGCCGTGGAGTTCAGGAACGCGAGCTGGTTCGAGGGGACGGCGGCGGCCTCGACGTTGCGCCTGCTCGAGGACAACGGTCTCAGCTTCGTGATGGTGGATGAACCGCAGGGTCTGAAGTCGAGCGTGCCGCCCATCGTCGGCGTCACCGCCAAGCGGCTCGCGGTGATCCGCATGCACGGGCGCCGCGCGGAGGCGTGGGAGCAGCAAGGGATCCCGGTGGTCGAGCGATTCCGCTACCTCTACAGCGAGCAGGAGCTCGCCGAGTGGGCGCCGCGCATTCTCGCGGTGGCGGAGAAGGCGGAGCACGTGCACGTGCTCATGAACAATTGCTATGCGAATTACGGCACCACGAACGCCGCCGAGCTCGCGGCGTTAGTGAGGAGAGCGTATGCGAAGGGTTGACACCGCGGTGTTGGGAGCGTGTTGCCTACGAGTGGATCGCTGAGGTGCGAGTCGTCACCCAGGAGCGCGCTGATCCGTTGCTACGCTCCTCGGCAGCCGCTCGCGGCGATCTCGATGCTCGCGAGCTGCCGCCCCGAGATCCCCTGGGGATGGAAGGCGCACATTGTCTCGGATTCTCTCGTCGTCTGGCTCCCGTCGAGCTACTGGACGCTTCCGCCGGAAGGCGACGGTCCGCAATTCGCCGACAGCAGCCACTCGACGTATCTGCAGCGCGTGCCGGCGAAGCAACTCTACTTACCGTGGCTTGTCACCCGCGCCACGCGGGAGGGTCTGCTGACCATACAAGAGCGGAGGACGGACACGCTCATGGTCGACGGCCGGCAGCTATTCGTGGAGCGTGCGATCGGGAGCGGCTCGTGGGTCGCCCCGCGCGCGAGCGACTGATCGCCGTGCACATCCCATTGGATGCGCAGAGCGGGGCGGTGCTCTTCTCGGCCTACGACGGCGACGCCGATCGCACGCTCATGAAGATCGCGGCGACGGTGAAGCTGCGGGACATGCCCTAGGCAAGCGCGGCGTGCGCGGCGGCCAGCCGCGCGATCGGCACGCGGAAGGGCGAGCAGCTCACGTAATCCAGCCCGCTGTCGTGACAGAACGCGATCGAGCGCGGCTCGCCGCCGTGCTCGCCGCAGATGCCGGCCTTGAGGCCGGGCCGCGTCTGGCGGCCCAGTCGTCACGGCCATGCGCACCAGCTTGCCGACGCCAGCGACGTCGAGCACCTGGAACGGATCCTCGGCGAAGATGCCCTTCTCGATGTACGCCGGCAGGAAGCGTCCGGCATCGTCGCGGCTCAGGCCCGAGCGTGGTCTGCGTGAGGTCGTTCGTGCCGAACGAGAAGAAATCGGCGGCGGTCGGCGATCTCGTCGGCGGTGAGCGCGGCGCGCGGCAGCTCGATCATCGTGCCGATGGTGTACGGGATGTCCTCGCCCATCGCGCCGAGCGTCTGCCGCGCGGCCTCCTCGAGCACGGCGCGCTGGTGCTGGAGTTCCTTCACGTTCGCGACGAGCGGCACCATGATCTCGGGTTGCACGTCGTGGCCGCGGCGCTTGGCGCGCACCGCCGCCTCGAAGATCGCGCGCCCCTGCATCTCGGTGATCTCGGGATACGTGATGCCGAGCCGGCAGCCGCGGTGCCCGAGCATCGGGTTCGACTCGCGCAGCGACTCCACGATCTTGTTGAGCTCCACGCGCGTGAGCGCGAGCCGGCGCGCGAGCCGCTTCACGTCCTCGCCGCCGTGCGGCAGGAACTCGTGCAGCGGCGGATCGAGCAGGCGGATCGTGACCGGATAGCCGTCCATCGCCTCGAAGATCCCCTCGAAGTCGCGCGCGCTGCATCGGGAGCAGCTTCGCGAGCGCGCGCCGGCGGCCGGGCTCGTCGCGCGCGACGATCATCTCGCGCATGGCGGTGATCCGGTCGCCCTCGAAGAACATGTGCTCGGTGCGGCAGAGCCCGATCCCTTCGGCGCCGAAGTTGCGCGCGACGCGCGCATCGTGCGGCGTGTCGGCGTTGGCGCGCACTCTGAGGCGGCGGGCGCCGTCGGCCCATGAGAGGAGGCGCGCGAAGCTCTGATAGGCCGGCGAGTCCTCGGCGCGCAGCTGGCCGGCGGTGACGCGCACCACATCGCTCGGCACGGTCGGCAGGTCGCCGACGAACACGCGTCCGGTCGCGCCGTCGAGCGTGATCCAGTCGCCCTCGTTCACCGTGACGTCGCCCACGGTGAACAGGCGGCGCGACGCGTCCACCGACACCTCCTTGCAGCCGACGATCGCGCACTTGCCCATGCCGCGCGCGACCACGGCGGCGTGGCTCGTCATGCCGCCGCGCGCGGTGAGCACGGCGCGCGCGGCGACGATGCCGTGGAAATCCTCGGGCGTGGTCTCCTCGCGCACGAGGATCACGCGCTCGCCCTTCGCCGCGCGCTGCTCGGCCACATCGGGATCGAACACCGCCTGGCCGCTCGCGGCGCCGGGGCTCGCGGGAAGCCCGGTGGCCACCGGAACGGCGCGCGCCGACGGATCGATCACCGGGTGCAGCAGCTGGTCGAGCTGCATCGGCTGCACGCGCAGCACCGCTTCCTTCGTGCGTGATCAGCTTCTCGCGCACCATCTCGTCCGCGATGCGCACCGCCGCGGCCGCGGTGCGCTTGCCGGTGCGCGTCTGCAGCAGGTAGAGCGTGCCGCGCTCCACGGTGAACTCGAGGTCCTGCATGTCGTGGAAGTGCTGCTCGAGCTTGTCCTGCACCGTGAGCAGCGCCTTGTACGCGGCGGGCAGTCGTTGCGCCATCTCGTCGATCTGGAGCGGCGTGCGGATGCCGGCCACGACGTCCTCGCCCTGCGCGTTGACGAGGAACTCGCCGTAGAAGCGCCGCTCGCCGGTGGACGGATCGCGCGTGAAGGCGACGCCGGTGCCGGAGTCGTCGCCCACGTTGCCGAACACCATGCTCTGCACGTTCACCGCGGTGCCGAGCGATCTCCGGGATGCCGTTCACGCGGCGGTAGTCCACCGCCTTCTTGAGCGTCCACGAACGCCACACCGCCTCGATCGCGCCCCAGAGCTGCGCGGGCGGATCCTGCGGGAATTCCGTGCCGGTGCGCGTGCGCACGAGCGTCTTGTACTCGCGCGTGAGCGTGCGCAGCGCATCGGCGTCGAGTTCGGAATCGTCGGTCACGCCGGCGGCCATCCGCTTCGCGCGCAGCAGCTGCTCGAAATCGGACGAGGGCACGCTCGAGCACGACGTCGCCGTACATCTGGATGAAACGCCGGTAGGAATCGTACGCGAAGCGCGCGTTCCCGCTCTCCGTCGGCGAGCGCCTCCACGGTCGCGTCGTTCAGCCCGAGGTTGAGGATCGTCTCCATCATGCCGGGCATCGACTGCGGCGCGCCCGAACGCACGGACACGAGCAGCGGACGCTTCGCGATCGCCGAGCGCGCGTCCGGTCACGGTCTCGAGACGCTTCGAGGTGCTCGGCCACCTCGGCGGCGCAGCGCCGCGGGCGCCTTCCGCGCGGCGAGATACGCGGTGCAGCACTCGCAGGCGATCGTGAAGCCCGGCGGCACCGGCACGCCGATGTTGGTCATCTCGGCGAGGTTCGCGCCCTTCCCGCCGAGCACCGGTTTCATGTCCTTGGTGCCGTCGGCCTTGCCGTTGCCGAAGAAATAGACGAGCCGGCTCATCCGCGGCGCGTCAGTTGCAGCCGAGGCGCAGCTTGTCGGTGTCGGAGGGCGGCGGCGTCGGGTAGTCGCCCGAGAAGCACGCGTGGCAGAATCCCTCGGGGCCGCCGGGCGCGGCGCTGAGCATGCCGTCGAGCGAGAGGTACCCGAGCGAATCGACGCCGAGGTGCTTCGCGATCTGCGCCTGCGAATTGTTCGCGGCGATGAGTTCCTCGCGCGACGGCGTGTCGATGCCGTAATAGCACGGGCCGGTGACGGGCGGCGACGCGATGCGCATGTGCACCTCGCGCGCGCCGGCCTGCCGCACGAGCGCCACGAGTCCGCGCGTCGTGGTGCCGCGCACGATCGAGTCGTCCACCATCACGACGCTCTTCCCCTCGAGCACTTCGCGCACCGCGTTGTACTTGATCTTCACCTTGCTGTCGCGGCCGGCCTGCGACGGCTGGATGAAGGTGCGGCCCACGTAGTGATTGCGAATGAGCGCGAGCTCGAGCGGCAACCCGGTCTCCTCCGCGTAGCCGAGCGCGGCGGCGTTGGCGGAGTCGGGCACGCCGAACACGAGATCGGCGCCCGGGGCGGGGCATTCCTTGCCGAGCTGGTGCCCGAGCGCGCGCCGCGCGCGGTCCACCGAGCCGCCGCCGAAGATGCGGCTGTCGGGGCGCGCGAAGTACACGTACTCGAACACGCACTTCTTCTCGCCGATGCGCTCGGCGAAGCGCAGCGAGCGCGTGCCCGGCGGCGTCCACGACCACGATCTCTCCCGGCTCCACTTCGCGCACGTGCGTGGCGCCGACGATGTCGAGCGCGCAGGTCTCGGAGGCGAACACCGTCTCGTCGTTGAGCTTGCCGATGGCGAGCGGGCGCCAGCCGCGCGGATCGCGCGCGGCGATGAGCGCGTCGCCCATCGCGATCACGAGCGAGTACGCGCCCACCACGCCGTCGAGCGCATCGGCCAGCCGCTCCTCCGGCTTCTCGCGGCGCGACCGCGCCATGCGGTGCACCAGCACTTCCGAGTCCATCGTGGAGGAGAAGATGGAGCCGGATTCCTCCAGCTCGCGGCGCAGCTCGGCCGCGTTCACGATGTTCCCGTTGTGCGCGAGCGCGATGTAGCCGTCGCGGAATCGCGCGAGCACTGGCTGCGCGTTCTCGAGCGAACTCGAACCCGCCGTGCTGTAGCGCGTGTGGCCGATCGCGAGCGAACCCGGGAGCTCCGCGAGCTTGTCGGGGCTGAACCCCTCGGACACGAGACCCATGCGCCGCAGCGCGTGCGTGCGCCCATCGTCGCCCACGGACACGATGCCGCCGGACTCCTGGCCGCGGTGCTGCAGCGAGTAGAGGCCCAAGTGCACGAGGGTGCTCGCGTCGGGTGCGCCGCGGACGCCGAATACGCCGCACATCGCTAGACCTCCACCGCGTGCGCGTGCATCTCGGTCGCGGGCGCAGGCAGTGCCGTGCCACCCATGATGTTCGGGATCGCGTCGTGGAACGCCCGCGCGAGGCGCGCGAGCGGTGCGTCGATGCGCCGCGTGCCCACGGTGATCGCGAGCGACGGCGACGACGCGCGCACGGTGCCGATGCGCTGCGCGGGCACGCCGTGCTTGGCCGCGATCGCGAGCACCTTCTCCGGGGCCGCGCTGCCCACGATGATCCGCGCCTGCGCCTCGCCGAAGAGCAGCGCGCGCAGCGGCAGCGCGCTCCACGCCGACAGGTCGATGTCGGCGCCGGCGCGCGACTCCTCGGCGCCCACGCAGCACTCGGCGAGCGCGACGGCGAGCCCGCCGTCCGAGCAATCGTGCGCGTTGTGCACGAGGCCCGCGGCGATCGCCTCGAGCAGCGCATCGATCGCGGCGCGCTCGCGCGCCGAGGTCGCACGCCGGCGGCGCGCCGGCGGTCACGCCGTGCACGCGCGAGAGATATTCGCTCGCGCCGATCTCGTTCGTCGGCTCGCCGAAGCAGGATGATCGCGTCCCCGTCGTGGCTGAACGCGCGAGCGCGTGATGTGCTCGAGCTTCTCCACGACGCCCACCATGCCGATGACCGGCGTGGGGAAGACGGCGCCGCTCGGACTCTCGTTGTAGAACGAGACGTTGCCGCCGGTGACCGGCGTGTCGAGCGCGCGGCACGCGTCGGCCATGCCGCCCACCGCTTCGCGGAACTGGAAGAAGATCTCGGGCCGCGTCGGATTGCCGAAGTTGAGGCAGTTCGTGATCGCCGCGCGGCCGTCCGCCGGCGCAGGCGACGTTGCGCGCGGCCTCCGCCACCGCGATCCGGCCGCCCACGCGCGGATCGAGATGCACGTAGCGGCCGTTGCAATCGGTCTTGAGCGCGAGCGCCTTGGTCGTGCCGCGCACGCGGATCACCGCCGCGTCGGCGCCGCCGGGCGGCACCACAGTGGCCGTGCGCACCGTCGTGTCGTACTGCCGCGTCACCCACTTCTTGCTCGCGATCGTGGGCGAGGAGAGCAGGCGCTCGAGCGTCCACACCGGATCCTTCTCCTCGGCGCGCTCGGGGATCTCGTGCACCTTTCGCGCGCGCAGCGCCTTGATCGCCTCGCTCTCCCGCGCCTCGGGCGTGTACACCGGACAATCCGTGACGAGGCGCGAGCCGGGGAACTCCGCCACCACGCGGTCGCCCTCGGTCACGCGGTACACGGGCTCGGCGATCACCTCGCCGATCACCTCGGCCGCGAGATCCCATTTCGCGAGGATGTCGCGCACGTGCTGCTCGCGGCCGCGCTTCGCCACGACGAGCATGCGCTCCTGCGATTCGCTGAGCAGGATCTCGTACGGCGTCATGCCGGTCTCGCGCACCGGCACCTTCGTCACGTCGATCGTGACGCCCACGTCGCCGCGCGCCGCCATCTCGGCCGAGCTCGACGTGAGTCCAGCGGCGCCCATGTCCTGGATCGCCACGATGTGTCCGCTCTTGATCAACTCCAGGCTCGCCTCGAGCAGCAGCTTCTCGGTGAACGGATCGCCCACCTGCACGCGCGGGCGCTTCGCGTCGCTCGACGCCGAGAGATCCTCCGAGGCGAACGACGCGCCGTGGATGCCGTCGCGCCCCGTGCGCGCGCCGACGGCGATCACCGGATTCCCGACGCCTTCCGCCTTCGCGCGAATGAGATCGCTCTCGTGCAGCAGCCCCACGCACATCGCGTTGACGAGCGGATTCCCCTCGTACGCGGGATCGAACATGATCTCGCCCGCGACCGTGGGGATCCCGACGCAATTCCCGTAGTCGCCGATGCCCTTCACGACGCCGGCGAACAGATAGCGCACGCGCGCCGAATCCAGCGAACCGAAGCGCAGCGAGTCGAGCATCGCGATGGGGCGCGCGCCCATGGTGAACACGTCGCGCAGGATGCCGCCCGCGCCCGTCGCGGCGCCCTGATACGGCTCGACCGCCGACGGATGATTGTGCGACTCGATCTTGAACGCGACCGCGAGTCCGTCGCCGATCGAGATGACGCCGGCGTTCTCGCCCGGTCCCTGCAGCACCCACGGCGCCTTCGTCGGCAGCGTCTTGAGCACGGGCCGCGAGTGCTTGTAGGAGCAGTGCTCGCTCCAGAGCGCGCTCACGATCCCGAGCTCGGTGAACGTCGGCTCGCGCCCGAGCATGGCCACGAGCCGCTGGAATTCCTCAGGCGTGAGCCCGTGCTCGGCCACGAGGGCCGGCGTGATCGCCGGATCGCCGGGACGAGGACGGACTGTCGCCATGCGCTATTCCGCCGGCGGCTTGGGCGCCGTCGTGTCGGCCTTCGGTTTCGGCATCGTGTCCTTCTTCATGGGCGCGGGGCCGGCGGAGTCGCCGAGCGGTGGAGCGGACGCGGGTGCCGGCATGGCAGCACCGGGAGCCGGCGGCGGCGCCGGGATCGGCTTCGGCGCGGGCATCACCTCGGCTTTGCCGGAGGCCGGAGGCGCCTTCGGCGCCGCGCGTGCCACCCTTCGCCATCGCGGCGCCCGTCTTGCGCGCTTCCGCCGCGCTGATCTGCGTGGGCGAGCTGCTCTCACCCGTGTACTTCCGGTTCGGATCGCGGAAGATCGCGTCCACGACCTTGTCATGCACCAGCATCGACGACGTCGTTCATGCCGCAGGTCTTCTCGCAGCCGTTCCGATAGTACATGTACAGCGTCGTGTCGGACGTCTTGAGCGACTGCGGCTGGCCCAGATGCTCGATCACCTGGGTCTTGCTCATGCCGGGGTCGATCACGTTGTCCTTCGTCTGCGCGGCGGCGGCGAGAGCGGCCGTGGCGGCGAAGGCAGAGAGAGCGGCGAGTACGAACGGGCGACGCATAGGCACCTCGGTGGTCAGGCGGAGACGCGATCGAGCAGGGATTGAAAGAGAGCGAGACCATCGCCCGAGCCCAGCAGCGGCTCGACGGCGCGTTCGGGGTGGGGCATCATGCCGAGCACATTCCCTTCTGCACTGACGATCCCGGCGATCGCGCGCATCGAGCCATTGGGATTCGCCGCGTCGGTCGCTTCGCCGGCGGCGTCCACGTACCGGAAGAGGACGCGGCCGTCGTTCTCGAGCGCATCGAGCGTCGCATCGTCGGCGGTATAGCGGCCGTCGCCGTGCGCCACCGGCACGCGCAGCACCTGGCCGCGCTCGTAGTGCCCGGTGAACATGGTGTCGGTGCTCTCCACGCGGATGCGCACGGTGTCGCCAACGAACTTGAGCGACGCGTTGCGCAGCAGCGCACCGGGCAGCATGCCCGCTTCGCAAAGGATCTGGAATCCGTTGCAGAAGCCGAGCACCGGACCGCCGCGCCGCGCGTGCTCCATGACCTCCTTCATGATCGGGCTGAATCGCGCGATCGCGCCCGAGCGCAGGTAGTCGCCATAGCTGAATCCGCCCGGCAGGATCACGACGTCCACGCCCTCGAGGTCGTGCGCCTTGTGCCACAGGTACACGGCCTCCGCGCCGAGCGCATCCGTGACGGCGTGATGCGCATCGTAGTCGCAGTTGGAGCCGGGGAAGGTGACGATGCCGAATCTCATAGCGCGCGCACCCCCGCAAGTTCGAAATCTTCGGTGACCGGATTCGCCAGCAGCCGCTCGCACATCGCCTTCACGTTCTGCTCGGCGCCATGCTGGTCGGCGGCGTCGACGTCGACGATGATATGACGACCCACGCGCGCGTCGGCGACGCCGGCGAAGCCGAGCGTGTGCAGCGCATCGGCCACGGCCTTGCCCTGTGGATCGAGGATCCCCGGTCGCGGCACGATATGCACGGACACGCGGAAGCGATTCATGGTCCGGTCTCCGGCGGTGTATGGAACGGGTTCATCGCTTCGCGCACGCGGCCGAAGCGCCGGCGGCCCTTTCCGCCGGGACGCTCCGCGAGCGACGCGGGGCGCATTTCGACATCCTCGCCCTCTTCGTCGTCCTCGATGTCGTTGAGCGGATCGCGGCCCGGCATGCTCTCGACGAGGCCGAGCAGGATCGTCTTCGCGAGACCGTAGCTCACGTACACCATCATCGCGGGGAACGCGTACTGCCGCGGATGGATGGCCACGAGCGCGAGGATCCCGACCACGAACAGCGACGCGATGATGCTCTTGATGCTGCGCAGGCTGATGACCGGCAGCGCCGGATAGAGCACGTGGCTGATCATCAGGAAGCTCAGCACCGCCATGAGCCCCGGGATCACGGTGTGCCACGGCCACGTCTCCACCACCGTGTTGGTGTAGAGCGGCGTCTGGCTGAACCAGTAGTACGTCGCGAGCGTCATGCCCGCGGCGGGACTCGGCAGCCCGTGGAAGTGCGTCTTCGCGCGGCCGCCCTGCTCGATGTTGAATCGGGCGAGGCGCATCACGACGCACGCGATGTAGATGAAGCAGAAGAGCCACGCCCATCCTTCCTGGTTGAGCACCGCGAAGAACATGATGAACGCCGGCGCCACGCCGAAGCTCACCGCGTCCACGAGCGAATCGAGCTCCACGCCGAAGCGGCTGACGGTTCGCGTCATGCGCGCCACGCGGCCATCGAGCGCGTCCATGAGCCCGCTCAACACGATGCACCAGCCCGACCAGTCGAAGTGGCCGCGGTACGCCGAGACGATCGCGAACACGCCGAAGAAGAGATTGCCGAGCGTGAAGCCGTTCGGCAGCAGCACGATCGCGCGGCGCATGTTGGGGCGGCGGAGCTTCGTTCATCGCACTTGAGCTCCGCCAGCACCGTGGTACCGGCTACAGGGAGGTCGCCGACTTTCACGCGCAGCGCGGCATTCTCCGGCACGTACACATCCACGCGCGACCCGAAGCGGATGAGCCCGAGGCGGTCGCCCTGTACGACGGTGTCGTTCATGTGCGGATACGTGATGATCCGCCGCGCGATGAGGCCGGCGATCTGGCGCACCAGCACGCGGCGCGTGCCGTCCTGGATGCCGATGGAGCTCTGCTCGTTCTCGATGCTGGCGCGCTCGGCGTGGGCGTCGAGGAACTTCCCGGGCATGTACTTGCAGGTACGCCACGCCGCCGCCGATCGGATAGCGGTTCACGTGCACGTTGAAGATGTTCATGAAGATCGAGATGCGCGTCGCGCGGCCGCCGAGGAATTCCGGTTCGTCCACGGTGGTGATCATCACGACGCGCCCATCGGCGGGAGCCACGACGAGCTTCGCGCCCCGCTCGCCGGCGCGCTCGGGATCGCGGAAGAAATACGAGACCCAGAGCGCGATCACCGAGAGGAGCACGAACGCGATCCACAGCGGCCACGAGCGCAGGAGGAGCGCGACGACGAGCGCCGCCGCCGCGATGGCGGCGGAGCCGAAGATGTACGGCATCCCCTCTTGCGCGAAGTTCACGACAGCTCCGGGATCGCGAGTTCGGTGCCGGTGACGCGGCGATAGGCGTCCACGTAGCGGTCGCTGGTGGCGCGCACGACCTCCGCGGGCAGCGGCGGCGGCGGGGCCTCGCCGTTCCACCGGCCGGCCTTGCGTTCGCCATCGAGATAGTCGCGCAGCGGCTGCTTGTCGAAGCTCGGCTGCGTCCCGCCCGGGCGGTATGCGTCCGCGGCCCAGAAGCGCGAGCTGTCCGGCGTCATCACCTCGTCGATCAGCAGGATGCGGCCGTCCGGCGCGCGTCCGAACTCGAATTTCGTATCCGCGATGATGATCCCCCGCGTCGCCGCGAGCGCCCGCCCGCGTTCGTAGATGAGCCGTGAGAGCCGTTCCAACTCCGCCGTGTCTCTCGCGCCGATCACCTCGGCCATGCGTGAGATGGTGATGTTCTCGTCGTGCCCTTCTTCCGCTTTCGTCGCCGGACTGAACACCGGCGGCTCGAGCCGGTCGCTCTCCTTCATGCCCGCCGCCAGCCGCTCACCGGCCAGGGTGCCGCTCGCCTTGTATTCCTTCCACGCCGAGCCCGAAATATAACCTCGTACGACGCATTCGATGGGAAAGACCTCTCGTGCGCCGGCAGAGCATGGCGCGCCCGGCGAGTTGCCGCTCCTGGCCCTTCAGTGCGGGCACGGCGCGCACGATCGCGGCGGCATCCGCGCGCGATCATGTGATGCGCCACGTCGCCCTCGAGCTGCTTGCACCACCACGCGCTCATCTGCGTGAGCACCGCGCCCTTCCGCGGCACGGCTTCGCGCATCACCACATCGAACGCGCTCACGCGGTCGGTCGCCACGAGCAGCAGCCGCTCCGCGTCCACGGCGTAGACGTCGCGGACCTTGCCGCGCCCGATCCGTTCGAGTGGCAGGTCGCTCTCAGTCATCAACGTCATACGCGCAGACTCTCCGTGGCGGTGGTAGCGGGCGAGGATTCGAGAATGGGTGCGGCGACTTCGGCGAGGAATTCGTCCACCTGCGCGGCCGAGCGGCCGGTGAACGCGGGCGCGTCGAGTACCGCGCGCATGTCGGCGAGCGGAACGCCGAACTGCCTGTCGGCCGCGAGGCGCTCCAGCAGATCGTTGCGCGCGCCGCCGTCCTTCAGCGCGCGCGCGGCCGCGATCGCGTGGCCTGCGAATGATCTCGTGCGCCGCCTGACGGTCGCCGCCGGCGCGCACCGCGCGCACGAGCAGCAGCTTCGGTGGCCATGAACGGGAGCTCGGCGTCCACGCGCGCGCGGATCCGCGCGGGATGCACCTCGAGGCCGCCCGCGATGTTCTCGTACAGGATCAGCATCGCATCCGCGGCGAGGAACGACTCCGGGATCACGAGGCGCCGGTTCGCGCTGTCGTCCAGCGTGCGCTCGAAGTACTGCACGCTGTGCGTCTGGTTCGCGTTGGGTTCGAGCGAGAGCACGAAGCGCGCGAGCGACGCGATGCGCTCGGCGCGCATCGGGTTCCGCTTGTACGCCATCGCGGAGGAGCCGATCTGCTCCGACTCGAACGGCTCTTCCATCTCGCCGAACGACTGGAGCAAGCGGACGTCGCCGCTGAATTTCGACGCGCTCGCGCGCGATGCCCGCCACGATGCTCAGCACCTGCGCATCGAGCTTGCGCGAGTACGTCTGGCCCGTGACGGGGATCGCGGCGCCGAAGCCCAATCTTCGCGACGACGAGCGCCTCGAGCCGCCGCACCTTCGCGTGATCGCCGTTGAAGATCTCGAGGAAGCTCGCCTGGGTGCCGGTCGTGCCCTTCACGCCGCGGAGCGGCAGCGCGGCGAGCCGCGTATCGAGGTCCGCGAGGTCGAGCACGAGATCCTGCATCCAGAGCGTGGCGCGCTTGCCCACGGTGGTGAGCTGCGCCGGCTGGAGGTGCGTGTACCCGAGCGCGGGCTCGGCGCGCCACTGCGCGGCGAACTTCGCGAGCGCGCGCAGCACCGCCACGCACTTCGCGCGCAGGAGCACGAGCCCCTCGCGCATCAGTATCAGGTCGGCGTTGTCGGTGACGTACGCGCTCGTCGCGCCGAGATGGATGAACGCGCGCGCCGCCGGCGCCGCCTCGCCGAACGCATGCACGTGCGCCATCACGTCGTGCCGGAAGCGCCTCTCGAACTCGCCCGCGGCCTTGAAGTCGATGTCGTCGAGATGCGCGCGCATCTGCGCGAGGCCTTCGTCGGTGACGGCGGCGACGCCGAGCTCGCGCTGCGCCTCGGCGAGCGCGAGCCACAGCCGGCGCCAGAGCGCGTGGCGCCGCTGCGGCGACCAGAGCGCGATCATCGCGCGCGAGGCGTAGCGTTCGGAGAGCGGAGAGGCGTAACGCTCGTGATCGGTCATCGGACCATGAAATCGGTGGAGTAGATGCGGCCGCCGCGCTCGAAGAACATCCGGATCACGCCGTTCGAGCCCGCGGCGAGCAGGGCGGCCTGCGCGTCGTTCGCGTTCTCGATGGGCGTGCGGTTGATCTGCACGATCACGTCGCCCTTCTCGAGTCCGATCTCGTCGGACACGCGCGGACTGAGCTTGTAGATCAGCGCGCCCTTCGGGACTCCGCAACCCTTTCTCGGCGCGGATCTGCGGCGTGAGCGTGACCAGTTCGAGTTCCTTGAGCACCGCCACCTTCGGCGCGTTCTCCTCGGGGAGATCGGTGACCACCACGTTCAGCGCCAAGTGCTTGTCGCCGCGCTTCACCGTGAGCACGAGCGGCTCGCCCACGCGCAGATCGAGCAGCTCGGCCTCCCAGTCGAAGGCGGTGTGGATCGCGCGGCTGCGCGATTTCTCGAGGATGTCGCCCTTCTGGATGCCGGCCTTGTCGGCGGGCGATCCGGGCACCACCGAGCTCACCACCATGGCGGCGCGCGGTCCACCGCGCAGCGAACTGGCGGTCGCCGCGCGGGATCTCGAGCTTGAGGCCCACCCACGGCCGCCGCACCACGCCGTGCGCGAGCAGATCCTCGGTCACGCGCTTCACGCGATTGATCGGGATCGCGAAGCCGAGGCCGATCGAGCCGCCGCTCGGCGTGAAGATCGAGCTGTTCACGCCGATGACCTCGCCGAGCGCATTCACCAGCGGACCGCCGGAATTGCCGGGATTGATCGCGGCGTCGGTCTGGATCATGTCGACGTAGATCGCCGCGCCCTCGCTGCGCGCGATGAGATTGCGCCCCGTGCCGCTGATCACGCCGGCGGTCACGCTCGGCTCGGAGTTGCCGAGCATGAAGCCGTACGGATTGCCGATCGCGATCGCCCACTCGCCGATGATCAGATCGTCGGAGTTCCCCAGCGGCGCCACGGGCAGGTCCGTCGCGTCGATCCGCAGCACGGCGAGATCGTTGATCTCGTCCTTGCCCACGAGCTGCGCGGGATAGGTCGTGCCGTCGCGCAGCGCGACGGCGATCGATTGCGCGTCCTGCACGACGTGCGCGTTCGTGACGATCACGCCGTCCTTGCGCACGATGATCCCGCTGCCGATCCCCGGCACGACGCGCTCGCCGCGGCCGGCGAAGATGTCGAACGGATTCGTGGACTTGTCGAGGATCTCCGTCTGCACCGTGACGACGGCCGGCGCGACGCGCGCGACCGCTTCGGTGATCGCGGTATGACGCTGCGCATCCACCTCATGCTGTGCGCCAGCGGCCGCGGGGAGTGTGGCGGCGAGCGCACCGGCGAGCAGGGCGGTCAGGTGAGTGATCGTCATGCGGGCACGAGATAAAGATCGCTCGGGTACCGCACAGAGTCCAGGAACAATCCGTGCGCCGGCGCCGGCGGCGATGTCTCCTGGTTGTGGGTGGCCGCGAGCAGCGCCGCGATGCTGCCCGGCGCGCGCCGCCCGCTCGCGGCGTCCACCATGGTGCCCACGAGGAAGCGCACCATGTGATGCAGGAATCGGTTCGCCTCGATGGTGAATTGCAGTCCGCCCGGACGATCGGTCCACGCCGCGTGCGTCACCGTGCATTTGTGCGAATCCGTCGGCGGCGCGGTGCCGGCCACCGCGAACGCGAGGAAGACGTGCTCGCCGCAGAGTGCGCGCGCCTCGGCCTCGAGCACGGCGCGGTCCAGCGCGCGCGCGGGCGCCCATTCCCATCGCCGGCGAAAGGGGGACTGCGCCTCCTCATCGAGCCCGATCAGATAGCCGTACCGCCGCGCCGTCGCGCTGAATCGCGCGTGGAATTCCGGTCTCATCTCGTGCGCCGCCGCGACCCACAGATCGTCGGGGAGCACGGCGTTGAGCGCGCGGCGGAGTTCGGCGGGCGTCCATTTCGCCGGGACGCGCACGCCGGCCGCTTGCCCTCGAGCGTGCACGCCGGCGTCGGTGCGGCCCGCGCCGAGCGCCGCGACCGGCGCATCGCACAATCTCGCGAGGGCGTCTTCGAGCGCCGATTGCACCGTGCGCTGATCGGGCTGGCGCTGCCAGCCCGCGAATCCTGCGCCGTCGTACTGCAACACGAGCTGGACGGTGCGCTCCGGCATGCACGAAAGTTACCGGCCGTGAAGGGGCCAAGCAAGCGACGCACGAGCGCCGAACCGATTGACACGGCGCAACCTACGTCCCTACATTCGCTCTCCCGCGCGCGCCACTGCGGCGGCGCTCACGAGACCAAATGCCCCCACGTACCCTCGCTTCGCTCGCGCACGCGCTCGGTGCGGCCTCGGATCTCGACGCCGCGCTCGTCGCATTGGGTGAAGCGCTCGCCGATGTGGACCGCACGGCGGTCGTGGCGCTGTTCACGTTCGACGCGCGCCGCCAGATCCTGCGCGAGCGGCTCACGCCCGACGGCTCGACGGTGCGGCGCGTGCGCGCCGACACGACGCTCGATCATCTGCCCACGCGCATCCGCACGCAGGTCTCGAGCGGCGGCCAGTTCGCGGATCTCGGCGACCAGTCCGACGAGTACGCGCGATTGCTCGGGCTCGCGTCGTCGCTGAACGAGGAGGGGCTGCTCGCGCTGCACGGCGTGCAGACCGACGGGCATCTGTCGGCGGTGGTCGCGCTGTTCGAGCCGCGGCGCTTCTTCGGCACGCGCGTGGTGGAGCGCTTCGCGCCGAACGTCGCGTCTGTTCGACCTCGCGTACGCGCGGTTCGCCGAACAGGAGGCGCGCAACGAGGCGGTGCGCACGCTCGAGGACGTCACGCAACGCGTGCACGGCGAGTACGTGAAGCATCTCGCCGCGCTCGGAGCAAGCGCTCGCGCAGGCGCGGAACACCCCGACCGGCGGCGCCGCGACACTCTCGCCGGAGCGGCTGGTCGCGCTCGAGAAGGAGAGCGCGAGCAGCAAGGAGGAAGCGCGGCGCGCGACGCGTCGCGCCGACGCGGTGGAGCAGCAGGTCGCCGCCGCGGTGGGCCAGCTGGAGCAGGCGCACATCGAGTTGCATCGCCGCGGCGAATCGCTGCGGGAGAAGACGCGCACGCTCTATCTGATCGAGCGCGTGCTCGGGCTCGACGCGGTGACCGAAGATCCGCGCCAGCTCGTGGATGGCCTGCTCGCCCTCGTGGGCGACGACATGCAGGCGCAGCGCTGTTCACTCATGCTGCGCGCGCCGGGCACGCAGGAACTCTTCATCGCCGCGTCGAAGGGGCTCGCGCCCGAGATCGCCGATGGGAAGCGGATCGCGATCGGGGTGGGTGTGGCCGGCAAGGTGGCGAAGAGCCGCGAGCCGCTGCTGGTCACGGATGTCGAGCAGGCGGGCGGCCACCCGCTGCTCGGCGACGAATATCTCACCACCGGCTCGTTCATCTCCTTCCCGCTCGTCTACCACGGCGAGCTGGTCGGCGTGCTCAACCTCACGAATCGCGTGCAGCGCGGCGTGTTCGTGGACGAAGACGTCGAGCGCGTGCGGCTGCTCGCGCTCGTGATCTCGCTCGTCGCGTCGCGCGCCGCGCTCCCGGAGCGCCTCCTCGAGAGCATCGGTGTCCGCTGAGGCGTTGCGCGGCGCGCTCCGCCGGCTGGCGGCGGGCGAGTCGCTGTCCTCAGAGGAAACGGCGGGCGCGTTCAGCGCGGTGATGCGCGGGGAGGGCACGTCCGCGCAGGTCGCGGCGCTCCTCATGGCGCTGCGGGTGAAGGGGGAGACGGCCGCCGAGATCACGGGCGGCGCGATGGCGCTGCGCGACGCCATGGTCACGCCTGCCGGCGTCGAGCCCCGAGGATCTGCGTGGACACGGCGGGCACGGGCGGCGGCAAAGTGGCGACGTTCAACATCTCCACGGCCGCGGCGCTCGTGGCGGCGGGCGCCGGCGCGCGCGTCGCCAAGCACGGCAATCGCTCCTTCACGACCCGGAGCGGAGGCGCCGACGTACTCGAAGCGCTCGGCGTGCGCATTGAACTGAGCGTTGACGAAATGCGCCGGGTGCTGGACGAGGCGGGCATCGTGTTCATGTTCGCGCCGCTGATGCACCCCGCGATGCGCCACGTGGGCCCGGTGCGCCGCGAACTCGGCGTGCCGACGGTGATGAACGTGCTCGGTCCGCTCGCGAATCCCGCGGGGGCGGGGCGGCAAGTCGTGGGTGTCGCCGACGCCGGCCGGCTCTCGCTGTTGGCCGAGGCTCTCGCCGCGTTGGGCAGCGTGCACGCGCTCGTGGTGCACGGCGAGCCGGGGATGGACGAAGTCTCGCCGCTGGGGATCACGCACGTGCTGGAGGTGCGCGACGGTCAGGTGCGGCCGTGGACGATCGATCCCGCGAAATTCGGCCTGGCGGCGGGCAGCGCGGAGGGTCTCGCGGGCGGCATGCCCTCCGACAACGCGCGCATCATTGAAGCCGTGCTGTCGGGGAAGGAACGGGGCGTCGCGCGGAGCGCCGTGATCCTGAACGCGGCGGCTGCGATCTACGTGGCCGGCCTGGCGCCCGACATCCTCGAGGCGGCGAAGCTCGCCGCCGGCGCGATCGATTCAGGGGCGGGCGCCGCGGCGCTGGAGCGCTTAAAGAGCGCTAGCGCGAAGCGCTAGCAGGGGTATCTACACGCTCAACTGCCACACGCGCCCCTGCAGTTGGCGTATCCATACGCTCAGCTGCTAAACGCGCCTCTGCAGTTGGCGTTAGCAGCGCCTCAAAACACCCACGACGACACCCTGGATCGTGACGTCATTCTCGTGCACGTAGATCGGGCTCATCGTGTCGTTGGCGGGCTGCAGACGGATCCGCCCGTCGCGCTCGCGGTAGAACTTCTTGACCGTGGCGGCGCTGTTGTCGATCAGCGCGATGACCGTCTCGCCGTTGTCGGCGGTCCGGCGCTCGTTGATCACGACGAAGTCGCCGTCGCGGATCTGCTCGTCGATCATCGAGTTCCCGCGCACGCGCAGCACGTAGTGATTGCCCGCGCGGCCGATGAACGTTTCCGGCACGCACAGCGTTTCGCCACTGGAGATCGCTTCGATCGGCGTGCCGGCCGCGACCGAACCCAGCAGCGGCAGCTCGACGGCCTTCGGGAAGACGTCCGAAGGCAGGATCTCGATCGCGCGGCTCTCGTTGTACGAGCGCTTGATGTAACCCTTGCGCTCGAGGTTGCTGAGATGCTCGTGAACCGTGGCCAGCGAGTTATAGTTGAACTGACGCGCGATCTCCTCGAAGCTCGGAGCGTAGCCGTTCTGCTCCGAGTATGCCGCGAGGTAGTCGAGGATCTCCCGCTGCCGTTTGGTGAGCGCCATGCGTCAAGTCCCGTAGAGGTGATAGCTTAACGAATGAGTGGTGCCCGAAGTAACGCCGAACTGGACAATAACCGAATAATTCCCGAAGTGCAAGCGTCGACGTCAACCTGGACCCCGCCTGGCGGCACGCTGGGCAAGATCCTCGCCGAATCCCGAGACCGGGTCCGGGCACTCTCGGCGCGCCCGGCGAGCCGAGCTCGAACGCGCGGCCGCGGAGGCGCGCGCACGCTGCCGGTCCCCGCCTTCGCCGCGGCACTTCGCGCCGGCGCATACGGTCGCCGTCATTGCCGAAGTGAAGCGCCGCTCGCCCTCCAAGGGGGAGATCAATACGGCGCTCTCGGCGAGCGCGCAGGCCATGGCCTACGCGGCCGGGGGCGCCGCGGCGATCTCCGTCCTCACCGAGCCGAGCACTTCGGCGGATCGCTCGCCGACCTCGCCGAAGCCCGCGCCGCGGTGTCCGTTCCTCTCCTTCGGAAGGACTTCGTGGTGGACCGAACGCAACTCTGGGAGGCCCGCGCCGCGGGCGCCTCCGCGGTGCTGCTCATCGCCCGTGCGCTCGACCCGGCGCTGCTCGATGACCTCGCCGCTGAGGCGATCGCGCTCGGCCTCGAGCCGCTCGTGGAGGTGCGCACCGAGCACGAACTGGCGCGCGCGCTAGCCACGCGCGCGCCGGCGATCGGCGTGAACCAGCGCGACCTCGAGACGCTCGCGGTGGATCCCGCCGTCGCGGCGCGGCTGCTCCCGCTGGTGCCGCGCGACCGCGTGGCGGTGAGCGAGAGCGGCGTGCGCGACCGCGCGGACGTCGAGCGCGCCGCCGCGAGCGGCGCGGATGCGGTGCTCGTCGGCTCGGCGCTCTCGGCGTCCGCCGATCCCGCCGCCGGCGGTGCGCGCGCTCACCGGCGTGGCGCGCGGAGCGGATCGCGGCGGCGAGCATGCGCGCTGAGCTGAAGTTCTGCGGCCTCACGCGCGCGGCCGACGCGCGCGCCGCGGCGATGTGCGGGGCGCAGTACGTGGGCGTGATCTTCGCGGGCGGCCCGCGCAACATGGATCCGGCGGCCGCCGCCGCTGGTGCTCGATGGCGCCGGCGCGCGACCGTCGCAGCGCGTCGGCGTCTTCCGCGACGCGGACATTGCCGGCGATCGCGAGCGTCGTCGCGCACGGCGCGGCTGGATATCGTGCAGCTGCACGGCGATCCCACGCGCGCGCGAGGTGCAGGCGCGTGCGCGAAGCGACCGGTGCGCGCGTGTGGGCCGTGCTGCGGATCAGCGGCGCCGCGCCGCGCCGACCGCGTGGACGAACTCGACGGTGAGGCCGACGCGCTGCTGTACGACACGCTCGTGCCGGGACGGCTCGGCGGCACCGGGCGCGCTCGTTCGATTGGGACCGGCGGCCGACGGCGCGCGCCCGAGCGCGGTCGCGCCTCGTCGTCGCCGGCGGACTCACGCCCGAGAACGTCGGCGCACGCGATCGCGGCGCTCGCGCCGGATATCGTCGACGTCTCCTCCGGGGTAGAATCGAGTCCGGGGATCAAGGACCACGAGCGCATGCGCGTCTTCGCCGACGCGGTGCGCGGCACGCGAGGGCAGTGAATGACGGACGTGAGCGCGCCTGACCGCTTCGGCCCCTATGGCGGCCGCTATGTGCCCGAGACGCTCGTGCCCGCGCTCGACGCGCTCGAGGCCGCGTATGCCGAAGCGCAGCGCGATCCGGCCTTCCAGCGGGAGCTGGATGGATTGCTCAAGGGCTACGTCGGTCGTCCTTCTCCGCTGACCGACGCGCCGCGTTTCTCCGAGGCCGTGGGGGCGCGGGTCTTCCTGAAGCGGGAGGACCTGAACCACACCGGCGCGCACAAGATCAACAACACGGTGGGTCAGGCGCTGCTCGCGCGGCGCATGGGGAAACGGCGCATCATCGCCGAGACGGGCGCGGGACAGCATGGCGTGGCGACGGCCACGATCTGCGCCCGGTTCGGGTTGCAGTGCGTCGTGTACATGGGCGAGGAGGACATGCGGCGCCAGGCGCTGAATGTCTTCCGAATGAAGCTGATGGGGGCGACGGTGATGCCGGTGACGTCGGGCACGCGCACGCTGAAGGACGCGACGAGCGAGGCGATCCGCGACTGGGTCACCAACGTGACGGACAGTCACTACATCATCGGTTCCGTGGTGGGACCGGCGCCCTACCCGCGCATGGTGCGGGATTTCCAGTCGGTGATCGGTCGGGAGGCGCGCGCGCAGATGATCGAACAGGCGGGTCGGCTTCCAGCGACGGTGGTCGCGTGCGTAGGCGGCGGGTCGAACGCGATGGGCATCTTCCATGCGTTCGTGAACGACCGCGACGTGGAGCTGGTGGGCGTCGAGGCCGCGGGCGAAGGCCTCGACAGCGGACGCCATTCCGCCTCGCTCACGCGCGGGCGCCCCGGCGTGCTGCACGGCGCGCTGAGCTACCTGCTGCAGGATGACGCGGGCCAGGTGCATCCCGCGCACTCGATCTCCGCGGGTCTCGACTATCCCGGCGTCGGCCCCGAGCACTCCCACCTGAAGGACTCCGGCCGCGCGACGTACGTCTCGGTGGGCGACGAAGAGGCGCTCGCGCGGCTTCGTCATGCTGAGCCAGCTCGAGGGGATCATCCCGGCGCTCGAGACCGCGCACGCCGTCGCGTGGATGGCCGCGCAGAAGGGGCGGTGGCCGTCGGACGCGCCGGTCCTCCTCTGCGTGAGCGGGCGCGGCGACAAGGACGTCGCCGAAGTGAACGCCCGCCTGCAGGCGCACAGCTAGTCGTGCCGACCTCCACCTCGATCCCGGCGGTGCACCGCGGCCGATGACGCGCTGCCCGCGCCGTCGTTCCCGCCGCCGCTCGTCGAGGAGCTGTTGAAGCACCTGAGCCGGTCGGTGAAGACGCTCGGCTTGTACCTCCCGAACAATCCGATCTACCAGAAGTCGATCGACACACTGCGCGCCGCATTCGCGCCGGTGTGGCGGCACACGCCCGAGATCGTGCTCACGATCACCGAGTCGGACGTGAAGTGGGAGGGGCGCTCGGTGTACCACGATCCCGGCCGCGCCGAGAGCGTGGCATGGCTGTTCTACAAGGACGGCATCCGCGAACTCACGCTCACGCAGGGGGTGGAGCAGGAGGAGATCGTCGCGATGCTGGAGATCATGCGCCGCGTGAAGAACGCGGCGCCCGAGGAGGACGACCTGCTCACGCTGCTCTGGGAGCAGGAATTCGTGCACATGCGCTATCGCTTCGTCGACCTCTCCTTCGACGCGGTCGCCGCGATCGAGCCGAGCGACAAGGCGGCCGAGGAGCGTCAGCTGCCGCTCGTGGAAGTGAAGCGCGAGATCGAGGAGGCGCCGCAGGAGCCCGAGGCACGCAAGAAGGCCGGGCTCGTGAGCATGGAGGACCTCGACGCGACGCTGTACTTCCTGGACGAAGCGGAGATCGAGTATCTGCGCACCGCGCTCGCCGACGAGTCGCACCTCGATCTGCACAAGGACGTGATCTCGATCCTGCTCGACATCTTCGAGACGCAGCCAGAGGGCAAGGTGCGCGAAGAGGTGCTCGGCATCCTCGAGACGTTCCTGCTGCATCTGCTCGCGTCGGGGTCATACGGCGGCGTCGGTTTCCTTCTGCGCGAAGCGGCGGTGGCGGTGCAGCGCGCGCCGGCTCTCGCGCCAGACATGTCCGACCGCCTGCGCCGGCTGCCCGAACGGCTGAGTGACGGCACGGTGTTGCCGCAATTGCTGCAGGCGCTCGATGACTCCGAGGTCATCCCGCCGCAGGAGGAGCTCGACTCGCTCTTCGGCGAGCTCAAGCAGGGCACGCTCGCCACGGTGCTCGCGTGGCTCAAGCAGGCGCAGAACGCGCGCCTGCGCTCGGCGCTGGAGAAGACGGCGCAGCGGCTCGCGTCGGCGAACGTCGGTGAGATGCTGAAGCTCATCGCGAGCGAGGACCCGTCGGTCGCGCTCGAAGCGATCCGGCGCGCGGGCGAACTGAAGGCGCAGGCGGCCGTGGCGCCGATGGCGAAGGTGCTCCAGACCGGCCTGCCCGACGTGCGGCTCGCCGCGGCGCAGGCGCTGGCCGAGATCGCCTCGCCCGGCGCGATGCGATTGCTCGAGACCGCGCTCGCCGACACGGACCGCGACGTCCGCGTGAGCGCGGTGAAGGCGATCACGGCGCGCGGACATCGCGCGGCGCTGCCGCGACTCGAGGCCGTCGTCTCCGGCAAGACGCTTAAGGAAGCCGATCTCACCGAGAAGAAGGAATACTTCGAGGCGTACGGCGTGCTCGCGGGCGCGGCGGCGATCACGCCGCTCGCCGAATTGCTCAACGGCAAGAGTTTCTTCAAGCGGCGCCCGAGCCCCGACATCCGCGCCTGCGCGGCGTTCGCGCTGGGCCGCATTGGCACGGAGAACGCGCTCGCGGAGCTCCGGAAGGCCGAGAAGGACAAGGACGTGCGCGTGCGGAGCGCCATCAACAAGGCGCTCCGCGGAGGCGCCGCGTGAGCACGGCCACGACCGGCACGCACCCGGCCGCGAAGGAGTCCACCGGCCCGGTCGCCGAGCGCGGGAGCGACGGCTTCGTCCGCAAGGCGGGTCGCGACCTGCTGCTCTCGATCTATGGCGCGTTGCGCACGGTGAAGTTGTATCCGCCGGACAATCCGGTGGTGCAGAAGACCATGGACGAGATCGTGCGGCTCTGCCAGGAGTTCATCAAGCGGGAGCACGAACTCGAGTTCCGCGTATCGGGCGAGTTCCTGTTCGTGAATTCCACGCGGCTCCGGCTCGATCTCGACAACTACGCGAGCTTCAGCCGCATCCTCACGGTGTTCCGCGAGGCCGGCGTCGGTCTCTGCCGCGTGCGCGAAGATTGCTCGGCGCGCGACTGGGTGGTGTTCCTCAATCTCATCCAGTCCGCGAACGTCGGCGACATGGACGGGCGTCTCTACGGACTCGCGGAGAAACTCGCCGGCGCGCGTGTGATGTCGATCGACATCGGACCGCCGTCGGAGGTCGACGAGGCGATACGGCAGAAGTCGAAGGAAGCGGCCAAGCGCACGTACTCCCAGTCGGTGTCGGTGACCAAGGAGGTCATCAACTCCGTGCGCATGGGGAAGAGTCCGAACATCAAGAAGATCAAACGCGTGGTGCAGGGGATCGTCGACCAGATCCTGAACGAGGAAACGTCGCTGATCGGACTCACCACGCTGCGCGATTACGACGAGTACACGTTCACCCACAGCGTGAACGTGTGCATCTTCTCGGTGGCGCTCGGCCGGAAGCTCGGGCTCTCGCGCCTCCAGCTCTACGACCTGGGCGTCGGCGCGCTCATGCACGACATCGGGAAATCGCGCATCCCGCTCGACGTGCTCAACAAGCCGGGCGCGCTGAGCGAGGATGAATGGCGGATGATCTGCCATCACCCTTGGCTCGGGGTGCTGCAGCTGTTCCAGATGCGCGGACAGAACGACGTGCCATACCGCGCGATGATCGTCGCCTTCGAGCATCACAAGAAGACCGATCTCACCGGATATCCGAAGCACATCCGCGACCGCCAGATGAGCATGTACAGCAAGGTGGTGGCGGTGGCCGATTCGTTCGACGCGGCCACGTCGCGGCGCGTGTACCAGACGACGCCGCTCACGCCGGCCGACGTGCTGCAGGAGATGCGCATGAACCCGCGCCGCGGCATGGACCAGGTGCTGGTGAAGGCCTTCATGAGCCTCGTGGGCCACTACCCCGTGGGCACGCTGGTCGTGCTCGATACGTTCGAACTCGCGCTCGTGCACGCGGTGAACCCGACCGCCGAAGCGATCTCGCGGCCGCTGGTGCGGATCATCAACGACGAGCGCGGTAACTTGCTCTTCCCGGGCCACGTCGTGGATCTGAACGCACTCGACGCGAACACCGGGCATTTCGCGCGCACCATCATCAAGGTCGCGGACCCCGACCGGTACGGCATCAAGGTCAGTGACTACTTCGTCTGACCCGTTCGCCGCGCGCTTCGCCGCGCTGCGAACGGCCGGCCGCCGCGCGCTCGTGGTCTATGTCACCGCCGGATTCCCCGATCACGCCGGCTCGCTCGCGCTGCTCCAGCGACTGGAGGCCGCGGGCGCCGACGTGATCGAGGTCGGTGTGCCGTTCTCCGATCCGATGGCGGACGGGCCGATCATCCAGGCGAGTTCGCAGCGGGCGCTCGAGGCGGGCATGACGTTCGAAGGCACGCTCGCGCTGATCTCGGAGGCGAAACTGGCCGTGCCCGTCGTGCTCTTCACGTATCTGAATCCACTGCTCGCGGCGGGGGATGGCGCGCTCGCCCGCGCAGCGACGCGCTGGCGCACACGGCGTGCTCGTCACGGACCTGCCGCTCGGCGCCGATCCGGCGCTCGAAGCGAAGATCGCCGCGGGTCCGCTGGCGTTCATCCGGCTCGTCGCGCCCACGACGCCGGCGTCGCGCATGCGCGACATCGCGCGACACGGCGGCGGGTTCGTGTATCTCATCAGCCGGCTTGGCGTGACGGGCGTGCAGGAAGGGATCGCGGCCGACTTGCCCAATACGATCGCGCGGCTCCGCGGCGAGACCAAGCTGCCCATCTGCGCGGGCTTCGGCATCTCCACGCCGGCGCAGGCGGCGGCGGTCGGGAAGCTCGCCGACGGTGTCGTGGTCGGCAGCGCGCTCGTGCAAGCCGCCGGTGAGAGCGCCGACGCGGCCGTGCGGCTCGTCGCGTCGATGCGCGCGGCGCTCGACGCCGCCTAGCCGCTACTCCGAGCGGCGGAGCGCGCGCTCGAGGGCGGCGCTCGGCCGCGCGTTCACGGTCTTCACGTGATCCACCATGACGAGCCCCGGCGCTCCGCCGCGCGGCTTGCGCACATGCTTGCGCCGCGTCCAGTCCACGGGCGTCACCGTGTTCCCGCGCGACTTGCTGTGCCACGCGGCGATCGCGGCGGCCTCGGCGAGATCGCGCGCGGGGGGCGGATCGTCGCGCGTCCAGCGGAGCACGACGTGCGCTCCGGCCACGTCGCGCGCGTGCATCCAGACATCGTCGGGGCTCGACGCGTGGAAGGTGAGCGCGTCGTTCGATGCGGCGCCGCGCCCGACCCAAATGTCGAGGCCGCCCGTGGAGCGGTACTCGCGAAAGGGACGCGCGACGCGCGGCGCACCGCGCTGCGCCTTCGCGGGCGGCGTCGCGGGAACTGAGGGTGACGGTGCGGCGCGCGTCGCCGCGATGCGAGCTGGCAGACCCTCGAGCGCACGCTCCATCGACCCCGCCTCGTCGTGGAGCCGCTCGGCGGCGTGCGACGCGCGCTCGCCGGCACGCGGCGCGACATTGAAGTCGCCGTCCGGCAGCTCGACGTGCCGGGGCGCTGGCGCGTCGCCGAGTGCCTGGAGCGCGCGCGCGGCCGCGCGGACGCGCGGCGCGCCAGCCGCATGCACGAGTTCGCGCTCCATGCGGGCGATCGCACGTGCGCGGCGTCCGTCGAGCGGCGGGTCGGCGTCCGGCGCCGCCACTTGGCTCCCGAAGAGTGGGCCGACGCACGGCGGCGCTTGCTCGGGCAGCGCACAGATCGCCGCGTAGCGCTCGGCGGCGCGAGCGGGCTCGGCGCGCAGCCATTCGATAACCGGCGCGCTCATCCATCGGCCGCCGAGCAACGCGGCGCGGTCGTCGTCGCGCAACGCGCGTTCCAGCGACGCGTCAGTGAGTACCGGACGCGGTTCTCCGGCGGGCGGAAGACGCGCGCCGATCCGCGTTTCGCCGCCGTCGCCGCGCAGGCGGGCGCCCCGCGCGGCGGGCACGAAGCTGATCTCGAGCGTGGCGCGCCGTTCGGGTGAACCGCGAAAGCGACCCGCGCGAACGAGTGAGATCGCGAGGCGGCGGTCGTCCTCCGGCGCCGACACCGACGCGAGGCTCCATCCCGCGAGCGCGCCCGCGGTGATCGGCGTGGTATCCTCCACTGCCGCGGCGGCCGTGGGCGCGACCGCGAAGCGCACGGGCGCCGAGCCGTCCACCGCGACCACGACTGCGCGCGCGTCGCGGTCGAACGCGATCGCGATCACGCGATGGGCTCGCCACCGTGCGTCGAGCGCGCGCGCCAGGTACTGCGCCGTCAGACTGTCCACGCGCGCTCCGGGTTTGACACGCGCGCACGATGCCGGTACGTTCCGCCGCTGTCAACGGATGCCTGACATCGCCTATATCGCGCTCGGGTCGAACCTCGGAGACCGGGCGGCCCATCTCGCTGCGGCGCGCGCCGCACTCGAGGCGCTACCGCATAGCCGTGTCATCAGCGCATCTTCCGTGGAGGAGACCGAGCCGCTTGGCCCGGTGCCCCAGGGCCCCTTCCTCAACCAGATGGTAGCCGTGGAGACGACGCTCTCGCCGCGCGCGCTGCTGGATGCGCTGCTCACGATCGAACGGGCCGCGGGGCGCGTGCGCACGGAGCGTTGGGGCGCGCGCACGCTCGATCTCGACATCGTGCGCTTCGACGCGCGAACGGTGAACGAGCCCGGCCTCGTCGTGCCGCATCCGGAATTGCCCAATCGCCCCTTCTGGCAGCGCGAGCTGGCGGAGCTCGGAGCGACACCATGAAACGAAAGCCCGCGAAGCGGGCCGCAGCGCCGCGCGAAGCCTCGCCGCGCGCCGTGACGGTGCGCGACTTCGTGCTCCGCAAGCAGAGCGGCGAGAAGCTCGTGCTCGTGACCGCCTACGACGCATTGTTCGGCCGGCTGGTGGACGAGGCGGGCGTGGATGCCGTGCTCGTCGGCGACTCGGTGGGGAACGTCGTCGCGGGACTCGACTCGACGCTGCCGGTCACGCTCGATCAGATGATCTACCACGCGCGCGCGGTGCGGCGCGGTGTGAAGCGCGCGCTGCTCGATCGTGGACATGCCGTTCCTCACGTACCAAGTGACGCCCGAGGACGCGCTGCGGAATTGCGGGCGCGTGATGCAGGAGACGGAGGCGCAGGCGGTGAAGCTCGAGGGCGCGGGCGATGTCGTCGCGCGCGCGGTGCGCGCCGTGACCGCCGCCGGCGTGCCCGTGATGGGCCATCTCGGCTTCACGCCGCAATCGGTGCACGCGCTGGGCGGATTCCGCGTGCAAGGGCGCGAGAAGGACGCGACGGCGCGCTTGGTGGAGGAAGCGCGCCGGCTCGAGGATGCGGGCGCCTTCTCGATCGTGCTCGAACTACTGCCGCGCGAGGTCGCGTCCGCGATCACCGACGCGGTCGCGATCCCGACGATCGGCATTGGCGCCGGCCCCGCGTGCGACGGTCAGGTGCTGGTGATCACCGATCTCCTCGGCCTCAACGACCGGTTCAGTCCGAAGTTCCTGAAGCGGTACGCGCATCTCGCGGACGATGTGCGCGATGCGATCCGCGCGTTCGGCAGCGACGTGCGCCGCGGACGTTATCCCGATGCCGATCACAGTTTCTAGCGCCGGCACCGGCGCGCCGCCTGCGACGAGAGTGGTCACGCGCGTCGCGGAATTGGCGGAGGCGCTCGCCGAGCCGCGCGGCCGCGGTGTGGCGGTAGGTCTCGTGCCCACGATGGGATTCCTCCACGAGGGACATCTGCGACTGGTGGACGTAGCGCGCCAGCAGAGCGCGTTCGTCGTGATGTCGATCTTCGTGAACCCGCTGCAGTTCGGTCCGCATGAGGACTTCGCCCGGTATCCGCGCGATCTCGAGGGCGATGTGCGCAAAGCGGGCGCGCATGGCGTCGACCTCGTGTTCGCGCCGCGCGCCGAGGACATGTACCCGGGCGATCGCGTGGTCTCCGTCACGCCGCATGCGCTCGCCGACCGGTGGGAGGGGGCGGTGCGCCCCGGACATTTCGGCGGGATGCTGACGGTGGTCGCGAAGCTCTTCAATCTCGTGCAGCCGCAGGTGGCGGTGTTCGGCCAGAAGGACATCCAGCAGGCGACGCTCGTGCGCGCGATGGTGCGCGACCTCGATTTCCCGGTCGCGATCGAAGTCGCCGCCACGGTGCGGGAAGATGACGGCCTCGCGATGTCGAGCCGCAACGGATATCTGTCGGGCGACGACCGCCGCCGCGCGCTCGTCCTCTCGCGCGCGCTGCGCGCGATCGCCGACGCCGCCGAGTCGGGCGAGCGCGACGCCGCGGCGCTCGAGACGCTCGGCTACGATGTGCTCGCCGAGGAGCCGGGCGTGAGCGTCGACTATCTGGCGCTCGTGGATGGCGAACGCCTCGAGCCCGTGGCCGTCGCCGATCCGGGAACGATCGTGATGGTCGCGGCGCGCGTGGGCCCCACGCGTCTCATCGACAACATCATCCTCGGCGCGTCGTGACCTGGAACGCCGTGGTCGCCGCGCTCGACGACGGCGACACGTTCAAGTCGAGCGTGAGCCTGTACCTGCACCCGCTCGCCGGGCGGCCGGTGCTCTGGCATGCGCTGCTCGCGCTCGCGGAGATGGAGGAACTACCGGCATCCGTTCGCGTGCTGCACCGCGCGGCGTCGCCATTGCTCGTGCCCGATCCTTCCCGGTGCCGCTGCGTCTCGAGCCCGTGAACGCGGGCGAGGAGCTGATCGCGATGCGCGCGGCGGTCACCCCGCCCGGACTCACGATGCTCGTGGACGGCGCGGCGCCGCTCATCTCGCCGCCGACGATCGCGCGATTGTTGCGCGCCGCGGACCGCGGCATGGTCGCGCTCCGCGCGCCGGGCGAGGACACGGCGTGCGCCGCGGTCGCGGGGGAAGGTCCCGCGCTCGCCTCCGCCGACGACCCGCGCCGTCCGCACGGCGCCGTGTCCATCGCCGCGACCGCGCCGGAAGAGGCGCTGCTGCTCACCGACCGTCATGCGATGGCGGTGGCGGCGCTCGCGATCCATGACCGGCTCATCCGCCGGCACGAAGCGGCCGGCGTCGAGCTTCGTGCTGCCCGCCACGACGTGGGTGGATGCCGACGTCACGATCGGCGAGGACACGGTGATCTATCCCGGCGCGGTGATCGAGGGACACACCGCGATCGGCCGCGAATGCGTGATCGGGCCGTACTCGCGGCTCGCGGATGCGATGCTCGGCCGCGGCGTGGAGCTCAAGGGTTGGAACTACGTCGCGCGCACGAGCGTGCGGAACCACGCGGTGCTGGAGCCCTATGTCCGCCGCGGCTTCGATTGATCTGCCGCCGTGGGCGGTGGCGGGCGAAAAGCGCCGCGCGCACATCGCGCGCGTGACCGCGTTGCTCGATCAGTGGGCGCGTGCGCTGCGAGTCGACGATGCCACGCGCGCCGCGTGGCGGGATGCGGGCCGGTTCCACGATGCGCTGCGCGACGCGCCGGAACCGTTGTTGCGCCGGCTCACGGGCGACCGGCTCACCGCCGCGCCGCTGCTGCACGGACCCGCCGCCGCCGTGAAGCTCGAGACCGAGGGCGAGGAACGGTCCGACGTGCTCGACGCGGTGCGGTGGCACACGGTGGGGAGCAAGGATTGGGCGCGCACCGGGCGCGCGCTGTTCATGGCCGACTTCCTGGAGCCGGGCCGCAAGTTCGACCGCGAGATCCGCGCCGAGCTCGCCGCCGACGTGGCGGATGATTTCGACGGCACGTTCCGGCGCGTCGTGCAGAACCGCATCGCGTGGAAGCTGCGCGAAGGCCGGCCGCTCGATGCGGAGACGTCGCACCTCTGGGATTCGGTGCGATGAAGAAGCGCCGCGCATGGGTGGCCGCGCTCGTGCTGCTGCTCGCACTGGCTGTGGTCTTCCGCAAGATCGGGATTCCCGGGAGGATCGTCGATACGTTCCCAGCCGCCTCACGACCGACTGTGGTCGCTCGCGCAGGCCCGCGGATACGCGTGGAAGTGCTCAACGCCTCGACGGTGCGGGGTCTCGCGCGGCGCGCCACGATCCATCTGCGCGATGAGGGGTTCGATATCGTGCTGCAAGGTACGACGAACGAGCGGCGCGACAGCACGCTCATCCTCGATCGCACGAATCATCCCGACTGGGCCGTGCGCGCGGCGCGCGCGATGGGCGGCGCGAGGATCGAATCGCGCCCCGACACGCTACGCGACGTTGATCTGACCGTCCTTATCGGCGCCGGCTGGCGCCCGCCGGCCGAGCCGTTCTACCCGTAGCTGGCCGCAGGCGGCCGAGATGTCGGTGCCGCGGCTCTTCCGGATCGCCATCTCGACGTCCGCCTTCTTGAGCTCCTTCGTGAACGCGCGCACGCGTTCGGGCGTACTCGGCTTGAACTCCTGCGCGCCGCCGGGATGCAGCGGAATCAGGTTCACGAACGCTTTGCACTCCTTCGCGAGCCGCGCGAGGTTCATCGCGTGTTCGGGCGCATCGTTCACGCCGCCGAGCAGCACGTACTCGAACGTCACGCGCCGGTCGAACGCCTTCGCCGCCGCGATCACGTCGGCGAGCGGATACTTCACGTTCACCGGCATGAGCTGACGGCGCAGATCATCGCTCGGCGCGTGGATCGAGATCGCGAGCCGGAATTGCTCGGGACGCTGGCCGAGCGAGATGATCCCAGGCAGCACGCCCACGGTGGACACCGTGATATGCCGGGCGCCGATGCCGAGCGCATCGGGACGATTGAGCAACGAGAGCGCGACCGCCACGCGCGGCCAGTTCATGAACGGCTCGCCCATGCCCATGAACACGACGTTCGTGACTCTGAGCGGCGTGCTCGAGGAATCCCATCTCGCGCACTTGGCCCGCGATCTCGAACGCCGTGAGATTGCGCTGGAATCCCATCTTGCCGGTGGCGCAGAACGCGCACTGGAGTGCGCAGCCCGCCTGCGAGGAGATGCAGAGCGTGAGTCTGGAATCCTCGGGGATCGCGACCGTCTCGATCTGCTGGCCGTCGGCCAACTGGAAGAGGAACTTCTGCGTCCCGTCGGTGGAGCGCTGATGCGCCGCGATCGTGAGCCGCGGCATGGCGAAGTGCTCGTCGAGCTTCGCCCGGAACGCAGCCGGCAGTTCCGTCATCGACGCGAAATCGCGGGCCGGATTCTTCCAAAGGCGCTGCGCGACCTGGCCGCCGCGGTACGCCGGCTCGCCCTGAGCGACCGCGAAATCGCGCAGCTGTCCCTCGGCGACGTCGGGGAGAAGATCCAGAAGATTCGGTTTGTCGGTCACCCTGAGCAATCTAGCGGGTGAGGGAGCGCCGCGCCGGAACGTCGCAAGTATCCACCGGTCTTATAGTTGGAAGCGCGCAGACGCGTTCCGCGCGGAATCCTCTCGGCTACCGTGCACCCCCGCTGGAAGTTAACTTTATCGTTTGCCGCTAAAGACCCTGGAGACTCCTTGCTGCTCTCAGAGCTGCTGTCGGCGGACCGCGTGAAAGTGCCGCTCGGCAGTCGCACGAAGAACGATGTCTTGAAGGAACTGGTCGACCTCGTTGCCACAGGCCCGCACGCCCCCGACGCCGCGCCGATCCTGGCCGCGGTGCGCGAGCGCGAACTGGTGCTCAGCACCGGCATCGGCGCGGGGATCGCCATCCCGCACGGCAAGACGCCGCACGTCGATCAGCTCGTCGTGGCGGCGGGCATCGCGCACGACGGCATCGATTTCGACGCGCTCGACGGCAAGCCGGTGTGCTTGTTCTTCCTGCTCGTGGGTCCGGAGAGCGCGGCGGGTGCGCATGTGAAGGTGCTGAGCCGCATCTCGCGCCTCCTGCGCCGCGATCAACTGCGCAAGGATCTCATGACCGCGCCGAGCGCCGCGGCGTTCCTGGAGATCGTGCGCTCCTCGGAGGCCGCGTGATGAGACGGCTGTGGCTGCTGCCGCTCCTCTGGGCGGTGTGCATCCTGATCGCGACCTCGATCCCGGGCTCGTACATCCCGCGCGTGAACGTGCCGAACCTGGACAAGGTGGTGCACTTCACGTTCTACGGGATCTTCGCGGCGCTCCTGTTGCCGGCGATGCCGGGGAAGCTCTCGCAGCGCATCGCGCTCGTGCTGCTGTTCATCGCGGTATTCGCCGCGCTCGATGAATTCCACCAGAAGTTCATTCCCGGGCGCACGATGGACCTCGAGGACTGGATCGCCGATGTCAGCGGCGCGGTGTTCTCCATGGTCGCGCATCTCTTTACGCGCGAGCGAGTGAGCGCATGACGAAGCCGACCTCGCTCCGTTCGGATACGTGTGGTGCGCTCACCGCGGCCGACGCCGGCAAGACGCGTGCGGCTTGGCGGCTGGGTGCAGCGCCAGCGGCCGATGGGCGGCATCGTCTTCCTCGATCTCCGCGATCGCAGCGGGCTCGTGCAGGTCTCGTTCGATCCGGCCTTCGTGGACGCGGACACGATCCGCGCCGCCGGCTCGGTCGGGCGCGAGAGCGTCGTGCTCGTGGAGGGCGAGGTCGTCGCGCGCCCGGCCGCCATGCGCAACGCCGAGATGGCCACGGGCGAGATCGAGGTGAAGGCGTCGTCGCTGCGCGTGGTCGGGCCGGCGGACACGCCGGCCATTCCGGTGGCGCTCGGCAAGGGCGAGACGCTGCCCTCCGAGGAGCTGCGCCTGCGGCATCGCGTGCTCGATCTGCGGCGCCCCGAGATGCAGCGCCAGCTCATCCTGCGGCATCGACTCATGCAGGTCACGCGGCAGTATCTCAGCGAGCTCGGTTTTCTCGAGATCGAGACGCCGATCCTCACGAAGCCGACGCCCGAAGGCGCGCGCGACTACCTCGTGCCCAGCCGCGTGCATCCGGGGGAGTTCTACGCGCTGCCGCAGTCGCCGCAGATCTACAAGCAGCTGCTCATGGTGGCGGGCTTCGATCGCTATTTCCAGATCGCGCGCTGCTTTCGCGACGAGGACCTGCGCGCCGACCGCCAGCCGGAATTCACGCAGATCGATATCGAAGCGTCGTTCGTGGGACCAGGAAGACGTGTACGCGTTCACGGAGGGGATGATCGCGGCGCTCTGGGCGCGAGGGGGGCCACCCCGCGCACGCCGCCGTTCTCGCGCATGACATACGCCGAGGCGATGGAGCGGTTCGGCAGCGACCGGCCGGATCTTCGCTACGGCCTGGAGTTGTACGACGCGAGCGAGCTCTTCCGCGCGACCGACTTCGCGATCGCGCGCTCGGCGCTCGACGCGGGCGGCCGCGTCCGGGGACTCTCGGTTCCCGGTGGCGGCGCGCTGTCGCGCAAACAGGTCGATGAGCTCGAGGCGATCGCGAAGAGCGCCGGCGCGGCCGGACTGCTGCGCGTGAAGCGCGAGGCCGGCGCGCTCACCGGGCCCGCCGCGAAATTCCTCGGCGCCGGTGCGGGCGACGCGCTCAAGCTGCGCGACGGCGATCTCGCGCTGCTCGTCGCGGGTCCGGAGCACGTGACCAACCCGGCGCTCGATCGCGTGCGTCAGGAAGTGGCGCGGCGTGATGGCCTGGTGCCGGCGAACGCGCAACGCTTCGTCTGGATCACCGATTTCCCGCTGTTGCGAACGCGACCCCGACCAACGGGTGCGCTGACCGCGGTGCACCACCCGTTCACGGCGCCGAACCCCGAGGATCTGCCGTTCCTCGAGCGCACGCCGCGAACGCTGCGCGCGCGCTCGCGTACGATCTCGTGCTGCAACGGCACGGAGCTCGGCGGCGGCAGCATCCGCATCACCGACCCCGCGCTGCAGAACCACGGTGTTCACGCTGCTCGGCATTCGATGACGAGACGGCGCAGCGGCGCTTCGGATTCCTGCTCGAGGGGCTGCGGTCGGGCGCGCCGCCGCATGGCGGCATCGCGTTCGGCTTCGACCGCATCGCGATGATGCTCGTCGGGCGCGACGTCGCTGCGCGATGTGATCGCGTTCCCGAAGACCACGGCGGCGCGCGCGCTCTTCGAAGGCGCGCCCGGCCCGGTGCCGGCCGAAGAGCTGCGCGACTCTGCACCTGCGTCATCGAGGACGGCCGTCCATGAGCGAAGACGATCGTCACGCAGCGGATCAGCGCCGAGGGCGCCGACCTGCTCACGCTCGCCGGCGTGAACGACGCGAATCTCGTGGAGCTGCGCGGCTGTGCAGCGTGCGCGTCGCGCTGCGCGGCGACGCGCTGTCGATCAGCGGGCCGGCCGAGATGGTCGAGCGCGCGATGCCGGTGGCCGCGAAGATGATCGAACGTCGCGGCAGCAGCTCCCGCTCGACGCCGGACGATGTGCTGCGGCTCACGCTCGAAGGGCCGGAGAACGGCAATGGGAACGGCGGCCCTCCCGGCGAGCGCCGATCGTGCTGCCCGGACTGCGCCGCGTCATCCAGCCCAAGACGCCGGGGCAGGGCGAATATCTCGAGCAGATCGCCGACAACGACATCGTGATCGGCATCGGTCCGGCGGGAACGGGCAAGACGTATCTCGCGGTCGCGATGGCCGTCGACGCGCTCTCGCGCAAACGCGTGAGGCGCATCATTCTCGCGCGGCCCGCCGTCGAAGCCGGGGAGAACCTCGGCTTCCTGCCCGGCGACCTGCAGGCGAAGGTCGATCCGTACCTGCGTCCGCTCTACGATGCGCTGGACGACATGATGCCGGCGGAACGCGTGCAGAAGTCGCTCGAGACGCGCACCATCGAGATCGCGCCGCTCGCGTACATGCGCGGCCGGACGCTCGCCGATGCGTTCGTGATCCTCGACGAAGCGCAGAACGCGACGAGCGCGCAGATGAAGATGTTCCTCACGCGACTCGGCGTGAATTCGCAAGGCCGTCATCACCGGCGACAAGACGCAGATCGACCTGCCGTCCACCGAGGATTCGGGGCTGCTGCGAGGTCGAGCGCATGCTGCCAGGGCATCGAGGGGATCGCGTTCCATTATTTCACCGAGGCCGACGTGATCCGCCACCGGCTGGTGCGCGAGATCGTGAAGGCCTACGCCCGCGACAGCGGGTCGCCGTAGCGCGTGGCGACGCGGGTCGGACCGGAGCGAGGGAACGGCGGATCGGCGCCGGCGCCGGTCGCGCGCACGGCGCGCATGCGATTCCACGCCGCGCGCATCGCGATCCTTGGCGTGCTCGCGATAGCGACCTATCTGCTGTTCCCGGTGGGCGCGGCGGTCGACTCGCCGATCTTCGAAGTCGGCTCGGTCGCGACGCGCGATGTGATCGCGCCGTTCGAGTTCTCGGTGCCGAAGCCGGCCGCCGATCTCGCGAAGGAACGGGACGACGCGGCGCGCACGGTGAGCCTGATCCTGAATTACGACCCCGCCGCGCTCGACAGTGCCGACCGGCTCCTCGACGCGCTCACCGATTCGCTCGGCGCGGCGGCGGCCAGGCCGGCCGGTGCCACCGAGGCGATCCAGCAGGCGTCGGCGCGTTTCGGCGCGCCGCTCACCATCGCAGAAGCGCAGTATCTCGCGTCGGCGATGCACCGGCGCGCGATGCGCGAGGCGGTGCGCCGCGTGCTCGACCGCGAGCTGCCCACCGGGATCGCCGGCGCCGGCTCGCTCGCCGGCGAGCACGGGGAAGTCGTGATCCGCCGCGCCGGAGGCGAGCGCACGATGCTCGCGGACAGTGTCGCGACGTTCAGCACGCTGCTCGTCGCGCGCAGACGCATCGCCCGGAGCCCGGCTCGCCGGCGAGCGACAGCGCGTACGGGAAGATGCTCGCCGCCGTGTTCCAGCCGTCGCTCGTGCTCGATCGTGCCGCGACGGAGCAGCGCCGCGCCGACGTGCGCGCGTCGATCTCGCCCTTCCTGCTGCAGGTGCGGGAGCAGGAGAAGATCATCGGGGCGCACGAAGTGGTGGGGCGCGCGGAATACGAGAAGATGCGCGCGCTGCACGATGCCACGCAGGGTCGTCAGCGCGGGGAGGCCGCCTTCTCGCGGTTCGTCGGCGCGATCCTCTACAACGCGCTCGTGCTTGCGATCTTCTGGGTCGCGATCGTGCTCTTCCGGCCGGCGCTCTACGATTCGCTGCGCGCACTGATGCTGTTCGCGGTGGTCTTCCTCATTGTGATCGCGGCAGCGGCGGCGGGCGCGCACTGGGCGCCGGGCCGTCCCGAGCTCGTTCCGGTCGCGTTCGCCGCGGTGATCTTCTGCATCGTGTTCGATCCGCGGATCAGCCTCATCGCGGCGATGACGCTCGCTGTACTCGTGGGCGGGCAGGGCGCCTACCGCGGCACGAACGCGCTGTTCATCAATCTGGTGGGCGGCTCGGCCGCGGCGCTCAGCGCGCGCGTCATGCTCCGCCGCACGCAGACGTACCAATACGTGATCACCATCGCGCTCGCGTATCTCGCCGCGGCGCTCGCGATCGGCCTCACGCTCGGCTGGAGCGCCGCCGACATTGCGCGCGGCGGGCTGTTCGGTGTGCTGAACGCGGTCGTGAGCGTGGTGTTCGCGGTGTTCCTCATTCCGCTCGCCGAGCGGATGACGGGCGTCACGTCGCATCTCACGCTCATCGAGTACTCCGACCTCAACCGGCCGCTGCTCAAGCGGCTGAGCGTCGAGGCGCCGGGCACGTATGCGCACACGATGGCGATGGCCAACCTCGTGGAGGCGGCGTGCAACGCGATCGGCGCGAACGGACTGCTCGGCCGCGTCGGCACGTACTATCACGACATCGGGAAGCTCAAGAAGCCGCAGTATTTCGTGGAGAACCAGGCGGGCGGACGCAATCCGCACGACAAGCTCAAGCCGGGCACGAGCGTGCAGATCATCAAGGGGCACATCCGCGAGGGGCTCGAGCTCGCGGCGGAGCACAAATTGCCGGCGGCGATCACCGCGTTCATCCCGGAGCATCACGGCACCGCGCCGATCACCTACTTCTACGAGAAGGCGAAGGAGCGCGACGGCGCGAACGGACTCAGCGCCGCCGAGTTCCAGTATCCGGGGCCGGTGCCGCAGTCGGCCGAGACGGCGATCGCGATGCTCGCCGACGGGGTGGAAGCGTCGGTGCGCGTGCTGAGCGATCCGACGCCGGCCCGCATTCGCGACGTGGTGGACCACATCGTGCGCCAGCGGATCGAGCAGGGGCAGATGCGCGACGCGCCGCTCACCCTGCGGCAGATCTCGGTGATCAAGGACCAGTTCGTGCGCGTGCTCGTGGGCATGCACCACGCGCGCATTGACTATCCGGCGGCGGCGGGCGGCGTGTCGGCGGAGTTCTCGGCGACGTGACACTCGCGGTGGAGGTCACGATCGACGGGGCGCGGCTCCCGCTCTCGCGCGGCGATGCGCGCGCGCTGGCGGCAGCGGTGCTGCGCGCGGAAGGCGTGCGCGACGCGATGCTCTCGGTGGCGTTCATCTCGCGGCGCGAGATCATGGCGCTCAACCGGAAACATCTCGCGCGGCGCGGAGCGACGGACGTGATCTCGTTCGGCTTTGCTCCGTCGGGCACGCGCGGACCGGTGATCGGGGATGTGTACATTGCTCCGGAGGTCGCGCGAGAGCAGGCGCGCGAATTCGGCGTGCCGCTGCGCGAGGAACTGATGCGGCTCGTGGTGCACGGCACGCTGCACGCGCTGGGGCACGATCATCCCGAGGGCGACGGGCGGACGACGATCGCGCTATGTGGCGCCGCCAGGAGACATTGCTCGCGCGACTCGGGCGGAGGGCGCGATGACCTTCTTCGCGGCGTTCATCGCCGTCCTCTCGGCGGCGATCGCGACCTGCTGCGCGGCGGCGGACGGCGCGCTGCTCGCGGGCGGCACGGCGGCGGCGAGCCTCGCCGGCACCGGTGAGGGCAGCACGCTCCCGCACGGCGACGCGCGCGATCGCACGCACCGCGCGCTCTCGATCGTGCGCGTGATCATGCACCTCATCACGGGGATCGCGGGAGCGCTCGCGCTCGGGCTGGGTGATGGCAGCCGCGTGCTCGGCGCCGCTGCTCGCGCTGGTGCTCGCGCTCGTCATCGTGTACGTGTCCGAGGCGGCGCCGCGCGCGTACGGCGAGCGCTCCGGTGCGGCGACGCTGGCCCGGCTGGGAGGATTCGTCCACGCGATAGAGCGTGCCGCGGCGCCCTTCAGTCTCGCGGGCGCGTGGCTCGACGCGCGCCTCCTCAAGATCCTGCCGCTCGCCGATCCGCGCGGCGCGACGGAACAACTCGGCGCCGAGCCGTTCCGCATGGTGTTCCGCACGCAGACGTCGCTCCCCGCCGTGCAGCGCGACATCCTGCGGCGCTACTCGGCGCTCGCCGACACCGAGGTGCAGGAGGTCATGGTGCCGCGCGTGGACATCGTTGGCATCGAGCGGCACACGCCCTGGTCCGAGGTGGTGGACCGCGTGCGCAGCTCGCAGCATGCGCGCTTGCCGGTGTACGACGAGACGCTCGATCAGATCACCGGCTTGCTGTTCGCCAAGGACATCCTGTTGCCCGTGATCGACGGCGTGGAACCGGCGGGCGGATGGGAGACCAAGGCGCGACCCGCGTCGTTCATCCCCGAGGGGAAATCGGCGGAAGCGCAGCTGCGCGATTTCAAGTCGTCGCACCACCATCTCGCGATCGTGGTCGACGAATACGGCGGCACCGCGGGACTCATCACGATCGAGGACATCCTCGAGGAGATCGTCGGCGACATCCGCGATGAGAACGATCGCGACGAGCCGCCCATCCGCGTGCAGGACGACTCGCGCTATTGGGTCTCGGGCAAAGTGACGCTCGATGAATTGGCCGAGACGCTCGGCCACCATTTCGCCGCGGCCGCGGAGGAAGTGTCCACCGTGGGCGGGCTGGTGTTCCTGCAGTTCGGGAAGGTGCCGAAGCCCGGCGACGCGACGATCATCGACGGATTCGAGTTCACCGTGGAGCGCGTGGTGCGGCGGCGCGTGGACCGCGTGTTCATCCAGCGTCCGGTGAATGCCGGGGAGCACGACGAATGAGCCTGCACTGGCCGTTCGTGTTCGGCGCCGTGCTCGTGGTCGCGTTCCTGAGCGCCGCGGCGATGACGCTGCGCGCGATGACGCGCATCTGGGTGCGCCATTGGGTGGAGGCGCAGCTCGGACCGGGCGCGCGGCGCGAGCTCGCGGGCCGGGACGTATCTCGCGCAGTCGCATCATCTGCTCGCGGTCGCGACGGCGGCGGTGGCGTTCGTCATCGCGCTCACCGGCGCGCTGCTCGGGACGCACGCGGAGACCGTCGATGCGCGATTCCTGTTGCGCGTCGCGCTCGTGGCCGCGGCGTTCCTCGTGCTCGGCCAGGCGATCCCGCGCGCGATCGCACGCCATTTCGCGCCGCGTCTCGCCGTGCCATTGCTGCCGATCCTGCGGCTCGCGTCGCTCTCGCTCGCGCCGGTGATGTTCCTCGCACGCGCGGCGAGCCGCCGCGGCGAGCGCGACGGCGCGACCGTCGTCGATCAGCGCGGGGAGATCGAGGGACTGCTGCGCGAGGGCGACATTGAAGGCATCAGCGAGCGGAAGGAACTCGCGTTCATCTCCGAAGTGGTGGAGTTCGGCGAGAAGCAGGTGAGCGAGGTCATGACGCCGCGCACCGCGATCACCGTGGTCGACCGCGACCTGCCCGCTGAGGCGATGGCGCGCGCGGTGGCCGAGTCGGGATTCAGCCGGGTGCCGGTGTATCCGCGGCTCGCCCGACGAGATCATCGGCATCGTGCACGTGTTCGACGTGCTCGCGACTGCCGGCGAGACGTGGCCGCCGCTGCGCCCCGTAGCGCAGGTGCCGTCGGGGAAACGTTGCAGCGCGCTGCTCTTCGAGATGCTGGCCGGACAGCAGCATCTCGCCGTGGTGCTCGACGAACATGGCGGCACAGTGGGCGTGGTCACGCTCGAGGATCTGCTGGAGGAATTGGTCGGCGATATCCACGACGAGCACGACGCGGCGCCCACGGCTATCGGCGCCGGCGCGTCGCCCGTATTGCTCGATGCATCCACGCCGGTGTTCGATGTCGCGGCGCGGTTCAACGCGCCGATCGTGCCAGAGCCGCACGAGCGCGCGGAATCGATCGGCGGCCTGTTGGCGCGAAGGCTCAAGCGGATCCCGGTGGTGGGCGAGCGCGTCCGTTTGGGCGGACTCGAGGTCACCGTCGTGGAGGCCAGCCCATCGCGCGTGGTGCGGCTGCTCGTGCAACGCGCAGGTGGGGGCGGCGCGATCGATCTGGACGCCGCCCGATGACCACGAAGGCGTTGGCCGCCATCGACACGCTGCTCGCCGAGTTCCGCGAACGGCGCCCTGCCGCGCTCGCGCGCGCGGTCTCCATCGTGGAGAATCACCGCGCGGGCAGCGACGAATTGCTCGCGGCGCTGCACGCCAAGCTCGGACACGCGCGCCGCATCGGCATCACCGGACCGCCGGGCGCCGGGAAAAGCACGCTCGTGGTGCGGCTCGCGGCTCTGTGGCGCTCGCAAGGGCACACGGTGGGGATCATCGCCGTCGATCCCACCTCGCCGTTCACCGGCGGCGCGCTGCTCGGCGACCGGATCCGCATGGAGGAGGTCGCGCTCGACCCCGGCATCTTCATCCGCTCCATGGCGACGCGCGGCGCGCTCGGCGGTCTCGCCGCGACCTCGCGCGAGACGGCCGACGTGCTCGATGCATACGGCTTCGACCGCATCATCCTCGAGACCGTGGGCGTCGGCCAGAGCGAACTCGACATCGCGCGCACCGCCGATTCGAGCGTCGTGGTGCTCGTGCCGGAGTCCGGCGACTCGATCCAGACGATGAAGGCCGGCCTCATGGAGATCGCGGACCTGTTCGTCGTGAACAAGGCCGACCGCCCGGGCGCCGACCGGCTCCGCAACGAGGTGGAGCTCATGCTCGGCCTCCGTCTCGGGCAGATCTTCAAGAACATGCCGGCGCATCACGGGGTGGAACTCAAGCCGAAGAATCCGGCGTACGCGGCGCGGAAAGCGGCGAACGCGAGCGACGAGGACCGCTGGACGCCGCCGGTGCTCGCGACCATCGCGGCGAAGGGCGAGGGCGTGACCGAGCTGTCGGCGGCGCTCGACCGCCATTTCGAGTATCTTCAGAAGAGCGGCGGGTTGCGCGAGCGGCGCCGGCGGCGTCTGCGAGAACGGGTGGTGGACGCGGCCGAACGTCAGTTGCGTGCCCGCCTCTGGGACGACGGTGCGGTGAACGAATGGCTCGACGCGCAACTCGAGCCGCTCGAAGCCGGCGTACTCACGCCTTTCGCGGCGGCCCAGGCGCTGCTCGCTGAGAGCGCGACGCGGCTGGCCGGCGGCAAGACGCCAAGGAGCTCGACATGACGACGATCCGCGAGCCGTTGCACACGGGAACCGACACCGACGCCGAGATCGCGCGCCTCCGCGCCGAGCTCGCCGAGTGGCGCGCGCGCTACGCGAAGGGTGAACTGCGCGATCTCGCATTCACGAATTCTTCGGGACCGGTGGAGCCGCTCTTCAGCGCGGCCGATGAGCATGCGAGCGACGTGACGGCGCTCGGCGTTCCGGGCACGTATCCGTTCACGCGCGGCATCCACCCCACCGGCTATCGCGGCAAACTGTGGACGATGCGGCAGTTCGCCGGCTTCGGCAGCGCCAGCGACACGAACGCGCGCTACAAGTTCCTGCTCGAGCACGGGCAGACGGGCCTCTCGGTCGCGTTCGATTTCCCGACGCTCATGGGCTACGACTCCGACCATCCGCGCTCCGAAGGCGAGGTGGGCAAGTGCGGCGTGGCGATCTCGAGTCTCGCCGACATGGAGACGCTCTTCGACGGGATCCCGCTCGATCAGGTCTCGACGTCGATGACGATCAACGGCCCCGCGATCATCCTCTATTGCTTCTACATCGCGGCCGCGGAGAAGCAGGGCGTCGACTCGCGCAAACTGCGCGGCACGATCCAGAACGACATCCTGAAAGAGTACATGGCGCAGCACGCGTGGGTGCTTTCCGATCGAACCCGCGCTGCGCCTCATCGTGGACGGCTTCGAGTGGAGCGCCACGCACGCGCCGCACTGGAACACGATCTCGATCTCCGGCTACCACATCCGCGAGGCCGGATCCACGGCGGCGCAGGAACTCGCGTTCACGCTCGCCGACGGCTTCACGTACGTCGAGCGCGGCATCGCGCGCGGGCTCAAGGTCGATGACTTCGCGCCGCGCCTCTCGTTCTTCTGGGACATCCACAACGATTTCTTCGAGGAGATCGCGAAGCTCCGCGCGGCGCGCCGGATCTGGGCGCGCCACATGAAGGAGCGCTACGGCGCGAAGGACCCGCGCTCGTGGATGATGCGCTTCCACTCGCAGACCGCGGGCGTGACGCTCACCGCGCAGCAGCCCATGAACAACATCGTGCGCGTCGCGTACCAGGCGCTCGCCGTCGGTGCTCGGCGGCACGCAGTCGCTGCACACGAATTCGATGGACGAGACGCTCGCGCTGCCCACCGAGCATTCGGTGCAGGTGGCGCTGCGCACGCAGCAGGTGCTCGCCTACGAGACCGGCGTGCCCAACGTGCTCGATCCGCTGGGCGGGTCGTACTACGTCGAGTCGCTCACCGACAAGCTCGAGCGCGAGGCCGAGTCGCTGTTCGAGGAGATCGCGCTCCAGGGCGGCGTGGTGCGGGCGCTGGAGATCGGGTGGTTGCAGCGCAAGATCGCGGAGAGCGCGGCGCGCCAGCAGTGGGAGGTGGAGCAGCATCGCCGCGTGATCGTCGGCGTGAATGACTTCATCACCGAAGAAGACGCGCTCACGATCCCGCTGCTCAAGATCGGCGAGCAGCACGGAGACAGGAGCAGCGCGCCCGGATGAAGGCGATGCGCGCCGCCCGCGACAACGACCTCTGCGCGCGCCGCATCACAGCGCTCCGCGACGCCGCGAAGACGGAGCAGAACCTCGTGCCGTTCATCCTCGACTGCGCGCGCGCCTACTGCACGCTGTACGAGATCCGGGCCGCGATGGAGGACGTCTTCGGCGCGTATCGCGAGCCCGTCTTCTTCTAGGGCCGGCCCGGTGCCTGCGCCGCGCGAGTGGTGGGAGACGCACTTCGACGCGACGTACCTGCGCGAGTACGAGCCGTTCTTCACGCCACGCGCGACCGCGCGGAAGTGGCGCGCGTGCTCGAACTGCTCGGCCTGCCCAGCGGCGCGCGCGTCCTCGATCGTGCCCTGCGGCCAGGGGCGCCACGCACATCTGCTCGCCGAGGCGGGCTTCGACGTCACCGGTCTCGATCTCTCGGCCGCGCTGCTCAAGATCGCGCGGGCGCGCGGCACGTCGAGCCACGCTCCGCTACGTGCGCGGCGACATGCGCCGCCTCGACGCGAAGTGGAGCGGCCGCTTCGACGCCGTGGTCAACCTCTTCACGTCGTTCGGCTTCTTCCTGCAACCCGGCCGACGATGCGCGGGTGATCGACGAGATTCGCGCGCGTGCTGAAGCCCGGCGGCGTGCTCATCTGGCACGGCGGCAGCCGCGACGGCGTCATGGCGCGCTTCCTCGCGCGCGATTGGTGGCGCACGTCGGATGGCACGATGATCGCGCACGAGCGGGAGTTCGATCCGCTGAGCGGCGTGCTCAGCGTGCACGCCGAGTGGAACGGCCCCCGGGACCATGGCCAACGCGACCATCGTATCCGGCTGTACACGGCCAGCCGGCTGGCTGAACTCTGTGCCGCGGCCGGCCTCATCGTGGAGCAGGCGTTCGACGGATGGCGTGACGCGCCGCTCACGCGCCGCTCCGCTGAAATGGTCCTTCTCGCGCGCAAAGATGAGTTGCCGCGCGCACGGCGTAGACGCTAGACTTATACCGAGTTGCGCCCACCCACCTCCCACTTCGCCTGAGATGCCGCGACCCATTCGCGTGTTGATCGCCAAACCCGGTCTCGACGGTCATGACCGGGGCGCGAAGGTCGTCGCCGCGGCGCTCCGCGACGCCGGCATGGAGGTCATCTACACCGGGCTGCACCAGACGCCGGAGATGATCGCGAACGCCGCGGTGCAGGAGGACGTGGACGTCGTGGGCCTCTCGATCCTCAGCGGCGCGCACATGACGCTCTTCCCGCGCGTGCTCGAGCTGCTGCGGGCCGCCGGCCGCGACGATATCCTCATCACCGGCGGCGGGATCATTCCCGCCGAGGACATTGAGGAGCTGCAGCGCCGCGGCATCGGCAAGCTCTTCGGACCCGGGACCAAGACGTCCGACCTCGCGGACTACATCCGCGAGTGGTTCGCCGAGCGCCAGCGGCAGGACGCGTGACCGCGCGGCTCCGCGCGCTCGCCGGCGAGGTCCGCGCGCTCGAGGCCAAGCTGCGGCAGGGCGGCGGCGTCGAGCGGATCGCCCGCCAGCATGCCCAGGGCAAGCTCACCGCGCGCGAGCGCGTGTCCGGCTTGTGCGATCCCGGGCGCGCGCTTCATCGAGACGGGACTGCTCGTCGCGTACGACCAGTACGACGGCCAGGCGCCCGGCGCCGGCGTCGTCACCGGGCTCGGCACTCGTGCATGGCCGCGAGGTCGTCGTCGTCGCCAACGACGCGACGGTGAAGGCCGGCTCGTGGTGGCCCGAGACGATCCGGAAGATCCTGCGCGCGCAGGAGATCGCGATGCGCTGCCGCATCCCGATCGTCTACCTCGTCGATTCGGCGGGCGTGAACCTGCCGTACCAGGGCGGCGTGTTCCCGGGACAGTACGGCGCGAGCCGCATCTTCTACTACAACTCGCTCATGCGGCGTTATCTGCACATCCCGCAGTTCGCCGCGGTGATGGGGCAGTGCGTCGCGGGCGGCGCGTATCTGCCCGCGCTCTCCGACGTGATCCTCATGGTGGAGGGCAGCTCCTTCATGGGGCTCGGCGGGCCGAACCTCGTGAAGGGCGCCACCGGCCAGGTGGTCGATTCGGAGACGCTGGGCGGCGCGGCGATGCACACCGAGATCTCGGCGGTGGCGCACTATCGCGAGAAGGACGACGCCACGGCGCTCGCGCGGCTGCGCGCGCTGGTCGAGCGCCTTCCGCGCGCCGCTACGCCGCGCGTCGGCGCGCACGCCCAGGCGCCCGCGTCGGATCCCGAGACGATCTACGACATCCTCCCGGCCGACCACCGGAATTCCTACGACATGCGCGCCGTGCTCAAGGCGCTCGTGGACGGCGGCGCGCTCGATGAATTCCAGAAGGACAACGCGCGCGAGATCCTCTGCGCCGATGCCGCGATCGAGGGCATCGCGGTGGGCATCATCGCGAACGCGCGCGGGCTCGTGAAGGCGCCGCCCGATACGCCGTCGCGATTCGGCGGGATCATCTACGCCGAGAGCGCGGAGAAGGTCGCGTACTTCATCGACCGCTGCGACCGGCAGGGACTGCCGCTGCTGTTCGTGCAGGATGTGTCGGGATTCATGGTCGGCCCCGACGCGGAACACGGCGGGATCATCCGCGCCGGCGCGCGCTTCGTCGAAGCGATGGCCACCGCCACCGTGCCGAAGATCGTGCTCACGGTGAATCACGCGTCGGGCGCCGGCTACTACGCGATGGCGGGGCAGGGCTTCGATCCGGATTTCATCTTCAGCTGGCCCACCGGACGCATGGGCGTGATGGAAGGCGAGTCGGCGGTGCAGGCGGTGCACGGCCCCGCGATCGACGAAGCGAAGAAGAAGGGGAAGAAACCGGGTCCGGAGGTCGAGGCCGCCGCCGATTCGATGCGCGCCGACTACGAACACCAGCTCGATGCGCGGTACGCGGCCGCGCGCGGCTTCGTGGACGCGATCGTCTATCCGGAAGAGACGCGCGCCGTGCTCGCGATGGCGTTCCGCGCATCGCTGCAGAATCCCGGGCCGCATCTCGGCGCGTTCGTGCTCCCCGCGCATCTCGGAGAGCGCGCGTGAGCCGCGGTCGTGCGCGTTGCCGCGGGGCAGGGATTCTGGGGCGACTGGCTCGAAGCGCCGCGCCGCCAGGTAGAGGGCGGGCCGATCGACTACCTCATGCTCGACTATCTGGCCGAAGTCACGATGTCGATCCTGCAGAAGCAGAAGGAGCGCGATCCGCACCATGGGCTACGCGCGCGATTTCGTCGGCGCGATGGAGAGCATCTGACGCGGGCGTCGCCGAGCGCGGCGTGAAAGTGATCGCGAACGCGGGCGGCGTGAATCCGGTGGCGTGCGCCGCCGCGGTCACGCGCCTCGGCGCGCGCGGCGGGCGTCGCGGACAAGATCCGCATCGGCGTCGTGACCGGCGACGATCTGCTGCCGCGGCTCGACGCGCTGCTCGCCGCCGGCCACGCGCTCAAGAACATGGAGACCGGCGAGCCGCTCTCCGCGATCCGCGACCGCGTGCTCTCGGCCAACGCGTACCTCGGCACGGCGCCCATCGTCGAGGCGCTCGCGAAGGGCGCGAACGTCGTCATCACGGGCCGCTCCACCGACACCGCGCTCACGATGGCGCCGCTGCGCTACGAATTCGGCTGGGGCGATTCGGACTGGGACAAGCTCGCGGCCGGCATCGTCGCGGGCCACATCATCGAGTGCGGCGCGCAGAGTTCCGGCGGCAACTGCCTGCACGATTGGCGCTCGGTGCCCGATCTCGCGAACGTCGGCTATCCGATCGTCGAGGCGTCGGCCGACGGCACGTTCATCGTCACCAAGCATCCCGGCACCGGCGGCATCGTGGACGTGCCGGGCATCACCGAGCAGCTCGTGTACGAGATGGGCGATCCGCACGCGTACATCACGCCCGACGTGATCGCGGATTTCACGACGATCCAGCTCGCGCAGGACGGGCACGAACCGCGTGCGCGTGATCGGCATCAAAGGGCGGCCGGCCACGGAGTTCCTCAAGGTGTCGATCGCGTATCGCGCCGGCTACAAGGCGGTGGGCACGCTCGTGTACGCGTGGCCCGACGCGCTTGAGAAGGCGCAGCTCGCGGACCGCGTGCTGCGCGAGCGCCTCGACCACCTCGGCCTCAAGTTCGACGAGGTGCGTATCGGAGTTCGTCGGCGCATCGGCGACGCACGGCGCGCTCGCGGGCACCGCCGCCGGATCTCCCGGAAGTGCAGCTCCGCATCGGCGTGCGCGGCGCGCGACCAGAAGATGGTCGAGCGCTTCACGCGCGAGATCGTGCCGCTCGTGCTCAACGGCCCGCCGAGCGTCACGGGATTCGCGGGCGGCCGGCCGAAGGTGGAGGATATCGTCGCGTACTGGCCGGCGCTCGTGGACAAGAGCGTCGTCACGACGAGCGTCACGGTGGGCGCATGAGAGTCCGCCTGCTCGACATCGCGCACGCGCGCTCCGGCGACAAGGGCGACACCGCGAACGTCGGCGCTCATCGCGCTGCGTCCCGAGTGGTACCCGCTGCTCGTGCGAGCACGTCACGGCGCGAGCGCGTCGACGCAGCACTACGGCGCGGAGATCACGCGGTCCGGTGGAGCGCTTCGAACTGCCGAACCTCTTCGCGCTCAATTTCCTGCTGCATGGCGCGCTCGGCGGCGGCGGAACGGTGTCGCTCAAGACCGACGCGCAGGGAAAGGTGTTCTCGACGTCGCTGCTGCGTCTGGTCATCGACGTGCCCGATCGCCGAAGCGCGCAGCGTCTCGCGTTGCCGGAGGCGCCGCGATGACGCGCGTGCGCGCGGCGACGACGGCCGGGCGTCGCGCGCATCACGCTCGCGCGCGCCGACAAGCGCAACGCGCTCGACCAGGCGATGGTCCAGGAGCTCGCTCGATGCCGTGAGGGCCGCCGGTGCGGACTGCGTCGGTGCGCGTGGTGCTGATCGACGCGGAGGGTCCGGACTTCTGCGCCGGCGCCGACCTCGAGGCGCTCGCCGCGATGCTCGACGCCGCCTCTCGGACGCGCAGCGCCGCGATGCCGACCTGCTCGGCGAGCTGTTCGTCGCTGCTGCGCGGACTGCCCAAGCCGGTCGTGGCCGCGGTGCGCGGGCGCGCGATCGCCGGCGGCGCCGGACTCGCCACGGCGTGCGATATCGTGCTCGCGCACGAAGAGTCGCGCTTCGGATATCCCGAGGTGCGCGTCGGATTCGTGCCCGCGATGGTGATGACCATGCTGCGCCGCACGGTCGGCGAGAAGCCGGCGTTCGAACTGGTCGCGACGGGCCGGCAGGTCGATGCACGCGAAGCGCTGGCGCTTGGACTCGTGAGCCGCGTGTTCCCGGCCGCTGCGTTCGAGGCCGACGTCGACAAGTTCGTCGCGGCACTCGCGGCCACTTCCGCGAACGCACTTCGGCTCACGAAGAAACTCTTTTATTCGCTGGACACCCGGGGCTTCGAAGCGGGGATCTCCCTCGGAGCGCAAACAAACGTCGAATCGCGCGCCACGCCTGATTTCCGCGAGGGCGTCATGCGGTTCGCGCGCGGCAAGGAAGGCGCATGAGCCGGCTCGACACGGTGCTCCGGGTGAGACTGTTCCAACTCAAGATGGCGCTCCTCTTGGTGGCGCTCGTCATTTGGTTCGCCGGTTGGCGCGAGGGCTACCGGCCGGCGATGATGGCCGCGATCGGCCTGGTGGTGATCGCCTTCCTGCTGCGCTTCGTGAAGACCGATCCCCCCGCGGGAGCCCCATCGTGACTGGCCGCCACATACCCGAGCTCCTCGCCCCCGCCGGCTCGCTCGACGCGGTGCGCGCCGCCGTCGCGAACGGCGCGGATGCGGTCTACCTGGGCGCTGAGACGTTCAATGCGCGCGACGAGGGAGCGCAGCTCACGCTCGATGAGGTGGCCGCCGCGTGCCGAATCGCGCACGCCCGGTCGGCGCGCATCTACCTCACGCTCAACACGCTGCTCAAGCCGGCCGAACTCGAGGATGCGCTCGAGTTGCTCGGCGAATGCATCGACCGCGGCATCGACGCGGCGCTCGTGCAGGATGTAGGCGCGGTGCGGCTGATCCAGGCCGTGTATCCCGGCTTCGCGATCCATGGCAGCACGCAGATGACCGTGCACGACGCGAGCGGCGCACGCCTGGCCGAGCGGCTCGGCATCCAGCGCGTCGTGCTCGCGCGCGAGAACACGCTCGATGATGTGCGCGCCATCCACAGCGCCGTTCCGGATCTCGAGCTCGAGACCTTCGTGCACGGCGCGTTGTGCATCGCGTACTCGGGCCAGTGCCTCATGTCGGGAATGATCTCCGAGCGGAGCGCGAATCGCGGATCGTGCGCGCAGTCATGCCGCAAAGGCTACGCGCTCAAGGACGGCCGCACCGGCGACATGCTCGACGAAGGATTCCTGATCTCGGCGAAGGACCTCGGCGCCACGGAGCACCTCGCGGAACTCGCCGAGATCGGCATCAGCACGCTCAAGATCGAGGGCCGGAAGAAGAAGCCGGAGTACGTGGCGACCGTCACGCGCAGCTATCGCGAACTGCTGGGCCGCGTTGCGCGCGGCGAGACGGTGCTGCCGCCGGCCACCGAGCACCCCGAGCTCGTGCAGATCTTCAGCCGCGGATTCACCGGCGGCATGTTCGGCGGCCGCGCCGGACGCGACTACATCACGCGCCTGCAGCCCGACAACCACGGCGTGCTGCTCGGCACGGTCACCGCGACGGGCGACGGCGAGATCACCGTCGAGGTCTCGTCGCCGATCGCGCCGGGCGATGGGCTGGGATTCGAACCGCCCGAGGGCGCGAGCGGCCGCTCGATGGGCTTCTCGGTGGCGCGCGTGCGCAATCTCGCGTTCGCGAACGGCATCACGCGGCAAGTGGTCCCGCGCGCGCGAGCGCGTGCCCACTGGATGGCGCGTGTATCGCACGTCGCAGCCCTCGCTCAACGAACGGGCGCGCGCGAGCTTCGCGAACATCGCCACGCCGGCGGCGCGGCATGCCGTGCGGCTCGACGCGCGCGCGATCGGCGGTGCGGGCGCGCCGCTCACGGTGATCTTCAGCGCCGGCGACGATGCGGTGAAGCTCCAGAGCACGATCACGCTCGCCCCCGCTTCGAAGCGCGCGCTGGATCAAGCGCAGCTGCGCGAACAGTTCGGACGTCTCGGCGGCACGCCCTTCGTGCTCGGCACCGTGGACGACTCGGCGCTCGCGCCGGGAATGTTCCTGCCCGTGTCGGAGCTGAACGATCTTCGCCAGCGCGCCGTGGTGCAGCTTGGCGAGTCGCGTGACGGCGCGGCCGAGACTCACGTCGGCGGAGCCGGCGCGAGCGCATCGCCGCGGCGGTGCGCGCCCTCGATGTCGCCGCCGCGAACGGAGCAGGGCGCATTCATGCTCAGCGCCGACGTCTACAATACGGAGGACGCGCGCGCCGCCGCCGACGCCGGCGCCACCGAGATCGCGCTCGATCCGTTCCTGCGGCACCCGATGCCGCCGGTGTCGCGCGTGCGCACGCTCGCCGCAGGAACTCGACCGAGCGCGGGATCGCATTCCGCCTGCGCACGCCGACCATCGTTCGCCCCGATGACCGCGGCGCGATCGAGAAATGGCTCGACGCTCGACGTGCCCGTTCCTCTCCGGGCACGCGGGCCTCGTCGCCGAGATGGCCGCGGAGCGGGAAGGACATCGTCGCCGACTACGCGCTGAACGTGTTCAACCAGCACACGGCGGCCGAGTATTTCAGACTCGGCGCGCGCCGTCTCGTGCTGAGCGTGGAACTCACGCTCGACGAGATCGCCGCGGTCACCGCGCCATGGAATGGCGCGGGCTTCGATGTGCTCGCCTACGGCCGCCCCGAGGGCATGACCATCGAGCACTGCGTGCTCTCGGCCGCGTTCGATCGCGTGGTCACGACGTGCCGCGACCTCTGCGTGCAGAAGCATCCCGAGGTCGAGCTCACCGATCCCGCCGGCTACACCTTCCCGGTGGCCACCGACGGGCAGTGCCGCAACCGGCTGCTGCACTCGCGGCCGATCGAGGCATCGGAGTTCCTGCCGCGCCTGTGGCGCTCGGGCATCCGCGGCTATCGTCTGCTGTTCAACGTGCCGCGCGACCCCGTGGCGGACACCGTGAAGCGGTGGCGTGCGGCGCTCGACGAGCTCGCCGCCGGTCACGACGCCGGCCACCGCGCCCATCCGCGCGCTCGTCGGCGGCGAGTTCACGCGCGGCCACTACGTTCGCGCGGTCTGACGTGCCGGCCCTCGCCGATGTGCGCGCGCTCGTCACCGAGCGTCTCGGCTTCGCCGGATTCCGCCCGGGGCAGGAACGCGCGATCGCAGTCGGTGCTCGCGGGCCGCGACACGCTGGTCGTGCTCCCCACCGGCGGCGGAAAATCGCTCTGCTACCAGGCGCCGGCGCTGCTGCTGCCGAAGCTCACGGTGGTCGTGTCGCCGCTGATCTCACTCATGAAGGACCAGGTGGACGCGCTCACTGCGCGCGGACTCCCGGCGGCGTTCCTCAACTCCACGCTCTCGAGCGGCGAGATCAGCGACCGCCTCGCGCGGGCCGAGCGCGGCGAGCTCAAGCTGCTCTATGTCGCGCCGGAGCGATTCGACCTCGGCCGCGCGCTCGACCGCATCGCCGCGATCGGCGTATCGCTGCTCGCCATCGATGAGGCGCACTGCGTCAGCGAATGGGGGCACGATTTCCGCCCGAGCTATCTGCGCGTGCGCCAGGTGCGCGAGCGGCTCGGCCTCCCGCCGACGATCGCGCTCACGGCCACGGCCACGCCCGAGGTGCGCAAGGACATCGTCAAGCATCTCGGCCTCTCGATCCCGGAGATCATCGTCACCGGCTTCGACCGCGCGAACCTCGGCTACCACGTGATCCGCACGCGCACCGAGGACGACAAGGACGGAGCGCTCGTGCGCGTGCTCAAGCAGTTTCCCGGGCAGGCGATCGTCTATGCCTCCACGCGGCGCGCCGTCGAGAAGATCACCGCCGTGCTGGAGCAGGCGAAGATCCGCGCGCTCGCCTACCACGCCGGCCTCGACGACGATCACCGCCACATGGTGCAGGACGCGTTCATGAACGAAGAAGTGCGCGCGATCGTCGCGACGAACGCGTTCGGCATGGGCATCGACAAGTCGAACATCCGGCTCGTGGTGCATCACGCGATGCCCGGCACGCTCGAGGCGTACTACCAGGAGGCCGGCCGCGCCGGGCGCGACGGCCTCCCGTCGGAATGCGTGATGCTCCACGCGTTCCGCGACCGCTTCACGCACGAGTTCTTCATCAAGAGCGCGTATCCCGAGCGCGACGTGGTGGAGAAGGTCTACGCCACGATCATCCGAGCGACGGATGAGTCGGGCATGGCGCGCATCGCGCCGGGCGATCTCGCCGCGCGCGCGGGCGGCAAGATCAAGGAGCGCGAGGCCGAGTCGGCGCTGCGCATCCTGGTGGACGCCGGCGCCGTGACCGCCGAGTCCGGCAGCGCACAGCGCCTCACGCATACGCCTGCTCGCCGCGCCCGATCGGATCAAGGCCGAGCTCGGCGCGGGGCATGAGGCCGAGCTCGAGCTGCTCCGCGCGCTCTGGCGTGCGGTCGGCTCCCGCCTCGAGACGGGCGCCGATCATCGACCCCGATGGTCTCCCGCCCGGATTCGGCGGCGCGATGGGCGTGCCGCCGCTGCTCGACGCACTCGAGTCGCGGCAGTTCCTCGTGTGGGAACGCGCCGGCGTCGGACTCCGCGCCACGGATGTGCGCGCGCCGCTCGCCAAGTACAAAGTGGACTGGGATGCCATCGCGCGCCGCCGCCGGGCCGAGACGAACAAGCTCGACGCGGTGCAGCGCTACGCCTACACCGAGAAGTGCCGTCGCGGATTCCTGCTGCGCTACTTCGGCGATCCCGCGGCGAGCGACCAGTGCACCGGCTGCGACATCTGCCTCGGCACGCATTGCAAGGACACCGAGACCGAGGTCGCGCGCCCCTTCGCGCACGAGCCTGGCGCGCGCAAACCCCGCGCCGAGCGCGGACGCCGCGATCGCTTCGTCGCGCCGGCGTCCGACGACCCCGATCTTTCCGCCGCCGATCCCGTGCTCGTCGGCGCGCTGCGCCGCCTGCGCATGGCGATCGCGAAATCGGAACATGTGCCGGCGTACGTCGTATTCCCTGATAGGACGCTGGTCGAGATCGCGGTGCGGCGGCCGCGCTCGCTCGATGCGCTGGGCGCCGTGCACGGCGTGGGACCAGCGCGGTTGGAGAAATACGGCGAGCGACTGCTCGCCGTTTTGAGAGAAGACAACGGCACCGAGGCCGCCTGATCATGAACCGCTCCCCGTATCTCAACGAACAGCACGACGCCGTTCGCGCGGCCGTCCGCGCCTTCGCCGAGGCCGAGGTGCGCCGATCGCCGCGAAAGCCGACGCCGACGCCAAGTTCCCGTGGGAAACGGTGAAGCGCATGGCCGAGCAAGGATTCCTCGGCGTGCCGTGGGAGGAAGAACTCGGCGGCGCGGGCCTCGACTATCTCAGCTACATCATCACCATCGAGGAGATGGCGCGCGTCGATGCGTCGCACGCGATCACGATCTCCGCGCACACCACGCTCGGCACGTCGCCCATCGTGCGCTTCGGCACCGACGCGCAGCGCAAGAAGTACGTGCCGCTGCTCGCGAGCGGGCCGCGTGATCGGCGGCTTCGGCCTCACCGAGGAGACGGCCGGCAGCGACGCCGGCGGCACGCGCACGACGGCCGTCCGCAAGGGCGATCGCTACGTGCTCAACGGCGCCAAGCGATTCATCACGCACGGCGGCGTCGGCGAGATCTTCGTCGTCACCGCCGTCACCGACAAGTCGAAGGGCGCGCACGGGATCTGCTCGTTCATCCTCACGAAGCACACGAGCGAGCTCGGAGCGCGCCCGCGACGCGGGCATCGGCCACGATGACTCGATCGTCGCGATGAAGGGCTTCACGCTCCGGCCGCAAAGAAGACAAGCTCGGCTGGCGCGCCTCGGACACCTGCGAGCTGATCATGCAGGATGTCGAAGTGCCGGCCGAGAACCTGCTCGGCGCCGAGGGCGAGGGCTTCGTCAATTTCATGAGGACGCTCGACTCCGGGCGCATCGGCATCGCGGCGCTCTCGCTCGGTCTCGCGCAGGGCGCGCTCGAACTGTCGGTGCACTACGCGCTGCACGCGAAAGCAGTTCGGCAAGCCGATCGCGGAATTCCAGGCGATCCAGTTCCAGCTCGCCGATATCGCGACCGAGATCGAGGCGGGCCGTCACCTGCTGTACAACGCGGCCTGGCTCGCGCAGAACGGACAGCCGTCGCTCCCGCAGGCGGCCATGGCCAAGCTCTTCTGCTCGGAGCTGGCGATGCGCGCCACGCACCGCGCCGTGCAGGTGCACGGCGGCTACGGCTACACGCGCGAATTTCCCGTGGAGCGCATGATGCGCGACGCCAAGATCTGCGAGATCGGGGAAGGGACGTCCGAGATCCAGCGGATCGTCATCGCCCGGCACCTGCTGAAAGAGGCGGCCGACTAGCCCGCGCCGCAGGAACGCCGTATACTTCTCCCCGCAGCACCATTCTGAATGGATGGATCTCTGCGCCCGGTCCGTCGCGCGGCTCGCGATGTCCGGGCGCGTGTAACACCCCGGGGGCGCTCGCGCTCCTGACGCGACACCGTACCACCAACGGCTTCCGATCGCTCGCCGTTCCGTCGTTCCTCCCGTTCCGGGCTCAGTCCCGAGGGCGTGCGAGGCGGCAATGGCGTGCACGATCTCAGTGGGCCATTCGAGGACCGCTGGCCGGGCGAGGACACGGACGCGCCACTTTGAACTCGCAGGGAGCCTGCCCGCGCACGCCGAGCCGCCGTGCATGGGAACGGGCGCCAGGCAATGAAACGTGAGATACTGATCAACGCCGGCGCGCGAGAAACGCGCGTGGCGATGCTGGAGGACGACCAGCTCGTTGAGCTGATGATGGACCGCCCCGACAACCGCCGCATGGTAGGCGATATCTACCTCGGCCGCGTTGACGCCGTGCTTCCGGGGATCCAAGCCGCTTTCGTCGACATCGGCACCGAGAAGAGTGCCTTTCTCCACGCGTCCGACCTCGTCTTCCCCGAGGACGACGACAAGGATGATGACGACGCCGCGGACGATGCGCCCGGTAACGGCGAGGAGAGCGAAGAGACCGAAGAAGAGAGTCCCGGCCGTCGCCCGCGCCGCGCGAAAGCGCCGCCGATCCAGGACATGCTGAAGCGCGGCCAGGAGATCCTCGTGCAGGTGTCCAAGGAGCCGATCTCCACGAAAGGTCCGCGCGTCACCGCGCAGATCTCTCTCGCGGGACGGTTCCTGGTGTACCTGCCGTTCGCGTCGCGCGTGGGCGTGAGCCGCAAGATCGGCGAGCGCGCCGAGCGCCAGCGGCTGCGCGAACTCGTCACGGCGGCGCTGCCGGAGGAATCGGGCGGCGTGATCGTGCGCACCGTGGGCGAGGACGTCACGCAGGAGACCTTCCGCCGCGAGCTCGTCTCGCTCCAGTCGCAGTGGAAGAAGATCCAGCGCAAGACGCATTTCCAGAAAGCGCCGAACCTGGTGCACCGCGAGACGTCGCTCACGCGCGGGCTCATCCGCGACGTGTTCAGCGCGAAGGTCGATGCGCTGCAGGTGGATTCCAAGCAGGTCTACAACGAGATCATCGAGTATCTGAAGGCGATCGCGCCGGAACTCATCGAGCGCGTCACGCTCTATGGCGACGCGCAGCCGCTGTTCGACAAGGCCGAAGTGGAGTCCGAGATCCGCGACCTGTTCAAGCGGCGCTGCGATCTGCCGTCGGGCGGCTACCTGATCATCGAGCAGACCGAAGCGCTGGTGAGCGTGGACGTGAACTCCGGCCGCTACACCGGCAAGAAGGATCCCGAGAAGACGATCCTGCGCACGAACACCGAGGCCGCGAAGGAAGTCGCGCGGCAACTTCGCCTGCGCGACATTGGCGGCATCATCGTGTGCGACTTCATCGACATGGAGACGCGGCAGAATCGCGAGAAGGTGCTGCAGGAACTGCGCACGAACCTCTCACGCGACCGCGCGCGCACCAAGGCATACGCCGTGAGCGAGCTCGGCCTGATCGAGATGACCCGCCAGCGCGTGCGCGCGGGCCACTACCACAGCATGACCGAGCCGTGCACGGTGTGCGGCGGCTCGGGGCGCGTGTTCAGCCCCGAGAGCACGGTGCGGCGCCTCGAGCGGTCCGTTCGCCGCATGGCCGGCGAAGGCCGCAAGGACCCGATCATCGTGAAGATGCACCCCGATGTCGCGATGTACGTGCTCGAGAACGAACACGATTTCGCCCGCAAACTGGAGAAATCGCTCGGCCTGCATTTGGACGTCCGCGACGATCCGCTGCTCAAGCCCGACGAGTTCAAGCTCGTCCTGAAAGGCGCCGAGCGCGACGTGACGCAGCAATACGCCGTGGCCTGAGAGGTCATTTGAATCATGTAAATCTTGATCATCCTAGCGCGATAAGGGTTGGAAGATTGCGCGCCGTTCACATGCATTGTGGACAGGAGGGATCACGGTCCATGTTCAATGGGATGCGGCGGAGGGAGCACGGATGCGCTGGATCGCTTCGAGGGACTTAGCGAAGGCCATGTGGTGCGATGAGTTCCAGTATTTGTTGTTAACTACAGAAACACCGCCCGTCGTGGCGCGGCGATGCTCCACGGTACATTGACCGATCCAGCGCATCCGTGCTCCTTCCGCCGCATCCCGTTGAACTTGAGCCGTGATATTTCCTGTCCCCGATGAGACCGAACGGCGCGCAGATGCGGTGACTCGATGATTCGGAAGCGCCCCGTTGACACAGTATCTCTTGCCAGCTAAGTTGTTAAGTCTGTATCGGTTATCCTGTCTCTACTCCGTTCCGAACCAATGACTTACGCGATCATCCGCACCGCCGGTTTCCAGTTCCGCGTCGAAGAAGGGAAGACGCTTCGCATCCCGAGCCTCGAAGCCGAGGTGGGTTCGAAGGTCACCTTCGACGAGGTACTTCTGAGTTCCGATGGCACCAAGGTCCGCGCTGGCACGCCTACCGTGAAGGGCGCCAAGGTCACCGCCGAGATCACGCGCCACGGGAAGGCGGACAAGATCGTCGTCTTCAAGATGAAGCGCCGCAAGAACTACGCGAAGAAGCAGGGACACCGGCAGGGCTTCACGGAAGTGAAGATCAACGACATCACACTCGGCTGAGATCGACCAATGGCTCATAAGAAAGGCGTCGGCTCCAGCCGCAACGGCCGCGACAGCAATCCGCAGTTCCGCGGCGTGAAGAAGTACGGCGGCGAGCGCGTGCGCGCGGGCAACATCATCGTGCGCCAGTGCGGCACCAAGGTGCATCCGGGCCGCAACGTAGGCGTCGGCTCCGATTTCACGATCTTCGCGCTGATCGATGGCGTCGTGAAGTTCGAGCACAAGAACAAGCTGCGCTTCAAGGTGAGCGTGTATCCGGCCGAAGCCGCCAAGGTCACCGCCGCGTAGCTTCGATCGCAGGCCAGCTCTCGAAACGCTCCCGTGCACCGCGCGGGGGCGTTCGTTTTTCAGGGAAGCGTGATATCTTGCGTGGAGCCTCCATTCCCGAGGAACTCCATGACCGTCTGGACCCGACTCAAGGAAGAACTCGACCGCGCCGGCCGCATGGCGCAGGTCGCGATGGATGAAGGGAAGATCCGCCTCGAGCTGATGCGCACGCGCCAGCTCGCCGACCGCGCCGCGCAGAACCTGGGCTACGAGTACTACCGTGCCAAGCAGGCCGGCAAGGAGATCGAAGCCGATGTGCACACGCGACTCAGTGCCGTGCTCGAGACGCATCTCGCCGAGATCGCGAAGCACGAAGAATCGCTCGCGAGCATGCGTGCGGCCGGAGAGCAGGCCAAGCCGGAGGAGCCCGCTGCGACCAACTGATCCCGTGCGCGCATGACCGGCCCCCGGCCCGACGACCCGCACCCGATGGCCGACGCGAAGCGCGTCGTCTATCTCAAGAGCTTCGTCACCAGCCCCGAAGATCATCGTCGGCGACTACACGTACTACGATGACGAGCGACGAGACGCTCTCCTTCCAGACGCGAGAACGTGCGGTACCACTTCGGGCCCGAACGGCTGGTGATCGGCAAGTTCTGCGCGATCGCGCACCGCGCGAAGTTCATCATGAGCGGCGCGAACCATCAGATGACGGGATTCTCCACGTATCCGTTCCTCATCTTCCGCCAGGGATGGGAGGGCGCCACGCCGTCGCCGGAGCAACTCCCGTCTCGCGGCGACACCGTGATCGGCAACGATGTCTGGATCGGCTACGACGCCGCGATCCTCGCCGGCGTGACCGTTGGCGATGGCGCGATCATCGCAGCGCGCGCGCTCGTAGCCAAGGATGTCGCGCCCTACACGATCGTCGCCGGCAATCCCGCCGAGCAGCGCAAAGAGCGTTTCCCCCGCGACGTCGCCGCCGAATTGGTGAAGATCGCGTGGTGGGACTGGCCCGCCGAGAAGATCACGCGTAACCTCGAGCGCGATCACCGGCGCCGACGTCTCCGCTCTGAAGAACGCCGTGTAGTTGCGCATCCCGCGGCGATTCCCGGCTTCCCGCTTCCCGAACGCGACCAAGCTAGATGCAGAACGGGCGCGGAGAGAACGACCTCCGCGCCCGTCCAGTCGATGCTCCCAACCCAGCCCTAGGGCTTCGAGTAGTCAGCCGGCAGCGTCTTATACCGCTGCGTCAACAGATCCTGTCTCGAAGGAGTCGTGTTCTCCACGCCGCGGATGTACACGTGCTCCGCGCGCGTCGCGAACTCGAACGGGTCGCCGCTCCACACTACGACGTTCCCCTCCATGCCCGGCTTGAGCGCGCCCACTTGTCGCTCACGCCGAACACCATTGCCGGCGCCCATGTGATCGCCGCCAGCGCGTCGTCCCACGACATGCCATAACCCACCGCATTCCCCGCCTCATAGCGGATGTTGCGGATGTTGAACGCGTCCTCGTCGCCGCCCCCGGCATTGCCGATCAGCACGACGGTCACGCCCGCCTTCTTCATGATCGCGGCGTTCTCCTGCCGCGAATTGAGCATCGTGAAGTTGTACGGGATGTTGCTCATCGCACCGGCCATCACCGGCACTTTCGCGGCCGCGATCTCCTTGGCCACCATCCAGCCCTCCGAACCGCCGGCGAGCACCAGCTTGATCTTGTAGTCGCTGCCGATCTTGAGCGCCTGAATGATGTTCGACGCCTTGTCGACATCGAGCACGAGTGGAATCCGGCCGGTGACGACTGGGATCATCGCCTCCATGTCCGCACGGCGGAACGCGAACGGCAGCATCTTCGCGCCGTTGTACGCCAGCTTGTTCGCCATGTACGTCTTCGTGTTGTCGAGCAGCTCACGCAGCTTCTCGATCAACTCGGCTTCCGCACCCACACCCGCGTTGCGGTTGCCTTCGAACGACGCCGACATGCCCACCGGTCCCTTAAGCAGCATGCTCGCGAGCGTGCCGCTGCCGAGGTCGACGAACGCGCCCTGTCCGGCGACGAGATTGCCGCGCGGCCAGATGCCGGCCGTGGTGATGCCATACTCGCGATTGTCCGCAATGAGCACGTTGGCCGGATCGTACGCGAGCCACGGCTGGAACGACGCCGAGACATGGTCCGCGCCTTCGGCGTGCGACTCGTTCGCATCGGCGCCGAATCCCACATTGAACAGACCGACCGCCGTCGTCGCGTTCACGAGGCCCGGCGTCACCCACTTGCCGGTCGCGTCGATCTTCGTGGCACCCGCGGGGATCGCGACGTTCGCGCCCACCGCGGTGATCTTCCCGTTCGTGATGACGACCGTTCCGTTCTTGATCGCGGGACCGCTCACCGGATAGACCGTGCCGCCGGTGATGGCGATCGTCTGCGCCGGCAGCGTGACCGCGGCCAGGACAGTGGCGAGGGCAATGAGCCCGAAGTGTGAGCGGCGCATTAGTTGCTCCCTCCCGCGGTATGCACGAAGCCGAGTTCGAAGTCAGTCTTCCAATTCATCTTGGGATCGGCGCGGTCGTACAGCATCGCACCGTCGATCCACACCATTTCGGCGTGCGAATACACGCTGAATGGATTGCCCGACCAGAGCACCACGTCGGCGTTCTTACCAACGACGATGGAGCCGATCTGGCTGTCGAGGCCGAGTGCCCACGCGGGATTGATCGTGTTCCACTTGATCGCCTGGTCCTCGGAGACATCGAGCCCAATCGCGCGGCCCGCCGCGATGGCCTTCGCCGTCTCCTGGTTCAAGCGCTGCTCACCCGACGCGTCGTCGGAGTGCGTGATCGAGATGCCGCCCGCGTGGTCCAGCAGCGCGAGGTTCGCCTCAATGCCGTCGAGCGCTTCCATCTTGAAGCCGCCCCAGTCGGCCCAGAGCGAGCCGGCGATCGAATCCTTCGCCAGCACGTTCGCGATCTTGTACGCTTCCACGCCGTGGTGGAACGACCGGATCTTGTAGCCGAACTCGTTCGCGATGTCGATCATCTGCATCATCTCGTCCGCGCGGTAGCAGTGATTGTGGACGAGGATGTTCCCGCGCAGCACTTCGGCGAGCGTCTCCATGCCGAGATCGCGGCGCGGCGGATCGCCCTTGCTGGGATCCGCGAGATACTTGTCCCACGAGCGGCGGTACGCCTCGGCATCGATCCACGCCTGCCGATAGCCGGCCACGTTGCCCATGCGGGTCTGCGGTCCGCCGCGGTTGCCGTACACGCGCTTCGGATTCTCACCGCACGCCATCTTGAGGCCGTACTTCGCGCCGGGGAACTTCATCCCCTGCACGCTGGCGGACGGAACGACCTTCAGCACCACGCTGCGGCCGCCGAACAGGTTCGCCGAACCCGGGAGCACTTGCAGCGTCGTGATGCCGCCGGCGAGCGAACGCGGGAACTGCGGATCCTGCGGCCACACCGAATGCTCGGCCCACACGTAGGCCGTGTTGGGACGCACCGCTTCGTTGCCGTCGCTGTTCGCCTCGACGCCCGGCGCTGAGTACACACCCAGGTGCGAGTGCGTGTCGATCAGGCCAGGCGTGACGAACTTGCCGGTGCCGTCGATCACCACCGCATTGGCAGGCGCCGTCACGTTCGTACCGACGGCCACGATCTTGCCGCCTTGCAGCAGCACCGATCCGCCGACGATCCGCGGGCCCGCGGCCGTGAGGATGGTCGCGTTCTTGATGAGCGTCGTCTTCGACGGGAACGGCTTGTACGTACTTGGGAATGGGTCCGCGAGGGGAAGCGCGACGGCTCCCTTGCCTGGCGGTGTCTTCTTGGCGCTGTCACTCGTACCGGACGACTTGGCGGGTTGCTGTGCCGAGACCGTGCCGGCGAACACGAGTGCGAGCGCGACGGCGAACTGGCGCATCGCTTAGCCTACCTCCTGAAAGAGAACCCCTGGGAGACAGCGAAATTACGGACGAGCACCGCGCGTCGCTAGTACGCAATGGTCGCCGGCCGCGCTACGCACGAGGGTGCGCGAGCGTTGCGGCGCTATCGTCTAGGGGAGCAAGCGCTCGGGGTTCGTCTCGAGCGCGGCGCGCTTCACCGAGTCGGCCAAGGGCAGCGCGAGGAATTGATCGACGTTCTTGCGCATGCTCTCCACGCCGGGACTGGGCCAATCCGTGCCCCACAGCAATTGGCGCTCGAGCTCCGCGATGCGCGGGAAGTATTCCAGCAGCGCGCGCGGCGGGATGCCGGAGAGATCGAGCATCATGTTGCGATGCCGGCGCAGGATGAAGAACGCCTCTTCCATGTAGAGCGGCCGGCCGCCGTGGGCCATGATCAGCTGCAAGGCGGGGAAGTCGATCGCGACGTCGTCCAACTCCATCGGATTGCCGTACTTGCTGCGCGCGCCGGGAAAGATGCTCGTGCCGGTGTGGATCAGCACGGGCAAGCCGCGCGCTTCGCACGTCCGGTAGATCGCGGCCAGCGAGTCCAGTCCACGGGTGTAATCGTTTGCCGCGAAATTCTGGTGCGGGGGGTGCAGCTTCAGCACCCGCGTGCCAAAGCTCAGGAGGTCCTCGACCTTCGCGGCCGCCTTCTTCTTATCGGGCGTGGTCACCGGATCGACGCCGCCATACGGCAGCAGGCGCTTAGGGTCGGCGGCGGCGTATTTCGCGGCGAAATCATTGGTGCTGTCATCGAAGCCCATGATGTTCGGGCTCGGATAATTCACCATGCCGACGCGCTGGATCCCCTGTTCATCCATGACGCGCAGCAGGAGCTTCGGATCGTCCATCATCGCCATGACGGAGTCGAAGAACTGCTCCTTGCCGCGTCGCATCACATCCATCACCGCCGGCTTGAGTTGACGGAGGGGCTGGACATGAATATGAAAGTCGGTGATGCGCATTGGCTACTGACGCCTCAGAGTGACCAGTACCGCGAACGGCGGGGTTGGTACCGCTCGAGTGCGTGTGTGGCGTTGGCGTCAGGGGCTGCGGCCTCGCGAGGACTCGCAGCTGCCCAACGCCAACGCCAAGCGCGCCGTTCGCGGTACTAGCCCCGCCGTCTGCGGTACCACTAACGCCCCTTGAAATCGGCTGGCCGTTTCTCGAGGAACGCGCGAACTCCCTCGACCTTATCCTCACTCGAAAAACAAATCGCGAACAACGCCCGTTCTGCCCGCAATCCATCCTCCAGCGGCAGACTGAGCGCCGCCCTCGTCGCTTCCTTTGCCGCCGCCACCGCCACCGGACTCTTCGACGCGATCGTCTCCGCGATCGCCATTGCGCGCGGCATGAGCTGCGCCGGCTCGGTCACCTCCGAGACGATGCCCAGCCGCAGCGCCTCGGCCGCGTCGATCATGTCACCCGTCAGGATGAGCCGCAGCGCCGCGCCCACGCCCGCCACGCGCGGCAGCCGCTGCGTGCCGCCGCCACCGGGAATGATCCCGAGATTCACTTCGGGCTGGCCGAACTTCGCGGCGCTGGACGCGATCCGGATGTCACACGAGAGCGCCATCTCCATCCCGCCGCCCAGACAGAATCCATTGATCGCCGCGATGATCGGCTTCGGGAGTTTCTCCGCGGCGTCGAACACCGGCGCGGCCGACATTGATCGCCACTGGTCCACCGGCGAGCGGCCCTCGAACTCGCCGATGTCCGCGCCCGCAATGAATGCCTTGTCGCCAGCGCCGGTCATCACGATCGCGCGCACCGCCTGATCGTCGCGCGCCCGCTCGAATGCGGCGATGATCCCGCTGCGCACCGCTTGGCTCAGCGCGTTGCGCTTGTCCGGGCGGTTCACGGTGACCACGGCCACGCGGCCGCGCACTTCATAAAGCACTACGTCGTCGCTCATCATCCGTTCTCCCAGCGGAAGAATCCCTCGCCCGATTTCTTGCCCAGCTTCCCATCGCGCACTTTCTGGCGGAGCAGCTCGGGCGCCGCGTACGTCGTGCCGCCGAGCGTCGCATGCAGGTGGTCCGCGATCGCGAGCCGCACGTCGAGGCCAACGAGGTCGGTGAGCCGGAGCGGGCCGAGCGGATGGTTGTAGCCCAGCTCCATCGCGCGATCGATATCCTCGGCGTTCGCCACGCCCTGCTCGAGCATGCGGATCGCTTCGAGACCCAGCACCACGCCGAGGCGGCTCGTCGCGAATCCCGGCGTGTCGCGCACCACGATCGGCGTCTTGCCGAGTCGTGCCGCGAACTCACGCGCGGAGTCCACGCACCACATCGGTCGTCTCGGGGCCGCGCACGATCTCCAGCAGTTGCATCACCGGAACGGGATTGAAGAAATGCAGGCCGATCACGCGATCGCGATGCTTGAGTCCGGCGCCGATCTCATGGATCGACAGCGAACTGGTGTTGCTCGCCAGCAGCGTGGTCGTCCGACGACCAACGGTTCGATCTGCGCGAACAGCGCTTGCTTGAGCGCGATCCGCTCGGGGATCGCCTCGATCACGATGTGCGCGCCCGCGAGCGCCTCGGGCACCGATGCGACCGCGGCGAGGTTCGCCATCGCCGCATCGCGCTGTGCGGTGCGTCACCTTGCCGCGCGTGATCCCCTTCTCGAACGCCGACGCGATCGCCTTCATGCCACGATCGAGCTTGGGCTGGGTCCGCGTCGGTGAGCGATACGCGATACCCCGCGAGTGCCGACACGTACGCGATGCCATGCCCCATCGTGCCCGCGCCGATCACGGCCACGCGCGTCGGCTCCGTCATCCGCCGAGCGCCTGCGCGCAGCTCCACGAGCGTGTCGGTGCACAGCGCGTCCACGCCGAGCGCAGCGAGCTGCCTGCGCGCGCTCCGGATTGTTCACGGTCCACGCGAGCACGCGGCCGCCGGCGCCGTGCACCGCGCCCACCAGCGCGGCATCGATGAGGTCCTCGCGCGGCCACACATCGCGCGCGTCGGCGTGCCGCATCGCCGCCACGACATCGCCCGGCGGCTTGTCGAACAGGATGCCGCCGCGCACGCTCGGCGCCACCGACCGGCATCGCCGGATCGCCTCGTGGTCGAAGCTGTGCACCGCGCAGCGCGCCGGGGCGGGGGAGTCGTGGATCACGTCGAGCACCGGGCCCTCGATGCCCGCCGCCTTGAGTTCCACGAACACGTCCAGCCGCCCGCGCAACGCAGCCAGCACCTCGGCGAGCGTGGGGATGAGCGCCTGCCCGTCCACGGAGAAGCCCTGGAGCTCGTCGAACGTCAGTTCGTCGATGCGCTTGCCCGGCGAGCGCGCGGCTCGGCGCCTTCGCCTTGGGAATGTCATCGTGATGCACCACCACCACGCCGTTCTTCGTGCAATGCACGTCGAGCTCGATCCCGTCGGCGCCGAGTTCGAGCGCGCGCAGGAACGCCGGCAGGGTGTTCTCCGGCCGCTCGCGGGAGATCCCGCGATGCGCGATGAGCCGTGGGCGCTCGAAGCTAGTCGTCACTCTTCTTGGGCTGGATCCAGTCGTTTTCCTTGAAGATGTTGCGAAGCAATTCGCGATCCTCGGCGGTGGGCAGCATCGACGCCACGTAGGCCTCGTAGCCCGCCGCGGGGATCGGTTCGCCTTCCACGTTGAAGTGCATCTTCTTGTACTCGCCGATCCGCCGGTTGAATTTCACGTTCGGGATCATGAGCTTCTGCTCATCCTCTCCCACGTAGGTGTTCAGCCGGTCGATGAGTCCTTGTACCTCCTGCCGGTACAGCTCGCGCGCCGCTTCGTTGAGCTTGGCGGCGTCGGCGGGCTGCGGATTCGTGCGCTCGTCGAAGCGGCCCTTCAGGCCCCACGTGTACGCCCACTGCGCCGAGCTCGAGCGGTCGGTGCCGAAGAGATCGAACGCCGTGGACACCCACTTGTTGAAATAGCGCTGCATCACGGGCGTGGGGATCTTGCCCGCTTTGATGATCCGCAGCAAGCCGTTGTTCCCGGTGCCGAGGTGGAACGATTCCTCCTTGAGCATCGGCTTCATTGAGCGCGCGAGCGGCGCGAACGCCGACGTGGACATCATCTGCAGCTGGTACTTGCCATCGCGGTCGATGAATTCGGTGTAGGCGAAGAAGTCGAGCCAATTCTCCACCGCTTCGTTGAACGAACCGAGCAACCGCTCGTGCTCGTCGGCGCGGCGCGAGAGCAGCTTCTCGGCTTCGCGCTTCCCTTCGTCGCCGAAGTGCGTTACGAGCAGGTACGACATCTGCCAGCCGTGCCGCATCTCTTCCGCCATCACACGGTAGATGGACATGAGGTCGTAATCGCTCGGCGCGTTCTGCAGCAGCGCGCGCTGCTGTTCCACGCTCGCGAATTCCGTGTCGCCCTGGAAGATGATGAGCGTCTGCAGCGCATCGCGGATGCGCTGGTCGGGGATGTGCATCACCGTCTTCCACTTCGTGCCGCCGGCGTAGTGGCCGAATTCGATCTCGGGAATGTCGAGGTCGGCGAGCTTCACGTCGAACTTGTAGTCCTTCAGCTCCGACGCGTCCACGCCGATGTCGTCCTGCCACACTTTGAACAGGTCGATCCAGTCGTCGAAGTTGGTGATCTTCGTGAGTGCCATATGCCGCTCCGTCAGGTGGCGGTGGAGAATTTCGGGGCGCGTTTCTCGGTGAACGCCGTGATCCCTTCGCGCGCGTCGCCGCTCTGGAAGCAGCGGATCTGCGCGTCGAGTTCGTAGTCGAGCATCTCGGGCAATGTCTTGGTGAGCGATTCGTACACTGCGCGCTTGGCCATCGCGATGGCCAGTCGCGGGCTTCGCGGCGAGGGTGCGCGCGAGCGCCGTCGTCTCGGCGGCGAGCGCGTCGGGCGCGACCACACGATTGAACAATCCCAGGCGCAGGCACTCGTCGGCGTCGATCACGTCGGCGAGCCAGAAGAGTTCGAGCGCTTTGGCCGGTCCCACGAGGCGGGGAAGGAAATACGTGCCGCCCCAATCGGGGTGCAGGCCGATGCGATTGAAAGTCTGCCCGAGCTTGGCGTCGCGGCTCGCGATGCGCAGATCGCACGCGAGCGCGAGATTCGCGCCGCCGCCCGCGGCCACGCCGTTCACAGAGGCGATCACCGGCTTCGCGGACTTCCGGATGATGCCCACCACGCGGCGCCCCGCCTCGATGAGCGCACCCATTGCGACGATATCCTTCGTCGCGATCAACTCGGCCATGTAACCCACATTGGCGCCGGCGCAGAATCCGCGCCCCGCGCCGGTGATCACGATCACGCGTACCGTCTTGTCCGCCTCGAGTTCCTCGAGCGCGTCGCCGAGCTCGCGCCGCATCTCGCCCGCGAACGCGTTGAGCTTGTCGGGCCGGTTGAGCGTGAGCGTGCCCACGCCCGCCTCGCGCGCGAGCAAAATGTTCTCGTACTTCACGCGTCCACCCGCTCGATGATCATCGCGATCCCTTGCCCGACGCCGATGCACATTGACGCGAGGCCGTAGCGCACCTTGCGGCGGCGCATCTCGTGCGCGAGCGCCGTGATCATCCGCGCGCCCGATGCGCCGAGCGGATGTCCGAGCGCGATCGCGCCGCCGTTCACGTTCACGCGCGCCGCGTCCATGCCCGAGCTCGCGCATGCACGCGAGCGCCTGCGATGCGAACGCCTCGTTGAGTTCGATCAGGTCGATGTCCTTGAGCGCGAGCCCCGCTCGTTCGAGCGCCTTCCGGATCGCGGGGATCGGTCCCAGGCCCATGATCTCGGGTGAGACGCCCGCCACCGCGGTCGCGACGATGCGCGCCATAGCGGTCTTTCCCGCGCGCTTGGCGCCATCCGCCGACATCACGAGCACCGCGCTCGCTCCGTCGTTGATGCCGCTCGAGGTACCGGCCGTCACCGTGCCGCCGGTCTTTACGAACGCGGGCTTCATCGCCGCGAGCGAGGCGAGCGTCGTCTCGGGGCGGGGATGCTCATCCTTGTCCACCACCGTCTCCGCGCCTTTCCTGGCGGGCACGCGCACCGGCACGATCTCGCCAGCGAATTGCCCGGCCGCGATCGCGCTCGCCGCCCGCTGCTGGCTCTCGAGCGCGAACTTGTCCTGGTCCTCGCGCGAAACATTGCATCGCTTCGCGACCTCCTCGGCGGTCTGGCCCAATGAGATCGTCCACTCCGCCGGCATCTTCGGATTCACGAATCGCCAGCCGACGGTGGTGTCCGCGGACTCCGGAGCGTTCCGAGTGAACGCCTCGTCGGGCTTGAGCGTCGCCCACGGCGCGCGCGACATGCTCTCCACGCCGCCGGCAATGAACACGTCGCCCTCGCCCGCGCGGATCGCGTGCGACGCGCTCGTGATCGCCTGCAGGCCGGATCCGCAGAGACGGTTCACTGTTTGCCCCGGAACTTCCACGGGCAATCCCGCGAGCAGCGACGACATGCGCGCGACGTTGCGGTTGTCCTCGCCTGCCTGGTTCGCGCAACCGAAGATCACGTCGTCGATCGACTTCACATCGAGCTTCGTGCGTTCCACGAGTCCGGCGATCGCGACGGCCGCGAGATCGTCGGCGCGCACGCGGGCGAGCGCGCCGCCATGGCGGCCCACCGGCGTCCGCACCGCGTCAATGATCACGGCGTCGCGCGCGTTCACGAGAGATCCACCCACACCGACTTGATCTGCGTGTAGCCGTCGATCGCGTACATGCCGAGTTCGCGTCCGAAGCCACTCTGCTTATAGCCGCCGAACGGCGACGCAGCGTCGTAGATGTTGTAGGTGTTCACCCACACCGTGCCCGCGCGTACGGCGCGCGCCGTGCGGAGCGCCTTGCCCACGTCGCGCGTCCAGATGCCTGCGGCGAGACCGTAGATCGTGTCGTTCGCGAGCGCCGTGGCGCCTTCGAAGCCGCCGCTGAACTGCATCATCGCCAGCACGGGGCCGAAGATCTCTTCGCGCGCGATGGTCATCTTCGATTCCACGCCGCCGAAGATCGTCGGTTGAACGAAATAGCCTTTACCGTTCACTGGCGTGCGTTCGCCGCCCGAGAGCAACTGCGCGCCCTCGTCGCGGCCCTTCTTGATGTAGCCGAGCACGCTTTCCATCTGGGCGCGCGACACGATGGCGCCCAGGCGCGTCTTGGGATTGAGCGGATCGCCCGCCACCATCTTCTTGGCGCGCTCGAGGATCTTGGCCGTGAGTTCCTCGCGGATCGTGTCCTCCACGAGCAGCCGCGAACCGGCGGCGCATACTTCGCCCTTGCCGTAGAAGATGCCGGTGAGCGCGCCGCGCGCCGCGGCGTCGAGGTCGGCGTCGGCATAGACGATGTTCGGCGATTTCCCGCCGAGCTCCAGCGACAACTTCTTCACCGTGCTCGCAGCCTCGCGCATCACCATCTTGCCGACTTCCGTGCTCCCCGTGAACGCGATCTTGTCCACGTCGGGGTGGCGCACGAGCGCCATGCCCGCCGCTTTCCCCTGACCAGGAACGCAGTTGAACGCGCCCGCGGGCAGTCCGGCCTCGAGCGCCAATTCCGCCATGCGAATAGCGGTGAACGGCGTCTGCGTCGCCGGCTTGAGCACGATCGTGTTCCCGCACGCGAGCGCCGGCGCGAGCTTCCACGCCGCGAGCGACATTGGGAAATTCCACGGCGTGATCGCGCCGATGACGCCGAGCGGCTCACGCAGCGTGTAGTTGAGATAGTTGCCGTCCACGGGGATCGTCTCACCGTGGATCTTGTCCGCCCAGCCGCCATAGTACTTGAACGTTTCGGCGGTGAGCCGCACGTCGATGTGCGACTCGAAGAGCGGCTTCCCATTGTTCAGCGTTTCCAACCGCGCGAGTTCATCAGCGTGCTGCGCGATCAACTCGCCGAGTTTCGACACCGCCGCACCGCGCTGGCGCGCGCTCATTCTTGCGCCAGCCGTCGCTCTCGAAGGTCGCGCGCGCGCTCGCGACGGCGCGGTCCACGTCGGACCCGTCGCCCTCGGCTACCTGCGCGATGATCTCCTCGGTGGCCGGGTTCTCCACGTCGAACGTGCGGCCGCCGGCGGCGTCCACGCGCTCGCCGCCGATCACCAGCTGCGTCGGGAACCGCTCCGCGGCCGCGGTCACCGTGGCGCTCACTTCCCCTTGAAGTTCGGCTGCCGCTTCTCGACGTACGCGGCCATGCCTTCCTTCGCATCGCCGCTCTTGAAGAGCAGGCTCTGCAGCTCGCGCTCCATCGCCAGCCCGTACTCGAGCGGCACTTCGCCGCCGCTCTGCACGGCGCGCTTGATGTGGCCCACGGCCATCGCAGCCTTCCCGGGCAGCGTGAACTGCTTGGCGTACAGCATCACGCTCTCCCAGAACTCATCCTTGGGGAACACTTCGTTCACGATCCCCATTGTTTGCGCTTCCTCGAAGCTGAACGTGCGGCCCGTGACCATCAGCTCGATCGCCTTCGACTTGCCCACGATGCGGAGCAGCCGCTGCGTGCCGCCCGTGCCCGGGAGCACGCCGAGGTTCACTTCGGGGAGTCCGATCTTGCCGGCGTCCTGCCGCGCGAGGCGGATGTCCGCCGCCATCGCGATCTCGAGTCCGCCGCCCACGCAGTGGCCGTTGAGCGCGGCGATCACGAGCTTCGGCGTCTGCTCCAGCCGGCTCAGCGTCTCGTTCGCGTGCAGGCAGAAGTAGTACTTGAACACCGGGTCCACGGTGTTCAGCATGTTGATGTTCGCGCCGGCCGAGAAGAATTTCTCGCCCGCGCCGCGCAGGATGATCACCTGCACATCGTTGTCGAAGCGCGCCTTGATGATGCACTCGTCGAGCTGGCGCATCATCTCGTGCGTGTAGGTGTTCGCCGGCGGATCGTTCAGCTCGAATACCGCGATATTGCCTTCCTTGCGGTAGGTGACGAGCGTCGCGGCGGCTTTTTCATTCATGGTGGCGGTCATGATCTTTCCTTGAAAATGAGTTAGACGTTAACCGTGAGTCAGTGCCGTTCCCATCATGTTGTTCATCATGTCAATCCTGTCAAAGCAGTTTTTCGTAGTGAATGGGAAGAGCATCTGACAGGATTAACAAGATTGAGAGGAGTCACTCACCCGGCGGACGTACGGGGAAGCGACGAGATCGCCACTGGGAGCCCGACATATCCTCCCAAGAAGATCCGGCAAACGTTCTGCGCCAGCAGCTCCACGCCGAGGTCGCCCAGCGGGTCGTACCAGTTGTAGATCCAGTTCATCATGCCGAACAGCGAATACGCCGCGACGCGCCGGTTGGCGTGCGCCGGGCCATGTGTTTCCTCGATGCCCGCCAGTATGTCCATGAGAGCGCGGGTGTACTCGCTCTTCATCTCGTTCACGGTGTGCAGGGGCTCCCCCGACAGGGCGCCGGCCTCGTGCGAGAGGACCTTCATCTCCGCCATGTGCGAGGCGAAGTAATCGAGGTGGTTGTCGATGAATTTCATGAGGCGCTCAACCGGGTCCGTGGTCCCGGCGAGGCTCTCGCGCATCCCGGCGATCACCCGCTCGAAATTGCGCTGCTGGATCAGGAAGAGCAGTTCCTCCTTGCTCTCCACATAATAGTAGAGGCCCGCCAGTGACACTCCGCTCGCCCGCGCCAGGTCGCGCATGCTCGTCTGATGGTATCCGCGTTCAGCGAACACCCGGGCGGCCGCGGAGAGGAGGGCATCCAGCTTCTGGTCCTTGTTCGCTATCGCCAAATAGCCTCCGAATGGCTTCGAACGACCGTTCGGATTCAACCTATGGGGCGGGGGAAAGACCGTCAAGATTGGCCTTAACGTTAGGCTGGCCTTGGCGTCTCATACCGTGACGGCATGACCCATCCCACCCGATCGCCGGACGATCCGGACGACAGCGTGCTGATCGCGCGCTGGCAGGCCGGGGACGAACGGGCCGCAACGCTGCTGGTGGAGCGCCATGCGCCGTCGCTCTCGCGCTATGTCGCGAGCATCGGCGTGCGGGAAGACGTCGAAGATGTGGTGCAGGACACGTTCATCCGGGCGTTCGGGAGCCTGGAGAGTTTTCGAGGGGACAGCGCGCTGCGAACATGGCTGTGCACCATCGCGCGGAACCTCGTGAGGGATAGAGTTCGCAGTCTCAAGTTCGAACGGAAGATGGTGGAGATCGAAGAGCAGCACGCGGTGACCGGGCACGACGCATTGGACGACTCGGTGGCCGAGGAGACGGAAGGCCGGATGATGGACGCCGTGGGAAAGCTCACTCCGATGCAGCGCGAAGTCTTCACCTTGCGCGTGGCCGAGGGGATGTCGTACAAGGATATCGCGACCGTGTTGGGGAGCAGCGAGGGCGCCGCCCGAGTGCACTATCACAACGCGATGCGCATGATCAAGGAGTTGCTCACATGACCGACTGCCTGCAGAACGAGATCCGCGACCGGTTGCCCGAGTACGTGCATGGCACGCTCGGCAGCGCGGAGCGCGCGCGCGTGGAGGCGCATCTGACCGGCTGCGCGGAATGTCGCGCCGAGGTGGCGTTGGTGCGCTCGATGAGCGCGGCGATCGTGCGTCGTACGCCGGCGACGGATGTGAAGCGCATCGTGACCGCGGCCAAGGCGTCGCGCCCGGTGCCGAAGACGCGGCCGGAACTCGAGCAGATGCCGCGCCCGGTGCCGCAATATCTGTGGCGCGTGGCGGCGGCCGTGCTGTTCGTGGTGGTGGGAGCGACGGGCTACTATGTTGGTCGCGTGCGGCCGGTGCAGGTCGCGACGGGTCCTTCGCAGATCTACTCGCACCCAATGCAACAGGCGCCGGCGGCTGTACCTGTCGTATCTCCCTCGGCGGCGGCGCCTGCACCCGTGGGGCTCAGCTTCGGCGGCGGCGAGGAGCTCTCGCCCGCACAGGCGAACGCGTTGCTCAGCGATCTGGAGAAGAGCGCGCCGGCGCCCGATGCGGAACCGGAAGCGGTCATCGATCTTGGGAGTACCCAATGATCCGAACTATGCGGCACGCGATCTCGCTCCTCGTACTCGGCGGCGCCCTCGTGGCGCCGCTTGGCGCACAGACCAGTGACTCGGGCGCCCCGCCCGATCCGGGCAATTCACAATTCCGTCAGCGGCTGGGACAGATCGTGAAGCGGCAGCTCAATCTCACTGATTCCCAGCTGGTGCTGCTCGGTGCCGTGAATCGCAAGTACGAGCAGAAACGGTTCCTCCTGCTGCAACAGGAGCGCGAACTGCGCATCACCATTCGCGCCGAGGTGATCCGCGGCGATCAAGCCGATCAGAAGCTCATCGCGAAACTTCTGGACCAGATGATCGGTGTGCAGCAGCAGCGGCTCGCGATATTGCAGAGCGAGCAGAAGGATCTCTCGGCGTTCCTCACACCGAGTCAGCGGGCGCAGTATCTGGGGATACAGGAACAGGTGCGCAAGCGACTGGCGAACATGCAGGAGCAGGGCGGGCAGGGCGGGCAACGTCGCCGGCAGCCGCAGACAGGAGCGCCGCCACAGTAACTACAAAAAGCATCTGACAGGATTAACATGATTTGCTTGATTTGAACTGCGACGACGCACGCCGGGGCGGCGTTGTTGCAGTTCACATCGATATGAATCATGTCAATCCTGTCAAAGCCTTATTTCATTGATCCGAGCTCACGTTGAGCTAAGTTGCTCCGGGTCGTAGATTCCTGTCGTCGGCCCGGGTGGTGGAACTGGTAGACGCAGGGGACTCAAAATCCCCCGAGCTTCGGCTCTTGCGGGTTCGACTCCCGCCCCGGGCATTTCGTTCCATGGTGCCAGCATACACCGCGGCGATCTACATCGCGGAGCGACGCGGGCGCATCGCGGCGACGGGAGAACTGGGCCCTCGCTCGCTTGCAGGCGCCCCTTAAGCGAACTTAACTTCGTCTGTTCGCAATGTGTCGCACGTCGGCGCGCCCAGCCGGCACTTCAGAGCACGGAGTTTCGCACCATGCCGCTTCGCCTATCCGCGCGCCAGGCTGATCTCGCGTCGCTGGATGTCGCCATGCTCGCCATCGCGCTGCCCGCGGGCGCGAAGATCTCGGGTCCACTTGCCGCGCTCGACGCCGCACTCGGCGGCGCGCTCGAGCGCTCGATCTCGCGCCGCGATTTCCGCGGCGGGCGCGACGAGGTGTTCCACCTTGTAGGCGCGAAGACGGGACCGCAGCGCATCGTGCTCGTCGGCACGGGAACGCCGGCCGATGTCACCGCTGCACTTCGCCGCGCGGCCGCGATCGCCGCGCGCCAGGCGCGCGCCGCCGGCGCGACGTCGCTCGCATGGTACGACGGCTCGACCAGCGGCGCGTCGATCGAAGCGGTAGCCGTGGGCATCCAAATGGGCGCCTGGGAATTCACCGAGACGAAGACGCCGCCGCCGGAAGCCGACCGCCGCGCGAATCTCGAGAGCGCGACGATCGTTGCCGGCGGCGACGCCGCGAAGGCGGTCGCGAGCGGCGAAGCGTTCGGCGAAGGGATCTCGCTCGCGCGCCGCCTCGCGATGATGCCGGGCAATCTCTGCACGCCGGACTATCTCGCCGATACCGGGCGCGAGATCGCGAAGCGTCACGGCATGGCGGTCACGATCCTCGGCCGCGCGGAAATGGAGAAGGAGAAGATGGGATCCTTCCTCTGCGTGGCGCAGGGGATGCCGGAGCAGGATCCGAAGCTCATCGTGCTCGAGCATCGCAAAGGCCCCAAGGGCGGGAAGCCGGTGGTGCTCGTGGGGAAGGGACTCTGCTTCGACACTGGCGGCATCTCGATCAAGCCCGCCGACAAGAATGGAATACATGAAGTTCGACATGTGCGGCGGCGCCGGTGTGCTCGGCGCGATGGAAACGATCGGCCGGCTCAACTTGCCGGTGAACGTCGTGGGCCTCGTCGGCGCGACCACGAACATGCCGAGCGGCACGGCGGTGAAGCCGGGCGATGTGGTGCGCAGTCAACTGGGCAAGTACATCGAGATCATCAACACCGACGCCGAGGGCCGTCTCGTGCTCGCCGATGTGCTGAGCTACGCGCGCCGCTTCACACCCGCGGCGGTGGTGGATGCCGCGACGCTCACCGGCGCGTGCGTCATCGCGCTCGGCTACAGCGCGAGCGGCGTGATGGGGAACGATGAGAAGCTCGTGCAGGAAGTGATCGCCGCCGGCAAGCGCGCGGGCGAGATGGGCTGGCACCTCCCGCTGTTCGATGAGTACAAGGAACTCATCAAGAGCGACGTCGCCGACATCAAGAATTCCGGCGGCCGCCCCGCCGGCGCGAGCACCGCGGGCATGTTCCTGAAGGAGTTCACCGAGGAATACCCGTGGGTGCATTTGGATGTGGCCGGCACCGCGTACTCGGAGAGCGATCTCACGTGGCTGCCGAAGGGACCGACCGGTGTGCCCGTTGGATTCTTCGTGGAATTCGTGCGAGGGAGGGCCGGCTGAACGAGATGCACCGCCTGCGGCGATCGGCCGCGGGTCTGTTGCTCCTTGGCGCGTTCCTCATTGCCGGCGCCGCCCGCGCGCAGGGCACGCCGGTCATTCCGCCTCCCGTGGTCCCGCCTCCCGCGCCGGCGCCGCCATCCATTAATCCCGCCGAGCCCGCCGCGCGCGCGCGACACCGCCGCGAAGGACACCACCGCCGACAGTCTCAAGGTGAAGAAGGACACGGTGGAGGCGCGGTTCGCACAGGCCGAGATGCCGCACCCGCTCGACATTGGCGAGTCGTACACGTGGGATCGCACGCAGCTCTTCAACACGGGCGCGCTCACGCTGGTGGATGTGTTGAATCGCGTCCCCGGGCTCACGGTGTTCCAGTCGGGATGGATCGCGTCGCCGCAGTACATCGCGTACCTCGGCAATCCCACGCGCGTCCGGATCTTCTTTGACGGCGTGCAGCTGATGGTCATCGGCAACAGCCTGAGCAGTCCGCTCGATCTCGCGACGGTGCCGATCTGGTCGGTGCAGCAGCTGACGCTCGAGCGCGGCGCCGATGAGCTCCGGGTGTACCTGCAAACGTGGACCGTCACGCGCACCGTCACGCAGTCCGCGCATCGACATCGTCACCGGCGATCTCGGCACGAACATGCTGCGCGCCTTCTTCGGCACGCGCTTCCAGAACGGCATGGGCGTGCAGTTCGGCGGGCAGGTGTACGGCACGATCGAACGATGTGGTGATCGGCGGCGGGAACAGCAACGACCTCATGCTCAAGGTAGGTTGGGCGAAGCATGGCTGGAGCCTGGACGCGCTGGCGCAGCGCGAGAACGGCACGCGCGACCCGCAGATCGCGAGCAACATTCCCATCTATGTGTATCCGTTCCTCTCGACCGGTATCCCGGGCGAGAACGGCAGCCGCTCGTTCGGTTCCCTCCGCGCCGGCTACGGACAGCCGGACAGCGGGCGCTGGTTCGCACAGGTGACGGCGAACCAACAGCAGATCGTGCAGCAGCTCGCGGGATCCATCAACATCGCCTACTTCCCGACCGACTCGCTGCGCACGGTGCAGATCGCCACGCAACTCATCGGCGCCGCGGGCGTCAACCTTGGCCCGGCGCAGCTGAGCGGATCGGCGCGATATCGCTGGCTGCCACTGGGCACGAGCACGGAGTACACCGGCCGCGCGACGTTCGGCACGAAGCTGCTCTCGCTCTCGGCGTTCGCCGACTACGTGACGGACAGCGGCGGGATCACCGACCTGTCGGCGCGAATCAATCCAACATCGTTCCTCGCGTTCGAAGGCGCCGTCGGATACCGGACCGCCACCGATAGCATGGGCGGCAACGGGGTGTCGGGCCGCGTCACCGTTGGCGCGCGCCTCGGCCGTGTGTGGATCCAGGTGGGAGCCATGCAGCGCGACGCCACGGTAGTGCCGGGTCTCGTCACGTACGATACCGCGTACAAGTCGGCGTCGTCCGCCGCGGCGACGGGCGCGATGATCTCGGTGCGCGGCAAAGTGGTGGACGACGTTGGCGTGAACGCGTGGGTCGTGCGCTGGAACACGCCCGGGTGGTACCGACCGCAGATCCAGGCGCGCGGCGAGGTGTTCCTCGACACCGACTGGCTGAGCAAATTCCCCACCGGCCACTTCGGGTTCAAGGGTGCGTTCGGCGCGATGTACCGTACCGACGTGCTCTTCCCGACGGCGGGCGTGGCGGAGCTGCTCGATCCGAACGCGGTGATCGCCGTGCACAGCGCGGTGCTCTACTCGAACGTCGAAGTGCGGATCCTCGACGCGACGATCTATTTCACGGCCACCTGGGCGCTCACCCCTCGCCCCTACGAACTCGTGCCGCAGTACGTGCAGCAGGCCCAAGTGTTCACCTACGGCCTGCGCTGGCCCTTCCTGAATTGATTACCGCCTTGCGACAGGCTAAGTTACAAGCTTGCGCATGATACGGAGCATGACCGGATTCGGGAGCGCGACCGGGAAAGTCGGGTCGCGGCCTGTCACGGTGGAAGTCCGCACCGTGAACCATCGATTCTTCAATCCGAGCATCAAGCTGCCGTCGCTCCTCGCGCGTTGGGAGGGGGAGACGCGGGAGTTGCTTCGGCAGGCGATCGCCCGCGGACACGTCACGCTCGTGGCGCGCACCGAGCGCGGTGCCGAGAATGCGCTCGTGATCGACGAGGCTCGTTTCGCGGATTACGTGTCGCGGCTGCGAGCGCTTGGAGAAGAAGCACGGATTGAACGCGGCGCTCGACGTCGCGACGGTACTCCGGTTGCCGGACGTGCTCGCTTCGGACGCGCCGGAGGAGGCCTCGGGTGACGGGGCGGAGTTGCAGGCGGTGGTGCGCGAGGCACTCGGCGCGCTCACCGCGATGCGTGAGGCGGAAGGCGCGCGATTGTCCGCGCTGCTCGCCGAGCGGCTGGCCGTAGTGGAGGAAGCGTTCGGCCGGATCGCGGCGCGGGCGCCCGCGCGGTTGGTGGCGGAACGGGAGCGGCTGTCAGGCGTCGGTGAAGGAGATCTCGGGTGGCGTGGCGCTCGATCCTGCGCGGCTCGCGCAGGAGATCGCGATCCTCGCCGACCGGCTGGATGTGAGCGAGGAGATCGACCGGTTCCGCGCGCATCTGCATGCGTTCCGCGATACGCTGCTCGGCGCGAGCGGGGCGGGGATCGGCAAGCGGCTCGGCTTCTTGTTGCAGGAGATGCTGCGCGAGACGAACACGACGGGCAGCAAGGCGCGCGATGCGGCGATGCTGCACGAGGTGGTGGCGGTGAAGGAAGAATTGGAGAAGCTCGCCGAGCAGGTGGAGAACGTCGAGTGAATCCGGCGTTCCCGGTGATCCTCTCCTCGCCTTCGGGCGGCGGCAAGACGAGCATCGCGCACGCGCTGCTCAAGCGACGGCCGGATGTCGGATACTCGGTGAGCGCGACGACGCGCCCGCCGCGTGCCGGCGAAGTGGATGGACGCGATTATCATTTCCTGTCGGCCGCCGAGTTCGCCGAGCGGCGCGGGGCGGATGCGTTCGCGGAGAGCGCGCAGGTGCACGGCATGTGGTACGGCACGCTGCGCTCGGAGGTCACGAAAGTGCTGGCCGCGGGGAAGAAGGTGATCATGGACATCGACGTGCAGGGCGCGGCGCAATTCCGCCGTGCCTTCCCGGAGACGGTCACGATCTTCGTCCTCCCGCCGAGCGGCGACGCGCTGCTCGCGCGATTGAAGGAGCGGGGCACGGAGGACGCGGCGAGTCTCGGCCGCCGGCTGCGCAGTGCGCTGGCGGAGTTGAAGGCGGTGCCGGAGTATCAGTACGTCGTGGTGAACGATCAGTTGGACAAGGCCGTCGACAGCGTCTCGGGCATCTTGGATGCCGAGTCGATGCGGCGTGAACGGCTCACGGATCTGGAACGGGACCTCCGCTCGATCGTCGAGCGATTGGAGAAGGCCATCAACACGTAGCTGGAAAGGAGCTCACCGATGCAAGTGTTCACCCCGATCGAAGTCGCGCAGCGCACGGCCAACAAGTACCTCGGCGTGTTGGTGGCGGCGAAGTACGCGCGGATCATGAACGAGTTCCCGCGCATGGGCGGCGGCGGATATGAGAAGAAACTGACGACGAAGGCGCTCGAGGCGCTGACCACCGACGAGATCGACTTCCAGGTGCGCGTGCGCGTCGAACGCTAGCGCGCACCCATCGTGCGCCCCTTCGACGGCCGCCGCATCGTCCTCGGGATCACCGGGGGGATCGCCAGTTATAAGAGTGGCTGGCTGGCGCGGCTGCTCGTGCAGGCGGGCGCCGAACTGGACGTGGTGATGACCCGCGGCGCGCGGGAGTTCGTCGCGCCGGCCACATTCGAAGCGATCAGCGGGCGCCCGGTGCGCTCGGACATCTTCGCGCCCGGACAGGCGCTTGGATCACATCCATCTGGCGCGCGCGGCACACGCGATCGTGGTCGCGCCGTGCACTGCCGATTTCCTCGCGCGCGCGACGCAAGGACGCGCCGACGATCTGCTCGCGGCGATCCTGCTCGCGACGCGGTCGCCCGTGCTGCTCGTGCCCGCGATGAACGATCACATGTGGTCGCACCCCGCCACGGTGCGGAACGCCGCGACCGCCGCGGGCTTCGGCTACCACGTGCTCGATCCCGCCACCGGTCCGCTCGCGGAGGGCGACGCCGAAGGACCCGGACGCATGCCCGAGCCCGACGCGATCTTCGCGCAGCTCGGCCGGATCCTCGAGCGGCCATCGCTCGCCGGGAAACGCGTGATCGTGACCGCGGGCCCCACGCGCGAACCGGTGGATGCCGTGCGCTTCATCTCGAACCGATCGAGCGGGCGGATGGGTGTGGCGATCGCCGCGGCGGCGTGGCGGCGTGGCGCGGACGTCGCGCTCGTCGCGGGACCGCTCGAGGTCGAGCCGCCGGAGGGCGTGCGCACGATTCGCGTCGAGAGCACGGAGGAGATGGCACGTGCCGTGGGCACGGAGCTGCCGCGCGCCGACGCGCTCGTGATGGCCGCCGCGCCGGCGGACTTCCGCGCGGTCGCAGTGGCGGATCACAAGATCAAGAAGGGCGCGGCCCCCGATGCCCTGGCGCTCGCGCCGACGGTGGACATCCTCGCCGAGACGCGCGGCCTCCGCCGCAAGGGCGCGGTGATCGTCGGGTTCGCGCTCGAGACCAACGACATCCTGCAGAACGCGCGCGCGAAGCTCGAGGCGAAGGGTCTCGATCTGATCGTCGTGAACGACGCGAAGGAAGCGGGCGCCGGGTTCGGCGTCGAGACGAATCGCGTGACGCTCGTCGCGAAAGGCGGACGCACCGAGGCGCTCGAACTCATGGCGAAGACGGATCTCGCCGACGTGCTCCTCGACCGCATCGAGGCGCTGCTCGGTGCGCGCTGAGGAACTGCTCCGGCGTTATCTCGAGCAGCGCCGCGACATGGGCGAGCGCGAGCTGGTGCTCGACGGCCTCACGGTGGAAGAAGTGATGAAGCTGATCGGTGCGAAGGGCGCCGCCGCCGCGGCCGCGCCACCGGCCGGTGATTGGCGCGAGGCACTCACCGCGGCCGGCGCGTTGTCACCGGTCGCGCCCGCCGCGCCGGTGGCCCGCCGTGATTTTCCGACGCCCGCGACGTCGGCGTCGTCCGCTCCCGCCGTTCCCCTCGCGGCGGGCCTCGTGGTAGGCGGCAGCGATCGCGAACTGTTCGCCGGCGCGATCGGGAGCGCCACGACGCTCGACGACATCAACGCGCTCGTGCGCGCGTGCTCCGCGTGCGATCTCCACAAGACCGCGAAGAACGCCGTGCCGGGCGACGGCTCGCCGCGCGCGCGCCTCATGTGCATCGGCGAGGGACCGGGCGCCAACGAGGATGAGACCGGTCTCCCATTCGTCGGCCAGGCGGGACAACTGCTCACGAAGATCCTGGCGGCCATCGATCTCAAGCGCGAGGAAGTGTACATCGCCAACGTTGTCAAGCACCGTCCGCCGGGCAATCGTGTGCCGCTGCCGGCGGAAGTGAAAGCCTGCCTTCCATATTTGGTGCGACAGGTAGAGATTATCCGCCCCGCAGTGATTCTCGCGTTGGGGCTCTCCGCCGCGCAGGCCCTGCTCGAAACGACGGAAGCCCTCGGCAAACTGCGGGGACGGGAGCATGTCTATCACGGTATTCCCGTGATCGTCACCTATCACCCGGCAGCGCTTCTCAGGAATCCCGCCTGGAAGCGGCCAACGTGGGAAGATGTCCAGCTCGCCCGTCGAATTCTCGATCGCACCGCCGCCGCCTGACGCCTTTCGTGATCGCCGGCCTCCGTACTCCGAAGAGGCCGAGACGGCGGTGATCGCCGCGATGCTCATGGACCAGGACGCGATCCTGCGCGCCATCGAGCACGTGGACGACACGATGTTCTACCGCGAGGGCCACCGCCGCATCTTCCGCGCGATGGCGTCGATCGCCGAGCGCGGCGACGTGGTGGATCCGCTCACGCTCATGGAAGAGTTGTCGCGCCACGGCGAACTCGAAGGCGCAGGCGGCAAAGACTACATCGGATTCCTGCTCGATGCCGTGCCGACGAGCGCGAACGTGGAGTATCACGCGCGCATCGTGAAGGAGAAGGCGCTGCAGCGGCGCCTGATCGAGACCTGCACCGCGCTCATCGGCGAAGCGTACGCCGGCACGTCCACCGCCGCGGAGCTGCTCGACGAAGCGGAGCACCGCGTCTTCCAGGTGAGCCAGCAGCGCGGCACGCAGGGCTTCATGCGCGTGAAGGAACTCATGTGGCCGACGATGGAGCGCATCGAAGCGCTGCAGCGCGGCGGCAAGACGATCACCGGCGTACCCACCGGCTTCAACGATCTCGACGAGCTCACGTCGGGCTTCCAGAACTCGGACCTCGTGATCGTCGCGGCACGCCCGTCCATGGGCAAGACGGCCTTCGTGCTGAACGTCGCGCAATACGCCGCCATCGAGAAGAATATTCCGGTGGCGGTGTTCTCCCTGGAAATGAGTAAAGAAGCACTCGTGCAGCGCATGCTCACCGCCGAGGCGCGCGTCGACGCCCAGAAGCTCCGCAAGGGACTGCTGCGCGACGACGACTTCCCCCGCATGGCGCGCGCTGCCGGCGTGCTCTCGAGCGCGCCGATCTGGATCGATGACTCGGCCGCGATCACGCTCCTCGAGATCCGCTCGAAGGCGCGGCGGCTGAAGGTGGACGCCAACATCGGACTCGTCGTCGTGGACTATCTGCAGCTCATCCAGGGACCGCCCAGCTCCGAGAACCGCCAGCAGGAGATCAGCCAGATCTCCCGTTCGCTCAAGGCGCTCGCCAAGGAGCTCGATGTGCCGGTGGTCGCGCTGTCGCAGCTCTCGCGCGCGCCGGAGCAGCGCACCGCGGAGCACAAGCGTCCGCAGCTGTCGGACCTGCGCGAGTCGGGCGCGATCGAGCAGGATGCCGATCTCGTCATGTTCATCTACCGCCCCGAGGTGTACGAAGGCCCGGACGCCACCGACAAGGATGGCAACGCCGTCGCGGGCCGCGCCGAGATCATCATCGGCAAGCAGCGCAACGGTCCGATCGGCACCGCCCATCTCTTCTTCCACAAGGCGTACACGCGGTTCGAGAACTACACCGCGCGCACGCAGGGCGCGTGAGCCCGAAGACCAAAACGGTCTATCGCTGCACCGAGTGCGGCGCCGAGCATCCGAAGTGGGCGGGGCGTTGCGATGCGTGCGGCGAATGGAACACGCTCGTGGAAGAAATGATGACGGCGCCGGTCTCGAGCGGCGCCGCGCGGCGGCGCGCCGGCCCGGCAAGTCTCGGCGAGGGCGGATCGGTCGCGAAGACCCAGCGCGTCGGTGCGGTGCAGGGTTCCGAGTCGCGTCGCTGGACCACGGGGATCAAGGAGTTCGACTTCGTCCTCGGCGGCGGGATCGTGCCGGGCAGCATGGTGCTCGTCGGCGGCGAGCCGGGCATCGGGAAGTCCACGCTGCTGCTGCAGGTGGCCGCGCGGCTGCAGCAGGCGGGGCACACGACGCTGTACGTGAGCGGCGAGGAGTCGCCGCTCCAGGTGAAGCTGCGCGCCGACCGGCTCGCGGAGAACGCGAGCGACGTCGAGCTGCTGAGTGAGACGCAGCTCGAGACCATCCTCGCGACCGGCGCCGCGATGGAGCCGCGCGCGCTGTTCGTCGACTCCATTCAAACGGTGTTCACCGGCGATCTCGAGGGAGCGCCCGGGAACGTCGGCCAGGTTCGCGAGTGCGCCGCGCGGCTCATGCGCTTCGCGAAGGACTCCGGCACGTCGGTGTTCGTCGTCGGCCACGTGACCAAGGGTGGCGGCATCGCCGGCCCGAAGACGCTCGAGCATATCGTGGACACGGTGCTCTATTTCGAAGGGCGAGGGCACGCTCGACCAGCGCGTGCTCCGCGCCACGAAGAACCGCTTCGGCGGCGTGGACGAGATCGGCGTCTTCCGCATGACCGCCGGCGGGCTCATCGCCGTGGAGAATCCGTCGGAGCTGTTCCTCTCCGACCGCGCGACGTCGGCGAGCGGCACCGCGGTCACCGCGCTCATGGAAGGAACGCGCCCGCTACTCGTGGAAGTGCAGGCGCTCGCGGCGAAGGCGGGCTTCGGCACGCCGCAGCGCGTCGCGACCGGGTTCGACTCGCGCAAGCTCGCGCTGCTGCTCGCGGTGCTCGACAAGCGCGCCGGACTCTCCTTCGCGCAACTCGATGTATTCGTGAACGTGGTGGGTGGACTCCGCGTGCAGGAACCGGCCGGCGATCTCGCCGTCGCGGCGGCGCTCGCGTCCAGCGTGTACGACCGCGCGCTCCCGCACGATGCCGTGTTCCTCGGCGAGGTGGGACTCGCGGGCGAAGTGCGGCCGGTGTCGCAGGCGGAGCGCCGCATCGGCGAGGCGGCCAAGATGGGCATGCGCACGGTGTACCTCGGCGCGCGCGCCGTGCCGAAGCGCGCGCCGGCCGGCGTGAAGCTCGTGGGCGTGAAGACGGTGAGCGACCTCTTCGCGGCGCTCTTCCCGTGAGCGGCGCGGCCGTGCGCGATGTGGGCGTCGTGATCGTCGCTGCCGGGAAGGGCACACGCACGGGCAGCAAGGAACTGAAGCAGTTCCGCTGGGTGGCGGGCAAACCGATGCTGCTGCACTCGCTGCAGACGTTCATGGCGCGCGACGACGTGGCGCAGGTGGTGTGCGTGCTGCCGCGCGATTACTGCGCCGACCCGCCGCCGTGGATCTTCCAATGCGATATCGACCGGCTGCTCCTCGCCGCCGGCGGTCGCGAGCGCGGCGATTCCGTGCTCGCGGGACTCGAGGACATGCCGCCCGAGGTGAAGTTCGTGCTCGTGCACGACGCGGCGCGGCCGTTCGTGGACGACGCCACCATCTCGCGCGTCGTCGACGCGGCGCGCGCGGGCGATGGCGCGGTGCCCGCGCTGCCGGTAGCCGACACGCTCAAGCGCGCGAACGGCCAGGGGCTCGTGGCCGAGACGCTGTCGCGCGAAGAGATCTGGAGCGCGCAAACGCCGCAGGGATTCCCGCGCGCGATGATCGAGCGCGCCTACCGCGAAGCGCGCGGCGCGAACGCGCACGCGACCGACGACGCCGCGCTCTGCGAACGCATCGGCTTGCCGGTGCGCATCGTGGCGGGCAGCGCGCGCGCGTTCAAGATCACCGAGGAATCCGACTTCGCGCGCGCCGACGCGATGCCGCTCACATGACGGAGCCCGCCGCGGTCCCATTCTGGTCGCCCGCCGAGATCGAGTCGAGCATCCCCGGCACCATCGCGCATCTCGCGGCGCGGCGCGTGCTCGCGTACCCGACGGAAACGGTGTACGGCTTCGGCGGCGCGATCGACGAACCGTCGGTCGATGCGCTCGTCGCGCTCAAGCGGCGCGAGCCGGGCAAGCCGTTCCTCATCCTCGTCGCGTCGAGCGAGATGGTCGCGCGCCTCGATCTCCATCTCGCCGGCGACGCCGCGCATCTCGCCGCGCGCCACTGGCCCGGGCCGCTCACGCTCGTGCTGCCCGGCGGCGAGCGGCGCGTGCCGTCGCGGCTCCGCGGCCCCGAGGGCGGCGTCGCCGTGCGATGGACGTCGCACCCCGGCATCGCGCGCCTCCTCATGGCGTATGGCGAGCCGATCACGTGCACGAGCGCGAATCTCCCCGGCAGTCCCCCGGCGATGAGCGCGGGCGAGGTCACCACGCAGTGGCCTGCCGCGGTGAACTCGCGGCGCACTGCGCGTGCTCGACGGCGGGCGCCTGCAACCGTCCGCCGCCCTCCACGGTGATAGATTGCACGGGTAAGCGTTTGCGCGTGATACGGCCCGGGGCCATCCCCTTGGCGACGCTGCGCGCCAGCGTGCCCGACCTGATCGGAGACCAGTGAGCCGCATGCGCATCCTGTTCGTGTGCACCGGGAATACCTGCCGCAGTGCGATGGCCGAAGCCATCGCGCGCCGGCTCGCGCCCGAGCTGGGACTCACCGACCTCGAGATCGGTTCCGCGGGCACGGCCGCGTGGGAAGGCGCGCCCGCCTCGGATGGCGCGCTGCTCGTGAGCCTCGAGAACGACATCGATCTCTCGCCGCACAAAGCGCGCCTGCTCACGCGCGATCTGCTCGACCGCACGGACCTCATCCTCGCGATGGGGCCGCATCATCTCGAACGCATTGAAGCGCTCGGCGCGCGCGGCAAGACGCACCTGCTCACGTCGTTCAGCTCGCGCGGCACCACCGACCGCCCGATCGGCGATCCCTTCGGCGGCGAGCTGAGTCTGTACCGCGAGACGTTCGACGAGCTGCGAGCGCGAGATCCGCCGCGCCTTCGCGCGGCTCGCCGCCGAGCGCACTCCCGGCCTCTCCTGATGCGCCGCCCGAGCCGGCTGGTCCTGCTCGGCCACCCCGTGGATCATTCGCTGTCGCCCGCGTTCCAGAACGCGGCGCTCGCGCGCGCGGGCATCCCGCTCACGTACGGCACGCTCGACGTGCTCGCGCCCGACCTCGCGGCCACGGTGCGGCTGCTCGCCGAGGATGGCGCGGCCGGCAACGTCACCATTCCGCACAAAGAGGCGATGGCGGCGCTGTGCGACGTGCGCACCGCGGTGGCCGAGCGCGTGGGCGCGGTGAACACGTTCTGGGTGGATGATGACGGTCATCTCAACGGCCACAATACCGACGTGGGCGGCGTGATCGCGCTGCTCGATCAGTTGCTTGGCGCGCCGCCCGTCCGGGCGCATCGCGCTGCTCGGTGCGGGCGGCGCGGCGGCGGCGGTGCTCGCGGCGCTCGACGGCAGGCCGGGATGCGATGTCACCGTGTACAATCGGAGTCCTGTGCGCTCGGCGAAGCTCGCCGAGCGGTTCCCGGTGGTGACGCGCGTGACGGAGTCGCCGGAGGACGCGGTGCAAGACGCGACGCTCGTGATCAACGCGTCGGCCGCCGGTCTCGAGGATGACGAGATGCCGGTCGCGATCGAGTCGCTGCGCTTCGACGCGGCGATCGCGGATCTGGTGTACCGGCGCGGCACGACGCCCTGGGTGCGCGCGGCGCGCGCATGCGGGCACCGCGCGGTGGATGGTCTGCCGATGCTGATCGAGCAGGGCGCGCTCGCGTTCGAGGCGTGGTTCGGCATTCCGGCGCCACGCGACGTGATGTGGGACGCGGTGACCATGGAGCCGACCGATGCGCACTGAGTGGGCGTCGTCGGCGGCGGCCGGGTTGCTGGATCTGCTTGTTGCCGCGGGCGTGCGTCGTATGCGCGCGTCTCACCGATGCGCGCGACAGCCGCCTGGCCTGCGCGCACTGCTGGACGCGCGTGCGGCGTCTGCCGTCGCCGCGCTGCGATCGCTGCGGGCATCCCGTGCACGCGCGATGCCTGCGCGTGGTGCGAGTCGCTGCCGCCGTACGTGCGCGCGGCGCGATCGTACTGCTGGATCCCGGGCGGCACGGGCGGCGGGATCGTGCACGCGCTGAAGTACGGCGGCTGGCGCGCGACCGCCACGGAGATGGGCCGCGTGATGGCGCAGCTCACGTGGCCCGCCGACGTCATGGCCGAGCGCGCGGCGTTGGTGCCGGTGCCGCTGGCGGCGGATCGCGAGCGCGAACGCGGCTACAACCAGAGCGCGCTGCTGGCGCGCGCGCTCGCGCCGCACTGGGGCGTGCCGGTGTGGGACGATCTGTTGACGCGCACGCGCACGACCGGCACGCAGACCCGATTGACACCGGAGGAGCGCCGCCGCAACGTTTCCGGCGCATTCGCCGTGGGCGCGGATGCCGGAGCGCGGCTTCGCGGCGCGCACGTCGTGCTCGTGGATGACATCATCACCACCGGAGCCACGCTCTCCGCGTGCGCCGCGGCACTCTTCGCCGGCGGGGCCCGCATCATCAGTCTCGTCACCTTCGGACGCGCGCCCGCCATGGGCGACCGCGCCTGACCCTCAGGAGCTATCGGAACGATGACCATCAAAGTCGGGATCAACGGATTCGGACGCATCGGCCGCCAGGTCGTGCGCGCGGCGAAGGAGCAGGGGATCGCGGACCTCGATTTCGTGGCGGTGAACGATCTGACCGACACGAAGACGCTCGCGCACCTGTTCAAGTACGATTCCGTGCACGGCATCTTCGAGGGTGAGGTGAGCGGCGGCGCCGCGAGCATCACGATCGACGGCGACGAGATGGAGGTCTTCTCGCACAAGGACCCGGCGCTCCTCCCGTGGGCCCAACTCGGCGTGGACCTCGTGCTCGAATCCACGGGGCGCTTCACGAACGCGGACGACGCGCGCAAGCACATCACGGCGGGCGCCAAGAGAGTGATCATCTCCGCCCCCGCGAAGGGCGAGGACATCACCGTCGTCATGGGCGTCAATCACGACAAGTATGATGGGAAGAAGCACACCATCATCTCGAACGCGAGCTGCACGACGAACTGCCTCGTGCCCATGGTCAAAGTGGTGCGGGACAATTTCGGCTTCAAACACGGGTCGATGACCACGATCCACAGCTACACCAATGACCAATCGATCCTCGACCTGCCGCACAAGGACCTGCGGCGCGCGCGGGCGGCCGCCGTCTCGATGATCCCCACGACGACCGGTGCCGCGAAGGCCACGGCGCTCGTCATCCCAGAGGTGAAGGGGAAGATCGACGGCATCGCGGTGCGGGTGCCGACCCCCGACGTCTCCTTCACCGATCTCGTTGCGGAAGTCGAGCGCCCGACCACCGTGGATGCGGTGAACGCGGCGTTCAAGAAAGCGTCCCAGGAAGGGCCGCTCTTCGGCTTCCTCGACTATACGGAAGAGGAGCTCGTGTCCGTGGACTTCATCGGCAACCCGTTCTCGTGCACCTTCGATGCCAAGTGCACGGCCGTCATCGACGGCACGCTCGTGAAGGTCACCGGCTGGTACGATAATGAGTGGGGCTACGCCTCCCGCTGCGTGGACCTGCTCCGGTACATCGGCGCGCGTCAGTGACCCGCGCGCTCACCGCCGCCGACCGGCGGCGCGACAAGATCGCGCTCGCGTTCCTCGGGTTGGGGGCATTCCTGTATGCGGCGTCGTACCTCGGCATGCACACGATGGCCGTCGTGCCGATCGTACCGGTGCCGGGTCATCCCGCCATCGCGCGCTTCACGCGACTCTGGCTGATGTCCCTCGCGGGCCTCGGCTTCATCGGCATCGGCGGCATCGCGATGGCGTGGTCCTTCGGGCGCTTCCATGCGCGGCGGCACGAGGCGCCCTGATGGCGAAGCGCACCATCAAGGACCTGCCGCCGGCGTCGTTGCGCGGCAAGCGCGTGCTGGTGCGCGTCGATTTCAATGTTCCAATGGAAGGCGATCAGGTCTCCGACGACACGCGGCTGCGCGCCGCGATGCCGACGATCGACGCGCTCGCGGGCGCGGGAGCGCGCGTGGTCCTGCTCTCGCATCTCGGGCGCCCCAAGGGCAAACCGGAGGCCAAGTACTCGCTCGCGCCGGTCGCGACAGCAACTCGCGACGCTCACCGAGCGCACCGTGCGATTCGTCGCCTCCACCACGGATGACGCGGCCATCGCCGCGACCAAGGCGCTGGCCGACGGCGAGATCCTCCTGCTCGAGAATACGCGCTTCCTCGCCGGCGAGGAGAAGAATGACGACGCCCTCTCGCGCCAGCTCGCGATGCTCGGCAATGTCTACGTGAACAATGCGTTCGGGAGCGCGCACCGCGCGCACGCGTCCACCGAGGGCGTCGCGCGCTATGTGAAGCCCGCGGTCGCCGGGCTGCTCATGGAGCGCGAACTCGCCTATCTCGGCGACGCGCTCGCACAGCCACGCCGGCCCTTCGTCGCGGTGCTCGGCGGCGCGAAGATCTCGGGCAAGATCGACGTCATCGCGGCGCTGCTGCCCAAGGTGGACCGCTTGATCATTGGCGGCGCCATGGCGTGCACCTTCTTCAAGGCGATGGGACTCGAGACGGGGAAGTCGCTGGTGGAAGACGACCGCGTGCCGATGGCCAAGGAACTCGTCGCCAAGTCCGGCGCCAAGTTGCATGCTCCCCGACGATGCGCTCGTCGCGCCTCGCATGGACGCGCCGGCCGGCGCGCACGCCGTGGCGCGCGATGCGATCCCGGCCGCCGAGGCGATGTTCGATATCGGCCCGCGATCCGGCGAGCGATTCACGCGCGAGATCGCGGGTGCGAAGACGGTCGTGTGGAACGGCCCCATGGGCGTGTTCGAGCGGCCGCCCTTCGACGCCGGCACGCGCGCGGTCGCGAACGCAATGGCGCATGCGACGGGCGCGGGCGCCACCACGATCGTCGGCGGCGGCGACTCTGCGGCCGCGGTCGAGACGTTCGGCCTCGCCGACAAGATGAGCCACGTCTCCACCGGCGGCGGCGCGTCGCTCGAATTCCTCGAGGGGAAAGTGCTCCCCGGCGTCGCCGCGCTCGACGAGAGGGCCGCGTGAAGCGCCCCGTGTTCGCCGCGAACTGGAAGATGAATCTGGGCGCGCAGGACGCGCGCGCCTATCTCACGCGCTTCTGCGAACTCACGGCGCCGCGCACCGACCGCACGTTCATCTTCTTCCCGTCGGCGCTCTCGGTGGTCGTATCCGCCTATGCGCTCAAGGACCGCCCGGAGATGATCGTGGGCGTGCAGAACATCCATTGGGAAGACAAGGGCGCGTTCACCGGCGAGAATGCCGCGTTCATGGCCAAGGACGCGGGCGCGAAGATGGCGCTCGTCGGCCATTCCGAGCGCCGCCAACTCTTCGGCGAGACCGACGAGATGACCGCGAAGAAATGCGCGACGGCCTACCGCGCGGGACTCACGGCGATGCTCTGCGTGGGCGAGCGCCTCGAGGAGCGCGAGCGGAACACGACGCAGGCCGTGGTGCTCCGGCAGTTGAAAGCGGGCATCAGCCGCCTCGAACCATCGCAGATCGCCACGCTGTGCGTCGCGTACGAACCGGTGTGGGCGATCGGCACCGGGCGCACCGCGCGACCCGGAGGATGCGACGAACGTGCACACCGCGATTCGGCGCGCGCTCAAGGAATCGATCGGATCCAAGAGCGCCGACATCCCCATCCTCTATGGCGGGAGCGTGAACGCCGAGAACGTCTCCGAGCTCCTCGCCGCTCCCGAGGTGGACGGCGTTCTCGTGGGCGGCGCGAGTCTCGAACCGGACGCGTGGGCGAAGATCGCGCAGGCTTGACCGGAGGTCGTAAGGTGCCTAAGCTTCGGTGCTTAGCTCGTTCCTACTCTCCCGCCGGATAAATGTACACGTTCCTCCTCGTCCTTCTCATTCTCGTGAGCGTCGTGCTCATCGCGGCGGTGCTCATCCAGTCCGGCAAGGGCAGCGGGCTCGCCGCCAGCTTCGGCGGCGCGTCGTCGTCCAGCGACATCATGGGCTCGCACCAGATGGCCACCGGGATCAGCAAGGCCACGTGGTACCTGGGCGGCACGTTCCTGTTCATCGCGTACATGCTCGCGATCATGAGCGCGCGTCCCGCGGTGCCGAAGTCGGCGCTCGATCAGCTCACCGCGCCGCAGACGCAAGCGCCGGCGCAGAGTGCCCCAGCGAACACCGCGCCGATCGTCCCGTTGCAGCCTGCGCCCACCGCGCCCGCTGCGCCGTCCAAGACACCGCCGCGCTGATCCCCTTGCCCGCGCTCGGCACGAATCCGGGGTTCCTCCTCCTTGAGGATGGAACCCTTTTTCGTGGCACTTTCGCATCGGACGCTCCGCTCGCGGTTGCCGAGGTGGTGTTCACGACGAACATGACCGGCTACCAGGAAGTGTTCACCGATCCATCGTATCGCGGCCAGATCGTGGTGATGACCGCGCCCATGATCGGCAACTACGGCACGAACGAAGAGGACCCCGAGTCGGAGCGCGCGCAGGTCGCCGGTGTGATCGTGCGCGAGCTCTCGTCGCACCCATCGAACTGGCGATCCAGCGGTGGCTTGCCAAAGTGGTTGAGCTCCGCACAAATCCCGATACTGCAAGACGTTGACACTCGGCGCCTCACGCGGCACCTCCGGTCGCGGGGCGTCATGCGCGGAGTCGTCGCCGCGGGCGATGAACCGGGCGCGGATGCCGTTGCGGCGCTGCAAGCCTGTCCGTCAATGGAAGGGCTGGATCTCGCGTCGCGCGTCTCCACGCGAACGTCGTACAGCTGGGGCGACGCGAGCGCCGCCAAGCATATCGTCGCCTACGATTACGGGATCAAGCGCAATATCCTGCGCCTGTTCGCAGAGAATGGCTGCCGAGTGACCGTGGTACCGGCGGAGACGCCGGCGGAGAAGACGATGGAATTGGGGCCCGACGGCGTGTTCCTCGCGAACGGGCCCGGCGATCCGGCGGCGGTGAGTTATGCACCGGCGATCATCCGGACGCTCGCGAAGAAGGGGATGCCGGTGCTGGGGATCTGTCTGGGGCACCAATTGCTGGGTCTCACGTACGGCGCGCGCACGGAGAAGATGCCGTTCGGTCACCGGGGCGGGAATCATCCCGTGAAGGAGATCGATACGGGACGCGTGCTGATCACGTCGCAGAACCATGGATTCAGCGTGGTGGGCGGCGAGAAGGGGATCCCGGGAGCGCCGGAATTGCGCGTGACGCATGTGAATCTGAACGACGGCACGGTGGAAGGACTCCGGCATCGCGAACTGCCCGTCTTCGCGGTGCAGTACCACCCGGAGGCCGCCCCCGGGCCGCACGATGCGAGGCCGTTGTTCTCGGAATTCATGGAAGCGGTGGCTTCGAACAGTCGTTCCAGTCCGGCAAATGCTTGACACACAAGCAAGTAAGCCCATAGTTTCGTCGCAGGGCCCGCGGGTTGGCGGGCGATCTTTCCGAGGCTACGAATGACCAAAGCTGATCTGGTCGAGCGCGTTACGGCGCAGATCTCCCGTACGGCAGGCCCGATGATCTCGAAAAAGGACTGCGCGCGCGTGGTCGACTCCTTCCTGGATGCGATCAAGGACGCGCTCAAGGAGCAGCGGAACATCGAGGTCCGCGGGTTCGGCACGTTCAAGATCCGCCAGCGGAAGACGCGCATGGCGCGCAATCCGCGCACCGGATCGCCCGTCGAAGTCTCGGCGCGCCCGGTGCCGGTGTTCAAGCCGAGCAAGGAGTTGCGCGCCCTGGTCGCCGAGGTGACGCCCGAGGAGTTGGCGCAGGCGAAGTCGCGGGTTTGAGTCACGGACCGCGTGTTCGGCGCCCCGGCCCGGTACACCCGGCCGGGGCGCTTTTCGTTATCATTAGACCATGACTGTCACGGCGCTGCTCTTCGCCTCGTACGCCGACGCGCTCGGCCGGCCCATGGTGGAACTCACGCTTCCGCCTGGGGCTACCGTGAGCGATGCGCTGGCGCGGCTGCGCGACCTGCCCGGCGGCACGACGCTGCCCGAATGCGCCGCTCGTGGCGGTGAACCTGGCGTATGCTCGGGGCGACGCCGTGCTCGTGGCGGGCGACGAACTGGCGGTGATCCCGCCGGTGGCGGGAGGCTGAACGTGCGCGTCGCCGTCGTGTCCCGTCCGATCGATCCGGGCGCCCTCGTGCTCGAGGTGGGGAACATCGCGCACGGTGCGATCGTGCTCTTCCTTGGCACCGTGCGGGACATGAACGAGGGGCGCGAGGTCGCCGGCCTTGAGTACCGCGCGTACGACGCGATGGCCCTCCGTGAGCTCGAGACGATCGTCGCCGAGGCCTGTGCGCGTTTCGAAACCGAAGAGATCGTCGTGGAGCATCGCACCGGCGACCTGGCGCTCGGCGAGGTGAGCGTGGGGATCGCGGTGTCGCATGCGCATCGCGCGCCGGCGTACGAGGCGTCGCGCTACGTGATCGAGCAATTGAAGCGGCGCGTGCCGGTGTGGAAGAAGGAAGAGTACGTCGACGGGACGCGCGAATGGGTGGACCCGACGCGGCCGGCGGCAGAGGCGCGCTCATGAGCGCGGCGCTGAAGCGATCAGTTCGGGCGGAGCATCGAGTACCTTCGGATCTCCGTCACCGACCGCTGCAATTTCCGCTGCGTGTACTGCATGCCGGCGGAAGGCTTGGAGTGGCTGCCGAAGCGCGACATCCTGAGTTACGAGGAGATCGCGGCGATCGTGCGGCAGCTCGCGCCGCTCGGCTTGCGGCGGCTGCGCATCACCGGCGGCGAGCCGACCATCCGGCCCGATCTCGCCGAGTTGATCGCGATGCTCAAGGCGGTGCCGGGCATCGAGGACATCGCGCTTTCCACGAACGGCGTGAAGCTGCCGGCTCTCGCGGCCGAGCTGCGTGCCGCCGGCCTCGACCGCGTGAACATCAGCGCGGACAGTCTGCGCGCCGAACGGATCTCGGCGATCGCGCGGCGGAACTTGGGCTTCGATCCCGTGACCGCCGCGCTGGCCGCCGAGCGGGCGGGGCTGTCGCCGGTGAAGCTGAATATGGTGGTGCTGCGCGGCGTGAACGACGACGAGGTCGAGGATTTCGCGCGGCTCACGATGGAGCACCCGTGGCACGTGCGATTCATTGAACTCGATGCCGGTCGGCGAGATGCGCGATCTCACGTGGGAGCACGTGGTGCCGAGCGACGAGATCCTGTCGCGGCTCGAGGCGCTGGGCGCGCTCGTCGCCGGATAGCGGACCCGAGCGTGGCAACGGGCCCGCCGTCTATCACCGCTTCGTGGGCGCGCCGGGCACCGTTGGCGTGATCACGCCGATGACGCACACCTACTGCGGCTCATGCAATCGCGTGCGCCTCACCGCCGACGGCAAACTGCGCACCTGTCTCTACGGCGATCACGAAGTGAACCTGCGCGACCCGCTGCGAGCGGGCGACGACCTGACGCCGCTGTACGTACAGGCGCTCGCGAACAAGCCGAAGGAGCACGAGCTTGCTGCAAATGAAGGTCGGGGGTCTGCGCGCGTTGTCGCAGGTGGGTGGATGATCAACTACAGACTCTAGACTCAGACGTTAGACTTAGAAAACAACTGCCGTCGCCGTCGAACGTCTCAGTCTAACGTCTCAGTCTAACGTCTAAGTCTGCAGTACCGACGCGGACTCAGACGTTACCCTAGAACGACAACTCTCACCTAACTTCTCTCCCACAGAATGCTCAACAAGATCACGGTCGTCGGCGCGGGTAACGTCGGTGCGACCACCGCGCAGCGGCTCGCCGAGAAGGAATTGGCGCGCCAGGTCGTCATGGTCGATGTCGTCGAGGGGGTGCCGCAGGGGAAGGCGCTCGACCAGTGGGAATCGGCGCCGGTGGAGCTCTTCGATTCGCGCGTGATCGGGACGAACGGCTACGCGGAGACGGCGGGTTCGGAGATCGTGGTGATCACGGCCGGCATCGCGCGCAAGCCCGGCATGTCCCGCGACGACCTCCTGAATACGAATGCGGGCATCGTGAAGGCGGTCGCCCTCGAGATCAAGAAGAGCTCGCCGAACGCGATCATCGTCGATGGTCTCGAACCCGCTCGACGTGATGGCGTACGTCGCGCTCAAGGTCACGGGATTCCCGCGCGAGCGCGTGCTCGGCATGGCCGGCGTGCTCGACACGGCGCGATACCGTGCGTTCCTCGCCGAGGCGCTGAACGTCTCGGTGCGCGACATCCAGGCGATGGTGCTCGGCGGTCACGGCGACACGATGGTGCCGCTCGTCTCGTACACGACGGTGAGCGGCATCCCGGTGAGCCAGCTCATGGACAAGGCGGCGCTCGACGCGATCGTGGACCGCACGCGGAACGGCGGCGCCGAGATCGTGAAGCACCTCAAGACCGGCTCGGCGTACTACGCGCCGAGCGCGGCGGCGGTGCAGATGTGCGAGTCGATCGTGCTCGACCAGAAGCGCGTGCTGCCGTGCGCCGCGTGGCTGCAGGGCGAGTACGGGATGAAGGATCTCTTCCTGGGCGTGCCGTGCGTGCTGGGCCGCAAGGGACTCGAGCGGATCCTGGATGTGAAGCTCAGCCCGGAGGAGCGCAGCGCGCTCGAGAAGAGCGCGGCGGCGGTGCGGGAGCCGATGGCGGCTGTCGCGCTGTAGGGCTCCGTGACCCGCATCGCGCGCTTCTGGGGATCCACGGTCGGCAAGAAGGCCGTGATGGCGGTGACGGGCCTCATCATGGTGGCGTTCCTGGTGGGCCACATGGTGGGCAACCTGCAGGTGTTCATGGGCGCCGCGAAGCTCAACGGCTACGCGGCGTTCCTGCATTCGCTGGGTGAGATCCTGTGGGCGATCCGCGCGGTGCTCGTCGTGTCGCTCGTGCTGCACATCATCGCGGCGGTGCAGTTGATCCGCATCGATCGCGCGGCGCGGCCCGGTAGCGTACGCGAAGCACGAGACGCAGGCCGCGACGCTGGCGTCGCGCACGATGCGGTGGGGCGGGCTCGTGATCGGCATCTTCATCGTGCTGCACCTGCTGCATTTCACCACGGGAACGCTGCGGCCGGCGCCATTCGTTGCGGGCGACGTGTACGGGAATGTGGTGGGGAGCTTCGTGGTGCCATGGGTGTCGGCGCTCTACATCGTGGCGATGATCGCGGTGGGGCTCCACCTGTATCACGGCTCATGGAGCGTGTTCCGCACGCTGGGCGTCGCGCCGGCGTCGGAGCGTCCGCTCGCGCATCGCATCTCGCTGGCGGTCGCGTTCATCCTCTGGCTCGGGTTCACGATCGTGCCGGTGGGCGTGCTGCTGGGATGGGCGCGATGAGCATCGACCTGAACGCGCGGATCCCAGCTGGGCCGATCGACGCGAAGTGGGACCAGCATCGCTTCGAGATGAAGCTGGTGAATCCCGCGAACAAGCGGCGCTACACCGTGCTCGTGGTGGGCTCTGGCCTCGCCGGCGCGTCGGCGGCCGCGACGCTCGCGGAGCTCGGCTACCAGGTGAAGTGCTTCTGCTTCCAGGATTCGCCGCGTCGCGCGCACAGCATCGCGGCGCAGGGCGGCATCAACGCCGCGAAGAATTATCAGAACGATGGCGACTCGATCCGCCGGCTCTTCTACGACACGGTGAAGGGCGGGGACTTCCGCGCGCGCGAGGCGAACGTGTACCGGCTCGCGCAGGTGAGCGTGAACATCATCGACCAGTGCGTGGCGCAGGGCGTGCCGTTCGCGCGCGAGTACGGCGGGCTGCTCGCGAACCGGTCGTTCGGCGGCGCGCAGGTGTCGCGCACGTTCTATGCGCGCGGCCAGACGGGGCAGCAGCTCTTGCTCGGCGCGTACCAGGCGCTGGAGCGGCAGATCGCCGCGGGCCGCGTCACAATGTACCCGCGCACGGAGATGCTGGACGTGGTGCTCGTGGACGGGAGGGCGCGCGGGATCGTCGTGCGCGACCTCGTGACGCGGCGCCGTCGCGTCGCACGCGGCCGACGCGGTGGTGCTCGGCACGGGCGGCTACGGCAACGTGTTCTATCTCTCCACCAACGCGAAGGGGTCGAACGCGACGGCGATCTGGCGCGCGTACAAGCGCGGCGCGGCGTTCGCGAACCCATGCTTCACGCAGATCCATCCCACGTGCATCCCCGCAAGCCGGCGAGCATCAATCGAAGCTGACGCTCATGAGCGAGTCGCTGCGCAACGATGGCCGCGTGTGGGTACCCAAGGCGAAGGGCGACGCGCGCGCGCCGGCGCAGATCCCGGAGAACGAGCGCGACTACTATCTCGAGCGGAAATACCCGAGCTACGGCAACCTCTCGCCGCGCGACATTGCGTCGCGCGCGGCGAAGGAAGTGTGCGATGAAGGACGCGGCGTGGGGCCAGGCGGCCGCGGCGTGTATCTCGATTTCGCCGACGCGATCAAGCGGCTCGGCAAGGCCGGCGATCGAAGAACGGTACGGCAATCTGTTCGAGATGTACGAGCGCATCACCGGCGAGGATCCGTACACGCGGCCCATGCGCATCTATCCCGCAGTGCACTACACCATGGGCGGACTGTGGGTGGACTACAATCTCATGAGCACGCTGCCGGGACTCCACGTGATCGGCGAAGCGAACTTCTCGGACCACGGCGCCAACCGCCTTGGCGCGAGCGCGCTCATGCAGGGGCTCGCCGATGGCTATTTCATCCTGCCGTACACTATCGGCGATTATCTCGCGACCAACAAAGTGACGCCGGTCGATGCCTCGCATGCGGCCTTCAAGGCGGCCGAGGCCGAGGTCGCGGCGCGCACCAAGCGCTTCCTCGCGATCAGGGGTCAAGCGCACCGTGGACGAGTTCCACCGCGAGTTGGGGCGGATCATGTGGGAGGACTGCGGCATGGCGCGCAACGAGGCGGGGCTCCAGCGCGCGATCCGAGCGATCGCGCAAACTGCGCGAGGAGTTCTGGCGCGACGTGAACGTGCCGGGCAGCGACGCGGAACTGAATCAGGCGCTCGAGAAGGCCGGGCGCGTGGCGGATTTCTTCGAGCTCGCCGAGCTCATGTGCCTCGACGCGCTGCATCGCCGCGAATCGTGCGGCGGTCACTTCCGCGAAGAGAGCCAGACGCCGGATGGCGAGGCGCAGCGCGACGACGAGCACTTCGCCTACGCTGCCGCCTGGGAATTCCAGGGCGATGGCAAGGTGCCGGTGATGCACAAGGAGCCGCTCGTGTTCGAGAACGTCCACCTCGCGCAGCGGAGTTACAAGTAATGAACCTCACGCTGCACGTCTGGCGGCAGGTCGGGCCCGGCGGATGCCGGGCGGTTCGTGCGCTACGAGGCGCGCGACATCAGCCCTGATTCATCGTTCCTCGAGATGATCGATGTCGTGAACGAGGCGCTCGTGCATGCGGGCGACGTGCCGATCGCGTTCGACCACGATTGCCGCGAGGGGATCTGCGGATCCTGCTCGATGATGATCGACGGCGAGGCGCACGGGCCGCAGCACGGCACGGCGACGTGCCAGCTGCACATGCGGCACTATCAGCGATGGCGATGAGATCTGGGTGGAGCCGTGGCGCGCCAAGGCGTTCCCGGTGATCAAGGACCTGTGCGTGGACCGGAGCGCCTTCGACCGGATCATCGGCGCGGGCGGGTTCATCTCGGCGAGCACCGGCGGCGCGCAGGACGCGAACGCGATCCTGGTGCCGAAGATCGCGGCGGACACCGCGATGGATGCCGCGGCCTGCATTGGCTGCGGCGCGTGCGTGGCGGCGTGTCCGAACGGTTCGGCGTCGCTGTTCACGGCGGCGAAGATCACGCACCTGGCGGTGCTGCCGCAGGGTCAGCCCGAGCGCTACCGCCGGGTGACCGCGATGGTCGCGCAGATGGATCTCGAGGGCTTCGGCGGCTGCACGCTGCACGGCGAGTGCCAGGCGGCGTGCCCGAAGGAGATCTCGATCGATGTGATCACCCGCATGAACCGCGACTATCTCGTGGCGCAGGTGCGCGGGGGCGGCGCGAGCGCGCGGCGGGCGGAGCGGGGTGAACGCGTTGTGGTGCGGATGTGAAACGGGGTGCGGCCATGTCGGCCGCACCCCGTTGTGCATCGTGCATCGTGCATCGTGCGGCGAAGCCTAGTGGCGCTTGGCCACGCGGTTCAAACTCGGCCGCTTGTGCGCGGGCTTCTTGGTCAGGAATCGCAGGCTCGGACTGATCGTTGGGGCGAATGGCTTGAGACTCGGCATCGATATCCGACGGGATCGTCGCACCGTTATCGACTTCCACGCTGTACAAGCCATTATCGCCGAACGCACTGCCGCCCACGGTCATCGTGTAGGTGCCGGGGTAGTTGAGGCGGACCTCGCCGCAACAATTGTTCCCGTCCGCCGTGAGTGTGGTCGCGACCGTGCTCGAACCTTCCTCCGAGTTGTTCTCCTGCACGTCGCCGCCGCAGCCCTGATAGCCGTAGTCACAATCGACGCCCCAGCCGGGTCCGTAGATCTGGAAGCCCGGATTGAACGCGTCGGATGAAACGGATGATCGTCTTCGTCTGGTTCGGGCCGATGACGATCGAGAACATCTGGTAGTACGTGCTGTCGTTCGGCGAAGTTCGGCTCCTCGAGCACGCAATCGCCGAGGCTCGAGCGAGAATTCGGTCAGCGGCAGCGTGTCCGTGATGGGCCCGCGCGGCGGATCGCAGCGGCGCGATTGCAGGACGTAGTTCGCAGTGTCCTCTAGCGTCGTACCCCATGACGCGCAGTGAGTACGTGCCGCTCTCCGGCGCGACGAAGTGCATCTGCGAGAAATTCATCGGGCCTTCGTCATCGCTGATCTGCAGCAGCTGCTCGTCGCCGGTGTTGGCATCCTTGCCGACGAGCTCGAGCACCGCGTCCCAATTCTTGGTGACGGTGTCGCGCTGCAGGTTGAACATGTAGCCCTTGCCCTGCTCGAGACGAACGTCGTACGACACAGAGTACGTGCTGTCCGCCAGATACTCCCAATCGTAGATGTGGCACGAGGCGTCGCCGAGGTGGCCCGTCTTGGTGTCGTTGTCGCCGATCGTGCCGGCGGTGCAGTTACGCGGATCGGGGCCGGTGGCGTCGTTGCTGCTGCAGGCCATCAGGATCGCTCCCGCGGCCAAGAGTGTTAGCGATGTTCTCATTGTGACCTCAGTGTCGAGTGTTGGGGTTCGACTCTTATAGCCGGGGCAGGGTCACGCCGTGCTGGCCCTGGTACTTGCCCTTCTTGTCCTTGTACGAGATCTCGGCGGCTCTCGCCCTCGAAGAACAGCACCTGGGCGATGCCCTCGTTGGCGTAGATCTTGGCCGGCAGCGGCGTGGTGTTGATGATCTCGAGGGTGACGAATCCTTCCCACTCCGGCTCGAACGGCGTGACGTTCGTGATGATCCCGCAGCGCGCGTAGGTCGACTTGCCGACGCACATCGTGAGCACGTTGCGCGGGATGCGGAAGTATTCCACCGAGCGCGCCAGCGCGAACGAGTTCGGCGGCACGATGCAGACGTCGCCCTCGAACTCCACGAACGACTTGGGGTCGAAGTTCTTGGGGTCCACGACCGAGCTGAGCACGTTCGTGAAGATCCTGAACTCGCGGGCGACGCGCATGTCGTAGCCGTAGACTACACGCCGTAGGAGATCACCCCGTCGCGCACCTGGCGGTCGGCGAACGGCTCGATCATGCCGTGTTCGGCGCCTGTTCGCGGATCCAGCGGTCGGACTTGATGGACATCGGGGGCGGGCAAGAGGGAGTGGCGCGCCGGAGGAGTCGCGGCGCCGCGGGCGGGAATCTACCGCGCGGCGCAGAGCTAGGCAAAGCGCCGGGCCACGAGGAAACTCCGTGCGTTGACACTGCTGCCGCCGCCGCGTACCTTTCGCGCGCGGAGTTAGGGAAATCTTCACGAGCGCCGGAGCCGGATGCTCAGCGACTACTTCCCGATTCTGCTGCTGCTCGGCTTCGTCGTCGCTCAACGCGGTGATGATGCTGGCGTTGTCCGCACTTCATCCGCGCGCGCGCCCGACGCCCGCCAAGCAGGACGCCTACGAGTCCGGGATCCCGCACGCTCGGCGACGCCCGCGAGCGCTTCTCCGTGAAGTTCTACATGGTCGCGATGCTGTTCATCGTCTTCGACATCGAGACGGTGTTCATGATTCCGTGGGCCGTTACTATCGCGCAGCTCTCGTGCGCGGTGCCGCTCGTCAGCGGCGCGTGCCCCGCGGGACAGCTGTCCTTCTTCGGGCTCGGCGAGATGCTCGTGTTCATCGTGATCCTGCTCGTCGGATACGTCTACGTCTGGAAGAAGGGAGCGCTGCAATGGGATTGACCGTCAAGCCGGCGACTTCCGTCACGACCTACGATCCGGAGCACGAGCGAGAGCTGGATCGCCACCCGGCTCGACTTCCTGGTGAACTGGGGGCGCGCGAACTCGCTCTGGCCGATGCCGTTCGGCACCGCGTGCTGCGCGATCGAGTTCATGGCCACCGCCGCCAGCCGCTTCGACCTCGCGCGCTTCGGCATGGAGCGCATGAGCTTCTCGCCGCGCCAGGCCGACGTGCTGATCTGCGCCGGCCGCGTGCCGTTCAAGCTCGCGCCGGTGATCCGCCGCATCTGGCAGCAGATGCCGCAGCCCAAGTGGTGCATCTCGATGGGCGCCTGCGCGTCGAGCGGCGGCATGTTCGACAACTACGCGGTGGTGCAGGGGATCGACACGATCATTCCGGTGGACGTCTACGTGCCCGGCTGCCCGCCGCGCCCGGAAGGGCTGATCTACGGCATCATGATGCTGCAGAAGAAGATCATGCGCGAGCGGATGTCGAACGTCGCTGCGCAACGAGATGGAGCCCGATCCGGTCGAGCAGCCTCTACATCCGGCGCCGCAGCCATCGACGAGCTCTCGGAGCCGTTCGGCAACTCCGTGCACCAGACGCGGTCGGCGACGTGAGCAACGCGATCGCCACGGTCATCCCCGGCAGCGCCGATCCGGGCGCGCGGCGCCGGTCACGCCCAAGAACGTCCCGCATCGCGGCGGCGCGGCCAATCCGAGCGCCGCGGCGCTGCAGCAGCAGTTCGGCGCTGCGGTGCGGCGCGTCGATGTCGTGTGGGGCGAGACCATCGGTCATCGTCGACGGCGCGCGGCTCCTCGAGATCGTCCGCTGGCTGCACGACGATCCCAGCGCAGCGTACGACTATCTGTCCGACGTCACCGCGGTCGAGTTCCGCGACCCCGAGCAGCCGCTGGAGGTCGTCTGGCATCTGCGCTCCATCCCGTTCCGGCGCTTCCTGCGGCTCAAGATGCCGCTCGAGCCGGGCGCGACAGCTCGAAGTGCAGAGCGTGTGGCCCGTGTACAAGGGCGCCGATTGGCTCGAGCGCGAGTGCTACGACATGTTCGGCATCACGTTCAGCGGACACCCCGACCTGCGCCGCATCCTGATGTGGGAGCAGTACCAGGAGGGATTCCCGCTGCGCAAGGATTTCCCGCTGCGCGGCCGGTTCAGGCGCGCCGAGCAGCTGCGTCAGGCGCTCGAGGCGAATCCGGAAGCGAAGTACTCGCATGGAAGAGCTCTCGATCGCCGAGGCGTTCGAGGAACTGCCGCCGACATGCGCGAGCGGCTCAGCGCGCGGCGAGAAGACGGGAGAATAGCCGATGGCCACGAAACGCACCGATCGAGGTCGAGCTCGCCACGACCGGGCTCGACGCGCAGGGACGGCCGCAGCGCGTGCCGCTCAGATGACCGACGGCGGCAACGTCATCGCGATGGATCCGCCGCGAGCGCTCGAACCGGAGCTTCGCGGGCGAGCACATGCTGATCAACATCGGGCCGCAGCACCCGGCGACGCACGGCGTGCTCCGCCTGGTGCTCGAGCTCGACGGCGAGACGGTGGTGCGCTGCATCCCGCACGTCGGCTACCTGCACTGCGGCTTCGAGAAGATCGGCGAGTACCGCCAGTACAACCAGATCATCCCGTGGACCGATCGCGAGGACTACCTCAACTCGATCGGCAACAACGTCGCGTTCGCGCTCGGCGCGGAGCGGCTGTTCGGGATCGAGATCACGCGAGCGCTGCAAGGTGCTGCGCGTGATCGCGATGGAGCTGTCGCGGATCATCTCGCACCTCGTGTGGCTCGGCACGACCTGCATCGACATCGGCGCGTTCACGCCGTTCCTCTGGACGTTCCAGGAGCGCGAGAACGTCTACAACCTGCTCGAGAGCTGGGTCGGCGCGCGGCTCACGACGAGCGCGACGCGCGTCGGCGGCATGGCGGCCGACATCCCCGATGGCTGGACGAGCGGGCTGCGCGACTTCGTGCAGCACCTTCCCGAAGACGATCGACGAAGTGGACCGCATGCTCACGCGGAACGCGATCTGGGTCGGACGCACGGTCGGACTCGGCGTGATGTCGCGCGGACGAAGCGATCAACTACGGGCTCTCCGGCCCGATGCTGCGCGCGTCCGGCGTCGCGTATGACGTGCGCAAGGACTTCCCGTATCTCGACTACGAGACGTACGACTTCGACGTCCCGGTCGGCACGCACGGCGACGTGTACGATCGCTTCCTCGTGCGCCTGGAGGAGCTGCGCCAGTCGGTGCGCATCCTCGAGCAGGCGCTCGACGCGGCTGCCCGACGGTCCGGTGAACGTCGACGACCCGCGCGTGATCCTGCCGCCGAAGTCACAAGGCGACGAGCGACATGGAATCGATGATCCATCACTTCAAGCAGGTGATGGAAGGGTCCGCGTCCGCCGGTCGGCGAGGCGTACGTCGCGGTCGAGAGCCCGAAGGGCGAGAAGGGCTACTACATGGTGTCCGACGGCACGGCCAAGCCGGTGCGCTGGCGCATCCGGCCGCCGAGCTTCGTGAACCTCTCGGCGATTCCGAAGATGGTCGAAGGGCATCTGCTCTCCGACGTGATCGCGATCAACGCGAGCATCGACATCGTGATGGGAGAGATCGACCGATGAGCGCGCACGAGACGCACCGAGGCGTACGCGCCGGTCTTCGCCGGCGCGGCGCAGCAGGAGCTCGACGCGCTCCTCACGCGCTATCCCGACCAAGATGGCGGCGCTCCTGCCCGCGCTCTGGATGGTGCAGGAAGCCCGCGGCTGGGTGAGCGACGACGGCGATGGCGGAAGTGGCCGAGCAGCTCGAGCTCACGCCGGCGTACGTGAAGGGCGTGGTCACGTTCTACACCATGTACCACCAGCACCCGGTCGGGAAGCACTTCATCCAGGTCTGCACGACGTCGCCCTGCGGCGTCTGCGGCGCCGAGGAAGTCGTGCGAGGCATTCCTGAAGCACACGCGGCTGCGGCGAGCTCGGCGCCACGTCGCCCGACGGCAAGTTCACCGTGATCGAAGTGGAATGCCTCGGCGCGTGCGGATTCGCGACGCCGGTCATGATCAACGACGACTTCGTCGAATCGGTCACGCCCGACAAGGTCCCGCGATCTCGCTGAGCACGAGTATCCGCTAATGGGATATCCGCACGATCGCATCCGCAAGCGAGACGCCGGTCCTCTCCAAGCACTTTGGCGATGCCGAGGCGCGCACGCTCGACGGCTGGAAGAAGCGCGGCGGCTACCGGGCGCTCGAGCAGGCGCTCGGCATGGCGCCCGCGCGACATCGTCGAACGTCGTGAAGGCCTCGGGGCTGCGCGGCCGCGGCGGCGCCGGCTTCCCGACCGGCGTGAAGTGGTCGTTCATGAAGCCGGGCGACGGCAAGCCGCACTATCTCTGCTGCAACGCCGACGAATCCGAGCCGGGCACGTTCAAGGATCGCGAGATCATGCGCTGGACGCCGCACGCGCTCGTCGAAGGATGCGCGATCGGCGGCGTACGCGATCGGCGCGGAGACGGCCTACATCTACATCCGCGGCGAGTTCACCGAGCCGCTGCCAGCGCATGGAGGCCGCGCTCAAGGAAGCGTACGCCGCCGGCATCCTCGGCACGAACGCGATGGGCACGGGCAAGCGCATCGACGTCGTACGTGCACAGCGGCGCGGGCGCGTACATCTGCGGCGAAGAAACCGCGCTGATGAACTCGCTCGAAGGGCAAGCGCGGCAACCCGCGCATCAAGCCGCCGTTCCCGGCGGTCGCCGGGCGTGTTCGGCAGCCGACGACGATCAACAACGTCGAGACGCTGGCCGCGGTGCCGCACATCCTCATCGAACGGCGCGGAGTGGTACAAGGCGCTGTCGCTCGTCGAGCCCGAAGAGCACGGGCACGCAAGCTGTTCTCGGTGTGCGGAAACATTGCAGCGCCCGGGCAACTACGAAATCGACGCTCGGATTCCCGTTCAAGGATTTCCTGTACGACCTCTGCGGCGGCCCGCGGCCGGGCCGGACGCTTCAAGGCGATCATCCCCGGCGGCGTCGTCGGTGCCGATCCAGACGATGGAAGAGGCCGAGGCGACGCTCATGGACTACGAGGGCTTCGTCGCGCAAGGGCACGATGCTCGGCTCGGGCGGCGTGATCGTGTTCGACGACGCGCAGTGCATGGTGAAGCAGATCGCGCGGCTCGCGCGCTTCTTCGCGCACGAGAGCTGCGCGCAGTGCACGCAGTGCCGCGAGGGCACGGCGTGGACCACGCGGATCCTCGAGCGCATCGTGGCCGGGCAGGGCACGACGCAGGATCTCGACACGCTGCTCGAGCTGTCCGACAACATGACCGGCAAGACGATCTGCGTGCTGAGCGATTCGTGCGCCGCGCCGGTCGTGAGCGGCATCCAGAAGTTCCGGCACGAGTTCGAGGCGCTACATCAGCGGCAAGCGCAGTGCCCGCTGATGCGCGGCGGCGGCCTGATGGCGGAGCGCGGAGCGATGGTGAACCTCACGATCGAAGGGCGCGCCGGTCCAGGTCCCGGCCGGCACGTCGATCCTCGAGGCCGCGAAGCACGCCGGCGTGCTCATCCCGCACTACTGCTACCACCCGGCGCTGCCGGTCGCCGGCGTGTGCCGCATGTGCCTGGTGGAAGTGGAGAAGGCGCCGAAGCTCGCGCCGGCCTGCGCGACGGCGGTGGCCGAAGGGCAGGTGGTGCACGTCCACTCGCGCCAAGGCGCTCGAAGCGCGCAAGGGCGTGCTCGAGTTCCTGCTGATCAATCATCCGCTCGACTGCCCGATCTGCGACCAGGCGGGCGAGTGCGAGCTGCAGGACTACGTGTTCCAGGAAGGGCGCGCCGAGGCGCGGCTACGGCGAGAGCCGAAGCGCTTCAATCCGGTCGAGGATTTCGGCGGCGACGTGCATGTACGTCGCCGAACCGCTGCATCCTGTGCACGCGCTGCGTGCGCTTCATGGACGATGTCGCGCGACGACGCCGTGCTGAACGTGAGCGAGCGCGGCGACCGCGCGTACATCGGCAAGTTCGCCGGACGCCGATCTCACGCATCCGTGGGCCGCGCAACGTCGTCGATCTCTGCCCGGTCGGCGCGCTGCTCTCCAAGGATTTCCTGAACAAGGCGCGCGCGTGGGAGCTCGACCGCACGGCGAGCGATCTGCCCGGGCTGCTCGCAGGGCTGCAACATCACGCTCGAGACGCGCGACAACAGGTCGTGCGCATCCGCCGCGCGCGAACGCCGACGTCAACCAGTTCTTCATGTGCGACACACGGCCGCCTCGACTATCGCTGGATGAACCGCCCGACCGTCTCGAAGCGCCGCTCGTGAAGCGTCATGGCGACCGCCTCACGGCGGCCGACTGGGAGACCGCGCTCGCGTGCGGCGGCCATGCACATGAACGGCAAGCGCGTGCACGCCGTCGTGGATCCGCAAGCTCTCCACCGAGTCGCTCTGGATGATCTCGCGGCTCGTCGAAGAAGACGGGCGGACGCGGCGCGATTCCGGGTGCCAGCAGGGCGCCGAAGCGCCGCTGCCGGGCGTGCAGGATCTGGCGCTGCGCGCCGAGCGCGCGGCCAACGGCGCGCGGCGGAGCTGTTCGGGTTCACGCGCGCGGACCGAGCCGCTCGATGGGATCCAGCAGGGCGACGTGCTCCTCGTGGCCGGTCACGAGCTGATCGACGCCGACAGCGCACGCCATGGCGCGCGCCGGCGCGGTGATCGTCATCGGCACGCATGCTCACCGAGGCGATGCGGAGCGCGATCGTCGTGCTGCCGATCACGAACATGGCGGAGGAGGACGGCACCTTCGTGAACCTCCGCGGCCGCGTGCAGCGCTACCTGCAGGCGAAGGCCGCGCCGGGCATGGCGCGTCCCGTCTGGTGGGTGATGGCCGATCTGCTCGCGTATCTCGGCGACAGCGCGAACTACTTCACCGCGAGCGACGCGTTCGCGGCGCTCGCCGCGGCGCGGAGTGAGTTCTCGGGCATGACCTACGAGAGCTCGCCCTCTCCGGGCGCATGCTGAACGGCGCGGCGGCTCCGGCGGGTGCGGCGCATGACCGGATCCTTCGCGCTGCTCGCGATGCAGCAGTTCTGCGACTCGAACGCCGTGGTCACGGGCGTGCCGTGGCTCGATCGCGTCGATCGTGAAGATGCTCATCGTCTTCACGGTCTACATGGTCGGCGTCGCCATGCTCACGCTCGCCGAGCGCAAGATCTCGGCGTGGATCCAGGACCGGCACGGCCCGAACCGCGTGGGCCCGAGCGGCTTGCTGCAGCCGGCGGCCGACGGCGTCAAGAACATCATGAAGGAAGAGACGTATCCCGACGGCGCGAACATGCCGCTGTTCATCCTCGCGCCGGCGCTCTCGTTCATCCCGGCGCTGATCACGTGCGCCGTGATCCCGTTCGGCGCGCCCGCTGCCGACGCGCGTGGGGCTGCGTCGCCACTGCGTGGTCGCCGATCTGCCCGATCGGGTTCCTGTTCATGCATCGCCATCTCGTCGCTCGGCGTGTACGGCATCGTGCTCGCGGGCTGGAGCTCGAACAACAAGTACGCGCTGCTCGGCGGCCTCCGCTCGAGCGCGCAGATGATCAGCTACGAGATCGCGATGGGCATGTCGCTCGTGCCGGTGCTGCTGCTCGTCGGGCAACGTCTCGCTCAGCGCGATCATCCAGCAGCAGCAGACGATGGGCTGGAATTGCTTCCCGCTGCTCGATCGGCGTTCTTCATCTTCCTCGTCGCCGGCTTCGCCGAGACGAACCGGCTGCCGTTCGACCTGCCCGAGGCGGAATCGGAGCTGATCGCGGGCTATCACACCGAATACAGCGCGATGAAGTTCTCGCTGTTCTTCATCGCCGAGTACGCGAACATGGTGACGGTCGTGCGCGCTGATGGTCACGCTGTTCTTCGGCGGCTGGGACATCCCGTTCACGCAGTGGGACAACATGCCGCCGTGGACCGTGCTCAAGACGCCTCGCGACGCTGGCGTTCTTCGCGGGCAAGATGGTGTTCTTCCTGTTCTTCGTTCATGTGGATCCGCTGGACGCTGCCGCGCTTCCGCTACGACCAGCTCATGTCGCTGGGGTGGAAGTTCCTGCTGCCGCTCGCGCTCGGCGTACATCACGATCATCGCGACGCGATCCTCGCGCTCGACGCGCTCGAGTCAACCGGCAGTGCCGCGAGCGGCGTGCTCTACCAGCTCGGCATCTCGCCGTTCTGGGGCATCATGGGCGTGCTCAACGTGCTGATGGCGATCTGCGTGTTCTTCGTCCTCGACCGCGGGCGCATCGTGAGCCCGGCGTACTCGCGCATCGTCCATGCGCCAACTCGCGCGCGCTGCGCGCGATGAGCGTGCCGTCGCCATCTCCCCGCCGGCGCGGAGCGCGACTGACATGCCGATCGAGGTGAAAGTGTTCCGACCGGCCGATCGAAGAGGCGAGCTACGTGCGCGCCACGCTCAGCGGCATGGCGCTCACGTTCAAGCACTGGTCAACCCGCACAAGGTGACGGTGCAGTATCCCCGAGCGAGAAATGGGATCTCTCGCCGCGCTGGCGCGGCACGCACCGGATGCTCACCGACGAGACGGGCAAGGCGAAGTGCGTGGCGTGCGGACTCTGCCCGCAGGTGTGCCCGGCGAACTGCATCAAGCTCGTGCCCGGCGAGGACGAGCAGGGCAACCGCTATCCGCTCGTGTACGAGATCGACGAGTTCCGCTGCATCTTCTGCGGCTACTGCCAGGAAGTGTGCCCCGAGGAGGCGATCCACGTGGGGCGGCACTACGAGAACTCGGAGTACAGCCGCGACAGGTTCGTGTACGATCTCGAGCGGCTGATGGCGCAGACGCATCCGGTGTCGGAGATGTGGGATCCCGCCGACCCGAAGGGCGAGTGAGACGCACGGTCTGGTCTTCCAGTTCCACTTCTATCTCTTCGGCCTCCTCGCGGTGGCGGCGGCGCTGGTGTTCGTCACGCGCAAGAGTCCCGGTGGCGGCCGCGCTCTGGCTGGTGACGTCGATGTTCTGCATCTCGGCGCTGTTCGTGATGCTCGACGCGCAGTTCATCGGCGGCGATCCAGGTGCTGGTGTACGCCGGCGCGATCATGGTCGTGTTCCTGTTCGTGGTCATGCTGCTGAACCTGGGCAATCCGTCGGACATCGCGGACCTGCGCGGACGCGGGCGTGCGCATCACCGCCGGGATCGTGGGGCTGGCGATGCTCGCCGAAGTGCTCGTGCTCGCGCGGCGCCGAAGCTGCCGCCGCTCGTTCCGGCATGCGCCGCTGGCCAACGCGAACGTCACCACCGCGATCGCCGGCGCCGCTCTTCCATGAATATCTGCTCCCGTTCGAACTCACGAGCGTGCTGCTCCTCGCCGCGATCGTCGGCGCCGTGGTGCTCGCCAAGCGGAGGGCGTGAGCGATGGTCGCCGAAGCGCTCTTCTTCTCCGCCGTGCTGTTCGTGATCGGCGTGGTGGGCGTGCTCACGCGCCGCAACGCGATCATGATCTTCATGTGCGTCGAGCTCATGCTCAACGCCGTGAACCTCTCGTTCGTCGCGTTCTCGCGCCTGCACGGCGTGGGCGGCCAGGTGTTCGTGATCTTCGTGATGACCGTCGCGGCGGCCGAGGCCGCGGTCGGGCTCGCGATCATCATCTCGATCTTCCGGCACTACGAGAGTGTCGATCTCCGCAACATCAATCTCCTGAAAGGGTGATGCCTCTGCCGCTCCTTCTCGCTCTGGCGGGGACGCATCCGCTGGCGGGCACCGCCGCCGACTGGCTCTGGCTGCTGCCGGTGCTGCCGCTGGTCGGTTTCGTGCTCAACGGCCTGCTGGCGGTGGCCGGCTCGTGGCATCCCGGGCCGGCCGATCCGTCGGCCGCGCCGCATGGCGAGGCATCGCACGGCGCAGAGCGCAGGGCACGGCGACGATCACCACGCGCCGGCGCGCCACCGCTTCGCCGAACGCCGCCACGGTCATCGGGCCCGCGGTGCTCATCGCGTCGTTCGGCTTGGCGCTCGCGATCTTCGCCGCGATGCGCGGCGCCGGCGATCTGTCGCAGCCGCTCGTTCAGAAGTACTTCAGCTGGATGCCGGTGGGCGACCTGCAGATCGATTTCGCCTTCCAGCTCGATCAGCTCTCGATGGTGATGGTGCTCGTGATCACCGGCGTCGGCAGCGCTGATCCATCTGTTCAGCGTCGGCTACATGCAGGCCGACCCGGGGTATCCGCGCTACTTCGCGTATCTGAATCTCTTCGTCGCGTTCATGCTGGTGCTGGTGCTCGGCGCGAGCTATCCGGTGCTGTTCATCGGATGGGAAGGGCGTGGGCCTCTGCTCGTACCTGCTGATCGGCTTCTGGTACAGCGACATGGCGAACGCCGACGCGGGCAAGAAGGCGTTCATCGTGAACCGCATCGGCGATTTCGGCTTCCTGGTGGCGATGTTCCTGCTGTGGAGCAATCTGCACGCGCTGGACTTCGCGGGCGTCGCAGGCCGCCGCGCCGGCGCTCGAGACCGGCGGCGCGCTCGTCACGGCGATCTGCCTCTTCATGTTCCTCGGCTGCACCGGCAAGAGCGCGCAGATCCCGCTCTACACCTGGCTCCCCGACGCGATGGCGGGCCCGACGCCGGTGTCCGCGCTGATCCATGCGGCGACGATGGTCACGGCCGGCGTGTATCTCATTGCGCGCAGCGGATTCCTGTTCGCGATGGCGCCGGTGGCGGGCCTCACGGTGGCCGCGGTGCGGCGGGCTCACGGCGCTCTTCGCGGCCACGATCGGCGCTCAAGCAGTGGGACATCAAGAAGGTGCTCGCGTACTCCACCGTGTCGCAGCTCGGCTACATGTTCGTCGGGCGTGGGCGTGGGCGAGTACGCGGCGGGGATGTTCCACCTGGTCACGCACGCGTTCTTCAAGGCGCTCCTGTTCCTCGGCGCCGGCTCCGTGATCCACGCGATGCACGCGGCCTATCACGAGTCGGGCAGCCACGACGATGCGCAGGACATGCGCAACATGGGCGGCCTCAAGCAGTACATGCCGTGGACGTTCGGCGCTCATGTGGATCGCGACGCTGGCGATCTCGGGCATTCCGGTCTTCTCGGGGTTCTTCTCGAAGGACGGGATCCTCGCCGCGGCGATCGAGCGCTCCGAGGGATCGAGCCTGGCGGAGGCGAGCCTGCTCGGCATTCCGGGGCACGCGGTGCTCGTCGGCGTGTACGCGATGGGCCTCGCGGCCGCGCTGCTCACGGCGCTCTACATGACGCGGCTGATGTTCTACACCTTCCACGGGCCGAATCGCACCGGCGAGAAGGAGCGCACGGCGATGCACGAGGCGCCGTGGATCATGACGGGGCCGCTGGTGGTGCTCGGCATCCTCGCGGCCACCGGCGGCTGGCTGAACATCCCCGAGTTGCTGCACGGGCTCGGGCCGGTCGGGCTGCTCGAGCATTGGCTCGCGCCCGTGACTGGTGCCGCGACTGCGGCCGTCGGTGCGGCGAGCGAGATGAGCGCCGCCACCGAGTGGATGCTCATCGGGGCCGCCGTCGCGATCGCGGTGAGCGGCATGACGATCGCGTACGTGAAGTGCAAGCCCGCCGTGCTCGTGCCGAAGCGCATGGCTCGCCCGGAGACGGGCTTCGGGCTCGTGCTCGAGAACAAGTACTACGTGGACGAGATCTACGACGCCGCGATCGTCGAGCCGGTGGTGGACGGATCGCGCGTCGTGCTCTGGAAAGTGTTCGATCAGGGGATCATCGATGGGCTGTTCGTGAACGGCGCGGCGCTCCTCTCGCGCGCGCTGGGCTGGATCGGGTCGCGGCTGGAGACCGGTCAGTTGGGCGAGTATGCCTGGGCGCTCGCGCTCGGGGCGATCGCCGTCATCGCCGCCTTCATCCGGTTCTGACCCATGCGTGAATTCCTGGCCTCAACCGGATACGCCTACTGGGTACTGCCCGCGCTGCTCATCATTCCGCTGGTGGGGGCGGCCGCGCTGTTCATCATGGGCGCCTTCGCGCGTGATGACGGCGGCATCGAGCAAGCCGGCTTGGCGCGCTGGATCGCGCTCCTGACGTTCCTGGCGGAATTCGTCGTGAGCATGGGGCTCTGGTGGACCTTCGATCCGATCTCGCCGCGACTGGCAGAGCTACCGCAGTTTCGAGTGGATCCCCACGTGGCACGCGAACATCGCGCTCGGCATCGACGGGATCTCGCTCTTCATGATCCTGTTGACGACGTTCCTCATGCCGCTCGTCGTACTCGGCGGCTGGACGAGCGTGCGCAAGAAGTTGCGCACGTACTACGGCCTCATGCTCGTGCTCACCACCGGCATGCTCGGCGTGTTCATGGCGCTCGACATGCTGTTGTTCTACGTGATGTGGGAGATCATGCTCGTGCCGATGTACTTCATCATCGGCATCTGGGGCGGGGAACGGCGCATCTACTCCAGCGTGAAGTTCTTCATCTACACGATGATCGGGTCGCTGCTCATGCTGGTCGCGATCATCTACATGTGGAACGCCGCCGGCCAGAATTTCAGCTATGACATGATGCGCACGCTGGCGCTCGGGCCGCGCACCTCATTGCTGCTGTTCACCGCCTTCGCGCTCGCGTTCGCGGTGAAGGTGCCGATGTTCCCGTTCCACACGTGGCTCCCCGACGCGCACGTCGAGGCGCCGACCGGCGGCTCGGTGGTGCTGGCGTCCATCATGCTGAAGATGGGCACGTACGGGTTCCTGCGGTTCGCGGTGCCGTTCTTCCCGATGGTCGCGTTCACGCCGTGGGTGCGCGACCTCGTGCTCGTGCTCGCGGTGATCGGCATCCTCTACGGCGCGCTCGTCGCGCTCGTGCAGCCGGATTTCAAGAAATTGGTCGCGTACTCCTCGGTGAGCCATCTGGGCTTCGTGATGCTCGGCATCTTCGCGTTCAGCGTCCATGGAGTGCAGGGCGCGCTGATGGTGATGATCAATCACGGGATCTCGACCGGCGCGCTCTTCCTGCTCATCGGCATGCTCTACGAGCGGCGGCACACGCACCTCATCTCGGCGTTCGGCGGGATCACGCAGCGTCGCGCCGCTCTTCGGCGCGTTCCTCGTGCTCGTCTCGCTCTCGAGCATCGCGCTCCCGGGCACGAACGGCTTCGTCGGCGAATTCCTCGTGCTCCTCGGCGCGTTCGAGACGCAGCCGATCTTCGCGCTCCTCGCGACGACCGGCGTCATCTTCGCGGCGGCGTATCTGCTGTGGGCGATCCAGCGCGTGCTCTTCGGCAAGAACACGAATCCCGACAACGCGCACCTGCGCGACCTGAACTGGCGCGAGCTGACCATCATGGGCGTGCTCACGGTCACCATCCTCTGGCTCGGACTGTATCCCAAGCCGGTGCTCGACCGGATGCAGCCGGCGGCGGACAGGTTCGTCCGCATGGTGGAGCAGTCGCCCGGGCCGACGGTGAACGGCCGGCGGGGGGTGCGCTAGATGACATTCGACCTCTCGATCCCCTCGCAGCTCGCCGCGGCGCTCACGCCCGACCTCATCCTGATGGCGGGCGCGATGGCGCTGCTGTTGATCGTGGTGTGGGGCGCCGAGACCGCCGAGCGTGACCGGCTCGCGGGCCGGCTCGCGCTGCTCCTCTGCGCGCTCACCGCCGCCGCCGTGATCTGGATGGCGCTGAGCGATGTGTCGGCCGGACCCGGCATGATCGCGGTCGATAATTTCCGGTGGGTCGTGGATCTGCTCATCCTGCTCGCGACCGCGATCACGATCGCGCTTTCCATGGACGAGAACCGGCGCGACGGCGATCGTGCTCGGCGAAGGCTACGTCATGGTGCTGTTCGCCGCGGCGGGGATGATGGTGCTCGCGGCGGCTCGCGATCTGGTGCTCGTCTTCCTGGGCATCGAGCTGATGTCGATCGCCGTGTACGTGCTCGCGGGACTCAACCGCCGCAGCGCGCGCGCGGCCGAGGCGTCGCTCAAGTACTTCCTGCTCGGCGCGTTCGCGACGGGCTTCCTGCTGTACGGCATCGCGCTCGTGTACGGCGCCACCGGTTCCACGCAGTTCAGCGTGATCGGCGCAATGCTGAGCGGCGCACGGGTGCCCTCGGTGGTGCTGCTGCTGGGCGTCGCGATGCTCGTCGTGGGCTTCGGCTTCAAGATCGCGGCGGTGCCGTTCCACATGTGGACGCCGGATGTGTACGAGGGTGCGCCGACGCCGTTCACCGCCTTCATGGCGGCGGGCGTGAAGACCGCCGCGTTCGCGTCGCTCATTCGCCTGTGGATGCGAGGCGTTCGCCGGGGATCCGCGTGAGCTGGATCCCGGTGATCTGGTGGCTCGCCGCGGCGACGATGATCTTCGGCAATCTCGTGGCGCTGCAGCAGAAGAACGTGAAGCGCATGCTCGCGTACTCGAGCATCGCGCACGCCGGATATCTGCTCGTGGCGCTCTCGTCGGCGTCGCTGGCGGCGACGTCCACGCTCGTCTTCTATCATGATGGCCTACACGCTCGCCACGATGGGCGCGTTCGCGGTCGTCGTCGCGGTGAGCCGGCCCGGCGGGCACGGCCAGCGCGTGAGCGATCTCGAAGGCCTCTGGCAGTCGAACCCATGGCTGGCCGCCGCGATGGCGGTGTTCATGATGTCGCTGCTCGGATTCCCGATCGCCGGCGGCATGGGCTTCATCGCCAAGTGGTACGTGCTGAAGACCGCGCTCACCGGAGCGGTGCCGCAGACGTCGCTCGCGGTGATCCTGGTGCTCACTAGCGTGGTGTCCGCGGGCTACTACTTGGGCATCGTGGTGACGATGTTCATGAAGCCGCTCGCGCCCGATGTGCCGCGCGCCGGCCCGACACCGCGCGCTCACCGGGTGGGTGATCGGGATCGCCGCGGTCGCGATATTGGTCTTCGGCCTGTGGCCGGACCGGCTCCTGGTGTACTCCGTCCGCAGCACGCCTTCCGCGGCGCATCTGCAGGGACCCACCGCCGCCGCTCCTCCGCTCGCGCCGCGCTAACGCTCGCGGCCGCCTCCGCGCGGCCGCGCGGCGCGACCACGCCAGCATGTCTCTCGACCCCGGGATCTTCCGACAGTACGACATCCGCGGCATCGTCGGCTCGGAGCTCACGGAGTCCACCGCGGCCGCGGTCGGACGCGGCTTCGCGGAACTGTTGCGCGCGCGGGGAATAGCAGGCGCAGTCGCCGTGGGACGCGACAACCGGCCGAGTGGCGGTGCGCTGCGCGATGCGCTCGTGGAGGGACTGCGCGCGAACGGCCGGGACGTCGTGGACATCGGCGTCGTGCCGACGCCCATGCTCTACTGGGCACTGCACACGTTGCCCGTCGCGGCCGGGATCCAGATCACCGGCTCGCACAATCCCAGCGAGTACAACGGATTCAAACTGTGCGTGGGTCACGATTCGCTCTATGGCGACGGGATCCAGGACCTCTATCGCCGGGCGAGCGCGCCGGCATCCTCGGATGCGGCCGCGCGGGGCGCGCTCACGCACGAGGCGATCCTCGACCGCTATGTGGCCGATCTCCTGGCGCGCACGGGAAAGCTGGCGCGGCCGTTGAAGGTGGTGGTGGACTGCGGCAATGGCGCTGGAACGGTCGCGGCGCCGGCGCTGTTCGACGGACTCGGTGTGAAGTGGACCTGCCTCTTCTGCGAGAGCGACGGCACCTTCCCGAACCACCATCCGGATCCCACCGTCGTGGAGAACCTCCAGGACCTCATTCGCGCCGTGAAGTCCGAGCGCGCCGACATCGGGATCGCATTCGACGGCGACGCCGACCGCATCGGGATCATCGACGAGACCGGCGGGATCATCTGGGGCGATCACCTGCTCATCCTGTATGCGCGCGATGTCCTGTCGCGCACCGGGGCAGGGCAGAAGATCATCTTCGACGTGAAGTGTTCGCAGGCGCTCCCCGAGGAGATCGCGCGCGCGGGCGGCGAGCCGCTCATGTGGAAGACCGGCCACTCGCTCATCAAGGAGAAGATGAAGGAGACCGGCGCGCCGCTCGCGGGCGAGATGTCCGGCCACATGTTCTTCCGCGAGGGATTCTACGGCCACGATGACGCGCTATACGCCGCCGCGCGCGTCCTGCGCATCGTCGCCGCCAGCGGCCGCAGCGTCAGCGACTTGCTCGCCGGCGTGCCGAAGTTCGTCTCCACGCCGGAGCTGCGCGTCGACTGTGCCGATGACATCAAGTTCGGGATCGTGGAGGAGGCGGTGCGGCATTTTCGCCGCACGCACGAAGTGATCGGCGTCGACGGTGCGCGCGTGCTCTTCGGGGACGGGTGGGGGCTCATTCGCGCGTCGAACACCCAGCCCATTCTCGTCCTGCGGTTCGAAGCGCGAACGGAGCAGCATCTCGCGGCGATCCGCGGCGAGATGGAGGGCTGGCTTCGCTCGCGCGGCGTCGTGGTCTAGCCACGATGCGCGGCCGCTGGGTACTCGGCCTCCTGATCGCCGCGGGCGTGCTCCTGGCCGGACGCGCCATCGCCGGCGACTATGCCGACGGACTCTGGTATGCCTCGCTCGGCGCAGGCGCTCTCTGGCGCGAGCGCGTGTGGCTGGGTGCCGTCACGCGCGTCGGGTCGGGGCTCGCGGCAGGCCTCTTCGTGTTCCTGAACTTGTACGGCGTGCGGCAGAGCGTCGTGAAGCTCGTGCTGCCGCGACGGGTCGCGAACATCGAGATCGGCGAGGAGGTCCCGGGGCGGACGATGGTGCTCACGGCGGCGGTGCTTGCCGTGCTCTTTGGTTGGCTGCTCGCGCTGCCCGCCGAGACCTGGCAGCAGCTCGCGATGTACCAGCATGGGATCCCGTTCGGCGAGGCGGATCCGTATCTCGAGAACGACCTGGGATTCTACGTCGACAAGCTGCCGTTCGAGACGTCGCTGTACCTGACGTCGATGCTCACGGTGCTCATGACGGTGGCGCTCGTCGTGTTCCTTTACGCGCTCACGCCGGGACTGCGATGGGAGGCGGGCAGGCTGAAGCTCTCGCAGTACGTGCGCCGCCACCTGCTCGTGCTCGGCGCCGTGCTCCTCGTGATCCTCGCGTGGAGTTTCCGCCTCGATGAGTTCCGCACGATGTTCGCCGGCAGCGGTGTGGGCGGCGCATTCTCGTACGTGGACCATAAGGCACTCATACCCGCCGCGGGCGTGCTGTCGCTCATCTCCCTCGGCGCCGCGTTCCTGTTGCTGGTGCTCGGCTGGATGGGGCAGTCGCGCTTCGCCGTGGGCGCGCTGTCGGTGCTGCTCCTTGTCGGCGTGAGCATCCGGTCGCTCGCCCCGATCCTCGTGCAGCGTTCGGCGGTGATCGCCGACGCGGCGATGCGCGATCAACCGTACCAGCGTGAGCGGGCCGAGTACTCGCGGCGGGCCTTCGCGGTGGACCGCATCCGCGCCGCCGACGCATCGCTGCGCTTCGGATCGCCGCGCGCGGCCGCGGCCTCGGTGTCGGCGTGGGATCCCTCGGTGCTCGTGCACGGTGCGTCACGGCGCCGGCACGGAGAGGTGGCGTCGGTCGGTTGGACGGCGCGGCGCGGCATGCTCGTCGCGGTCGTGCCGGTGCGGTCGCCGCCGCCCCCGCGAGACAGCGCCGCGGCCACGTGGACGCTCACCAGCTTCCTGGCGTCGTTCGCCGATGGCGGCGGCGATCTCATCGCCGCTGACGACAGCGTTGGAGACGAGTTGTTGCCGAGCGTGCTCGTGTACGAGGGCGCGCCGGACGACATGCTCGTGATGGCGGACACGTTCGGCGTGATCCCGGCGCCCGCGCTCACGACCGCGGGCGCGCGCATCGCGTTCGCGTGGAGCCGCCAACGCCTCGGATTGATCAGCGCGGAGCTGCCCGGTCCGCGGCCACAGGCGATCGTGCTCCGCGACGTGCGCGAACGTGTCGATGCGCTCGCGCCGTTCTTCCAGCAGGGCACGGCGGTGGTGCCGATGTTCGTGGCGGACTCGCTTTACTGGGCGCTCGACCTGTATTCCGTGAGCGAAACCTATCCGCTCAGCCGCCGCGACTCACTCGGCGACGGTGAGTTCAGTTTCATCCACCATGCGGCGACGGCGATCGTGAATGCGCACACGGGGCGCGTGCTGCTCCTCGCGGACGCGGTCCTCGACCCGCTCGCGAAGAGTTGGGTTACGATGTTCCCGTCGCTCTTTGCCGATCGCACTGGCGTGCCGCGTGCGATCCTCACGGCATTGCCGCCTGAGGCCGACGGCGCGCGCGTGCAGGCGCGGATGCTCGCGCGCTATGGCCGGCGCGGCGAATCGCCGCCGGGTGGCGACCTGCCTGCCGCGCTCGCCGATTCCATCCCGGCGGCACATCGCGATGGCCCGTACCTCCTTCCTCAGGGGCAGATCACCGCGTGGTCCGTTCCGTTGCTCGATGCCAACGAGCATTTGTCGGGCATCGCGATCGCGACCGGCGGCGAAGAGCGCGCCACGTACTGGATGCCGCTCGCCGCGGCGGGCGCGCGGTGGTCCACGATCACGGGGCAGCTCAAGAGCGCGCTCGACAGTGCGCTCTCACCCGTCACGGGCGTGCGCGTCACGCGGGGGGCAGTGCGCGCCGTGCCGGTGGCGAGCGGTGCGCTGTTCGAGCAGTCCGCGTATGGATGGCGCGCCGACGCGCCGCCCACGCTCCTGCGCGCCGCGCTCAGCGATGGTAGCGCGGTCGTGTCGGGTCGCAGCGTGAGCCTCGCGCTCGGCGCACCGCCGATCGTCGCGGACAGCGCCCCCGCCACGCCGGCGGCGTTCCGTGCGCGTGTGACCGCGCTGTATGGCGACATGCGTGCCGCGATGCGCCGCGGCGATTGGCCGGCGTTCGGGCGAGCGTACGAGTCGCTCGGCGCGCTGCTCGGGCACCGTGAGCGGCAGCCTTGAATCGCTCCCGCGCGCCCGATAGCTTGCGCGCTCGATGCCGACGCCGCGAAATCCCCCTATGAGATCGAAGCCGGCGCCCGGCACGGCCGTCGTGGCGCTGGGAGGGAATGCGCTGTCGCCCGCGGGGGAGCGCTCGACCATCGCCGACCAATTCCAGCATACGCGCTCGAGCCTCGGTCCCGTCGTGGACCTCGCGCTCGACGGCTGGAAGCTGTGCGTGGTGCACGGCAACGGCCCCCAAGTGGGCGACGAGCTCGTGCGCAACGAGATGGCGCGCTCCGAAGTCGCGCCGCTGCCGCTCGGCGTGCTCGTGGCCGCGACCGCGGGCTGGATCGGCTACATGGTGCAGCAGTCGCTCGAGAACGCGCTCGCGCGGGCAGGGAGCGATCGCCGCGTGGCGACTGTCGTCACGCAGGTGGAGGTCGCGCAGCACGATCCGGCGCTCACGGATCCCACCAAGTTCATCGGCCACGAGATGACCGCCGCAGCGCGCGAAGGTCGTGCTCGCGAACGGCTCGGCGGTGAAGAAGGATGCGCGCGGGCGCTGGCGCCGCGTCGTCGGCAGTCCGGCGCCGTTGGCCGTGCACGAGATCGCCGTGATCGACACGCTCGTGCGCGCCGGAACGATCGTGATCGCGTGCGGCGGTGGCGGCGCGCCGGTGTATCGCGATCCCAAGCTCGGCCTCGAAGGCGTGGACGCCGTGGTGGACAAGGATCTCGTGTCCGCCGTGCTCGCGCGCGATCTGGGTGCGACTCTACTGCTCATCCTCACGGACGTCGATGCGGTGTACGCCGACTATGGCACGCCCAAGCAGCGCGCGCTGCGCTCGCTGCCGGTGGCGGAGGCCGAGGCGCTGGACCGCGCCGGTGCGTTCGGCGAGGGCAGCATGGCGCCGAAGGTACGCGCCGCTGTGGAATTCGTGCGGCGCACCGGCGGCCGCGCTATCATTACCGAGTTGCGCCGCGGACGCGAGGCCGTTCGGGGCGATGCCGGAACGACGATCACGATGGAGCGGGCGTGAACATCCACGAATATCAAGCGAAAGAGATCTTCCGGCGGCACGGCATGCCGGTGCCGCCCGGCGAGATCGCCACGACGCCGCAGCACGCGGAGGAGATCGCGCGCAAGTTCGGCGGCACGGTGGTCGTGAAGGCGCAGGTGCACGCGGGCGGGCGCGGCAAGGCGGGCGGCGTGAAGCTCGCGAAGACTCCCGCCGAGGCGAAGGAGATCGCCTCCAAGATCCTCGGCATGCAGATCAAGGGTCTCACGGTGCACAAGGTGCTCGTGGCACCCGCCGCCGAGATCGCCACCGAAGCGTACGTCGGCATCATCGTCGACCGCGCGTCCAAGCGCGCGGTGTTCATGGTGAGCCCCGCCGGCGGCATCGACATCGAAGAAGTGGCCGCCAAGACGCCCGAGAAGATCATGCGGCTGCCGGTCGATCCGCGCTACGGGCTGCTGCCCGTTCGAGGCGATGCAGCTGGGTTTCTTCCTGTACAAGGACGTGAAGCAGGCGCGCGCGGCGGCGAAGATCATGCAGCAGCTCTAGTCCGCCTTCATCGCGAGCGGCTGCTCGCTCGCCGAGATCAATCCGCTCGTGACCACGCCGGCCGGCGAGGTGTTGGCGCTCGATGCGAAGATCAGCGTGGACGACAACGAACTCGACCGCCGTCCCGAGATCGGCGGCGCTGCGCGACGAGACCGCGCGAGGAGCCGAGCGAAGTCGCGGCGCGCAACGCGAACCTGACGTTCATCAAGCTCGACGGCAACGTCGGATGCGTGGTGAACGGCGCCGGCCTCGCGATGGCGACGATGGACCTCGTGAAGTACTACGGCGGCGAGCCCGCGAACTTCCTCGACATCGGCGGCTCGTCGAACCCGGAGAAGGTCGTCAACGCGCTCAAGATCATCACCGAGCGACCCGAACGTGAAGGCGATCCTGTTCAATATTTTCGGCGGCATCACGCGCACCGACGACGTGGCGAACGGGATCGTGACGGCGACCAAGGCGAATCCGCTCAAAGTGCCGATCGTGATCCGCCTCACCGGAACCAACGAAGAGATCGCCGTGAAGATCCTCACGGAGAACGGCTTCAGCGCGATGACGCGACATGGACGAGGCCGTGCAGAAAGCGGTGGCGCTCGCGAAGGGAGGGAAGGCCGCGTGAGCATCTTCATCGACAAGAACACCAAGCTGGTGGTGCAGGGGATCACGGGCCGCGACGGCTCGTTCCACACCAAGCAGATGATCGAGTACGGCACGCAGGTCGTCGCCGGCGTCACGCCGGGAAAGGGCGGCCAGAAGTTCGAGGACGCCGTACCGATCTTCAACACCGTCGCCGACGCCGTGCGCGCGACCGGCGCGAACACCACCGTGATCTACGTGCCGCCGCCGTTCGCGGCGGACGCGATGATGGAAGCCGCCGCCGCGGGCGTCGCGCTCATCGTCTGCATCACCGAAGGCGTGCCCGTGCTCGACATGACGCGCGTCTACCCGTTCGTGAAGGAACGCGGCGCGCGGCTGCATCGGTCCGAACTGCCCGGGCCTCATCACGCCCGGCGCGAGCAAGGTCGGCATCATTCCGGGCCGCATCTGCGCCGCGGGGCCGGTCGGCGTCGTGAGCCGTTCGGGCACGCTCACCTATGAGATCGTGTACCAGCTCACGCGCGCCGGGCATCGGGCAGACGACCTGCGTCGGCATCGGCGGCGATCCGATCAACGGCACGAACTTCATCGACTGCCTCGCGGCGTTCGAGAAGGATCCGGCACACGAAGGCGATCGCGATGATGGGCGAGATCGGCGGCACGGACGAGCAGGAGGCCGCGCGCTTCGTGAAGGAGCACATGAAGAAGCCGGTGGTCGGATTCATCGCCGGGCAGACGGCGCCGCCGGGCCGCCGCATGGGACACGCCGGCGCGATCATCTCCGGTTCCGCGGGCACCGCCGCCGAGAAGATCGAGGCGTTCGAGGCTGCCGGGATGGGCGTCGCCCAGCGCCCGATGGATTTCGTGCCTCTCATTCGCGAGCGACTGCCGCGGTAGCGGCAGCGCGCTCGCGGCCAAACGCCAACGACTAACCACACGACCAACGACATGGCCGGCAATCGCACTCTGACGATCATCAAGCCCGATGCCTTCGCGACGGGCAAGGCGGGGAAGATTCTCGCCCATCTCGAAGCGCAGGGCTTCCGCGTGCTCGCGTCGCGCGTCGTGCTCCTCACTCCGGCACAGGCCGGCGAATTCTACGCCGTGCACCGCGAGCGCCCCTTCTACCAGTCGCTCACGACCTTCATGACCTCGGGCCCCTCATGCCGATGCTGCTCGAGAAACCCGACGCGGTCGCCGCGCTCCGGACCGCGATCGGCGCCACCGATCCGGCGCAGGCCGATGCCGGCACGGTACGCAAGCTGTTCGCCGAATCGAAGGAGCGGAACGCGATCCACGCATCCGACTCCGACGAGAACGCGGAGCGCGAGGCGCGCTTCTTCTTCTCCGAATCGGACGTGCTCGCCGCGCGTTGATCGGCCTCGCAAACGGCACGAACTGCCTGACAGGATGAACGTGATTCAGATGAACATGATTCACATGATTTGAATGGTGGTGAGCGTCTTTGGTGCCGTCATCATGCTGTAGATCATGTTAATCCTGTCTAAGCTGTTTTTTGGGGTCGTCGTCCCGCGCATTACACCCGACATCAGCCACGCTTGACCGAGGGCCGATGTCCAAGTAGATTCAAGGGTTATGCTCTCCTTCGACCTCCGCGATCTCGAACGCAACGCCGCCACGGTGGACGGCCGGCTTGCCGCCGATGATCCGGTGTGGCAGGCGGGCGATGCGCGGCCGGCAGCCGGCGTGCATGCCACCGGCCGACTCTCCAAGGCGGGCCCAGACCGGTACTACTGGAGCGGGCACATCGAGGGCGAAGCGGCGGGCTCGTGCCGCCGCTGTCTCACCGATGCGCGCGAAGCGGTGCGGGAGGATGTGCATGTGCTGTACGTCGGCGAAGGCGACGAAGAGGTCGCGGACGACCCGGACGCATACCAGATCCCGCCGCGGGCGCTCACGCTCGACCTGAGCACGGCGGTGCGCGAACAGTGGCTGCTCGCGGCGCCCGAGTTCTTCCTGTGCCGGGATGACTGCAAGGGCCTGTGCCCGCGATGCGGCGCCGATTGGAACGCCGCGACGTGCACGTGCAAGGCCGAGACCGACAGCCGCTGGGACGCGTTGCGGACCGTCCGCCACGCTTCAGGACCGCGGTGAACCTTTTCAATTTCGTGAACTGACATGGCCGTACCCAAGAGACGCACTTCCAAGCGCAAGAAGCGCGCGCGCAACACGCACAAGAAGGCGCCGGCGATCGTGATCCAGGAGTGTCCGCGCTGCCACGCCATGAAGCGCCCGCACCGCGTGTGCGCTGAGTGCGGCTACTACGACGGCGAGCAGCGGATCGAGGCCAAGGTCAGCTAGCTTGGCGCGCATCGCGTTGGATGCGATGGGGGGAGATCTCGCCCCCCAAGCGCCCGTCGCGGGTGCGCTGCTCGCGCTCGCCGATCTTCCGGCGGCGCACAGCCTCCAGTTGGTCGGCCGCCCCGAGGTCATCAACGCCGAGCTCGACCGGCAGCTCGCCGGCGATCTCAAGCATCTCGCGGCGCAGCGCGCGCGCATCGAAGTGATCGATGCGCCCGACGTCATCGAGATGACGGACAAGCCCACCGCGGCCATCCGCGGGAAGCCGAAGAGCTCGATGACGATCGGCATCAGAGATGCACGCCGAGGGCAAAACGGATGCGTTCGTCTCCGCCGGCAACACCGGCGCGCAGATGGCCGCGTCGGTGTATCTGCTCAAGCTGCACGACGGCGTCACGCGCCCGCCGATCGTCACGCTGCTTCCCGACGTGAGCGCGCCGGTGGTGCTGCTCGATTCCGGCGCCAACGTCGACTGCTCGGCCGACGAACTCCTCCAGTTCGCGCGGCTCGGCGCCGTGTACGCCGAGGATGTGCTCGGCCGCCCGAATCCCGCGGTCGGCCTCCTCTCGATCGGCGAGGAAGCAGAGAAGGGGAACGCGGTGGTGAAGGAAGCGCACCAGCTGCTCGCGAAGAGCGATCTCAACTTCGCGGGGAACGTCGAGGGGCGCGACATCCTCACGGGCGGCTCGGCGCGCGGCAAGGTGGACGTCGTCGTGTGCGACGGATTCGTCGGCAACGTGCTGCTCAAGTTCTACGAGTCGGTGCCCGCGCTGATCTTCGGCAAGCTCGCCAGCAGCGGCGTCGCGAAGGAAACGCTCGCCGCCGCGTTCAAGGGCTTCGACTACTCCGACTACGGCGGCGCGCCGCTGCTCGGCGTGAACGGCGTCAGCATCATCTCGCACGGCCGCTCCTCGCCGCGCGCGATCAAGAACGCGATTGGCGTGGCGCTGCGCGCGATCGAGTCGAGCATGGACGAGCACATCGGCCACAAGCTCGGCCACGGGAGCCACCCGGCATGAAGCGCCCCTACGCGCAGCTCATGAGCATCGGGAAATCGGTGCCGCCGCAGAGTCATGACGAACTATGACTTCGCGGCGATCGGCATCGAGACCACGCACGAGTGGGTCATGGAGCGCACCGGCATCTCGGAGCGGCACATCGCGGAGCGCGACCGAGACCACGTGCCACATGGGCGCCGCGGCGGCGCGCATGGCGATGGAGCGCGCGGGCGTGCTGCCGGGCGAAGTCGACGTGATCATCCTGAGCACCGCCACGCCCGACCGCCTGCTGCCGGCCACCGCCGCCGACATCCAGGCCGCGCTCGGCGCGACGCGCGCCGCCGCGTTCGACCTCTCGGCCGCCTGCTCGGGCTGGCTCTACGGGCTCACCGTTGGCGAGGGCCTGATCCACAGCGGCGCCGCCGAGACCGTGCTCGTGATCGGCTCGGAGAAGATGAGCTCCATCGTCGACTGGACCGACCGCGCCACCTGCGTGCTCTTCGGCGACGGCGCGGGCGCCACCGTGCTCAAGCGCGCGGCGAAGGGGCGCGGGATCCTGTCCACGTACATGCGCAGCGACGGCACGCTCGCCGAACTCCTGTATCGGCCCGCCGGCGGCGCGACGATCCCGATGTCCGACAAGGTGCTCGCGGACCGGTCGCATCTCGTGAAGATGGCGGGGCGCGAAGTGTTCAAGCACGCGGTGCGCTCGATGGCCGACGCCGCCGACCGCGCGCTCGACGGCGCGCGGCTCACCGGCAAGGACATCGATCTCCTGATCCCGCACCAGGCCAACGTCCGGATCATCGAGGCGACGGCGAAGCACGCGGGCATCCCGATGGACAAGGTGTTCGTGAACGTCGATCGCTACGGCAACACGTCGTCGGCATCGATCCCGATCGCGCTCGACGAAGCTGATCGAGCAGGGCCGCGTGAAAGAAGGCTCCACCGTGCTGCTCGTCGCCTTCGGCGCGGGCTTCACGTGGGCCTCCATGGTCATTCGTTTCTGATCGCGTCCGGCGCTCCGGTGAACATCGTGCTGCTCTTTCCAGGGCAGGGCTCTCAGAAGCCCGGCATGGGCAAGGACCTCGCCGACGCTTTCCCGGCGGCGCGCGCCGTGTTCGATGCCGCCGACGCGGCGCTCGCGATGCCGCTGTCGAAGCTCTGCTTCGAAGGCCCGGAGGACGACCTCACCGCCACGCAGAACGCGCAGCCGGCGCTGCTCGCGCACGGCGCGGCGGTGTGGGCGGTCGCGCAGGAGTGGCTGCGGCCGCGCGTGAGAGCCGCGGCCGGCCATTCGCTCGGCGAGTTCACGGCGTACCACGCGGCCGGCACGTTCGGGCTGGCGGAAGCGCTGCGTGCGGTGCGCAAGCGCGGCGAGCTCATGGCCGACAGCGGCACGAGAACGCCCGGTGCGATGGCCGCGATCCTGGGCCTCGATGAGGCGGGCGTGGAGTCGTCGTGCAGCGAGGCGGCGGCGGCGACCGGCGGCGTGGTCGTGCCCGCGAACTACAACACGCCCGAGCAGCTCGTGATCTCGGGCGACGTCGCCGCGGTGGAGAAGGCGATGGAGCTCGCCAAGGCGCAAGGGCGCCAAGCGCGCGCTGCGGCTGAACGTGAGCGGGGCGTTCCACTCGCCGCTCATGGCGAGCGCGGGCGCGGGCCTGCAGTCGGCGCTCGATGCGTCGGGCGCAACGGCGCCCGCGTTCCCGGTCTACTCGAACGTGAGCGCCGCGCCCGTCACCACGGCGGCCGACGCCACGCGGCTGCTGCGCGAGCAGCTCACGTCGCCGGTGCGCTGGACCGCCGAGGTGCGCGCGATCGCGGCCGCCGTGCCTGGGGCGCTGTTCGTGGAGCTCGGCCCCGGCAGCGTGCTCGCGAATCTCGTGAAGCGCATCGTGCCCGGCGCGGAAACGGCAGCGTGCGGCACCGCGGCCGACATCGAACAACTCCGCAAGCGGGTGGCCGCATGAAGATCGATCTCACGGGGCGCGTCGCGCTGGTCACCGGCAGCACGCGCGGGATCGGCCGCGCGATCGCCGCGACGCTCACCGAGTGTGGCGCGAAGGTGGCCGTTGTCGGGCGAGAGGGTTCGCGTGCCGCCGAGGCCGCGGCCGCGATCGGCGGCGGCGCGCAGGGGTTCGCGTGCGACGTGAGCGATGCGGCGCAGGTCGCCAAGCTCGTGGCGGATGTCGAGGCGGCGTTCGGCTCCCTCGACATCCTCGTGAACAACGCCGGCCTCACGCGCGACAACCTGCTCATGCGACTCAAGGACGACGACTGGGACGCCGTGCTCGATGCCAACCTCAAGGGCGCTTTCGCCGCGATGCGGGCCGCGACGCGCGGCATGATGAAGCGCCGCTGGGGGCGCATCATCAACATCACGAGCGTGGTGGGGATCATCGGCAACGCAGGGCAGGCCAACTACGCCGCGAGCAAGGCGGGGCTGATCGGTCTCACGAAGTCCGTGGCGAAGGAGCTGGCGTCGCGGAATATCCTCGTGAACGCCGTCGCGCCGGGCTTCATCGAGACCGATATGACGGCTGCGCTCACGCCCGAGGCCCGCGCGGCGCTGCAATCGCAGATCCCGCTCGCGCGGCTCGGCGCGCCTGGCGACATCGCGTCGGCGGTCGCGTTCCTGGCCTCCGAGCACGCGAGCTACATTACCGGGCAGGTGCTCGTCGTCGACGGCGGCATGGTCATGTGAGATTGAAACGCTCGCTCATTCGGGTACATTTCAGCATTCCCTTTTCCATCATTCGAGGATCACGGCCATGGCGGCAACAGAAGAGAAGGTCAAGGAGATCATCGCGAAGGAGCTCGGCGTCGAGCGCGAGAAGCTGACGAACGACGCGAGCTTCATGGAGGATCTCGGCGCGGACAGTCTCGATACCGTCGAGCTGGTGATGGAGTTCGAGAAGGAATTCAACATCGACATCCCCGACGAAGACGCCGAGAAGCTCCGCACGGTGGGTGACGCGTTGAACTACCTGAAGAGCAAGACCGCGTAATGAAGCGGCGAGTCGTCGTCACCGGTCTCGGGGCGATCACGCCCGTCGGCAACGACGTGGCGACGACCTGGAACGCCATCCTGGCCGGAAAGTCCGGCGCAGGGCCGATCACGAAGTTCGATGCCTCCACGTTCGGGGTGCGCTTCGCCTGCGAAGTGAAGGGCTTCGATCCGCTGCTGTACATGGACCGCAAGGAAGCGAAGCGGTCCGACGCGTACACCCAGTACGCGGTGGCGGCGGCGGTGCAGGCGATGAAGGACGCCGGCTTCGGCGATGGCACCGGGTACGACCAGGACCGCACCGGCGTGATCGTCGGCAGCGGGATCGGCGGCCTGCGGACGTTCGAGGAGCAGCACGACCAGTACACCCAGCGCGGCGCGAGCAAGATCAGCCCGTTCTTCATCCCGATGTTCATCGCCGACATCGCCGCCGGGATCATCTCGATGCAATTCCAGGCGAAGGGGCCGAACTACGCCACGGTTTCGGCGTGCGCCACGAGCGGGCACGCGATCGGCGATTCCTATCGCGCGATCCAGTACGGCGATGCCGACATCATGATCACCGGCGGCGCGGAAGCGACGGTGACCGCCATGGCGATCGGCGGCTTCACGAACATGAGCGCGCTGTCCGAACGGAACGACGAGATGATGACGGCCTCGCGCCCGTTCGACGCGACGCGCGATGGCTTCGTGATGGGCGAGGGCGGCGCGATCGTCGTGATCGAAGAGCTCGAACACGCCAAGAAGCGCGGCGCGCGCATCTACGCCGAGGTCGCCGGCTACGGCGCCACCGGCGATGCGTACCACCTCACCTCGCCGGCGCCCGACGGGGAAGGCGCGCAGCGCGCGATGCGGCGTGCGCTCAACGACGCCGGCGTTCAGCCGCGGGACGTGCAGTACATCAACGCGCACGGCACCTCCACGCCCGCCAACGATCTCAACGAGACCAAGGCGATCAAGGCGGTATTCGGCGACTGCGCCAAGGCGGTCAACGTGAGTTCCACCAAGTCGTCCACCGGGCACATGCTCGGCGCGGCGGGCGCGGTGGAGTTCCTGTTCTGCTCGCTCGCGGTGCAGCAGGGGAAGATCCCGCCGACGATCAACTACCACACGCCAGATCCCGAGTGCGACTTGAACTACACGCCGAACAAGATGGTGGAGCGCCCGGTCACGGTGGCGCTCAGCAATAGCTTCGGCTTCGGCGGCCACAACGTCGCGCTCGCGGTGAAGCGGTACGAGGGCTGAGTGCCGTCTCCGGCGATGGTCGATCCCGCGCGCGTGACCGATCCCGCGCTGCGCCCCATTGCCGCCAAGGTGCGCGCCGGCGAGCGGCTCACCGAGGCCGATGCGGTCACGCTGTTCAAGTCGCCGGACATTCTGGCGATCGGCGCGATGGCCGACGCCGCCACGCGCGCGAAGCACGGAACGCGCGTGTACTTCGCCGCGAACCAGCACATCAATCCGACGAACATTTGCATGCTGCGGAAGACCTGCGTCTTCTGCTCGTACGCGCGGCTGCCGAAGGAAGAGGGCGCATATCGGTACACGCTCGACCAGGTGTACGCCGAGGCCGACGCGAACGAGTACGTGCGCGAGTTCCACATCGTCGGCGGGCTCGACATGAAGGCGGGGCTCGAGTACTACGCCGACATGTTCCGCGGCCTCAAGGCGCGCCGCCCCGACGTGCACATCAAGGCGCTCACCGCGGTCGAGATCGCGCACATTGCGCGCATCGAGAAGATGTGCGTCGAGGCGGTGCTCTCGCATCTGCGCGACGCCGGTCTCGACACGCTGCCCGGCGGCGGCGCCGAGGTCTTCTCGAAGGGCGTGCGCGCCACGATCGCCGACCGCAAGCTGAGCGCCGAGGAGTGGATCGGCGTGCATCGCGTGGCGCACAACATGGGCATCCGCTCGAATTGCACGATGCTCTACGGCCATGTCGAGAGCATGGAGGATCGCGTCGAGCATCTCTCGATGCTGCGCGGACTGCAGGACGAAACCGGCGGATTCCTCGCCTACATCCCGCTCGCGTATCACCCCGATCACAACGAGCTTGGCGAAACGCTCGGCCGCACCGGCACCGCGACTACCGGGTTCGATGATCTTCGCAACATCGCCGTCGGCCGGCTCTTCCTCGACAACATCGCGCACATCAAGACGCACTGGATCATGGTGACGCCGGCGCTCTCGCAGATCGCGCTCACCTTCGGCGCGAACGACCTCGAGGGCACGGTGGTACGCGAGAAGATCTACCACGAGGCCGGCGCGCACACCGCCCAGGCGATGACGCTCGACGAACTGCTGCGGCTGATCCGCGGGGCGGGGCGGGTGCCGGTCGAGCGCGATTCGTTCTATCACACGCTCCGCGCCTTCGATCCGGCCGCGGCCGAGGCGGCGTAGCATGCGCGTCGGACGCATTCCCTACATCAACTGCTATCCGGTGTACGGCGCGATCGATCGCGGCATCGTGCCACTCGACGCCACGCTCGTGGATGGCGTGCCGAGTGCGCTCAACGCGCTCACCGCGGCGGGCGACCTCGATGTGAGCGTCGTGTCCGCGGTAGAGTACGCGAGCAACGCCGACCGCTATCTGCTGCTGCCCGATCTCGCGATCACGTCCGACGGCCCCGTGCGCAGCGTGCTGCTCTTCTCGAACCGCCCCGCCGGCGATCTCGATCGCGCGCGCGTGCTGCTCTCGCGCAGCTCGATGACCAGCGTCGCGCTGCTCAAGCTGCTGTTCGAGCACGTGTGGCGCGCCGAGCCGGACTTCGCCGCGGCGGACGCCGAGCACACCGATCTCGCCGGCGCCGCGCAGCCGCGCGCACGACGCGCGCCTCGTGATCGGCGACGCCGCGCTGCAGCTCGCCGCGCATCGGACCGCTATCCGTTCGTGTACGATCTTGGCGCGGAGTGGAAGAAGTGGACCGGCCTGCCCTTCGTCTTCGCCGTGTGGGTGGCGCTCCGCAGCACGCCGGTGAGCGACGCGCTTCGCGTGCACGCGCGCCTCATCGAGTCGCGCGACTGGGGACTCGCGCATCTCGACCTGCTCGCGGAGCAGGCCGCGGCCACCACCGGCGTCGCGCGCCGCCTCTGCGCCGAGTACCTGTCCGGCCTCGACTATCGCCTCTCGTACGCGCATCTCGCCGGGCTCACCGATTTCTTCCGCCGGCTCGCCAGCGCCGGACGCGTGCCCGACGGCTCGCTCGCCTTCCTCCCGGCCGCCTGATGCCCACGCGCGATCTCCTCGACTTCTACACGAACGCGCCGTTGGTTGATCTCGGCGCCGAGGCCGACCGTGTGCGCCTCGCACGGCATCCGCACGGCATCGTGACGTATATCGTGGACCGCAACATCAACTACACGAACGTGTGCGTCGCCGACTGCGGATTCTGCGCGTTCTACCGTCGGCCGAAGCACGACCAGGGCTACACGCTCTCGTACGAGCAGATCGGCGCGAAGATCGACGAGGCCAAGGCACTCGGCGGCGTGCAGATCCTGATCCAGGGCGGGCACAATCCGTACATCCCGTTCGAGTGGTACCTGGAGTTGATGCGGTACATCAAGCAGCATCATCCGATCCACATCCACGGATTCAGCCCGAGCGAAGTGGATTTCTTCGCGAAGGTGTTCCGCATGGAGGCGCGTGGACGTGATCCGCGAGCTGCGCGCGGCGGGCCTCGACTCGATCCCCGGCGGCGGCGGCGAGATCCTGGTGCAGCGCGTGCGCGACCTCGTGGCCAAGAAAAAGGCCGGCGCCGACCGCTGGCTCGAGATCATGGAGATCGCGCACGGCGAAGGGATGAAGACGTCGGTCACGATGATGTACGGCATCGGCGAGACGCTCGCCGAGCGGATGGAGCACCTCGAGCGCGTGCGCGAGGTGCAGGCGCGCACCGGCGGATTCACGGCGTTCATCTGCTGGCCGCTGCAGCCCGAGAACACGCCCACGATGTCGCACATGCAGAAGACCGATGCGACGCGACTATCTGCGCACGGTCGCGATCGCGCGCATCGTGCTCGACAACGTGCCGAACCTGCAGTCGAGCTGGGTGACGATGGGCATGAAGGTGGGCCAACTGGCGCTCAAGTTCGGCTGCAACGACTTCGGCTCGCTCATGATCGAGGAGAACGTCGTCTCGGCGGCGAACACGACGCACCGCACCACCACCGACGAGATGGAGCGGCTCATCCGCGACGCGGGCTTCACGCCGGCGCGGCGCCGCCAGGACTACTCGATCATCCAGCCGGCCGGCGCGGCGGCGTGAGCCGCACCGGCATCGGCTACGATTCGCACCGCTTCGGCCCGGGGAGCCGCTCCGCCTGGGCGGCGTGACGATCCCGTTCGACCGCTCGCTCACCGGCCATTCCGATGGTGACGCCGTCGCGCACGCCGTGACCGACGCGGTGCTCGGCGCCGCCTGCGCCGGCGACATCGGCGCGCATGTTCCCCGATACCGACGCCGGCGAACCGCGGCCGCGACTCGCTCGAGATGCTGCGCGCGGCCGTGGCGGTCGCGCGCGAGCGCGGTTTCGTTCTGGAGCATGTGGACGTGACCGTCATCGCCGAACGGCCCAAGCTCGCGCCGCATCGCGCGGCGATGTGCGCCGCGCTGGCCGGCGCGCTCGGCCTCGATCTCGCGTTCCGTGAGCGTGAAGGGCAAGACGAACGAAGGGATGGGCTGGATCGGCCGCGGCGAAGGGATCGCCTGCATCGCGGTCGCGACGCTCCGTGCCGCCGGCGCGTAGGCCGGTGACGCGCCGCGCTCGCCGACGACGTAGGCCGCGCGTTCCTGCTGGAGCGCTTCCACGATTTCCTCGCGCTCGAGAAGGGATCGGCGCGCACCACCGCCGAAGCGTACGATCACGATCTCGCGCGCTTCGCCGTGTTCGCGCGCAGCAAGGGGGCGAGCGCGCCCACCGGCGTCACGTCGCAGATGCTGCGCGACTACGTCTACCAGCTGAAGGATCTCGGACTGGCGCCGACCTCCATTCGGCGCAACGTCTCGGCGGTGCGCACCTACTATCAAGTTCCTCATGGGCGAAGGGCAGGTGGTGGAGGACCCGAGCGAGCGGCTCGACACGCCGAAGCGCTGGCGCACGCTGCCCGACGTGCTCACCGTCGCCGAAGTCGAGCAGCTGCTCGCGGCGCCCACGCTCGATGAGCCGCTCGCATTCCGCGATCGCGCGATGCTGGAGCTCGCATACGGCGCGGGGCTGCGCGTGTCCGAATGGATCTCGGTGACCGACCAAGGACGCGATGCTCGATGACGGACTGGTGCGCGTGTTCGGCAAGGGGAGCAAGGAGCGCCTCGTGCCGATCGGGCGCCGGGCGATCGCGGCGACCGCGGTCTACGTGCGCGAATTGCGGCCGCGTCTCGAGCGCGGCGGCGGGCAAGGGCGCGCTCTTCCTGAACGCGCGCGGCACGCCGCTCACGCGGATGGGCGCCTGGAAGATCCTGCGGAAGTACGTGCAGAAGGCCGGCATCGCCAAGCGGGTGACGCCGCATACCCTGCGGCATTCCTTCGCCACGCATCTGCTCGAGGGCGGCGCCGACCTGCGCGCCGTGCAGGAGATGCTCGGCCACGCCGACATTGGCACCACGCAGATCTACACCCACGTCGATCGCGAGTATCTTCGTAGCGTCCATAAGCAGTTCCATCCGCGCGGCTGACCCCGGACGCCATGATCCTCGTCATCGACAACTACGACTCCTTCACCTACAACCTCGTGCAGTACCTGGGCGAGCTTGGGGCGGAGCCGTGCGTTCGCCGCAACGATGCGATCACCGTGGACGAGGTCGGAGCGCTGCGGCCGCGCGCGATCGTGCTCTCGCCGGGCCCCGGCACGCCGGCGGACGCCGGTGTGACCGTTGCCGGTCGTGCAGCGGTGGGGCGGGACGATCCCGATCCTCGGCGTGTGCCTCGGCCATCAGGCGATCGGCGAAGCCTATGGCGGCAAGGTCGTCCGCGCCGCACGCGTGATGCACGGCAAGACGTCGCGCATCGCGCACGATGGCGGCGGACTGTTCGCCGGGCTTGCCGCAGCCGCTCGAGGTGATGCGCTACCACTCGCTCGTCGTCGAGCGCCGCTCGCTGCCTCCCGTGCTCCAGGTGAACGCAGCCACCGCGGGCGATGACACCGAGATCCAGGCGATGCGGCACGCCGAGCTTCCGGTGTGGGGCGTGCAGTTCCACCCGGAATCGGTCTTCACGGCGCACGGGATGGACCTGATAAAGAACTTTATCAAGCTCGCCGGATGCTGAGGCGACTCGCCGCGGCGGCATTATTGCTCGCGACCGCATCACAAGCGGGCGCGCAGGAAATGGACGTGCGCCTGTACGTGCGCAAGCCAGGTCCGGGCAGCGCCGGCGGTGTGCTCAGCGACGCGCTCGCGAAGCCGCACATCGTGCTGCACCAGGATTTCAATACGCCGCTCTATGGCGGCCGCGAATACAACACCAACGTCGTGGTGCTCAACTCCGACGCCTCCGTGATCGGCGAGGTGCACGGCGACCTCATCGTGATCAACGGCAGCATCAACCTCACCGCGTCGGCGCATATCGACGGCCGCGCGCTGGCGTTCGGCGGGAACATCTATGATGTGGACGGCGCCGTGGTCACCGGCAAGCGGGCGGCATATCCCGCGGCGCGATTCGACACCGTGCGCACGCTCGAGGGGCTCGCGCTGGACTACCACGGACCGCCGCCGCCGCAGACCGAGCTGCTCGTTCTGCCAGGCAGTCTACGGATTCACCGTGCCGCCGCTCTACGATCGCGTGGACGGTCTCTCGATCGAGGTGAAGCCGGAGCTTCATTTCGGCGACAGCGCGCTCATCGTCGCGCCGGGCGTCACCTATCGCTCGAACCTCGGACTCTTCGACGCCGAGCTCAGCCTCTATTCACGGATCGGCGGCGCGTTCATCAACGTCTCGGGCGCACAAGCGACGCTCACCAACGACGCCTGGATCCAGTCCGACATCGGGAACTCGTTCGCGGTGTTCTGCTGCGGAAAGGACTTCCGGAACTACTGGCGCGCGAAGTGGGGCGAGGGGCGGATCGGGTACGCCTGGTCCGACACGGCGCACACGATCTCGCTTTGGGTGGGCGCACGGACGGAGGATGCCTCGAGCGTTTCCGCCGGCGGGCCGTGGAGCGTCACGGGCGATCAGAGCACCTACTCTATGTACCGACCAAACCCGGCGGTGAGCCCCGGCCGCCTCGAGACATGGCTCACGGGAGTCGATGGCTCGCTCAGGGGCCGGGTCGAGATGGACGCGAGCCTGAAGGTCGAGGTCCCGATCAATCCCGCGAACGGTGCGGGCTGGACCCAGCTCGTCGCCGATGTCACCGGCAAGTACGCCACGTACACCGACCAGGAGATCCTGGTGCGGGTGCACGCGATCTATACCACCGGCGACTCGACCGCTCCGCCGCAGCGGTATGGCTACCTCGGCGGCGCCGGCTCCGTCGCGACCCTCGGGCTGCTCGCGCAGGGCGGGGACCAGCTCGTGTTCTTCGAGGGCGACTATCGCTACACCTTCTCGAAGCTCGAGCTGCCGCTCACCACGCCGCCGTCGCTCTCGCTGGCGTACACCGTCGGCGCCGCCGGTGTGGAGGATCTCCCGAAGTTCACGCAGAACATCGGCGCGCGGCTCGAACTCAAGCCGTTCCGCCTCGATTTCTGGGTCGACCCCGCCACGGGCCAGACCAAGACGACGCTGCTACTCTGGTTCATCCGCTGAACTGACCGGATACTCGCGCTCCGCGCGCCCGGGCGGAGATCACGGTTCAAGTTCATAACGGATGCATCGGATGAAGCGGATGGGCCGAAACTGCGTGAAAGGCTCCGTTCCGCAATAAGCGCACCGCTCTTGTTGTTAACAACAACATCAGTTGTCGCCGAAGCTTTGTGCCCGCCAAGCGGCTTCGGCCCGATCCGCTCCATCCGTTGCATCCGTTCAAAATTTGAACTGTGATCTCTGTTCCAGGGCGCGGGCAATGAGGCCCCTGGGAGGATCGCCCCCAAGTTTCGCGCCAGAATGTTTGATTCCTCTCACGCGTCTCGCTATATTGACTGGCGTGAATCTTGCACACCGGCACACTCTGACCGTGGCGCCGTGAGCACGCTGGCGGTGATCCCGGCGCGGCTCGGTGCGACGCGGCTCCCCCGCAAGCCGCTCCGGCTCCTCGCCGGCACCCCCCTCGTGATTCGTGTCTGGCAGCGGGTGACTGCGCTCAAAGTCGCCGACCGCTGCGTCATCGCCACCGATCATCCCGACGTCGCCGCGGCCGCGAAAGAGGCCGGCGCCGAGTGCGTGCTCACCTCGAGCCCGTCGCACCCATCGGGCACCGATCGCGTCGCGGAAGTCGCCGCCCGCGGCGAGTACGCGGGCTACGATGTGATCGTCAACGTCCAGGGCGACGAGCCGTTCCTTCCGGCCTCGACGCCGTGCGCGGCGCGGTGGCGCAGGTCGCCGGCGGACGATTCGAGCTCGGCACGGCGGCAGTCGCCCGCGGCGCGCGGCGGCGCTCGACACGCCGCATGTCGTGAAGGTCGTCGTGCGCGGACAATGGCCGCGCGCTCTATTTCTCGCGCGCGCCGATCCCATTCCTGCGCGACGCCGCGGATGCGGCCGTGAGCGCGACGGGCTGATCCGCCAGCACATCGGCATCTACGCGTACACGCGCGGGCGCTGGCTCGCTGGGTGGCGCTGCCGCCGCACGCGCTGGAGCGCATCGAGCGCCTGGAGCAGCTGCGCCCGCTCGCCGCCGGCATGACGATCGGCGTCGCCTCGGTCGTCGGAGCCGATGCCGCGGTGGCATCGATACCGAAGACGATTTACGCCGCGCCAACGAGCGCTGGCCGGACCTCATCTGCGGAGCTGCGATTGATGCCGACCCATTCCATGCAGCAGACCACGAAGTTCATCTTCGTCACCGGCGGCGTCGTCTCGTCGCTCGGGAAGGGGATCGCGGCCGCATCGCTCGGGCGCCTGCTCGTCGAGCGCGGACTGCGCGTGACGATGATGAAGTTCGATCCGTACATCAACGTCGATCCGGGCACGATGTCGCCCGTTCCAGCACGGCGAGGTGTTCGTCACCGACGACGGCGCCGAGACCGACCTCGACCTCGGCCACTACGAGCGGTTCATCGACCGGTCGCTCTCGCAGCAGAACAACGTCACCACCGGGCCGCATCTACTCTGAACGTGATCACGAAGGAACGCCGCGGCGAATACCTCGGCTCCACGGTGCAGGTGATCCCGCACATCACCGACGAGATCAAGGCGGCGATGAAGCGCGCTCGCGCCCGGACAACGACGTCGTGATCGTCGAGATCGGCGGCACGGTCGGCGACATCGAGTCGCTGCCGTTCCTCGAAGCGATCCGCCAATTCCGCCACGAAGTGGGCCGCGAGAACGCGCTCTTCATCCACCTCACGCTCGTGCCGTACATCGCGGCGGCCGGCGAAGTGAAGACCAAGCCGACGCAGCACTCCGTGCGCGAGCTGATGGAGATCGGGATCCAGCCCGACATCCTGATCTGCCGCACCGAGCGCCCGCTCTCGCGAGGACAGTGAAGCGCAAGATCGCGCTCTTCTGCAACGTGGACTTCGGCGCGGTGATCGAGAGCCGCGACGTCCCGCACGATCTATCGAGATCCCGCTCGCGTTCCACGAGCAGGGGCTCGACGAGCGCGTCTGCCGCGCGCCTCGGCCTCGAGCGGCGAAGTCGCCCGACCTCTCCGCGTGGAAGACGATGGTGGAGCGCGTGATGCGCGCCGCGTCGAACGCGTGCGCATCGCGGTGGTCGGCAAGTACACGGACCTACGTCGACAGCTACAAGAGCGTGCAGGAAGCGCTGATCCACGGCGGCATCGCGAACGACGTCGGCGTCGACATCACGTGGATCTCGAGCGATCTCTTCACCGACCAGGCGGCACGCGCGCGAGATCCTCGCCGGCGTGCGACGGCCTGCTCGTGCCGGGCGGATTCGGCGTGCGCGGCATCGAAGGGATGGTCGAAGCCGTGCGTGCCGCGCGCGAGACGCGGGCTGCCGTTCTTCGGCATCTGCCTCGGCATGCAGGTCGCGATCATCGAGTTCGCGCGCAACATGTGCGGCCTCGACGACTCGCAACTCGAGCGAGTTCGCGCCCGAGTGCTCGAATCGCGGTGATCGCGCTGCATGGAATCGCAGCAGCACGTGCACGGACATGGGCGGCACGATGCGCCTCGGCGCGTATCCGGCGCGGCTGCGCCCGGGCTCGCAGGCGGCGGACAGTTACGGCGTACCGGAGATCAGCGAGCGTCACCGCCATCGCTACGAGTTCGCGAACCAGTATCGCGAGCTGTTCGAGAAGAACGGGCATGCGCCTCTCGGGGCTCTCGCCGGATGGCTCGCTCGTCGAGATGATCGAGCTGCCCGATCATCCGTGGTTCGTCGGCGTGCCAGTTCCATCCGGAACTCAAGTCGCGGCCCGACGCGCCCGCATCCGCTCTTCGCCGGCGTTCATCGCGCGCCGCGCTGCGGGCGAAACACGCGTTCGCCGGAGCGCGAGCACGCGCGACTCGTCGCACGCCGGCACTGCCAACGTGAGCATGCCCTGCGCGCTTCCGCTCGGACGCGCTCTTCCTGATCGCCGGCCCGTGCGTCAGTTGGAGGGCGACGATCTGAATCTGCGCGTCGCCGAGCATCTCGCGCGGCTCGCGCCGCGCATGTCCCGGCGGCGTGATCTTCAAGGCGAGCTTGACAAGGCCAACCGTTCGAACGCCGGCGCCGCACGCGGGCCCGGCCTCGACGAAGGACTCGCCGCGCTCGAGCGCGTGAAGCAGCAATCGGGGCTGCCGCGTGCTCACCGACGTGCACCTGCCGGATCAGTGCGACGCTCGTCGGCATGCGTGGTCGACGTGCTGCAGATCCCGGCGTTCCTCTGCCGCCAGACCGATCTGCTCGAGGCCGCAGGCGCCACCGGGAAACCGGTGAATATCAAGAAGGGGCAGTGGCTGCAGCCCGAAGGAATGAACGGCGCGGTGGCCAAGGTGCGGCGCGCCGCCGGGAAAGACGGCGGCCAAGCACGGATCGGTCGCCGTGACCGAGCGCGGGCACGTTCTTCGGCTACGGCGATCTCGTGGTCGACATGCGCATCTTCGCGCGGATGCGCGACGCGTGCGACGCGCCCGTGATCTTCGACGCGACGCACAGCGTGCAGCAGCCGGGCCGCGGGCGAAGGCGGCGCGCAGCGGTGGCGCGCGCGAGTTCATTCCCGCGCTCACGTTCGCGGCGCATCGGCGCGGGCGCGGACGGGCTCTTCCTCGAGACGCATCCCGGATCCCGACCATGCGCCGAGCGATGGACCGAACATGATCCCGCTCGCGCAAGCTCGACGATCTCGTGCTTGCGCGCGGTCGACCTCTGGCACGCGCGGCGCGCAAATGATCGAACGACGCGCTCGCGAAACGGATCCGCCTCGTCGGCCTCGACGTCGACGGCGTGCTCACCGACGGCGGCATCTACCTCGGCGACGCCGGCGGCACGCCCGTCGAGCTCAAGCGCTATGACATCCAGGATGGCCTCGGCGTCGCGCTTCCTGCGCGCCGCCGGCATCAAGGTGGTGATCGTCACCGGCCGCGTGTCGGAGAGCGTGCGGCTGCGCGCGGCGGAGCTGACGGTCGACGATGTCGCGCAGGATTCGCAGGCGCGCAAACTCCCCGCGTTCCGGAAGATGCTCGACAAGTTCGGCATCGATGCCGAGCGACGCGGCGTTCGTCGGCGACGACCTGCCCGATCTCGGCGTCCTGCGCGCGGTGGGGCTCGCCGGTCGCCGTCGCGAACGCGGTGAACGAAGTGCGCGAGCTGCTGCAAGCGTGCAACTCACGCGCACGGGCGGACACGGCGCGGTGCGCGAGTTCGCCGAACTGCTGCTCACGGCGCGCGGCGAATGGGACGAGCTCGTGGACGACTACGTCGCCACGCGCTCGGTTGGCGGGCTCGAGGTGCTGCGATGACGCATGAACCGGACGAACTCATCGAGCGCGGCCGGCGCGTCGTGCGCCTCGAGCGCGACGCGCTCGACGAAGTGGAGCGCCGGCTCGGCGCCGATTTCGCGAAGGCCGTCGAGCTGATCGCCGCGTCGCAAGGGCCGCGTGATCGTGAGCGGCGTGGGCAAAGTCGGGATCATCGCGCGCAAGATCGCGGCGACGCTCACGTCGCACCGGCACGCCGGCCACGTTCCTGCATCCGGTGGAAGGGTTGCACGGCGACCTCGGCATCGTCGGCCCAGCCGACGTCGTGATCCTCCTCTCCAAGAGCGGCGAGACGCGCCGAACTGTTCCCGCTGCTGGAGCAGCTGAAGCGGCTCGGCGTGCACATCGTCGCCATCTCCGGCGAGGGCGACTCGCAGCTCGCGCGCCACGCCGATGTCGGTGCTCGATGCATGGGTGCGTGAGGAGGCGTGCCCGCACGACCTCGCCCCGACCACGAGCACCACCGCCGCGCTCGCGATGGGCGACGCGCTCGCCGTCACGCTGCTCGAACGGAAGGGATTCCGCCGCGAGGATTTCGCTCGGCTGCACCCGGGCGGATTGCTCGGGCGGCGGCTGCTCACGCGCGTGAGAGATCTCATGGTGACCGAGAAGCTCCCCACGCGCCGCGAAGGATACGGTGATGCGGGAAGTGGTCATGCATGCTCGCCGAGCGCCGCGGAACGGTGGCGGTCGTCGACGGCGATCGCCGCGTGATCGGCGTCGTCACCGCGGGGGACCTCGCGCGCCTCAATCAGCGTCCAGCCCGACTTCCTCGCTGTGGTCGCCGCGAACGTGATGAACGCCACGCCGAAGACCATCGGCGCCGATGAGCTGGCGAGCGCCGCCGTTTTCAAGATGGAGCAGTTCGGGATCATGGCGATGCCGGTGCTCGACGACGAAGAGCGGATGGTGGGGATCGTGCATCTCCACGATCTCATGCGCGCCGGGGTCAAGTGAGACGTCGCGCCCGCGTGGGCGTTCATTGTCCGCCGCGGCGCTCGTGGCGGGCTGCAAGGACGCCAAGCAGCCGCCGGTGACGCCGCCGAACCCGCTCGCCGAAGCGGCCGACCAGGTCATGTTCGGCGTGCGCACATTCATTACCGACCAGGGACTCCTGCGCGCGCAGCTTCGAGCGGACACCGGATATTTCTTCGACAACAACTCGCGCATCGAGGTGCGCAACGAGCGCACGGTGTTCTTCACGAACACCGGCCAGCAGAGCGCCGTGCTCACGTCGATCGAAGGCACGTACAACACGACGCAAGGCGATGATGGAGGCGCGCAAGAACGTCCTCGTCGTCTCGGTGGACGGCAAGCGCCTCGAGACGTCGCAGCTCTCGTACAACCAGGTCACGAACCTCATCGCGAGCGACAGTCCGTTCGTGCTCACGCAGCCGGACCGGCAGCGTGGAAGGGATCGGCTTCATCTCCGATCCGAACCTCGCGAACCTGAAGATCCTCAAGCTGAAGCAAGGGCTCCGGGCCGATCCCGCTCTCGGGACAGCAGCCGTAGTGCGTCGCGTCCCCATGGCGCTCCTGGCCGGCGCGACCTCGCGCTCCCGCTCGCAGGCCAGCAGCCCGTCGCGCCGCCGGTGCCGCCCGGCGCTCCGTCCAAGACGGTCAGCATCCCCGGACCGACGGGCCGCTGCGATCTCGTCGTCACGCCGCGCAGTGACTCGACGCGGGTGAACTCCGTGAAGCAGGCGAGCGGCCAGTACAACAGCTTCATCGGCGGCGGCGTGATGGGTTCATGTCCCGCGCAGCAACTCACGATCTCCTCCGATAGCGCGGAGTACTTCGGCGATCTGCGGCGCTGGCACCTCATCGGCGGCGTGCACTACCGCGAGCCGCGGCTCACGCTCGACTCCGACGTTGCCACGTATTTCATGGTGGACGAGCGATTGCTCGCGGAAGGGAACGTACACTCGCTTCTTCCGAGCGGCACCACGCTCGTCGGCCCGCGCGTGGAGTATTTTCGCGCCGTGCCCGGCATTCGCACCATCGCGCGCATGATCGCGCCCGGCCGCCCCACGATCAGCATGTTCGAGCGCGACTCCACCGGAAAGCCATCGCCGCCCATGGTGCTCATCGGGAACACGGTGGTGAGCGACGCCGACAGTCTCGTCTACGCATCGGGCCGCGTGGAGATCACGCGCGAGGATGTGATCGCGAAGGGCGACACGGCGTTCCTGGACGGATCGCACGAATTCGCGCGGCTCATGAAGAAGCCGGTGATCGTCTCGCGCGGCGAGCGGCCCTTCACGCTCTACGGCACGATCATCGATCTGTACGGCGGCAACAAGCAGCTGCATCGCGTGCTCGCGCGCGGCGAAGGGAAGGCGGTGAGCAACGACGGCACGGTCACCTCCGACACGCTCGATTTCGAGATGGTCAACGGCGAGCTCGATCGCATGTATGCGTGGGGAGCGTCGCGCGCGCGCGCTGTCGAACCCGACGTACGACATCCTCGCCGATTCGCTCGACGTGCGCTCGCCCGGCCAGCGCCTGCGCGAGATCCGCGCGGTGCGCAAGGCGTTCGCGCAGAGCACGCCGGACACCACGCACGTCCACACCAAGGAGCGCGACTGGATGAGCGGCGACACGATCGTTGCGCGCTTCGACAGCATGCCGCTCACCAAGGCCGATTCGGCCAAGCAGCCGGCGATGCTCGCCCTCATCGCGCTCGGCAACGCGAAATCGTACTACCAGATCGCGGCGAAGGATTCGGCGGCGATCGGACCGTCCATCAACTACGTGCGCGGCGGCGCCGTGACGGTCGCGTTCGTCGCGCACCAGGTGAAGTCGGTCACCGTGAAGGACAGCGTCGCCGGGGTGTACGTCGAGCCCGAGGTCATCAAGAAGAAGAAGAAGGCCGACTCGACCGCCACCGGTCCGGTGCTGCCGAAGAAGAAATCGAAAGCCGACTCGGCCGCCGCCAAGGCGCCCGCCAAGAGCGCCACGCCATGACCGCCGGCCCTCGCGTTCCCGCCGCGCTCGAGTCGTTCTTCGCCGAGCACTCGAAGGGCGATCGCTCCACGATCCTCGCGCTCTACGCGCTCGATCTGCGCCGCGCGCGCCGAGGGCGAGGCCGTGTTCAACGACGTCGCGACGCACTATCGCACGGACTACCTCAAGCTCCTGCGCGAAGAGGGGCGCGATGTCGAACGCGAGGCCGGGCGGCTGAGCCTCGACGAGGTGCGCGAGCACCTCGCGCAGGTGGTCTTCCCGCGGCTCGCGGCCGAAGGACTCGTCGTGCTGCCGGAGGGCGGGCTCACGTCGCCCGACAGCGTGCTGCGCGTCGCCGACCGTTTCTGGCCGCGAGCTGCGCGCGACGCGCCCGCAGATCGAGCGCGCGGGCGTCGCCGGCGTGGTGCGCCGCGGCGAGGAGATCACCGGCCCGCACGGCAATGCCGCACGAGCGAACCCGCCGGCAGCATCCTCGAGGCGAAGGGCCTGGTGAAGACGTATCGCCGCCGCCGCGTGGTGAACGACGTGGCGCTGAATCTGCGCCAGGGCGAGATCGTCGGCCTGCTCGGCCCGAACGGCGCAGGGAAGACCACGACGTTCTACATGATCGTCGGCCTCATCCCGCCGCAGGAGGGCACGATCCTCCTCGACGGCGAGGACATCACGGAGATGCCGATGTACAGGCGCGCGCGCCGCGGCATCGGATATCTCTCGCAGGAGCCGTCGATCTTCCGCAAGCTCACCGTGGAGGAGAACCTCCTCGCGATCCTCGAGACGCTCGATATCACGCCCGAGCAGCGCAAGGAACGCCTCGAGACGCTGCTCGACGAGCTCAGCATCAAGCGCCTGCGCGACAACCGCGCGTTCTCGCTCTCCGGCGGCGAACGGCGCCGCCTCGAGATCACGCGCGCGCTCGTGACGGAGCCGAAGTTCATGATGCTCGACGAGCCGTTCGCCGGCGTCGATCCGATCGCGGTGCACGACATCCAGTCGATCGTCGCGGGGCTCCGGCATCGCGGCATCGGCGTGCTCATCTCCGACCACAACGTGGAGCAGACGCTCGACATCGTCGACCGCGCCTACATCATGTTCGACGGCCAGGTGAAGGTCTCGGGCACGGTGCAGGAGCTCGTCTTCGACGATACCGTCGCCGAGATCTACCTCGGGCCCACGCTCACGGCGCGGCTCCGCTCGCGCTTCGCGGCACGCAGCCCATGAAGCCCGGCATCAGTCAGACGGGCAGTCTCCGGCAGGAGCTGCGGATCAATCCTCGCCTCTACCAGGCGATGGATATGCTGACATGCCGTTGCTCGACCTCCAGCAGCACTTGAAGCAGGAACTGCTCACGAATCCGTTCCTCGACCTCGTCGAGCCCGACGACGACGAGACGGAGGCCGAGGCGGAAGGCGAGGAGACGGAGGCGCGAGCCGAACGAGGCCGACAAGGAGCTCGCCGTCGAGAAGGCCGAGAACGACGAGATCGACTGGGAAGAGATCCTGCTCAACGGATTCGATGTCGGCGGCGGCAGCGCGTGCAGCGGCACGAGGATCGCGAGTAGACCGAGCCGGTGTCGGTCGAGCGCCGCCACCTGAGCGACCACCTCGGCGACCAGGTGAAGATGCTCGAACTCAGCGACCGCGAGCGCCTCCTCGCCGAGGAATTCGTCGGCAACATCAACGACGACGGCTACCTCGCCGTCTCGCTCGAGGAGCTGCGCCGCGACATCAACAAATGGATCACCGACGCGGCGGAGGCGAGTGACCGCGAGGACGATGAGGAGCTTCCGCTCTACACCGAAGCCGAAGTCGAGCGGATGCTCGGCGTCATCCAGAACCTCGATCCGCCGGGCGTCGGCGCGCGCGACCTGCGCGAATGCCTGCTGCTGCAGCTGCGCGCGCTCAAGCATGCAGGACTCCGTGGCCCACCGCCTCGTGCACGATCATTTCGAGGAACTCATCGATCATCGCTGGGCCGAGATCGCGAAGAAGACCGGGCTGAGCCCCACCGCGGTGCAGGAGGCCGCCGACGCCGTCGCGAAGCTCGAGCCCAAGCCCGGCCTCCGCTACAGCAGCGCGGGCGACAACTACATCGTGCCCGATCTGATCGTCGATCGCATCGACGGCAAGTATCACGTGTTCGTGAACGACAACAACGTGCCGCGCCTGCGCCTGAGCCGCGCCTACCAGGACATCGCGCGCGACAAGCGGAAGTTCCAGGGCGAGAACAAGGATTTCATCTCCACGCGCATGAACGCCGCCAACTGGATGATCCAGGCGATCGAGCAGCGCCGCCAGACGATGCTCAAGGTGATGCACTTCATCGTCGACCGGCAGCGCGATTTTTTCGAGAAGGGACTTCAGTATCTCAAGCCGCTCACGCTGCGCGAAGTGGCCGAAGGGATCGGGATGCACGAGAGCACGGTCAGCCGAGTGACCAACGAGAAATTCGTGCAGACGCCGCGCGGCGTGCTGCCGCTCAAGTTCTTCTTCTCCTCCGGCCTCTCCACCGCGGGCGGCGAGGACGTTTCGGCGCGCGGCATCAAGGCGCACGATCGAGAAGCGATCGCCGAAGAGGACCCCAAGCACCCTCTCACCGACCAGGACATCGTGGACATCTTCGAGAAGGACGGCGTGAAGATCGCGCGCCGCACGGTGGCGAAATACCGCGAGCAGCTCGGCGTGCTCTCGGCCCGCATGAGGAGCCGCGTCTGATGGCCGCCGCGAACGATCTCGACGTCTCGATCCTCGTCCCGGCGAAGGACGAAGCCGAGAACCTGCCGTTGTTCATGGAGCAGGCGGCGGCGGCGTTCAAGGGATCGCGCACGTCGTTCGAAGTGGTTGTGATCGACGACGGCTCGACCGACAAGACGTGGGACGTGCTCGGCGCGCTCCAGAAGCAATATCCGTTCTTGCGGCTGGCGCGGCATCGGCGGGGACGCGGCATCGCCGACGCGCTGCGCACCGGATACCTCGCGTCGCGCGGGCGCGTGCTCGTGTTCTATCCGGCCGACCTGCAGTACAAGCCGGAGGACATCCCGCGCCTCGTCGCGCCGATGCTCGCGGGCGAGGCCGACATGGTCACGGGCTACAAGCAGGGCGCGTACGAGAAGGCGTTCGTGTCCGGCATCTACAACGGGCTCAGCCGCGCGCTGTTCGACGTTCCGGTGCGCGACCTGAATTCCGTGAAGGCGTACCGGCGCGAGATCATGGACGCGCTGCCGATCCGCCCCGATTGGCACCGCTACATGATCGTCATCGCGGCGCAGGAGGGATTCACCGTTTCCGAGATCCCGGTGCCGCTGTATCCGCGCCACGCGGGAAAATCGAAGTTCGGCATCGGACGGATCCCGGTCGGCGTGCTCGACATGCTCTCGGTGTGGTTCGAGCTCCGCTTCTCGCGCAAGCCGCTGCTGCTGTTCGGCATGGTGGGGGCGATGCTGTTCGCGCTCGGCGTGCTCACCGGGATCGTGGCGATCGGCATCCGCGTGTTCGCCGGCGTCGGCTACCGGCCGCTGATCAATCTCGTCGAGGTGTGCGTGATCGTCGGTTCGGTATTCCTCGTAGGCGGATTGCTGGGTGAGATGAACGCCGGACTCCGCGTGGAACTTCGCGAATTGCGCCGCCTGGCCGACGAAGCGTCGAAGGATCGGTCCGCATCGTGAGTCCCACAGTGCGACGCTGGATCTCCGCGCTATTCACCGGCGCGGTGCTGGTGTTCGTCGCGATCAAGTTGTCGCAGCAGTGGCCCGAAGTGGCCGCCGCGCTCGCGAGCGCGACGCCCGATTGGATCGCGCTCGCGGCGTCGTGCCTGGTGGTGCTCGTCACGTACGCGCTGCTCATCGAGACGTGGCGCATCGTGCTCAAGGGGTGGGGACATCCGCTCCCATTCTGGGATGCGGCGCGCATCTGGACCATCTCCAACCTCGGCAAGTACATCCCGGGCAAGGTCTGGGCGCTGTCGGCGATGGCGGTGATGTCCGAGGCGCGCGGCGTCTCGCCGGTGGTCGCCGCGGCCGCAGCGCTGCTCATCACGCTCGTGAACACGATCGTTGGATTCGTGGTGGTGGCCGCGACCGGTGCGCGCGTGCTCGACTTTCCGCCGGCGCTCGTGTGGGCGATCGCGATCGCGGGACTCGCCGTGGTCATCGCGCCGTCATTCCTGCCGCGCATCGCGGCGTTGGCCGGACGCGTGCTCAAGAGGGAAGTGGTGATCCCCAAACTCCCGTGGTGGACCGTTGGCGCTGCCGCCGCTCGCGACAGCGGCGGCGTGGCTCGGCTACGGCCTCGCGTTCCGGCTGTTCGTGGTCGGCGTGCTCGGCGCCGCGCCGGGCACCCTGTCGCTCTATGTGGCGATCTTCGCGGGATCGTATCTCGTCGGATTCGTCGCGCTATTCGCTCCCGGCGGCATTGGCGTGCGCGAGACGGTGATGGCGCTCGGTCTCAAGCGCGCCTTCTTCGCGACCGGACCGGCCTATCTCGTCGTCGTCGCGTCACGCCTTTGGCTCACCGTGCTCGAGATCGTGCCCGCGCTGCTGTTCCTCGGCCACGGCTGGACGACGCGAAAGAAGAACTAGTCGTCGACTCCGCAGACCATTACCTCCCGATCCCATTCGAACCCGGACCAATCCATCTGTGACACTCCATCACGCCACGGCTCTGATTCTAATGTCATGGCTTCCGACACTCGGAGCGGCGCAGGGGACCCGTGCGATCACCGCGGCGGATTCTGCTCAGGTCCGCAGAACCATCACGTTCCTCGCGCGTGGAACAAGCGATAGCGCGTTGAGTGCGAGGGAGCGCGCGCGGTTCGAGGGCAGGTGGAACGTCGACTCGCTCATGAGTCGGCTCGCGACCGCCGGCGTAGAATTCGGGGACGTCAACCTGGGTAGAGGACAACCCACGGACTCCACCTGGTTCACCGGCGCGGCGCAAATGCGTGCCGAGGTGCGGGCGCGATCGGGTCCATCGTACAGGGAGCTCGCCTACCTTGGATTCTATTGCAGCCTCTGGATGCCTTCGCTCAATCAGTTGTCCTTCGCGCGGGAAGGAGAGATCCTGCGGGTCAACGTCGGCGATACGCACGAGCTCGCCTTCAAGCGAGAGGGCGCGGAATGGCGACTATCGATGGTGAAGTTGGTCGAATGGCAGGCCGAGTGAACCAACTCCGAGGGTGCGCCAGCGACGCTCGTGACTAGTTCGCGCCACCGTCGCGCGCCAATCTGATCCCGTAGCGCCCGAGAAAGAGCGCGAGTTCTTCGGTGAGCGGCGATCCGCCGAGACTTCGCGTGCGCCCCGCCACGTCCAGCCAATGCACGCCCGCACTCCGGAACGCCGAACGATCGGCGTCGGAGAGGGCGACCTCGCTCAGCACCGTGTCGTCGCGACGCAGTGCCGGCGTCGCGCCCGCGACTCGCCGCCAGAGTAGTCGCGAGGTCGCGCCCTCGCGCGTGTAGCTGCGCCAATCGCCCGCCAGCGCGACCGTTACGCCGGCATGCGTGACGTATCGCTCGAACTCGCTCACCATGCCCGTCACCAGGTCGCGCTGCTGCTCCGCGCTCAGGCCCCGCGGGAAATCTGGCGCGCTCCGGATCACTTTGGCCGGCGAGCCCACGGCGAGACTCTTCGGTGGAATGTTGCCCTGTACGAGCGAGTCGCCACCGATCACCGAACCGTCGCCGATCGTCGCTCCGGGCATCACGAACACGCGCCAGGGCAGCCATACGCTCTTGCCGATCGTGACGGGCTCGTAGTTCACCGGATAGCCGTCGAGCGCGTTGAGCCACACGCCGTGCGTGAAGATCAGGCAGTGACCTCCGATCCCGGTGTCGTCGCCAATCGTGACCGGCTTCGTCGGATTGATGTACGTCATCTGCAGCACGATCGTACGGCTGCCCAGCGTGAACCGCGATTCCGGCAGCTGCGGACCGCCGATGAACACCTGCTCGCGGATCTTCGCGTCCTCGCCGATCTCGATCGTCTCGCACGACACGTACGTGAACGTGCCGATGCTCGAGTGCCGTCCGATGGTGATCGAGCGCCCCTGCACGACGGCCATGAGACCGATCTCGACATCGTCGCCCAGGCTCACCGCGTCGCCGATCACGACGCTGCCGAAGCTGAGCGACACGCGGCGCCCGATCTTGTAGCCGAGCACCGAGCGGTAGGCGAATTTCTTGAGGAAACCGGGCATCCAGCCGAACAGCACGAGGTGGCGCCACGGGATGCGCGTCTTCGGGACCAGCGTGGATGCCATGGGGCAACGTTAGTCTGTCGCGACGAAGAGCGTCAAGTGCGCTAGTAGAACGACTTTAATCGGATGCTGCGGAAACTCGCGGATTTCGCGGATCGCTCCTCGAGGCGGCATGACACCGCGTGGCTGTTCGGCATTGTTTATTTGTGGTTAACAACAACAACAAAGACTCGAACCGGTGCGAGGAATCGTCATTACCTCGGAGCGATCCGCACGATCCGCATTCTTCCGCAGCATCCGACTAAAGTCGTTCCAGTTCCTGCAACGCGCCGATGAGCCTTGCGGCCAATGCGCCGCGGCGCGTAACGTTCGTATCGTGATTCTCCTCTCGCGCGCGCTCGCCGGGCTGCCGGCCGCCGAGCGATTCGCGCTCGAACTGCTCACCGACCTCGCTCGTCTCGTGCCCGTGGATGATCCCGCGGCGGGCTGTCGTGCGCCTGGAGGTCACGGGCGATTCGGGCGCGCCGCGGCCGGGAACGACCAGGCGGTCGCGACCGTTCGACAGATGCCGTTCGATCCCGTGGACGGCATTGTTCGCATTTCGCGGGCCGAATTGCGCGCGATCACCGCGATCGCGACGGCCGACCGCGAGCGGCGCGCCGTGCCGCGCGACCGGTTCGGACGCGTGCCGTCGAGCGAGAGCGCGCTCGTGCAAGCGGGCGTCGAGCGGGAGCCGGTGCTCTCGGTCGCGGCGAGCCGCTTCGGGAACGCCGTGGTGACCGCAGCCGGCGCTCGCCCGGTTCGCTTCGCCGCGCCGTGGCCCCACGGACGGCGCTGGGCCGCGGCGCTCACGCACGACCTCGATGTCGTCGCGCTCTGGCCGCTCTTCGCATCGCTGCGCATTGCCGAACTCGCCAAGAAGCGCGACGCTGCGCGCCTGGGCGCGGTGGTACGATCGCTGCCGTCCGCACTCATGGGCGCGCCGGTGCGCCGCGGCGTGGACGCCGTGCTCGAAGCGGAGCGGGGGCTCGTCGCCACGTGGTTCATTCTGTGCGGCACGCCCAACAGCGGCACCGTGCGCCGCGGCGATCTCACATACCGCCCGGAATCGCGAGCTTCACGCGACATCATCGAGAAGGTCGCGTCCGCCGGCCACGAGATCGCGCTGCACGGCAGCTTCGAGACGTTCGAGCGCGACGGCGCATTCAACGAGCAGCGCGACCGCCTCGCGCGCATTGCCGGCCGTCCCGTGGCCGGCGTGCGCCAGCACTTCCTGCGCATCCGCCCGGGTCGCACCGAACTGGCGATGCACGCCGCCGGTTTCCGCTACGATTCCACCGTCGGCTACGCCGACCGCAATGGATTCCGCGCCGGCGTCGCGGATGTATTGCCGGTCTGGGAGCCGGCGATCGAGCGCGCCTCGGGATTCCTCGAGATGCCCTTCTGCTTCATGGACCGCGCGCTGAGCAAGTATCGCGGCGAAGAGGATCCCGCCGCATGGACGGCCGACGCGCTTGCGCTCGCGGCCACGTGCCGCGACCTCGGCGGACTCTGGGTGGGCATCTGGCATCCGAACGTCACCCTCGCGGCGCTCGGCTACCCGCTCGCGATCGAAGCATATGCCGCGTTGGTCGATGGGCTCGTCGCCGATACTCCGTACGTCGCGACGCTCGACACGATCGCGCGCTGGCGCACCGCGCGCCGCAGCATGCGCGTGCGCACCGTCCGCGCCGACGGCACGGTGGAACCGTACCTCGTGGCGCCCGGCCTCTGGGATGAACCGCTCGTGCTCGAGGACCAGGCGCAGCAGCGGCGCGAATTGGCGCGCTGATGGACGTCCTCTTCCTCTCGCACGGCTATCCGCGCACCGCGACCGATCCGATCGGCTCGTTCGTGCTCCGCCTCGCGGTCGCGTTGCGTGACGAGGATGTTCGCGTGAGCGTCGTGGCGCCGTCAGCGCCCGGGCTCGCGGCCAAGGAGGAATTCGAGGGGATCCCGGTGTTTCGGTTCCGCTACGCACCGCGCCGGTATGAGACGCTCGCGTACACGGGGAGCATGCTCGCGCAGGTCCAGGGATCGATCGCGGGAAAGCTCTCGATCCTGTCCTTCCTCGGCGGCGAGCACGGGAGCAGCGCATGCGGTGGCCTCGCAGCGTCGCCCGGCGCTCGTGCACGCGCATTGGTGGTTTCCCGGCGGCGTGGTCGGCGAGAAGGTCGCCTGGCTGCGGACGATCGCCGCTGGTCACCACGCTGCACGGGTCGGACATAGCGGCCGCGCGCTCTTCTGCGCTCGCGTCCGAAGACGTTCGCGGGCGTGCTCCGCCGCTCGGCACGCGTGACAACCGTCTCCACATGGCTCGGCGAACGAAGCGCATGCGCTTGTGCCGGAGGTGACTCCCGTTGTCGCGCCCATGCCGGTCGCGCCGGCGCTGTTCTATCCCGAAGGACCTCGCGCGCGCGACCGGCTGCTCTTCGTCGGAAAACTCAATGCGCAGAAGGGAATAGCGCATCTCCTGCGCGCGCTCACCCGCATGAAGACGAAACCCGCACTCGATGTGGTGGTCGGCGTCGGCAGCGACGCGAGCGACGTGCGCGCGCTCGCTGCTCAGCTCGGGGTCGAATCGCAGCTGCGATTCCATCCGCTGCTCAGCCAGGCCGATCTCGCGAAGCTCTATCGTGAATGCACCGCGCTCGTGACGCCGTTCACGGGGGAGGGACTGGGTCTCATCGCCATTGAGGCGGCACTGTGCGGCATGCCCGTGGTCGTCATTCGCTTCGGGCGGACTCACCGACATCGTGATCGACGGACGCACCGGCTTGCTCGTGCCAACCGGCGACGAACCCGCGCTCGCCGCGCGCCTCGACGAGCTGCTCGCGATGCCCGACCAGGGCGCCGCGCTCGGCGCCGAAGGGCGCCGCCGGGCACTCGAGACCTTCGCGCCCTCCGCGGTCGCGAAGCGCTATGCGTCGCTCTATCGAGAGGTCGCGGTGGCCCGCGCCAAGTAGCCGCGCGACTGGCGCCCCCTGCGCGCCGCGGCCAATTTACACTGCTAGCGTACGACTGGATCCCTTCCGCCACACCGGAGCTTGATGTCGCGTCAGTCTGCTGCGCCCGCGATCGCCGAGGCGCCCCGTTTTGCGGCGGGTTGGGCCGCGCTCGTGTACGCGGCGTGCGCGCTCTCGCTCGGGTATCCCGCGCTCGGCGGCAAGTTCCTGCTGACGCCGGTGAGCGATCAGTACATTGGCGGCTACGCCGTGCGCGAATTCGGCGCGCACTTCCTGCGCACGACCGGGCATTTCCCGCTGTGGAATCCGTACATCTTCGGCGGCATGCCGTACGTCGCGTCGATGAACGGCGACATGTTCTACCCGACGTTCCTGCTGCGGCTGATCCTGCCCACCGACGTGGCGATGACGTGGTCGTTCATCATCCACTTCTTCCTGGCCGGCTTCTTCACCTATCTGTTCCTGCGCGCGATGCGGTTCGGCTTCCCGGCGGCGCTCGCGGGCGGTCTCGCGTACATGATGGGCGGACCGGTCGTCGGCGCTGCGTCTCGCCCGGGCACGACGGCAAGATGTACGTGAGCGCGCTGCTGCCGCTCGTGCTCTATTTTCTCGTGCGCGGCATGCGCGACGGAAAGCTCTGGAGCTGGGGCGCGCTCGCGATCACCGTGGGCCTCGCGGTGCTCAGCCCGCATCCGCAGCTGCTGCAGTACATGCTGCTGTGCGGCGGCAGCGTTCGCGCTGTATCTGGCGTTCGCGGATAGCGGGGCGGGGAAGCTCCCCCGCCGCGTCGCACTCACGCGACTCGGCATTCGCGGCCGGCGCGGTGGCGCTCGGCTTCCTCATTGGCGCGGTGCAGTACGTGCCCGGTGATCCAGTACATCCCGTGGTCGCCGCGCGCGGCCGGACTCGGCGGGTACGATCGCGCGGTGTCGCTTCTCGATGCCGCCGGAAGAACTGATCAACACGTACCTGCCGCAGTTCTCCGGGCATCCTCGACAACTATTGGGGACGGAACGGCTTCCATCTCACAGCGAATACTTGGGCGCCGTCGTGTCTGCTGCTCGCCGGTCTCGGCTTCGGCTGCGCCGCCGCGGCGACAAGCAGCCGGCTCTTCACGTGGTTCTGGATCGGCGCTCTGATCGTCGTCGACGCTGTGGGCGCTGGGCGGGTTCACGCCGTTCTATCAGATCGTGTACGCGCTCGTGCCGGGCACGAAGTTCTTCCGCGCGCCGAGCACGATGATGTTCGTCATGGCGTTCGCGGTGGCGGTGCTCGCGGCGCTCGGCATCGAGCGCGTGATCGGCCGGCCGGGTGACGCAGCGCTACGCCGTGGTCTGGTGGATCGCGGCGGGCGTCGATCGCGTTGCTCGGCGTGACCGGAGCGCTCACGAACATGGCGGCGCGCGCTCGCCGATGCCGGGCCGCGCCGAGTTCGCGATGGACAACGGTCCGCAGATCGCGTTCGGCGCGGTGCGCTCGTTCGTGTGCATCCTGCTCGCGGGCGGCGTCGTCTTCGCGCTCGCGCGGCACAAGATGAACGCGCCGACCGCCGCGTACGCGCTCATCGCGCTGATCGCGGTCGACCTGTGGAGCGTCGAGCAGATGTACTGGAATTTCTCCGCGCCTGCGTCGGCGCTCTTCGCGAGCGACGCGGTCACGGATTATCTTGACTAAGCAGGATCAGCCGGGTCGCGTGTTCGCGTATCCAGTCGCGCACGAGCAGCCGTCTCGCACGATCAGTATCCTGAAGGGCGACGGGCTCATGGTCCACCGCATCCGCAGCGTGCTCGGCTACCACGGCAACGAGCTCGGCCGCTACGACAATCTGTTCGGCGAGAACGACCAGCAGCTCGGGAATCCGCAGATCTGGCGCCTGACGAACATGAAGTACTTTCTCACGAACTCGCCGCAGTCGCCATTCGCCGGCTCCAAGCCGGTGCTCGGGCCGGTGAACGACCCGTCGGGCTCCACGCTCTATCTGTTCGAGATGCCCGGCAGCTATCCCTTCGCCTGGGTCGCGCCGGTGATCGTGAAGGGGCCCGACGATGCGGTGCTCACCACGGTCCGCGACCCGCGCTTCGACATGTCGCGCGCCGCGCTCTTCGACACGGCCGCGCCGGTGACGGCGCAGCAGATCTCCAAGCTGCCCGACACGCTCGGCATCGTCGCCAAAGCCACGCACTACGAGCCGGGCCACATCACCGTGGCGCTCGACAAGCCGGCGCCCGCGGGCTCGGCGCTCATCGTGACCGAGAACTATTATCCGGGCTGGAGTGCCACGGTGGACGGCAAACCCGCCGCGATCGGACGCGCCGACTACGTGCTCATTGGCGTGGAGTTGCCCGCCGGCGCGAAGACCATCCAGCTCGATTTCGCGAGCCCGGCCTTCGAGAAGGGGAAGACGATCACGATCGTGGTGCTCGTGCTCTGCACGCTGCTCCTGGTCGCCGGCGTGGTGGCCGAGCGTCGGAGAGTCCGTGGCTGAGCGCGCGCTGGTCGTCGTCCCGACGTACAACGAGAAGGAGAACATCCGCCGGCTCATCGCGACCGTGCTCGATGAGGATCCGCGGCTCGAGATGCTCATCGTGGACGACGGATCGCCCGACGGCACCGGCGACGATCGTGGACGAGATCGCCGCACGCGAGCCGCGCGTGAATTGTTTGCACCGCGAGAAGAAGATGGGGCTCGGCACCGCGTACCGCGCCGGCTTCAAGTGGGCGCTCGCGCGCGACTACGCGTTCATCTTCGAGATGGACGCCGATTTCTCGCACGACCCGAACCACCTGCCGCAATTCCTCGATGCGATCAAGGACGCCGACCTCGTGCTCGGCTCGCGCTATCGCGGAGGGAAGGTGACCGTCGTGAATTGGCCGATGACGCGGCTGCTGCTGAGCTACGGCGCGAACATCTACGCGCGGATCGTGACGGGCATGCAGCTCGACGACTCGACCGGCGGCTTCAAGTGCTTCCGCCGCGCGGTGCTCGAGGCGATCGATCTCGATGACGTGCGCTCCAACGGCTACGCCTTCCAGATCGAGATGAGCTTCCGCGCCACGCGAAAGGGATTCCGGATCACCGAGATCCCGATCGTGTTCGTGGATCGCACGGAAGGCACGAGCAAGATGAGCGGCCACATCGTGCGCGAAGCCGTTTTCATGGTATGGCGGCTCCGCTGGTGGGCGATCACGGGCCGGCTATGAGCGCGGCGGGGCGGGCATTCTATAAGATGAGCGGGTCGGGGAACGACTTCGTCGTCTTCGACGCCCGCGTCGAGCCGGCCGGCGACGCTCGAGAAGGAGAACGTGATCCGGACCATGTGCGCCCGCGGCACCGGAATCGGGGCCGATGGCGTGGTGTTCGTCGAGAAGGCACCGACCGGCGACGCCGACCTCCTCATGAAGTACTTCAACAGCGACGGCTCGCGCGCGGCCATGTGCGGCAATGCCGCGCTGTGCGTCACTCGGCTGGCCGCCGAGCTCGGGGCGGGAGCGGCCGCCGGCATGCGCATGCAGACCGACGACGGGGTGCTGACGGCCCGGTATGTCGGCGGGCTGCCGGAGGTGGACCTGAGGCCGGTGCTCGAGGTGAAGCCCGACGCCGGGATCGAGCTGGCTTCCGGCGAGCACCGGATCGGGTTCGCGCTGGCCGGGGTGCCTCACTTGGTAGTGCTGTGCGACGACGCCACCGTGGTGGACGTAGCCAGCCGGGGGCGGGCGCTTCGCCGGCACGCGTCGCTGCCTGGGGGCGCCAATGTGAACTTCGTTTCGAGGCGCCGGCTCGGCTGGCTCATGCGGACCTTCGAACGCGGCGTCGAGGGCGAGACGCTGGCGTGCGGCACGGGGGCGATTGCCACGGCCGTCCTGCTGACCGCCTGGGGCGAGTCCATTCGGCCTGAGACCGAGTTAGAGACCCGTTCCGGCCGGAAGCTCACGGTGACCCTGGATCGGTCCGGAGGCGACTGGAAGCCGACACTACGGGGCGAGGGGCGGCTCGTTTTCCAGGGGACTCTGCCGACATAGGGTGCATCGTACATCGTGCATCGTTCACTCGGCGGCAAGTGCACAACTGTTTATAGATATTCGGCTTAAGGCCTTGGACAGGGCAGCAAGCTATTGATATCCACAGTTCTCCACGTGCTGTAGTTTACATAATACATCTTATACGCATAATACACCAACCGCACACAAGAGGGCGCCGACCCTCAAGCGCCCCGTTGTGATCGCTCCGATGCACGACGAACGATGCACGATGCACGATGAACTAACTAACCGGCTTCGCCTCCAGCTCCCCCAGCCGCACCCGCGCTTCTGCCGCGCCAGGCGCCGACGGATCCGACGACAGCTTCGTCCAGATCGCCTTCGCGTCGGCCGTCTTCCCCGCCGCCAGCAGCACCCGGGCCGCCGAAGACAGGTAGAGAGCCTTGTCCGAGTCGTACTGGGCCTTGTCCGCCGCCTTCTGGTACATGTCCGCCGCCTCCGGGAACTTCTTCATCTGCTCGTAGCCGTTCCCGGCCAGCGCGAGCGCCCCCGGCGTGAAATACCGGTCGTTGCCGCGTCGTGAGCGGCTTGAGCGCGTCGATCCCGCCCTGGTAATCGCTCCGCTGATAATGCACTTGAGCAAGCAGCGTGAGCCCGACCTTGCCCGACGGCGTGTCCGGCCAGCGCTTCGTGAGCCGCTCCAGCGACGACTGCGCGAGCGGCAGATTGCCCGAATTGATCGACTGTTCCGCCTCATCCAGCGCGACCGACGCGTTGCGCCTCTGGGCCTCCTGAGACTTCTGGTAGAACAGCACGCCGCCGACGATCACCGTGACCGCCACGATCGCCCACATCGTCTCCCGCGAGTGCAGCTCGATCCACTCGAACGCGTTCTCGGCCCTGTTGCCCGACTTCGTCGTAAAGCCCTTCGGTGCGGTCATCGATTCAATCCGTGGAATGTTGATCGCTCGGGCGGCCCGACGGACCGCGCATGCCCCTGGGGTGACTCGAACACCCGGCCAACGGTTTAGGAAACCGCTGCTCTATCCACCTGAGCTACAGGGGCTACAGCGCCGGGAGCGTAAGATAACGCGACTCCACTGGGCGCGCGACGTCTTAGAACCGTAGTACGGAGCGCCTCACGATGGGATCCAATCTTCGCTCCGCCCGCGAGCGCGATCAGTTCGATCAGGAACACGCACGCGACGACCGTGCCACCGAGGCGCACCACGAGATCGCACGCCGCGCGCGCCGTGCCCCCCGTCGCGAGCACGTCATCCACGATGAGCACCCGATGCCCGGCGCCGAGCGCATCGCGGTGCACCTCGAGCGCATCCACGCCGTACTCCAGTCCATACTCCATGCGCTCCACCGCCGACGGCAGCTTGCCCGGCTTCCGCATCGGCACGAATCCCGCCCCGAGCCGCAGCGCCACCGGCGCGCCGAGGATGAATCCGCGGCTCTCGATGCCCACGACGTGTGAGATCCGCTCGGCCATGAACGGCGCGGCCATCGCCTCCACCGCCTGCGCGAAGCAGCGACGGATCGATCGAGCAGCCCCGTGATGTCCTTGAACACGATGCCCGGCTTCGGGAAGTCCGGCACATCGCGGATCGCGCGCCGAAGCGCCGCCACGTCGAAGGTCATCGCCGCACGTCGAAAGGTTCGGGGAGTTCGTCCTGGTCGTGAACGGGCAGATCACGCACTTCATCGACTCGCGCGCCCGGCGGACCCTGCTCCAGCCGCGCCCTGAGTGCTTGCACGGCGGCCTCACTGCCCGACGCGGCCACCTCGACGCTGCCATCTTCGCGATTGCGCACCCAGCCGGCCACGCCGAGGCGGCGCGCTTCCTTGGTGACGAACCACCGGAAGCCGACCCCCTGCACCAGGCCGCGCACTTCCAGCCGAACGATCACGACGCGCGCGACGGACTAGCGCCGCGGCGAACGCACCAATGCTTGCAGCGCGGCGGAGAGTGCGTTCTCATCCGTGGACGCGGCGACGTCGGACGGCATCTTGAGTTCGCCGCTCCTGATCCGGCGCGCGACGCGCTCCAGCGCGTCGGCCACGGAGCTGCCGGCCTCGGGCACCACCGCCGATGGGAGCGCCCACGGCTCCATCTCCTTGAGCGCTTCGAGCGCCGCGGGCGTGCGGATGTCCACCGGCATCGCAAGTTTATTCGCGCGCGGCGTGATGGTTCGCACGCTCTGCGGCGTCTGCATGCGCGGCGGCGGCACCTCTTCCACACGAAGCGCCTCGAGCGTGCTGCGTTTCTTCGGGGGCGCGTCGGCCACCCGTTCCAACGTCGATGGCGTGATCGGACGCGGCGTGTCGGTCGCGGCCTCCGGCCGAACGGTCGGCGTGAACGCCTCGGCGGCCCAGAAGCTCTCGATCTTGAGCTCGCTCGGCGTCATCCCCGCGTTCTTCGATGGCTCGAGCGACAGCTCGGTGGACTCCAGCTCGATGCCATCGAAGCGCGGCATCTTACCCTGCTCCGTGTTCGCCTGCAGTCCCGTGTTCGCGTCGTCGTACGAGATCAACTGCAGCTCGGTATCGCCGATCGCCGGCCGCTCGCCGGTGATGCGAAGCGCGATCTCCGGCGTCTCGAGGTTCTCGACGTGGAAGGAACTGGTCTCGCGCGCGGTCGCGGGCGTCGGGCGGGCCGGTTCCACGGGTGGCGCGGCCACGGCCGGAGTCTGCTTCGGCGCCTCCGGCACGGGCAGTTCCCCCGTTTGCGCCGTGGGCGGCACGAAGAGTGGCGTGCTGGGGCGGCGCGTCGCGGCGGGCTGCTGCTTCGCGCTCTCGCTCTCGCCTCCGCGCGGCGCCACGAATGGCGGCACTTTCCCGCTAGAGCGGCGTTGCGGGGGAAGCGAGGTGCTGTCGTCCGGGGGAGCGTCCATCGTCTCTCCGGTGAACGAGGAGCAATGGTGCGGTGGGGCGTCTAGTTCGCGGGCCAGCCGTGGGCGCCTACGAGCGGGACGAAGCGTACCGCCCCGATATCACGACGCTCGAAGGCCTCCCCGCGTCTCGTTATAACTGTAAGAATTTGTTCATCTTTGGTGCCCAATGGAATGAGCATCCGGCCGCCTTCCGCAAGCTGCTGCCCCAGGGGCGCCGGGATCTGCGGCGAGCCGGCGGTGACGAGGATCGCGTCGTATGGCGCGAAGTCGCGCCAGCCGAGTGTGCCGTCGCCGGAGAGCAGCGAAACGTTGCTGACGCCCGCCTCTTTCAGGACGCGCCGCGCCGAATCGACGAGCGCGCCTACGCGCTCGATGGTGAAGACCTGGGCCGCGAGGTGCGCGAGCAGCACCGTCTGGTATCCCGACCCGGTGCCGATCTCGAGCACGCGTTCCTTGCCGCTGAGCTTGAGCTGCTCGAGGTATCGCGCATGAATCGACGGCTGTGAAATGGTCTGCCCATACCCGATCGGCAGCGCGCTGTCCTCGTACGCGCGGTGGCGCATGCCCGTGGGCACGAACAAATGCCGGGGCGTGAGATCGAACGCGCGGAGCACGCTGAGGTCTCGGATGCCACCCGCCTGGAGCGTTTCGACGAGGCGCCGCCGCGCGCCGCTGAACTGTTGCGTGCTCATGGATCGCGCCACCAGGAGGAAGGATCGTCGAGCATCTTGATGTGCGTGAGATCGAGCGTGAGCGGCGTGACCGATATGTAGCCGTCGCGCACCGCACGGAAATCGGAATCCTCGGGTCCGCTCCAGCTCGCGCTGCCGCCGCCGATCCAGTAAATGTCGCGGCCGCGCGGGTCCTTCATGCGCATCAGCGAATCGGAGTACACGCGGCGGCCGAGGCGCGTGAGACGCACGCCCTTGATCTCCGCGCCGCGCAGCGGCGGCATGTTGACGTTCAGCAGCGTGTCGCGCGGGATCGACGCCAGCGACGTGAGATGCTTGAGCAGCGAACCGAGCACGCCCACCTGGTCGGCGATCACATCGGGCTCGGCCTTGAGTTCTCCGCCTGCGAACGAGATCGCGATGGACGGGATCCCGAGCATCACGCCCTCGGTGGCGGCGGCGACGGTGCCCGAGTACATGACATCCTCGCCCATGTTGTGCCCGTGATTCACGCCGCTGAGCACGAAATCCGGCCGCACCGGCATGAGCGCCTCCACGGCGAGCATCACGCAGTCGGTGGGCGTGCCGTCCACCTGGAAGCGGCGCTCACCGCGCGGCACGGCGCGCACCGGGTGATGCAGCGTGAGCGAGTGGCTCGTGGCGCTCTGCTCGCGGTCGGGCGCGACCACCGTCACCTCGCCGAGCGTGGCCGCGGCCTTCGCGAGAGTATCCAGACCATGCGCGAGGATACCATCGTCGTTCGTGCACAGGAGGATCACGGGTGGAACGCTCCTGCGCGATGCCGCCAAATGGCGCGCACGACGCGCGCGGAATCGCGGAACCCGCGGAAATGGCTAACCGCTCCGTAGCGCGTCGCGACCGGCACCGATGCGACACGGAAGCCGGCGCGCGCCGCGGCAATGAGGAATTCGGTTTCGAACTCGTAGCGGTCGCCGGGCGCGGCAACTCCTTCGAGCACGGCGCGTCGCATCGCCCGAAAGCCCGATTGCGGATCGGGCACGGCCGTGTGCGCGATCGCCCCGATCGCGGCGCTCGCCAGCGCGTTGGTCATGCGGCGTCCCATGGGCATCGCAGTGCCGCGGCGCGCGCGCGCACCGATGACGAGATCGGCATCGGCGAGCGCGTCGAGCAGCGACGGTACGGCCGCGGGATCGTGCTGGCCGTCGGCATCGATGGTCACGATCGCCGCGGCATCGCGCGCGAGCGCCGCGCTGAGGCCCGCGCGCAACGCCGCGCCCTTCCCCCGATTCGCATCGAACGCGATCACGAGGTCGCACACGTCGCCGAGCACGGAGCGCGTGCCATCGCGCGAGCCGTCATCCACGCCGATGATGAACGCCTGCGGCGCCGAATCGCGCACGCCGCGCGCGACCGCTGCCACGGTGCGTTCGGCATCGAGCGCCGGGATGACGCACGCCGCGGGTGCGATCACGCCTTGCCGCCTTCCCCGCCCAGCAACTTGAGCACTTCCTGCAACTCCTCCTCGATCGACTCGATGGTCTGCTGATCGAGCGCGCCGCGCGCGATCGGCCGCAGCTCGCCTTTCCGGCGGTGGTCGTCCACCTTCTGCCGCGCGCCGTCGATCGTGAACTTCTCCGTGTACAGCAGATGCTTCACGAGCGTGATCAATTCGATCTCGCGCCGCTGGTACACGCGATTGCCCGATCGATTCTTGGCCGGGCTCAGGAAGCGGAACTGGCTCTCCCAGTAGCGCAGGACATGCGGCTTGAGGCCGGTGAGGTCGCAGACCTCGCCGATCGAGAAGAATTCCTGGACGGGTTCAGCGGTCATGCGTCGCGCTCCGCGCGGAGTTCCCGGGTCATCAACGCCGCGATCGCATCGCGCGGCGCCTGCTGTTCGAAGAGAATTCTGTGAACGGCGGCTACGATCGGCATCTCGATCCCCTCGCGCGCCGCCAGGGCGTGCGCGCTCTGCGTGGTGATCACCCCTTCGGCGACGGTCTCGCGCGCCGAGAGCACGTCGGCCAGCGGTGTGCCTTTCCCGATCTCGAGTCCCACGGCGCGATTCCGGCTCAGCGCGCCCGTGCACGTGAGCACCAGGTCGCCCATGCCCGCGAGTCCCGCGAAAGTGAGCGGCGAGGCGCCGAGCGCGACGCCGAGCCGCGTGATCTCGGCGAGTCCGCGCGTGATGAGCGCGGCACGCGGATTGAATCCGAGGCCGAGTCCCTCGACGATGCCGGTGGCCACGGCGATCACGTTCTTGAGCGCGCCGCCCATCTCGACGCCGGTCACATCGTCGCTGGTGTAGACGCGGAACCGGTCGGAGCTGAGTGCGCGCTGCGCGCGGCGAGCGGCCTCGATGCTCGCCGACGCCGCGACAACCGCGGTGGGCTGGCCCGCCGCGACCTCCGCGGCGAAACTGGGGCCCGACAGCGCGACCACCGGGCGTCCCTTCAGTTCCTGCAGCGCGACATCGGTCATGAGCGCCAGCGTGTCGCGCTCGATCCCTTTCGTCGCGACCACGATCGTCGCTTCGGCGCCGACACCGGCGAGCGATGCGCGCGCGACGCCGCGCAGCACATGCGACGGCGTCACGAATAGTACGAGTTCCTTGCCGTACGCCGCGCCAGCGGCGTCGTTCGTCGCGGCGACGGACGCGTGCAACGGAACGCCCCGCAAGAAGCGCGCGTTCTCGTGGCGAAGGTTCACGCTCTCCACCACATCGGCCTCGTGCGCCCAGAGCGCGGTCTCATGACCCGCACGCGCGAGCATGTCCGCGAGCGCAGTGCCCCATGCCCCCGCCCCCATCACCGCGCAGCGGGTCATATACCGTTCCCGCGCGTGAGCTGTGGCTCGGTGCCGGCACGCAGGCGCGCGATGTTCTTGCGGTGCGTCCAGATGAGCACGGCCGCGACGACGAACGTGATCGGCACGCGCCGGTCGGCAATGCCATCCCAGATCGCGATCGCGAACGGGAGTGAGGCCGCCGCCGAGATCGACGAGAGCGACACGATCCGCGTGAGCGCGAACACCGCGATCCAGACGCTGAGCGCGAGCAGCATCGGTACGGGCACGAGCGCGAAGAACACGCCGGTCGCCGTCGCGACGCCCTTCCCGCCTCCCTTCCCGCCCAGATAGATAGGCCGCACGTGGCCGATGAACGCCGCCGCGCCGTACACCATCGGCAGCCATGCGGCGCTCGACGGGTGCGGGAAGAAGAGTACCGGGATCGCGCCCTTGGCCACATCGAACGCGAACACCGCGAGGGCGGCCTTCAGGCCGAGCACGCGATAGACGTTCGTCGCGCCGAGATTCCCGGAGCCAAAATTGCGAAGATCGATGCCGCGCAGCCATTTCCCGGCGAGGTACGCGGCCGGGATCGAGCCGATGAGATACGCGAGCGCGATCCAGGCGATCGCCATTTACGCGGCGCGGCTCCGCATGACGATGAGCAGCGGCGTCCCGTGGAATCCGAACGCAGCGCGGAAACCCTTTTGCAAGTAGCGCAGGTAATGCTCCGCCACGAGATCGGGATGATTCCCGAACACCGCGATGGTGGGCGGCGCGACATTCACCTGTGTCGCGTACATGAGCTTCACCTCGCGGCCCGCCGCTTGCGGCGGCTGCAGCCGCGCGACCAGCTCTTCGAGCGCGTCGTTCACCTGCGAGGTGGCGATGCGCTTCTGCCGCTCGCCGTCCACCTGCAACACGAGATCGAGCAGCTTGGTCACGCGCTGGCCCGTCTTGGCCGACGCGAAGAGGAAGGGCACGAACGCGAGATACGGCGCCTTCTCGGCGGCTTCCTTCACGAACTTTGCCGAGGTCTTGTCGCCTTTCTCCTCCTTGATGTCCCACTTGTTCACGACCACGATGAGCCCGCAGCCGTTCTCCCACGCCATCGTCGCGATCTTGAGGTCCTGCCCTTCGAGGCCGGTCGTCGCGTCGATCACCAGCACGCAGATGTCCGCGCGCTCGATCGCGCGGCGCGAACGCAGCGACGAATAGAACTCGACGCCGTCTTCCACTTTCGACTGGCGGCGCAGGCCGGCGGTGTCGACGAAGATGAATTCGCGCCCGTGGAAGTTCATCGGGGTGTCGATCGCATCGCGCGTGGTGCCGGCGATGTCGCTCACGACCAGACGCTCCTCGCCGAGCAGCTTGTTCACGAGCGATGACTTGCCCACGTTCGGGCGCCCGACGACCGCCACGCGGACCGATTCCGGCGGATCCGCCGCACCCGCGGGCATCTTCTCCACGATCACATCCAGCAAGTCGCCGGAATTCTTCCCGTTCTGCGCCGACACCGGCACGGGATCGCCTGCGCCAAGATTGTAGAATTCGTAGAAGTCCGTCGCGCGCGGATCGTCCACCTTGTTCGCGACCAGGATCCACGGCTTTCGCGCGTCGCGCAGGATCTCCACGATGCGGTGATCCTGCGGATGGAGTCCGGCGATCGCGTCCACGACGAGCAGCAGCATGTCCGCCTCTTCCACCGCCTGCAGCACCTGGCGGCGGATCTCGACGTCCATCGGAATGTGCGGATCGTCGGTGAGACCGCCGGTGTCCACGAGCCAGAATGCGCGGCCATTCCACACGGCGCGGCCGAAATGGCGGTCGCGTGTGGTGCCGGGCTCGTCGCTCACGATCGCCGAGTGGTCGCCGACGATGCGATTGAAGAGCTGCGACTTGCCGACGTTGGGGCGGCCGACGATGGCGACGACGGGGATGGACATTTAACCGCGGACCCCGGCTGTGGGCTGTCGGCTGTCGGTGCCGGCGGGCTCACCGAGAACGTCGAGGAAATCGTACGAGGGGAAGATCGGGAGCGGGAGCGCGTCGCGAACGGAAGCGAATGACACGTCGTCCAGGAAGAGGCCGTCGTCGTTGATCGTCTCGGCGGGGATCAGTGCCATGTCGAGATCGGCGCGGCCTTCGAGAGCGCGGCGAATATCGGCGCCTACGAGCAGGCCGGCGGTGGTCGTGGTGGGGCCGAAAAGCGAATTCTCCATCACGATCAGTTCGAACTGCGCGCCGGTCGCCGCGGTGATCTGCTCCAAGAGTGCCGGCATGATCGCCGGTCCCATCGCGGCGCCGGTCACGACGCCAATGCGGCGGCCATCGAGACGCGGCAACGCGGCCAAGCCCTCCGCGAGGCGGCGGCGCAGATACGCGACCGCCCCTACCCCGTTCTCGATCTGCGGGAATTCGCCGTAGAATGGCGCGTCGGGCAGCGGGCGCGCGGCGAGCAGATACAACTCGTCGGAACCGTACACCCATTGCTCGCCACGCGCCGCGAGCGCGCGCGAGGCCCAGCGATCGATGTGATCCGAGCAGCGCGCCACACGCGGCGGCGTCCATGGACTTGCCCGTGTACAGATGCGAGAACTGCGTGAGGCCCACCGGGACGATCGCCACAGACAGCACCGCATCGCCGAGCGCCCAGAGATCGGCGAATGATTGCTCGAGCACTTCGCCGTCGTTCAGCCCGGGCACGATCACCATTTGCGCGTGGAACTGGATGCCGCCCTCGGCGAGACGCGTCAGCTGCTCGACGATGTTCGGCACGCGCGGATTGTTCAGGAGCACCTTGCGGGCCTCCCACGGCGTCGCGTGCACCGATACGTACAGCGGCGAGAGCCGGTACTCGAGGATGCGCGCGATGTCGCGCTCTTTCACGTTCGAGAGCGTCGCGAAATTCCCGTACGCGAAGGAGAGGCGGTAGTCGTCGTCGCGCACGTAGAGCGAGCGGCGCAGGCCGGCGGGCAGTCCCTCGATGAAGCAGAACTCGCAGCGGTTCGCGCACCGGCGGATCGTGGGCGGTTCGAGTTCGAGGCCGAGCGGTTCGCCGTCGGGGCGCTCGATGTCGTACGCGATCTCCTCGCCGCCCGGGAGCCGCGCTTCGATCGCAAGCGTATCGTCGGCCGTCAGGAACTCCCAATCCAGGAAGTCCGCGAGTTCGCGGCCGTTCACCGAGTGGAGCTCGGTGCCGGGCGCGATGCCGAGTTCGGCGGCGATGGAGTTTGGGAGGACGCGGCTGACGCGAACCATGGGATCTATCCGTGCGCGAAGGGGAAGATCGCAGTGCGCGATCTCCCCCTAAAGAATCGAGCGTTGGCTTGGCACCGCAAATATCGTTGCGGAGACATGAAGTATTGTAAGAGGTAAAAGGCCGGAAATCAAGACAGGATAGCCACTTCGACGTTGCGTGTGTGAATGGCTAGAAGCAGAAAAAAGCGGCTCGCCGGAAGATCCGGCGAGCCGCTTTCATTCGACGCCCCAAGTCGCGCTAGGGGATCGGCGCGTACCGATAGCCGACGATCGCGTCGCCGTCGGCGGTGACCTTGAACGGCGTCTGCTCGCCCTGCTTTGCCGTGACCTTAGTCGATCGGAGCTGACGACGCCGCCAGCGCGATTCAGGAAGTCCATTCGGATCGTGACGTCCTTCGGCGCCATGGTCTTCGCCGTCGGCGCAGCCGGCTTCGCGCCGGTGGCGCCCTTCTTGGTCGTCTTAGCCGCAGGCTGCGCGGTCGGACTATTATCGACCAGTTCGACGGTGCCGCCGGCCGTCCGCTTCGAGCCATCCATGCTGAACTCGTTCACCCGTACGTGGACGACGTTCTTCTGGCCGGCGTTGTACGCGACGGTCAGGGAGTCGGTGAAGGCCTTCTTCGCGGCAGGCGAGGTAGCCGCCGCGGCGGCGCCCTGATAGCCGAGTGCGAGGAGATCCCAGCTGTCCTGGCTATTCGGCGCGATCTGCGTGAGGCGAAGCGCCACGGGCATGAGCTTCGTGAACTCCTTCGCCTTCAGGTACACCTGGGCGGCATTGCCCAAGCCGGCGCTCCACGGGCTGTACGCCACCGCTTTGTCCGACAGCTGGATGGCCAGCGGCATTGCCTCGATGTCCGACGCCTCGCGCGCTGCGTTGTACCACCACAGGTCGCTGCACGGCTTCGTCTCGGCGGTCATCGCGGTGAACTGCGCCTTCATGCCCTCCGTATCGTTCGTCGCATGCAACGAGTTGAAGAGACCCGTCTCGGCGTTCTCCGCGAAGCGACCGCAGGGATAGTTCTTGAGGTTCGCCTGGCAGGAGCGTGACCGCCCGCTGATACTCTGCCGTTTGGTCGGCGCCCGTGAGCGTCACTGCCGCCTTCTGCGCAGAGTAGCCCGCGAAGAAGCTGCTGTACTCCGTGATGCCGGGGTAGTTCTCGTTCTCGCGACAGGATCGGCGTCGCCAGCGTCACCTCTTGCTCGAACGACTTGCTCGCGGCGGCGAAATCGTTCTTCGCGGTACTCGATCTGTCCCTTGAAGTAGTACGAGAAGGGCGAGCCGCGGTAGATGACGAGTGCCTGGTCGAGCAGCTTCGACGCGGAGTCGATGTTGTTGGCGTTGATGAGCGGACCGACCTTGTTGATGTACGGACCCCACGCCTGCTTCCGATAGTCATCCGTCTGCGACTGGCACTTCGGGAATTCCTTCTCGACGTTCGTGAAGAGCGAATCCGCGGTCTTCAGGATGTCGATCGTCTGCTCCTTGTCCGTGGAGAAGCCGAGGTCGCCGCGCTTCATGATGTTCGTGGTGCCGGGGATCGTGGTCCACATCACCAGCGATTGGCCAAGCAGGAATTCCTGCCCCGCCTGGTTCTTCGCGTAGCGGTCCGGCTTGAGCGTCGTCTTCTCGACCGCCTTGCCGAGGTACTTCTTCTGGGCATCGCCCTTGCCGATCTGCGCGAACGCGCAGCTGCGACGCCGCGTCCTTGATGTCGTCCGGCGAGTCGAGCACGATCTTGCAGGAATCCTGCGAGGCGAGCTTGACCGTCGGGCCGGCGGGCTTCTTCGCGGGCGCGGCGAACCCGCTGTCGAGCTTCCCGCGATCGGCATGCTGCGCCGACGCCGATGTGGCCGCGACGGCGAGCGCGATGAACGCGGCGCCCAAGTGTCGGGAAAAGAACATGGACAGATCTCCTTAGTGTTGGTGATGCGGCGGGACCTGCCCCGCCCCGATCGATTCGACCAGCATGCGAGCCGCGTGGTCCGCGGCGGTACGAGCAAGGCCCTGCACCTCGCGCAACGGACGGCCGCTCTCGGCGGCCACGCGCGCCAGGTCTTCATACTCCGCTTTGCCGCGGATGGTGCCACCGGGCGTCGCGACGAACTTGACGCGCACGTCGCGCCCGAGCACCTGCACCACGCGCTCCTCCCGGGGCAGCGCGTGTCGTTCCACCATCGTGCGCCGGACGCCGATCGCAGACGTCTGGGTGAACAACGCGTTCTCGAGCGTGCCCGCGAGCGCGGCGGTGGACAGCACGTCCACACGCACGCCGGGGCGGCCCTTCTTCATGACCGTCGGAACGAGCACGACATTGAGCGCGCCCGCCGCGCGAACGGCATCGGCGGCGGCGGCGAGCGACTCGCCGTCCATGTCGTCGATGTCGGTGCTGAGCAGCACCAACTGCTCCACGAGGAGCGCCTCGCTCGAGGCGGACTCGGCGACCACCAGCCTGAGCGCGTTCGGCCGCCCGTGCGGATCGCGCGTGCCCGCGCCGAATCCGCTGCGCAGGGGCACGTACGACGCCGGCGGCGGCCCGCTCGAGAGCACGCGCACGAGCACGGCGCCGGTGGGCGTGACGAGCTCGCCCGCGCCCTCCGGGCCGGGACGGATCACCTGCCCTTCGAGCAGCCGCAGCGTGGCCGGCGCCGGAACGGCGAGCACGCCGTGCGCCGCGATGACGATCCCGTCGCCGACGGCGATCGCGCCGCAGTAGACGGTGTCGATCGCCGAGTTCAGCGCAGCCCCACATCGATCCGACGATGTCGAGGATCGCATCAACGGCGCCGACTTCGTGCAGATGCACCTTTTCCGGCGAGACGCCGTGGATCTCGCCCTCCACCTCGGTGAGCGCGGTCGAACGCGGCGAGCGCGCGATCACTCACGGCAGCCGGAAGCGCCGCGCGCTCGACGATCGCGCGGATCTCCTTGAGATGGCGGCCGTGCGGCTGCGGCGGAATATCGAAATCCACCTTCCAGCACGAGATGCCCGCCCGCTTTACGCGCTCGATGCGCACCGTCACGCCCTCGAGGCCGAGCCGGGCCGGCAGCGCACGCAGCCAATCGGGATCGAGGCCGGCATCCAGCAGCGCGCCGAGCATCATGTCGCCCGCGATGCCGCTGAATGGATCGAGGATCGCGATCTTCATAGCAGAGAAACTTATCCCCGCGAGTGCATTCCGGGCTAGTCGCGGTACGACGCCCCGCTCCCGGTGTTGAACAGCACGACCCGCGCGTCCTTGGCGATCCGGCCGGCCGCCACGATCGTCCGGCACACCGCGAGCGCGCAGCCGCCTTCCGGCGCGGCATCGATGCCGCTCGCGCGCGAGAGCTCGAACGTCGCCGCGCGGATCTCGTCTTCGCCCGCCGCGCCCGCGTCGCCCTTGCTCTCTCGAGCGCGCGCAGGATCGAGCGGTCGCCGAGCGGGCCGGGCACGCGCAGTCCGCTCGCGTGCGTCGCCGGATTCTCCCACGGCTCGGCGCGGTCGGCGCCCGCCTCGAACGCGCGCACGATCGGCGCGCACCCGGTGGCCTGCGCGATGACCATCTTCGGCATCTTCGACCGACGGCGCGAGCCAGCCCGTGCTCGCGCATTTCGGCGAACGCCTTCCACATGCCGATGAGCCCTGCCGCCGCCGGTCGGATAGACGATCACGTCGGGCAGTGTCCAGTCGAGCTGCTCGGCGACTTCGATGCCCATCGTCTTCTTGCCTTCGATGCGATACGGCTCGCGCAGCGTGCTCACATTGAACAAGCCGGCTCGGCGGCGAATGCGCGCGCGGCCTTGCCCGCAGTCGCCGATGTGGCCGTCAGCGTGATCGAGCTCGGCGCCGAGCGCGCGGATGGTGCGCGAGGATCGGCGCGGCGTGGTCTCGGGCGCGTAGACGCGCGCCGGCATGCCGCGCGGCGGCGCCGTACGCGGCGAGCGCGATGCCGGCGTTGCCGGCGGTCGGCACCACGAGACCCGGCACGCCGAGCGCCTTCGCGCGCGTGACGGCCATGCTCATGCCGCGCGCCTTGAAGCTTGCGGTGGGATTGAGTCCTTCGTCCTTCACCCAGAGCTGCGCGACGCCGACTTCGTGCGCGATGTGGGCAGACTCGTGAGCGGAGTCATCCCCTTCGCCGAGCGCGACGGCGATTCGTTCGGGAGAATCGGCAGGAACGCCGAGTAGCGCCACATGTCCCAGCGCGGCAGGAGCGCTTCCGCGGGAGCGCGGCAGCACCGAGTAGCGGCACGAGGTACGGCTGCCCGCACTTGGGGCACACGCTGGCGCGCGTATCGCCCGCCGCGTGTAGCGCACGCGGAGCATTGGAGCGTCCAGGGGGTCATTTCACTCGGTGGTTGAGGGTGGCGCGGGGGCGGCGGCGATCGCGTCGCGCGCGCGGAGCAGATCGAGGATCTTCTGTGCGCCGCCGCGGCGCTGAAGCCGGGCAGCTCGCGCGATCTCTTCCACGCTCGCCTCGCGCACGCCCTGCATGCTGCCGAACGCGTGAGCAGCGCGCGGCGTTTCACGGGTCCGACGCCCGGAATTTTCAGCAGCTCCGACGTCACCGTGCGCATCGTGCGCCGCTTGCGATTGTACGTGACGGCGGTGCGGTGCGCTTCGTCGCGCGCCTGCTGCAGCAGCCGGAGCGCGGGAGACCGCCGCGGCGAGGCGCATCGGCTCCGGCTTGCCCGGCACGAAGATCTCCTCTTCGCGCTTGGCGAGGCTCGCGAGCGCCATTCTCTGCGAGGCCGAGCGCGTCGAGCGCCTCGCGCGCGACGCCGAGCTGGCCCTTGCCGCCGTCGACGACCACGAGATCGGGGAGCGGCTTCTTCTCGTCGACGCGGCGCCGGAAATAGCGCGTCACCACTTCCCGCATCGAAGCGAAGTCGTCGGTGCCTTCCACGGTCTGGATCTTCAGCTTGCGGTACTCGGCGCGCTTCGGCCGGCCGTTCTCGAACCAGACGATCGAGGCGACGTTGTCGGTGCCCTGCGCCGTGGAGATGTCGAAGCAGACGAGGCCGCGCGGAACTTTGGAGAGCCCGAGTTCGCGCTGCAGCTCGTACACGGGATCGGCGGCGCGCTCGTCGGCCTCGAGGCCGGCGAGCCGGAATTCTTCCAGCAGGTGCCGCGCGTTCTGCTCGGCGAGATCCATCAGCTCGCGGCGCGAGCCGCGCTGCGGGATGCGCACCGTGTTGCCCGGAGCGCCTCCTCGAGCGCGGCGCGGTCCTCGAACTCGAACGGCGTGATCAACTCGTCGCCGCGTCGGCCAGCGGGATATAGGCGCGCGACGAGGTACGCCGCGAGCACCGTCGCGTCCGGCTCGCCCTCGATGTTCTCCAGGAACCGATGCTCGCGCGCGAGCAGCTTGCCGCCGCGGATGCGCAGCATCACCACGCACGCCTCGTCGCCGTCGCGCGCGTAGCCGACCACGTCGCGGTCGCCGCCCTCCACCTCCACCATGACCGTCGGCTCCTCCATCTGCTCGAGCGCGGCGAGCATGTCGCGCAGTTCGCCGGCGCGCTCGTAATCCAGCGCCGCCGCGGCGGCGTCCATGCGTCGCGCACGCGGCGCACGACTTCACCCGCGCGGCCGTCGAGGAAGACCAGCACCTCGTCGATCATCGCGCGGTAGTCGGCCTGCGTCTGCACGAAGATGCACGGCGCCTTGCAGCGCTTGATGTAGTAATCGAGGCACGCGCGCTCCGGCATCTCGTTCGGCATGTCCTAGGTGCACGAGCGCACCGTGAAGATGCGCTTCACGAGATTCAGCGCGCGCCGCATCGCGCCGACATCGGTGTACGGGCCGAAGTAGCGCGCGCCGTCGTCGAGCAGGCGGCGCGTGACGAACACGCGCGGAAACGGCTCCTGCACCGTGACCTTGATGTACGGATACGTCTTGTCGTCGCGCAGCAGGATGTTGAAGCGCGGACGGTGCTCCTTGATGAGATTCTATTCGAGGATCAGCGCGTGCGTCTCGGTCGGCACGACGATCGTCTCGATGTCCACCGCCTGGCGCATCATCATGTGCGTCTTGTTGTTCTCGAGCGCCTCGCCGGCGAGATAGCTGCGCACGCGCGAGCGCAGCCTCTTCGCCTTCCCGACGTACAGCACCGTCCCTCCGCGTCCTTCCAGAGATACACGCCGGGCGATTCGGGGAGCGTGGCGATCTTGGCGGCGAGCGCCGCGAGCGGTTGCCGGGGCATTGCTCGAAAGATAACGCCCGCGAAAAGGGCGGCGGCCGCTACCGGCGCCGCGTCACGCGCGCGAGGACGTCGCGCGCCTCGGGCACCGCCATCGCCAGTCGCGATGCCGAGGTACACCGCGCCGTACGGGACGAGCGTGATGACGGCGAGCAGCACGGGCTGATGCACGTTCGAGGCGAGCTTGACGCCCACGCGACGGCGGCGCCGGCGGCGGCGGCGAGTTCGAGCTGGAGCGTGAACCGCATGGGCAGTCCGGTGCGGCCGATGCGTGCGTTCAGTCCGCGGCGCAAGCAGCGCGAACTCCACCCATCCGGCGATGCCCGCCGACGCGGTGAGGCCGGCGGCGCCCCACGAGGCGTCGATGCCGAGCAGCCTCGGGAGGGGGAACGCGAACAGCAGCCCCAGCACCACCGTGAGCACGACGCGAACCGTCGCGAACCGGAGCGGCGTACGCGTGTCGCGCAGCGCGTAATACGCCGAGCGTACAGCCGGCCCAGCGTGGACGCGAGCAGTCCCACCGCCGAGCCGGCGAGGATCCCCCACACGTACATCGTGTCGGCGTGGGTGAACCGGCCGGTCTGGAAGAGCGCGCCCGCCACGATGTCGCCGAGCGCGATGAACGCGATGCCGGACGGCAGGACGAAGAACGCGATGCGCCGCAGCCCACGCTCGAGCCGCGTGCGGAGCGCGGCCGCGATCTCGTCGCGCTCGCCCGCGACGCTCGACATCGCCGGCAGCTCGGCCGCCGAGACCGCCATGCCGAACAGGCTCACCGGCAGCGTGTAGAGCACCTGCGCGCTCGCGAGCGCCGCCACCGCGCCGCCCGGCAGGAAGCTCGCGATCATCGTGTCCACGTACGCGCTGATCTGCACCACGCCGCGCCCGACGAACACCGGCACGAAATTCCGGATCACCGTGCGCACGTGCTCCGAGCCGCGGCCGAGCGACGGCGCGATCCGCGGCACGAGACGGAACACCGTGGGCAGCTGCACGACGAGCTGCAGCGCGCTGCCCGACCACCGAGGCGCCGGCGGCGGCCACGGCGAGCGCCGCCGGGCCCGTCGCGTGCCGCCTTCGAGAACGAGCGCGACGATGATCGCCAGATTCCACACGATCGGTGCGCTGTACGAGAGCAGGAACTTCCGGTGGCTGTTCAGGATGCCGAGGCACCACGCGGAGATCACGAGCAGGCCCGCGCCCGGGAACAGGATCTGCACGAGCACGATCGTGAGATCGCGCTTGTCGCCCGTGAAGCCCGGCGCGATGAGACCGATCAGCAGCGGCGTCGCGAGCACGCCCGACGAGCACGAGCACCGCCGTGGTGAGCGCGAGCAGCGTGCCGATCGCGCCGGCGGTGCGCGTCGCTTCGTCCTCGTCGCCCTCCGCGAGCAGCCGCGCGTACACCGGGATGAACGACGCCGAGAGCACGCCTTCGCCGAACAGATTCTGCAGGAAATTCGGAATGCGGAACGCGGCGTTGAAGGCGTCCGCCGCGAACGAGAGTCCGAGATAGTGCGCGAGCGCGCGCTGGCGGATGAGTCCGAAGATCCGGCTGGCGAGGATCCCCGCCCCGACGTGCACCGCGCCGCGGCCCGTCTGTTCCTCGCGCGGCGCGCCGGCCGCGGTCACGTCCTGTTCGCCGGAGCCGCGCGCGGCGCCACGAGCGCGGTCGCGTGCACTTCGGCGGCGTCGCGCATCGCGCCGAGGAGCGGCGCGCCGTGGCGCGCGAGGAACGGGATGAAGTTCAACTCGCGCTCCTGCGCGTGCCCGAGCGGGAAGAGCGACGCGCGGGCGACCGCGAGATCGTGCATGAGGTCGCGCTCGCGGTGCTTCACCGCGGCAACGAGCCGGCGCTCGAGCCGGTCGAGCCGGTGCGCGATGGATCGGCGCGCGCCCTCGAGCACGGGATCGGGCGTGAGCGGCGTGCGCTCGCTGTGCACCGCTTCGGCGAGCGCCGTGTTCGCGCTGTCGAGCGACGCGCGATAGTTCGCGAGCGCGGCCTCCACCGCCGCGGGCATCTGGCGCCGCGCGAGGCGCGAGTCGGTCGCGTGCGGATCGTGGAGTTCGTCGGGCGAGAGCGCGTGGCGCGCGAGGATGCGCGTCACGTGCGGCTCGATGATCATGCCCGCCCAGCGCGGCACCGCGATCACCGGCGGCGACTTCAGCGCGCGCGCGACCGCGCTCACCTGCGCGAAATACGCGATCTCGCCGGGACCGGCGACGTACGCGGCGGTGGGCAGGATCGCCTGCTCCACGACCGGACGGAGCAGCACGTTGGCCTCGAGGTCGCCCGAGGCCGCCGCCGCTTCGGCGATCGGGATCCGCCGCCGCACGCCGTCGCGCACGGCGAACACGAGCGACAAGTCCCTTCACCATCGGGACCTTGGGCTCGAACCCCGCCGCGCGCAGCTCTCCTTCGCGCGCGCGCAGCGCCGCGTCGATCGCGGGCGCGGCCGCGAGCGCCGCGCTCGCGCACGGGCGCCCCGCCGCGGTGACGGCCGGGTGCCCCGCGTCGAGCACGGCGATGCCGAGCGGCTCGAGCACGCCGCGGAGCAGCGCGACGAACGCGCTGCCGATCGTGTGCGACGGATCGTACGCCTTGCGCACGGCATCGAGCACGGTCCGGTCCACCGCCGCGCCGGACGCGCGCTCGAGCATCGCCGCCAGGAGTCGCACATCGCCGAGCGGCGTGTCGTACATGCGGCGGTCGGTCACGGCGGGCGGCGCCATCGCGAGGCGCTCCACGTCGCCATCGCGCGCCACATAGGTGACGGACGCTTCGGCGAGATCGGAGTCGTACGTGGCCGCCCAGAACACCGGCGCCACCGGGATATTCGTCGCGCGCTCGAGCGCATCGGCCAGCGCGAGCGTGCTGAGCGCCTTGCTCCACGTGTACATCGGGCCGCCGAAGAGTCCCGGCTGCTGCCCCGTGGTCACGACGATCCCGCGTCCGCCCGCACTCCGCGCGAGACGCTCGGCCGCGAGCCCGGACGCGCCGAACGCCGGTGCGAGCGCGGCGTGCCAATCCTGCGCGGCGAACGCCGCGCGCCGCGATTCGGCGAGCGCGGTCCAGGCATGGCGGCATCGGCGGGCGCCGGCGGGAACCACGAGTCATCGAGCGCGCCGTCCATCGCGGCGGCGGCGAGGCGCGAGGCGCCGAGCGGACGCGACGACTACGCGTGGCTCGCTCACGAGGCACTCCGCGTCATACGGATCATTTGTGGTACGGCTCGCCGCGCCGGATCGTGCCCGCGCGATACAACTGCTCGGCGAGCACGAGACGCGCCAGCTCGTGCGGCAACGTCCACGGCGCGAGCGACAGGGTTCGGCGCGCCGCTTTCTTCACCGACTCGGAGAGCCCGAACGCGCCGCCGATGACGAACGCGACATCGTGCGCCGCCGTCTCCCGCTCGCGCTGCAGCCACGCCGCGAATTCCTCCGACGTCATCGTGCGGCCGCCGGCATCGCACGCCACCACGAGCGCGCCGGCCGGCACGAGCGCGAGCAGCCGCTCGCCCTCCTTGGCGCTGATCGCCGCCGGCGACGCGCCGCGACCCGGCTCCGCCCGCGCCTCGCGCACTTCGAGCGGCCAGTAGCGGGCCGCTCGAGTCTCGTAGTCGTGGATCGCCGACGCGAGCGCCGCGTCGCGCGGTGCTCCCACCGACGCGACGAGCACCTTCATCCACCGGCCACCACTGCCGTCACGCGAAGATGCCGCGGAGCCGGTGCACGTTCGCCACGCGCGACACCGCGAGCATGTACGCGGCCGTCCGCATGTTCACCTTGTGCTCCTTGGAGAGCGCCAGCACGTCGCCGAAGCTGTGCACCATGATCGTCTCGAGGCGGCGGTTCACCGTCTCCTCATCCCAGAAGTAGCCGCCGCGGTCCTGCACCCACTCGAAATACGAGACGGTCACGCCGCCCGCGTTCGCGAGAATGTCCGGGATCACGAACACGCCCTTCTGGTCGAGGATCTCCTCGGCGTCGGACGTCGTGGGGCCGTTGGCGCCCTCGCAGATGATCTTCGCCTGGATGTTCTTCGCGTTCTCGCCGGTGATCACGTTCTCGAGCGCGGCGGGGACGAGCACGTCCACACCGAGCGTGAGCAGTTCGTCGTTGGTGATCCGCTTGCCCGCCTTGAACGTGTCGAGCGACTTGTGCTCGGCGTAGTGCTTGATCGCGGCCTCCACATCGATGCCCTTCGGATCGTGGTGTGCGCCCGAGCGGTCGCCGATCGCGATGATCGTACATCCTTCGCGCTGCAGCAGGTCGGCGGTGACCGAGCCGACGTTGCCGAATCCCTGCACCGCGACGGTCGTGCCCTTCACCGGCATCCCCAAGTGCGCGAGCGCCTGCTTCGTGACGAACATGCAGCCGCGCCCGGTCGCCTCGCGCCGGCCGAGCGAGCCGCCCATTTCCACCGGCTTGCCGGTGACGACCGCGGTGACCGTGTGGCCCACGTGCATGGAGTAGGTGTCCATCACCCACGCCATGACGCGCTCGTTCGTGTTCACGTCGGGCGCGGGCACGTCGGAGTCGGGGCCGAGCGTCGCGATGATGCCGGCCGTGTAGCGGCGCGTGAGGCGCTCGAGTTCGCCGAGGCTCATCTTGAGCGGATCGCAGATCACGCCGCCCTTGGCGCCGCCGAACGGAATGTTCACGACGGCGCACTTCCAGGTCATCCACGCGGCGAGCGCCTTCACTTCGTCGATGTTCACCTGCATGTCGAAGCGGATGCCGCCCTTCGCGGGTCCGCGCGACGTGTTGTGGAGCACGCGGTAGCCGGTGAACACCTCGACGCTGTTGTCGTCCATCACCACCGGCAAGCGACACCGTGATCTGCTTCTCGCAATTGCTCAACACCTTGAAGAGCCCGTCCTCGAGCTTGAGCAGGTCCGCGGCGCGGCGGAGCCGCGAAAGCATCTCCTCGTACGGATTGATCTCACCGAGGAACCGGTCCTTGTCGGGGCGTACGAATTCGGAGGTGGGGCGTCGCAGGTCGGTCATGATCGCGAGGAAGAGGTCGGGCCGGCGGCCCTGGTGTCAGAGGGGGTCAAGCGGGCTCGGAGGAGTGTTTCGACGAGCGCATCGATCGCGCCGGCGTTCTCCTCCATGGTCAATCGCTGTGAAACATACCACAACGGCGTCGCTTGGCGAGGCCAGAGCGCCGCGAGCTTCACGTAGTCCTTGAGCGTGCACACGGGGGTCTCGCCGGACGCGAGCGCGGCCGCGATGCCGCCGGCTTCCTCCGACGTGAACGCGTGATGGTCCGGGAATTCGATCGCACGCACCACCGCGCCGGCCGATTCGAGCTGCGCGCGGAACGCGCCGGGGTCACCGACGGCCGAGATCGCGCGCACATTGGTCGCACGCAGGGAGGCGAGCGGCTTCGCTGCGCTCCCGTCAGGTCCGCGCACTTCCGCGAGTGCGAGACGCGCTACAGCGACCGGAATGCCCGGCGCGGAAGCGCGCACCACCGACCGCACTCGCGCGATGGCGTCGGCTCCCGCGGCCTTGGCGGTGATGACCACCAGCGTCGAACGCCGGAGTGCGGAGAGCGGTTCGCGGAACGGACCCGCGGGCAGCATCCGTGGGCGATCCGGCCACCGGTCGGCGCTCACGAGCACGACGTCCGCGGCACGCGCGGCGCGCCGATGCTGGAACGCATCGTCCAGCACCACGATATCGGCCCCTGCCGCCGTGGCGCTCACGATCCCGGCCACTCGATCGGCGGTGACGATCACCGGAACGGCGGGATTCAAGAGTCGATGCACCAACGGTTCATCGTCGCCGTAACCACGCAGTACGATGGCCGGGCGCGCGCCGCGCGAGCGGATTTGCGCGGCGAGCCACGCGGCGAACGGCGTCTTCCCCGTGCCGCCCACGGTGAGGTTCCCGACGCTCACGGCGGGGATCGCGCTTGCGTGCGCCGTGAGAATGCCCGCGTCATAGAGCGCCGATCGTCCCGCGGCGCCGAGCGCGTACAACGCCGCGAAGGGCGAGAGCGCGAGACGCGCAACGCGGTCTCCGAGCGATTCGCCGTACCAGATCCGCCCGCTCATCCCCGGCTCAGCCATTCGACGGCAGCTCGAGTGAGGAGATGAGCGCGGCGAAGTGGTCGGTCTGTGCGGCCGCGTCGCGCGCACTCGGTGCTTCCACGTACACCGGATCGCCCATCACGACCGTGACACGCGCGAAGGGCTTGGGGATCTCGAACTGATCCCAGCTCTTGAGACGCCACGCACGGCTCGCGAAGGACCGCAGCGGGACGAGCGGCGCGCCCGCGCGGTGCGCCGCAATGAGCGCGCCCGGCGCGAAGCTGTGGCGAGGCCCCCGCGGGCCATCGGGCGTGACGGCGATGTCGCGCCCCGACTCCAGCTCGCGGCTGAGTTGCAGCAGCGCGCGGTCGGCGCCGCGCGACGACGAGCCGCGCACGGTATTGTACCCGAGTGAGATCGCGGCGCGTGCCACGATCTCGCCGTCCCCGTGCTCGCTGATCAGGATCGCGGTGCCCGTCTTGCGGAACGCCCACAGCAGGCTCAGCTGCTCCCCGTGCCAGAACGCGTAGATGAATGAGCGCCCGCGCGCCGTGAGTTCGAGCGCCGGCGCGCGATTCACGTACCGCAGGCGCCACGTGGTCGCGAGCAGTCGCAGGAGCACGGCACCCAGTCGCGCGACCCAGCGGTCCCGCCGAGCACGCCGCGCTCGGCGCGCATCGGTCTCTTCGCTCACGGCAGGACCATCTCGAGCGCGATGGTCGCGACGCGCGCCGCCGCGCCCGGCGTGCCGAGCTTCGCGCGTACTTCGTCCAGTCCGCGCACCATGGCCGCGCGTTCTCCGCTCGTGCGATCGAGCAGCGGCACCAGCGCGTTCGCCATCGCGTTCGGCTGCGCGTCGTGCTGCACGAACTCCGGGGCCACCTGCCGGCCGGCGACGACGTTCACCAACCCGATGAGCGGGATGAACACGACGCGCCGCGCGATCGCGTACGTCACGGCGCTCGTCTTGTACGCGACGACGAGCGGACATCCGGCCACCGCCGCCTCGAGCGTCGACGTGCCACTCTTCGACAGCGCCGCGTCGGCCGCGCGCCACACGGTGAACGAGCTCGCGTGCACCTGCTGGAAGGGACACTCGGCCTCCGGCAGCGTGATCCCGGGCGCGACGCTCACGATCACGCGCAATCCCGGCGTGCGGCGCTGGAGTTCCTGCGCCGTCGCGACGAAGATGCCGAGGTGACGCGCGATCTCGCTCTTGCGGCTCCCCGGGAAGAGCGCGAGCACCGGCGCGTCTCCCTCGAGCCCGAGCGTCCGGCGCGCCTCGTCGCGGCTCGGCAGCGCCGATGCGCGATCGAGCAGCGGATGGCCCACGAACGTCGCGTCGATGCCCGCCTTGCGCAGCATCTCCTCTTCGAACGGCAGAATGCACGCGGCACGCGTGATCGTGAACGACAACTCCGTGAGGCGCTTCGCGCCCCACGCCCAGACCTGCGGCGTGATGTAGTAGAGCACGGGCACGCCCGCCGCTCTTGCGGCCGCGGCCACTTTCATGTTGAACCCGGGATAGTCGAGCAGGATCACGAGACCGATCCTCCCGGAGCGCAGCTTGGCCTTGATCTCCGCGAGCAGCTTCCAGTGCTTCGGGATGTGCGCGAGCACTTCGAGGAAGCCCATCACCGCGAGACGGTCGGTGTGCTCGATGAGCGCGACGCCGGCGGCCTCCATGCGCGCGCCGCCGATGCCGCCGAGCGGCAGATCGGGAGCGCGGCGGCGCAGTTCGGCGGCCACGCCGGCGCCGTGCAGGTCGCCGGACGGCTCACCGGCGACGAACAGCACCTCACGCACGGCTGGGGGCCGGCGGCGCGAGCCAACGCGGCAAGCCGCGCTCGATCTCCTTCACGATGCGCAGCGCCACGGCGAGCGCGTCGCGTCCCTCTTCGCCGCTCACCGCCACCTTCTGTTCCCCGCGCACCGCCGCGACGAAACTCTCGAGCTCGAGCTTGAGCGGCTCGCCGTCGGGCGCCTTGAGCACGATGCGCTCCATGAACTCCTCGAGCTTGCGCGGCGCTTCCTTGAGCGTCGCCATGTCGAGCCCGCCCTTGATGCCGGTAGAACTCGCCATCGCCGTCGCCGAGATCGAGCGAGATGTATCCGCTGCGCTGGAAGATGCGGAGTTTCCGGAACCGGTCGCGCGAGACGCGGCTCGCCGTGATGTTCGCCACGGCGCCGCTCTCGAAGGTGAGGCGCGCGTTCGCGATGTCCACCTCGGTCGTGATCACGGGGATCCCCGCCGCGGAGAGATCGGTCACCTTGGATCCCACGACCGTGTGCACGAGATCGATGTCGTGGATCATGAGATCGAGCACGACCGGCACGTCGGCGCCGCGCGGATTGAACGGCGCGAGCCGGTTGATCTCGACGAAGCCCGGGTGGTCCACGTACGGGAGCGCGGCGCGCACCGCGCGATTGAACCGCTCGACGTGGCCGATCTGCACGATCACGCCCGCGTTCTTCGCGGCGGCGAGCATCTCATCCGCTTCCTCGATCGTCGCGGCGATCGGCTTCTCGATGAGCACGTGCTTGCCCGCTGCGAGTGCGCGCATCGTCACCGCGTGATGCGCCGGCGTGGGCACGACCACCGTCACCGCGTCGGACGCCGCGATCAGCGCGTCGAGCGAATCGAAGGCACGCACCCCGAGCTCCTTCGCTACCTGGGCCGACCGTTCGGCGCGCGCGTCGTGGAATCCGACGAGCTCCGCGCCCTTGATGTCGCGGAACAGCCGCACGTGGTGGTAGCCGAGCCCGCCCGCTCCGATGACGCCGACTTTCAGCTTCCCGCTCACATCACCACTCCACGTCCGCTCGCGCCGACGAACTCGAGGAAATGCTTCACCTCCGGGAACAGCTGCAGCTCGTGCTCGGCGCGCTCCATCGCCTGCGTCACGTTCAGCTCCGAGCGGAAGAACAGCCGGTACGCGCGCTTGAGCTCGTGCACGACGTCGGGGCTGAAGTTGTTCCGCTGCAGCCCCACGCTGTTCAGCCCGTAGAGCTTGATCGGGTTGCCGACCGCCTTGAGGTACGGCGGCACGTCCTTCGGCACGCGCGACATGGCCGCCGATGAAACTGTACGCGCCGATCTTCACGAACTGGTGCACGGCCACGAGCCCCGAGATGATGCAGCGCTCCTCGATCGTCACATGCCCGGCGAACTGGCTGCCGTTGGAGATGATCACGTTGTCGCCCACGTGGCAGTCGTGCGCGAGATGCACGTACGTCATGATGAAGCAGTTCTTGCCGACGGTGGTCTTCAAGCTCTCGGTGGTCCCGCGATTGATCGTCGCGAACTCGCGGATCACGGTGTTCTCGCCGATCTCGACGGTGGTCGCCTCGCCCTTGTACTTGAGATCCTGCGGATCCCCGCCGAGGATCGAACTCGAGCCCACCTTCACGTTGGCGCCCAGCGTCACGTTTTCGCTCGAGCGTCGCGCGCGGCGCGATCACGCACCCCTCGCCCACGACGCAGTGCGGCCCGATGATCGCGAACGCACCGACCTCCACCCCGTCGGCCAGTTGCGCGTTCTTGTCGACGATCGCGGTCGGGTGGATGTTCGACTTCATCGGTCCATCACCATCGCGCTCATGTCGGCCTCGCACACGATCTCGCCCTCCACCTTCGCGACCCCGTGCACGCGCGCGATCCGGGCGCGGATCTGCAGCAATTCCACCTCGAACCGCAGCTGGTCGCCCGGCTTCACCGGCCGGCGGAACTTCACGTTGTCGAGCGACATGAAGTACACCACCTTGCTCTGCGGATCGTCCACGGTGCCCATGAGCAGCACGCCGCCCACCTGCGCCATCGCCTCGATGATCAGCACGCCCGGCATGATCGGATGCCCCGGGAAATGCCCCTGGAAGAAGGGCTCGTTGATCGTCACGTTCTTGATGCCCACGACGTGCTTCGCTTCCAGCTCGAGGATCCGGTCGACGAGCAGGAACGGATAGCGGTGGGGCAGCACTTTCATGATCTCTTCGATGCCGAGCATCCTCGTCTCCTTTGCGGCGAGGTTCACCAGCTCGCGCACCAGCGCCACCGTGCCGCGATGGCTCGGCTTATGCGCGACGACGCGCGCGCGCACGCGCATGCCCGCCAGCGCGAGATCGCCCACGCAATCCATCGCCTTGTGCCGCACGAACTCGTCCGCCCAGCGCAGCGTCGTCTCCACCGGTCCCGCGTCGTCGAGCACCACCGCGTTCTGCGTGGACGCGCCCTGGATCAGTCCCATCCCGCGCAGCGCCTCGACCTCGTGCACGAAGCCGAACGTGCGCGCCGCCGCGAGCTCTCGGCGCGAAATTCCCTTCGGTGACTTCGAGGGAGAACTCCTGCCGCCCGATGAGCGGATGCGGGAATTCGATCGTCACGTCGAGCGAGAAATTCGTCCGCGGGATGCGCCTCGTACCGCGACTCGCCATCGGTACCACCACCGGCGACCGCACGCGAAGATACTGCACCTTGCCATCGCCCTCGGCAATCCCCGCGGCCGCGAGCGCGTCGAAGAACGGGCGCGCGCTCCCGTCGAGTATCGGCGGCTCCGAGCGCATCCATTTCGATGAGCACATCGTCGATCTCGTGCGCGGCCACGGCGGCGAGCACGTGCTCCACGGTGTGCAGCGCGCGATCGCCGTCGCCGATCTGCGTGCGGCGCTCGACCTGCACGGCCTGGTCGATGCGCGCCGGCACCTCGGGCGCGCCCTCGAGATCCACGCGGCGGAAGATGATGCCCCGCCCCGCCGCGCCGGGTTTGAACGTCAGGCGGCACTGCTGGCCCAGATGCAGTCCGATCCCTTCGAGCGTCGCGCTGCCCGCAATGGTGCGGCGGCGCGCGGCAGCGCTCACGATGGCCGGCGGCCCGCGAGCCGCTCGAGTTCCTTCACCATGCGCGCGAGCCGGCCGAGCGCCGCCTGCGCCACGAGCGTCTCGCGATGCGGGCGCGCGAGCGTGCCCGACCACGTCTCGCCCGGCGGCACGTCGCTCGAGACACCGGCCTGCCCCGCGATCTTCGCCTGCGAGCCGATCGTGAGATGCCCGCCGACGCCCACCTGACCGCCGAGCACCGCGCCGTCGCCCACGACGGTGGAGCCGGAGATCCCCACCTGCGCCGCGATCAGGCAGAGCCGCGCCGAGCCGCACGTTGTGCGCGATGTGCACGAGGTTGTCGATCTTCGTGCCGGCGCCGATCACGGTGTCGTCGATGCTGCCGCGATCGATCGCGCTGTTCGCGCCGATCTCGACGTCGTCCTCGATCAGGCAGCGCCCGACGTGCGGGATCTTCTGGTGCGCGCCGCCCGCATACACGTAGCCGAATCCATCGCTGCCCACGCCGCACGCCGGCGTGCAGCGCGCACGCGCTGGCCGACGGTCGTGCCCGGATAGAGCGTCACCGATGATACCGAGATGACTGTCGTCGCCGACGCGAACGCCGCGGCCGACATCGCAGTGCGCACCGATCACGACGCGGTCGCCGAGCTCGGCGCCGTCGCCGATCACGGAGTACGGACCCACGGAGATCTCGCGGCCGAGCCGCGCGCCGCGTCCGATGATCGCGGTCGGATGCACTCCCGGCGGCGCCGTCGGCGCGCCGTAGAGCGCGGGGAGCACCTTGAGCATGGCCTCGTGCGGACGGTCCACCACGATGCGGCAGGACGGGCCCGCCGACGCCGCCAGCTCCGGCGAGACGAGCACGACGCCGGCTGCGGACATCTTGAATTCTTCCACGTACGACGCGCTGCCGAGGAAACTCAGTTCGCCCGCCGTCGGCGCGGCGCAGCGGCGCGACCGCGCGGACGACGATGGCGCCGTCGCCGCGCAGCGTGCCGCCCACTCGCTGCGCGATCTCCGCCGCGGTGAGCGACGGCGATGCGTCACCGGCGGCCCGAAGGCCGCCGGTGCTCGGTGCCGGTGCCGTCAACGGCCTCGCGGCGGTGTTGGCGGCCGGCTGATGCCCGTCGGCTTGGTCGTCGCCGCCGGCGCCGGCGCGCCCGGCTTCACGGCACCCGGCTTGGTCGCCGTGGAGGGCTTCGCCGGACCGAGCGCCGCGAGGCGCGCGATCACCTTGTCCGTGAGGTCGAGCGTCGTATCCACCGACACCACGACGCCGCTCTGGCTCCCCGCGTCGAGGATCACCGCGTAGCCGCCCTCGGCGCGCAGGCCGTCGATCACGCCACGGATCTGGTCCATGATCGGCTGCACGAGCTGCGCCTGCCGCTGCGTCACCTTGGCTTCCATCTGCTGCGCGCGCTGCTGGTACTCCTGCTGCTTGGCCTTGAGTGCCGCCTCGCGCTGTGTGCGCTGCGCCGGCGTGAGCGTCGCCTGCACCTTGGTATAGTCCTGCACCATGGCGCTGAGCGAGTCGCTCATCTTCTGCTCCGTCGCCTTGACGCCCTCGGTCTCCATGTCGATCGCCTGTTGCGCGTCGGCGAAGCCGGGCGCCACGGGCAGGATGCGCTGCGAGTTGACGTAGCCGATCTTCGTCGCCGACTGCGCGCCCGCGCCGGCCACGGTGAGCAGCACGAGCGCCGAGACGCCGACTGCGGTCCGATAGAGAATGGTCATGAGGATCCCCGAAAGGTTATTGGATGATATTGCCGAGCCGGAAGTGCAATTGCCACTGCGGTGCGTACCCGGTCGAAGCCGTATCCGTAGTCCAGCCCGAGCGGTCCGAGCGGCGTGACGATCGAAATGCCCACGCCCGCGCCGCGGAACAAGCGGGTCGGATCGAAATCGCGGGCGTTGGCGTACACGTTACCGGCATCGAAGAAGACATCGCTGTACACCATCGAACTCCAGCGCATGCCGAGTTCCGCCGTCATCGAGAAGAACGCATTGCCGAACGACTGGATCTGCGCCGTCTGCGCGCTGTTCGGCGCGTAGCCGTGCGGCGTGATCGAGAAGGACGGATAGCCGCGCAGCATCTCGCCGTACTGCGTGCCGCCCATCGTGAAGAGCTGCGAATAGAAGAACGATCCGGTGTTCCCGAACACGAAGCCGGTGCGTCCGGTGAGTCCGAGCACCACCTTCATCGGCTGCGACGTGGGCGTGCCGCCGCCGATCGTCGCGAGGGTATTGTAGCTGCTCACCTGCGCCGTGATGCGCTGGAAGTCGGCGGTGCCGCCGAGCGGGCCGCCGTTCAGTTGCAGCGAGACGGTCCGCATCGAGCCGCCCGACGGGAACGGCATGTCCACGCGATTGTCGTGCGTGAGCGTGAACCCGAGCGTCGAGCGGAAGTTCACGTTCTGGTTGATCGCGGTGTCGCGCGTGGCCACGCCGCCCGTGAACTGCACGGCTTCGGCGCCGTAGGACAGGAAGAAGCGCGTGAACGGCGAGTTCGCCACCGGGAAACCGAGCTGGAACGACCCACCGGTGCGCACGCTGTTGCCGAGGTCGGCGACGATGTACTGCGTGCGCGTGTGGTAGGCGGCGACCGATGCCGAGATGCGCGTGTGCTGGAACGACGGATCGGTGTACGTGAGCTGGAAGTCGTTGTTGTAACGCCCGAACTGCCACTGGAGCGTGCCCTTCTTGCAGGAGCCGAACAGGTTGGGCTGGTCGAGTCCGATGAATCCGCCGACGCCCGTGCCCTGGCCCACCGACGCGCCGAAATTGATCGTGCCCGTCCTCTTCTCCTTCACGTGGAAGATGATGTCCACGTCGCCCTGCTCGTTCGCCGGACGCGTGTCGGGCGGCGGCAGCGGCGACTCGAAGAAGCCCATGTTCTGGATGTTCTGGTAGCTGCGCAGCAGGCGGTCCTGGTTGAAGACGTCGCCCGGCAGGATCACGAGCTGCTCGCGGATGCAGCCTTCGTTCGTGTAGTCGTTGCCGGCGATGTCGATGCGATTGATCGTGGCGGGGATCCTCTCGTCGATCTCCCAGCGCAGGTTCACGACGTGGCAGCGAGTCGCTCTTCGTGACGCGGTCGATGACGGCGCGGATCTGCGCGTAGATGTACCCTTCGTTGCTGTACAGCGATCGGACTCGATCGGTGGCGTCATTCCACGACCCGAGTTGAACGCGTGCGGGTCGGGGAGTTCGCCCTTCACGACGCTGAGCACGCGCGCGGTGAGCGACGGGCCCTGGCCGGTGAACGGGTAGTACGCCATCAGCTCCTCGGTGGAGAAATGGCGGTTCCCGATGATCTCGAAGGTGCCCACCAGGTACTTGGGGCCCTCGTGCAGCGTGATGCGGATGATCCCCTTGCCGGACACCGGGTCCACGATCACGGTGTCGTTCAGCACCTGGAAATCGATGTAGCCGCGGTCGTTGTAGAGCTTGGCGAGGTGCTCGCCGATGTCGGTCGCGAGCTTGTCCTCGTCGAGCTCGCCGCTCTGCCAGAAGAAGAATCCTTCCGGCTGGGTATCGAACGAGGCCATGATCGTGGCCGTCGTGATCTTCTTGTTGCCGACGAACTCGATGCCCGCGATGGCGAGGCGATGGCCCTCGTGGATGTTGAACGTGAGCTTCAACCGTCCGTCGGTGATCGACGAGTCCACCTTCACGGTGGCCAGGTAGTAGCCCTTCTCGCGATACGCCGAGTCGATCCGTGAGATCGCGAGCGCGACGAGCGCCGGGTCCACCGGGCGGCCCACCGGCACCTCGATCTTGTCGCGCATGCGTCCCCTTCGCGAACACCGTCGCGCCGTTCACGGTGACGCCGGCGAGCAGCGGGCGCTCCACCACGTGCACGACGAGCGTCGTCTTGTTCGTCACCGGATTGATGTCGCAGTGCACCTGCACGTCGTCGAACTGGCCGGTGGCGAACAGGTTCTTGATCGCGCGCTGGACCACGCGATAGTTGAGCGTGTCTCCCGGCTTCACGCCGGCATCCGCGACGATGATGCTGCGCGAGACCCGGGTATTGCCCGAGAACGCGACCGAATCGGGGATGGCACAGGGCACTTGGGCCGCTTGCGCATGGGCGACGAGCGGCCCGAGAGCGGCGAGCAGTGCGAGTGGAACGGAATAAACGCGAGACATTCTCTAAAGATACACGCGAAACGGCCGAATGGCCCTCCAAGGGGTCACTCGGCCGTTCCGCCGTCAAAGGGCGGAGGAAGGATCAGGCAGTCCGGGTCAGGACTCGGAACTCGAGCTTGCCGCCGTCGGCGGCGACGTCCACTTCGATCTCGTCGCCGCGCGCGAACTCGGCGACCAGGATCTTCTCGGAGAGCGGATCCTCGATGCACTTCTGGATCGCGCGCTTGAGCGGCCGCGCGCCGAAGCTCTCGTCGTAGCCGTGCTTGATCGAGGAACTCGCTCGCCGCGTCGGTGAGCTTGAGCGTGATCTCCTCCTCCGCCAGCCGCCGCTGCACGTCGCGCATGCAGGATCGCGACGATCTGCGCGATGTGCTCCTTCGAGAGCGGGTGGAACACGATCACGTCGTCGAGGCGGTTCAGGAACTCCGGGTTGAACACCTGCTGGATCTCCTCCTTCACCTTCTCCGGCATCTGCTCGAACGTCTGCTTGTCGTCGGCGTAGCTGAAGCCGAGCGTCTTGCCCTTCGTGATGTCCTTCGCGCCGACGTTCGACGTCATGATCACGACCGTGTTCTTGAAATCGATCACGCGGCCGTAGTTGTCCGTGAGGTGCCCTTCATCGAGCACCTGCAGCAGGATGTTGAACACATCCGGGTGCGCCTTCTCGATCTCGTCGAGCAGCACCACGCTGTACGGCTTGCGCCGCACGGCCTTGGTGAGCGTGCCCGAATCCTCGTAGCCGACGTATCCCGGAGGCGCGCCGATCAGGCGCGACACCGAGAACTTCTCCATGTACTCGCTCATGTCCACGCGGATGAGCGCCGACGGGTCGGCGAACAGGAACTTCGCCAGCGCCCGCGCGAGCTCGGTCTTCCCGACGCCGGTCGGGCCGGAGAAGATGAACGAGCCGATCGGCCGCGTCGGGATCCTTGAGCCCCGCGCGGCTGCGCCGGATCGAGCGCGCGAGCGCCTTGATCGCCTCGTCCTGCGCCGACGACCTGCGCGTGCATCTCCTCTTCCATGCGCATGAGGCGCGCAGCTCTCCGCCTCCTGCAGGCGCGTCACCGGAATGCCCGTCCAGCGGCTCACGATGAACGCGATCTCCTCCTCGCCGAGCACCGGCGCGGAAGGACTGGCGGCGCTTCTCCCACTCCTCCTGCTGCTTGCCGGATCTCGCCCTGCAGCTCGCGCTCGCGGTCGCGCAGCGCGGCGGCGCGCTCGAAGTTCTGGTCGCGCACCGCGGCTTCCTTCTCGGCGTTCACGCCCTCGAGCTTCGCCTTGAGCTCGGCGACTTCGGGCGGCGGCACCTGCGCGGCCAGCCGCGCGCGCGCGCCCGCCTCGTCGATCACGTCGATCGCCTTGTCCGGCAGGAAGCGGTCGGTGATGTAGCGCTCGGAGAGCTTCGGCCGCGAGCACGAGCGTGGCATCGGGGATCGTGACGCGGTGATGGTCCTCGTACTTCTTGCGCAGTCCCTTGAGGATCTCGACCGTCTCGTCGACCGACGGCGGCTCGACGATCACGGTCTGGAAGCGGCGCTCGAGCGCGCCATCCTTCTCGATGTACTTGCGATACTCGTTGAGCGTCGACGCGCCGACGCACTGCAGCTCGCCGCGCGCGAGCGCGGGCTTGAGCATGTTGCTCGCGTCGATCGCGCCTTCGGCCGCGCCGGCGCCGACGAGCGTGTGCAGTTCGTCGATGAACAGGATCATGTTCTTGTTCTGCGCGATCTCGTTCATCACCGCCTTGAGCCGCTCCTCGAACTGGCCGCGATACTTCGTGCCGGCGATCACCGCCGCCATGTCGAGCGACGAGCACGCGGTTGTCGCGCAGCGACTCCGGGCATTCGCCCGTTCGCGATGAGCTGCGCCAGCCCCTCGACGATCGCCGTCTTGCCGACGCCGGGCTCGCCGATGAGCACCGGATTGTTCTTCTTGCGGCGCGTGAGCACTTCCATCACGCGCTCGATTTCCTTCGCGCGGCCGATCGTCGGATCGAGCTGACCCTCGGCGGCGAGCTGCGTGAGATCGCGGCAGAAGTGGTCGAGCGCCGGCGTCTTGGACTTCTTCTCGCCCTTGGGCGCGGCGCGGCGGCGCCGTGCGCGCCGGTCGGTGCGCGCGGTGCCCGCGGCCGGCATTTCGGTGCCGAGCAGGCGCAGCGTCTCCGCGCGCGCGGCGTCGAGGTTCACGCCGGCGTCGGTGAGCACCTGCGCGGCGATCCCCTTCTCTTCGCGCAGCAGGCCGAGCAGCAGGTGCTCGGTGCCGACGTAGCTGTGGTTGAGTTCGCGCGCTTCGCTCATCGCGAGCTCGAGCACCTTCTTCGCGCGCGACGTGTACGGGCAGGTCGGGGCCGGTGGCCTGCGCCGCTTTCCCCTTCTTGACCGTCTCCTCGATCTTCTGCTGGATCTCGTCGAGGTCGACGCTCAGGTTCTGCAGCACCGCGGCGGCGACGCCCTCGCCCTCGCGGATCAGGCCGAGCAGGATGTGCTCGGTGCCGACGTACTCGTGATGGAGACGCGCGGCTTCTTCGCGCGCCATCGCCAGCACTTTCCGGACCCGTTCGGTGAAGTTGTAGCCGTTCATAGGTCCCTCAATGACGGGCGCCCGGAGTATGGGTCACCCGTTCGTCACCCGCCTCGCTCGCCAGCATCTGCCGCACGTACCGCGCGCGCGCCAGGTTCGCCTCGCTCTCGGTCAGCGTCCGTCCCTCCTCGTGCGACAGATGCGCCGACTGCGAGAATATCAGGAGCTTGTTGAGGGTATATACACTGAGGCCAGAGACCAGTTGCAGTCCGACGGCCAAGCGCACGCCACTCAGGTAGATTCATCGCTTCGTCGAACGGGAGGCTGCGAGCGTACCGCAGCGTTCCGTACGCGCGCCAAAGCTTGTCCTCAATAATATAACCGGCGTCGCGCAACAGTACACGTCTCGCCTCCTCCTCCCGCGTCGATGACGCGTCTGCACGACGTGCATCAGCTGCTCGACCATCTCGTCCTCCGACCGGCCCAGCGTCGTCTGGTTGGAGATCTGGAAGAAATTCCCGATGACCTCGCTCCCCTCGCCGTACAGCCCGCGGTACGTCAGGCCGATCTGCCTGCAGTCCCTGAGCACCTTCGCGATCTCCTTCGTGAGCACGAGCCCCGGCAGGTGAATCAGCACCGACGCGCGCATCCCCGTGCCGGTGTTCGTCGGGCACGACGTGAGGAAGCCGAACTCCTGGTGGAACGCGTACGGCACCCGCGCGCCCAGCTCGCGTCCAGCCGCTGGATCGCCGCGTACGCGCCGCCAGGTCGAAGCCGGAGCGCAGCGCCTGCAGCCGCAGGTGATCCTCCTCGTTCACCATGACGCTCGAGCCGTCGCCCGAGGAACACCGCCGCGCCGCTCCGCACGGGGTGCTGCGGGTCGAGCCCCGCCAGTTCCGTGCTCACCAGGTGCCGCTCGTGCAGCAGCAGCCGGTCGTCGCCGGCCAGTTCGTCCACGCGCACGAGCACGGCTGTTCGCGAGGCCGGCGCGCGCGTCACCGCCTCGCGCACCTGCGCGAGCACGCGCAGCCGCTCGCCCTCGCGCGCGCGCGCCGGGAACGCGAAGCCCTCCAGATTGCGCGCGAGCCGGATGCGCGAGGACAGCACGATGTCCGCGTGCTCGCCGCTCGCGTCGAGCCAGTTCACGCCGCCGTCGGGCAGCAGCGACAGATCGAGCGTCATTCGATCACCTTGATCTGGTCGCGCAGCTTCGCCGCCTCCTCGAACTGCTCCTGTCGATCGCGCGCTTGAGCCGGTCGCGCAGCTCGGCGAGCACGCTGCCGCCCTCGCTCCGGCGTTCCGCTGCGGCGGCGACATAGCTCTTCGCCCTGGTGCTTGCGCATTCCCGTGCACGCGGCGCAGCAGGTCGCGCAGGTTCGTCTCGAACGCGCCGTAGCAGTGCGCGCAGCCGAGCCGGCCGGTGTTCTTGAAATCGCGCAGCGATGCCTGACAGAACGAGCAGCGCACGCCGTCCGCTTCGCCCGCCGGCAGGCTCTTCTGCTGCACGGCCGAGGATGAAATCGCGTGAGCGGCTGCTTCGGCGGCGACAGCTGCGTCTCGATGCCGCGCTCGGCCGCGCACTTCTCGCACAGGTTGAGCTGCTTCACCGGCGGCTCCGTCGACCTGCGTCACCTGGATCACGGCGTCGCGCTCACGGCAATTGTCGCACAGCATCAGGCCATCACCTCGCGGCGCGCCGGGGCGTCGCGCAGCTTGCCGTCCTCGAGCAGGAGCACGCGGTCCGCGCGCGCCGCCAGCGCGGGATTGTGCGTCACCACGACCATCGCCAGCTCCAGATCGCGCACCACGCGCGTGAACTCGTCGTGCAGGCGCTCGGCGTTCGCATGATCGAGATTGCCCGACGGTTCGTCGGCGAGCACGACGGCCGGATCCATCACGAGCGCGCGCGCGACCGCGGTGCGCTGCTGCTCGCCGCCCGACAGTTCGCCCGGCCGGTGGCTCATGCGTGACGCCAGGCCGACGCGATCGAGCAGCTCCGTCGGCGCGCACGCGCGCCCTCGGCGTCTCCCACCCGGCGATGAGCATCGGCATCATCACGTTCTCCAGCGCGGAGAACTCGCGCAGCAGGTGATGGAACTGGAACACGAAGCCCACGCGCCGGTTGCGCAGCTCGGCGAGCGCTTCGTCGTTGAGGCCGGCCACCGCGCTCGCCCGCGAGCGACACGGTGCCGCTGGTCGGCCGATCCAGCGCGCCGAGGAGATGCAGCAGCGTGCTCTTCCCCGCACCGCTCGCGCCCATGATCGCGACGAGTTCGCCGGTGCGCACGTCGAGCGAGACGCCGTCGAGCACATCGCACGCGCCCGCCGTCGCCGCCGATGAAGGACTTCGCTGAGGTCCCGCGCTTCGATCGCGTTCATTCGTGCCGAATCGCCTCGACCGGGAAGAGCCGCGCCGCCTGCGCCGACGGATAGAGCGTCGCGAGCACGGCGATCGCCACACTCGCCAGCACGATCATGCACCACGTCCAGCACTTCGATCCGCACCGGCAGGTGGTCGATGAAATATACCTGCGGGTCCAGGCTGATGAGCTTGAACCGGTCCACCACCGTCGCCGATCGCGATGCCGAGCGTCGCGCCGATCAGCGTGCCGACGACGCCGATCACCACCCCTGGATCACGAACAGGCGGCGCACGCTCCGCGCGCGCATCCCCATCGCCTTGAGGATCCCGATCTCGCGCGTCTTGTCCTTCACCACCATCGCGAGCGTGCTCACGATGTTGAACGCCGCCACGAGCACGATGAGCAGCAGGATCACGAACATGCCCAGCTTCTCGAGCTTGAGCGCCTGGAAGAGCTGCAAGTTCTGCTCCTGCCAATCCTGCACGCGATACGGATAGCCGAGCCGGTCCTGCAGCTTGCGCCGCGAGCACCGGCGCCTGCCACCGGTCGGCGGCCTTCACCTCGATGCCGGTCACGGCACCGCCGAGTCCGGCGAACTCCTGCGCCACATCCAGCGGCAGGTAGACGTAGGCATTGTCGTACTCGTACATGCCCGTGCGGAACACGCCCGTCACTTCGAAGCGGAAGAGCCGCGGCACGATGCCGCCCACCGCCGCGTTGAACTTCGCTGACGCCGTGATGAGCGTGATCGTGTCGCCCGGGATACGTGTTCAGCCGCTCGGCGAGCCGGCGTCCGATCACCGCACCGCGCGTCTTGCCGTCGGAGCTCGCGAAATGGAAATCGCCCTGCACCGCGTATTTCCGGATGTCCGTGACCGGCTGCAGCACGCGCAGCTCGGGCTCGATCCCCGCCACGAACACGCCCTTCGAAATAGTCGTGGCCACTGGTGGCCAAGCCCTGCGTGAGCACGAACGGCGCGGCCGCCACGACGCCTGGCTGCGCGCGCACGGTGTCGAGCGCGCCCTCCCAGTGCTCGAGCCGCAGATTCTCCCCGAAGCTCAGCACGCGCAGGTCCGGGCTGCCCACCAGGATCTTCTCGCGCAACTCGCCCTGCATGCCCGTCATGACGCCGTTGATCACGATGAGCGCGCGACGCCCACCACGACGCCGCCGATCGCGATCACGCTGATGAACGAGAAGAGCCGCGACGTTCCCCTGCTCCGCAGATAGCGCCACGCGATGGCCAGCTCGAGCCGCGTCATTCCGGGCGCAGCGTCGGGAAGAGGATCACGTCGCGGATGCTCGGCGTATCCGGTGAGGTACATGAACAGACGGTCGATGCCGATGCCGCACCCGCCGGCCGGCGGCATGCCGTACTCCATCGCGCGCAGATAGTCCTCGTCCACGCCCCCGGCTTCGAGGTCGCCCGCCGCGCGCAGTTTGGCCTGCGCCTCGAACCGGCGGCGCTGGTCGATCGGATCGTTCAGTTCGCTGAACGCGTTCGCCAGCTCCCGCCCGCGCGCGAACAGCTCGAACCGCTCGGTGAGCTTCGGATCGCCGCGCTTCGGCTTCGCGAGCGGCGAGAGTTCCATCGGATAGTCGAGCACGAACGTCGGCGCCTCGAGCTTGCTCTCCACGAGCGCCTGGAAGATCTCGTCGAGCAGCTTGGGCCGGCTCAGCGTGGCGACGTTGTGCACGCCCACGCGCTCGCCCGCCTTCTTGAGGTCGGCGTCGCTCATCGCGAGCGCATCGGCGCCGAGCGCGGCGTTGAGCGTCGGCACCCACTGGATGCGCGCGAACGGCGGCGTGAGCGCCGGCACTTTCTCGGCCATGCCAGGCAGCGCGCGAATGGCATCGGCCGCGGCCACGATCAGCCGCTCCACGAGCGCCATCGTATCGCCGTAGTCGGCGTACGCCTCGTACCACTCGAGCATCGTGAACTCGGGATTGTGCGTGCGGTCGATCCCCTCGTTGCGGAAATCGTGGCCGATCTCGTACACGCGCGTCGAAGCCGCCCACGATCAGCCGCTTGAGATACAGTTCGTCCGCGATGCGCAGGTAGAGCGGGATGTCGAGCGCGTTGTGCTGCGTGACGAACGGCCGCGCCGCCGCGCCGCCGTACAGCGGCTGCAGCACCGGCGTCTCCACCTCGAGGAATCCGCGCCCGTCCAGGAATGCGCGGATCGCGCTCACCATGCGCGACCGCGCCACGAACAGCGCGCGCACTTCGGGATGCACCGCGAGATCGGCGTAGCGCTGGCGGTAGCGCTGCTCGGGATCGGCGAACCCCGCGTGCCGCACGAGCTGGCCGTCCACCATCTCTTCCTTGCCGATCGGCAGCGGACGCAGCGATTTCGCGAGCAGCGTGAGCGCCGTGACGCGCGCCGGTCACCTCGCCGGTGCGCGTGCGGAAGAGCGGGCCCTCGACGCCGATGATGTCGCCGATGTCGAGCGCTTCGACGAGCGCCCACGCGTCGTCGCCCAGCGCGTCCTTGCGGAAGTAGAGCTGGATGCGCCCGCTCGGATCGGCGAGGTGCGCGAACGAGGTCTTGCCGTGGCCGCGCCACGCCATGATGCGCCCCGCCACTCTCACGTGCGCCCCCTCCGCGCCCTCGGCGAGCGAGGCGCCGGCGGCCACCGCCTCCGCGGCGGCGTGCGAGCGCTCGAAGCGGTACGCGAATGGCGCGATCCCCCGCGCCGCGAGCTGATCGAGCTTCTCGCGCCGCGCCTTCATCACGAAGTTGAGATCGTCGGCGCTCACTTGGTCACCGGGTTCGCGCCGCCCTGCTTGAGATAGGCCTCGATGAACGGATCGATCGCGCCGTCCATCACCTTCTGCACGTCGGTGATCTTCAGCTCGGTGCGGTGGTCGTTCACCATCGTGTACGGCTGGAAGACGTAGCTGCGGATCTGGCTGCCGAAGGACACGTCCGTCTTCGTGTCGTTCAGCTCGGCCCGCTTCTTCTCCCGCACTTCGACCTCGCGCTGGTAGAGGCGGTTCTTCAGCATCTTCATCGCGGTCGCCTTGTTCTTGAACTGCGACCGCTCCTGCTGGCAGCTCACCACGATGCCGCTCGGGATGTGCGTGAGCCGCACCGCCGAGCTCGTCTTGTTGACGTGCTGCCCGCCGGCGCCCGACGCGCGGAAGACATCCATCCGGATGTCCTCGTCCCAGATCTCGATGTTGATCTCGTCATCCACCATCGGGTACACGAACACCGACGCGAAGCTCGTGTGCCGCCGCGACTGCGAATCGAAGGGCGAGATGCGCACGAGCCGGTGCACGCCCGCCTCGGCGCGCAGGAAGCCGTACGCGTTCGCGCCGTGGATCTCGAGCATCGCGCCCTTGATCCCGGCCTCTTCGCCTTCGCTCAGGTCGAGGATCTCGACTGTGAATCCGCGCCGCTCGGCCCAGCGCGTGTACATGCGCATGAGCATCGGGGCCCAGTCCTGCGCCTCGGTGCCGCCGGCGCCGGCGCTGATCTCGAGCATCGCGTCGCGATGATCGTCGGGACCCTGCATGAGGGCGCGCAATTCGAGCGCGGGCACCTCGACTTCGAGCGCTTCGATGTCGCGCTCCAGCTCCGCCGCCATTTCCTCGTCGGGCTCGGCCGCGAGCAGCTCATCCATCTCGATGTCGGACTTCACGCGCGCCGTCAGCCGGTCGTACGGCTCCAGCCATCCCTTGATCGCGTTCGCCTCAGCGATCACGCTGCGCGCGCGCTCCTGATCGTTCCAGAAGCCGTCGGACGCCATGCGCGATTCGAGCTCGCCCAGCGCGCGCCGCTTCGCGTCCAGGTCAAAGATACCCCCTTAGCTCGGCGAGCCGCTCTTCATGTTTTCGCAGTCGCCGCGCGCGTTCCGTCTCGGCCATGGCTCTCGATGAGGTGCATGGAAAAGGAGCGAGCCGTCAAGCCAAGGCGTGACGGCTCGTGTTGAAGCCGAAGTATAATCATGACTACAGACTTAGACGTTAGACCTGAGACGTTAGAAATCAAAAAACCTTCTTGCCCTGCGCCAATACGTCGTTCAGCGCGTCCTGGAAGTGCGTCGTGGAGTCGGCGAACTCCTTGCCCATCTGGTCCATGTATTCCTCGTAGCTCTTCTTGATCTCCTCGCGGAAGAGTTCGCGCAGCGTGCCGTTGCGCACGCCTTCCTGGTGCTTCTCGGGGAAGTACGCGACGATGTCCGACACCAGCGCGCGGGCGAGGCGCTTGGCCTTCTGGTTGGGATCGTTCGCGAGGAACGGATTGATCGGCGCGCGCGCGCCGCTCACGGCCGCCGTAGCGCGCTGCGCCGCGGGTCCGCTGGTGCGCGCAGGCGGTGCCGCGGGTGCCGCGGGTGCCGCGGCGCGGTGCCGGCGGCGGGGCGACCGGCGGCGCCATGGGCGCGACCGGCATGATCGGCGCTATGGGCGCCGGCTGCCGCAGGCGCCGGCGGCGCCGCGGCGGGCGCGTTCATGCGGAACGGCGGCGGAACCGCGGGAGCGGCCGGTGGCGGGGCCGGAGCGGCCGGCGGTGGCGCGACCGGCGGCGGCGCCATCGGACGCGGCGCGGCGGGGCGCACCTGCGTCGGCATGGCCGGCACGGCTGGCATCGCTGGCATGGCCGGCATTGCCGCCGCGGGCGCCTGCGGGCGCGCAATGAACGCCGGCGTCTCGATTGGCGGCGCGCGCGGGCGGCGCGGCGGGCGCGGGAGCGCGCACCGGTCCGGAGAATCGCGGCGGTTGCGGCGCTGCGGGTGGCGCTGCCGGCGCGGGCGCCGCAGCCAGCGGCGCGAACGCGGGACGCACCGGCGCTGGTGCCGGGATCCCGGCTCCGAAGCCGCTCATCGCCGCCGCCGCGTTCCCGCCCAGACTCGAGCCGGAATCGCCGATCGCGATCACGCCGCCGCAGACGGAGCACCGCGCGCGCACTCCGCCCAATGGGATCTTGGCGGGGTCCACGCGAAAGATCGAACCGCACTCCGGGCAAATGACGTTCATCGCGTCTCTCGGCCCTCTCCCTTTAGCTCAGCGCTCGGACGCGCCCACCGGCGCGCCCACGATCGGATCGTGCCGCCGGTCCACCACGTACACCGAGCCCGGCAGCGTTTTTGCGTAGCTCTTCATTTCCGTCGCCAGCTCGCTCACCTGCGCCGGATGCGTGAACGCCCGGCGCTCGTTCGTCACCACGCCGATCGACACCGTCATGAGCGGCACCCGATGCAGTTGCCCGCGCCGGTCCTTCCCGAAGAAATATCCTGCCAAACGGTCCTGTTCGGAATACTGGCACGGCACGAGCGCATCGAAGATCGAAACGATCTCCTGGCAGATCTCCGGCGCCGACCGCACCGGGACGATGAAGATGAAATCGTCGCCGCCAATGTGGCCCACGAATCCGTCCTCGGGACAATAGCCGCGCGCCACGTCGTGCAGGATCTTCGCCAGGATGCGGATGACGCGATCGCCTTCGTAGTAGCTGTACCGGTCGTTGTACTCCTTGAAGTGATCGAGATCGGCGTAACATGCGGCGAACGTCTCCCCCGCCGCCAGTCTCCGCCCGATCTCCGCCTCGATCTCCGGGGCGCCGGGCAGGCGCGTCGACGGATGCACGTGCACGTCGCGATCCGCGCGGCGGAGCATCACGTCGAGCCGCAGCACCGCTTCGTCGCCCGGCGTGGCCGGGCAACAGCACTTCATCGGCACCCGCCTGGAAGGCCGCCGCAGAGCGCGGCGCCGCCGTCGGCGGCGAGCACGCCACCCGGGCACGACACCGGTATACGGATCGCCCTTGAGACGGCGGCAGGCGGTGAGCGCGGCGTCGGCCGCCGTGCGCGCGTCGAAGACGCACACCGACGGGCGGCCGCGGAGCGCCATGGCCATGAGGTCGTCCACCCGCTGGCAGACCACCATGCCCAGCGCGCGCGACTCGAACCACCCGCGCAGATACTCGGGTGGCGTCGTCGCGTCCGGGGAGAAGTACACGGCGTGGGGCTGGGCCACGCTAGGCGGTCCTCGGGGCGGTCGGCGTCACTCGATCAGGCGCCTCTGTAAGTCCAAGTGTGGCTTGCAAATCGGCTGGTGTATGATAGACGACTAGAAAAAGTAGAACGCAACCCCGAGGATCGCATAGACGAGGAGGAGAAAAGCACCCTCCAACCAGTTCGATTCTCCGTCCTGCACGATCACCGAGGCGATCCACACCGCGAGCGCCACGCTCGCGACTTCGAACACGGAGAACGCGAGATCCATCGGCTGGTGGAAGATCAGTCCGGTGAACACCAGCAGCGGCGCCACGAGCAGCGCCACCTGCACCGTGGATCCGAGCGCGATCCCGATCGCGAGATCCATCCGGTTGCGCATCGCCATGATCACCGCCGTGCTGTGCTCCGCCGCATTCCCGATGATCGGCACGAGCACGATGCCGACGAAGAACTCGCGAGAGTCCCGTCGCCGCCACGGCGCCGCGCGTCGCGCCCACGAGCAATTCCGACATCCACGCGAGCCCCACCGACACGGCGGCCAGCATCGCGATCGTGCGGCGCAGACGCCACGTGGGCGCGTGCTCCCCGCCCGCCACCTCGCCCACGCCGCCGAACGCCGACCGGTGCGTGCCCATCGAGTACAACAGCGAGAGCGCGTAGCCGATCACGAGCAGCGCCGCGACGAACTCGGACATCGTGAGCGTGAGCCGGTTCGACGGGTCGGGATGCGCGAGGTGGAAGAGCGCCGGCACGACCAGACCCACCACCGCCACCACGAGCAGCGAGGTATTAAGCCCGGCGAGCTGCCGGCTGAAGCGCTGCGTCTGGAACTTCAGACCGCCGCCGAACTGCGCCGCCCCGAGCACGAGCAAGAGATTACCGAGGATCGATCCGGTGATCGACGCCTTCACGAGATCGAGCATCCCCGCGCGGATCGCGAGCACGCCGATGATCAACTCGGCGAGATTCCCCAGCGACGCGTTGAGCAGGCCACCGACCAACGGCCCCGCATGGCCGGCGAGTTCTTCCGTGGCGTCGCCGAGGAGCGCCGAGAGCGGGATGATCGCGCCGGCGCTCAGGGCGAACACCGCGATGGGCGATCCGCCGATCCACTCGGCGCCGATCGCGAACGGGATGAGCACGAGGAGCCAGCGCGAGATGCTTCACGCGCGCCGCCTCGCGGTGGAGCGACTCACAGCGGAGCGGCCTCGTCGATCAGCATGATGGGAATGCCGTCGCGCACGGGATACTTGAGGCGGCAGTTCGGGCACACGAGCGATGGCTCGGACGCGCGGTACTCGAGCGCACCGCGGCACTTGGGGCAGACCAGCAGTTCGAGCAGCTGCGGCGGAAGCGTCACGGCGTCACTCCTCGGGCATCGAGTAGCCGAAGCGGCGCAGGGCATTCTCATCGCGCCGCCAGTTCGGGAGCACCTTCACCCACAGGTCGAGATAGATCTTCTCGTCGATGAGCGTCTCGATCTTGGCGCGCGCCGTCACGCCGATCGCGCGGATGCGGGCGCCTTTCTCGCCGATGACGATCGCCTTCTGGCTGTCGCGCTCGACGTAGATCACCGCACGAATGTACACCGGTTTCGGCTCTTCGCGGAACTCCTCGATCTCGCACGCGACGGAGTACGGCACTTCTTCGTCGAGCTGCTCGAGCGCGGTCTCGCGCACGAGTTCGGCGGCGAAGAATCGCACCGGCTGCGCCGCGGCATCATCGGCGGGATAGAGGAATGGCCCCTCGGGGAGCGCGGCGGCGATGCGCGCGATGAGATCGTCTACGCCGTGGCCGGTGCGCGCGGACACGAGCACGGCGCCCGCGTTCTCGAGGGCGAGTTTGGCGCGCGCGTTGGCATCGAGGCGGTCGCACTTGTTGAGCACCGTGATCACGCGGCGCGCGCGGCGGCGCATCGAGTCCGGCCGCGTGCTCGAGCGCGGGCGGCGTCCCGTGCTGCGCATCGGCGAGATACACGATGACGTCGGCGTCGGCGATCGCGCGGAGCGCGGTGCGGCGCATCGCGTGCTGGAGCGGATACTCGGGATCGAGCAGGCCCGGCGCGTCGACGAGCACCATTTGCGTGTCGCCGTCGGTGCGGAGGCCGAGCGTGCGCGCGCGGGTGGACTGCACCTTGGCGCTGGTGATGGCGAGCTTCTGCCCGACGAGCTTATTGAGGAGCGTGGACTTGCCGGCGTTGGGTTTGCCGGCGATGGCGACGAAACCAGAGCGAGGCATGAACGAATATAGGGGGAATTCAACGGCAGGCTGTCGGCTGTCGGCTGTCGCGAGCGGGATTCGCAGGCGACAGCCGTCAGCCGACAGTCCGCCGTTGCGGTTCAAAAAAAGAACCCCGGATCGAGAAGATCTCGACCCGGGGTTCCAAGGAGTGCCGGCGACGGCCTACTCTCCCGCGCCCTCACGGGCGGAGTACCATCGGCGCTGTAGGGCTTAACGATCGTGTTCGGGATGGGAACGAGTGTGGCCCCTACGCTCTAGTCGCCAGCGTTCATCTATGGAATACGGATGACAAAGCTGAAGAGAGAAACGGAATGGTGTAGATCGTGGGTAAGAAAATCGTCCTCGTAATGAAACGCGATGCTCTGCGTGTTGCAATTTGGGAGTAGTCAAGCCTCACGGGCGATTAGGACCGCTGCGCTCGGAGACTGTTGCCCGCCTTCCACGGGCGGCCTATCGACGTGGTGGTCTTCCTCGGCCCTTCAGGGAGCTCGAAGCTCCAGGGAGTGTTCATCTTGGGGGCAGCTTCCCACTTAGATGCTTTCAGCGGTTATCTGCGCCAGCCATCGCTACCCGGCGTTGCTCTTGGCAGAGCAGCCGGGACACGAGCGGGCTGTCCGACCCGGTCCTCTCGTACTAGGGTCCGCGCCCCTCAACACTCCAACGCCCACGACGGATACAGACCGAACTGTCTCACGACGTTCTGAACCCAGCTCATGTACCACTTTAACCGGCGAACAGCCGGACCCTTGGGACCTTCTCCAGCCCCAGGATGTGATAAGCCGACATCGAGGTGCCAAACCGCGCCGTCGATGTGAACTCTCGGGCGCGATAAGCCTGTTATCCCCAGCGTACCTTTTATCCGTTGCGCGATAGCCGATCCACACCGGGCTACCGGATCACTACGGCCCACTTTCGTGCCGGCTCGAGCTGTCGCTCTCACCGTCAGGCTGCCCTTCTGCCGTTACGCTCATCGTGCGATTACCGACCGCACTGAGGGAACCATTGCGCGCCTCCGTTACTTTTTCGGAGGCGACCGCCCCAGTCAAACTGCCCACCTGCCACGGTCCCGGCGAGAGATATGTCTCGCGCGGTGAGGGCGTCGCACAACGCAGGGTGGTATTTCACTGTTGGCTCCCCCCAAGCTAGCGCCTGGGGCTCAAAGCCTCCCACCTATGCTACACAGCGAAGTGCAACGTCCAATGACAAGCTACAGTAAAGGTGCATGGGGTCTTTTTGTCCTGTCGCGGGGACTCGGAATCCTCACCGAGACTGCAATTTCGCCGAGCACGTGGTCGAGACAGTGCCCAAGTCGTTACGCCATTCGTGCAGGTCGGAACTTACCCGACAAGGAATTTCGCTACCTTAGGACCGTTATAGTTACGGCCGCCGTTTACCGGGGCTTCGGCTCGAAGCTTCGCCTTTGCGGCTAACCTCTCCCCTTAACCTTCCGGCACCGGGCAGGCGTCAGTGTGTATACGGCGCCTTGTGCGGCTTGGCACACACCTGTGTTTTTGCTAAACAGTCGCTTGGGCCGATTCTCTGCGACCCGATTCTGCTTGGAGCGCGAAGCTCCGCACGGAACCGGGCATCCCTTCTTCCGAAGTTACGGGATCATTATGCCGAGTTCCTTGACCACGTTTCACTCGTTCACCTTAGGCTACTCGCCTCGCCCACCTGTGTCGGTTTACGGTACGGACGTCCTAGACACTCCCCAGTTCAGCTTTTCTCGCGTGTCGACTCCAAAGGACTCGGTTCGTCCGAAGACTCACCTCGCATTCCCGTCTCGGCTTGCGCCTACGCGGTTAGACGGCCGATCCACATGGCCGCTCCTTCTTTGTTCCACGGTCCCTGAATGGGTGATAACGCATCTAAGGCGGGGCCGGAATATTCGCCGGCTGTCCATCGTCTACGCCTCTGGGGCCTCGACTTAGGGTCCGCCTCACCCTGCGCTGATTGCCATGGCGCAGGAATCCTTGGGCTTTCGGTGGTGGCGGTTTTCACGCCACTTAGCGCGTACTCATTCCGGCATCCTCACTTCTGATCGCTCCAGGGCAACGGTAACCCGGCCCCTTCGCAGCTCTCAGAACGCTCCCCTACCCCGCACACTAGGTGTGCAGGCCACGCTTCGGCGGGACGCTTAATCCCGACCATTCTCGGCGCGTTCACGCTGGACTGGTGAGCTATTACGCACTCTTTCAAGGAATGGCTGCTTCTAAGCCAACCTCCCAGTTGTCACGGCACGAACACATCCTTCGCTATACTCAGCGTCCACTTTGGGGCCTTAGCGGTGGCTCTGGGTTCTTTCCCTCTCGCCGCTGGACATTATCGCTCAGCGACTGCCTCCCGCAGTCCATTGGACAGGCATTCGGAGTTTGGTTGGGGTTGGTACTGGTTATTCACCACCCGCGCCCATCCAGTAGCTCTACCTCCTGCCAACATCTCTGCGAGGCTCTACCTCAATAGATTTCGGGGAGAACCAGCTATCTCCAGGCTTGATTGGCCTTTCACCCCTACCCACAAGTCATCCGAGCGGTTTTCAACCCACACCGGTTCGGGCCTCCACTGCGTGTTACCGCAGCTTCACCCTGCTCATGGGTAGATCGCCCTGGCTTCGGGTCTACGCCCACCAACTTTGCACGCCCTCGTTTCAGGACTCGCTTTCGCTCCGGCTCCGCCGCAGAACGGCTTAGCCTCGCTGGTGAGCAGTAACTCGCCGGATCATAATGCAAAAGGCACGCAGTCAGACACTGACACCCGAGGGTCTGCAGCCGTCCTCCTACCGCTTGTAAGCATATCGGTTTCAGGATCTCTTTCACTCCCCGCACAGGGGTGCTTTTCACCTGTCCCTCACGGTACTCGTTCACTATCGGTCACACGAGAGTCTTTAGCCTTGGAGGGTGGTCCCCCCAGATTCACGCCCGATCCCACGTGCCGGGCGTTACTCAGGAAATCCACTACCTGAAGTGCATTGTCTCCGCGTACCGGGCTGTCACCGTCTCTGGCGCCCCATTCCAGGGGACTTCGGCTGACGTCGCTTCAGGCGTCTGTGGCTCCTACAACCCCGATCCGACAAGGAGATCGGTTTAGGCTGGGCCCCGTTCGCTCGCCGCTACTAAGGGCATCTCGATTGATTTCTCTTCCTCTGGGTACTGAGATGTTTCAGTTCCCCAGGTTCGCTTCCCGCTTGCGCGGGATGACAGCGCAGAACGCCTGCCGGGTTTCCCCATTCGGCCATCCAGGGATCAATGCGTGTGTGCCGCTCCCCCTGGCTTATCGCAGCTTACCACGGCCTTCATCGCCTTCGTGTGCCCAGGCATCCTCGATATGCTTTCATTCGCTTGACTACAAATTCTGTTCATACAAAGCACGCGCGTTTCTATCACGAGTGACGAAATTATAAAGATCGTCTTGTGATGATTCGCTTCCCACGATCTACACCACTTCGTTTGTCAAACAGCGTTGAAACGCGCGCCGAGCTTCCCGGAGGAAGACAGCGTGCGAATACAATCGAAATCGAGAGAGGGTTGCCGAGACGGCGACTTCCGAGGACTTTCGTCCGAGCTCATCCGCGAGGAGTGGCCGGCATACTCGTCGCTCCGGAAAGGAGGTGATCCAGCCGCAGGTTCCCCTACGGCTACCTTGTTACGACTTCGCCCCAGTCACTGCGCTCGCCTTGGGTGGCTTGGTCCCTTGCGGGTTCCGACACCAACTTCGGGCGCTCACAGCTTCCATGGCGTGACGGGCGGTGTGTACAAGGCCCGGGAACGTATTCACCGTGGCGTAGCTGATCCACGATTACTAGCAATTCCGGCTTCATGCAGTCGAGTTGCAGACTGCAATCCGAACTGAGGACCGCTTTTTGAGATTGGCTTGACCTCGCGGTTTCGCATCTCTTTGTACCGCCCATTGTAGCACGTGTGTAGCCCTGGACGTAAGGGCCATGATGACTTGACGTCGTCCCCACCTTCCTCCGGTTTGGCACCGGCAGTCTTTCCAGAGTCCCCGACATTACTCGCTGGCAACTGGAAACGAGGGTTGCGCTCGTTGCGGGACTTAACCCAACATCTCACGACACGAGCTGACGACAGCCATGCAGCACCTGTGCACGGGTCCCGAAGGAGGCCTGCCGTTTCTGGCAAGTTTCCCGTACATGTCAAGCGCAGGTAAGGTTCTTCGCGTTGCGTCGAATTAAACCACATGCTCCACTGCTTGTGCGGGCCCCCGTCAATTCCTTTGAGTTTCAGCCTTGCGGCCGTACTCCCCAGGCGGGGCACTTAATGCGTTAGCGCCGGCACTCCGAGGGTCGCTCCCCGAAGCACCTAGTGCCCATCGTTTACGGCGTGGACTACCAGGGTATCTAATCCTGTTTGCTCCCCACGCTGTCGCGCCTCAGTGTCAGCCACTGCCCAGCAGGCCGCCTTCGCCACTGGTGTTCCTCCGGATCTCTACGCATTCCACCGCTACACCCGGAATTCCACCTGCCTCTACAGTGCTCGAGCTTTGCAGTCCGCACGGCCGATCCGGGGTTGAGCCCCGGACTTTCACCGCCCGCTTACAAAGCCACCTACGCGCCCTTTACGCCCAGTGATTCCGGACAACGCTCGCACCCTCCGTATTACCGCGGCTGCTGGCACGGAGTTAGCCGGTGCTTCCTCACCTGGTACCGTCACGGCGGATTGATCCGCCCGTTCGTCCCAGGCAACAGTGGTTTACACCCCGAAGAGCTTCATCCCACACGCGGCGTCGCTGCGTCAGTCTCTCGACCATTGCGCAATATTCCCCACTGCTGCCTCCCGTAGGAGTCTGGGCCGTTTCTCAGTCCCAATGTGGCTGGCCATCCTCTCAGACCAGCTACCCGTCGTCGCCTTGGTGGGCCATTACCCCGCCAACTAGCTGATAGGCCGCGAGCCCGTCCTGGTGCCCCCGAAGGGTTTCCTCTCCAGGCCATGAAGCCCGGAGAGCGTATGCGGTATTACCCGGCCGTTGGGCCGGCTATCCCCCACACCTAGGGTCGGTCGCTCACGTGTTACGCACCCGTTCGCCGGTCAGGTATTGCTACCTGCCCTCGACTTGCATGTGTTAAGCACGCCGCCAGCGTTCGTCCTGAGCCAGGATCAAACTCTCCAATAGTTTTTGAAGATTTGAAAGGCTCTTCGAAACGCCGTCACGCTGTCGCGTGACAGCGTATCCGAATCACTTTGATTGTTCAGGTTGAACTCTCCCCCGCGCCCTGAAATAGCACGGGATCAGTGAGTTCGCCTCGCACAACCGTTCTCTCGTTTTCGATTGTCAAACAGCGTCAATTCAAATTTTCGGTGTCGTTTTTCCGACAGCCTCTCAACTTAAACCGCGTGTTCCTGCTTGGTCAAGGCTTTCACGAAAATTTCCGTCGCCCGATCGCGGTTACCTTCCCGACCCACACTCGCGATTGCAAGCAATCGACAGGGGGTGAGAGCCGTCCAATGTAGGTGAAGGGAGCCCGAACGTCAAGGAGCAAATCCCCGTCGACGCCACGTACCTATCATTCGTGCCGCAACATTCTCACTCTCGCATGGACCCAATGGAAACGAGCTCCGCCGACACACCGATCACCAAAGGCCTCACCGGCATCCCGCGCCTCGTCGCCGCCCTCAAGAACTCGCTCGTGGGCCTGCGCTATGCCGCCGCACACGAGGCCGCGGTGCGCCAAGAGCTCGTGGCCATCCTCATTGGCGTGCCCGTCGCCATCCTCCTCCCCGTCGGCACGCTCGAACACCTCATCCTCGTGCTCTCGCTCCTGCTCGTGCTGCTCGTCGAGATCCTCAACACCGCGATCGAGAACACGGTGGACCGCATCGGCCTGGAGCACCATGAACTCGCGGGCCGAGCGAAAGACCTGGGCAGCACCGCCGTGCTCATCGCACTGCTCATGACCGGCCTCTGCTGGATCGTGATCGCAGGACCGGTGGTGAGACGCTGGATCGGCTGAACGATCCAGCGCCCGCACACCGCAACGTTATTTCCGCTTCTTGGCGCCCATCGCGATGATCAGCAGTCCGCTCACACCCGTCGCGATGCCCACCCAGGGCGGCACGCCGTGCGAGTCCGTATCGGTCATGTGCATATCGCCGATCTTCACGACGTCGTGCGTGGTCTTGTAGTTGATGCCGCGCAGCAGGATCACGGCGCCGAGCGCCGCGAGCGCCGCGCCCACGATGAAGTTCCTGATCACTGCGTTGGCGCCGCGAGATTGCCGCACGCGATGGTGGTCTCGCCGTTGGCGGCCGAGGCTCTGACGCTCACGTAGTACGAGCCCGACGCCGGCGTGTCGAGCGCGACGGTCGCGGTCGACGTGCCCTTCCCGTCCGTTCCCACTTTGAGCGGCTGATAGTCGGCGAGCGTCCCGTACACGCCATCGTCGCTGCCGCACTGTCCGAGATGCACGGCCCAGGGATGCACGCCGCCCGGCGTCGAGTTCGCGACGTTCAGGATCAAGTCGGTGGTGCCGCTCTTCTTGCCCGGCGTCATCGACGCATTGCCCGTCATCTGCACCGCGCCCGCGAGCTCGGCGGGGCTCGCGACGCTCGCGTGCCAGCGCGCATTCACGTTCACGTCCTTCGCGCTCACGGTCACGGCGGGCTTGGATTGGAACGCGCTGCAGGCGGCGAGCGAGAGCGCGGCGGTCGTGGCAGCGGCCACGAACGCCAGGGATCGGCGGATGGTCATATGTGCTCCATTGGAGTACGGTACAGGAACGGCCCATCAGTGTGGCGTGATGGCGGCGCGACCGCCGGGGCGACAGAGTCACCCATTGTCCAAGCGGATAACATACATTAACGTATATTGGACAAAAGGTCAACAGGAGAGCCATCATGCCCGGAAAGAAGGCGCCAGAGGGATTGCGGCGCGAACAGATCCTCGATGCCGCCTATCGCGTCGCCTCCCATAAGGGGATCGACGGACTCACCGTGCGCGCCGTCGCGGCGAAGGCGAGACTCAGTCACGGCCTGGTCCTATTCCATTTCAAGCGGCGCGATCAGCTCCTGCGCGCCCTGCTCGACCGCTTGCTCGCGTCCACATCCGAACTGCACGAGGCGCCGGAGATCGCGCGCATCGCGGCGCCCCTCGACCGCCTGCACGCCCTGCTCCACCAGGAGATGGACCGCCTAGGTAACGACCCGCGGCGCGTACGCCTCTTCTACGACTACTGGGTGCTCGGCACCCGGAACGCCGCCATCGGTGCGCGCATCGCCGCCGAGCTCGAGCGCTATCGGCAGTCCTTCCGCGCCATCATCCGTGACGTCATTCGAGCCGATCCGGCGCGTTTCCCGCACGTCACGACCGAGGGACTCGCCGCCGTCATCGTCAGCTTCATCAATGGCTGCGCCGTGCAGGCGATGATCGACCCGAAGCATTTCGACCTGGCCGAGTATCTCGCGGCCGCTGAGGGACTGCTCGGGCAGCTCGCCGTCACCGCGAGCTAAGGCCGCCGCCCGCGGAGGCGTAACAGCCGGGAACCGATTGCCGGGAACCGGTATGGCATGAAAACAAATTCCCTAACGGCGCACTGCAGTGCCGTTAGGGAATTATTTGTTAGTCCTCACCGGTTCCCGGCAACCGGTTCCCGGCTGTCGAATTATTTCGGAGCCGGTTGACTCGACGGCGGCACCATTCCCAGCATGCGCATGTACGTCACAATGTTGCCGTAGTGCTCGTTCACGTGCGCGGTGTTCTCGAACACCGCCCACATGCCGTTCACATCCATGCCGAACATCTTGAACGAGCGCTTCATCGCGTCGGCATCGGACATCGCGTACGCCTTCTGACAGTGCTCGGTGCTCGCCTTGAGCGCCGCCACGAGACCCGCCTTGGTAGTCACGTTCTTCTCCACATCATCTTCGGCGCTCGCCTTCTCGCCGAGCGCGGCGCCGCAGAACATGTGCTGCGAGCCGGCGATGTGGCCGATGAGCTGGCCGAAGGAGCGCACCGTCGCGACGGGCTTGTACGCATAGAGCGATTCCGGCATCTGCTCCGCGGCGGTGGTGATGTACCCCATCGTGTTCACCCAGATCGTGCGGTCGTTCGCGATGGCGGACGGCGACGCGGGCGCGACGGCACGCGGCAGCGCCGCGCCAAGGACCACGGCGAGCGAGAGGATCGATACAGAACGCATCATGACGTTGTGCCTCCACTGAGTGAGCGCCCGCGGGAGTCGCGGACGGGACGGGACAAGTATGCGCCGGAACGCCGGGCGCCGCTATGCGGCGACCGGCCTCCAACGGGTTATGTTCGAGCCGCGTAACGTACCGACAGCACCCTCTTGCGCGAATTCAGGAATCGCCGCACGTTCGGCGTAAGCGATGACCTATCTTCTCCTGGTGGCCGCCGCCTGCGGCGTGAGTCTGTGGTTCGCGTCGCGCCGGAATCGCATCACGAAGATCCGGCATGACTCGATCGTGTCCTGGCGTCGCGACCTCGAGCTGCTCTCCGACGCGGATGTCGAGCGTGCCGACGAGCTCGTGCGCGAGTACGCCGCGGTCCTCGAGCGCCAGCGCCTGCTGGCGCCGCGACTGCGGCGGGCCTCCGACCTTCCAGCGTCGAAGGAACAGATCGCCGCCGCGGTGTTCACGCTGGCGCGATTCGCGAGGCTGAAGGACCCCTCTCCTTCGCACATGCTGGAAACGCTCGCCGCGGATTACTCTAGGCTCGGGGAGTTCGTGGCTGGCGACGAAGCAGATCAGAAACTCGCCGATCAGGCATCTGTTCTTGCGAGGATCGCGGTCGAGTGCGAGCGCCGGAAGGAGGAGTTCAGCGCATTCCTCGACGATCTGCCCGGCGGGCCCGCGAGCGCGACCTCCTGAGCATTGGTGCCCATCGAGTTCGTGACCGTGCGTAGTGCGCTGGCCATCGTTCTGCTGCTGTCCGCGGCGCGCGTCACCGCGCAGTCGACTGAGGCAGCGAACGAGGACTGGCCGAACCTCGAGCGCTTCCGCGCGGAGAATGCGCGCCTCGGGCCGCCGCACGCCGGCGAGAAACGCGTGGTGTTCATCGGGAACTCGATCATCCAGCAGTGGGCGCCGTACTTCCGGCACATGTTCCCGCACAAGCCGTACGTGCGGCGCGGCATCAGCGGGCAGACGACGCCGCAGATGCTGTTGCGCTTCCGCCAGGATGTGATCGAACTGCAGCCGGCCGTGGTCGTGATCCTCGGCGGGACCAACGATATCGCGGGGAACACGGGACCGTCCACGCTCGACATGATCGAGGACAACCTGGCGAGCATGACCGAGCTGGCGCAGGCGAACGGCATCCGCGTGGTGCTCTGCTCCGTGCTGCCGGTTTTCGAATATCCGTGGAACCCGGAGCAGGTGCCGGCGCCGAAGATCGTCGCGCTCAATGCGTGGATCAAGGCGTTTGCGGCCGAGCATGGCGCGACGTTCGTGGATCTCCACACGCCGATGGCCGACGATCGTCAGGGGCTGCGAGCGGAACTCACGTACGACGGCGTGCATCCGAACAAGGCCGGCTACGAGATAATGGCGCCGCTGGTGGAGCAAGGGATCGAGGAGGCACTCAAGCAGCGCGTGAAGAAATAGACGGCGGGCGCGGTCACACCGAAACAAAAAACGACTCCGGCCGAAGCCGGAGTCGTTCTTATTGATGGAGTTCGTCAGTGCGCCCTGAAGGAATCGAACCTTCAACCTAATGATTAAGAGTCATTTGCTCTGCCAATTGAGCTAAGGGCGCAAACATTTCCAGCACACGCGCCAGGGAGGACTCGAACCTCCGACCCACAGCTTAGAAGGCTGTTGCTCTATCCACCTGAGCTACTGGCGCCTTCCCTCGATCGCGTGATCTTGCTTCACCCACGTTGAGGTCGGGGCGGCCGGATTCGAACCGGCGACCTCCTGCTCCCAAAGCAGGCGCGCTACCAGGCTACGCTACGCCCCGCGAGTCGCAACAAGCTATCGGGTACGCGACGCTCGGTCAACCGGCGCTCATCGCGCGCAGCAACGCCGCGAACGCGCGCCCGCGATGACTCACACGCTCCTTCGACACGCGATCCGCCTCGCCGAACGTCACGCCCAGATCGTCGGACAGGAAATACGGATCGTAGCCGAAGCCCCCGATCCCCGCCGGCGTCTCGACAATGACGCCCAACGTCTCGCCGCGGCACACGAGTTCGCGCTTCCCGTGAGCGAACGCTGCCGCGCACACATAGCGCGCGCTCCAGTCGGCGTTGCTCGCCAGCTCGCGCAGCAATTTCTCGTTGTTACTGTCGTCGAGTTCCTGTCCCGTCAAATCGGCGCGGCCGCTCCAGCGTTTGCTGCGCACGCCAGGCGCACCCTTGAGCGCGGTGACCTCGAGACCGGAATCGTCGGCGATCACGGGCAGTCCGTTCGCGCGCTTCACGAAAATAGCGCGCCTTCGCGAGCGCGTTCGCCTCGAACGTGTCGAACTTCTCGATCGCCTCCTCCTCGGGTTCTTCGGCGATCCCCAGCTCGTCGAGCGTCACCGCCTCGAAGCCCGCGTCCTCGAGCAGCGGCGTGAGCTCGCGCAACTTGCCGCGGCTGCGCGTCGCGAGCACGAGGCGCGCGCGTCACCGCCCGAGCGCCGCGGCCTGCGCGTCGAGGAGCTGTCGGATCCCGCGCTCCGCGAGCACGGTGAGCCCGTCCATCGCGGCGCGATCGAACGTGCCGTGCTCGCCGGTGCCCTGCACCTCCACGAAGCGATGCTCGCTGGTCATCACGACGTTCATGTCTACGTCGGCGCGCACGTCCTCGGTATACTCGAGATCGAGGCGCGTCTCGGCGCCGATCATCCCGACGCTCACCGCCGCCACGCGGCGGCGCACCGGCGTCTTCGCGATCGAGCCGCGCTTCACGAGCCAGTCGAACGCATCCACCACCGCGACGCACGCGCCGGTGATCGACGCGGTGCGCGTGCCGCCATCGGCCTGCAGCACGTCGCAGTCCACCTTGATCGTGAACTCGCCGAACTTGAAATCGTCGAGCATCGCGCGCAGGCTGCGGCCGATGAGGCGCTGGATCTCCTGCGTGCGGCCGCCGAGCTGGGCGCGCTCGCGCGCGGTGCGCGTGTGCGTCGCGCGCGGAAGCATCGCGTACTCGGCGGTGAGCCAGCCTTCGCCCTTGCCGCGCTTCCAGCCGGGCACGCCGTCCTCGACCGACGCTGTGCAGAGCACGCGCGTGGAGCCGAAAGCGATGAGGCACGAGCCTTCGGCGTTCGGCGCGGCGCCGCGCTCGAGCGTTACCGGTCGCAGAGCATTGTTGCGCGCGGCCGGCGCGCGGAGCGTCGCTACTTGGCATCACGGAGCTTCTCGATGATTGAAGTGGTCGACTGTCCCGGCGTGAGCGGAACGATCATCACGGACCCGCCCCACGATTCGACTTCGCGGCGGCCCGACGACGGTCGCGGGGGAATAGTCGCCGCCCTTCACGATGACATCCGGGCGCAGCGCGACGATGAGTTCGAGCGGCGTGTCCTGCTCGAAGACAGCGACGGCGTCCACCGACTCCAGCGCGCCGAGCACGAGCGCGCGCTCCACCGCGCTGCGCACCGGCCGCGTGGAGCCCTTGAGCCGGCGCACGGAATCATCGCTGTTCACGCCCACTACGAGCGCATCGCCCGCCGCGCGCGCCGCCGCGAGCACGTCGACGTGACCGGGATGGAGGAGATCGAACACGCCGTTGGTGAACACCACGCGCCCCTTCACGGCGTCGCGCCAGCGCCGGGCTTCGGCCCACGACATCACCTTGCTCGCGGGCGCGCGAGGCGCGACGGGCGTCAGAACACCCGCTCCACGTGCGGGGTCAGCTCGACCTCCTTCACGAAACCTGGGAGCTCGATCGCTTCGATGTAGTCCACCCAGATCCAGATCTGATTGCCCTTGCGACGGATCTGGATCTTCTTCGCGCCTTCGGGCAGGTCGAGCGAATCGGCCTTCGCGCGGAGGTGCAAGAGGATCTGGTCGTTCGGCGTATGCGCGGCGAATCGCGCCTCCTGCGCCATCGCATCCTGGTATTCGTAGAAGCGCAGCGCGACGGTGCCGATGTTCCAGGCGAAATAGCACAGCGCCGCGACGATGAGCACGGAGACGAGACAACCCAGTCGGACTTTCCCCGCGCGCGGCCTGAGTCGGATCACCATTGCGACTGCGCTCCGGCGATGATGTCGCTCACGATCTTGGTCACGGCGTCCTTGCGCCCGCCGGCCTCATCGCGTTCCGAATAATCGGCGACGCCCACGAGTCCCTTGCGCGACCAGATCACGCGGCCGTTGGTCTGGTCCACGATCTCGACGTCCACGGTGATGCGCAGCTCACGTTGCGCCGACGTCGAATTCGGCGACGCGGAATACGCGACGGGGATGCCGGTGTCGAAGCGCGTGATCCGGCCGCGCACGATGGCGTCGGCGCGATTCTCCGATGCGGGATGCAGCCCCAGGCGCGATACGAACTGCGTGGAGAGCAAAGTATTCAGCTCGCTCTGCAGCGTCGGCGACGGCGTGTCGTTGTCGAAGGGGATGACGGCGACGGTCTTGATCTTCGGAGGCAATCCACCGCCGGCGAAGCCGTAGTTGCAGCCGCCGAGCGCCAGAGCGGCGATCAGGAGCGCGCTAACGCCAGATCGAAGCATCGAAGGGCGGAAGAGTATCCACCTGTTTCACGGTGAGCTCGAGCGTACGCTGAGGGTGAGAGGAGCGGTACCGTACGATGCTGCCTGGCACACGCGTCGCCGACTGCGGGATCCGTCCGCCATCGATCTGGTCCAGCCGGACGAGCTCCGGGCCGAGGAACGCCGCCCGCCAAGTATCATACCCTGCAATCTCAATGCGGAGCGTGTCCGCGTCAACGCGGGCGGCGGTGTCGCGGCCCGGCGGGACCCGAAGGACGCCCAGCGCGGCCCAGACGAACGGCATCGCCGGCACGATGCGGCGTGTGACCTTGGGGCGCGCCGCGACCAGGGAATCGCCGATCACGACGGCATCGCCCACGGTCTCATTGTTGACGAAGAAATCCAGGCGCACGGAGTCGGGCGGCGCCGTGCGAGCGACGGCTTCGCCCTTCAGGCTGACATTGCCGTCTTCGTACGCGAATCCGTACACGATCTTGAGGTGCGGGCCGCTCATCGCAGTCGCCGGGAGGCTCACTGGCACCGGTTGACCGTTGAAGAGCGGCGCGCGCGGGCTGCAGGCGGCGAGGATCAGCAGCGCGAGCGCGGCGCTCCTCACTCTTGCACGCGGATCGACGTGATCGCGTCGCCCTGCACGGTCGCGTCGAGCGGGCCGAACCCGTCCACCACTCGGCCGAACGCGGTGTAGCCGGCGTCGAGATGCGGCTGGAAACTCAGCGTGATGAAATACTGGCTGCCGCCGGTATCGGGGCCCGAGAGCGCCATGCCCAGTTCGCCGCGCGCATAGCTGAGGCGGTCGAGCTCATCGCGAATGGCGTAGCCGGGACCTCCGCTGCCGTCGCCGCGACGGTCGCCGTCCTGCGCGACGAAGTTCGGCACGACGCGATGCCAATCGGTGCCGTCGAAATACTTGGCCCGCGCGAGCGTGAGGAAATTGTTCACGGTGAGCGGCGCGTCGACCGGCGCCAACTCGAGCGTGATCACTCCGCGCGCCGTGGTGATGCTGCGCGCGCGGCGCATGACCGCCGAGCGCTGGGATCACGAGCGAGCGCACGATCCCCTCGTACCACGCGAGCGGCGGCGAGGGCGGAGGCGGCGCGGAGGCCCAGGCGGCGAGCAGCGCGAACCCGGCCGCCGCATCGCGCGAGGCCTGGTCGGCAGGCACCGGCATGGCGCGGATCGCAGCTGCGGAGCGAGTCGGAGAAATGCGTGCTGTCGCGCGCCCACACGGCCACGAGGAAACTCACGGTGGCGACGCGCGCATTGTTCGAGGAGTCCGCCAACGCGCGCGGATAACTCCGAACGACGAGCACGGCCTCCTCCACGGTGCCATGATCCTCGAGCGAGCGGATGGCGACGGATCGCACGACGTTGTCCGGATCGTCGAGCGCGTGGTACATGAACTCGCGGCGCCACGGATGACCGGCGGCCGAGTCGATCCACGGGGCGATGGCGGAGTACGCGGCGCTCCGCACGCGGGCGTCCGGATCGCGGGCGAGCGGCAGCGAGATGTCGCGCATGCGCTGGATGTTCTTGGACGCGGCGCCCGCATCGGCCACGGCGGCGCGATGCCGCCAATCGGGGAGATGCCGCCAACCGTCGGCGTTGTCCGGATCGGCCGCAGCGAGCACCACGTCATCGCGAAGCGCGCGGCCCAGCACTTCGCGCCGGTAGACGAACGTGGTGTCGGCGTTCCAGGCATCCATCCAGAACGACCGCGGCGCGCCGGCGAGCACCACGTCCAGCGCCTGCGCGGCGGTGAGGCGGACGTTCGCATCGGGATCGTGCAGCGCGCGCATCACGGTGGCGCGCGTGGCGTCGCCGTAGGTGCCGAGCGCGCGCACGGCGTTCACCCGCACTTGTGGCGATGCGTCGTGCGCGAGCGAGTCGAGCGCCGGAAGCGCGAGCGCGGAGAGCGAGTCGCCCGCGGCCTGGTGCGAGAGAGCGCGCGCGACAATGGCGCGCACGCTGGCATCAGGATCATGTGCGAGCGGGAGCACGGCGCGCACTCCGGCGGCGGCGTACGGACGCGCGATCGCATACACCGCGGCCCATCGCACCATTGCATCGGCGCTCGCGAGCCAAGGCGTCACGCGCGCGACCGGCACCGGCTTGACCCGCGACGCGGCGATGAGAAGCGCGGCACTCACTTCGGCGGGACGCGACCCGTGCGCGGCGAGTGCGGTATCGATCGACGCGGCGGCGCGCGCGCCGATGGCGCCGAGCGACCACGCGGCCTGCGCGGCGACGGTGGGCGCACTGCCAAGCGCGTGCGAGAGCGCGGCCACGCTCAGCGAATCCTTCATCAAGCCGAGTGCGAAGGCGGCGTTGGCGGCGACGGCGGTATCGCGATCGCCGAGCAGCGCGCGCAATTGCGGCGCGAGTGAAACGCCATGCACCTGGCCAACGGCGCGCGCGGCCGCCGCGCGCTCGGGCGCAGAACCTGAGCGCAGAATGCCGAGCACGAGTGCGGTGTCGAGCTGTCGCTGGTCGGCCATTTGCAGGAGCCGGGCGTAGCGAACGGCATCCACCGCGGGCGTCTGCGCGGCGCACGCTGCGGCGAGAGCGAGCGCCGCGACCGCGAGCGTGTTACGGTGCATTCGCGGCTGCGCGTGCGAGCCGAGCGCGCACTTCGGGCGAGAGCGCAGCGACGCGGCCGGCGGGATCGAGCGAGATGAGCGTCGTGCTGGCGCTCGCGAGCTTGGCGCCGGTCGCGGCATTGAACACCGTGTAGTCGAACGTGAGCGTGCGGGAGGTGACGCGCGCGAGGACGGTGTCGACGCGGATCATGTCATCGTACTTCGCGCCCGCGAGGTACCGGAGCGAGGCCTCGGAGACGGCGAGCGTGATCCCCTGCTCCTCCATCTCGCGGTACGACGTGCCCATCACTTGCCGGATGTGATCGGTGCGCCCGATCTCGCACCAGATGAGATAGTTCGCGTGGTAGACGACGCCCATCTGATCGGTCTCCGCGTAGCGCACGCGGAATTCGACGGACGAGATGCGGGGGGCTGGATGCACGAGGCACGATGCACGATGCACGAGGAGTTTGTAAAGAGCGCGCGCGAAGGCTAGAATGTGGCCATGCTGCCCTCGCCCTGTTACGTGATCTCCGACGCCCACCTCGGCGCCGGCGACGTGGAGTTGGAGCGGCGGCTCGTGGGGTTCCTGCGCCAGCTGCCCGGGCGCGCCGGCTCGCTGCTCATCAACGGCGACCTCTTCGATTTCTGGTTCGAATGGAAAACGGTGATCCCGCGCGGGCATTTCCGCGCGCTCGCCGCGCTCGCCGACCTCGTGGATGCCGGCGTGCCCGTGACGATGCTCGCCGGGAACCACGACTGCTGGGGCGGCGACGTGCTCACCGGCGAGGTGGGGATCGACTATCGCGTGAGCGGCTGGAGCGGGGAGATCGCCGGGTGGCAGACCACGATCGAGCACGGCGACGGCCTGCGCGACGTGGAGGACCGCCCGTACCGGCGGCTGCGCCGCGTGCTGCGTCATCCGTGGGCGATCCGCGCGTTCCGGCTGGATCCACCCCGACTGGGGGAGCAAGCTCGCACACGGATCGTCGGGTGCGAGCCGCGACCATCGCGCGCGCGATGGCGGCGCCGGATTGCAGGCGGTGGCGATGACGCACCTCGCGCATCATCCGCGCACGCAGCTTCTGATCTACGGGCATTCGCACGTGCCGGCGCTCGAGCGGTCGCCCGCCGGCAGCGTGTACGCGAACCCCGGCGCGTGGATGGACGGACCGACCTATCTGTGCATCACGCCCGAGCGCGTTGAACTGCGGCGCTGGCGCCCCGGATCAACCGAGAGTGACCTTCTCGACGCGGCCGACCGCGTCGCCGAGGAAGCGCTGCCCCACCCGTAGGAACTGGTCGGGGGCGTCGGACGCGACGAAGCGGCAGTCCCCCTTCCCGCCAACCGGCGCGCGGAGCTGCGCCTTGTCGAGCGCGTCGCGCGTGGCCGCCGCCGTCTCCTCCGCACTGTCGATGAGCCGCACGCCGCCGCCGACCACATTGGCGAGCAGCGGCTTGAGCAGCGGATAATGCGTGCAGCCGAGCACGAGCGTGTCGATCTCGTCCGGCGCGAACGCGTCGAGATACTCATGCGCGATGAGCCGCGTGGCCGGCGCGTCGAGCCAGCCCTCCTCCACCAGCGGAACGAAGAGCGGGCACGCGCGAGAAACCACGTGCGCATCGGGACGCAGCGCGCGCACGGCGCGTTCGTACGCACCCGAGGCCACGGTGCCACTCGTGCCGATGACGCCGATGCGCCCGCTGCGTGAGGCGCGCGCGGCGCCGGCGGCGCCGGGTTCGATCACGCCGATGATGGGAATGTCGAAGCGCTCGCGCAGCGATGGCAGCGCGTGCGCCGTGGCCGTGTTGCACGCGACGACAACCGCCTTCACGCCCTGCGCCGACGAGCCACTCCGTGATCTCCGCCGCATAGCGCCGCACGGTGTCCGGACTCTTCGGGCCGTACGGCACGCGCGCGGTGTCGCCGAAATAGATGAGGCGCTCCTCGGGGAGCTGGCGGCGCAGTTCGTGGACCACGGTGAGGCCGCCGATCCCCGAATCGAAGACGCCGATCGGCGACCGCGCGCCCGGTGGATTCACCATGCGATGTGCGTTCCGATGGACGCCGACTTCTGCGTGGGCGATGCGCCGAGTTCGATCGGCACGTTCCACAGCTGCGCCGCGACGAACGCGTCCGCCGCCGAGATCAGGTGATTGAAGATGAGCAGCACGGTCCAGTCCTGCACGGCGAGCTCGCGCTTGCCCAGCACTTCCTGGAGCGGATTCGGGATGAAGCCCGACCCGCTGAACACGCTGTCGCCGGCGAACCGCTGCGCCGCGCGGAGCTCCGACTTCGATTGCGCGAGCATGCCGAGCGACATTGCCTCGACGCTGACGAAGATCACGCCCGCCGTACTGCGATGCAGCGACGCCTGCCCCCAGCCCGGGAATGAGCAGCGACTGCAACAGCGCGCGCTTGGGCGAGACCGGCGGCTTGGGCGACGGTTGCGTGAGCGCGGTCGGGAACGTATCCGCGGACGCCGGCGGCGCGGCGGTGGGGCCGACGCGCGAGCTGTCGGCGACCTGCGCGCGCAGCGAAGCGCTGAGCGCACCGATCATGACCGCAAGCACTCCGACCGCGCGAACCGTGGTCATCGCGCCGCGCCCGCGTGGCGGGAACGTGTGGGAATCGAACCCACCCAACCCGACGAAGTCAGGTCGCACCAGTTTTGAAGACTGGGAAAGCCACCAGGCCCCATCCGTCCCCACGGTTCACGCGAGCGCGATGTCGACCGTCCCGCGCGGCTGCACCGCGCCGATCACGGCCGCGCCGTCGACGCGCGCCAGATACTCCGGGACGACCGCCGGCGCCATTGCGAGCAGCAGTCCACCCGAAGTCTGCGGGTCGAGCAGCAGCGCGCGCTCGGCGTCGGCCACGGTAGCCCCAGTCCACGGAGGCCTCGAGCCAGTCGAAGTTGCGCGATCCGCCGCCGGTGCGCGCGCCGCGCTTCCACGCCGCGCGCGCGCCGGGCAAGAGCGGCACCGCGTGCACGTCAATGCGCAGCGTGACGCCGCTCGCGCGCGCGATGTGCGACGCGTGGCCGAGGAGGCCGAAGCCGGTGACGTCGGTCGCGCAGCGCACGCCGAGCGCCAGCGCGGCGCGGCTCGCGTCGGCGTTGAGCGTGGTCATCGAGCGGATCATCGCGTCGTGATCCGCGGCGCCGAGTTCGCCGAGCTTTCCGGCGGTGGCGAGGAGCCCGGTGCCGATCGCCTTCGTGAGCACGAGCACGTCGCCAGGCCGCGCGGCGGCGTTGGTGAGGAATCCGCCTGGGATTCGACGCGGCCGGTCACCGAGAGGCCGTACTTGATCTCCTCGTCGATGATCGTGTGGCCGCCGACGATGACCGCGCCGGCCGCGTGCACCATGTCCTGCCCGCCGCGCAGGATCTCGGTCAGGACCTCGAGCGGCAGCTTCCCGCCGGGAAAGCCGACGATGTTGAGCGCGGTGAGCGGCTCGCCGCCCATCGCGAAGACATTGGACAGCGCGTTCGTGGCCGCGATGCGGCCGAACGTGTACGGATCGTCGACGATCGGCGCGAAGAAATCCACCGTCTGCACGAGCGCGACGTCGTCGGTCAGCAGGAAGACCCCCGCGTCATCGAACGTCCCGCGGCCGACGATCAGCCGGGGATCGAGATCGGCGGGCAGCGGCGCGAGCGCGCGCGACAGATCGCCGGGACCCATCTTCGCCGCGCAGCCCGCGCAACGCGCGAACGCGGTCAGGCGGAACGTGTCCTTCGTCTCGACGACGCCGGCGGTGGTCATGCTCGCGGCCGTGGCGCTCAATCCTTCGTTTTCACGTACGCGATCGCGTCGATCTCGACCAGCGCGCCCCGCGGGAGCGCCGCGACCTGCACGGTCGAGCGCGCGGGCCGCGCGGCGCCCAGTGCTTCCCGTACACCTCGTTCACGACCGGGAAATCGGCCATGTCCGCGAGGTACACGGTCGTCTTCACGACATCCGCCCACGTCGCGCCGCCGGCGGTGAGCACCGCCGACAGATTCGCGAGCACGCGCTTGGTCTGCGCCTCGATGCCGCCGTCCACGATCTTCCCGCTGGCCGGGTCGAGCGCGATCTGGCCGGCGGTGAAGAGGAATCCGTGCACATGGATCGCCTGCGAGTACGGCCCGATCGCGGCGGGCGCCTTGTCGGTGCTGATCGGCTTCACGGTGTGTGGCTCCCGCGGTGGAGGTGTCGGCGTCGCACGTACGCTCTGTGATATAGACGGCGCGCGCGTCTAGAACAACCCGATGATCGAGCCGTTGGGATGGACCGCCATGCGCTCGGCGGCCGGCTCCTTCGGCAGCCCCGGCATCGTCATGATGTCGCCCGCCTGCGCGACGACGAAGCCGGCGCCGGCCGCCGGGTACACTTCGTTGACCGTGATGCGGAATCCGTTGGGGCGGCCGAGCAGCGTCGCATCGTCGGTGAGCGAGTACTGCGTCTTCGCCATGCAGACCGGCGTCTCGCCGAGGCCGATCGATTCGAGATACTCGATCGCGCGCTCGGCCTTGGGCGTGTAGTCCGCGCCGTCGCCGCCGTACACCTTCTTCACGATCGTGTCGATCTTCTCGCGGATCGGCATCTTCGCGTCGTAGAGCGGCGCGTACTTGGGCCGCCGGCGTCGAGCGCCGCGATCACCTCGTTCGCCATCTCCGAGGCCGCCCGCCCCGCCCTTCTCCCACACTTCGCAGAGCGCGACGCGCACGCCCTGCTTGCGCGCGAAGTCCGCGACCATCGTGAGCTCCCTCTCCGAGTCGCTCGTGAAGCGATTGACGGCGACGATCACCGGCACGCCGAACTGCTTCACGTTCTCGATGTGCGCGGCGAGATTCGGCAGGCCCCTCTCGAGCGCGCCGAGGTCCTCGTTCGTGAGCTGCTTCTTGTCGGCGCCGCCATTGAGCTTGAGCGCGCGCACGGTCGCGACGAGCACGGCGACCTCGGGGTTCAAGCCCGCCGAAGCGGCACTTGATGTCGAAGAACTTCTCGGCGCCGAGGTCCGATCCGAAGCCGGCTTCGGTGACGACGATGTCGGCGAGCGCGAGCGCCGGTCTTCGTGGCGATGATGCTAGTTGCAGCCGTGCGCGATGTTGCCGAACGGCCCGGCGTGCACGAACGCGGGACCGCCTTCGAGCGTCTGCACGAGGTTGGGACGGATCGCATCCTTGAGCAGCAGCGCCATCGCGCCGACGGCCTTGAGATCGGCGGCGCGGATCGGCTTGCGTCGATGCGCCGGTGGTGGCGCCGACGATGATGCGCGAGAGCCGCGCTTCGAGATCGTCGCGGCTCGACGCGAGCGCGACGATCGCCATGACCTCGCTCGCCGGGATGATCACCCAGCGCTCTTCGCGCACGACGCCGTTGGCGACGCCGCCGAGGCCGATGACGCAGTCGCGGAGCGCGCGATCGTTCATGTCGATCGTGCGCGGCCACGTGATGCGCCGCGGGTCGATGCTGAGCGGATTCCCCTGCGTGAGGTGATTGTCGAGCATCGCCGACAGCAGGCTGTGCGCGCTCGAGATCGCGTGGAAGTCGCCGGTGAAATGGAGATTGATGTCCTCCATCGGGATCACCTGCGCATAGCCGCCGCCCGCCGCGCCGCCCTTCACGCCGAACACGGGACCGAGGCTCGGCTCGCGGATGCAGAGCACCGCGTTCTTGCCGAGGCGGCGCAGCGCCTGGGCGAGCCCGACCGACGTGGTGGTCTTCCCTTCGCCCGCGGCGGTGGGATTGATCCCGGTGACGAGCACGAGCCGGCCGCGCGGTGTTCCGCTGCGAGACTCGAGCGGGATCTTCGCCTTGTACTTCCCGTAGAGGTCCAGCTCGTCGGGCACGAGGCCGAGTTCGGCGGCGACATCGACGATGGGACGGGGCTTGGCGGCTTGGGCGATCTCGATGTCGGAGGGGACGGGCTTGCTCATGTGACGGCTCGGGATTCGGGATTCGGGACTCGGGCGGGACGCGGGAAACTACCCGTTCGACGCGAGGCGGCGCTAGGAGAGTGAGAAGAAGCGGCGTGCGTTAGCGGCGGTGATCGCGGCGACGTGATCGGCGGTCTGGCCGCGGGCGGCGCGCGAGGCGCGCGATGGTGAGCGGGACGAACGACGGCTCGTTGCGCTTGCCGCGGTGCGGGACGGGCGCGAGGTACGGCGCGTCGGTCTCGACGAGCAGCCGGTCGTCGGGAACGAGGCGCAGGAGCGCGTCGTCCGTCCATTTCTTGAACGTGACGATGCCGCTGAACGAGACGTACCAGCCGGCGGCGAGCGCGTGCTCGGCGAGCGCCGCGCTGCCGGTGTAGCAATGGAGCACGCCCGTGACGCCGGCGCGCGTCCGGATCATCGCGCGCGTGTCGTCTTCGGCGTCGCGCGTATGCACCACGACGGGCGCGCCGGCGTCGCGCGGCGAGCTCGAGTCTGCGCATCGGAACGCCGACGCGCTGCGCTTCGCGCGGCGAGTGATCGTAGTGATAGTCGAGCCCGCATTCGCCGACCGCCACGGCGCCCGCCGCGAGCGACCGCCTCGAATGCGCGGCACGTCCCGCGCGTCGATCGAACGTCCGCGGCGTCGTGCGGGTGCACGCCCGCCGTGAACGCGATACGCCCCGGGTGCGCGCTTCGCGATCGCGGCGGCGCGCCCGGCGGCGGCGACGCGATTCGCCGATGCACACGATCGCCGCCGCGCCCGCCGCGAACGCGCGCTCGATCACCGCGTCGCGGTCAGGATCGAACGCGGGATCGGCGAGGTGCGCGTGACTGTCGATGAACATGGCGCCCGATGCGACACCGCCGCCCGGGAGGGCGGCGGCGGGTTGATCAGCGTGCGGCCGGCGAGCGCTTCGGTTCGATGGCGTGGTGCTTGTCCACCTCGCGGAGCGGCTTCATGCCGACGCCGCCCGTCTCGCCCATGGCGCGCGGCCACTTGCGCTCGATCCAGAGCAGCATCGGCGACGCGACGTAGATCGAGCTGAACGTTCCGGTGACGATGCCGAACACCATGACCACGCGAACGGCCGGATGCACTTCGCCGGCGAGCAGCGTGAGCGCGAGCAGCGTCGCGAACGCCGTGGCGTGCGTCAGGACCGAGCGCGGCAGCGTCTCGTTCACCGACCGGTTGAGCGTATCGTAGAGCGCCTCGCGCTTGTACTTGTGCAGATTCTCGCGCACGCGGTCGAAGATGATGATCGTGTCGTTCAGCGAATACCCGATCATCGTGAGGATGCCGCCGACGACGACGAGCGACACTTCGAGGTTCATGTACTTGATGAACGCGAGCGTCGCGAGGATGTCGTGCGCGGTCGCGATCACGGCGGCGACGCCGAAGCGCCATCTCGAAACGGAACGCCAGGTAGATGAGCGTGACCACGAACGAGATGAGGATCGCGAGGAGCGCCTTCTGCCGGAGCTCGCCTCCCACCTTGGGCCCGACCGCGCTCGGTGCGCACGACCGTGAACGAGCCCGCGCCGTAGTGCCGCACGAGCGCCGAGTCGATGCGGTCGGCGATCCGCTCGGCGCCGGCTTCCAGCTCCGCGACCGTGCGCGAGTCCTGCGACGCGGATGAGATACACCGTTCGGCGCCGAACTGCGTGATCTCCTCGCCGCGCACGCCGGCGCCGTCGAGCACCGAGCGCATCTCGGCGACCTGCGGCGGCTTGTGGAACGCCACCTGCATGACGTGCCGCCGGTGAACTCGATGCTGTAGTTGTAGCCGTAGACCGCGATGACGATCAGCCCCGGCACGATGAACGCGAGCGTGACCGCCGCCGTGATCTTCCACAGGCGGATGAAGTCGATTGTGGTGTCGATGCAAGATGCGCAGCATCAGATGCTCAGAGTCTGGGCGTCCCGACGGCGGCTCAGCCAGATCAGGAAGAACGTCCGGACGACGAAGATCGACGCTGACCATCGACGCCGCGATGCCGGCGATCAGGGTGACGGCGAACCCGCGCACCGGACCGGTGCCGTCCTCGAAGAGGACGGCGCGGTGAGCGCGGTGGAGACGTTCGAGTCGATGATCGCGCTCATCGCATGCTTGAAGCCTTCGTCGATCGCGGCGCGCACGCTCTTGCCGTGATCGAGCTCCTCGCGAATGCGCTCGAAGATCAGCACGTTCGCGTCGACCGCGATGCCGATCGAGAGCACGAGTCCGGCGAGCCCCGGCAGCGTCAGCACGGCGTCGAATCCCGCGAGCGAGCGCGAGCGTGCAGAGCATGTACAGCGTGAGCGCGGCGACCGCGAGCAGGCCGGAGAAGCGGTAGTAGCCGATCATGATGATGACCACGAGCAGCGACGCCGGCCGCGCCGGCACGCGCGCCGTCGCGAATGGAGTCTTCGCCGAGGCTCGCGCCGACCGTGCTCGACTCCACGACCTTGAGCGGCACGGGCAGCGCGCCCGCGCGCAGCACGAGCGCGAGGTCCTGCACCTTCTGCAGCGGCTGGCCCTTCATGGTGATCTGGCCGCGCGTGCCGATCGCACTCTGGATCACCGGCGGGCGGCCCATCACGCGATCGTCGAGCACGATCGCCATGTAGTCGCCCACGTGCTTGCCCGTCTCTTCGCGGAACCGGCGGCCGCCTTCGTTGTTGAGCGTGAACTCGACGACGGTGCCTTCGATCGGATCCGTGGCCGGCTTCGCGTCCACGAGATACTCGCCGGTGATGATCGGGCGCGAATCCACCACGTAGAACGAGGATGACGTCGGCGGCGGCGCGCCGGGCGTCGTCTCATCCACGCCCCAGTGCACGGACTTCCCGGGCGGCAGCGCGCCCTGCACTTCGGGGTTGTCGAGATAGCGGCTGCATGATCGGCACGTCGGCGGAGGCGACGATGTACTCGCCGGGCATGCCGCCCGGCTGGACGAGCTTCGAGAACGGTCCCGCGCCGGTCGCGAAGAGCGACGTGTCGGCCTTGGGCGCGTTCTTCTCGCCCGGCTTCTTCTTGGCGCCGCGTCGGTGTCCGCCGGCTTCGTGAACAGATCGAGGGCGCCCTTCCCGCCGGCTGCCGTATCCGAAGCGCCCGGCGTCGCGCCGCCCCCGATCGCGCCGCTGCGGTCGCGGATGAGCTGATCGATGCGCGGCATCACCTTCTCGAGCGCGTTCGTCTTGTCGGTGATCTGGAATTGCAGGAACGCGGACGAGCGCACGAGGTCCTCGGCGCGCGCGCGGTCGTTCTCTCCCGGCAGCTCCACCACGATGCGGTCGTTGCCCACCTTCTGCACCACCGGCTCCGCGACGCCGAACTGGTCGATGCGGTTGCGGACCACGGTGAGCGCGCGGTCGATCGCCTCGCTCTTGTTCGCGACGACGGCGTGCGACTCATCGACTTCGAGCGCGATGTACATGCCGCCCTGCAGATCCAGCCCGCGCTTGAGCGGGACGCGGCGCACGGTGGTCGAGTGCATGACCCCGTCGGTGCCGCGGCTGCGGATCGTGACGTCGCGCGGGAAGAGCGTGAACGCCGCGAGCGCGACGAGGCCGAGGATGATCGATGATTCGCGAGCGGATGCTGGACATCGATTACTCGAAAGGGAGTGGTTCGGGAGAGCCTAGAACGATATGCGGCTAGCCAAGCGCCGTCAACGCGAACCGTGCGGATTCCGCATCGCGCTTCGAGCTGCGCCGCGAGCGCTTCCGGGCTCGGGAATCGCTGGTGCCGCGCAGCCGAGCCACGAACTCGAGGCGCACGTGCCGGCCGTAGAGTTCTCCGGGGTCGCCGAAGAGGTGCGCCTCGAGCGAGTCTCACTATCTCCGAACGTGGGGCGCGGTCCCATGTTCATCATGCCGCCGAACGCGCCGGCGGGCGTCTGCGCGCGCACGGCGTACACGCCCTCGGGCGGCAGCAGTTTGCGGCCGGCCGGCATGGGCAGATTGATCGTGGGGAATCCGAGCCCGCGGCCGCGCTGCGCACCCGGCCGCACGACGCCGCTCACCGGATACAGCCGCCCGAGCGCGCTGGCCGCGCGGTCGAGATCGCCGCCGGCCACGAGGCGGCGAATGAGCGTGGAGCTCACCGGCGTTCGTTGCGCATCGTCGAGCGTGACGGCCGGCACGACGTCCACCGCGAAGCCGCGCTCGGCGCCGAGGCGGCGCAGCGTGTCCACGTCGCCGGTGCGCCCGCGGCCGAGGCCATGATCGTGCCCGATCACCAGTTCGCGCATGCGAAAACGGCTGAGGAGGATCCGGTCCACGAACTCGGCGGCGTCGAAGCGCTGCAGATCCGCCGTGAACGGCATGACCGCCATGAAATCGATGCCGCTGAGCGCGACGATCTCGGCCTTCTCGAGCCCCACCGAGAGGAGCGGCGGCGCGGCGGCGGGATTCACCACTTCGAGCGGGTGCGGATCGAAGGTGATGAGCAGGCTTGCGAGGCCGCTCGCGTGCGCGCGCGCCGCGATGCGCTGGAGCACATCCCAGTGCCCGCGGTGCACGCCATCGAATGTGCCGACGGTGACGACCGTGCCCTGCACGTTCGGGCGGAAGGCCTGAGCGTCACGCATCGCGCAGCACCACCCTGGCGCGCCAGTCGCCGCCCTCACGCTCGGCGACGGCCACGAGCACGCCGGCATCATCGATGAGCGCGGCACGCGCGGCATCCGACGCGCGCTCCGCGGCAACGGGCATCCCGTGCGCGACGCGCTGCGACCTGCTCGGCGCTCAGCGCCACGGTGGTCATCGAGGCAACGGCTTCGCGTGCCGGGCGCAGCGCGACTGCGCCGCCCTTGAGCGCGTCGAGCGTCGCCGCATCCTGCACGCGGAACGCGCCCGCGCCGGTGCGGCGGAGCGCCGAGAGATGCGCCGCGCTCTTCGTCGGCGCGGCCGAGGTCGCGCGCGAGGGCGCGAATGTAGGTGCCGCCGGAACAGGTGATCGTGACGTCGAGTTCGCCGTCGCGCCACGCGCGCCATTGCCACGAGTGCACCGTCACGCGCGCGGGCTGGAGCGCGAGCGGCGCGCCGCGGCGGGCGGCAGCGTAGGCGCGGCGCCCGTCCACCTGCTTGGCCGAATAGTCGGGCGGCACCTGATCGAGCGGGCCGGTGAGCGCGGGGATCGCGTCGCGCACAGCGGATTCGCCGGGCGCCGGCGCGCGGCGCGTCTCCGCGCCCGTCGCATCGTCGGAGTCCGTCTCGGTGCCGAAGCGGATCGTGGCCTCGTACACCTTCGGCTCATCGTCGAGGTACGGGAGGAGCCGCGTCGCGCGGCCGGTGAGCAGGATCAGCAGTCCCGTGGCGAAAGGATCGAGCGTGCCCGCGTGGCCGATGCGGCGGATCCCCAGGGCGCGGCGCGCGATCGCGACGACGTCGTGCGAGGTGACTCCGGCCGGCTTGTCCACGAGCAGCACGCCGTCAGTCGACGCCATCCTCGCGCTTGGTGGACGCCTGCTCCTCCTTCACCTGCGTGAGCAGCGTCTCGATGCGCGCCGCGCGCTCGATGGTGGGGTCGTTGTGGAACGCGATCGTCGGCGCGAAGTGCAGCGTGAGCACCTTCGCGAGCCGCGTGCGCACCGAGGGCGCGATCGCGGCGAGCCCCTCGAGGGTCTGCTCGCGCTCGGCGGCCGTGCCCATGACGCTCACGAACACCTTGGCGTGGCGCAGGTCGCGCGTGACATCCACGCCCGTGACCGTCACGAACCCCACGATGCGCGGATCCTTCGCGCCGCCGATGAGCGCCGTCGCGACCTCTTCGCGGATCGCCTCCGCGACGCGATCAGCGCGCCGATTGTCCTTGGCCATTGCTCCCTCCCCGGTGCGGGCGCGCGACTACAGCGTGCGCGCGACCTGCTCCGTGCGATAACACTCGATCCGGTCGCCGACCTTCAGGTCGTTGAAGTTCTCGATGCCGATGCCGCACTCGAAGCCTTCGCGCACCTCCTTCGCATCGTCCTTGAAGCGGCGCAGCGAGCCGATGACGCCGTCGTAGACCTCGACGCCGTCGCGCACGACGCGCACGCGGCCGGTGCGATTGATCACGCCGCTGCGCACGTGCAGCCGGCGATCACGCCGGCCTTCGGCACCTTGAACAGCTGGAGCACCTCGGCCTCGCCGAGGATGACCTCGCGCTCTTCGGGGCGCAGGAGGCCCGAGAGCGCCGCCTTCACGTCGTCCACCGCCTCGTAGATGATGCGGTAGAGCTTGATGTCCACGCCCTCGCGATCGGCCGCGGCGCGCGCATTCGTGTCGGGGCGCACGTGGAAGCCGACGATGATCGCGCCCGACGCCTTCGCGAGCAGGATGTCGCTCTCGGTGATCGCGCCGACGCCGCGGTGCACGACCTCGACCATCACCTCGCTCGTCGTGAGCTGCGCGAGCGCGTCGGCCAGCGCTTCCGCCGGACCGCCCTGGTCCGCCTTGATGAGCAGCCGCAGGTGGCGCTGCTCGTCCGTCTGCGCCTGCTGCATGAAATCTTCGAGCGATACGAGCGCGCCGCGCGTCGTGCGCCGGCTCTTCGCTTCGCGGTCGAGGCGCTGACGGCGCTGCGCGACATCGCGCGCGTCGGCCGCGTCCACGACCACCACGAACTGGTCGCCCGCCATCGGCACGCCCTCGATGCCCAGCACCTGCACCGGGATCGCGGGGCCCGCTTCCTTCACGATGCGGCCGCGCTCGTCGAGCAGCGCGCGCACGCGGCCGGAGAACATGCCGCAGATGAAATCCTGGCCGACCTTGAGCGTGCCGCTCTGCACGAGCACCGTGGCCACCGGGCCCTTGCCCGGATCGAGCGACGCTTCGACGACCGTACCGGTCGCGCGCTTGTTCGGATTCGCCTTGAGGTCGAGCAGTTCCGCCTGCAGGAGGATCTGGTCGAGCAGTTCGCTCGACGCCCGTCCCCTTCTTGGCGGAGACCGCGGTGCTGAGCGTCGTGCCGCCGAACTCCTCGAGCACCACGCCGTGCTGCAGGAGGTCCGACTTCACCTTCTGCACGTTCGCCTGCGGGAGATCGATCTTGTTGATCGCGACGACGATCGGCACGCCGGCGTTCTTGGCGTGCGAGATCGCCTCGATCGTCTGCGGCATCACCTGGTCATCCGCCGCCACGACGAGCACGACGATGTCGGTCACCTGCGCGCCGCGCGCGCGCATGGCGGTGAACGCCTCGTGGCCCGGCGTGTCGAGGAAGGTGATCGACTTGCCGTTCGGGAGCGACACGTGATACGCGCCGATGTGCTGCGTGATGCCGCCGGACTCGCCGGCCACCACGCTCGCCTTGCGGATGTAGTCGAGCAGCGACGTCTTGCCGTGATCGACGTGACCCATGATCGTGACGACCGGCGGCCGCGGGAGCAGATCTTCGCTCTGCTCCACCGCATCGTCGGTCTCCGCGGTGGAGACCTGATACTCCGCTTCGCGCACGGCCTGGAAGCCGAACTCGCTGGCGATGAGCTCGATCTGGTCGAAGTCGAGGCGCTGATTGATGCTGACCATGAGGCCGAGGTTCTTGAGCGCGAACCCGACGATCTGCGGACCGGGCACCTTGAGGATCGCGGCGAGCTCGCTCACCGTGATGAACTCGTTCACGCGCACCGTGGTGCGCTCGCGCTCCGCTTCCGCGGCGCGCTGCGACTCCACCTCCTCGCGATAGGACGGTTCATCGGACGAGCGGCGCGGACCACGCCGCGCCGGAGCGCCGCGGATCGCGGTCATCGTCTTGGAGATGTTCGCCGTCACCGCTTCCTGGTCCACGGCGCCGCGCTTCCCCTTCTTGCCGCGCTTGCCGCCGCGCTTGTCGTCGCGACGCGCAGGCAGCGTGCCCGAACCGGATCCGGTGGAGCCCGACGACGCCGACGGACGCGGCGGATACGGCGCGCCGCTCGCGATCGGCTTGGGCCGCGGCGGACCCGGCACGATCGGACGCGGCCGCTGCCACTCGGGCGCAGCGGGCGTGGAGTGCGTGGAATGCGCAGTCGCCGACGCCGCGGGCCGCTCGACGCGCGGCTCGGCGGCGCGGTGCAGGTCGCGACGACGACGCGCTCACTCTCGAGCGGCTCGAAGCGCACGGGCGCTTCGATGACCGGCGCGGCCGCGGCCGCTTCCGCGGCGGCGAACGCGGCCTTCTCGGCCGCCTTGGCGGCAACGGCGGCGCCGGCTTCGATGTCCGCCTTCGTGCGACGGCGGCGCTTGGCCTCCTCGACCACCGGCGCGACGGGCGCGGGCGGCGGTTCGGGCGCCTTCTTCGAAGGCTTTCCACTCTTGGCGGCCGATTTCTTCGCGGCCTCCGGCTTCTTGCGCGACCTCGGTTTCGCCGGCGGCACCCGCGCCACGGCGACGGCGCGCCGGCGCGGCGGCCGGCTTCTCCTGACGCGCGCGCTTCTCGCGCTCCCAGCGCGCGCGAAGGCGCGCGACCTGGTCGTCGGTGAGCGGGCTCAGATGACTGCGCACCGGCACATCCATCGATCGGAGCATCGAGATCAGCTCGTCGTTCGAGATGCCGAATTCACCAGCGAGGTCGTGCACGCGAAGCTTGATCAAACCTTCCTCCCTCGGGGCTCGACTGAGCCCGTTTCCGCCGCGGCCCGAATGCCGCGCGCCAGATTTCGATCGACGATCCCGACTGCCGCCGCGCTCTCACGTCCCACCGCGGCACCCAGCGCCGCGGCACGCGGCCCCTCCACCACGAAGATCTTCTTCGCCGCCAGGAGCGGCAGCACCTTCTTCCGGCTGTTCTCGGCGGCGTCCGGCGCCACGATCGCGAGTGCGAGCGTGCCGCGCTGTGCCGCCATTCGTACCTGCTCCACTCCGATCACCGCGCCGCGACCGCGAACGCCCAGTCCGATGAGACCGAGGAGCTTCTGTTCGCGCCGCTCCGCGTTCAAGATCCCTTCCCGGCCTCCGGCGCCGCGCCGCCCTCGGGCGCATCGCTGCCGCCTTCTTCGGTGAGTTCATCGATCATCGCCATGATCCGGTCGGCCTCTTCCGGCGCGATGCCGGGGAGACGCACGAGATCCTCGCGCTCGAGATCCATGATGTCGTTCAGCGTCTTGTAGCCGGCTTCCTCGAGCACGGCGACCGTCGCCGGGCCGAGGCCCTCGATCTCGGACAGCCGCACGTCCACCACCGCGGCCTCTTCCTCGGGCAGCGGCGCGAAGAGCGGCGTGTCGCCGCCGCGCTCCAGCCACTCGCGGCTCGAGTAGAGATCGATCTTCCAGCCGGTGAGCTCGCTGGCGAGCCGCACGTTCTGACCGTTGCGGCCGATCGCGAGCGAGAGCTGATCGTCGTCCACCACGGCCTGGATCGTCTTCGCCACCGGATCGCTGAACACGCGCGCGACGCGCGCCGGCGCGAGCGCCAGCTTCGCGAACCGCTCGGGGTCGGACGACCACGGCACGATGTCGATGCGCTCGCCGCCGAGCTCGTTCACCACCGCCTGCACGCGCGACCCCTTGAGGCCGACGCACGCGCCCACGGGATCGATCGCATCGTCCTTCGAGAACACGGCGATCTTCGTGCGGCTGCCCACCTCGCGCGCCGTCGCGCGGATCTCGACGATGTTCTGCTGGATCTCGGGCACTTCGAGCTTGAACAGCGCCACGACGAACAGCCCGTCGGCGCGGCTCAGGATGAGGCGCGGACCCTTGGGCGTCTCCTCGATGCGCTTGAGCACCGCGCGGATCGGTTCGCCCTGGTGATAGTGCTCGCGGTGGTTCTGGTCGCGGTACGGGATGATCGCTTCCGCTTCGCGGAACTTGTTGAGCATCACCACGAGCTTGCCGCGCTCGATCTGCTGCACCTCGCCCGAGAGCAATTCGCCCACGCGGTCGGTGAACTCGTCGCGGATGCGGGTGCGCTCGCGCTCGCGGACGCGCTGGATGATCCGCTGCTTCGCCGCCTGTGCGGCCGTGCGGCCGAACTCGGCGAAGTCCACCGGCTCCTCGAGCATGTCGCCCGGCTCGAACCCTTCGTCGTAGATGCGCGCTTCCTCGAGCGAGACTTCGCGGCTCGCATCGGTCACTTCCTCCACGACGGCGCGGAGGCGCGTGATCTTTATCTCGCCGGTCTCCTCGTCGATCTTCACCTCGGCCTGGACCGTGGGGCCGTACTTCTTCGCGAGGGCCGCGAGAATGCCGTCCTCGAGAAGACTGTGCAGCTCTTCCCGGTCCAATTGCTTCACGTTGGTGATCTCGCGGATCGCGCTGAGTATCAATGCGGAACTGACCATCGCGTGCTCCCTCTCAGGTACGACTCACCAGGTGAACGCCAGCCGCGCTTCCTTGACCTCGGCCAGCGGTATGCGCTTCTCCTCGCCCTTGCGCGTGCGCACCACGGCGGATGCGCCGATCCCATCGTCCTCGACCCCGACGATCACGACCTCTTCGCGGCCGCCGAGCGCCGAGCTCAACACGTTCGCCTTGCGTCCCGCGAAGCGGCGCCAATCGGCCGCCGTCTTCAGCGGCCGCTCGACACCAGGCGACGAGACCTCGAGCACGTAGCGTTCGCCGAGCACCGGCGCGGCGTCGAGCTTGGCCTCGATCGCGCGCGAAGCGGCCGCACAATCGTCGACCGTGACCTTCACGCCATCGCGGCGATCGATCCGGATCTCGAGCGTCGGACGCGAGCGCGAGCCTCCGCGCCGCATCTCGACCAGGTCCAGACCGAGTGCGTCAAGTTCCGATTCGACAAGCGGTTGCAGGTCGTCGTTCACGTTACGTCGCAGCCTACAGGGCAAAAAAAAGCGTGGGGTGAAAACCCCACTGCTCCCCTCGGCAGGAACAGCCCGAGCGTCGAATGTGAATCTAGCGGGCGCGATACCACAGTCAAGTCGAGGGTGTGACGGCGGGTGTAGGCCTTAGTACCGCTGAAGGTGCGCGTATGGCAACTGAGCGTATGGTACTGCAGGGCGTTCGTGGGCCTACTCACGCCGAGCCGTACCATACGCTCAGTTGCTAAACGCGCTGTTTCAGTGCTACTACAGCCTACACGCGCCGTGCAGTCAGACGGCGGCGATCACGGCGAGTTGGCGGCCCGTCATCGCCGGCGCGGTGGGAGAAGAACATCCCGTTGTCGCACTTGGTGCAGCGAGGCGCTCTGCGTGATGCGGAGCACGCCGGCATCTCGCGCGTGCTGGGCGATGATCCGGCGGAGATCCACCGGCGTCGGCTGCGGCGACGCGACGCCCCGTGAGCTCGGCGTACACATCCGGGCTCACCTCGTAGCACTTGCCGCAGATCGCGGGGCCGAGGTGGATGACTCAGGTCGCGCGGCGCGAGCCCCGCGCGGCGGAACGCGGCGATCCCCTGATCCACGATGCGCGCCGCGGTGCCGCGCCAGCCGGAGTGCAACAGTGCCGCGGCGCCCGACGCATGCGCGATGAACACCGGCACGCAGTCGGCGATCGTGACGGCCATCGCGGTGCCGCGCTTCGGGGAGAAATGGCCGTCGGCGTCGTTCGCGCGCAGCAGCCCGTCCCAGCCCGCGACGTGCTCGAGCACGCGCGTGCCGTGCACCTGGTGCGCGGTCGCGAGCCGCTCGACGCCGGCGGCGCGAAGTTCCGCGCGCAGTCCATCCCATCGCGCGAGGATGGCGGCCGCCGGCTCGGCGCTCTGCCAGGCGAAGCTCCCCGCTGCTCGCGTCGTCGTGAATGCCCGCACGCCGAGGTCCGCGAAGTCCGGGACCTCCTCGCACGGCACCGGCATGCTACGCGCGGTCGACGCGGGTGACTCTCGCGCCCAGCGCGCGCACGCGCTCGTCGATGCGCTCGTAGCCGCGCTCGATCTGCCCGACGTTGTTGATCGTGCTCGTCCCTTCCGCGCAGAGCGCCGCGAGCAGCATCGCCATGCCCGCGCGGATGTCGGGCGACTCGAGCGTCGCGCCGTGCAGCGGCGACGGCCCCGCGACCAGCGCGCGATGCGGATCGCACAGCACGATGCGCGCGCCCATCATCGTGAGCTTGTCCACGAAGAAGAGCCGCGATTCGAACATCTTCTCGTGCATCAGGATCAGCCCCTTGCACTGCGTGGCCGTCACGATCGCGATCGACATGAGGTCGGCCGGGAACGCGGGCCACGGCTGGTCCTCGAGCTTCGGCACGTGGCCGCCCAAGTCGCTGCGGATCTCGCGGTCCTGGCCGGCCGGCACGACGAGCGCCGTGCCGTCGCTCTGGCAGACGACGCCGAGCCGCTCGAAGCCGAAGCGCACGCTGCGGAGATGCTCGAGGCCCGCATCCTCGATGCGGATCGCCGAGTTCGTGACGGCCGCGAGGCCGATGAACGATCCGACCTCGATGTGGTCGGGCCCGATGCGGTGCGTGGCGCCGCGGAAGCTCTTCGCGCCCTCGATGGTCATCTCGTTGGTGCCGATGCCGCCGATGCGCGCGCCGAGCGCGACGAGGAAGTTCGCGAGGTCCTGCACGTGCGGCTCGCTCGCCGCGTTGCGGAGGATCGTGCGGCCGCTCGCCGCGGCGGCGGCCATGAGCGCGTTCTCGGTGGCGGTGACGCTCGGCTCGTCGAGGAACACGTCGGCGCCCTTGAGCCCCTTCGTGCTGAGATCGTAGTTGGCCCCGACGTCGCACTTCGCGCCGAGCTGCTCGAGCGCGAGGAAATGCGTGTCGACGCGTCGGCGGCCGATCACGTCGCCGCCCGGCGGGGGCAGCGTCACCGCGCCGCAGCGCGCGAGCAGCGGCGCGGCGAGCAGGATCGACGCGCGGATCCGCGCGCACAGCGCCGGATCGAGCGCGCTGGCGCGCACGTCGCGCGCGTGGATGGCCAGCGTGTTGCGCCCGGTCCACTCGGCCTTCACGCCGAGCGAGAGCACCAGCTCCACGAGCGTCTCGACGTCGCGGATGCGCGGCACGTTCTCGAGCGTCACCGGCTGGTCGGTGAGCAGCGCCGCGGCGATGATCGGCAGCGCCGCGTTCTTGTTCCCCGACGGGCGGATGGTGCCGGACAGCTTGTGTCCGCCTTCGACGATGTAATGCGGGGAGGCCATGTGATTCCGAGTGAATGAGCGGTGACGGAGGATGACGACTCACCACTCCGACCGTCAAGCGATCTCGAATGGCGCGTGTGGCCTTAGTACCGCTGGAGAAGCGCGTTTGGCAACTGAGCGTATGGTACCGCTGGCGGGAGTGGGCACGCGTTCCTACTCGCGCCCTGTGGTACCATACGCTCAGTTGCCATACGCGCCCCTCAAGCGGTACTTGTCGCCACACGCGCCGTTAGGCAACCTTGTTATCCCGAATACGCGCGTCTCAGCTAGGGAACAGTGTATGCAGCTCCTGGTGGCCGTCATCAATCATGCGGAACTCGTAGACGATCTCCTCGCGGCGTTCGTCGAGCTCGGCATCACGGGTGCGACCGTGATCGACAGCGAAGGCATGGGACACGTGCTCAGCCAGGATGTGCCTATCTTCGCCGGGGTCAGAGCGTTGCGCGCGCAGAGCCGCCCGGCGAATCAGACGGTGTTCAGCGTCGTGGACGACGAGAAGGCGGAACGCGCCGTCGCGCTCATCCAGGAGATCTGCGGGAATCTTGACCTCCCGGGGCAAGGGATCGTCTTCACCGTGCCCGTCAGCCGTGTGATCGGCCTCAAAGCGGAGCTCGAGACCAGTTGATGATCCTCGCCGCCGTGCCCCTCTCCGCGCTCGACACCACGCAGGTCGTGACGCGCATGCAGCCGGGTTGGCTGTGGACGGTGGAGGGGCTCGTGGCGATCATCATCGCGTCATGCTCATCGGGCTCCTCGGCGCGGTCGCCGTGATGGCCTATCGCCTGAGCCGCGCCTTCGACCGGATCGGCGACGCCGTGGAGCGGTTCCGCGCGGACATCCTGCCCATCACGCAGAAGACGCACGCGATCGCGGAGCACCTCGAGGAAGCGGCGACCAAGGTGCACGACGCGGTGGACGGCGTGACCGACACGATCAACAGCGCGAACGTGACCCTGCGCGATGCCGTCGCGACGGCCGACGCGCGCTTCCAGGAATTCGACGCCATCGTGCGCGTCGCGCGCGATGAGGCGGAGGACGCGGTGGTGGGCGCCGCGAGCGTGATCCGCGGCGTGCGCACCGGCGCTTCGGTGTTCCGGCGCCGCGGCGCCGCGCGACGCGACGACGATGACGCCGACACGGATCCGGCGCCGCGTCCACCGGCGGAGCAGCGGCGCGGCGGACCTCGCGCGCGCCATCAGCGCTCGCGGGACGCCGAATGACCGCAGTCGGACGCATTCGGCGCCGCCGCGCGCTGATGCTTGGCGCGCTCGTGCTCCTCGGCATCGTGCTGCTTCCCTCCGCCGCGTGGGCGTGGGCGCCCGGCACGCACATCTTCCTCGGCGAGTCGGTGCTGAGCGCGCTCGCGCAGCTGCCGTCGAGCGTGGCCGACCTGCTGCGCGCGTTCCCGTACGATTTCCTGTACGGGAACATCGCCGCCGACACGAGCATCGCGAAGAAGTACGCGCCGGCGGGACGGCACTGTCATTCGTGGGCGGTCGGCCTCGAGATCTTCGAGCGCGCGCCTGAGGGGCCGCTGCGCGCGTTCGGCCTCGGCTATCTCGTCGCACCTCGCCGCCGACGCCGTGGCGCACAATTTCTTCGTGCCGCGCCATCTCGCGCTCGCGTCGCGCACGTCGGGCGCTCGGCCACAGCTACTGGGAGAGCCGGTTCGAGACGCACCTCGGCGGCGGCTACAGCCGGCGCGCGCGCGATGTCATCCTGCTCGACCATTCGCGCACCGACGACGCACCTCGACCGGATCCTGAGCCCGACGATCTTCAGCACGCAGACCAACCGCCGGATCTTCCGCGGCATGGTGCACGTGACCGACAGCGAGTCGCTGGCAGCGGATCTTCCAGCTCGCCGCCGACGCGAGCCGGTGGGACCTGAGCGATCCGGAGGTCGCGCGCTACCTGGAGCGGTCGTACGACTTCGTGATGGATTTCCTGAGCCGCGTGGAGCGCTCGGAGCCGTACACGCTCGATCCCGTCGGGCGACGTGGCGCTGCGCCGCGCGCTCGAAGTGCGCGCGCGGCGCGCGCGCGAGCGGGATGGAGTTCCGGGTCGCCGAAGAGGCGGTGCGCGAGTTCGCGATGCCGGACTCCGCGCTCGCGTTCGCGTCCGGCCTGCCGTCCCCGCTCTACGCGCCGGTGCGCGAGGCCCGCTCCGACAGCAACTGATTCACCTTCTTCGGATCGGCGCGGCCCTTCGATTTCTTCATCACGAAGCCCACGAGCACGCCCTGCAGCTTCTTCTCGCCGCCGAGGAATCGCGCCGGCTTCCGCCGGCATTCTCGGCCAGCACCTCGTCCACCCACTGCGCGAGCGCGCCGAGTCGCGCCGCCTGGAGCAGGCCGTCGCGCTCGGCGATCGCGCGCGGCTCGCCGCCCTGCTCGAGCATCGTCGCGAAGACCGTCTTCGCCGCGGTGTTGCTCAGCGCGCCGTCGCGCACGAGAGCGAGCAGTGCGCCGAGCCGATCGGCGGTGCACCTGGCAATCGCGTGACGGCGGCGCGCGGCGCGTTGCACCACGCGAGCACTTCGCCCATCACCCAGTTCGCGGCGGCCTTCGCGTCGCCGTGCTGCGCCGCGACCTTCTCGAAATAGTCGCGCGACCGCGCGGCTCGCCGTGAGCACTTCGGCGTCGGCGTCGGCCGAGCGCGTAGCTCGCGACGCGAAGCGCGCGCGCTTCGCGCCGCGGGAAACTCCGGGAGCCCGTCGCGACGCCCTGCGATCCACGCGCGCGTCAGCACGAGCGGCGGCAGATCCGGCTCCGGGAAATAGCGGTAGTCGTGGCTGCCCTCTTTCGACGCGCGCCGGCGCACTTCGTCCTTGCGCGCGTCCCACAGCATCGTCTGCTGGACGATCGTGCCGCCGCGCGTCGAGCACCGCGCATTGGCGCGCGAACTCGAGCTCGAGCGCGCGCTCGACGTTCGAGAACGAATTCATGTTCTTGACTTCCGTTCTCGTGCCGAGCGCGCGTCTCGCCGGCGGACGCGCGCTCACGTTCGCGTCGACGCGCAGGCTGCCCTCCTCCATGTTCACATCGCTCACTTCGGTGTACTCGAGCAGCTGCTTGCAGCGCGCGCAGATACGCGCCGGCCTCCTGCGCGCTGACCGCATTTCCGGCTCGCTCACGATCTCGATGAGCGGAACGCCGGCGCGATTGAGATCGATCGCGCGTCACGCCCGGGAAACGATCGTGCACCGACTTGCCCGCGTCCTCTTCCATGTGGATGCGCGTGATGCCGACGACCAGCGTCGCCGCCGGCCGATCGCGAGCGTGCCGTGCTCGGCGAGCGGCGATCGTACTGCGAGATCTGGTATCCCTTGGGCAGATCGGGATAGAAATAGTTCTTGCGCGCGAAGACCGAGCGCTCGTGCACCGTCGCAGCCCGAGCGCGAGCGCGGCGCGCACCGCGAGCTCGCACCGCGCGCGCGTTGAGCACCGGCAGCGCGCCCGGGCAGCGCGAGGCAAACCGGACAGGTGTTCACGTTCGGCGGAGCGCCGAACGTCGTCGAGCAGCGGCAGAACGCCTTGGTGCGCGTCTTGAGCTGCACGTGCACCTCGAGGCCCGACGACCATCTCGTATCGGCGGCGCTCACGAGTGCGCCGCCTCGCCGAGTGCGCTCTCGAGCGCGTACGCGATCTCGAACATCGTGCGCTCGTCGAAGTGCGGCGCGATCATCTGGCCGCCGACCGGCAGCCCGTCCGACGCGTCCCATCGGCACCGACATCGCGGGAACGCCGGCGAGATTCGCCGTCGCCGTGAAGATGTCGTTCAGGTACATCTCGTACGGATCGGACATCGCGCCGATCGTGAACGCGGGCGTCGGCGTGGTCGGCGTGAAGAGCGCGTGCACGCCGCGACGCGAACACGCGTCGGAAATCGTGCGCGATCAGCGCGCGCACGTCCTGCGCCTTCTTGTAGTACGCGTCGTAGTAGCCGGCCGAGAGCACGTAGGTGCCGAGCAGAATGCGGCGCGTGACCTCGGCGCCGAATCCCTGCGAGCGCGTGGCCTCGTACATGCCGCGCAGCCCGTCGCCCTCGATGCGCAGGCCGTAGCGCACGCCGTCGAAGCGCGCGAGGTTCGAGCTGAGCTTCGGCCGGCGCGATGATGTAGTAGACCGGGAATCGCGAGGCCGGTGTGCGGCAGCGAGACGTCGCGCACCTCGGCGCCGCGCGCGCGCAGCGCGTCGAGCGCGCGATCGCAGTGCGCGCGCGATCGCGCGGATCGAGCGATGCCGGGAAATATTCCTTCGGCCGGCCGATCACGACGCCCGTGAGATCGCCGCCGCGCGTGCGCATCGGCGCAGTACGGGCGGCGCGATCGCGGCGCTCGTGCTGTCGAGCGGATCGTCGCCCCGACGACCACTTCCAGCGCGAGCGCCGCATCGTCCACCGTGCGGCCGAACACGCCGATGTGGTCGAGCGACGACGCGAACGCGACGAGCCCGAAGCGGCTCACGCGGCCGTACGTCGGCTTTACGCCGACGATGCCGCAGAACGCCGCCGGCTGGCGCACGGAGCCGCCGGTCTCGGAGCCGAGCGCGATGCGGCACGATGCCGGCGGCGACCGCGGCCGCCGATCCGCCGGACGATCCGCCGGGCACGCGCGTGCGGATCGATTGGATTCCTCGCCGGCCCGTACGCGCTGTGCTCGGTGGACGAGCCCATCGCGAACTCGTCCATGTTCGTCTTGCCGACGAGCACCGCGCCGGCCGCGTCGCAGCCGCGCGACCGACGGTCGCCTCGTACGGGCTCACGTAGCCTTCGAGGATCTTCGAGCCGCACGGTGGTGGGCAGGCCGATCGTCGCGATGTTGTCCTTCGCGCACGTACGGCACGCCGGCGAGCGCGCCGCGGCCCGAGCGTCGCGCTCGCGCGCAGCGGCGAGCGCCGCGTCGCGGTCGCCCAGAGGATGCAGTTGAGGCCGTCGCGGCCGGCGTCCACTTCCTCCATGCGCGCGAAGCTCGCGGTGACGCGGGCGACGGCGCTCACGAGCGCCTCTCCTTCGTCTTCGTGCGTCGCGAGGCGCGGCACGAGGAAGAATCCGTCGCGCATCGCTCGGCGCGAACGACTCGAGCGGCGCCGCGAGCGGGATCGGCGGGCCGTGGTCCGCGCGGCAGCGGCAGCGCGTCGCTCGGCCGGCGCGGCGCCGGCCGCGCCGCTCGTGTCCACGTCGCGCAGCACGTCCATGTGCGCGAGGATCCCGTTGAGCTGCGCGACCAGCTCCGGCACGCGCTCCTCGGGCATGCGCGATGCGCGCCAGCCCCGCGATGTGCCGCACGTCCTTGCGATGACCGCCATTCAGTCGAACCCTCGTTCGAGTCCGGCGTGCATCGACCACGAGCTTCTTGCGGCCGACGTCTCGTCGTCGAAATCCACGGTCACCTTGCATCGCGCCCGTGCCCGCAGCTCGGCGATGGTGCCGCTGCCGAACGTCGCGTGCTCACGCGCTCGCCCTTCACGAGCGCGCGGCGCATCCTGCGACGCTTCCTCGGGCGCGAAATCGAAATCGGCCGGACGCCGCTCCACCGGCGCGCCGGGCCGGCGCATCGACGGCGTCACGCAGGAACGCCGCACGCCCGCGTCGCGCGCAGGCGGATCGTGCTCTGCGATTCGAGCATCGACGCCGGGATCGGCGCGAGCAGGCTCGACGGCAGCGAGGGCAGCGTCTCGCCATTCCGCCGGCGGCTGCGCGCGTACGTGAGATACAGCTTCCGCTCCGCGCGCGTGATCCCGACGTAGAACAGCCGGCGCTCCTCCTCCATCGCGTCCGGGTCCTCGGTCGCGCGCGCGCAGCGGGAACAGTCCGTCCTCGAGCCCGGTGATGAACACGAGCGGGAACTCGAGTCCCTTCGCGTTGTGCAGCGTCATCATCGTCACCGCATCGGCGTCGGGGTCGAGCTTGTCGAACTCGCTCACGAGCGTCGCGCGCTGCAGGAAATGATCGAGCGGCGCGAGGCCCAGCTCGCCGCCCTCCTCGTCCACCGCTTCGCTCGCGCTCGACATGCAGCTCGCGCACGTTCTCGAGGCGTCCTCGCCCTCCGGGCCTTCGGCGCGCAGATGCTCGGCGTACCGCGTCTCGTCGACGATCACGCGCAGGATCTCGTCCACCCCCGCATTCGCGGCCAGATCGCGCACGCGCGCGACGAGCGCGGCGAACTCGACTGAGCGCCGTGCGCGCGGCGGGACGCAGCGCGCCCGTGAGATCGTCGCGCGACGCCGCGGCGAGCATGGAGATGCCCGCCCCGCGCGCGCCGTCGGCGAGCGCATCGAGCGTGGTGTCGCCGAGCCCGCGCTTGCGGCACGGCGGCGGCGCGGCGGAACGCCTCGTCGTCCGCCGGATTCGCGATCAGCTTCGAGCTACGCCATGAGATCGCGGATCTCGCGCCGGTCGAAGAAGCGCACCGCGCCCACGAGGCGGTACGGGATCGCGTGCCGGCGGAACGCCTCCTCGAACGCGCGGCTCTGCGCGTTCGTGCGATAGAGCACCGCGATGTCGCGCAGATAGAGCCCGCGGTCGCCCTCGCGGCGCGCCGTGATCTCGCTCGGCGACGTACTCGGCTTCGTCGCGCTCGTCGAGCGCGCCGGCGACCGTCACCGGCTCGCCGACGGGCCGCGTCGCGCGCAGCGTCTTGCCGCGGCGGCCGATGTTCGCGCGCGATCGCCGCGTTGGCGACCGCGAGCACCTCGGGCGTGGAGCGGTAGTTCTCCTCGAGCCGCACGACGCGCGCCGACGGGAAATCCTTCTCGAAGTCGAGGATGTTCCGCACGTCGGCGCCGCGCCAACCGTAGATCGACTGATCGTCGTCGCCCACGACCTGCACGTTCCCGTGCTCGCCGCCGAGCAGCTTCACGAGCTGGTACTGCGCGCGGTTCGTGTCCTGGTATTCGTCCACGAGCAGATAGCGGAACTTCGCGCGGTACGCGGCGAGCCGCTCCGGATTCTGCTGCAGGATGCGCACGGGCAGCACGAGCAGATCATCGAAATCGGCGGCGTTCGATTCGCGCAGCGTGCGGTCGAGCAGCTCGTACACGCGCGCCGCGGCGCGGCTCAGCGGATCGAGCGCGAGCGACGCGTACTCCGCCGGTCCCACCAGCGCGTTCTTCGCGTCGGAGATCGCGCGACGGATCGCGGGCGGTCCCCACTGCTTGGCGGAGATCTGCAGGCGCTCCATCGCGCGCTTCACCGCGGTGAGGGCGTCATCCTCATCGTAGATCGTGAAGCTCACCGTGCGCTGCGCGTACGATGCTTCGCGCCGCAGCAAGTCGCGCGCCGATCGCATGGAAGGTGCCCGCCCACATCCCCGCCGGCTCCGCACCGAGCAGGCGCGCGACGCGCTCCTTCATCTCGCCCGCGGCCTTGTTCGTGAACGTGACCGCGAGGATATGCCGCGGATCCACGCCGTGATGCTCCACCAGCCGCGCGATGCGCGTGGTGAGCACGCGCGTCTTGCCCGACCCCGCGCCCGCGAGCACGAGCATCGGGCCGTCGCCGTGGATCACCGCTTCGTGCTGGGCGGGATTCAGGCGCGCGAGCATCTCCGCTTCGCGGCCGGGCAGGACGCTGGTCATCCAGGAAGTATAACGTCGAACGTCGCGCCTTTCTCGGAGGGCGCGAGCAGCAGCCGGCCGCCGTGATTCTCCTGGACGATGCGCGCCGCGAGCGAGAGACCGATCCCCCACCCCGACTCCTTCGTCGAGAATCCGGGCTCGAAGATGCGCGCGCGCAGTTCGCGCGGGATGCCGGGGCCGTCGTCGGCCACGCGCACGCGCACGCGCTCCGGATCGAGGCGTTTGGTGGTGAGGTACATGCGCCCGCCGCGGCCGGCGAGCGCGTCGAGCCCGTTCTTCACGAGCACCTCGAGCGCCCACTCGAGCAGCACCTCGTCGCCCTCGATCACCGTGGGCTCGGTACCGCCGGACGCGACGATCGTCACGCGATGCGCGAGCGTGGGCACGCGCGCCTGGAAGTACGCGCCCACGCGCGTCACGAGCGCGCCGAGATCCAGTCTCTCCTTGCGCGGCGGCCGGCCGATGCGCTCGAACCGGTGCGAGACGCGCTGCAGGCGCTCGAGGTCCCCCTCCATGTGCTCGATCGCGGACGACCGACACCTCGTCGCCGGCGCGCTCGCGCAGCAGCTCGATCCATCCGCTCAGACTCGAGAGCGGCGTCGCGAGCTGGTGCGCGGATTCGCGCGCCATGCCCGCCCACACGTGCTCCCGGTCGGCGCGGCTGCGCGTGCGCACCGAGTACACGCCGATCAGGAGCACGATCGCGAGCAGCGAGACGAGGAGCGCCGGGATGAAGCGCAGACTCGTCGTGAGCTGGCTGTCGCCGAAATGCACGGCGCCGATGTGCGGCTCCACCACGGGCGGGTTCAGCTTGTCGAGCACCTTCAGGTACTCGAGCACCCGCGGATCATCGATCTGCGCCTTGAACGGCAGATTCGAGATCGCGGTGGGCCGCCCCGCCGTGTCGGTGACGATCACCGGCACGCCGAGCGCGCGAATGGACTCCGAGAGATCGAGCAGCGCCGCGTTCCCCGATTCCTCGCGCGGATCGGCGAGCGCGCGGAAGACGCGCGCGTACATCTGCCCCGAGCGGCCGGCGTCGGCGCGCAGCTCCGCGACCACGCGCGCGGGAGAAGAGCACGTACGCGCCGAGCAGCAGCACGACCAGGAGGCCGAAGAGCACGATAGGCGCGCGGCCGCGCATCGGTCAGCCGATCCGATCGGCGCCGAGATACGGGCGCAGCGCCTCCGGCACCGTCACCGTGCCGTCCGGGCGCTGGTAGTGCTCGAGCAGCGCGATGATCGTGCGCGGGAAACGCGAGCGCGGAACCGTTCAGCGTGTGCACGAAGCGCGGCTTCTCGCCCGGCGGCGGGACGGTAGCGGATGTTCGCGCGGCGCGCCTGGAAATCGGTGAAGTTGCTGCACGAGCTCACCTCGAGCCATTTGCCCGACGCCCGGCGCCCACACTTCGAGATCGTACGTCATCGCGCTCGAGAATCCCGTGTCGCCCGCGGCGAGCAGCAGCCTTCGGTACGGGAGGCCGAGGCGCTGCAGCACCGTCTCGGCGTGGCGCGTGAGCACTTCGAGCTGCTCCGCCGACGTCTCCGGCGTGGCGAAGCGCACCAATTCCACTTTGTCGAACTGATGCACGCGGATGAGGCCGCGCGTGTCCTTCCCGGCCGCGCCCGCCTCGCGGCGGAAGCACGGCGTGTACGCCGTGAGGCCCATCGGCAGCGCGCTCGCTTCCATGCACCTGGTCCTGCGCGAGGTTCGTGACCGGCACCTCGGCGGTCGGGATGAGGAAGAGATCATCCTCCGAGAGCGCGGTACATGTCCTCTTCGAACTTCGGCAGCTGCCCCGTGCCCGTCATCGCGCGGCGGTTCACGACGAACGGGACCGACGTCTCCTCGTAGCCGTGCTCCTTCGTGTGGATGTCGAGCATGAAGTTCATGAGCGCGCGCGACAGACGCGCGCCCGCGCCGCGCAGCACGATGAATCCGGAGCCCGAGATCTTGGCGCCGCGCCGCGAGATCGAGGATGCCGAGCCTCTCGCCGATCTCCCAGTGGGGCGCCACGCCGGCCGCGGGGCGCGGCTCGCCCCAGCTGCGCACGACCGTGTTCGCCGATTCGCCGCCCTCGGGAACGGCGGCGAGCGGGATGTTGGGGATCGCGATCGAGGATGGCGCTCGAGCTCGCTCTTCCACGGTCGCGAGCGACGCCTCGATTCGAACGGCGATCCGTCGCCGAGCTGCGCGTCGCCGCGATCACTGCGCGTCGGCGTCCTCCTTCGTCCTTCTTGCGGCGCGCGACTTCCTGCCGAGAGCTGATTGCGCGCGGCTTTCGACCCTCGACGCCCGTTGAATCTTGCGCGCGGCGTTCGCGCTCGAATTGCGCCGCGTCGACCGAGCGCTGCGCTCGTGCGCATCGAGAACTCCCCGGCGCCGCAACCCCTCGCGCAAGGCCTCCGGGTTCTCGCGCAGCAGCCGGACGTCATGCACCGCTATTCCTTAGGGAAGCCCGGGCCCAGCCCCAGGAATCCGCAGTTCGGATCGACCACGAGCCGATAATACAGCGTATGGCCGCTCGGCGCCGTGACGGCGTCCCACGGAGTGTAGTTGATGCTGTCGATGATGATCTTGGAGTAGATGTAATGGCGCGCCGTCGTTTGCTGCGCGGCGCACGCCGGGTTCGACGTGAACGACTGCACGTAGAAGCGCGACCCCGGATGGAGCGTGAGGGTCAACGAATCCGTATAGCCGACCGTCGGCGCGGTGAGCATGCTGTCGAACGGCAGCGTCGTCTCCTCCTCGATCGCGCCGAAAAACACCGGCGAGAACATGACCGCGTGCGTGGGCATCGCGATCGCGGTCGCCCCATTGATGTCGAAGGCGACGTCGAAGTCGACGCCAGGCACCGCGCGCACGGCGAGCGGTCCGTAGAGATTGCCGCCGAGGAGCACCAAGGTGGCGATCGCGGTGGGCCCACTCACCGGCGCATCGCTCAACGCGTACAAGCCGCCGGTATCGAACACGGTCGCGCTCGTGGCGATCGGCTGCGTCGGACCGCTGCAGGCGCCGGCCGCGAATGCGACGGCCGCACCGGCCGCGAGGACAATGAAACGGACCTTCATCACGATACCTGTCGAGGGAGCGAACGAGTGAACATCCAGCGAAGAATACCCCGCCGGCTGGGAAGGTTCAAGCCATTCTCGTGGCTTGACTTGCCCCGAGCGCATCGAGTAGCTTCGCACCACCCGAACCCGCCGGAGCGCGCATGCCAACCATCCGTGACCTCGTCGGCGTCCTACGCCAGCGCGACGGGGTCGAGGCCGCGGTCGTTCTCGGCCGCGATGGCCTCCTCATCGACAGCGATGTCCAGTCCGCGATCGACGCCGAGAGCATGGCGGCGCTCGTGCCGCAGATCGTCGCGGCGGGCGACGAATTCGGCGCCCACGACGGGCGCGGCGCGCTCCAGACGGCCATCCTCGAGTACGGACATGGCATTGCCGTCGTCTGCGTCCTGAACGCGGACGCGATCCTGTTGGTGCTGGCGCAGCCGTCGGCGAACCTCGGCCAGCTGCTCTTCGAGCTGCGCCGGAACCGCGCGAACATCGCGGCGCTCGTCTGACCCGGTGCCCGACCCCGGCGCCCGGCTCCAGGTGCTCGTGGCCGATGATGAACCGCACATCGGCCGCATCATCAAGATGAAGTTCGAGCAAGGCCCGTTCGACGTGACGCTCGCGTACGACGGCATGGAGGCGCTCCGGATGGCCGAGGCAACGCCGGCCCTCGCGCTCGCCCTCCTCGACGTGATGATGCCGAAGATGAGCGGCCTCGACGTACTCGCGAACATCCGCAAGAACGAGCGGCTCAAGTCGGTGCCCTGCATCATCCTCACCGCGGCCGGCCAGGAGCAGCACTACCGCCAGGCGATCGCGCTCGGCGCGAACGACTTCCTCACGAAACCGTTCAGTCCCAAGAAACTGTACACGCGCGTCGCGGAACTCACCGGCGTTGCCGCCGAGGATCCCGAGGAGCCGCACCGTGAGCCGCTGGGCGGTGGTCCTCGCCGGCGGCGTCGGCTCGCGCTTCTGGCCGCTGAGCACGCCGGCGCGGCCCAAGCAGCTGCTGCCGCTCGTGACCGACGTCCCGCTCCTGGCCGAGACGCTCGCGCGCCTCGCGCCGCTCGTGCCCGCGGAGCGCACGCTCGTGATCACGAACGCGACGCTCGCGCCCGCGGTCGCCAAACTGCTGCCGTCGCTTCCGTCGGAGAACATCATCGCCGAGCCGCGCTCCGCGGGCACGGCGCCGGCGCTCACGTGGGCGGCGCTCGAAGTGAGCCGGCGCGATGGCGTGGGCGCCGTGATGATGTGCGTGCACGCCGATTGGGCGATCGGCGACGCCGACGGATTCCGCGCGGCGCTCGGCGCGGCGGCGACCGTGGCGGAGAATTCGGGGAGCCTCGTCACCGTGGGCGTGGTACCGACGCGCCCCGACCCGGGGTTCGGCTACATCCGGCCGGCCGAGGAGGCGCGCGGCGGCGCGCGGCGCGTCGCGCAGTTCATCGAGAAGCCCGATCGCGCGACCGCGGAAACGCTCGTGCGCGAGGGATGTCTCTGGAACTCGGGGATCTTCGTGTGGGGCGCGGGCGATTTCCTCACGGAAGTGCGGCTCCACTGCCCTGAGGTCACGAAGGCGCTCATCCATTCCGATCCCGACGCGATCGCGACGTTCTTCGCGGAGTGCACGCCGATCTCGGTGGACCACGGCGTACTGGAGCGGAGCCGCGAGTGCTCGTGCTGCGCGGCGATTTCGGGTGGGACGATGTGGGCACGTGGGCGGCGCTGCATCGCGTGCGCGCGCAAGGACGCCTCCGGCAACGCGACGGCGGGCGATGTGCATGTGCTGGAGGCGCGGGAGAACGTGATCCACGCCGAGGGGCACACCGTGGTGGCGTACGGCGTGGAAGGATTGGTGGTGGTCGCGCGCGATGGACTCACGCTCGTGACGACGCGCGAGCGCGCCGCCGATCTCAAGAAGCTGGTGGATGCGCTGCCGCCGGAGGTGCGCGAGCGGTCATGACGGCGCTCTACCTGTACGACGATGCACACGCGCGAGGGTTCGAGCCGTTCGCGCTCACGCGGCCGGCGAGCGAACTGCGCGCGGGCGCCGAACTCATCCGGCGGCGCTGGGAGATGGCGCTCGCGTCCGAGGCCGCGCGCGCGAGCGGTGCGATCGTCGCGGCGCACTTGGCCGATTTCTCCGAGAGCGGGCGCGCCGCCGGCGGTGCGCGGCGCGATCCCTGCGGGCGCGATCGTCGCGAACAGCCGCTTTGCGGCGGCGCTGTCGCAGGCGCAGTTCGCCAAGGGCGCGGCGGTGTGGATCGAACGGCGGTCGCGTGGCGGCGGTGCGCGTCGCGCGAGACGCCCCGCTCGCCGCGTTCGCGGATGGGAGCGCGGCGCTCGAGTCGCTCGCGGTGCCCGGCGCGACCACGAGTGAGATCGCCGGCCGTTGGCTGGACGAAGTCTGGCATCTCATCACGACGCTCGTTACCGCTCCTGCGCGACGACATCGACGCGATCGGCCCGACGCTCTCGGGTACGCACGTGGACCACGCGACCGTCATCGGGCCGCATCCGGTGTACGTGGAGGAAGGCGCGACGATCGAGCCGCTCGTGGTGTTCGACGTGAGCGCGGGACCGGTGATGGTGCGCGCGGGGAGCACGGTGCGCGCCTTCACGCGCCTCGTGGGACCGTGCGCGATCGGCGCCGACACGCAGATCCTCGGCGACCGCGTGTCCGGCTGCTCCATCGGCGACCAGTGCGTGGTGCGCGGCGAGATCAGCGAGAGCATCGTGATCGGGCACGCGAACAAGGGGCATGAGGGTTTCGTCGGCCACTCGGTGCTCGGCCGCTGGGTGAACCTCGGCGCGGGCACGATCACGAGTAACCTGAAGAACAGCTACGGCACCGTGTCGCTGTGGACGCCACAGGGCGTGCGCGACACCGGCACCGTGAAGCTCGGGACATTCTTCGGCGACCACGTGAAGACGGGCATCGGCGCGCGGCTCACGACCGGCTCCGTGATCGGCGCCGGATCGAACGTGTACGGGAGCGTGATGCCGCCGCGCTACGTGGCGCCCTTCTCGTGGGGCGACGGCGAGGCGATGACCGAGTACCGGCTGGAAGAGTTCCTGAAGACGACCGAGCGCGCGATGAGCCGGCGTTCCGTGGCGCTCGGCGATGCGATGCGGCGGCAGTTGAGCGCGGCGCACGCCCGCGCCGCGGCTGCGCGCTAGCGCGTCTCGAACAGCGCGGTGTACGCCCGCACGCGTTCGAGGTAGTCGCGCGCTTCGGCGCTGTCGGCGCCGAGTTCGGCGAGATGCTCGGCCCATGCGGCGCCGTGGCGCTTCACGAGATCGTGCACGCGGATGTAGCCGCGGTTGTAGCAGACCGTCACGAGATCGATGAGCTGCGATTCCGTGAGCGGCGCGCCGCCGTTGATCGCCTTGCGCGCGAACGAACCGTAGCCACCGGGCCAGAAATCCGTGGACCATTTGTTCTCGAGCAGGCGGATCCAGAAGACCGCGGCGCGCGTGGCGTGCGTTGGCGCGAACAGGTACTCATCGCGCGAGTTGATCGCGCCGGTGCGGAGCAGCGAGTCGATGTCGGCGGCGGTCGGTGAACCGCTGTGCACGAGCGGCGACCGCGGCCACGCCGTGACCTCGGGCGCCATCCACTGGAAGTGATACTCGGTGTCCATGAGGCGCATGTCCGCATCGGTGCGGGCGGTGAGCTGCGCGAGTACCGAGCGCCGGCGCGGCGGAGACGGCGAGCGTATCGCCCGCACTCTCCTTCACGAGCAGCGCGACGACATAGCCCGGGATCGATGCCGAGCCGCGGGTCGCGCCCCCAGCGCTCGGCGAGCGGCGCGACGTGCTTCACGAGGAATTCGTAGTTCGCCGCGCTCGCGACGCGCAGGCTCCCGTTCGCATTGCGCACCGAATCACGCGGCACCGCCGCGACGCGCGACGCGGAGTCGGCGTGGAAGCGGAGCGTTTGGGCGCCGAGCGGGGCGGCGGCAGTGCCGAAGATGACGCGAGAGCCGTCAAACACGATCTCATGCCGGAATATAAGTGACGAGGGCCCGGCTCTCGCCGGGCCCTCGTCGGCCGTATCTAACGTCCAACCACCAACGGCTTGCCGTTGGAGGTCTAGTACATCCCTCCCATGCCACCGCCGCCGGGACCGCCGGCGGGCATTCCACCCTTCTCTTCCTTCTTCTCCACGACGATCGCTTCCGTCGTGAGCAGGAGGCTCGCGATCGACGCCGCGTTCTGCAGCGCCGTGCGCGTGACCTTCGTCGGGTCGATGACGCCCGCCTGCATCATGTCCTCGTACACATCCGTGAGCGCGTTGTAGCCGAACTTGTCGTCCTTGCTCGCGCGCACCTTCTCGAGCACGATCGAACCTTCGCCGCCCGCGTTCTGCACGATCATGCGGAGGGGCTCCTCGATCGCCTTGCGGATGATGTCCACGCCGATCTGCTCGTCGGGCTCGTTCGCCTTGAGCGTCTTGAGCACGCGCTGCGCGCGAATGAGCGCCACACCGCCGCCGGGGACGATGCCTTCCTCGACCGCCGCGCGCGTCGCATGCAGCGCATCTTCGACGCGGGCCTTCTTCTCCTTCATCTCGCTCTCCGTGGCCGCGCCGACGTTGATCACCGCGACACCGCCGGCGAGCTTCGCGAGACGCTCCTGGAGCTTCTCCTTGTCGTAGTCGCGACGTGCGACTTCTCGACCTGCGACCGGATCTCCTTCACGCGGCCCTGGATATCGGCCTCGGAGCCGCCGCCGTCGATCAGCGTCGTGTTGTCCTTGTCCACCACGATCCGCTTGGCCTTGCCCAGGTCGGCGATGACCGTGTTCTCGAGCTTGAAGCCGGTCTCCTCCGAGATGACCTTGCCGTTCGTCAGGATCGCGATGTCGCGCAGCATCTCCTTGCGGCGGTCGCCGAAGCCCGGAGCCTTCACCGCGCAGACGCGCAGCGTGCCACGGAGCTTGTTGACCACGATCGTCGCGAGCGCCTCACCTTCGACGTCCTCGGCGATGATCAGCAGCGGCTTGCCCATTTGGGCGACCTTCTCGAGCACGGGGAGCAGGTCCTTCATCGACGACACCTTCTTGTCGTGGATCAGGATCATCGCATCCTCGAGCACCGCTTCCATCTTGTCCGGATCCGTGACGAAGTACGGCGAGAGGTAGCCGCGGTCGAACTGCATGCCGTCCACCGTCTCGAGCTCGGTGGCGAGACCCTTCGCCTCTTCCACCGTGATCACGCCGTCCTTGCCGACCTTCTCCATCGCTTCCGCGATCAGGTCGCCGATCTCCTTGTCGTTGTTCGCGGAGATGGTGCCGACCTGCGCGATCTCCTTCTTGCCGGTGGTCGGGATGCTGATCTTCTTGAGCTCCTCGACGATCGCGGCCACGGCCTTGTCGATGCCGCGCTTGAGCGCCATCGGGTTCGCGCCGGCCGTCACGTTCTTGAGGCCTTCGCGGAAGATCGCCTGCGCGAGCACGGTCGCGGTGGTCGTGCCGTCGCCCGCGAGGTCGGACGTCTTGGTCGCGACTTCCTTCACCATCTGCGCGCCCATGTTCTCGAGCGGATCCGCGAGCTCGATCTCCTTCGCGACGGTCACGCCGTCCTTGGTGATCGTCGGCGCGCCGAACTTCTTGTCGATGACGACGTTCCGGCCCTTCGGTCCGAGGGTGACCTTCACCGCCTCGGCCAACTGGTCGACGCCGCGCTTGAGTGCCGCGCGCGCGTCCGTGCTGAAATAGAGTTCCTTTGCGGCCATATGTAGTATCTCGCCTGGAGTGAGTTAGTGGGTGCGGATCAAACGATCGCGAGAACGTCGCTCTCGCGCAGGATCAGATACTGCTCGTTGTCCAGCGTGACTTCGGTGCCGCTGTACTTGCCGTAGAGCACCTTGTCGCCGACCTTCACTTCCATCGGCACGCGCTTGTCCTTCTCGTACCGGCCGGGGCCCGCGGCGATGATCTCGCCGACCTGCGGCTTTTCCTTCGCGGTGTCGGGGATGTACAGCCCGCCGCGCATCGATTCCGCGTCCTCCATCGGCCGCACGACAACTCGATCTGCGAGCGGATTGACCTTCACCGCTGCCGCGTTCTTCGTGGCCATTCGCTGTGTCCTCCTCCGTATGGGTTCAACAGGAAGTGATGATATAGTAGAGACTTCCTTTAGCACTCACCTGCCTTGAGTGCTAGCACCTGCAATCTATCGAGGCGCCAAGCGCATAGCAACACACAGTCTTGTCACGAGTGCATGTTGAAGTGTCACTTTAGCTATCGATATAACTCTATAGACAGCAGGCAGTTGCAGTTTAGCAAGAAACTGACTCGAATCGCCTAGATAACGTCGACGCCTCGCGACGCTATCCGCATCATCCGCCCCATCCGCATAATCCGCGTCGCAAGCTGTTGTCGTGATGCCCGCGGCGTGAGTCACGACAACTGCTTCGACGCGGACCATGCGGATGACGCGGATGCGGCTCGCGATGGCGAAAAGAGCGCCGTTGAGGCTAGGCGAGTATCGAATTGTTTGGTTGACTACGAACGGCATGAGTTCAGATCGCGAAGGCGGCGATCACCGCGACGTCCGTGACGGCCCACGCGATCAGAGCGCCGCGTACATCCCCTCTCTGATGCTCGCGCGGGCGTCATGCGCTGGTGTGCGGCGAGCCAGGGGAACAGCACGGCGCTCCATGAGGCGGCGGCGATCGCGAGGCCGAGCCATTGCCAGGGTGCGACGCGCGTCGCGGCGGCGGCCCAGGTGAGCATTGCGAATGCGACCACCGCGGCGGCCGCGGCGACGATCAGGCTGCCGCGCATGCCGAGCATGAGCGCGAGGGTGCGATCGCCGCGGCGGCTGTCCTCTTCGAACTGATAGAGCTGCGTGAGCGGATAGAGCGACGCGAACAGCGCGCAGAAGCTCCACAACACCACCGCCATCACGCCGGGCAGCGGGCGCCCCGTGATCGCCCAGCCCGCGTACGGCGTGAGCGTGCCGAAGCCGACCATGTTGATCAGCCAGTCGGCGCCGGCCACCGCCTTCAGGCGCACCGGCGGCACGGAGTACACGAGCGACATCGCGAAGCACGCGGCGTACGCGAGCGTGAATCCGCGTGGCAACGCGAAGGCCAGCACCTGCCCCACCGCCATGAGCGCGAGCGCGAACGGCGCGAGGCGCGCCGGCGCTGGCGGCGGCGCGTCGAGATAGCCGATGTCTCCCTCGTCCTTGTCGAAGGCGCTGTTGATCGCGAGCGTGCCGCCATTGCCCAGGATCACCCAGATCGCCAGTCCCGCGAGAAGCGCGCCGAGTTGCTCGCCGTGCAGCACGCCGCTCACGCCCACCGCGAGGATGAACCCCAGCGCCGTGTGCGCGGCCATGATCGGCCACTCGGCGGGCCGCAGATGCAGCACATAGCTGAATCCGTCGCCCGGCAGCAGGCGATAGCCCGAGATCGCGCGCCGCTTCACTTTCCTTGGCGCCCTCGAGCAACGCGTGCGCGATCTGCAGTCCGTACAGCGTGAGGAAGGGCTCCACGAGCTCGATCTGCTCGGAGAGCGGCGCGATCGCCTCCGCGAAGCCGCCCGTGGCGACCACCTTCGGCACGCGCCCGCCCGGCCATTCCTTCTTCAGCCGGCGCACGAGCCCGTCGATCATCTCCGCGGTGCCGAGCATCACGCCGGCGCGAATGCACTCCTCGGTGCGCCGGCCGAGCGCGCGCTTGGGCGCGACGAGTTCCGTGGCGGGAAGCTTCGACGTGCGGCGAATGAGCGTGTCGGCACTCGAGCGCAGCCCCGGCGCGATGATCCCGCCCAGGAACACGCCATCGGCGGTGATGCAGTCGTAGGTGGTGGCGGTGCCGAGATCCACGACGATCGTGTCCGTCTTGTAGAGGCGGCTCGCCGCGAGCGTATTGATGAGACGGTCGGCGCCCACGGTCGCCGGCTCCTCGACATCGAGCACGATCGGAAGTCCGGACGTGGCGTCCACGATGCGCGGCGCCGCGCCGAACAACGCGCGGCACGCATCCGAGAGCGGGCCCGTGACGGCGGGCACCACCGATCCGATCGCGGACCCCATGATGGCGGCGCGCTTCACCTCGCGATAGCGGAGCAGTCCATCGAGCAGCATCGCGCATTCGTCGGGCGTGCGCGATGCGTCGGTATTGATGCGCCAGTGCGCCTCGAGGCGCGCGCCGTCGAACAGGCCGATCGTGGTCTCGGTATTCCCGACATCGAAGACGATGATCACGCAGTTCCTCCGCGAAGACGAGCGATCCGCTGCGGCACGCCGTGGTGCCGGCCGCGCTGGTGACGAGCAATGCGCCGCTCGCATCGATGCCCGCCACCGCGCCCACCGCGGGTTCGGTGCACTGCCGCCCGCGGGCGAGATCGCGCGCCGCGAAATCGGCGAGTTCCTCTGGCCGAGAGCGGTCCTGTCGCAGCGGCCGCGGCGCGGAGCGCGGGGATGAGTTCGGCGAGCACCTCCACGCGCGACGTGCCGCTGCGGAGCGACGCGGCCGGCAATGCGCGCGGCGCGCGGAGATTGATCCCGATGCCGATCGCGACCCACTCGAGCTTCTCGTCGCGCCAGCGCGCCTCCACGAGGATCGCCGGCGAGCTTCTCGCCGCCGACGTAGAGATCGTTCGGCCACTTGAGCTGCACCGGCGCCGTCGGCGAATCGGTCGAGCACGCGCGCCGACTTGAGTCCCACGCGCAACGAGAGCAACTCGATCGCCTTCCGCGTCGCGCGGCCGCTCGAGCAGCGTCACCAGGATCCCGGCGCCCGGCGCCGAGGTCCACGCTCCTGCCGCCGCGTCCCCGCCCCGCGGTCTGCTCCTCCGCGAGCACGAGCGTGCCCGCCGGTGCGCCGGATTCCGCGAGCGCGTGCGCGACATCGAGCGTGGACGTCACGGAGTCGAAGACCTCCACGCGCGGCAGGTCGAGCAGCTGCATGAGCGAGGCGCCGGCGCGGCCGTCGTACGTGTCGTTCGCGCCGAGGCGCGACATGCCGCGCTGATCAACCACGATACGCCACGAGCGCGAGAACGATCGCGCCGAGCAGCGAGGCGGTACGCGGCGAAGATGCCGTAGCTGCGGTGCGTGACGAAGCGCAGCAGCAGCCGCGATCGCGAACCACCCGCTCACCGCCGCGGCGGTCACGCCCACCAGCGAGCGGCAGCGCCAGCGCGTGCTCGCGCAGCAGGTGCGGCACCTTGAACAGTCGCGGCGGCCGCGATGATCGGCATGCTCATCAGGAAGCTGAACGTCGCGGCGCTCTCGCGATCGAGATCGAGCGCGCGGCCCGCAGTGATCGTCGACGCCGGAGCGCGAGACGCCGGGGATGATCGCGAACATCTGGGCGAGACCGATGAGCAACGCGTCGCGGCCGCGCATGCTGTCGAGTGAGCGCGTGACCGGCGCGGCACGATCGACGAGCCAGAGCAGGACGCCCATCACCATGAGCGCCCCCGCGATCAGCGCCGGCGCGCGGAACGCGTGCTCGGCGTACTTGTCGAGCAGCACGCCGGCGATGCCGCCCGGGATCGTCGCGATGATCGAGGAAGAGCACGCGGCGTTCTTCCGGCGTCGCGACCTTCCGCGTGCGCACGATGTTCAGCGCCGCGCGCGCGAGGCGCACCCACTCCGCGCGGAAATATCCGAGCACCGCGACCAGCGTGCCGAGGTGCAGCGCGACGTCGAAGGAGAGTCCGGGCTCGGGCCAGCCGAAGAGCCACGGCGCGAGCGCGAGATGCGCGGAGCTGCTGATCGGCAGGAACTCGGCGAGGCCTTGGAGAATGCCGAGCACCAACGATTGGAAGAGAGTCATTGCGAGGGGAACGGGTGAGTCAGACGCGAGCGATCACGAATGCAGCCATCGTGCAGAGCATCGCCGCCTTGAGCGCGCGTGGCGCACCCGGCAGACCGCGCAGCGAGCGCGCGGCACCGATCGCGGTCAGCAGCAACGCCGGCAGGATCAGCCACGCGAGCATGTGGGAACGCCCGCGCGACGGAGATAATCTGCACCGCGAACACGAGGAGCGCGACGACGATCAGCGTCCGCGCCGACGGGAAGCCCACAGCGAATCGGAACGGTGCGCCGGTGCGCCGGCGTCGCCGAGCACGTCGTCGATGTCCTTCGCGATCTCGCGCGCGAGGTGGAGCGGCATCGCGACCGCGACGAGCACGAGCCCGCCGTGGCATTGCCGGCGCGCCCATGCACCGTACAGGAATGGGAGCGACGCCAGCACGCGCGACCGTGATATTCCCGGGCAGGCCGAAGCGCTTGAGCACGCTGGAGTAGGCCAGCATCAGGACCACGACCGCGCGCGTGAGCAGCCCGAGTGCCACGCGCCGCGGCGATGCGCGCGCCGCCACGGCGAGTGCGACCGACGGCGATGATCGCGAATCGCGCGCCGTGGGCTGACGTGATGCCTGCCGGCGGGATCGGGCCGCTGCGGGTGCGCGATCCGGTCGATCTCCACGTCCGCGACATCGTTCGAACGCTTTGCCGGCAACGGGAGCGCGATCGCGGCGAGAGCGGCGAAGGCAGCGATCGGCCCACCGGGCGCCCACCCCGCCCACCACGCGCCCACCAGCACCCCCGCCGCCGCGATGAGACAGTTCTGCCAGCGCGCGAGTTCCAGATACGCGCTAACCGAGGACGCCTTCATAGAACCGTTCGTACTGCGCGACGATCTCATCCTGCGCGAAGCGCGCGCGCGCGTCCGCCGCGGCCGCGGCGCTCATCGTGCGCCCAGCGCGCCGGATCGCGCAGGATCGCGAGCGCGGCCGCGGCCATGCCGTCCACATCGCCGGCCGGCGCGCAGCGAAGCCGGTCACGCCGTCGCGCACGACCTCGGGCAGCCCGCCCGCGTTCGAGCCCACCACCGGCACGCCGCACGCGAGCGCCTCGAGCGCGCGAGAGTCCGAACGATTCGCTCTCGCTCGGCAGCAGGAACAGGTCGGCGCTCGCGAGCAGCGGCGCGACGGCGTCGAGCTTGCCGAGGAAGTACACGTGCTCGTGCACGCCGAGGTCGCGCGCTTCCTGCTCCGCGGCGCCGCGATCGGGGCCGTCGCCGACCATCACGAGGCCGCTCGGCACCTCGCGCTGCACGCGCGCGAAGATGCGCACGATGTCGCGCACGCGCTTCACCGGCGCGGAAGTTCGAGACGTGCATCAGGATCTTCTTCGTCGGCGCCGACCTGCTCGCGCAGGAGCGGCGGGTAGCGCGCGCGATCGTAGACGCGCGGGATCGATGAAGTTCGGGATCACGTCGACCGCGCACGCCGAGCAGCCGAACGCGCGTGTACGTCTCCTTGCGCAGGTACTCGGAGACCGCCGTGAGCCCGTCGGAGCGCTCGATCGAGAATTTCGTGATCGCCTGGAAGCACGGGTCCTGCCCGACGAGCGTGATGTCGGTGCCGTGGAGCGTGGTGATGATGCGCATGCTCGCGGTCCTGTCCTCGAGCATCTCGCGCGCGATCCACGCGCTGGTCGCGTGCGGGATGGCGTAGTGCACGTGGAGCAGTTCGAGATCGTGATCGCGCACCACCTCGTGCATGCGCACCGCGAGCGCGAGATCGTACGGCGGGATACTCGAACAGCGGATACCGCAGCACGTCCACTTCGTGGAAGAAGACGCGCGGCAGGAACGACCGGCAGCCGGAACGGCTGCTGGTACGTGATGAAATGCACTTCGTGCCCGCGCGCGGCGAGCGCGATGCCGAGCTCGGTCGCGACGGCGCCCGAGCCGCCGTACGTCGGATAGCAGGTGATGCCGATCTTCACGCGCCGTTCCTCCGTCGTCGCGCATCCCACCAGGCGCAGCGCGCGCTCGAGCGCATCCTCGCTGCGCGGATCGATGCGCGTGACATCCCGCGTCCGCGAGCTGGTGCCGGAACCAGGTGCGCTGCCGCTTCGCATACTGCCGCGTGGCGATCGTCACGAGCGTCGACGCGCCGTCGTCGCGGTCGATGCGTCCCGCGCACCACGTCACGAATCACCGCGTAGCCCGTCGCGTTCCAGGCCGGCGCGTCGTCGGGCACGGTCGTCGCGAGCGCGCGACTTCCTCGCACCCAGCCGCCCGCGAGCATCGCTCGAGCGCGATCGGCGATCCGGTCGCGCAGCACGGTGCCCGGGTCGACGACAAGATACCGCGCCGGCACACCGCGCGCGCCGGCGGCGCTCGCGCGTGCCAAGTCGCTGAGGTCGGCGTCCCGGTGAGCATCGCGACCTCGAGCGCGCGCAGCAGCTGCGCGCGGCCGAGATGCGCGCGCGGCGGATCGACGCTGCGCGACGCGGCGCCGCAGTTCCGCCGTGTCGACAGCGGCGCGAGCTCGGCGGCGAGCTCCGCGCGCCGCGCGGGATCGAGCGGCGGCTCCGCGAACGAGCGGCGCGGTGAGCGCGCGCATGTAGAATCCGGTGCCGCCGACGACGACCGGCGTGCGTCCCATGCGCGCGGCCTCGCGCGATCCATCGCGCGCCGCCGCCGCCCACGACGGCGGCCGAGTAGCGCTCGCCGGGCTCGACGACATCGATCCCGACGTGCGGTACGAGCGTCGCGCTCCTCGGCGCGTCGGTTTCGCCGTGCCGATGTCGAAGCCGCGATAGATCTGCCGCGAATCCGCGCTGCAGGATCGAGCAGGATCGCGCTGCGCGGCGAGCGCGATCGCGAGCGCGGACTTCCCCGCCCCCGTCGGGCCGCAGATGACGCGGAGTCTACCGCCGGCCAAAGCGGCGCTCGAGTTCATCCCAGCCCGATCTGCACGATCGTCGCGCGGCCGTGCACGTCGTGCGCGGGCAGCGTCGTGCGCGCGAGCGCCGTGTAGAGCGCGCGCATCTCGCTCGGCGCGAGCTCGTCGCCCGCTTTGACCGCGGCCTTGCACGCGACGGTCGCGGCGAGCCGCTCGTGCCGCGCGAGTCCGCTGCCGTGCGGTCGCCGGTGAGCGCGCCGAGCGTGTCGCGCAGGCATCGCTCCGCGTCGAAGCGCGGGTGCGGCATGGGCACGCGTTCACGATGAGCGTGTGGCCGCCGAATCCCTCGACCTCGAAGCCGAGCTTCTCGAAGATCTCGCGATTCTCCTCGAACGCTTCCCCCTCCGCCGGCCCGAGATGCAGCGTGAGCGGAAAGAGCAGCCGCTGCGATGGCGCGCCGTCCGCTCGCGAGCGTGCGCATGAACTGTTCGTAGAGCACGCGCTCGTGCGCCGAGTGCTGGTCGATGAGCAGCACGCCGTCGTCGCGCTCGCACATGAGATACGTGCGGCGCAGCTGCGTGAGCGGCGGCACGACGACCTCTTCCGCCGCGGCGGCAGGTGCGCTGCCATTCTCCGGCTCGCGCGCCTCGTCGAACGCGCCGAGCGATCCGCGGCTCGTCGCCGGGCGCCGGGCGCAGCGCCTCCACATCGACGCGGCAGTCCGCCGCCGAAGGCGGCTCGGGCCACGCGCGCGCGCCGAATGCGGCCGCGCTCGCCGTGACGCCGAGCGCGCGGCGCACCGCGTGCTCCACTGCGCGCTCCACCGGCCAGCGATCGCGGAAGCGCACCTCGGCTTTGGTCGGGTGCACGTTCACGTCCACGCGATCCAGCCGGCACCACGAGTTCGAGCAAGAGCGACGGGCCGCATGCCGGCCGGGATCGTCGAGCGATACGCCGCCTCGGCGGCGCGCACGAGGCCGCCGTCGCGGATCGCGCGGCCGTTCACGGACAAGAACACGCGCCGGCCGGCGGTGCCCGACATCGCGCGGGCCGCTCGACGAGTCCGCTCACGCGCACGGGGCCGCTCACGTCATCGACATCGACGAGGCGTTCGGCGAATTTCGCGCCCCAGAGCGCCGCGACGCGCGCGCGCAGTGATGGCGCCGGCGGGCAGCGCGAGCACCGACTCGCCGTCGCGCACGACGGTGAGGCGCACGTCGCGCCGCGAGAGCGCGAGCGTCGTGACGATATCGGCGATGCCGCGCGACTCGGAGCGCGGCGAGCGGAGGAATTTCGTGCGCGCCGGCGAGTTGAAGAAGAGCCGCGAGACGGTGACCGTGGTGCCGCGCCGCCGTGCGGCGTCGGCGATCGCGGCCGAGCGTGCCGCCGACGGAGCGCAAGCGCCGTGCCGGCGCCGTCGCGCCGCGGCGGTCTCGAGCTCGAGCTCCGCCACGGACGCGATCGCGGGCAGCGCCTCACCGCGGAAGCCGAAGCTGCCGACGCCGACGAGATCCGCATGTCGCGCGGATCTTCGACGTCGCGTGCCGCTCGAGCGCGAGCAGCGCATCGTCGCGCTCCATGCCGCAGCCGTCGTCGGCGACGCGGATGCGCGCGCGGCCGCCCTCATCGATCGCGATCTCGATCGCCGTGGCGCCCGCGTCGAGCGCGTTCTCCACGAGCTCCTTCACCACCGAGGCGGGGCGCTCGACCACCTCGCCGGCCGCGATCTGATCGATCACGGCGCTCGGCAGAACGGCAATGCGGGGCATGCCGCAAAGCTACCCGGCGCGCCGAGCGGAAAATCAATCGCCGGCGAGCGGGAGGAGCGCGTCACGCGGCACCCAGCCGTCGCGGTCGCGGTCGACGACGACGCGCGCCCACGCGCCCTCGAGCGCCTGGATGCGCACGGTCTCGCCCAGGCGCACCACCGAGGCGCGTTCGCCGCCGAGTGCGGGCTGGAAGCGGAGCGGCGCATCGTGACGCAGCACCGAGAGGTCGGCGGGCGACAGCCGGCGTTCGAGGAACGCGCCGGCGGAGCCGCAGATGATCGCGGCACCGAGGGCCGTGAGCGCGATCGAGGCGCCGCCGAGCGGCTCGCGGCGGCGCAGGCGGAGCGCGATCGCGATCCAGCTCGCCGCCCAGAGCGCGGCGGCGATGAGGATGATCGGCAGCGGCGGAATCGGCGGCACCGCGCCCGGCGATGTGGCCGCGGCGCGGCGAGATGATGTCGAGGCGCTCGCGCATGTCGGGCGCGAGCGGCTCGAGCCGCAGCGCGCGCTGCCAGCCGCGCACGGCGCCGGCGGTGTCGCCCGCGGCGAATGACGCGGTGCCGAGGTCCGCCCACGCGTCGGCGGCGCGCGGCTGATCCGCAGCGACCGCTTCGAAATCCTTCGCGGCATCCGCGTAGTGGCGATCGGCATACGCGGAAACGCCGTCGGCGAATCGTCGCGGCGGGATCCGGGAGATCGGCCGAACGCGATGCCGTGCGCGCCGATGACGCAGGAAGATCGCGAGCGCGGCGACCGTCGCCCGCGCGCGCCAGCGCCGCGCCTCCGCATCGATCGCGCCGTAGAGCTTGAGGGCGCGCGCACCCGCGCCGCGCACCGGCTCGCCCTCGAACGCGAACGCCGCGGTGTTGAGTTCGGCGATGAAGGTCGCGGCCGACGCCGCGGTCGCGCCCGACGTGCCGGCGCGGCGCGCGGCGCGGCGGATCGCCTCCGGCTCGGCGAGCGCATTCGCGGGAGCGCGCAGCCGTGCGCCCACCGCGTCGAGGAACGCGCGGCGGAGCGCGCTGAGGTCCGCGCCGTCGGGGCGCCGCGCGAGCTCGCGGAGCACGTCTTCGGCGGGCGCCGGCGGCGGCTGCGCCGCTCGCGCTTCGGACGGTTCGCGATCGCGAACGCGATGGCCGGCGCCGGCAGGAGCACGATGATCATGAGATACGGCACCGTGAGATAGATCGGCACCGGCAGCTCGCCGCGATACTCCGCGCGCACCGCCCACACCGGCGGCCGCGCCGCCGCGCCGCTGTCGATCATCGCCAGCGAGCCGGCGGCGATCGTCACGCGGCATCGCGGAGCTGAGCGCGACGTCGTAGCGGCGGCGGTAGGGATCGAAGTACGGATAGCGCACGCCGGCGAGCGACTGGCGGCCGGCGCTCGTGGGCGTGAGCACCCAGTCGAACTCCTTCGTGCCGCGGATCGTGATCGAGTCGGGCGCGAGCATCACGCGCTCGCCGGCCGGGATCGCGTTGGCCCATGGGATGTCGATGCGCCGGCCGCGGGAAGAGCTTCACGTTGCCGATGCCCATCACCCGCACGCGTGAGATGCATCGCATCGCCCACGCGCGCCGCGAGCGTGTCGAGGCGCGCGTCCACGCGCAGCACGCCCACGGCGCCGCTCCAGTCGGCCGGTCGGCCGGCGGCCGGCGGATCGATCGCGATGAACACCGCGCTGTCGCTGCGAAGCTCGAAACTCTCCTCGCGGCTGAAGAAGCTGTAGGAGAGCGGCATCGCGTACACGAGGCGCGCCGGCGCCACCGCGTAGCGCCCCGGCGCCAGCGGGAAGATCGCGCGCAGGCTCACGTGCGCCTCGTAGCGGCGGCGCCCCACGGGCGCCATCGGGAAGCCGCTCATGTTCGCCGGCGGCTCGTACGCCATCACGCCGCGCAGCTCGGGCGGGACCTCCTCCATGCGGCGCAACCGGTCGCGCACGGATTCATCCACGAACGCGCCGAACTCGTACGTCGCCTGCTGGCCGACGAACACGGTGTCGGGCTCGATCAACGTGCGGAAATTCACGACCTGCGCCGTGTCGAGCGGCGCGCGCACCACCGCCGCTGGCCGGTGCGAGCGTGTCGCGCGCGGCGCCCGCGAGCAGCGACAACGTGAGGAGCAGCGCGCTCACCAGTCCTTCCCTCCCGGCGGGCGGTCGGGCGCGTTCTGCTTCTGCTTCTTCGCCTGCGCCTCGCGCTCCTCGCGCTGCGCACTGTTCGAGCAGTTGCTGCGCCTGGCGCGGATCGAGCTGCCTGGCTCGGCTTGGGCGGTCCGCCGCTCGGACGCTGGCCGCCGCCGTTCGATCTTCCGTTCGTTGTTCGCCAGCTCGTAATTCCACTTCGCGTCGGCGTCGTCCGGGCGCAGGCGCAGCGCGCGACGGTACGCGGCGGTGGATGCCGCGAACGCTTGCGAGGCCTCCTCCGGGCCCTTCGATGCACGCCCCGCGAGCAGGTACACGAGGCCGAGGTTGTACAGCGCGCTGTAGCGGATGCCGAGATCCTTCGACTCGGCGGCCGCGCGCTCCAGCGCCGACGCGGCTTCGTCGCTCAACCCCACTTGTCCCGACTGACCGGCGGCGAGCAGCGCGGTGCCGAGATCGTACTCGAGGCGCGGCGTGGGTTTGCCATCCTGCATCGCGCGCGAGTACGCGTCCGCCGCTTCGCGATACAGGCCGGCCGCATAGAGCTTGTCGCCGGTGCGCGCTTGCGCCGAGCGCGGCCTGCGGCACGAACGCGAGCAGGAGCACCGCCGCGACGGCCGTCGTGGAAGCCGCGGCCGCGGGACGGCGGCGGCCGCGCCGCTCCGCCAGCATCGTGTCGAAGAGCGCGAGCAGCACGGCGGGAATGAGGAAGAGCTGGAACCGCGCGCGCCGGTCGGTGGCGCGCTGCGCTTCGCGCCCCGTCGCGCGCAGCGCGGCGAGCGCTTGCCGCACGCGCGCCGCCTTGTCCGTCGCCTGCGCCGGGATGAACGTGCCGTGATCGCCGGCGAGTTCCTGCAGCGTGGCCGGCGTGTAGTGCGTGACGACCACCTTGTTGTCGGCATCGCGCTTCGGCGTGGTGCCGCCGCCGATCGCCGGCATTGGGATCGTCGCGCCGGCCTCGCGCCCGAAGCCGACCGTCACCACCGTGATCTCCGACTTCTCGGCGCGGCGCGCGGCGGCCTGGATCTCATCGTCGCCGTCGAACGCCTCGCCATCGCTCATGATGATGAGCGCCTTGTCGCTCGCGCCGGGCGTGGCGAGCAGGAGTTCGGTGCCCATGTCGATCGCGCGCGAGATCGAGCTGCCGGCCTGCCCTACGACGGAGGGATCGAGATTGTCGATGAACAATTCCAGCGCGCCGTGGTCCACGGTCAGCGGCGACAGGATGTAGCTCCGTCCCGCGAACGCGATGAGCGCCGATGCGGTCGCCGCCGGCGAGCGCGAGGAAGCGGCGCGCCTCCTCCTTCATGCGCTCGAGGCGGTTCGGCCGCTCATCCTGCGGCCATCATCGAGAGCGACGCATCGAGCACGAGCACCACGTCCACGCCGGTCGCGCGCTGCACCGTGGTCTCCATCCCCCAACGCGGGCCCGCGTACGCGACGGCGCCGCACGCGGCGGCGAGCCCGAGCAGCACGATGCGCGGCCACGGCGCGTGCATCGCGGCGGGCGGCAGCAGTCGCGCGATGAGCGAACCCGTGCCGAGTCGCGCGAGCCGGCTCGCGCGGCGGCGGAACGCGAGCCAGAGCAGCAGCGCGATGCCGAGCGCGAACGCCGGCGCGGCGAAGAGCGCCCACGGATACTCGACGATCGTGCTCACGGGAGCGGCCCCCGCCAGAAGAGGAGCAGCACTTCGAGCGACATCGCGAGCAGCGCGGCGCCGAGCGGCCAGTGGTACTCCTCCGCGAAGTGCACGTACGTGCGCGCGCGCACCGGCTCGCGCTCGAGGAGATCGATCTGCTGATAGATGTGCTCGAGCGCGGCGCCGTCCACGGCGCGGAAATATCGGCCGCCGGTGGTGCGCGCCACGTCGCGCAACAGATCCTCGTCGATCTCCACGGGGCGGTACTCATAGCGGATCCCCATGAGTCCCTTGCCCACGGGCACGGGCGCCATGCCCTGCGTGCCGACGCCGATGGTGTAGATCTTCACGCCCATCGCCGCGGCCGCCTGCGCGGCGGTGCGCGGATCGATCGCGCCGCGATTGTTCTCGCCGTCGGTGAGCAGGATGAGCACCTTCGACCGGCCCGGCGCATCGCGCAGGCGATTCGTCGCCGTGGCGATCGCGGTGCCGATGGCGGTGCCGTCGTCGAGCTGGCCGGACTGGAGATTGTCCACGGCCGTGAGCAGCACCGGATAGTCGACCGTGAGCGGCACCTGCGTGAGCGCCTCGCTCGCGAACGCGACGACGCCGATCCGATCGCTGTGCCGCCCGAGGATGAACTGCTTCACGCGGTCCTTCACCACCTCCAACCGGTTCTGCGGCTGGAAGTCCTCCGAGAGCATGGAGCTCGAGAGATCGATCGCGAGGACGATGTTGATCCCCTCGGTGGTGATCGGCTCCGCGCGCGAGCCGGTGCGCGGCCGCGCGAGCGCGATGATCAGCCCGGCGAGCAGGAGATTCCGGAGCACGAAGAGCGCGGCCGCCACGCCGCGACCCCGCTGCGGCAAGCGGCCGAGCACATTGGCGCGCGAGAAGACGATCGCGGGCGGCCGGCGCGAGCGCCGCGCGATCCACCACGCCGGCAGGAGGAGCAGCAGCACGAGCGCCCACGGCGAGCCGAAGAAGAAGTCGGGGAGCGCGGGGATCATGCGACCCTCTTGGGCGACGCCGGCGGCACGATCACGTCGCGCGCGAACGCATCATCGGAGAGCGTGAGCAGCGTGCGCACTTCCTTCGCCAGCTCCTTCGCGCGTCACCGCGGTCACGGGTCGCCGCGCGAACTGGATCTGATCCGCCTCCTCGAGCACCGCCGCCACCCGGTTGAGCGGCAGCGCGCGGCCGAACAGCGCGGTCACGAGTTCGCCGGTCGTCTGCGAGCGCGACACGATCGCCACACGGCTGCTCAAGTAGCCGCGCAGCACGTCTGCGTGCAGCGCCACGAACCGGCTCGGCTCGCCCGCCTCGAGCAGTCCGAGCGTGTCGATGCGCGCAAGCGCCGCTTCCGCGATGCTGAGCGGCGATGGCGGCGGCTTCGCGGCGCGGCGGCGTCTCCGACGGCGCCACAGCATTGCGGCGCCCAAGAGCACGAGCGCGGCTCCGAGCGCCCATGGCCACCAGACGAATGGCGACGGCAGCACCGTGAGCGCGGGCTTCGGAACGCGCAGCGATGTATCGGCCGGCAGCACCGAGAGCACGAACACAGCGGGATGCGCCTCCACCGTCTGCGGCGCCAGCGCCGGCATCCACCTTCACCGGCACCGTGAGCGATTGCGCGCCCGTCTGCCACGCTTGCAGGCGATACACTGCGATGCGCACCGGCGCGCCCGCGCTGTCGAGATCGAACTTCACGACCGGCGGGTCCACCGCCTCGAGCGTCTGCGCGGTGTCGGGGCCCGCGGGGAATGCGATGATCGATTTCAGCGGCGCGTGGATCGTGATCGTCACGACGAACGGCTCCGCGATCGTCACCGTGTCGGGCACCACCGTCCACGAGATCGCTGGCGCGGCCGCTGGCGCGGCCGCTGGCGACGCCGCCGGAACGGGTGCCGGCGCGGCGACCTGAAGGAGCACGAACGCGAACGCGGCGATCATCGCCGGCGGCGCCGCGTTTCGCGGAGCCGGAAGAACCGGAGCAGCGGATCGACATACCGCTCGTCGGTGCGCACCGCGACCTCGTCGATCGCCAAGCGCCGCAGCAGCTGCGTGCGCCCCTCGACCTCCGCCTTCATCTGCTCGGCGTATTTCCGGCGCAGCGCGGGATCGGAAGTGTTCACGTCCACCACTGCGCCCGTCTCGGGATCGGTGAAGCGCGCGAGACCGATGTCGGGAAGTTCGCGCTCGCGCGGATCGGTGATCGTGACCGCGACCACGTCGTGCCGCTGCGCGAGGATCTTGAGCGGGCGCTCCAATCCCGCGGCGACGAAATCCGAGATGAGGAAGATGATCGCGCGGTTCGGGAGCATCTTCGCGAGATAGTCGATCGCGGCGGGGATGTCGGTGCCCTTCCCCTCCGGCTCGTGTACGAGCACATCGCGGATGAGCCGCAGCACATGGCGCCGCCCTTTGCCCGGCGGCACGACGTGCTCCACGCGGTCGGTGAAGAGCAGCGCGCCCACGCGATCGTTGTTCCGGATGGCGGACATCGCGAGTACCGCGCCGATCTCGGTGGCGAGTTCGCTCTTGAATCGCTGCGCCGTGCCGAAGCGCTCCGAGCCCGAATGGTCCACCGCGAGCATCACGGTGAGCTCGCGCTCCTCCACGAAGCGCTTCACGAACGGGTGCCCCATGCGCGCGGTCACGTTCCAGTCGATCGTGCGCACTTCGTCGCCGTCGACGTACTCGCGCACCTCGGCGAACTCCATCCCCTGCCCCTTGAACACCGAGTGGTATTCGCCCGTGAAGAGCGCGTTCACGAGCCCGCGCGTGCGCAGCTCGACGAGGCGCACCTGGCGCAGCACGTCGGCCGGGACGACCACCGTGCGGCGTTCGCGAGTGAGGGTATGCGCGCGAACCGCCCCGGTGGTGACCGCCGGGTGATGACCGGTCGCCCGCTTCGCGAGCGGCCGCGGGCCGGTCACCGACTCCGCCATCAGGGGCTCTCGACGGCCGCGAGGACGCGCGCCACGACGTCGTCGCTCGTCACCTCCTCTGCCTCCGCTTCGTACGTGGTGAGCACGCGGTGGCGGAGCACATCGGGGGCGATGGACTTCACATCGTCGGGCGTCACGAAGTTGCGGCCGCGCAGGAACGCGAGCGCCCGCGCGCCCTGCGCGAGGAAGATCGTGGCGCGCGGACTCGCACCGTACTCGATGAGCGGCGCGAGATTCTTGATCCCCGCCGCCTCGGGCTCGCGCGTCGCATGCACGATGTCCACGATGTAATCCACGACCCGATCGTCGAGGTAGATCTCGCTGATGCGGCGCCGCGCCTCGAGGATCGCCGTGGGCGAGGCGACCGCGTCCACCGCGATCGGCGCGCCGCCGGCCATCCGGCGCATGATCTCCTTCTCCTCGACGCGCGTGGGATAGCCCACGCGCAGCTTGAGCATGAACCGGTCCACCTGCGCCTCAGGCAGCGTGTACGTCCCCTCCTGCTCGATCGGATTCTGCGTCGCGAGCACGAGGAACGGCTCGGTGAGCGGGTACGTCGTGCCGCCGAGCGTCACCTGTTTCTCCTGCATCGCCTCGAGCAGCGCGGCCTGCACCTTTGCGGGGGCGCGGTTGATCTCATCGGCGAGGATGATGTTCGCGAAGATCGGCCCTTTCTTCACGCGGAACTGCGCCGTGGCCGGATCGAACACCTGCGTGCCGAGCACGTCGGCCGGCAGCAGGTCGGGGGTGAACTGGATCCGGTGGAAGCTCGTCTGGATCGCTTCGGCCAACGTCTTCACCGTGAGCGTCTTCGCGAGGCCCGGCACGCCTTCGAGCAGCACGTGACCGCCGGCGAGCAGGCCGACGAGCAGCCGCTCGACCATGTAGTCCTGGCCGACGACACGCTTCGCCACCTGCTCGAGGATCGACTGCACCAGCGCCGTGTCCACCGTGGGTGTGCTCGTCCGTGTCGCCACGCGTTCGCTCCGGAATGCTCGGGGATACGTGAATGATGCGGGGCGTCGCGCGCCCCGGGGAGTGGCTCAGCGCTTGATGCGGTAGCCGCCGTCCTCGTGCTCGAATATCCATACGGCCATCCGCGACGGGACGATGGGCGCATTGGCGCCGATCCAGTTCGTGGCCGCCGCCGAACCCGTGCCCAGCGGCCGCGCCTCCGCCGAGATCGTCGCGGCGCGTTTCACCCACTGCGCCATGTTCGAGGGGCGCAGGTCCACCCATCCGCGCGGCGCGATCTCCGCGCCCTTGCCGGCGGGCGGCACCACCACGATCTCGCCGCGCAGCACCGACAGGCCGTCGCTCAAGAGGATCGGGATGCCCACTGACAGGATGAGCTTCCGGAGCGCGGGATCCTGTTCGCGCACGAGCCGCTCCGCGCGCGCCGCGGCACTCGCCGGATCGGCGGCCGCGAGCTCCTTCACCGTGGCGAACAGCTTCGACAGGATGTGCGCCTCGTAGAGCAGCTTCGTGAGACGCGGCGGCCCGAGCATCTCGAACCCGATGGATCGCACGCCGTGCTCGCGTTCGAGCGCATCAAGCGCCTGCACCGCCAGCGAGCGCAGGTAACCGCCGCGATACGTCGGACCGAACGTCGCGCTGTCGAGCGCGGCGATCACGTCCTTCCCGGTCGGCGCCCCGCGCAGCTCCATGATCACCGCGTCGGCGAGCTCTTCCGCCGTGACGATCTCCATCTGCCCCAGCGACGTGACGGTCTCGAACTCATCGCGCGCGAAAAGGCCATTCTCGCCCATTGAGATGAAGGCGCTCTCGAGCGGCTGCCCGGTGCGCGTCCAACCGCCGGCGCCCGGCGTGAACGCATCCTCCACGCGCATCGGCCGCTCGCAATCCACCAACTCCAGCGTGCGGCCGCCGCGCTTCACGGGGCCGAATGTGATGTCGCTCCACCCGATCGCCGCCGTCGGCTTGATCTCCACGGTGCTCGGCGCGCCCGGCGTGCGCCCCTGCAGGAAGAGGATCATGCTCTGCGCCCCCGCGACCGCCGTCTTCGCGACCAGCGTGCGCGATGGTTTCTCCTCGCTGTGCGTGTACGGGATGTTCAATCCCATTCCGCCGGTGCCGCTGGTGCCGATCTTCACGTACGCCTGCGTGCCGGCGCGGCGCATGCCGTCGGAGAGCGCTTCGTGATGGCGCACGAGCTGCGGGACCGAGAGCGTGAGCAGATGCCGCTCGACGGTCTCACGGTCTACGTGGCCCGCGTCGGCCGCCGAGAGCAGCCGCTGCGCGCTCGCGAAACCGTCCTGGTACGCGACGGCGGTCGCGGTGTTCACGCAATCGATCACGAGATCGGGACGATGCGTCGTGAGCCAGTCGTGGAGCACATTGCGGCCGAGCGATGCGGCCGTGGGCTGGCCGAGCATGTCGTCCACCAGTTCGCGGCGCGCGGCCGCGTCGGCCAGCACGTCCTCACGCGCGCGCTCGGCGAGCGACACGGTGTGGAAGATGTTCCCCCAGAGCGGCGTGAGCGTCGTGTCGCGCGCGTGCGGCTCGAGCGCGCGCACCGCGGCCTCCGCTTCGTGCTGCTGGAGTCCCGCGATGATGATCCGCTTCGGAGCGAAATCGAGCAGGCGGCGCGCGACGGCGAGTCCCACCAGTCCGCTGCCGCCGAGGATCAGCGCTGTCGAGTCACGCAGTTCCATGCTTCTCCCGTTCACGTTTCGGCGCGCGCGCCAGCGCCGTGAGGATATCCAGTTCCTTCGCGGTGAGTGCGCGGCACTCGCCCGGCTTGAGCGAGCCCAGCGTCACCGGACCGAATCGCACGCGCACCAGCCGCTCCACGAACAGCCCGAGCGCTTTGCACAGCCGCCGCACCTCGCGGTTGCGTCCCTCGGTGATGGACACGGTGAATTCCCACCGGCCGCCGCCGAGCGCCTCGGCGCGCGCGTCGTTCACGCGCGCCACGCCGTCGTCGAGCATCACGCCGCGCTTCGCCTGCGCCACCGCCTTGCCCGCGTCGCCGGTGACCGTCGCGACGTACGTGCGCTCCACTTCGCGGCTCGGATGCAGCAGCGCATGGATCGCTTCCCCATCGTTCGTGAGCAGCAGCACTCCTTCCGTGAGATAATCGAGCCGCCCCGCGTAGGTGAGACCCGGGATCTTGGGCACGAACTCGAAGATCGTGCGCCGCCCCGACGGATCGCTGCGCGTGGTCATCACGCCGGATGGCTTGTTCAGCACGATCCACTGCGTTTGCGCCGGCTGCCGCACGGGTGCGCCGTCCACCATGATCGTGTCGGCGGCGGGATCGACGATCTGCCCGAGCAGCGCCGTCGCGCCGTTCACGCGCACGCGTCCCGCGGCCACGAGTTCTTCCGCTTTCCGGCGCGACGCGACGCCCGCGCGCGCGAGCGCGCGCTGGATGCGCATCGTCACGGTGACACCACCTCGCGCGGTTCGGTGCGCAGCGCGATCGCCAATTCGTCGGCGCGCGGCAGTTCCCCGAGATGCCGCAGCGCGAACTGCTCGAGGAAGAGTGGCGTGGTGCCGTACAGCAATGGCCGCCCCAGTCCCTCACCGCGCGCGACGACGTCGATCAAGCCGCGCTCGAGCAGGGTCTTGAGCATGCCGCCCACCGAGACGCCGCGGATCTCTTCGATCTCGAGACGCCCCAGCGGCTGCCGGTACGCGATGAGCGCGAGCGTCTCGAGCGCCGCCGCCGAAAGGCGGTGCGGCCGCGCCGCGAGCTGCGCGCGCTCGATCGTCTCGGTGAACTCGGCGCGCGTCAGCACCTGCCAGCCGCCCGCGACCTCGAGCAGCTCCACGCCGTGGCCGCCCATGTCGTAGCACTCGCGGATCTCGTCGAGCGCCATTGCGATCGCGGCGAGCGACGCCTCGGGATCGAGGAGCAGGAGCTCCTCCGCCGACAACGGCCGGCCGCTCGCGAACAGCGCGGCTTCAAGCAGCCTGGCCAGCGGCGACACGCGCGATCTCCACAGAGGCGAAAGGTGAGCGCTGACGGAGCGTGAGATCTCCGCGGCGTGCGAGTTCCAGCAGCGCGAGCAATCCGGACAACACCTGCCACGGCTCCGCGCCGTGCGCGACCACATTGTACCAGCGGAACCGCTCGCGCAGCGCGAGCAGCGCGGCGATCGTCGCCATGGCGCCATCCACGTCGAGTACGCGCGGGATCACGTCGTGCAGATCCGGCTCGCGCGCCATCCGCAGCACGCGGTCCACCGCGGCGAGCAGTTCGGCGAGCGAGAGCGCGAGCGGGCCGGCCGCGGGCGCCGGATCGAGCGGCAGATACCCGCGCGCGAAGCGATTGCGGCGCTCTTCGCCGCGGCGCTCGAGCAGGTCCACCACCTCGCGGATCTGCTGGTACTCGAGCAGCCGCCGCACGAGCTCGGCGCGCGGATCCTCCCAATCGTCCTCGCCGCCGGGGCGCGGCAGCAGCATCTGCACCTTTGATGCGCACGAGACGCGCCGCCATCTCGAGATATTCCGCCGCTTCGCCGAGTCCGAGCGCGTGAATGCGCTTCAGGAATTGCTCGCAGATGCGCGCGATGGGGATGTCCGTGATCTCCACCTTCTCATCGCGGATGAGCGTGAGCAGAAGATCGAGGGGACCCGAGAACTCGTCCAGCTCGACGACGAAGGATGGCGGCGCGTCGAGGCCGAAGATGCCGGGTGCGGTCACGCCGCACCCATTGTGGACCGGGTCGTGCTGTGCGTCTCGGGATCCAATAGGGCTCGGCGGTTTCGGGACACGTACAACGCGTGCCGCAGACGCGGGCTCGAAGAGAAAAGTATCGCCGCGCATCGCACGTGTCAAAGCACTGCGGCGCCTTGACATTGCGCCTCGGCGCCGTGTAGCTTTCGCGCTCCGTCAGACCTGTATTTCGCTCTGGAGAATCGTGCCGAGAATCGCGTCCGCTAAGAAGAACATGCGCAAGTCGCGCGCCGCCGAGGTGCGAAATCGCGCCCAGCGCGCAGCGCTGCGCACTGCCGTCAAGAAGGCGAGCATCGCCGGCGCGCCGCCGGCCGACAAGTTGGCCGCCGTGAAGCTGCTCGACCGCGCCGCGCGCAAAGGCTTGATCCATCGGCATGCGGCGGCTCGCAGGAAGAGCCGGCTGGCGAAGGCGAAATAGTTCATCGTTCATCGTGCCTCGTGCCTCGAGGAACGTGAGACGGCCCGGATCGCTCGCGATCCGGGCCGTTCCGCATCTGCGATGCGCGATGCACGCTGCCCGATGAACGGCTACAACGCCGCGAGCTCCGCCCCGCACCGCTCGCAATACCACTCGGTGGGATAGTTGAGCGTGCCGCACTCCTGGCACTTGAGCGTCTTCACCTGCTCGGGCGGCACATCGCGCAGATACGATGGGATCGCCTCGGACGAAGCGCGCGGCTTCGACACCGGTTTCGAGCTCCATCGAGATCGATGGGTCGATGATCTTCGACTTGGCCGAGGCTTCCGCCGCAGCGGACGCGGCGACCGACTCGCGCATGGGAGGCGCCGTCGCGACGGTCTCGATCAGCGGCGCGGTGACGACCGCGGCGGGTGCAGGCGCGGGCGGCGGTGGCGCAGCCTTCTCTTTCTCCGGCTCCCTGGGCTTCTCCTCCGCCTTCTGCGCCGCGGGACGCTTCACTTCCTCAGGCGCGGCCGGCAGGCGCCGCCGGCGGCGGCGCGGGAGGCGCCGGGACGCGGAGGCGTCGCCGCCTTCGCCGGCGCGGCGCTCGCGCCATTCCCTACCGCGCTGTGATCCCCGCTCTTCCGCGAATCCACCATCGAGCGCAGGAATTCGAGATCGTCGAACGGACTCGCGGGCGCCGCCGGCTCGGGCGATGACGCACGCGCCGTCACCGCGAGCGGATCGCCCGCTTCGAGACCCCACGCGTCGCGCTCCGCCGGCGCAGCGGCAGCAGGTGCCACGGGTGCGGCCGGCGCGACGGTGCCCTTCGACGTTCGCTTCGCCGGAGGGATCGCGGCCATCGCCGGCGGGGTCTCCGTCACGGTCACGTCCGCGGCACCGATCTCGAGCACGCCGATCTCGCCATTGTCGCCGAGCATCGCGCGCAGATTCGTGAGCTCCCCCGTCACGTGGAGCCGTTCGGCGGTCACCTGCTCGAGTCCGAGCGCCGTGCGCTCGAGGATCTCGCGGTGCTCCGCCGGATCGAGCTCGCCCACGTTCTCGCGAAGCTCCGCCTCCGCCATTCTCATCGCGATGCTTGGCCTCGTCGATGTCGAGCGACGTCAGGCGATCGGCGAGCCCGGACTCCATGTCGCGCAGCGCGGCGCGGTGGCGGCCGAGTTGTTCGTTCACGCGCTGGAGACGCGCGGTGTAGTCGGCGTGCACGCGGGTGTAGATGTGCGCCGGCGTGATGGCGCGCTTCGCGTCGAGCGTGGCGAGCCACGACTCGAAACGCCGGCGCTCGGCGAAGAGCGCCGCGACCGCTTGTGCCGACTGTTGGGGCGATTCCGTCATGCCATCTCCATCCACCGCGCCTCATGCACCGCATCGAAGACACGTCCGGCTTCAATGAATATATCCTAACTAAGACACTCCGCCCTTGCGAACGGTAACATACGGCGTGCCTTGGAGTTCCGTAGCTATCTACGCGTCGATCCGGAAGACCAGACGCCCGGCGACGACGGTCGCGATCGTGCGGCCCCGCAGGCGGCGGCCCGCGTACGGTGTGTTGCGCCCCTTCGAGAGGAATGCGCCCGGCTCGACCGTCCATTCGCGCTTCGGATCGAACACCGTCACGTCGGCCACGGACCCAGCGCGCAGCGTGCCGCCCGGCAATCCGAACAGCCGCGCCGGTCGCGTGGACATCCGATCCACGAGCGTCGCGAAGTCGATGATCCCGGGCTCCACCAGCTCCGTGACCACCAGCGCGAGCGCCGTCTCGAGCCCCACGATCCCGAACGGCGCGTCGGCGAACTCGCGCTCCTTGGCGTCGTAGTGATGCGGCGCGTGATCGGTCGCGATGAGATCGATCGTCCCGTCGCGGAGCGCCTCGCGCAGCGCCTCGACGTCCGCCATCGTGCGCAGCGGCGGATTCATCTTCGCGGCCGTGTCGTACTCGCTCACCGCGTCCTCGGTGAGCGTGAGGTGATGCGGCGTGACCTCCGCGGTCACGCGCACGCCGCGCTCCTTGCCCCAGCGGATCAGCTCGACGCTCCCCTTGGTGCTCATGTGCGCGAGGTGCACGTGCCCGCCGGTGCGCCGCGCGAGCAGAATGTCGCGGATCACCATGATCTCCTCGGCTTCCGCGGGGATCCCGCGGAGTCCGAGGCGCGCGCTGAGATAGCCTTCGTTCATCGAGCCGCCGTAGCGCGAGCGTCGGCTCCTCACAGTGGTCGATCACGGGAATGTTGAACGTCTGCGCGTACTCGAGCGCGGTGCGCATCAGTTGCGCGCTCACGACGGGCTTGCCGTCGTCGCTCACCGCGATCGCGCCCGCGCCCACCATCTCGCCGAACTCGGCGAGCGCTTCGCCTTTCTGCCCCACCGAGATCGCGCCGATCGGATACACGCGCGCCGCGCCCGCGCGCATCGCCTGGCGAATGATGAATCCCACCGCCGCCTGATTGTCGGTGACGGGATCCGTGTTGGGCATCGCGCAGATCGCGGTGAATCCGCCGGCCGCCGCGGCGCGCGCACCGGTCGCGATCGTCTCCACATCCTCGCGACCGGGCTCGCGCAGGTGACAGTGCACGTCCACGAAACCGGGCGTGACGTACGAGCCGGTGCAGTCGATCACCTGCGCATCGTCGCCGCCCTCGATCGTACCGCCGGCGCGCGCGATCTTCCCGTCGATGACCAGCACGTCGCCCGGCGCGTCGATGTTCTGCGCGGGATCGAGGAGGCGCCCGCCTCTGAGCAGCAGAGATGGGGTTCATCGTTCGCCTCCGCCCTTCGCGGCCTCGGCGAGTTCCGGCTTGCCGCCGGCGAGCAGATAGAGCACCGCCATTCGCACCGCCACGCCGTTCGTCACCTGGTCGAGGATCACCGAATGCGGGCCCGTCGGCGACGTCGCTGTCGATCTCGACGCCGCGGTTCATCGGGCCGGGGTGCATGATCACGAGATCGCGCGGCGCGCGATCCAGGCGCTCGCGCGTCACGCCGAACACCCGATTGTATTCGCGCAGCGACGGGATATAGCCGGCGGTCATCCGCTCGAGCTGCAGCCGCAGGATGTTGAGCGCCTGCGCCCACTCGATCGCCTCTTCGATGCGGCGGAACACGGTCACGCCGAACTCGCCGATCGCGCTCGGCAGGAGCGACTTGGGACCGCACACCGCGACGTCGGCGCCGAGCTTCTTGAGGCCCCAGATGTTCGACCGCGCGACGCGCGAATGGAGCACGTCGCCGCAGATGCAGACGCGCAGCCCCTCGAAGCTCTTGAAGCGGTCGCGCAGCGTGAGCAGATCGAGCAGTCCCTGCGTCGGATGCTCGTGCGTGCCGTCGCCGGCGTTGATCACGTTGCTCTCGATCCGCTCGGCGAGGAATCGCGCGGCGCCGCTCGCGCCAGTGGCGGATCACCACCATGTCGATGCGCATCGCCTCGAGGTTCCGCGCCGTGTCGACGAGCGTCTCGCCCTTGGACACGCTCGAGCCCGAGGCGGCGACGTTCACCGTGTCGGCGCGAGAGACGCTTCTCCGCGAACTCGAAGCAGATGCGCGTGCGCGTGCTCGCCTCGAAGAAGAGATTGACGATCGTCTGGCCGCGCAGCGCGGGCACCTTCTTGATCGCGCGCTCGCTGATCTCCTTGAACGGCTCGGCGGTGTCGAGGATGAGGCGGATCTGCTCGGCGGTGAGGTGCTCGAGACCGAGCAGGTCCTTGCCGATCGGCGACGCCGCGCGGGCGCTCACGCTTCGGCTCCGCCGCGCACGAGGATCACGGCGTCCTTGCCGTCGAGCTCCGCGACCATCACGTCCACGCGATCGCCGGCGTCCACGCGTAGTTTCTTGCCCACCACGTCGGCGTGGATCGGGAGCTCCCGGCCGCCGCGGTCGACGAGCACCGCGAGCGCGATGCGCGCCGGGCGGCCGAAGTCGGCGAGTTCGTCGAGCGCGGCTCGAACGGTGCGGCCGGTGTACAAGACGTCATCGACGATGACCACACACTTCCCTTCGAGGTCCCAGGGCAGATCGGTGGGCCCGACGACCGGCCGCGGCCCGACGGTCTGCAGGTCGTCGCGGTACAGCGTGATGTCGAGCGACCCGCGCGGCACGTCCGCTTTCTCGCTCTCGCCGATGAGCGCGCCGAGCCTGGCCGCGAGCTGCACGCCCCTTCGCTGGATGCCCACGATCACTAGATTATCCGAACCATCGTTCAGCTCGATGATCTCGTCCGCCATGCGGCGGAGGGTGCGGTCCAGCGCCTTGGCGTCGAGAACGGTCGTGGTCGAGTTTGGCATCGCGCCGCAATATATCCCGCGGGCGACGCCGAGACAAAAGGGCGCGAGGCCCAACAGGCATGTCCGATACGGTCCTGCATCTCATCGAACAGTTCGGATACGCGATCGTGGCGCTGCTCATCCTGGCGGAAGGGGTCGGGCTGCCGCTGCCCGGCGAGGCCGCGCTGATCATCGGTTCGGCGCTCGCGGCGACCACCGGGCGGCTCACGCTCGCGGGTGTGATGATCGCCGCGGCCGTCGGCGCGATCGGCGGCGCGGGCGCCGGCTACTGGATCGGCGCCTCACTCAGCGACGCGCGGTTGCACCGGTGGGCGTCGCGCTTCGGCGTCGCGCCCGCGCGGCTCGAGCGCGCCCAGGCCACCTTCCGCGAGCACGGCGCGCGCACCGCGATCATTGGGCGCTTCGTCACCCTCCTGCGGATGATCGTGGCATTGCTCGCGGGCGCGAGCCGCATGCCGTTCGGCCGGTTCATGCTCTTCAGTTCGATCGGCGCACTCATCTGGACCGGCGTGTACGGCACCCTTGGCTTCGTCTTCGGCAGCAACCTGCCATGGCTCCAGCATGTGCTCGGGCGCACATCACTCATCATCCTGCTCGCGGTGATCCTGCTGGGCGCGCTGTTGTACGCGCGGCACCGGCGCCGGTTGGAGACGGCGCCATGATGCGCTGGCGCACGCTCCGCGCGTGGGCGACCGCGGCCACGATCGCGTGCGCCAGCACCGTGGCCGCCCAGGCCCCGCAGCCGCGTGCGCGCGATACGACGTTCGCCTGCACGGCCTGCCGCTTCCGCACGAGCGCGACCGCTTACACCGCCGCCGCCATGCGGGTAACGGGCGCCTGGCACGACTACTACGCCGCCATGGCCGCGTACGAGTCCTGCATGGCGATGAGTCTCGCGGCCAACGCCGGCCGCTGCGGTGAGCTGCCCCGCCAGCCCGCCGGGAGCCCCTGCACCGCGCCGAGCGACAAGGGGATCGCGCTCTGCAACGCGACGATCCCGCCTGAACAACCGGGCGCGGAATTCGTCGCATTACCGGACAGCCTGTCGTCGATCGATCTGCGGCAGGCGGCGTTCACGTCGGCCGGGAGCGTGCGATATGTGTGGGATGCGTTGAAGGCCCGCGAGGAATTGAAACCGCACAAGCGCTCGCGCGACAGCCTGTCCGTCGCGCGGCGCCGGCACGCGACCGACAGTCTGCTCGACGCGCTCCAGGCTGTAGCCGAGCCGCCGCCGTTCGAGCAGCATGCCTCGAAGATCGCGCTCGACGCGGGCATCGCGCAGCTCAATCACGCCGCGCTCTCGGACGATGCCGATGAGTACATCGACGCGCTGCGCTTCATTGCCTTCGCCGACAGTCTGCACCCATCGCCCGAATCGAAGTTCGTGATGGGCTTGATCACCTATCAGATCGGCGAGCACGCGCTGCTCGCCGCGTGGGAGATCCACAATTGCAGCGTGGTGCTGCTCGCGTCGGACGCGATCATGAAGTCGGACCGCTATCTCGCGCAGAATTCCATCGTCGCGCCCGAGAATGCGATCAAATTGCGGCGTTCGCTCGTGCTCATGCAGAAGGACGCGACGGAGTTGGTGACGCGGAGATGCTTGTGAAGCTCGGCTGTCGGCTGTCGGCTGTCGCCAGCCGGTTGACAGTCCTGGCCGCGGTCGGAATAGCGTGCTCGAGTTCGAGCAGCAACACGGCGGCCACGCGCACGTATCGCATGGGGTTCAACGACCAGTCGCCGCGCGGCGACTCAGCGAGTTACGTGAACACGCTGAACATGTGGCTCCAGCGGGCGGATGGCGCGATCATGCATCTCGCGCCGCCGTGGACCGCGCTGCTCGCGGGCGCGAACGCCGATTCACTCGTGCTCACCGACCAGGCGTGGAAAGTGGGGTTGTATCGCTCGCGCGGGCTCAAGGTGTGGATCACGCTGGACGTGACGGACGGATTAGACCGCACGGCTGAGGCCCCTGAGCTGGTCGCTCGCCGGGCGCAGCATCACCGAGCCGGCGGTGCAGCTGCTGTATCGCAAATACGCGATCGCGCTCGATAGCATTCTCGCCCCCGACTATCTCGGTCTCGCGGCGGAGACGAATCTCATTCGCCTGGCGGCGCCGGCGAACGTGTATGCTGCCGTGGTGACAATGACGAATGACGCGGCAGCGGACATCCATTCGCGCGACGCGACGAGGCCGCTGTATGTGAGCCTGCAGGTGGATGCCGCATGGGGCCGCCTCGGTGGCGGCACGACGTACATCGGTGTCGCGCAGGATTACACCGACTTCCCGTTCATGACCGCGGTGGGGTTGTCATCGTATCCGTATCTCGCGGGCTACGCCGATCCCGCGGACATTCCCGATGACTACTACTCGCGCATCGCGTCGGGGCACGCTCTGCCGCTGATGGTCGTGGAAGGCGGCTGGAGTTCGGCGGCGGTCACCGGCGTCACCAGCGATCCGGCGAAGCAAGCGCGCTACATCACGCGACAGCAGACGTTGCTCGCGAACGCGCGCGCGATCGGCGTTTTCCAATTGGAGTTCGCGGACCTCGATACCACGGGGTTGCACCTTCCGCCCACGTCGATTCTCCCGCTCTTCATCACGATCGGCCTCGTGAGCCCCGACCTGCAGCCGAAACCCGCGCTGGCGTCCTGGGACTCCGCGTTCGCAAAGCCGCTCGCGCAGTAGCTCGGCCCTACCGCACCGTCGCGCGCAGCGCCGTGAGCGCGAACCAGAAGATCGCCGACGACATCACGGCCTCGAGGATCGGCGCGACCATCGCGCTGCGCTCCGGGCGGTCCACCGGCTTGAACATCACCACGACGTGCATCACCGCGAGCATCGCGAGGAACGCGGCGTCCACGACGCACACCGCGACCTGCGCCGAGACCGTCGAGAGCCGCACGACGGTCACGATCGCGACGGCGCCCCACGCGAGATGCGCGAGTCCTACCTCGATCCCGGCGTCGCTCCGCCGATCGAGCATCTCGCTCGCGAAGATGCACACGCCGAACACGCCCACGCTGAGCAGCGCCACCCAGCGCAATCCGCGCACCGGATTGATCTCGTTGTAGCCGAGCGCGAAGCCGATGAACGCGGCCGCGTGGCCGGTCCACATCAGGATCGACGACGCGCGGGCCGAGCGCGAGGCGTTCATTTCGCGATCACCGCGCCGACGCACTCGATCTCCACGCGCGCGCCGATCGCGAGGCCGGAGGTGCCGAAGGCGCTGCGCGCCGGCTTGTTCTCGGGAAAGAAGGTGACGTACACGGCGTTCATCTGCGCCCATTCGCCGATGTCGGCCAGCATGACCGTGCACTTCACGACGTTATTCATCGATGAGCCGTTCGCCTCGAGCAGCGCCTTGATCTGCTCCATCGCGGCCTTGGTCTCCGGGCCGATGCCGCCCGCCACCGGCTTCGTGCCGGTGCTGTCGACGCCGATCTGGCCCGAGAGGTACACCATCCCGTTCACGATGACCGCCGCGGAGAACGGGCGCGCGGCGGGCCCGGGCGACTTCACGTACGTGGCGGCGGGGTGCGACATGCACGCGGCGAGCAGGGCGAGAACGGCGACGAATGGACGTTTGTTCATGGCGACTCGATAGCAAGAGGTGGGCCAGCGGATCGACTCCGCTAAGCTAGCGCGCCCAGGCTCTGGGCGATACAATCGAAATGTGCGACCACCCACTGCCGGGAGGAGTTCGTGGCCGACGCACCAGCTGAGATCAAGGAGATCCGCGCGGCGTTGCGCGCGTCTAGCCGACCGGTTGGACCGTCTCGAACGATCACTATTAAATAGAAGCAGCAGCGTCGCGGAGCCCCCGGCCGCGACGGCCTCATCGTGGCCCACGCCGGGACCCACGCCGGGCGAGATGTGGGAGGAGGCCGATGCGCCGCTCGCGCGCCGCCGGTGCGGCTGGTCCGCCGCCGGCGCGCCCGCTGCGCCCGCCGCGTCCGCCGCGCCCGCTGCGCCCGCCGCGCAGCGGCCGAGCGTCGCCCGCTTCACCCGCGAGACCTCGCAGATGGAATCCCGGATCGGCGCGCATTGGCTGAATCGGATCGGCATTGCGGCCATGCTCGTGGGCGTGGCCTATTTCCTCAAGCTCGTGTTCACGAATGGATGGATCGGGCCGGCGGGCCGCATCGCGATCGGCCTGCTCGCGGGGATCGGAGTGCTCGTGTGGAGCGAACGATTCCGCACGCGCGGCTATCAATATTTCTCGATCGCGCTCAAGGCCGTCGGCATCGGCACGCTGTACCTGTCGCTCTGGGCCGCGTTCCAGCTCTACCATCTCATTCCCGGATCGGCGGCGTCGATCGCGATGATGATCGTGACGGGCTCCGGCATCGCGATGGCGCTCGCGCAGAACGAGGAGATCCTGGCCGCGCTCGCGTTGGTTGGTGGCTTCGCCACGCCCTTGCTCCTCTCCACCGGCGAGAACCGCGAGCTGCAGCTCTTCTCCTACGTGGCGCTGCTCGACATCGCGAGTGCCGTGCTCGCGGCGCGGCGTCCCTGGCGCCGGCTCCTCGCACTCAGCTTCATCGGCACGCTGTTCTTCTATACGGGCTGGTACTCGGAGTTCTACGACGTCACGCAGTTCCTGCCGACGGCCGCGTTCGCGACCGTCTTCTTCCTGGTGTTCACGGTTGCGCCGATCCTCGCGCGCGCGCCGAACGACGATCAGACGGACCTGCCGGCGTTCCCGGTGTTGCTCACGCTCGGCAGCGCGATCATCTATTTCGCGCAGATCTACGTGATGCTCCAGGAGCCGTACCCGCACGGCCGCCGCGTGGCTTGCGCTCGCGCTCGCGGCATTCTACGTCGCGCTCTCGCGCACGCCCGCGGCTTCCAGCGCCAGCGCGCCAGTTCGCGCCCAGCTGCCGATGGTGCATCTCGCGCTCGCCGTGGGCTTCGTGACCGTCGCGATCCCGATCCGGCTCGACGGGCACTGGATCACCATCGGCTGGGCGGTGGAAGCGGCCGCCCTGCTCTGGGTGGGCACGCGGATGCGCTCCGACCTCGTGGCCGGCCTCGGCGCGGCGGCGCTGGCGCTCAGTGTGGGCCGGCTGATCGCGGTGGACGATGTGCGCATGGAGACGCAATTCCTGAATGCGCGCCTCGCTGCGAACGCCGTGGTGATCGCGATCCTCGCCGTGTTTGCGCACTACGGCGCGCAGCGCAGCGACGACAACAGCCGCAATGGCGCGCGCCTGGCCGTGGTGGTCATGAATTTCCTCGCGATCCTCGCGCTGTCGCGCGAGGTGAGCGATCACTTCGCGTTCGAGCGGTCGCATGGCACGTTCGACGCGAGCCTGCGCATGCAAGAGGGCTTCACGTACTCCGGCCTCTGGATGCTGTACGGCGCCGGACTCATGACCGCCGGGTTCATGAAGCGCAACGCCGATCTCCGCTGGATGGCGCTCATCCTGATCGCGGTCACCATCGTCAAAGTGTTCGCCTTCGACATCTCGGAGCTCGACCGTGGCTATCGCGTCGTGAGCTTCATCGTGCTCGGCGCCCTGCTGCTCGGCGTCTCGTTCATGTACCAGCGCGGCTGGATCCAGATGCCGCACGACGAGAGTGAGGCACATCCATGAGACGAATCGTTTGGCTGCTGCTTATCGCGACGATCGCGGCGCTCGATCCCGAGCCGAAGCTCGCGTTCTTCACGCGCGTACGCGACGTGGTCACCACTACGCCGGACGCGCAGAACTACCTGATCGTGGACGCCGATATGTGGGCGAACGCGCGCCCCGATCTCGCGGATGTGCGGCTCTACAGTGGCGATGACCAGGTCCGTACGCGCTCGCGGAAGCGCACGGCGGTGCGTCACAGGTGGAATCGCCGGTGAAAGTGCTCAACGTGTCGAGCCGCGGCGACCACACGGAGTTCGATCTCGATCTGGCCAAGATCCCCGAATACAACCGCATCACGCTGTCACTCTCGGCGAGAGACTTCGTCGCGTCGGCGTACGCCACCGCGGGCGATGCGCCGGGCGCGCAGGCGGCATGCGCGACATGGCCGGCGCCTTCCACGCTGTTCGATTTCTCGCGCGAGCATCTCGGCGACAACTTCACGATCGCCGTGCCCGCGTGGACGTTCCGCTACGTGCACGTACGCCTCACGCCCGGCATCCGGCCCGACCAGGTGCGCGGCGCGACCGTGTCGATGGTGCAGGCGCGCGACGCCAAGTGGACCGACGCGGGACAGTGCGGCGCGCCGGAGCGCCGCGGGCGCACCTCGATCATCAAGTGCGTGGTTCCATTCGGGCGCCGCTGGATCGCGTGCTGTTCACGGTGCCGCTGCCGCAGGTGAACTTCCGGCGGCTGGTGACCATCGGCATGGACAGCGGCGCGGCGCTCGGCGCGTCCGCGATCACCCGCGTTCGCATGACGCGCGGCGGCCAGCCGCGATCTCCGAACAATTGGCGGTGAGCGCCACGAACGACTCGACCGGGCGCCTCACGCTCACGATCGACAATGGGGACGACCCGCCACTCCTAATCGCGGGCGCACAGCCGCAGGTCTTGCAGCGCCGAGTGTACTTCGATCCGCCCGCGCGCGCCGGCCTGAAGCTCTACTATGGTGATGCGCGGTTGATGCCGCCGCGCTACGACTTCGCGAATTTCTTCCACCAGGACACGAGCGCGGCGCTCGCGACGCTGGGCCCGCCGTCCGCCAACGCCGCCTACACCGGACGCGGCGACGAGCGCCCGTGGACCGAGCGCCACGCCGCGGTGCTCTGGATCGCGATGATCGTGGCGGTCGCGGGCATCGGCGCGATGGCGCTCGCGGGGCTCCGCAGCGCCGAACGCCCGCGAGGCTAGCCGTCCAGCTCGCCGTCCTCGGCTAACCGCGCGAGCTTGCGCTGGCGCATCCGGTCGCGCCAACCGAGCGCGAGCGGGTCTACCACCTTCACGACCACGCCCGACATGAACGCGGTGCCGCGCACGCGGATCATCGGCGCATCGACCAGCGCCGCCGATGGCACCTTGGACTTGAGTTTGAACTCGCCCATGATGGGATGGCCCTCGACCTGCACTCGCAGGTTGTGCGGCACGAGGATCGTGACCTGCCCCATGACCGCCACGACTTCGATGTCCGACGCGCCGGCGCCCAGTTGCACGTGGGACAGGTCCAGCACGGCCTCGCCCATCACCGCCACGACGCGGAAGAGCCGGGGCATTACCCACTCGCCGCTGCGACCAACGGTGGACATGACCGACGTGACACCCGCGCGCGCCGGGATGTAATCATCGTGGGGATGATCACCGGCCCCGAGAGCGCGGCCGGCACGTGCGATGGAGGATTGGTCATGATAGGGGAACGATAACTCCGGACGCGAGGTTTCGACCAGTTCACCGCGGGCGCGAGTGGTGAGCGGATGCATCGTGGAGTATGATTGCTCCGGTCGCACACTTCACGCGAGAGGAATGTCATGGGTCCCGTCGAGATCAGCCTCGCGATGTTCGCATGCATCTTCGGCGGCGCGGTGGCCGGCATGTTCGTGCGCGCAGCGCTGCCGGGCGATGATCTGCAGAGCGACTCGCGCGATTCCATCAAAGTCGGGATGGGGTTCGTCGGCACCATGGTCGCGCTCGTCCTCGGCCTGCTCGTCGCGTCCGCCAAGAGTTCGTACGACACCCAAGGGAACGAGCTCACGCAGATCTCGGCGAACATGGTTCTGCTCGATCGCGTGCTCGTGCACTACGGCCCGGAAACCGCACCGGCGCGCGCCACACTGCGCGACGCAGCGGAGACGTTCCGGCAGCGACTCTGGGCGCCGCAAGGCGCCAGCGCGTCCGCGAATACCGCGGCGTCGGGCAAGGGCGACGCGCTCTTCGACCAGATCGAGGCGCTGCAGCCGAGAGATGACACCCAGCGGACGCTGAAGTCGCAGGCGTCCGGCATCATGCTGGACGTGGGCCGCACGCGGTTTCTGATGTACGAGCAGAGTGTGACGGGCGTATCGATGCCGCTCGTCGTCATGCTCATCGTGTGGCTCACACTCATTTTCATCAGCTTCGGACTGTTCGCGCCGCGCAATTTCACTGTCGTCGGCAGCTTCTTCGTTTCGGCACTGAGTGTGGCGGGCGCGCTCCTACTGATCCTGGAAATGTACTCCCCATTCTCCGGATTCATCCAAATCTCGCAGGCGCCTCTGCTGGCAGCTATCGCCGTGCTTGGCCGGTAAGAACGCGCCCGCCCTCTATCACTAAGAATTGCGGCGAATAGCTCCTGGGCGTTGGAATGCTGCCTACTATCACGCCCAGGCCGATTCTGGTCACATTTGAATCGCAAAATGCCCGACGAATGGCGGCATGCCATATGCGCAGGCACGGCCCGCGCGAGGCAACGTGGCGAACTACCTTCCCGTAAAGGACTTAGGCGATCGACGGCAGCGCTGGCCTCCTTCCTGCCATATGTAAGGCCAACGCGTTCCGTTGGATCTCACTGCCGCGCTCGTCGCGGTTCACTACCTCTCAGGAGAAAGTCACCATGCGCTCCACCGCCAAGAAGGGCTTTACGCTGATCGAGCTTCTGATCGTCGTGGTCATCATCGGCATCCTGGCCGCGATCGCGATCCCGAAGTTCGCCAACACGAAGGAGAAGGCGTACGTCGCCGCAATGAAGTCCGACCTTCGTAACATGGCGACGGCGGAAGAGGGCTACTTCGCCGACAACCAGACGTACACGACGGTCGCTCGACGGACGATGGACTTCACGGCGTCGCAGGCCGTGACGGCGACCGTGAACGATCGAAGGGCACGGGCTGGGCGGCGAACACGTCGCACCCGGCGACCGCGATCACGTGCGAAGTCGGTTTCGGCGCGGACTCGATCGACGGGCGTGGGCGACGGCGTGATTAAGTGCAAGTAGGTCTCTACGCTCTGTAATACTTAACGGGCCCGGCAGATTCGCCGGGCCCGTTCTGCATCCAGTCGGGACTGCAGACCTAGACGCTAGACCTAGACGCTAGAATACTTCTACACCCGTGTTCTAAGCCCTGTCTCGAGTCTGGGTCTGTAGTATCAACACCAATGTCGATTTCATGCCCTTCAAATCGACCATCTCCCGTCCACGGCGATTTCGACCCCCAACCCAACGGAGGGATATGAAGTATCTCTGCCTGATCTATGACGAAGAGAAGAAGATGGGCAAGATGACGAAGAACGAGGGCGACGCGTTGATGGGCGAATACGGCGCCTTCACCGAGGCATCAAGAAGAGCGGCCACTATATCGGCGGCGACCCGCTGCAGCCGTCCACACGGCCACGACCGTGCGCGTCGCAACGGCAAGGTCTCCACGACCGACGGCCCGTTCGCCGAGACCAAAGAGCAGCTCGGCGGCTACTACCTGATCGAGGCCAAGGATCTGAACGACGCCATTCAGGTGGCCGCGCGGATCCCGTCGGCGCGCACGGGAGATCGAAGTGCGGCCGATCCGGAGATGCCAGCCGAGGACGTGAGCGTGCCAATGGCATGACGCGGACGCCGACGCATGCGCGGACGGTCGACGCGATCTATCGCGCCGACTCGCGCCGCGTGCTCGCCACGCTCATCCGCCTGCTCGGCGATTTCGACCTCGCCGAGGAGGCGCTGCACGACGCCTTCCGCGCGGCGCTCGAGCAGTGGCCGCGCGAGGGCGTGCCGGCCAATCCGCGCGCCTGGCTCGTCTCGGCCGGCCGCTTCAAGGCGATCGACGCGCATGCGCCGCCGCGCGCGCTTCGACGCCATCGACGATCGCCGAGCTGGCCGAGCGACTCGCCGACGAGACCGCCGGCAGCGGCGACGCCGACGAGGACGAGTCGAGGACGACCGGCTGCGGCTGATCTTCACCTGCTGCCACCCGGCGCTGCCGCCCGACGCGCAGGTCGCGCTCACGCTGCGCGAGGTCTGCGGCCTCACCACCGAAGAAATCGCGCAGCGCGTTTCTGACCGCCGCGCCCACGCTCGCGCAGCGCATCGTGCGCGCCAAGGCGAAGATCCGCGACGCGCGCATCCCGTATCAGGTGCCCGACGCGCGCCGATCTCGCCGGAGCGGCTCGACAGCGTGCTGCACGTGATCTACCTGGTCTTCAACGAAGGCTACTCGGCGTCCTCCGGGCGAGTCGCTGACGCGGGCCGATCTGTCGGGCGAGGCGATCCGCCTCGGGCGGCTGCTCGTCGAGCTGCTGCCCGAGCCCGAGGCGATCGGGCTGCTCGCGCTGATGCTGCTGCACGAATCGCGGCGCGCCGCGCGCACGCTCGCCGGCGGCGACCTGATCCTGCTCGACGATCAGGACCGCTCGCTCTGGAACCGCGAGCAGATCGCGGAGGGCGCGGCGCTGGTCGAGCGCGCGCTCGCCTCGCGCCGCTTCGGGCCGTACACGCTGCAGGCGGCGATCGCGGCGGTGCACGCCGAGGCGCCGACCGCGGACGGCGACCGACTGGGCCGAGATCGTCGGGCTCTACGACGTGCTGCTGCGCGCCGATCCGTCGCCGGTCGTCGAGCTGAACCGCGCGGCCGCGGTGGCGATGCGCGACGGCCCGCTCGCCGGCCTGGGGATCATCGACGCCATCCTCGCGCGCGGCGAGCTCGCCGACTACCACCTCGCGCACTCGGCGCGCGCCGATCTGTGCCGCCGCCTGGGCGGGACTGCGCAGGCGCGCGTCTCTACGAGCGGGCGCTCGAGCTCACGCAGCAGGAGCCCGAGCGCCGGTTTCTCGAGCGCCGGCTTAAGGAAACAGCAGACTGAGATGTGAGACTTCGACGTAGAATGCGGGAGTCGTTGTATTCTCAGTCTAAGTCTATAGTCTCAGTCTGTAGTTTCAGAGGATTGACGCCTCGCCCCGACCCCCGTATTTCTAGGATGTCGACCCCCGCACTCGGTGAGGCAGAGCCATGCACAAGTACATCCTCGGCGCACTCGGGCTGCTCGTGGCGGCCGCACCGGCTGTCGCGCAGAAGAAGAAGGTCGCCGTGCTCCGGTTCAACAATGTGGCCGTACAGCAGGCCGTACAGGCGATGGGCGGATCGAACCAGGACGTGGGCACCGGGATCGCCGACCTCCTCATCCAGAAGCTGGTGGAGGACGGGAAGTATTCCGTCGTCGAGCGCGCGGCGCTGGAGAAAGTGGGCAACGAACAGAACCTCTCGCAGGGTCAGCTCTCGGATCCCGACGCGGCTGCGAAGATCGGTCGGCTGCTGAACGTGGACTTCATCATCATCGGGAGCGTGAACCAGTTCGGCGCCGAGACGAATCAGACCACGCTGGGCGGCGGGAGCAATCTGAGCGTGAAGGGGTTCGGGATCGGCGGCGTGTCGAGCACGAACTCCAAGGCGGTGGTGGAGATCACGGCGCGCATGATCGACGTGTCGAACGAGGAGGTCGTCGCGGCGGCGACCGGCAAGGGCGAGAGTTCGCACTCGGGCGGCGTGAGCCTGCAGGGCACGTCGAACAGCAAGGCGGGCGGCGGCACGCTCGACATGACGGGCTCGGACTTCACGAGTTCGCTGCTGGGCGACGCGACGCACAAAGCGGTGAATCAGGTGGGCCTGCAGCTGGATACGAAGGCCGCGTCGCTGCCGGTGCACGCGGTGAAGATCGAACGCGATCGTGGCCGATGTCAGCGGCAACACGCTCATCTTGAACGTCGGCAGCACCGCCGGCGTGAAGGTGGGCGACGAGTTGGTGATCAGCCGCGCGGTGCGCACGGTGAAGGATCCCGCGACGGGCGCCGTGATCAAGACGGTCACCGAGAAGATCGGCATGGCGAAGGTGACCGAAGTGGACGAGAGTTCCGCGACAGTCACGCTGACGCCGGGCACGAACGGCCCGCCGAAGGTCGGCGACATGGCGGTCACGCCCTGATGTCGGAGCGCTCGACGCACGTCTTCCCGCGGCGCACACCGTCGGTGAGCTGGGAAGCGATCGACCGCGAGACGGCGCTGCTGCGCGTGAGCGACCGCGAGGTGGTGCGCGTGAACGCGGTGGGCGCGCGGCTCTGGGAACTGGCCGATGGCACGCGCTCGCTCGCGTCGATCGCGCACGAGATCACGGTGGAATTCGACGTGACCGACGAGCGCGCGCTGGCCGACGCGAAATCGTTCGTGGCCGAGCTGTGGGAGCTGGGCGCGATCGATCTTTCGGAGCGCGACGTCTCGCCCTAGAAGCGCTGGGTGGGCACCCCCTCCGGCTTCGGCAGTGACTTGTAGATAGGCCACGATATCCCAGATCGACTCGGGTGTTATTGCGCCACCGAACGCGGGCATGCCGTGCGGGCGGCCGTAGTAGATCGACGGGAAGATCTCGCGTCCGTGCCGCCGTAGCGCCAGCGGCGCGCGATGAGACTCGGGCCGACCCACCCGACCGCGCCGCCGCCGTGGCATCCGTCGCAGTTCATCGCGAGAACAGTTTCGCACCCTCGCCGGCGTCTGCGCATTCTCGCGCAGGGGTTGGAGACGGCGATCGGGCGGCTGGACGCCGCCGGCGAAAATGCGGTCGCTGCGCACGGAGGGAGGGTGCGTGCGGCGCGGCCGCATCCTGCTTCGCGCAGCGATACAGGCCGCGCAGCGCCAGCGCGAGAACGAGCTCAGGATCGAGCGCGAAGATCCATACGATGCCGCCCTGGCTCGTGTGCCGCGCGAGATCGCGCGCGAAGTCGCGCGGGTCACGCACGTCGGCGGGATCATCCGTGCGCACGTCGCCCGAGAGCAGGAACCAGTCGCCGCCGATGCCGGCATAGACCGCGACGTACTGCTTGCCGTCGGGGCCCCGGTAGGTGATCGGGCTGCCGACGACGCCCGAGCCGACCTTGAATTTCCAGAGCACGCCCGGTCGCGCATCGACCGCCTTGAACCAACCGTCGAGCGTGCCGTAGAAGACGACGTCGCCGCGGTCGCGAGACGCCGCTCCAGACGGGATAGCGCTCCGGGATCTGCCACACCTTGTGACCGGTCGCCGCATCCCACGCGATGAACAAGCCGAGATTGCCGCCGGGCCGGCGTGATATGGTGTATTCGCGCCGATGAATGGCGTGCCGCGCGAGGTACGTGGACTGCGCGGCCTCGTAGTCCATGCACATGTTGTTCGTCGCCGCGTAGAAGAGCTTCGTCTGCGGCGAGTACGAGACGCGGCGACGCCGGGCGTCTTCCCGCCTTCGAGGGTCGGGCAAATGTCGCTTCACGTTGCCGCGGAGGCGCCCGTGGCTTCGTGGGGTCGAGCACCGGGCGACCGTCGCCAGATCGATCTTGCTTCGCCCAGTTCTCATCGACATACGGCTCGGCGACCAGCAGCTCGCCGGTCGCGCGATCGAGCGTGTAGGCGAAACCGTTCTTGTCGAAGTGGACGAGCGCTTTGCGGGCTTGCCGTCGATCGTGAGATCGACGAGCACCATGCTCGGCCGTCGCGTCGTAGTCCCAGTTGTCGTGCGGCGTGAACTGGTAGGCCCACACGAGCGAGCCGTCCGCCGGGCGGCGCGCGAGCACGCTCGCGGTCCACTTGTTGTCGCCGGGCCGCTGCTCGGGATTGTACGGCGCCGGATTGCCGACGCCGTAGTACACGAGATCCAGCTTCGGATCGTAGGAGATCCAGCCCCACACCGGCGCACCACCGTGTTTCCACGCGTCGGTCGGCCCATGTGCTCGCGCCCAGGTCGGCGCCGCTGTCGTAGAACGACTTGAACGCCGGGCTTGGCGAGCATGATGCAGTCAGGGCCGATGTTGTACGCGGTCCAGACGAGCTTGCCCGTGGCGAGATCGAGCGCCTTGAGCCAGCCGGGATGCCGAATTCGCCGCCGGACGCGCCGACGATGACGCGATCCTTCACGACGAAGGGCGCCATGGTGCGTGTCTCGCCATTCTTCAGATCGGCGACCTGCGTGTTCCAGAGCTCCTTGCCGCGTCTCGGCGTCGATCGCCACCGTGTGACCGTCGAGCAGGTTGTAGACGATCTTGCCGTCGGCGTAGGACGCGCCGCGATTCACGGCGTCGCAGCACGCGATGCCGACCGCTTCGGGCGACCGTGCGGGCCGGTACTTCCACTTGAGCGGGTAGCCTTCCTGCGTGAGGTCGAACGCGTAGAGCACGTTCGGCTACGGCGTGACCACGTACATCGTGTTGTTCACGACGAGCGGCTGTCCCTCGTGGCCGCCGAGCACGCCGGTGGAGAAGGTCCAGACGTTATGGAGTTTCTTGCGTTCGCGGGCGTGATCTGCGCGAGGTCGCTGAAGCGCGTGGCCGCGTAGTCGCGCGCGGGCATCGTCCAGTCGCCGTCGCGCTGCGCGCCGGCCGGCGCCGCCGCCAGCACGGCGAGCAGCGCCACGCACCGCGCCGCACGCTCATTCCTTGTACAGGTACGCGCCCACGTTCGCGGCGAGCATCACCTCGACGAATCCCCATGGCAGCGAGATCATCAGGACGCGCGACGAGAAGAAGCCCATGACGAGCATCCCCACCGCGCCGTAGAGATACGCGAAGAAGAACACCGTGGCGCCGGCGAGCGACGCCGTCTTGGGGCCGGGGCCGAACCGTGGGCGGATTGCGGCGTACAACCATACGGTGACAATGCCGAGCATGAAGCAGAGGAAGACGAATACGCCGATTGCCGATCCACCGACAGGCGGCAGTCCCATCTTGGCGAGCTGCGACGCGAGGTCCGCGCCGAGGACCACCGTGTTGAGGATCGTCTCACTGATGTTGAGCACGAGCCCGGCGGCGAGACCGCCGATAATGACGCGGCCCATGTTGATCTTGCCCATCGACGGCCTCCGGTTGAGGAACGGGGCGAATGTGGCTCTACGAACTGCAGACTGCAAGAGCGGGCGCTAGGCGCTAGGCGATAGACTGCACGCTGAATCCGCGCCCGCAATGGGACGTAGTGCTCATCGCCGATCACCGGAGAATCGAACCGTGCTCGGAACTCTTCTTCTTCTTGCGGCCACCGCCGGATCCGACTCCCTGCCCTCATGCTCCGTGGTGCTCGACGGGATGGCGGCGAAGGCGGAGGCGAACTATGCGGGGTTCGTACTCGAGGTGAAGCGGTCGCGGCGGCGCCCGCAGTACGACTCCACGCTCGCGGCGCTGCGCGTGCGCGCGGCGGCGTCGCAGGGCGACGATTGCTACTTCGTGCTGAACGCGTACGCCGAGCAGTTCCACGATCCGCATGTGTTCGTGTTCCAGCAGACGTATCTCGACACGCTCGAGATCGCGAAGCGCGCGGCGACGCCGGGGTTCATCGAGCGGATGCCCGTTTCCGAGGATACGCTGCGCCGCTATTTCGCGAAGAACGCGAAGCATCTCGATCCGGTGGAAGGGATCTGGAGGGACGGCGCGCTGCGCGTCGCGGTGATCCAGGCTCCGTCGGGCGGCGCCGGGCATTTCGTGGCGGTGGTGCTCACGCCGGACAGCGCGACGTGGCACGCCGGCGATGTGCGGGCGCGGTTCACGCGCCGCAGCGACGCCAATACAATGGCACGCTGTGGAGCGCGAACCTCTCGAAGCGGTTCACCACCGCGCACATCCACAAGAACACGTTGCTGCGGTTCGATCCGGGCATGTGGGCCAAGGAATTCCCGGTGGCCGCCGCGGACTCCGGACTCGTGTCGCTCGAGCAGCCCGAGTACGCGACGCTCACCTGGCGCGGCAGCACGGCCGTGCTCTCCATCCCATCGAACGACCCCACGTACCGCGAGGCGCTGTTCACGATCGTGGACAAGAACCGCGACGCGCTGCTCCGCGCGCCGCGAATGATCATCGACATCCGCGGCAACGAGGGCGGATCATCGTGGGTGACTGACACTGTGCTGCCGCTCATCATGAGCACGGAGAAACGGCCGGCGCACGTGCCGCCGGATTCGCCGCAATGCTCTCGTCGCCCGACAACATCAAGTACGTCGAGCAGCGCCCCGAGAACATCTCCGGCGACTCGACGTCGATCGTGCGCGTGCTCTCGCGCCTTGCCGCGAGCCCCGGCGCGCTCGTGCCGCTCAGCAATGACCTCGACCGCCTGCGCGACTCCACCGATTCCGTGAGCCGCATCAAGCCCGACAGCATGTGGGTGGACACCGTGGAGCGCGGCCCCACGCGCGTCGCGGTGCTCATCGATGGCGGCACCGTGAGCGCCGCCGAAGTATTCCTGCGCGAAGCGCGGCGCAGCATGCGCGTGATCGTGTACGGGCAGAACACCGCCGGCGCGCTCGACTACATGAGCGTGACGATCGTGCGCGTGGGCGACACCGGCAAACGCTGGTACCTCGGCTACCCCGTGATCACCGCGCGCCCCGATCTCCCGTACATGGGCATGCGCGGCACCGGCATCCCGCCGGACGTGCACGTGGACTGGTCGCGCACGCCCGACGCGATCGGGTGGGTGGACGCCGCGCTGGCGAAAGCGAAGTACTGACCGCTACCGCAGCGTGGTGACCAGGAACGTGTAGGTCACCGCCCAGAAAGTGGCCTGCTGCTCCGGCGTGTCGCCGGCGCCATGGCCGCCCTCGGTGTTCTCGAAGAAGAGCACCTTGTGTCCCTGCGATTCCATGAGCGCCGCCATCTTGCGCGCGTGCACGGGTCCCACGCGATCGTCCGCGGTGGTGGTGGTGAAGAGCACCGAGCGGGTACTGCTTGGTGGCGGACACGTTCTGATACGGCGAGTACTTCGGGATGTACGCCCACTGCTCGGGGATCTGCGGATCGCCGTATTCGCCGATCCAGCTCGCCCCGGCCTGCAGCTTCGTGTAGCCGTACATGTCGAGCAGCGGCACCGCGGAGACGACGGCGCCGAACAGCTCCGGCTTCTCGGTGAGCGCGACACCAACCAACAGGCCGCCGTTGCTGCCGCCGTTGATGCCGAGGTGCGCGGCCGAGGTGATCTTGCGCGTGATGAGATCCTGCGCGACCGCGAGGAAATCATCGTACGCGCGCTGGCGGTTCTCCTTGAGCGCGGCGCGGTGCCACGCCGGCCCGAACTCGCCGCCGCCGCGAATGTTCGCGAGCACGAGCACGCCGCCGCGCTCGAGCCACGCGGCGCCGGTGGTGGCGCTGTAGTTCGGCAGCGACGACACCTGGAATCCGCCGTACGCGCGCAGCAGCGTAGGATTGTTGCCGTCCCTCGCGAGTCCCTTCTTCATCACAATGAAATACGGCACCTGCGTGCCGTCGGCGCTCGTCGCCTCGAGCTGCGTCGTCTCGAGGCCATTCGCGTTGAAGAGCGCCGGCAGCTGCTTCACCATCGTGCTCTTTCCCGCCGGCGACACAGCGTAGAGCGTCGTGGGGCTCAGGAAGCTGTCATAGCTGAAATAGAATTCGTCGCTCACGGGATCGGTGCTGCGCACCGACACGTTGCCGAACGATGGCGCGGGAAGCCGCGCGCCGGTCCACTTGCCCATCGTGGAACGCGTAGCGGTGCAGCTCGGCGTTCACGTTGTTGAGCAGCGACACCAGCACATAGTCCTTCGTCGTGGAGAAGCCGTCGATCGCGATCTTATCGGTGGGCGCGAGGATGGTCGTGAAGTCGCGCTTGCCGGCGAAGAAGTCGTTCGCGCCGATGCTCGAGCAGCGCGCCCTCGGCGTAGGTGTTGCCGCTCACCGTCCAGGGCGTGCGCAGATAGACGATGAGCCGATCGCCGACGAAGCCGTAGTCCGCATCCTGCGGGATCTCGAGCAGCACGAGCTTCCCGTCGCGGAGCACGCGATTCACCGTCGTGAAGAAGGTGATCCCGTTGTTGACGACGGGGATCGTGTGCCCGCCGGCGTAATTCGCGCCGACGAATACCCAGACGTCCGTGGTCTTCCCCTCGAAGAGCGTGGTCGCGGCGCCGAGTGGCGTGCCGCGCTTCCAGAGCTTCGCGATGCGAGGATAGCCGGACGTCGTCATGCTGCTGTCGCCGAAATCGGTGGAAACGAGGAGCGTGTTCTGATCCTGCCACGCCGTGCTGCTCTTGCCTTCGGGCAAATGGAAGCCGCCGGAGACGAAGCGGCGTGTCTTCGCGTCGAACTCGCGTACCTCCACCGCGTCGCCGCCGCCGCGCGAGAGACTCACAAGACAATGCCGGTATTCGGGCGGCAGGCAGTTCGCACCCTTCCAGGCCCACGTCGCGTTCTCGCTCTTGGAGAGCGCATCGACATCGATGATCGTTTCCCATGCGGGAGCGGCCGTCGCATACGAGGCCGATGTGGTGCGCCGCCAAATGCCGCGCGGGTGCGTGCTGTCCTGCCAGAAATTGTAGAGATACGTGCCCATCTGATCGGGATAGGCGATGCGCTTGTTCGAGCTGAGCACCTGCAGGATGCGGCGGTAGAGCGAGTCGTACACCGGGGCCGATTGCAGCGCGGCGAGCGTCGTCTTGTTCTGCGCCTCGACCCACGCCATGGGCTTCGCGCCGCGCACGTCGGAGAGCCAAGCGAATGAATCGGCGGGCGCGGGCGTCTGCGCACGCGCGATGGGCGCGGCGGCGAGGACGAGCGAGACAACTGCGATCCGGTGCAGGCGCATGCGGATCACCGGGAGGAAGTATGCGAGCAATCTAGCGCTCCTCGCCGCCGGCAGCGACTTGGCGTAACGTTGGAGCGCCGCCGGCCGGCGGCTTCACCCGATCGGAGATCCGCCCATGTCGCGTCGCCTCGTTCTCGCCGCTGCGCTGCTCGCTTCGGCCGCCCGGTCGCCCGTGAGTGCGCAGAACAAGTTCACCCTCGACCAGTTCGCGAAGATCGTCGGCGTCTCCTCGCCGGACGTGTCGCCGGATGGCAAGACGGTCGTCTTCGTCGTCTCGCGGCCGAACTTCACGACCGACAAGAACGAAGCCGACATCTGGGCGGTGGACATCGCCGGCGGCGCTCCACGCGCGCTCACTGCGCGGCACGCGGCACACGATCCGCACTGGAGCCCGGACGGAAAGACGATCGCGTTCGTCGCCCCCGACTCGGCGATGCACGGCCAGATCTGGCTCCTCCCTGCGGCCGGCGGTGAAGCGCGCCAACTCACCGCGTCGCCGACGGGCGTGAACATGTACGCCTGGCGCCCCGACGGCGGCGCGATCGCCTTCGCCGCCGACGACGAGTCGCCGAAGCGGACCGGCGAAGCGAAGTACCTCACGACCTTCACCGTGGGCGCGCAGGACATGTTCCTCACGAAGCCGCTCACGCCGCAGCACATCTGGCTCGTGCCCACCACCGGTGGCGAGGCGAAGCGGCTCACGAGCGGCGCATGGACGCTCGAGTTCGTGCTCCCGCCGGGCAGCCCGCCGTCGGGACTGAGCTGGAGTCCCGACGGCGCGCGCATCGCGTTCGCGCACGTGCCCGCGCCCGAGAGCGGGAAGCTCGACTCGGTGAGCGTGCGCATCCTCGATGTCGCGACGGGAACCATCACGCCGCTCACCAGCGCGCGCCGCTTCGAGAACAACCCGGTGTATTCGCCGGATGGCAAGATGATCGCCTACTGGCAGCCGCGCGACGGGAACGGCGAGGCGGGATGGGTGAACGAAGTGCACGTGGTGCCGAGCGCGGGCGGCACGGGCAAGAGCATCACGCGCGCGATCGACCGGAATCTGTACGGCGCGGAATGGACGGCGGACAGCAAAGCGCTCGTCGTCGCGGGGAACGACCGCACGAGCGTGGGCGTGTGGGTGCAGCCGGTGGACGGTTCGCCGGCGAAGCGCCTCGAGCTGGGCGACCTCGTCGTGAACGGCGCGTTCGGTTACGAGCTCACCGTCGCGAAGACCGGCGCGATCGTGTTCGTCGCCACGAGCGGCGGACGGCCGTCGGAGCTGTATGCGATGACGTCGCCGGCGGGCACACCCAAGCGCTTGACCGACTTCAACGCGTGGGCGGCCGATGTCGCGTGGGGCGCGATGGAGCGCGTCACCTGGAAGGGCCCGAACGGATTCGACGAGGATGGCACGATCACGCTGCCGCCCGGGTTCTCGCCGTCGGGCAAGTATCCGCTGGTCCTGCTCATCCACGGCGGCCCGACGAGCGCATCGAAGCTCAGCTTCAGCTCGCTGGCGCAGTTGATGGCGGCCGAAGGCTGGGTCGTGTTCTCGCCGAACTATCGCGGCAGCGACAATCTGGGCAACGCGTATCAAGCGGCGATCGTCGGCGACGCCGGATCCGGACCCGGGAAGGACGTGATGGCCGGCGTCGCGATGCTTCGGCAGCGCGCCTACGTGGACAAGGCGCGCACCGCCGTCACCGGCTGGAGCTACGGCGGATACATGACGAGTTGGCTGCTGGGGAATTATCCATCAGAATGGAAGGCCGCGATGGCGGGCGCGCCGGTCACCAATTGGGAAGACATGTACAATCTGGGCGACGGCAACATCGCGATCCGGTACCTGTTCGGCGGCTCGCCGTGGACGGGCGGGCGCGAGAAGGCCTACCGTGAGCAGTCGCCGATCACGTACGCGCGGAACATCACCACGCCAACGCTCGTGATGTCGAACATGGAAGACTTCCGCGTGCCGCCGTCACAGGCATTCGCGCTCTACCGCGCGATGAAGGACAACGGCGTGGAGACGCAGTTCGTGGGATTCGTCGGGCGCGCGCACGCCTCGGGCGACCCGGTGAACGCGAAGGAGCGCGCGCGGTTGTGGGTGGAGTGGGTGCGCGATCACATTGGGGGGACGACGGCCGTTCATCCGTAGACTGGGCGCTCGTCCATCGTGCATCGGGCATCGAAACGGCGTGTGCAAGGTGAGGCGTATCGCGCGTCCTTTCGTCGGGTCGCGAAATGGAGGGTCGGCATGAACGGTCGGACGATCGCCGCACTTGTTGGAGCGCTGGGCATCGGAGCACGGGCGGGAGTCGCGCAATCGACGGACTCTGTCGGCCCGGTGAGCTTCGAGCTGTCGGAGATGCGCGGCGCTCCGGGCCGCGCACCGGTCATGCGCTTCGTCTACGAAACGGTGGAGATCCATCAGTGCGCGACGCTCGACGTGAAGCTGAGCGTGAGCGGCAGCGCGATCGTGCTCGGACCGTTCACCGCACGCGCGCTCACGGGTCCCTGCCCGCCCACGGTCACGCCCGCCATGGGCCGCAAGGAGGTCGCGCTCGCGAACGGGAGCTATTCGCTCAGCGTGGTGAATCGTGACACGAGCACGTTCCGCGTCGAGGTCACCGACGCGCGCATCACCATCGCGCGCGTGCGAGCGTCGGAGATGGCGATGCTTCGGTACGCGGCGGTAATGCGCATCGAGCCGAACACCTTCGCGCTCACCTGCGGATCGCCGCGCGAGACCGCTGATTTCTGTCCGGGCATCGTCGAGGCGCTCTCCGGTATCGCAGGGATCACCGCGATCGACGTGGCCGCCGACGTGCACGGCTGGCAGCAGCAGGCCAACGGATTCTGGGTGAACGAGCCGACGCGCTACTTCCGCTATGCGAATGCGACGGCGCTCACGAACGCGCAGGGCCTGCTCGCCTCACGCGCGTACTCCCTGCAGAAGAACTCCGGCTATGGGCTGGCGATCGCGATCTGGGATGGGAACACCTTCGTCCCGTGAGCGCGCGCACGACCGCTAGGGATTCATGCTCCCGCTCAGCATCATATGCGCCTTGGGCGTGCCCGGGAACATGATCCACGGGCCGGTCGCCGATGGCACGGCGGAAAGTCCGGTGCTCGCCTCGGTCGCGAAGGGCATGTAGAGCACGAGCAGCATCTGCGCGCCGGTCACCTTGTTCGTCGCGCGGTCCCAGCTCGAGTCGCTGCCGAAGATCTGATAGAGCATCGCCTGCTTCGGCATCTTGAGCTTGCCGCTCTTCACCTCGGCGAAGCGCACACTATCCACGCCGGCGGTCGTCTTCACGCCCTGCGCCCGCAGCTGCGCGCCCGCGCGCCATGAACGCCTCCATGCCGTTCTGGTAGCACGCCGCGTGGAATTCCTTCTCCACCGCGAAGAGCGCGAGGCACGTCATGCCGTTCGATCCCTTGCGGATCACCTCGAGCTTGTCCGCGCGTGCGATAGCCCATCACGGTCGCGGAATCGCGCATGGTCTTCGGGCAGCGGGAGCACGGCCGCCGCGATCTGCTGCTGCACGGTAGGCAGCGGCGCCGCCGCAGTCTGCGACCACGCGGCGCCGCTCAGCATTGCAGCCGCGAGCACCACCAACGTTGCGCGGCCGGTGAGCTTCTTCATCTCCGATCTCCCGTTCTGATGTGAATTGCCGTTCCACGACGATATCAGCGTGCCCACCCATCGCGCCAGCCGCTCGGCGACATCGCCAAGGAGCGTGACCACCTCGGCGACGCTCGGCGTCGATGGCTCGCCGAGCGAGTGCAGTATGCGCGAGCGCATGCGAAGGATGACCGGACTCGCCACCGGGATCGCCTGGAAATACGGATCGTAGCGAGTCCCCACGCCTTCGATGAGCGCCGCGGTGCGCCCGAAGTACACGAGATGCTGCGGCAGGATCACCGGGAAATCGAAGAGCGTCTTCATCACGCGGTCGGCCAGGAGCGCGTCGATGCGCTCCTGTGTGGTGGTGCGCGAGTACGCGTTCGTGATCAGCAGATCGGCGAGCCAACGCACGGTGGCCGGATCGGTGCCGGGCGCGATCAGTCCGAGTTCCTCGAAGCCCGCCGCGGTGGCCGCCGGGTCGCGCCGGATCGCGGCGATGCACGTGTGCATGAGCGCGCGCCGCGTCGCGAGCGGCACGCGCACCGTCATGCCGAAATCGAGCAGCACGATGCGGCCGTCGGGCGACACCATCAGATTCCCGGGATGCGGATCGGCGTGGAACAGCCCGTCGATGAGCATCATCTGCACGTAGAGTTCCACGAGCGTCGCGACGACGCGCGACACGTCCACGCGCGACGCATCGAGCCGGTCGATGCGCGTGCCTTCCACGAACTCCATGACCAGCACGCGCTGGCGCGTCATCTCGCTCACCACGCGCGGCACGATCACGTTCGGGTTCCCCGCGAAGTTCGCGCGGATCTCGGTGCCATACTCGGCCTCGAGGCGGAAATCCATCTCCTCGCCGATGCGCAGCTCGAACTCGTTGAGCACCACGCGCACGCGCTTCACGTGCGGGTGGTCCCACCAGCGCTCCACCCAGCCGAGTATCCGGCGCGCGGCGGCGAGATCGCTGCGCACGGCGTGCTCCACATGCGGCCGCAGCACTTTCACGGCGACGGTCTCGCCGTGGTAGCGCGCGCGATGCACCTGGCCGAGCGATGCGGCCGCGACGGGCATGGGTTCGAATTCCTCGAAGAGCGCGTCGACGTGCGCGCCGGAGTAACTCTCGGCGATCACGCGCTCAACCGTGGCGAATGGTACGCCGGGCACTTGGTCGATGAGGCGCCCGAGCTCGCCGAGGTAGGGCTCAGGAATGAGATCGGCGCGCGCGGCGAATACCTGCGCCATTTTCACGAAGGTGGGGCCCAGCCGGATGATCGTGGCGACGAGTTGGTCGGCGCGCCGCGCGTGATCGGCGTCAGTGCGCTCGATCGGCGCCCCCCACCAGACCCACCGGCGGCGGTCGCGGAGGAAGGACACCGCGAAGGGGCCGAGCGCAAGCAGAACGCGGAGCGTGTGCACGGGGGAAAGTTAGCACACGCGCCAGGGGCGCACTGAGGCGGCGCGCCGGATTTCCCGGCGCGCTCGCGGTCTCAGTTCACGGATTAATAGTGATAGTCCCCGTCATCGCGGCGCCGTGCACCGAACATTCAATGTCATAGGTGCCCGCCGCTTCATTGAACGTGTGAGAGAAGGTATGCCCGTTGCCGTTGATCCCGGAGTCCATCGTCAGCCCCGCCGAGATCGACGTGACGCTGTGCTGGTTATTCCCCTTCCACGTCCACGTGAGCGTCTGGCCGTGATTCACCGTGATCGTCGCAGGCGAGTAGTGATTGTCGCACAACGCGGGAGAATCGTTCGTACCGGAGCATCCACCGCCGCCACCGCCACCACCACCGCCACCGCCGCCGCCTGTTACGTTGGATCCGCCGCCGCACGCCGCGATCGCGGCAGTGAGCACGGCCAGTGCTAGAGTCTTTGAATGGGACACACGGCCCTCCTGGTAGGGGACGTCTCACGTACCGGGGAGGGTCGGAAAGGTTCCCGATAAGATCAAGTTAAGTTTGACAAATCTTGGTAACGGACGCGGCAGTATCATCTGATAGGGCGCATGTAGGCCCTAGTACCGCTGAAAAAGCGCGTATGGCAACGAAGCGTATGGTTCGGCAGGCCGCGATTGGGACGAACACGCCGTGGCAGTCTAACGTCTCAGTCTAGCGTCTAAGTCTCTAGTCGCCCCTAGAACGCCTCGATGTACGCCACCTCGCCGTGCAGCGACTGGTCGAGGCCCGCGGTCTCCCCTTCCTCGCCGACCTTCACCGGCGTGATGCGGTCGATCACCCACAGCATGCCGTAGGTGAACACGAACGCCCACACGCTCGAGATGACACACGGCGCCGAGCTGCACGAGGAAGAAATGCGGATTCCCGTTGAACAGTCCGTCGGCGCCGGCGGGATTGAACGCGAGGCTCGCGAACGCGCCGCAGCGAGAGGATGCCGAGGAATCCGCCGACGCCGTGCACGCCCCACACGTCGAGCGCGTCGTCCCAGCGCAGCTTGTTCTTGAGCGCCACGGCGTAGAAGCACACGATGCCGGAGAGCACGCCGATGATCACGGCCGACGTGGGCGACACGTAGCCGGCCGCCGGCGTGATCGTCGCGAGCCCCGCGACGGAGCCGGTGAGCAGCCCGACGAACTTCGGCTTGCCCGTGGTGCGCCACTCGATGAACGAGCCAGGTGACCGCCGCGAAGCTCGCCGCGAGATCGGTATTGATGAACGCGACGGCGGTCACGGAGTCCACGCGCAATTCGCTGCCCGCGTTGAACCCGTACCAGCCGAACCAGAGCAGGCCGGTGCCGAGCGCGACGAGCGGAATGGAATGCGGCCCGCTGTCCATCACGCTGGCGTCGCCCCACGTACAGCACCGACGCGAGCGCCGCGATGCCGGCGATGTTGTGCACCACGATGCCGCCGGCGAAGTCGAGCACGCCCCAGCTCGCCATGAGCCCGCCGCCCCAGATCATGTGCACGAACGGGAAGTAGACGAACACCAGCCAGAGCGTGAGGAAGATCATGTACGCCGGGAAGCGCACGCGGTTCGCGAACGCGCCGGTGATCAGCGCGGGCGTGATGATCGCGAACATCATTTGATAGCCGAAGAACACGAAGAGCGGGATCGTGTCGTTCGCCGGCGCCGGCGTGACGAGCGACACGCCGCTCAAGAACGCCCAATGGAAATTGCCGATGATCCCCGCGAAGTCGGTGCCGCTCTTGAGATCGCCGCTGAAGCACATCGAGAAGCCGAACGCCCACCAGAGCACCGTGGTCCATCCCATGATCGCGAAGCTCTGCATCATGATCGCGAGCACGTTCTTCCGGCCGACGAGTCCGCCGTAGAAGAACGCGAGCCCCGGCGTCATGAGCATGACGAGGCTCGAGCAGAGGAGCATGAAGCCGGTGTTGCCGGTATCGAGATGGAGCACGGGCATGGGCGCGGATCCTCAGGGAGCCGGGGGAAGGCGGCGACCGCCGCCGCGTCACATTATCCCACGATTCCCATGTGCCGCTAGTGGCGCTCCTTTGGCGGGCCCGACTTGTTCTCCGGCACCGACGGACTCGCCAGCGCGAGATGGAACACCGGCCCGTAGTACATTGGCCCCTCGAAGCGCACGAAGGCAGGCACGTCATCCGTGATGATCCACGCATGACTGTCGGGCGGCGCCTTTCCCGCGAGCGACGCGAAGAAGTGCAGCGCCGCGCCCAGTTTCGGCCGCAGCACGTACTCGGTGGCCGACTCGGCGTGGCCGCCGATCATCACCGAGCTCGCCGCCGCGGGTGCGATCTCGAGGCCGATGACGCGCGGCTCCGGCGTGAACGCCACGATGTGCACCGTGCGTGCGTCGTGCGTGCCGATGTTCTTCGCGAGCGTGATCGGCAGGCCGTTCGCGATGTCGGACGGCAGGTCGAGCTTGCCCGTGAGTCTCTGTTCGACGGCGTCCTTCGCCTTGGAGGTCGTTCTCACGGTGTAGTGACCGTCGCGCGAGATCGTGGCGTCGAGCGCGAACGGGAAGATGTCGCCGCGCTGCACGAGGTGATACTCCTGCATCGCGAACGAACCGTCCTGCGTGAAGCGCACGGTCTCGTCGAACACGGTGGACGTATCGGCGAAGTGGAAGATCATGCGGCTGTCGATCGCCGCCATCGCGCACGACCTGCGTGAGATCGCCGTGCGCGAGCAGCGCGCCCGATTCACTGCGCAGCTCGAGGAATCCGTGCACGGTGCCCTCGGGGTATTTCACGGCGATGGCGGCCGGCGCCGCGACGTGCGGCACCGGCGCCGACAGAGCGATGACCGCCGCCGCGAGCGTGATGAGGGCGAACGTCACGCGCGCGCTCACGGGCACTCCGGCTTCAGGTGCAATTGCAGATTGCCACCGCCGAGCGCACCGCTCACGTGGTAACCATTCGAGAGCGAGAGGTCGATCGTGTCGTTGCGGCCGGGCTCGCCGTTGTCGCTCACCGTGGCGGTGTACGTGCCGGGCACGCCATCGATGTCCGCGTTGCCGGTGATGCGGCGCGTGGTGGCATCAATGATCGCGTAGCCGGTGACGCCCGTGCCGGTGACCGTGAGGCCCGAGCCGTGATCGTGCCACTCGAGATCGCCCCAGAAGCCGCTCGCGGCTCGTGCCGCCGGAGATGGAGAAGGTCGCCTTCGCGCCGTTCACCGATGATCCAGCCGCCGCCGGTGATGAAGTCGCCATTGTGCGGGGGCATGTGCTGCCGCAGACGACCTCGGCGTGCGCGCTCGCGACCATGACGTCGCCGGCGCCGGAGATGATGACGTGGATGGCGGTGACCGTGATCGCGCCGGGCGTGGTGGACTGCTCGTTGAGGATCACCTGGCCGCCGCCGGCGAGCGCGACCGTCTGGTTCGCGCGCCGGTGGCGATCACCGCCGACGCCATCGATCGTGAGTCCATCGATCTCGGTCTCGCCGCTCGTGAAGGGGGCGCGCGGAATGCATTGCGCCGTGGCGCGCGCCTGCGACGAACTGCGCGGCAATGATGTGGCCGCCGATCGTGAGCGAGAGATCCGACACCGACGCTTCGGACGAGGACGAGTTGCCCTGCCCCACCGCGGAGGCGTGGAGATCGCCGGAGGCGAGCAGGCCCGGGATCTGCGCCGACGGCTGCGATGTCTCGAGCGCGCCGCCGAAGGTCGGGCAGCAGCCCGGTCACGCCGATCACCGCATCGGCGGCGAAGCCGGGGACGTTCGCGACGACGACCGTCGAGTGGCCGCCGAAGGTGGTCGTCGAGGGCGGGACGGGGGCGCTGGGCGAGTGATCGCCGCAGGCGGCGAGCGAGATCGAAACGATCGAGAGAGGCGGCGAACCGGGAGATATATGAGCGCATTGGAACCTCGCAGTCTTGAAAACAGAAAGGCGCGAAGATCGTGGGTTCCGATCTTCGCGCCTTCGACTGGCGGAGCCGTTAGCCCGCCCGTCAAGCCGGCCGCAGGGTCGCGGCCTATGTCGTGGTGCCTGGTTCAATGCTAACAAGTCCGGTTCTTCGCGCAAGTGCCAAAATGTGCTACGGCGATCTGTTCATTCACGCCGTAACGCGAATCATTTTTCCACATTTCAATACCCGCGCGCCGACGCGTGTTCCCGAGCGCTGTCGCGCGCGGGACCTTCACGGATGGGGCGAGATTCGAACTCGCGAGACCCTTTCGAGCCCACACGCTTTCCAGGCGTGCGCCTTAAACCACTCGGCCACCCATCCAACAACAACGACCGCGTGAGCGGCCGCGCACAAAGTTAACCCGGATCGCCGCGACGTGACAGCGGCGCGCCCGCGAATCCCATATTCCGCCATGACGCCCGCCGCCACCACCACCCGCTGCTGCATCGTCGGCGGCGGACCCGCCGGCATGGTGCTCGGCCTCCTCCTCGCGCGCGCGGGCATCGACGTCATCGTGCTCGAGAAGCACGCCGACTTCTTCCGCGACTTCCGCGGCGACACGATCCATCCGTCCACGCTCGAACTCATATACGAGCTGGGCGCGATCGACGAATTCCTCAAGCGGCCGCACCAGGAATTCCATACCATCGGCGCGCAGATCGACGACTTCTCGCTGACCGTCGCCGACTTCACGCACCTCCACACGCACTGCAAGTTCCTCGCGCTCATGCCGCAGTGGGACTTCCTGGACTTCATTGCGCAGCTCGGCAAGAAATATCCGGGCTTCCATGTGCGCATGGAGCACGAAGTCACGGATCTCATTGTCGAGAGCGGCCGCGTCGCCGGCGTGCGCGGTTCATCGCCCGACGGGCCCTTCGAGATCCGCGCCGATCTCACCGTAGGCGCCGATGGCCGACACTCCATCGTGCGCGAGAAAGCCGGCTTCGAGATCCTCGACTACAACGTGCCGATCGATGTGCTCTGGATGCGACTCGCCACGCGCCCACCGACCCGAAGCAGACGCTCGGCCGCGTGCGCGAAGGCCGCATCCTCGTGACGCTCGACCGCGGCGACTATTGGCAGTGTGCGTACATCATTCCGAAGGGCGGTTTGGACGCGATCAAGAGAGCAGGGCCTGCCCGCCTTCCGCGCGACCATCGAGCGCGTCGCGCCGTATTTCGCCGGACGCGCGCAGCAGCTCGCGAGCTGGGATGACATCAAGCTCCTGTCCGTGGCGCTCGACCATCTCAGAGTGTGGGCGCGCGACGGCCTGCTCTGCATCGGCGACTCGGCGCACGCGATGAGTCCGGTGGGCGGCGTCGGGATCAATCTCGCGATCCAGGACGCCGTGGCCGCCGCGAACATCCTCGCCGAGCCGCTGTCACGCGGCCCCGTGGATCTCGACACGCTGAATCGCGTTCAAGCGCGCCGCGAATTCCCCACGCGCATGACCCAGCAACTGCAGGCCCTCGCGCACAAGCGCGTGATCGCCCCCGCGCTCGCGTCCACGGGCCCGATCTCGAAGCTCCCCTTCCCGCTCTGGTTGCTGCAGAAGTTCGCGCTGCTACGCCGCATCCCCGCCCGCGTGATCGGGATCGGATTCCGCGCGGAGCACATTCGGTCCGCAAGCCCGAGGCGGCGAAGCTGATCGCTAGCTGATCCTACTGGCTCACCAGCGTCTGGCGACGGTGAGCCGTAGCTCGCGCGGCTCTACCGCTTTCGAGTGGATGTCAGCGACGCCGGCGAGCGGCTCGCCAGGGAGCCGGGACACGTAGTAGTAATCAATGTCACTCGCCTTGGTGTCGAGCACGTTGAACACGTTCAAGGCGACCGTCCACCGCGGACTCGCTTGGTATCCGAGGTCGAGATAGAGAAGGCTTGTCGCTCGCGACCGTACGCTGTCGTCCTGCGTAAGGGGTCGTGGCCCGAAGTATCGCATCCGGACGCCGCCAGACCACGAGCGGAGCGCTCCCCTCAGTTCGCGTACGGCGACACCGCCGTCAAAGGTGGTCACGAGCGCCTCGGGTACGTAGTCGCCCGCGGGTTCGTAGTCGGTGAAGCGCGCGTGGGACCAGGCGAGATCGGCGTCGATGGTGAGCCACGGAACCGGCGTGTAAAAGTTCGCGAATTCGACACCGTAACGGCGCGTCGGGCCGGCCGCGACGCTGCCGCCCACATCCGCATCCCATACGAGTTCCGACTGCAGGTCGAGCAGCCACCACGACACGGAGGTCTGGAGGCCGGGCGCGATCGACGTGCGCACCCCGAATTCGGCTCCGACGCTCCTCGGGAGCGCGGTGGCCGCATCAACGTGCGATACCACGCCTCGCCCATCGTTGCTGTGATAGCCTTCGCCGAAATCGAAGTAGAGTTCTGTTTCGGTCCCACGGCCCGGCGACAATGCTGAGCTTTGGACTGAAGACGGTCCCGCTCACGTTCCCCGAGTTGCCTCCAACGACATTGTGGACGGCGAACCAGAAGACATCGGCGCGAAGTCCGACCACCGTGCGGAGCCAGTCGGTCCAGTTGGTGCGGTTCTCCACGAACGGCGCGGCGCTCGTCTCATCGATCGAGTTGATCGTGACGGGGTTCAATCGCTCACGCGCCTCGGTGTGGTAGAGACCATTGCCGATGTCATCGCACCGGAACGCGAAACCGGCGGTCGTGAGCGACGGGTATCCGAGGAAGGTGCCAAAGAGCGTGTGCGTCGCCTGCGCTCCCAGGATCGACCGGTCGTCGTGCTGCTCGATCTGGTCACCGTGCACCGGATCGTTGAGGAAGTAGGTGAAATCGGAGAATAGCGCGAGGTCGTAGTGCAGGCCGTACACGACAATGCTCGAGGAGGACTGTGCGCCGATCTCATGCCACGCCGCAGTGAGCGCGTAGCGGTCCGTGCGTCCGGCATCGGTCGTGTCGATCGCTCCCCAGCGGTCGATGGTTCCGTCGTCGATGGCCCGTTCGCGGAACCTGGTCGCTCGCCCGCCAGTCGTTGTGGTATCCCATTGCACTGATCGTGAGACCGTCCGCAGGTGTGCCAACGGTGTAGCGAAGGACGCCGTCCAGCACTGTGAGAATCATCGCCGAGGTTCCACGGCCCGTCGTTGTGCTCGCACCTCGCCCGCATAGAGGAGGTTGCCCGCGCCGATCGGCGCATTGTTCGCGACCACGGCCCGCGCGTAGCCGACCTGGCCGCCCTCCGCCACGGCCAGCCCGGCCGGAAGCCGGTCGTAGTAGCGAATATTGAACGCACCGGCCGAGCCGAAGTCGCCGACATCCGCGTAGTACGGACCCTTCTTGAAATCGACCTGCTCAATGAGTTCCGGGATGATGAAATTCAGATCCGCATAGCCCTGTCCGTGCGCGTGGCTCGGCATGTTCACCGGCACACCGTCGAGGCTGAGCGCCAAATCGGTGCCGTGATCGAGATTGAAACCGCGCAGGAAGTACTGATTCGCCTTGCCGCTCCCGCTGTGCTGGGTGACGATCACGCCGGGGACGTTCTCGACGACTTCGGCGGGGCGCAGCAGCGGCCTGGCGGCGAGATCCGCCGCGCCGACCGTCCCTTGATTGGCCGAACTGGCGATCCCTACTTGATCGGTCCGCCGCCCGGCGGTCACGACAACGGTATCGAGCTTCGCCGGCCGCGCGGCCGTTAGATGTTGGGGCCTCGGCCGCGCCGGTGTCCGGCACGCCGCCCTGCGCATGCGCGCCGAAGGCCATAGACGCGACAAGACACGCCGTACAGATCAGTTCCCGCCGCTCTCTTCGGAAGCGCACAGATCCCTCTCGTCTTGTCGGCGGCTCGCAAGAACCCGTGCGGAGTACGCCGCCCCCTTCGTACCATACGCCGGGGATCCGCGATCGGATTGCGACATCGGCCGGTTCCGCAAAAGAAAAAGCCCGCACTCGCGCGCGGGCTCTGACTTCCTGACGGACGGGGTGAGATTCGAACTCACGATACCGTTTCCGGTATGCCGGTTTTCGAGACCGGTGCCTTCAACCACTCGGCCACCCGTCCTTGGTGGACGGACAAAGTTAACGGCGCGAGGGCCGTACTCCAACTGCGGGCGCTAGGCGCTAGGCGCTCGGCGCTCGGCGAAGAAGGCCTTCAACAGCTCGGCGCTCGATGGTTCGCAGACGCCGGCCAGGACCTCGGGTCGATGATTCAATCGCGGATGCCGCAGCAGATCCGCCACGCTGCCCGCCATGCCCGCCTTCTCGTCCCAGGCGCCGTAGACCACGCGATCCACGCGCGCGAGCACGATCGCACCGGCGCACATCGCGCAGGGCTCAAGCGTCACGTACAGCGTGCAGCCATCCAGCCGCCAGCTGCCGAGCACGCGTGACGCCTCGCGGATCGCGATGACCTCCGCGTGCGCCGTGGGATCCTGATCGCGCACGGTGCGGTTCGCGGACTTCGCGAGCACCTCATCGCGGCGCACGACGATCGCGCCCACGGGCACATCGCCATGCGTCGCCGCCTCGCGCGCCAGCACCAACGCTTCCTTCATCCACGCGACGTCGCGCTCCTGCGTCACGCGCCCGCCTTCTCGAGCACGATCTGCTGGCCGCCGTCGAGGCGCGCGAGCACGCGGTCGCCATCCTTGAATTTCCCCTCGAGCACCGCGAGCGCGAGCGGGTTCTGGATCATCCGCTGGATCGCGCGCTTCAAGCGGCCGCGCGCCGTACGCCGGATCGTAGCCCTCCTCGGCGAGCGCGCGCTTGGCCTCCTGCGTCACCTCGAGCGTGAGCTTCCGGTCGGCCATCGTAGCGCTCGAGCCGCTTGAGCTGGAGCTCCACGATGTGCTCGATCTGCTCCGACGCCGAGCGGGCGGAAGACGATGATGTCGTCCACGCGATTGAGGAATTCCGGCTTGAAGTGCTGCCGCAGCGCGTGCGAGCACTTCCTTCTCCACCGCGCGACCACTCGTCGTTCGCCGCGTCCAGGATGTACGCGCCGCCGATGTTCGACGTCATGATGATCACCGTGTTCCGGAAATCCACGGTGCGCCCCTGCTGTCGGTGAGCCGGCCGTCGTCCAGGATCTGCAGCAGAATGTTGAACACATCCGGGTGCGCCTTCTCGATCTCGTCGAACAGCACCACCGAGTACGGGCGCCGGCGCACCGCCTCGGTGAGCTGGCCGCCCTCGTCGTAGCCGACGTAGCCCGGCGGCGCGCCGATCAGCCGCGACACGGCGTGCTTCTCCATGTACTCCGACATGTCGATGCGCACCATCGCCTGCTCGTCAGTCGAACAGGAACTCCGCGAGCGCGCGCGCCGTTTCCGTCTTTCCCACGCCGGTAGGCCCGAGGAAGATGAACGACCCGATCGGCCGGTTCGGATCCTGCAGCCCCGCGCGCGAGCGCCGCACCGCGTTCGCCACCGCGCGCACCGCCTCGGCCTGCCCCACCACGCGGCTCGCGAGCACGCTCTCCAGCTTCGTGAGCCGCTCCTTCTCGCTCTCCATCATTCGCGTGACCGGAATGCCCGTCCACTTCGCGACGATCTCGGCGATGTCCTCCGCGTCCACTTCCTCCTTCAGGAACTGCGCGCCGCCCGTCTGCCGCGACTTGATCTCCGCCTCGGCATCGCTGCATCTCCTGCTCGAGCTTGGGGATCGTGCCGTACGTGAGCTCGGCGGCCTTGCCGAGGTCGCCGGCGCGCTGCGCGCGTCTCGACCTCGATGCGCGCCGCTTCGATCTGCCCCTTGAGCTCGCCCACCTTGCCGAGCGTCTCCTTCTCGGCCTGCCACTGCGCCTTCATGCCGGCGGACTTCTCCTTCAGCTCGGCGAGTTCGCGTCTCGATCGCCGACGCGGCGGTCCTTGGCCGCCTTGTCCTTCTCCTTCGCGAGCGCCTGGCGCTCGATCTCGAGCTGCATCACGCGGCGCTCGACCTCGTCGATCTCCTGCGGCAGCGAGTCGATCTCGATGCGCAGGCGCGACGCGGCCTCGTCGACGAGATCGATCGCCTTGTCGGGAAGGAAGCGGTCGCCGATGTAGCGATTGCGAAGCGTGGCCGCGGCGACGATCGCGTCGTCGGTGATGCGCACGCCGTGATGCACCTCGTAGCGCTCCTTGAGCCCGCGCAGGATGGCGATCGTGTCCTCGACGCTCGGCTCGCCCACGTACACGGGCTGGAAGCGCCGCTCGAGCGCCGCATCCTTCTCCATGTGCTTGCGATACTCGTCGAGCGTCGTGGCGCCGACCACGCGCAGCTCGCCGCGCGCGAGCATCGGCTTGAGCATGTTGCCCGCGTCCATCGCCCCTTCGGCGTCGCCCGCGCCGACGATTGTATGCATCTCGTCGATGAAGACGATGAACAGCCCTTCGCCGGCGACGATCTCCTTGAGCACCGCCTTGAGCCGCTCCTCGAACTCGCCGCGGAACTTGGCGCCGGCGATGAGCGCGCCGAGGTCGAGCGACACGAGGCGCTTGTTCTTGAGCCTCTCGGGCACGTCGCCGTTCACGATGCGCTGCGCGAGCCCCTCGACGATGGCCGTCTTGCCGACGCCCGGCTCGCCGATGAGCACCGGATTGTTCTTCGTGCGGCGCGAGAGCACCTGGATGACGCGGCGGATCTCCTCGTCGCGGCCGATGACGGGATCGAGCTTCCCCTTGCGCGCCGCCTCGGTGAGATCGCGCGTGAAGCGCTGCGAGCGCCTGGTACTGGTTCTCGGGATTCTGGTCGGTCACGCGGTGCGCGCCGCGCACCTGCTTCGAACGCGCGTCGAGCAGCGCCTCGCGCGTTGACGCCCGCGTCGCGTTCAGCAGCGCGACGCTCTCGGTTCCCTTGACTGCCGGCGAGCGCGAGCAGCAGGTGCTCGGTGCTGACGTACTCGTCCTTGAGCGCCTTGGCCTCTTCCTCGGCCTTGTCGAGCACCTGATTGAGTTCGCGGGAGAGCGTCGGGTCGCCGCCGCCGCTCTGCTTGGGGTAGCGCGCGATCTCCTTCTCGACCTGCGCTGCGCGAGGTCGCCGACGTTGACGCCGAGCTTCTGGAGGAGTGGGCACGACGATCCCCTCGTCCTGGTCGAGCAGGGCGAGCAGCAGGTGCGCCGTCGTAGACCAGCGGATTGCCTGCGCGGCGGGCGAGGCCGAGCGCATCCTTGATGGCGTCGCCTGGCTTTGACCGTGAGCTGGTCGGGGTTGAGCATGCTGCTTGTCTATCTCCGAAACTGGTTTATCATCTTGGCATTAAGTCAATATAGCATAGTTAGTTCTGGCGTCGGTACGTGCAGACGTTAGACTTAGTACGTTAGACTTAGAATGCAACGGCACCGCACCCGCCGAGCCTCTAACCTACGCTGGCTCAATGAAATTACGCTCGCGGCAGCGGCGATCGGTGTCGGGTTCTTCCTCGCGGCTTGTCCGCCGGCGGAGAAGAAGGCACAGCTCGGGATGAGCGATTCGACGTTCGTGCACACCATGATCCGACCTGCAGGCGTAACGCTCAAGATACGACGGTCGATGCCGCTGATGCGCGACTCCACGCGCCATTTGATCCTGCGGCGCTACAAGCTCACGCCCGAGCAGCTCGACGCGGCGGCGCGTGCGCTATCGGCGCAGCCGGCACGGGCAGAATCGCTGTGGAAGCTGGTGGACGCGGGGGTCGGGAAGAAGTAGCGTGCATCGTTCATCGGGCATCGTGCGCTCGGCGATGCAGTTCGACGGCACGATGAACGATGGCACACGCCCATCGTCACGACCACCATTTTCCTCGCCGTCGCGCGCCCGTCGACTTCGATGCGGTACAGGTAGACGCCCGGCGGCACCGGCTGCGTCGTATTGAGGAAGTTGCCGTTCCAGAACGCGATGTAGTTGCCGCATCGGAGCGCGAGTGCCGATAGGGGCTGCCCGTTCGCGAACTCTCCGGTTTGCAGCACCGGGATCGCCATGAGCTGCGCGAGCACGTTGAAGATGCGCAGCGTCACCGTGTACTCGCGGCCGCCGTCGGTGCAGCCGGGCGGGTCGCCGAGTGTGAACGGGATGATCGGTCGTTTGACGAGAACGGGTTCGGGCTATTCTGTTCGAGCTCGAACCCGGGGCTCCGTGGCGGGGCGGGCGGCGCCGGCGGTGCCGGCGGATTGGCCGGGGTCGCCTGGGCCCTCACTGTCCCCGGCATGAGCGCACCGAGGGCGAGCACGAACAGCAGTGCTGCCCAACGGACCTTCATGTGCCTTCTCCGGACTGACGGGATAGGGACCTTTCCGCTGCTCCGCGATACAGGGGATGTTTGGCGGCGAACATAGGGGGACGAACTGGAAACGTCAAGAAATACAGACTTTAGACTGAGACGTCTAGACTTAGAATGCAACTGCGACTGCAACTGCAACCGCCTCAACATCTACACGAGTGAGCGGCCGTCGGCGTGACGTCGCGTGACGCCGGTGCGGTCGAGGTACTCCAAGAATGGGATCAGGTACTTCCTTGAGACCCCGAGCAGGGTGCGAAGGTCGCTCGGCGGGTAAACCTGACCGGAGGCCAGGCTGCGCGCGCAATTGGCCGATGAGCGTATCGAGCGCCTCCTTCGCGTAGCAGCGGTCTTGCTCGACGGCCACGAGTAGACCCTCCCGATCCAGCATGCGCATGAGGGGCGCGAGCGCCCTTTCCCAAGCGAGGATTCGAGTTCGGGGACGCGTGGGCGGCTCGCGGCCGGCGGCGCGCAGCGCGTCGAGGATCTCGGTGCGCCGCTTGGACTTGGCCGTCGTCGAGCTTGGGGACGGAAGCCGGCGCGGCGGATGCAGCGCGCCTTCCACCTCGAGCGTGCGGTCCCGCGTGCGGCGTGCGAGCGCGTGGTCCACCAATGCGTCGGCGGCGGTGAGTTTCGCGCGGATCGATTGCAGCTGGCGCGCCGGCGTCGAGCGGGAATTTGGCGTGATGAGCATCGACGAGCGCGATCAGGCGGCGGTCGAGATCGTCCAGGATGCTCGCGGAATAGATCGCGCCTGATACCTCGAGCGTCGAGGCATCGAGACTCCGGGCGAGGGCGGCCGCGTCGGGCGGCGAGACGCCGGTGCGCAATGCGAGCTCCGCTCAGCGGCACGCCGCGCGCGCCTGCGCGTCTCCAGCGCGCGCGCGAGGCGCGCAGCGGGCAGTGAGCGCGCTCGCGGGCCACGGGCGCGCGCGGCGGCCGGGCGGAGCCGGGATCGTTCACGACGCCGCCGCCGATCGTGGTGAGCGGCGAGCCGCCGCGCAGCACGAAGCGGTCGCCGGCGCGCGCGACCACCGGCCGCGTCGAGCACGATGCGCGCCTGTGCGCGACGCGCCGGGCGACGAGCTTGCCGCCGGGACACACGACGCGCGCGCCGACCTCCTGCGTGCCCAGGTGGAATCGCACGGCGGTGCGCGCGCCGAGCGCGCGTGGCGCGCTCTCGAGCAGCGCGACCTCGGCGAGCAGCACGCGCGACGGCGTACCAGCCCTCGCCCGCCACGAGCGTCATGCCGCGCGAGACCTCGGCGACCTCCACGCCGCGAGAGCGCGATCGCGGCGCGCGTGCCGGGACAGCGCGTCGATCGGCCGCGCGGCCGTGCGTCTCGATGCCGCGCACGCGCGCCTCGCTGCTCGAGCGGCAGCACGCGCACGGCGCCATCGCGCTCCACGTGCCGCTCCACACCGTGCCGGTGACCACCGTGCCGGTGCCCTTCACGGTGAACGCGCGATCGATCGGGCAGACGGAAGAGGTCGTGCGCATCGCGCGCGGGGAGCGCGGTCGGCGGCGGCGGCGATCGCGGCGCGCAGTTCGTCGAGGCCTTCGCCGCTCGAGACGGACAGTGGCGACGATCGGCGCGTTCGCGAGGGGCGTCCCCTGCACCGCCGCACGCACGATCGTCGGCCACGAGCGCGCGCCAGTCGCGCGTCGACGAGATCGCACTTCGTGAGGGCGATCACGCCGCCGCGGATGCCCGAGGAGCGATGAGGATGGCGAGATGCTCGCGCGTCTGCGGCATCACGCCTTCGTCGGCGGCGACCACGAGGAGCGCGAGGTCGACGCCGGTGGCGCCCGGCGAGCATGTTGCGCACGAACGCCTCGTGGCCCGGGCACGTCCACCACGCCGAGCGTGAGCATCGCCGATGACGCAGCGGCGCGAATCCGAGTTCGATCGTGATCCCGCGGCGTTTCTCCTCGGCGAGCCGGTCGGTATCGACGCCGGTGAGCGCCTTCACCAGTGCGGTCTTGCCGTGATCGACGTGGCCGGCGGTGCCGAGGATCACGGAGCGTCCCAGTGGCCGTGCTCCCACGCGGCGAAGGCGCGCAGAGCGCGATTGTCGGAGAGGTGGTATTCGACGAATTCGCGCAGGAGGCGCTGGTGCGCCTGGGCCTCGCGCGGCGAGAGCGCCGCCGACGCTGTCTCCCTCGGTCCACGCGGCGATGCGCGCGCGGTCGGCGGCGCGGGAGCCTGCGGCCGCCCGGGTTCCGCGCGGCGCACGACGCGCAGAGCGCGCCCCCGAGGGCGTGCTGGAACGCGACCGTGGCAGCGGGATCGAGCGGCGTGTGGCACGCGCTGCACTCGGCGAGCTGCGGCGCGAAGCCGAGTTCGGCGAGGAGACGCCATGCGACCGCCGAGCGCGGCTTCGCTCGCCTGCTCTGCGGCTGCGCTCGCCACGCGGTCGAGCGCGAGGCCGAGTGCGTCGAAGAGGGAGATGTGCGAGTCGTCGGCCGCGGCGAATCGCATGCACGATCTCGGCGATCGCGCTAGCGCCGGTGAAGCGGCCGAGGTCGTCGGCGATCGTCGCGCGCGCGTGAGTGACGTCGAAGCGCGCTGAGCGTTTGCAGATCGCGGCCCTTCGCGCAGATGCAGCTCGGCGTGCGCCCTGCGCGAAGAGGTCCACCGCGCTGCCGAAGCGGCTCTTGGAGCGTCGCGCGCCGCGCGCGAGCACCGACTGCACGCCCGGCATCGCGCGTCGCGAGCCGGAGGATGCGACTGGTCTCCGAATAGTCGAACGCGTGGAGGACGATCGCGTCGGTCTCGAGGAGCGGCATTAGAGCAAGATAACTGCCGGAGCGATGAGCCCCCAAATCATGTCGATCATGTTAATCCTGTCAAAGCCGTTCGCGGAGGCCAGTGAAAGGCATTGGACAGGATTCACATGATTGACATGATTGACGGCGAGCGCTGCCCTAGTAGCCGACTCCCAGCCTGATCCCGACGAGGAGCGTGCGCCCCGGGGCGGCGAATCCGACTGTCTGCTGGTATCCGTGATTGAAGATGTTGTTCGCGCGGGCGGTGATGCCGATGAAGCGGCCGTCGGCGTCGGACTTGAGCGTGAGCAGCATTCCCGCGTTCAGGAGGAAATACGACGGGAGCGTGACGCGCTCATCGGTACTGAAATCGACGTCGGCGCGGCTGCCGACGTACTGCCCCTGCACGTTGACGTAGAGCTTCTTCGCCATGTCGTAGCTGAGGCTCACGCTGCCCTCGTTCGCCGGCCGGCGCAGCAGCGGCTGGCCCTGGATGAGCGTGGCGCCGGGATCGCCGCTCGAGAGGGCATCCACGACCTTCGTCTCCAGCCACGTGTACGCGAAGTCGAGGAACCACTGCTTCGACACCGCCAGCCGCAGTTCGGCTTCGATGCCGCTCGCGTCGGCCTTCGCGATGTTCGAATAATTCGGATCGCCGAACGGCACCCCGGGGTCGTACTGGATCATGTTCGTGAACTTCTGCGAGAAGTACGTGACGCCCATCACGCCGCGTCCATTGGAGATCGACTGCTGCAGCCCGATCTCCCACGACATGCCGGTCTCGGGCTTGAGGTCGGGATTGCCGGTGGTGAAGCCGGTGGAATACTGCTCGTAGAACGACGGCTCGTTGAACGCGCTGCCGATCGAGCCGCGCACGATCGTCTTGGGCAGGAGCACGTAGCCGGCCCCCACGCGATAGCTGGTGTTCGTGCCGAAGAGATCGCTGTTCGTGATGCGGATGCCGGCGTTGTACGAGAACTTGGACCCGATGTCGCCGGTGGCGTTCGCGTAGTAGGCCGTGTTCGTGCGGGAGTGCGCGAACGACGAGGTGTCGTTGAAGTCCGCCGAGAAGCTGGAATCGGAGCTCTTGATCTGCTGATCGTCGTACTCGCCGCCGAGCGTGATCGCCGTCGAGGCATTCGCGTGGATGGCGAGCCGCGCGTCGATGCTCCACTGCTTGGTGGTGCTGGGGTCGACGTAGAAGACACCCATGGTATCGGCGCCGCTCTCCTGGAGCCTCTGCGACGTGCTCTGGTTCTCCGTGCCGGCGGCCAGCACGCGGAACTCGACTTTCTTCCCCATATAGAAGCCGCCGTCGACGGAAGCGACGGTCAGCCGGCTGGTGGTCCACTGGCTGCTGTCCACCTGCGCGCCGGTGAAATCGGTGGGGAAATTGTAGACCGACCGGTTCTGCCGTCCCGCGATGTCGAGATGCGCGCTGCCCGGACTCCCGAAATGGATGACCCCGCTATACACATCGTTCTTCGCGGCGTTGTTGAACGAGTAGATCCCGTTGGTGTTCGAGCGCGACGCATTGAGCGAGGCCGAGATCGTCTCCTTGCCGAATCCGCCGCCGAGCTGGTAGTCGCGCGTGCCGTAGCTGCCGCCGCTCGCCACGACGTTGGCGAAATCGGCGGTGGTGCGGCGCCGCGTGAAGATCTGGATGACGCCGCTGATCGCGTTGGAGCCGTAGAGCACGCTGCCGGGTCCACGCACGATCTCGATGCGGTCGATGTTGTCGGTGGTGAGGTTCGCGAGATCGGCGAAGCCGCCCGGGTCGTTCACTGGCGAACCGTCCACCATGATGAGCGTGTAATTGCTCTGGCCGCCGCGCGTGAAGAGCGACGTGGTGGCGCCGAACGAGCCGGCCTGCACGGTGGTCATGCTCGAGATCACGCTGAGCGCCTGCGCGAGCGAGATGATCCCCTCCGCGCGCAACTCTTCGCCTGAGATGACGGTCGTGGATGCGGTGGGCGCGACCTGCGTCACGGAGTCGCGCGTCGAAGTGACCACCACCGGCCGCAGCACGGCGGTGTCCTTCGACGGCGGCTGGAAGACCGAGTTCTGCGCACGCAACGCGCCGGCGGCGGAGGCGAGCGCGAGCACAACACACAATGCGAGGCGACGGGTCACAGGATGCTCACTTGATCAGGAATGCGTGGGCGGACGGCGGAGCGGCACGAGCGCCGGAGCGCCGACCGCGGGATCGCGGGTGATGACGAGCGGCCAATCGTAGACTCGTTCCAGGACATCGCCGCGCATGACGGCGGCGGGCGCGCCCGCGGCGGCCACCTGCCCGCCGTGCAGCAGCACGATGAGGTCGGCGAAGCGGGCGACGAGATTCAGCTGATGGCTCACGAGCAGCACGGCCATCCCGTCGCGCGCGAGGCGCGCGAACAGCTCGAACATCGCCATCTCGTGCGCGACGTCGAGGAAGGTCGTGGGCTCGTCGAGCACGAGCGCGCGGCCGCCCTGCGCGAGTGCGCGCGCGATGCGCACGCGCTGCCATTCCCCGCCGCTCAGTTCGAGCGTGCTGCGCGCGGCGAACTCCGAGATGCCGGCGAGCGACAGCGCGCGATCGACCGCGCGCTCATCCTCGGCGGTCGCGGCGCGCCACGGTCCCTCGTGCGGATAGCGCCCGAAGGCGACGTACTCGCGCACGGGCAGCGGGAAGACGAGCGCTTCGCGCTGCGGCACGATCGCGACGCGCCGGGCGAGCGCGCGGCGGTCGAACCGCTCGAGCGGCTCGCCTTCGATGTTCACGCCGCCGCCGGCGAGCGGCTCCAGCCGCAGCAGCGCGCGGATGAGCGTGCTCTTGCCGCTGCCGTTCGGGCCGCACACCGCGGTGAGTGTGCCGGGCAGCGCGCGGAAGGTGACGTCGTCCACCGCATTCACGCGCGCGTGCGGATAGCGGATGACGGCGTGTTCGAAGGCGATCATGCGAACCGCCGCAGCTGCACGAGGAAGAACGGGACGCCGATCAGCGCGGTGACGGCGCCGAGCGGCAGTTCGGCGGGCGCGCGCACGGTGCGCGCCGCGAGGTCGGCCGCGACGACGAGCGCCGCGCCGGCGAGCGCGGCGCCGGCGATGAGCGGACGATGGCGCCGCACGCCCGCGCCGCGCACGAGATGCGGCACGACGAGTCCCACGAATCCGACGAGTCCCGCCGCGGCCACGGTCGCCGCCGCGAGGAGCGAGCTCACGAGATAGATCCGGCGGCCGGCACGATCGACATCCACGCCGAGGCCGGCGGCCGGCTCCTCGCCGAGCGCGAGCACGTCGATGTCGCGCGCGAACCAGATGAGGGCACCGCCCGCGAGCACCACGTACACCGCCAGCCACCACACCCGAGGCCACTCGGCATCGGCCACGGATCCCATCATCCACCAGAGCGCGCCGCGGACCTCGTTCGGCGGCGCGTTCGCGAGCAGCGCCATGATCGCCGCGTTCGCGAACGCGCCGATGATCACGCCCGCCATGAGCAGTGCGCGCGCGTCGGCGCGGCCGCCCGCGGCGCGCGAAACGAGCAGCGCCGCGCCGATCGCGAGCGCGGCGCCGGCGAACGCGGCGAGGGGGAGCGCACCGGCGCCGCTGATGCCCAGCGCCACCGCGATCACCGCGCCCACGGCCGCGCCGCCCGAAACGCCGAGGAGATACGGCTCGGCGAGCGCGTTGCGCAGCGACCCCTGGAGTGCCGCGCCCGCCATGCCCAGCCCCGCGCCCACGAGCAGCGCGAGCGCGACGCGTGGCAGCCGCAGCCCGCGCACGATCGACACTGTCTCCGCGCTGCCCTGGCCCGCGAGCGCGCGCGCGACGTCGCCGAGCGGGAGCGCGACCGACCCGTACGAGATCGCGACGAGCGCGAGGAGCGTGAGCGCGGCCGCGGCCGCGAACCACCAGCCGGCGCGCGTCACTTGATGGCGCCGGGATGGAGCAGCTTGGCGAGACTCAGCGCCGCCTCGCCCAGGCGCACCGACGGGCGCCCCACGAGCATGGTGTCGACGACGAGCACGCGATGCTCGCGCACCGCGCGCACGCCCTGCCATTCCTCGTTCGCGCGAATGTGCGCGGCGCCCTCGGGACCGGCGAGGATGAAACGCGGATCGCGTCGCACGATGTCCTCGAGCGACACCTGCGGCGAGGGCGCGTCGATGTCGGCGTACACGTTCTTCGCGCCGGCGATATTCGAGGAGTTCATCGAGGTAACTGCCCGCGCCGATGGTGTAGATGGGCGCGTCCCAGACGTGCCAGAAGACCGTCGGCCGCTCGAGGCCGCTCGTGGCGGCGCGCACGCGATCGAGCGTGCGCTGCACGGAGTCGACCACCAGCGCCGCCTGCGCGCTGTCGCCGGTGGCGAGCCCGAGGAGCATCGCGGCGCGACGGAACGCCGCGATGCGGTCGATCTTGAGCGAGATCACGGGAATGCCCGCCGCGCGCAGCTGCGCGTCGGCGGCGCGATTGTCGGCGCTCGCGTACAGCACCACGAGATCCGGTTGCGCGCGAGCACCGCCTCGACGTTCGGCCGGAGTCCGGCGCCGACGTCGGGCACCGCGCGCGCTTCGGCGGGATACGTGTCCCACGTGGTGCGGCCGACGACGCGCGGGCCCGCGCCGATCGCGAAGAGCAGCTCCGTGGTGGCCGGGCTCAGCGAGACGATGCGCGCGGGATGGCCGGCCGAGCCGCGCACGATCGTCGCACCGAAATCATCGGTGAGCGCGCTGGGCGCGGCCTCGCCATGCGAGCGGCACGCGGCGACGACACAGAGCACGAGCACAGCGGCACGGCGGAGCAACAAAAAGGACACCCTCCAGTTCGGAGTGGTGTCCGGGTGCGCGCGCGAGTGGAACGGCTCGCGCGGCCACCAGCCCTTTCTCCGAGGGACTGAGTTCGTGGCGCGGACGCGAGGCGTCTCCTGGCTTCGGGCAGCGCGCCCGCCTTCCCAGCCTGTTTGGCCAGTGGCGTGGTGAGCGCACTCATGTGCCCGTTACAGTGGCGGGACCGCGCCGGATTCGCACCGGCTTCCGGGACCCGCATCCGCAATTCAATTGTGCGTCGAAGCTACCGCGAGCCGCGGCGCGCGTCAACCGTCGCGGCGGCGTCCGATGATGAGCGCGGCGAGCATCGCGCCGCCCATCGCGATCACGAGACCCGTCACGGCGTACGTCATGCGATCGCGGCGCGGCGCCCCGCCAATGGTCGCGACCGCATTGCGCGGCGCGTTCGGCGACAACCAGCGCGACGAGATGATGACCGTTCACGGTCACGCTGTCGGTGCGCTTGAGCCCGGCGCCCGCCGCGTCCGCACCGGGCTCTTCGATCAGCACCTCGAACACCAGACTGTCGCGCGCCGGCGGCAGCGTGAGCGGGAACGCGCCCGATGGGAGCGAATATTGGAACGTGACTTGTTTGAGTCCCGGCGCGAGCGGCGCGAACACATCCACCTTCCCGCCTCCGCCGATGATCGATGCCGCCGACACGTCGCTCTCGCCCGCTTGGAAACCTGATGCCGCCTCCGGGATCGCCGCGCGCCACACGGGATCGGCGAAGCCCGCCGCGACGCGCGTGGTGATGCCGGTATTCTCCAGCTCGTACACCTCCACCACTCTGCGCGTGCCGTCCGCGCCGGGAGCGAAGACGATCACGTGGCGCCCGCGCTCGTGCAACGGTTCGCCCGCGGATGACGTGTCGTACACGGTGATCCCCGCGTCGGCGCCGGCGACGCGCGCGCCCTCGCAGCGGCGCGGAGAAATACGCGACGCCGTCATGCCGCACGGCGACGAAATAGATCGCGTCGGCCACGCCGAATGCGCGATACGCGATCCGGTAGCGGCCGTTCGCGTCGGTGCGCACCGAATCGAGTGGATGCGCCGTGTCGGATCCCACGCGATGCAGCACGACCCACGCGCCGGCGAGCGGCACCGCGGCGTTCTGCACGGCGACGGGGCGCGTGACGCGGCCCTCCACCACCCGCGCTTCGTTCACACCGGCGCCCTGCCACAGCCACAGCGCGAGCGCGGCCGCCGGCGCGAGGCGCGCCGCGATCACAGCTTGAATTTCCCGAAATCCTCCGGGCGCATCTTCTCCAGATACTCCTTGAGCGCCTCGGCCGAGAGATCGCGGCTCTCGCCGAGCGCCGGACCCTCGACCGAGAAGTTCGGCCCCTCCGGCTCGTCGGCGCTCTCCTCCACTTCGACCTCGGTGAGGAGCGACTCCTGCGCGAAGATCGGCGCGGCGAATCGCAGCGCGAGCGCGATGCTGTCCGATGGCCGCGCGTCCACTTGCACCATGCGGTCGCCCAGTTGCAGTTGCAGCTCCGCGTAGTACGTGTTCTCCTCGACGCGCGTGATCTGGATGCGGCGCAGCGTGGCGCCGAGGCCGGTGATGAGACGCTTGCAGAGATCGTGCGTGAGCGGGCGCGGCGGCTTGATCTTCTGCAGCTCCATGCCGATCGACTCCGCCTCCGGCTGCCCGATCCAGATCGGGAGCAGGCGCTCGCCGTCCTTCTCCTGCAGGATCACCACGTAGGAGTTGGACGTGCTATCCAGCCCGAGTCGCATCACGGTGACTTCCACCATACCCGCGCCTCCCAAGCCCGATCAGGTGCCCATGTCCCACGACGCGAGGTACTTCTTCTGCGCCGGCGTGAGCAGATCCACCGCGGAGCCCATCGCCTGGAGCTTGAGGCGCGCGATCTCGCGATCGACCGCCTCGGGCACGCGGTGCACTTCCTTGCCGAGCTTCGTCGCGTTCTTGAGCAGGAACTCCGCGCCGAGCGCCTGGTTGGCGAAGCTCATGTCCATCACGCTCGCCGGATGTCCCTCGGCCGCGGCGAGATTGATGAGCCGTCCGTCGCCGAGCAGGAAGATGTGCTTGCCCTTCACGACGTACTCCTGGACGAACGGGCGCACCTCGCGCGACTTGCCGCCCGCGAGCTTCTCGAGATCGGGGATGTCGATCTCGACGTTGAAGTGGCCGGAGTTGCAGATCACGGCGCCGTCCTTCATCGCCGTGAAGTGCTCGGCGCGCAGCACCGACACGTTGCCGGTGAGCGTGCAGAAGATGATCGCCGATCGGCGCGGCCTCCGACATCGGCATCACGCGATAGCCGTCCATCACGGCCTCGAGCGCCTTGAGCGGATCGATCTCGGTGACGATCACGTTCGCGCCGAGCCCGCGCGCGCGCATCGCGACGCCGCGCCCGCACCAGCCGTAGCCGGCGACGACGAAGGTGGATCCCGCGAGCAGCAGATTCGTCGCGCGGATGATCCCGTCGATCGTGGACTGGCCGGTGCCGTAGCGGTTGTCGAAGAGATGCTTCGTGAACGAATCGTTCACCGAGATCACCGGGAACTGCAGAATGCCATCCAGCGCCATCGCCTTGAGGCGGATGACGCCGGTGGTGGTCTCCTCGGTGCTGCCGATGACCTTGGCGAGCAGCGCCTTGCGCTTCGCCGCGGGGAGCTTCTCCACCCACTTCCGCACGGGCGGCTGCAGGTCGTCGAGGCGGCCGAGCGCGATCATGTGGATCGCGCCCACGACGTCGGCGCCGTCATCCATCGTGACATTGGGCTCGTGCGCGATCGCCGCGCGGATGTGCTCGTAGTACGTCTCCTCGTTCTCGCCCTTGATCGCGAACACCTTGATGCCGTGATCCTTCACGAGGTGCGCGGCGACATCGTCCTGCGTGGAGAGCGGGTTCGAGGCGCAGAGCGCGACATCGGCGCCGCCGGCCTTGAGCGTCACCATGAGGTTCGCGGTCTCGGCGGTGACGTGCAGGCAGGCCGACACCTTGATGCCGGCCGAGCGGCCGCTCCTTGGCGAAGCGCGCGCGCACCTGACGCAGCACCTGCATCGAGCGCTCCGCCCACTCGGTGCGGCGCAGGCCCTGCTCGGCGAGGGCGAGATCCTTCACATCGTGCGAGGCGCTGGCGGACGCTTTCTTGGGCGTCGAGGTGGTGGCCATGAGAGTCGGTATGGATTGAAGGGGCGCGGAGCGGAGTGCGCAACGATGCGCCCCCGAATCCGGATGATATCGGCGGCGACTTAGCCGGGCAACCCGCTGAATTCCGCGGCGCCGCCGGCGAACGCCTCGTTCAGGCAGGCGACGAGCGCGGCCTGTGCCGCCTCGGCGCTCTTCGACTCGAGCGCGATCGCCGCCGCCGCGGCCGCCGCCTTCGCGGACACGCCGCGCACGAGCCGTTTCACGAGTGTCACCGAGCGCGGCGCCACCGAAAGTGTGCGGACGCCGAGTCCGATGAGCGCGAGCGCCATCACCGGCTGCGTGGCCATCTCGCCGCAGACCGTGACGTCGATCTTGTTGGCGAGACCCACCTCCACCGTGCGCGCGATAAGGCGCAGGACGGCGGGATGAAGCGGCGTGAAGCGCTCGGTGAGATTGACGTTCCCGCGGTCCACCGCGAGGGTGTACTGCGTGAGGTCGTTCGTGCCAATGCTGAAGAACGACGCGGCGCCGACGAAGCTGTCGCACGCGATGGCGGAGGCCGGCGTCTCGATCATGACGCCGAGCGGCACATTGGCGCGGTGCTTCACGCCGCGCTCCTTGAGATCGGCCGCGGCGCGGTCCATGAGCGTGCGCGCGGCCTTCACTTCGTCCACCGCCACGACGAGCGGCAGCATGATGCGCACGTCGCCGTGCACCGCCGCGCGCAGTAGCGCGCGCAGCTGCACGAGGAAGAGATCCGGTTCGTCGAGGCACATGCGGATCGCGCGCCATCCGAGGAACGGATTGGCCTCATGCGGATAGCCGCCCACCGGCAGCTTGTCGCCGCCGATGTCGTAGGTGCGGATCACCACGGGCGCGCCGTGAAAGCTCTCGACCACCTTCGTGTACGCGCGATACTGTTCGTCCTCGTCGGGCATCGTGGCGCGGCTGATCACCAGGAATTCCGTGCGCATGAGCCCCACGCCCACGGCGCCGCTCTCGGCGGCGAGCGCGGCCTCCTCGGGAATGTCGACGTTCGCGCGCAGCGTGATCGGCACGCCATCGGTGGTGACCGACTCGAGGTCGCGCAGGAGCGCGAGCTCGACGTTGAACTGCACCTCGCGCGTGGAGCGCTCGCGCGCGCCGCGCATTCTCGTCGAGTGTGGGATGCTCGAGGATCGTGCCGGCGCCGCCGTCGAGGATGATCATCTCGCCCGAGCGGAGACGGCGCGTCGCGTCCTTGAGGCCCACGACGGCCGGGATGCCGAGCGAGCGCGCGAGGATCGCGACGTGCGACACGCCCGTGCCCGCATCGGTCGCGATCGCCGCGATCGCTTCGCGGTCGATCTGCACGGTGAGGCTCGGCGTGAGATCATCCGTGACCAGGATGGCGTTCGCGCCCTTCGGCACATTGAGCGGATCGTGATCCGGCAGGCCGAGGAGCAGCGAGAGGACGCGGATCTGGAGATCCGTGATGTCGCCGATCCGCTCACGCATCATGGACGACGCGTGACGGGAGAAATGATGGCGCCACTCGAGCATCGTGACCTCGAACGCCGTCTCGGCGGAGAGATTCTGCCGCACGAGCGATTCCACGCGGCCGATGAGCTCGGTGTCCTGGAGCAGGAGGATCTGCAGATCGAAGATCTTGGCTTCTTCTTCCCCCGCGTGCTTCTCGGCGCGGTCGCGCACGAACTGCAGGCGATCGCGCGCGCGGAGCAGCGTCGAATGGAAGCGCCGGATCTCGGCGTCCACTTCGTCGGTGAGGATGATGCGCTGCGGCACGTCCGGCATCGCCCAGTGCAGGATGTGCACCGGCCCCACGACGATGCCGGGCGACGCGCCGATCCCGACGAGGCGGCGCTCGGTCACTTCTTCTCCCCGAACTTGTTCGCGATGAGGGCGGCGAGCGCATCCACCGCCTCCTGCGCGTCGGGACCGTCGGCGCGGATCGTCAGCTGCGCGCCGCATTCGGCGGCGAGCATCATCACGCCCATGATGCTCTTCGCGTTCACTTCGAGCTCGTCACGGACCATGGTGATCTCGCATTTGAATTTCCCGGCGACCTTCACCACTTCGGCCGCCGGCCGCGCGTGGAGGCCATTCTCATTCACGATCGTCACGACGCGCTCGGCGGTCATCGCAGCACGGAGTAGATGACGAGGAGCACGAGGACACCGAACGCGAGCTTCCAGCCTTCCACCCGCCCACGCAGCCGCACGAGCGCGACCGACATCACGACCGCGCCCGCCGCGATCAGCCAGCGCAACCCGGTCGAACCCAGCGGAGCGCCCGAACCGATGATCCGCGCCGCCGCGAGCGGCAGCGCGAACCCCGCGATCACCAGCGTCGCCGCGGCGATCCGCCGCGGCCCCTCGCGCAAGATCGGATGCGCGAGCGCAGTGGCAACGCGAAGTCCGGATCGAAATCCGGCGTCGAGCCCCCATATGCGCATTGCAATATGGCCCGCGTTGTACGCTCCGAGGAAGAGCATCACGACGAAAAGCGTCGATGCGCCCGATCCGTACGCGAGAAGCGCGATCATCGCACAGCACGGCAGCCAGCCGGCCCAGAACAGTTGATCCCCGACGCTCCCGAGCGGACCGACGAGCGCATTGCGGAAGCGCTCGATCGTTTCCGGCGGCGTGGCATCCAGCTCGGCGCGCGCCAACGCACCCACCGCGAGCCCCGCGAGATACGGATGCGCGTTGAAGTAGCGCGCCTCGCGCGCCATCGCCGCGCGATACGCGTCGCCCTGCGGACCGCCGGGGAGGCGGCGCAGCACGGGTTCGAGCGCGAAGGCGGTGCCGTTGCCGATCAGAGTCTCGTAGTTCCAAGAGGATTGGATGGCGAGGAGACGGGTCAAGACGGCGAGGCGGACGCCGAGAGGGAGGCGTGCATCGGGCATCGTGCCTCGTGCCTCGGCGGTCATCGCAGCACCACGATGCCGATCCCGGCGAGGAGCGAGAGCGCGGCCACCAATCGTACGGCGCGCGACGACGGAGCGTTGCGCCAGACGGCGGCGGCAGCCACGGCGACGGCAAGCGCCGCGAGCGTAGCAAGCGCGACGCCGGCGGACGGGATGCAGCGTATCGCGAGCGCATCGACGAGCGGGCGCGCCATCAGCGCGGCGACCGCGGTGAGCGCAGCGCCGCGCGCGAAATCGGCCGCGAGCCCGCGGATCTGGAGCGCATTCACGACGCGGGAATCGCCCGCCTCGAGCGCGGCGCGCGAGCGCGTGCTCCATCTCACGTTCAGCCGCCGCAGCGCGTGCATCGACCATCCGCCGGCCCACGCGGTGGCGAGCGCCGTCATGATCCCGAGCACGAGCTCGCCGGCGCTGAACGGCGCCGCGGCGGCGATCGCGCCTCCCACCACCGATGCCGTGCCCCACTCCGGATAGCGCGACGCACCCACCGGCAGCATCTCCATCGCCAGCATCTCGAGCACGACGCCGGCGAGCAGGCCGCGCGCCGGGTCGCCCGCGAGGGCGCCGCCGAGCGTGGCGGCGACGATCGGCCGCGACCACATCGCTTGCGGGAAGCTCACGACGTCCAACCCGACGACCCCGCCGAGGAGCGCGAGGGGCAGCACGGTGGTCTCGGTCACGATGCGTTGTGTGCCGCGAGGATCGTGGCGAGGGGCACCGGGCTGGCGGTGGGCACGTCACGCGCGGTGACTTCCACGCCGCGTTCCGCGAGCGCCAAGAGCTGCTGGGTCTCCTGCGGCGTGAGATACAGATAACGCAGGTATTCCGTGCGGCCCGCGCCCTGATGCACGCCGCCAAGGTTCACCGTTCGGAGCGCGGGCACGTGCGCAGCGAGACGCACCATGGCGTCAACGCTCGCAGTGAGCAGGATCGCCGGACGCGGATCGGCGTTCCACGCCGCCCATTGCGCCGCCGCGTCGGCCACCGATGCGAACTGCACGTCCATCTCGGGCGGCACACCCATGCGATACAACTCCTGTTCCCATTCGCTCGCCGCGATCATGTCATCCACGAGCAGGATGCGCGCGAGCGACAACGGTTGGCCCCACCCGACGACGACCTGGCCGTGGATCAGCCGGTCGTCCACCCGGTTGAGCTCAATCGGCACTGGGTGCGCCAGGATACGCTTTCAAGACGGCGAGTCCCCGCGTCGCAGCCTCGCGCGCGGCCGCCTCCGGCGGCAGCTCGTCGTGCATCGCGAAGTGGAGCAGCGCGGGCAGGTTCGCGCCCATGACGACGACGGCACCGTCGCGACCATGGATCGCGCGCATCGCCGCGGAGTTGCAGCTCCCGGCGGGGAGATCGGTGAAGATCACGTGCGCACCCGTGGCATCGAGCGCGGCCACGAGGCGCGCGGCGAGATCGGTGGCGCTCAATCCCTCGTTGGAAATGGCCATGAGGCGCCCGCCGCGTCCGCTGATCGTATCGACGGCGTTCACGAGGCCATCGGCGAGCGTACCGTGCGCGAGCACGATCGCCGCGGGACGGTCATTCATCGTCTTCCGCGAGGTAGCGGCGCAGATCGGCCGTTGCGCGCATGCGCGCGATGAGCTTGTCGTTGAAGTCCTCGGCCGCGTTCACGCCGCTGTACTTGAGCAAGTGGTTCATCGCCACGACTTCGGCGACCACGGTGATGTTCTTCCCGGGATTGAGCGGGATCACCGCCTTGGGCAGTTCCACGCCCAGGATATTCGCGACGGCACTGTCGAGCCCCGTGCGGTCCGCGCCTTTCGCCTTGTCCCACTCCTCGAGGTGCACCACGACCTCGATGCGTTTCTGCTGGCGCACCGCGCGCACGCCGAAGATCGACGGGATGTCGATCACGCCCACGCCGCGGATCTCCATGTGGTGGCGCTGATTCTCGTGGCCGCGCCCGATGATGATGTCGCTGCCGCGGCGCGAGGCGATCACGAGATCGTCCGCGACGAGGCGATGGCCGCGCTCGACGAGATCGAGCACGCACTCGGATTTCCCGATGCCGCTCTGCCCGGTGAAGAGCACGCCGACGCCGTAGATGTCGGCGAGCGAGCCGTGGAGCGTGGTGGTTGGCGCGAACTCATCGGCGATGAACGGCTTCACCTTCTGGAAGAAATCGGAGGTGGTGAGCGCGGTGCGCAGAATGGGCACGCCGCGCTGCGACGCACGCTCGCGCATCTCGGCGGGGATCGCCTGCCCCTTCGTCACCACGACGCACGGCACGTCGAAGGAGAAGAACAGCTCGAGCAGCCGGCGGCGCTCGTGCTCCGGCAGTGCGACGAGATAGGTGATCTCCGTCTGGCCGAACACCTGGACGCGGTCGGCGGGGAAGCGCTCCACGTAGCCGGCGAGCACGAGCCCGGGGCTCGACACTTCGCTGCTCTTGATCTCGCGCTTGAGTCCGGCGTCGTCGCCGATGAGTTCGAGCTGCAGCGGCTCGCGCATCATCTCGAAGAGCCGCCCGACGGTGAACGGCTGCTTCATGCGCGCGCGCGCGCGGTGCGCCGAGTCGCGATGCGGGTGCGGGCCTTCGTCACCTGCGCCTCGAGCCCCGCGATCGCCGCCGTGAACGCCGGCCCCGCGTGCCGGGCGTGCGCCGTGCCGACGAGCGGCCGCCGGCGCTTGGCGTGAAGCTCCACTTCGACGTGGACCTCCGGTCCATCGCGCTCGACGCGCACGGCCGCGTCCACGGGATGCGGTGTGCGCTCCGCAAGGCGCGCGATCGCGCGCGTCGCGCGCAGACGGAGGGAATCCGAGATCAGGGTTTGGTGAGCGTGAAAGTCGATGCGCACGGTGAATCTCCGGTTGAGCTACGCGCCCGCGATCGCCGCGAGGTGCGCTTCCGTCTGATCGGCCGCCCGTTCCCACGAGAACCGTTCGGCGAACACCCGTCCCTTGGCGCCCAGCGAGGCCACGAGCGCGGGATCGCTCGCGACGCGCGCCATCGACGCGGCCAGGGCCGCGACATCGCCGTGCGGTACGAGGAATCCTGTCTCGCCATCGCGCACCGACTCGCGCAGCCCCGGCGAATCCGACGCGATCACGGGCGTACCGCACGCCGCCGCCTCGAAATTCGTGATCCCCCACCCTTCCTTGGGTGAGGTGAACACGAGCGCCCACGCGCGGCGCAGCAGCGCGAGCTTCTGCGTATCCGACACGAATCCAAGAAACTCCACGCGACTGTCGAGGTCAAGCGAGCGCGCCAATGCCGCGAGTTCACCGCGATGGCCGCCGGTGCCCGCGATGGCCAACCGCGCGGTGGGATGCTTCATCGCCGCGAACGCGCGGATGATCAAGTCCACGCGCTTGTATCGCTTGAGCCGGCCGAGGTACACGAACAGCGGCTCCGGCGCGCGATCGCTCGGCGCGGGCGTGTAGAACGCCGAATCGATGCCGGGATAAATGACGCGCACGTCGCCGCGCGGCACACCGCGCGCCGCGAGATCGTCGGCGGTGCTCTCGCTGATGGCTTCGAACGGGATGCCGCGATAGAGCGGCACGAGCGGCTGCTCCAGCGTCCAGACCATGGCCGCCATCGGCCACGACACTTCCTGGAACGCGGTGCTGCCGAACAGATGCGGCACCAGCGCCATCGTGCGGCGCGCGCCCCAGCGCGGCGTATACAACGGCACCTTGTTGATGTCCTCCACGAGGACATCCGCGTTCACCGGCGCGAGCACGCGCCGGTAGTACGCCCGCGCGTGGAATTCGAACGTGTAGCGCGCCGCGACGCGGTGCACGTCGATGCCATCGAGCTCGGCGCGCGGCGTGCAGCCCGGCCACCCGCTGCTCAAGAGCGACACCGCGTGGCCCCGCGCCGCGAGGCGGCCGAAGATCTCGTGGAGGTGGATCTCGGCGCCGCCGGCATGTGGATTCTCACGATCGTTCCAGTTGACGACGACGATCCTCACGTCAACCGCCCCATGTGCCGCGCGAGCGCGTCGAGCACCCCGTTCACGAAGCGGGCGCTCGCCTCGCTGCCGAAGCGCTCGGTGAGCCGCACCGCTTCCTGGATCACCACTTTGGGCGGCGTCTCCTCCATCGCGAGTTCCGCCGCGGCCACGCGCAACACCGAGCGCTCGATCGCGCCGAGTCGCTCGAGCCGCCAGTTCTCGGTGACGTCGCGCAGAAGTCCGTCGATGGCGGTGCAGCGCTCGCTCACCGCGCGCACCAGCGACGCGGCGCGACGGCGCACCGTGCCCGTGACCACGATGTCATCCCACAGGCGCTCGGCGACGCGCTCGAGCGATTCCGCGCCGGTCACGTCCCATGCGTACACCGCCTGCACCGCGCGCGCCCGGGCGCGGGTCTCAATCTTCATCGCCCGCCTGGAGCTGGTCGAACAGGTCGGCCATCTCGAGCGCCGCGATCGCCGCGTCCCAGCCCTTGTTGCCGTGCGCGCCGCCGGCGCGGTCCATCGCTTGCTCAACGGTGTCGCAGGTGAGCAGCCCGAAGCCGACCGGCACGTTCGCCATCGCGGCGGCGTCGGCCAGACCGCGCGCGCCTTCGCCGGCCACGTAGTCGAAGTGCGGCGTCTCGCCACGGATCACGGCGCCAAGCGCGATGAGTGCGTCGTAGCGCTCCGTCGCAAGCAGCGCGCGCGCCGCCGCGGGCAATTCCCATGCGCCGGGCACCCACACCACATCCACATCGTCGAGCTTCACGCCGTGCTTGAGCAGCGCATCGAGCGCGCCGTCCACCAGCTTCTGCGTGACCGTCTCGTTGAACCGGCTCACGGCCACGGCGATGCGACGCCCGGCGCCGGTGGGCGTGCCGCTGAACTCGGCCATCAGTGCGCCAACAAGTGGCCGAGCTTGCTCTGCTTCGCCGCGAGATAGCCGCTGTTCTCGGCCGTGCTCGGCGCGCGGATCGGCACGCGCTCACCGACACCGAGGCCGTAGCCTTCGAGGCCCACGATCTTGCGCGGGTTGTTCGTCATCGGCCGAATGGACTTGAGGCCGAGATCGAGCAGGATCTGCGCGCCGATCCCGTAGTTGCGGAGGTCGGGCTTGAAGCCGAGCTGCTCGTTCGCTTCCACCGTGTCGGCGCCCGCATCCTGCAGAGCGTACGCGCGGAGTTTGTTGAGCAGGCCGATGCCGCGGCCTTCCTGATCGAGGTACACGACCACGCCACGGCCGGCCTCGGCGATCATCTGCATCGCGCTGTGCAGCTGCCAGCCGCAATCGCAGCGCTGCGAGCCGAACACGTCGCCGGTGAGGCAGCGCGAGTGCATGCGCGCGAGCACGTCCTCGCCGCCCGTGACATCGCCGAACACGAGCGCCACGTGCTCATGCGCGTCGACGTCGTTCCGGTAGCCGATGATCCGCCACTCGCCCCATTCCGTCGGCAGGCGCGCTTCGGCCACGCGATGCACGAGGCGTTCGTTCTGCAGCCGGTGTGCCACGAGCTGCGCCACGGTGATGAACGTGAGTTTGTGCTCGGCGGCGAACGCTTCGAGCTCGGGGCGTCGCGCCGGCTGGCCATTGTCATCGCGCAAGATCTCGCAGACGACGCCGGCGGGCTGACAGCCGGCGAGCCGCGCGAGGTCGATCGCCGCCTCGGTATGCCCCGTGCGCTCGAGCACGCCGCCGCGCCGCGCGCGGAGCGGCTGGATGTGGCCGCCGTGGCGGATGTCGGCCGCGGTGGTCGACGGGTCCGCCGCCACGCGGATCGTGATCGCGCGGTCGCTCGCGCTGATGCCGGTGGTGACGCCGTGGCGCGGCATCGCATCGATGCTCACCGTGTACGCGGTGCGATAGGCGTCCACGTTGTTCTCGGAGACGGCGGTGAGGCCGAGCGCGTCGCAGCGATCGGACGGCAACGCGAGGCACAGCAGGCCGCTCCCGCGCTTGGTCACGAAGTTCACCATCTCCGGCGTCATGAGCTCGGCGGCGCCGATGAGGTCGCCCTCGTTCTCGCGGTCCTCATCGTCGGCCACGATGATGAGTTTGCCGGCGCGGATGTCCGCGATCGCCTGCTCGACGGTGCCGAAGGGCGAGGTCACGAGATCATCCCGGCGCTGAACGGCGCCATCAGACGCTGCACATGTTTCGCAACGACGTCCGCCTCGACATGCACGCGGTCTCCAGCAGCGAGCCCGCCGAGTGTCGTACGGCGAAGCGTATAGTCGATGAGCGCGACCTGCACGACGTCCGGTGCCGGCAACGCGTTCACCGTGAGGCTCACGCCATCGATCGCGACCGAGCCGTGGAGCACGACCAGATCGAGCAGGGGGAGTGGAAACGAAAGATCGAGAAGTCTGGCGTCGCCCTCATCGCGGACCCTCCGGACCTCGGCAACACTGTCCACGTGCCCCTGCACGATGTGGCCGCCCAGGCGGTCGCCCACTTTGAGGGCGCGCTCGAGGTTCACGCGCGTGCCCGATTTCCAGTTGCCGATGTTCGTGCGCTCGACCGTCGTGACCACCGCCGCGACGGTGAACCACCGCGGACCGCACTCGCGCACGGTGAGGCACGCGCCGTTCAGCGCGATGCTCTCGCCGGGCGCGAGGTCGTCGTAGCGGCAGCGGACCGTGAGTTCGGCGCCGGCCGGCGTGGCCGCGACGCGCTCGATCAGTCCGACATCGTCGATCAATCCGGTGAACACGGGAGGTCCCTCACGGCGAAAACGGTCATCGTATCTTCGTCCAACGTGCGCTGTGTCACCACGCGATAGTTCGCGGCATTCGGTGCCATGGACGCCGGCAGCGCGTCGAATGGGCGCAGCCCGCCATCGCCGAGTTCGGTGGGCGCCTGAAAGATAACCAATCGGTCGACGAGTGCGGCCTGCAGGAACGCCGCGGCGAGCTTGGCGCCGCCCTCGACCAGCATCGAGCGAATGCCCCGCTCCCGCAAGGCCACCAGCGATCCCTCGAGCGACGGCGCGAGCAACACTTCGACGCCCGCTCGCTCAAGCGCCGCTCGGCGCACGGCCGGAGGCGACTCGGCGACGACGATCACCGGCACCTCGCGCGCGGATCGCACGACCTTGCTCTCGAGCGGCAGCCGCGCGTGGCGATCGAATACGATGCGCAGCGGAGGCCGGCGCGGCGGCGGAGCGTCGCGCACCGTGAGCCTCGGATCGTCGGCGAGCACGGTGCCGATGCCGACCGCCACCGCGTCGCTGCCGGCGCGCATCCGGTGCGCCTCGGCGCGCGCGGCCGGGCCGGTGATCCACGTGGAACTGCCCGCGGGGCCCGCGATGGCGGCGTCCGCGGAGAGCGCGAGCTTGAGCGTGACCCATGGACGCGCGAGACGCGAACGAATTGAAGAACGGCGCGTTGAGCTCCTTCGCCTGCGACGCGCCCAATCCGATGTCCACCGTGATCCCCGCCGCGCGAAGCTGCGCAGCGCCGCCGGCCGCCTCAGGATTCGGATCGCGCGCGGCGATCACGACGCGCGCGAGCCCCGCGCGCACGATCGCCGCGGCGCAGGGCGGCGTCTTGCCGTGATGTGTGCAGGGTTCGAGCGTGACGTACATCGTCGCCCCGCGCGCTCGTTCGCCCGCGAGCTCGAGCGCCATCGTCTCGGCGTGCGCCTCGCCATATCGCGCATGCCAGCCCACGGCCACGACGCGACCCTCCCGCACGATGACGGCGCCGACCATTGGGTTCGGCGCCGTCTGTCCCCAGCCGCGACGCGCGGCTTCGAGCGCGAGCGCCATGTGCGCGGCATCGCCGCCGTCTTTCACATTCCGCGGTTCACCGCCCAAACGTGATCGCCGCCGTGAGGTAGGAATGCATGGAATTCGCGCTCGGGTCGAACGTGTTGAACGTATTGATCTGACCGCCGGAGCTCGCACCGTATTCGACCATCACGTGCACGTTGCTCCCGAGATCCACACCGAAGTCGCCGTAAATGTCCGTCTGCATGCTCGTCGCGGAGATCGAAGGCGACACCGTGGGGTTCACGCCGTTCACCGACCACATGAGCAGCCCCGACGCGTCGAACTTGGTCTGACCGCCGCCCAGCACGAGACTCACCGCCTTGAAGTGCTTGCCGACCGTCACGCTCCATGCCGAGGTATTCATCTTCATCTGCGACACGGCGACGGTGTTGTTGACCACATCATCCGCGATGAGATTCATTTTCGGCAGATCGCGGATCATGTAGCTCACGCCGACCGCGGGGATCACCTTCCCTTCCTGCAGCACGCCCAACCGGCCGCCGTAGCCGATGTAGGCCTTGTGGTCCGCGCTCACGGTGAAGCCGCCGCCGGTCGTGCTCGGCACGAAATTGATGGTCGCGATCGCGTCCAGCGCGCCGATGCGCAGCCCCCCGAGATCGAATCCGTTGAAGAGGCCGAGCGCGCCATTGATCTGTGCGGCGATGTAGTCCGCGCTCGATGTCGGGATCGTCCCGGATACGGCGGGCCCCGTGTCGATCGTTCCGCTCTCGCGCAATGCGGGCGTCACGAGCGTCGCATAGCTGAGTTCCAGCGCGACGCGGAATTTCGGGAATCCCCCAACGGCATCGGCGCGCCCGATCTCGGGATTGCCGGCGGCGATCACGTTCGCGTACTGCTGCGTGCTGTAGCCGAACATGTCGTACGCCTTCTGACAGGGGTTGCCCCCTTCCTGCATCGGGCCGACGAACGCCGGATCGCTGCACGCCGGATTCACGGTGCCACCCTGTGCGGCGGCCACGGCAGCCAGGAGCGTGAGCGCGGCGAGCGAACTGACGAGTCGAGCGGCCATGAGGATCACTCCGTTTGTGAGGTGAGCCGCACCCGGCCAGTGCCCGGCGCGACGTGGCCCAACACCCAAGCGCGCTCGCCCGCCTTTGCCGCGGCGGCGAGCACGGCATCCACTGCATCCGGCGGCGCGATGACCACCATCCCGACTCCCATGTTGAACGCGCGAAACATCTCCATGCGGTCCACGGCGCCGGCGCGCTCGAGCGCGCGGAACACGCACGGGATCTCCCAGCTCGCGGTGTCGACGATGGCATCCAACGATACCGGCAGCGCACGGTCGAGGTTCCCCGGCAGGCCGCCGCCCGTGATATGCGCCATCGCGTGCACGCGCCCGAGCACCGGGCGCAGCGCCGCGAGATACGAGCGGTGCACCGCCAGCAGGACGTCCGCCACCGAGCCGCCGCCGTCGGGGAACGGCGCGTCCCAGCCGAGCTTCATCCGGTCGCGCACGATGCGCCGCGCCAAGGAATAGCCGTTCGTGTGCAGCCCCGAACTCGCGAGCGCGACGAGCACGTCGCCCTCGCGCACGCGCTCCGCGCCGAGGACGTTCGGCTCCTCCACGAGCCCCACGATGAAGCCGGCGAGATCGTAGTCGGGCGGCGTGTACACGCCCGGCATCTCGGCCGTCTCGCCGCCGAGGAGCGCGCAGCCGTTCTCGCGGCAGCCGGCGGCCACGCCGCGCACTACGGCCTCGACCACGCTCGGCACTAGGGCGCCGAACGCGACGTAGTCGAGGAAGAAGAGCGGCGCCGCGCCCTGCACGAGGATGTCGTTGGTGCAGTGGTTCACCAGATCGTGCCCGACCGTATCGTGGCGTTCGGTCTCGATCGCGATCTTGATCTTGGTGCCCACGCCATCGGCGCTCGCCACGAGCAGCGGCGCCTTCGCGCCCTCGGGCACGCGGAAGAGTCCGCCGAAGCCGCCGAACTTGCCGCGCGTGCCGGCCGTGAAGGTGCTCTCCACGAGGCGCGCGATGCGGTGCTTCGAATCCTCGGCCGCATCGATGTCCACGCCAGCGGTACGGTAGTCGAGCCGCTCCGTCATACCGCGGCCTCCCGCTCGAACGCGACGAGCTTGTGGATCTCGTTCACGCGCGCGGTGATCTCCGCCATCGACACCTCGAAGATGCGCGCGGCCGAGAACTTCTCGACGGCGAACGAGCCCATCGCCGAACCGTACACGATCGCGCGCCGCAGACTCGCCTCGCTCAGATCGCCGGCGCGCGCGAGATAGCCAATGAACCCGCCCGCGAACGAATCGCCGGCGCCCGTGGGGTCGAACACCGCCTCGAGCGGATACGCCGGCGCGTAGAACACGCTGTCCTTGGAGAACATGAAGGCGCCGTTCTCTCCTTTCTTGATCACGACGTGCCGCGGACCGCGCGCCATGATCCAGCGCGCCGCTCTGCACGAGGTTCACTTCCTCCGTGAGCTGGCGCGCTTCGGCGTCGTTCACGGTGAGGATGTCCACGTGCGCGAGCAGCGCGATGAGATCGGCGCGCCGGCTCTCGATCCAGAAATTCATCGTGTCGCACGCCACCAGCCGCGGCTTCTCGACCTGCTGCAGCACGTCGAGCTGCAGTCGCGGATCGATGTTGCCGAGGAAGACGAACGGCGCGCGGCGGAATTGCGGCGGGATCTTCGGCCGGAAATGCGAGAACACGCCGAGCCGCGTCTCGAGCGTCTCCGCGGTGTTCAGGTCGTGGCGGTAGCGGCCGCGCCAGCGAAAGCTCTCGCCCTCGGCGTGCTCGAGGCCGCCCAGGTCCACCCCGCGCTGCTCGAGAGGCTTGAGTTGGTCGAGCGGGAAGTCGGCGCCCACGACGCCCACGAGTTGCACCGGCGCGAAGTGGCTCGCCGAAGCGGCGAAGAAAGTGGCCGAGCCGCCGAGCACGTTGTCGGCGCGGCCGAAGGGCGTCTCGACCGAGTCGAGCGCCACCGAACCCACGACGAGCACCGTCACATGCGATCCGGTGCCGAGATGCCCAGCAGCGCGAGGCCGTTGCGCAGCACCTGGCGCGCGGCGCGCGCGAGCACGAGGCGGGCGCGCGTGACCGGCTCGGGTTCGTCGAGCACGTGGTGCTTGTGATACCACGCATGCACGAGCGCGGCCGTGTCGTGGAGATACCCGGCGATGCGGTGCGGCTCGAGCGCGCCGACGGCGCCCGACACGAGATCGGGGAAATCGAGCAGCGCGGCGATGAGCGCCTGCTCCTCGGGCGCAGCGAGCACGCCGAGGTCCACGCCCGACGCCGGTGACGGACTCGGGCGCGATCGCGCCCGCGCGGAAGATGCCCGACATGCGCGCGTGCGCCATCTGCACGTAGTACACGGGATTGTCCTCCGATTGCGAGCGCGCGAGGTCGATGTCGAACACGAGCGAAGAATCCGCCTTGCGCATCAGGAAGAAATAGCGCGTCGCGTCGCGGCCGACCTCGTCGATCAGCTCGCGCACCGTCACGATGTTCCCCGACCGCTTGGAGAACTTCACCTCTTCGCCGCCGCGCATCAACGTCACCATCTGGTGCAGCACGTATTCGGGATAGCCCGGCGGGATGCCGAGCGCGAGCGCCTGCAGCCCGGCGCGCACGCGCGTGACCGTGCTGTGGTGATCGGAGCCCTGGACATCGATCGCGCGCTTGAAGCCGCGGCGCCACTTGGTGACGTGATACGCGACGTCGGGCAGGAAGTACGTGTACGTGCCGTCCTTCTTGCGCATCACGCGATCCTTGTCGTCGCCGAACTGGGTGGTGCGCAGCCACACGGCGCCGTCATGCGCGTACGTGTGGCCGGCGTCCACGAGCGCCTTCACCGTCTGCTCCACCTGGCCGCCCGAGTAGAGCGAGCTCTCGAGGAAATACGTGTCGAAGCCGATGCCGAACGCCTGGAGGTCCAGATCCTGTTCCTTGCGCAGCTCCGCGACCGCGAATGCGGTGATCGCGGCGACGTCGGCGCCGGCCGCGTCCTTGGCGTGCGCCGCGACGTATCGCGCCGCGATCTCCGCGACGTATTCGCCCTGGTAGCCGCCCTCGGGCACGGCCACATCGCGACCAGCCGCCTGCGCGAGGCGCGCCTGCACGCTGAGTCCGAGATTCGCGATCTGGACGCCGGCGTCGTTGTAGTAATACTCGCGCGACACCTTCCAGCCCGCGCTCTCGAGCAGGCGCGAGATCGCGTCGCCGAGGGCGGCCTGGCGGCCGTGTCCCACATGAAGCGGTCCCGTGGGATTCGCGCTCACGAACTCCACGTTCACGGGCTTGCCGGCGCCATTCTCCGAATGGCCGAAGCGGTCGCCATCCGCGATGAGCTCGGCGAGGCCGCTCGCGTTGGCCGCGGGCACGAGATGGAAATTGATGAACCCCGGGCCGGCGATCTCCACCTTCTCCACGCCGGCGGCGGCGAGATCGAGCGACGCGACGATCGCGTCGGCGAGCTCGCGCGGCTTGCGGCGCAGCGGCTTCGCGAGCGTCATCGCGACGTTGCTGGACCAATGGCCGTGCGCGGCGTCGCGCGGACGCTCCATGAGCGGATCGATGGGCTCCGGCGCGCCGAGCGCGCGAGCCGCCTTCACCAGCGCGGCGTGGATCGTGTCGCGCGGGGTCATTCCCCGCCCTTGGGCTTCGACGGCGCGGGGTTCGCGGGCTTCGTCTCCGGCGACGCGCCCGGCGCGGGCGATGCGGGCGCGCTCCCCTCGCTCTTGCCGCTCTCGCTCTTGGGCGCCGCAGTCTCCTGCTTCTTCTTGCCGTCCTTGCCGTAATCGGTGATGTAGAAACCCGACCCCTTGAAGACGAGCCCCGCGCCCGAGATCAGGCGCGACGCGATCTCACCGCACTCCGGACAGGCAGGGGCGGCTTCGGCGTCGCTGATCTTGCGGACGAACCGCTCGAAGCGGTGGCCGCGGGGACAGGCGTACTCGTATGTCGGCATGCGAGCTCTATCGCGAGGGAGAGAACAACTACTAAAGCTAGCCGCGGCGAGCGCTCTACTCAACGGCGGCGAGATGACTCAGGAGGTGCGCGGTGGACGCCCCATGCGCTCACGAACGCGTCCGAGATCTCGCCGAGCGTGGTGCGGGCGCGGACGGCGGCGATGATCAGGGGCATCAAGGATTCGCGGCCGTTGCGCGGGCTTCGCGGCGGCGGACTTCAGCGCCTCGAGCGCCTGCGCGGCGGCTCTCGCGTCGCGTTTCGCGCGCACGGCGCGCACGCGCTCCACCTGCTCGCGCGCGAGTTTGGAGAAATCGGGCGCCGGGATCACGGGCGGCGCCTCGCCATCGCCGAACTTGTTCACGCCCACCACGACGTTCTCGCCGGCCTCCACTCGCTTCTGGTGCTCGTACGCGCTTCGGCCGATCTCCTCCTGGATGAATCCCATCTCGATCGCCCGCTCCGCCCCGCCCAGCTTGTCCACCTCGGCCAAGAGCGTCATCGCCGCGCGCTCGAGTTCGTCGGTGAGGTGCTCCACGTAGTAGCTACCGGCGAGCGGATCGACGGTGGCCGCAACGCCGCTCTCGTACGCGACGATCTGCTGCGTGCGCAGCGCGAGCGTCGCCGCGTCGGCCGTGGGGAGCGCGAGCGCCTCGTCATAGCCGTTCGTGTGCAGCGATTGCGTGCCGCCGAGTACGGCGGCGAGCGTCTGCACCGCGACGCGCACCACGTTGTTCAGCGGCTGCTGCGCGGTGAGGGTCACGCCCCCCGTCTGCGTGTGGAAGCGCAGCCGCGCGCTCGCGTCGGAGGCGCCGAACCGGTCGCGCATCAATCGCGCGTACATCCGGCGCGCGGCGCGGAACTTCGCGGCCTCCTCGAAGAGATCGCTGTGCGCCGCGAAGAAGAACGAGAGCCGCGGCGCGAACACGTTGACCGGGAGGCCGGCCGCGACGGCGCGCGTCGCGTACTCCACGAAATTGGCGAAGGTGAACGCGAGCTCCTGCACCGCCGTCGCGCCCGCCTCGCGGATGTGATAGCCGCTGATCGAGATCGGATTCCACTGCGGCACCTCGGCCGCGCAGAACCGGAACAGGTCCGGTGATGAGATCGAGACTCGGCCCCGGGGGATACACGTACGTGCCGCGCGCGATGTACTCCTTGAGAATGTCGTTCTGGATCGTTCCGCTGAGCTTGTCGCGCGCGATCCCGCGCTCCTCGGCCGCCACGATGTACATCGCGAGCAGCGTGGCCGCCGTCGCGTTGATCGTCATCGAGGTGGACACCTTGTCCAGCGGAATGTCCTTGAGCAGCGCGTGCATGTCCTCTACCGTGTCGATCGCGACGCCGACGCGGCCTACTTCGCCCTGCGCGCGCGGCGAATCGGAATCGAGTCCCATCTGCGTCGGAAGATCGAACGCGACGGAGAGCCCCGTCTGTCCTGCGTCGAGCAACAGTCGGAAACGCTCATTCGTTTCGGCGGCGGTGCCGAAGCCGGCATACTGACGCATCGTCCAGAGGCGGCCGCGGTACATCGATTCCTGCACGCCGCGCGTGAACGGGAATCGCCCCGGGTCCCCGAGCTGGTCGGAGTACGCGCCGGGCGCGATCCCGTCGGTGGGTCGATACACCGGCGCGATCGGGATCCCGGAGGGAGTGCGGCGTTCGTCGGCCATGATCCGTGGCGATGTGCGCCGAAGCGCACCATCGCAGCGCCGCTAGGCGCCCGCGAGCGCGGTGGCCGCCATCGCGACCTCGTCGCTGTTGCCGATGAACAGCGGCGTGCGCTGGTGCAGCTCGGTGGGTGCGATGTCCATGATGCGCCGCGTGCCGTCGGACGCCGCGCCGCCCGCCTGCTCCACGATGAACGCGAGCGGATTCGCCTCGTAGAGCAGCCGCAGCTTCCCCTTCGGCGATTTCGTGTTCGCCGGATACGCGAACACGCCGCCGCCGAGCAGATTGCGGTGGATATCCGCCACGAGACTACCCACATAGCGCACGTTGAGCGGCTTGCGCCCGCCCTCGAGGCCGCGGTACTGGCGCATGAGCGTCTGCACGCGTGGATCCCAGAGCGGCTCGTACGAATCGTTCACCGACAGATAGCGTCCCGTGGCCGGCACCTTGATGTTCGGGATGCGAGAGCAGGAACTCGCCGATCGCTGGATCGAGCGTGAACCCGTGGACGCCCTGCCCCGTGGTGTACACGAGCATCGTGCTCGATCCGTAGATCACATAGCCCGCCGCGACCTGGCGGCGGCCCGGCTGCAGGAGATCCTCGAGCTCGCCACGCACGCCGCGCGTGATCTTCTTCACGACGGAGAAGATCGTGCCCACCGGCACGTTCACGTCGATGTTGGACGAACCGTCGAGCGGATCGAACATCAGCAGGTATTTCCCAAGGCGGAATCCCTCGGGGATCTGGATGATCTCCGGCTCCTCTTCGCTCGCCATGGCGCAGAGGCGGCCGGCGTGGTCCATCGCTTTCACCACGATCTCGTTGGCGATCACGTCGAGCTTCTGCTGGACTTCGCCCTGCACGTTCTCGGTGTCCGCCGAGCCGAGGACATCGACCAGCCCCGCGCTGCGCACTTTGTTCGCGATCATCTTCGCGGCGAGCGCCATGTCGTACAGGATGCCCGACAGTTCGCCGGTGGCCTCGGGGTGGAGGCGCTCCTGCTCGATGATGAAGCGCTCGATCGTGACGACCGACGTGCTGGTGTGGTTGACCACGCTCTTGGGGGCGGAGGACGGGTCTTGGCTGTCGAGTGTCGGCTGTCGCCGGCGTGCGGAATTTCCCCCTCCGCGATGGATACTGCAAGGGCGCGATCACGGATCCGCGGGAAGGGTCCAGTCTCCAAGCGAGTCGGCGACGACGACGCGATGGCCGTCGGTGCGCACGACGATGGTTCCGGCGCGATCGGTCCGCATCACGGCCACGCCCGCGCGTGCGAGCGCGGCGAGCGTCTCGGCGCTCGGATGACCGTAGGAGTTGCCGGCGCCCACCGAGATGATCGCGAGCCGGGGATGGACCGCGTCCAGGAATCCGGGCGTGCTGCTCGTCTTGCTGCCGTGATGCGCGACCTTGAGCACCGCGGCATGCAGCGCGGCGCCGTAGCGCTCCACGAGTCGCTCTTCCTCACCCGCCTCCGCGTCGCCGGTGAGCAGGAAGCGCACGTCACGGTATTCCACGAGCGTGACGACACTCGCCGCGTTCGGGTCGCGCAGCCCCGACATCCAGAGCGAATCGGGGGCGAGCACACGCAGCGTGACGCCGTCCACCGAGAGCGTGTCGCCGGGGCGCGCGCGCTGCCAGGGAACGCCGCCGCTGTCGGCGGCCGCGAGCGACGCGCGATAGGGATCGCTCGTGCCGGCGTAGGCGCCGTCCCAATACGCCGACGGATGGAGCGCGCGCATCACCGTGGCGGCGCCGCCCGCGTGGTCGGCGTGCGGATGCGTGAGCACGAAGAGCGCCACCGCGCCACCGTAGCGCCGGAGATACGGCACGACCGTGCTGCGACCCGCGTCGCCGCCATTCCACGCGCGACCCGCATCGGTGAGGATCCAGCGGCCGCGCGGCGTGCGCACGGCCACCGCGTCGCCCTGCCCTACATCGATCACGTGCAGTTCCATGCCGCGCGGTGGCGCGAGCACGTCGGGCGCCCACACCGCCGCGGCGAGCGCCGCGAGACCGGCGATCAGCGCCCGCTCGGGAAAATGACTGGCGCAGGCGACGAGCAGCGCGAGTGCCGCCACACCGAAGAGCATCGCCGCCGCGAGCGTCGGTGCGACGTGCACGCTCGCGCCGGGAACAGCCGCGCCCGCGGATGCGATCGCCCCGAACGCCCCGAGCATCGGATGCGCCGCGCCCGCAACGAATCGCGCGCCCGCGGGCCACGGCGACAGCGCCAGCGCCAGGAAGAGCGTGGGCTGCAGCACGCCGACCACCGGCGTGGCGAGCACGTTCGTGAGCGGCGCGATCACGCTCACGCGCCCGAAGTACCACGCCACGAGCGGGGCGCTCGCGACCGTCGCGATGGTCGAGATGATCGCGACCGCCGCGATCGTGGCGCGCCAGCCGTCGAGCTTCGCGCACCACTTTTTCGCCAGGTTGCCGCCGGCGATCAAGCTCGCCATGCCCAACACGCTGAGCTGGTAGCCGAGGTCGGTGACGGTCCGCGGATCAACCAGCGGCGCGGCGGCGCCGAGCGCGAGCACCGCCCAGGCCGACACGGGACGCTGCAGCTGCCGGGTGAGCGCGGCGGCGCCGAGCATCACGCCGGATCGGAGCGCGGGCGGCGGCGCGCCGATCACCGCGAGATAGAGCGCGAGAACGGCGAGCGTCGCGGCGGTGCGCCGGCGCCGCTCCGCAGGCGCAGCGCGAGGAAGAGCAGCCGCACCGCGGCGGCGATGATCGCCACGTGCAGTCCCGAGATCGAGAGCATGTGTACGATGCCGGCCGCCGCGAAGCGGTCGCGGATCGCCGGATCGATCGCCCGCTGGTCGGCGATGAGGAGCGCACGCACCATTGGCGCGTCGGCGCCGAATATCGCGTCGATGCGCGCGCCAGCATCGGCGCGCGCGCGGATCAGCGGCGAGCCACCCTCATCCGGCGCGAGGGTCGCGTGCGCGATACGCACCCCTCGCGGCGCTCGCATGGCTTCGCCGCGCACGACTACTGCTTCGCCGGCGCGTGCATTGCCACGAACCACGGAGAGCGCCGCGCGCACGGTGCACCCTTCGACCGACGCCTCACCGCCGACGAACGCGCCCGGCGACGCATCATCATCGAGCACGACGCGCCATTCGGTCGCGGCCACGATGCGGCGCACGCATTGCTCGCGCGCCCCGTCGCTCGCGCCGGCCACGAGGATGCCCGCCGCGACCAGCGCGCCGAACGCAACCAGCGCGCGACGCCCGCCCAGCAAGCCCGCCACCGCGAGCGTTCCGGCGCATACCGCGCCGGCGAATGGCAGATCGGCGAACCCGAGCAGAAGTCCCGCCGCAAATGACGCGACGGCGTACGCGATGAGGGGCATGGGGCGGCGCGCGCGGCGCCCGAGTCTCGATCCCCCAGCATGCGCCGCGCCCTGGCGCGGCCCGCCATCCTACGGTTGCGCGGAGGTCCCGATCACTCCGCCGCGCGCGGCGCGCGCGGGTGCCGCGGATTCATCGCCACAAGCTTGATCGCATTCGATCACCGTGACGGCGAGCTCGGCGCGCGTCCCCTCGCGCTGCAGGTCCACCGCAACGAGCGTCCGGCCGGGGTTCTCCTCCACGGTATAGCGCGGATGGAGATGGTTGAGCGCGAACGTGATCGCGTCGCTCTCGCAACGCTCGCAGCGGCAGGCTTCCGGGAAATTCTCGCGCAGCTCGCGGTACAGCTCGCGAATGGAGCCCTCGAGGAGATTCTTCATCCGGCCATCGGCAGTGCCGCGCGCGCGGAGACCGGCGCGCCCGTGAAGGTCGAGCCCGGTGGTGCCGGTGAGCTCCACGGTGAGGTAGCTGCCGATGAGCGATACGTCGCCGGCGACGAGCACGGTCTGGTGCCGCCGCGTGCGCCCCTGCAGCAGGCCGCCGCGGCGCGCGCTCTTCTCGATCAGCACTTCATGCCGCGTGCCGAGCAGCGCCCGGCTGCGCGCGCGCGTCAGTTCGCGCTGCAGCGGCGATCAGGCGATCGAGGCGCTCGCTCGCGACGTCGTCGGGCACGGTCAGCGACGCGGGAAGCCGCTCGGCGGGCGTTCCTTCGCGCAGCGAGAACTTGAACGTGTACGCATCGTCGAACCCGAGCGCACGCACCGCGGACAGCGTCTCCTCGAAATCGTCGTCGGTCTCGCCCGGGGAATCCGACGATCACATCGGTGCTCAGCGCCAATCCGGGGATCGCCGCGCGCAGCCGCTCGGCGCACGCGAAGTATTCGTCGCGCGTGTAACGGCGCAGCATGCGCTTGAGCGTGCGATCGCTGCCCGACTGCATGGGCAGATGCACGTGCTCGCAGACCGCAGGCGTCTCCGCCATCGCGGCGAGCACTGCGCTCGGAGAAATCGTTGGGGTGCGGGCTCGTGAACCGCAGCGCGGCGGATCCCGCTCACCGCGCCGACCGCGCGCAGCAGCGCGCCGAACTCGTGCTCGCCATCGTGGTACGAGTTCACCGTCTGGCCGAGCAGCGTGATCTCGGTGATCCCCTGCGCCGCGATCTCATGCGCCTCGCGCACGACGTCCGCCAGCCGGCGGCTGCGTTCCGGGCCGCGCGTCGTCGGCACGATGCAGTACGTGCACTTGTAGTCGCAGCCACGCTGCACCGGCACCCATGCGCGCACGCCCTCGAATCGCCGCGCGCTGAAATCCTCGTAATGCTCTTCGATGTCGAATTCCACGTTCGCCGCGCGACGGCCCTCACGCGCACCGGCGATGAGCGCGGGCAGCGCGCGATAGCCGTCGGGTCCCACGACGAGGTCCACGTGCGACGCGCGCTCGAGGAGCGCGGGGCCGAGGCGCTGCGCCATGCAGCCGGTCACGCCGCAGCACGGTATGCTCGGTCATATGCCGCTTGAGCTCGCCGATGCGGCCGAACACCCGCTGTTCGGCGTGATCGCGGATCGCGCACGTGTTCACGAGGATAACGTCGGCGCCATCCGGGCCGTCCACCGGCACGAAACCCATCCTCCGCGAGACGGCCGAGCATCAGCTCGGAATCGCTCACGTTCATCTGGCATCCGTACGTCTCGATGTAGACGGTCCCGCCGCGCTCGGCCATGCGGAAAGCTACTCCGCCCCGGTGCGGGCGAACAGAGTCGTGTCTCCGGGCTCGCCTTCCAGCCGCGCTCGCACGCGGGCGCCGCGCGCCAGCGACTCGTCGCGAAGACGCACGGTGAGGTGATCCTCGGTGAGCCCCTCCCGGCGCGACGCGCCCGCGAGCACCACCACGTCCGCCGCGCCGCCGATGCGCGAGGCACGATGTGCCGCCGCCTTCCGCTCGCCGAGCGCGCGCAACTCCGCGGCGCGGCGGATCGCGGTCGGCCGCGGCACGACGCCGCCGAGGCGCTCGGCGGCCGTCCCCGGTCGCTCCGAGTATGGGAACACGTGGAGCGCCGTGAAAGGCAATTGCGACACGAGCGCGATCGTCGCGTCGTGATCGGCAGTCGCTCTCGCCGGGGAAGCCGGCGATGATGTCGGCGCCGAGCCCGAGCAGCGGCGTGCGCGCCGCGAGGCGCTCCACGGCGGCCGCGTAGCTCGCGGCGGTATACCAATGCCGCCCCATCCGCGTCAGCACCCGGTCCGATCCCGATTGCAGCGGCGCGTGCAGCCACGGCGCGACGCGCCGTGCGTCGCCGGCGAGCAAGTCGGCGAGCCGGTCATCCACTTCGCTCGCTTCCACCGACGAGAGCCGGAAGCGCACGGTGTTCACACGCACGACGAGGCGTCTCGAGCAACTCGCCGAGCGACGAGTCGAGGTCGCGTCCGTACTGTCCGATGTGAATACCGGTGAGCACGATCTCGGCGTGATGCTCGGCGAGCCGCGACGCTTCGACGACGAGTTCGTTCATCGCGCGCGAGCGCGCCGCGCCGCGCGCCATCGTCGTCGCGCAGAAGGTGCAGTGCTCGTCGCACCCATCCTGGATGCGGAGCAGCGCGCGCACGCCGGTCTGTTCCGCCGCGCGCACCGTCGCCGCCGCGGGCGTGAGTCCGAGCGCGGCGGCGATCGCATCCATTGGCGCACCACCGATGACGTCGCGCACCGTGGGCAGCGCCGCGATCTCGCCGCGGTCGAGCGCCGCCGCGCAACCCATCACCACCGTGCGCAGCGCCGGATTGCGGCGCGCCGCGCGCCGCACTCCTTGGCGCAGGTCAGCGACGGCGTCCGCGGTCACGGCGCACGAGTTGAACACCGCCATCTCGGCGCGATCGGGCGCCGTCGCGATCTCGTGCCCCTCGCTCTCCAGCATCGCGCGAACGGCCGCGCTGTCGTACTGGTTCGCCCGGCAGCCGTGGGTCGCCAGGAAGACTCTCACGCGGCGGACGAGCCGGCGCCCGGTGGCAGTGCGATGAAGAAGCGGCTGCCCTTGCCTTCGACGCTCTCCACCCAGATCCGCCCGCCATGCGCTTCCACCACCAGCTTGCAGAAGGTGAGGCCGAGCCCGGAGCTCCGCACGCGCGGCGCGTCGGCCTTCCGCACCCGCTCGAACTTCCGGAAGATCGACTCGTGGAATTCCACCGGGATGCCCGGGCCGTCGTCGGCAACGGTGAACAGCACGCCATCGCCGGCGTCGCGCTCGGCGCTGAGCGAGAGCGTCACGCGCTCACCGCCGTGCATGATGGCATTCTGGATCAGGTTGCCGAAGACGCGCTTGAGCAGCGCCCGGTCGGCCTCGAACACCGGCGCATCATCCGCGGCGGTGACGCTCGCCGTGGTGTGCGCGCGCTGGAATCGCGCGCCCCATTCGTGGGCGATCTCGGTGAGCAGCGCGCCCGGGGCGACCGGGCGGCGCTCGAGGGCGAGTGACGTCTCCTCGATGCGCGCCACCTCCAAGAGATCCTCGATGAGCGCGAGCAGCTCCTCGGCACGCGACTCGGCATCGCCGAGCGCGCGGCGCTGCTCTTCCGTGACCGGGCCGAAATCGTTGTCGAGCACCATCTCGAGCGACGCGAGGACGCTCGCGAGCGGCGTCTTGAGATCGTGCACGATCATCTTCATGAGGTCATCGCGCACCTGCTCGAGTTCACGGAGCCGCGCGTAGCTCTCTTCGAGCGCCTCCGTCGCGAACTTGAGGCGCAGCAACGACCGCACGCGCGCGCTCAGCACCTGGCGGCTGTGCGGCTTGCTCAGGAAATCGTCGCCGCCGGCTTCGATCGCCTTCACGCGGTCGCTGGTGTCGTTGAGCGCCGTGACGAAGATCACGGGAATGCGCGCGGTGCGCGGATCGCGCTTGATGCGCCGGCACACTTCGAATCCGGTGTCACGCGCGTCGCACTCGAGCGAACCCGGCGGCATCGAGACATTGAGGATGCACAGGTCGGGACGCTGCGATTGGCACGCGGCGAGCGCTCCCGGGCCGTCCACCGCGCTCACGACGCGGTAGCCGAGCGTGGTGAGCTGATCCTCGAGCGCGGCGACGTTGGCCGGCACGTCATCCGCCACGAGGATCAGGGGCGAGCGTTCGGCGCGATCGGTCACGGGCCTACGGGCGGACGAGGATGCCGATGCTGAGGGTCCACGCGCTCTCCTTCACCGGCAGGTCCGCACTGCGCGACGAATGGAGGACCCCGATGTCGATGCGCGCGCGGTTCTGCGCGAGCGGGATGCCGCCGCCGAACGAGAAGACTCTCTCGGTGACATTCGCCGAATCGGCTTGGAAGGGTAGTCCGCGCACGCGATACCCGAATCGGAGCGGCACACCATTGCCGGAGAGTTCGCCGATCTTGATCTCGGCGCCGACCCCGTAATCCCACGTGTCCACCGCGAGCACCGGGCTCTGGGCGAGCCCGTTCATCGCCGACCATTGGGTCCACTCCGCGTCGGCGGAGACGCTGATGCCGGTGATGCCTGCCCAGAGAATGCTCACGCCGGCGCGATCGGGAACATGAGCGTTGGTCACGAGCGTATCGTTCCGGCGCGCGCGCATCACGCCGCCCAGCTCGCCCGACACACCGATCGCCACCGTGGTGATCGGACTCCAGGCGAGGCCTCCGCTATAGCCGGTGCCCGAGAGGTTCACGACGGTCGCTTGGCTGAACCCCGCGAACGTCGAGTCGCCGAACGTCTCGATGATGCCGAGCGTCGTTTGCCCGGTGTAGAAATGGAATCCGAAGCCGATCCGCAGCGTGTTCGTGAGACGGTACGCGCCGGCGAACCGGCCATTCGTGATCGCGCCCCTCGAGCTGAACAGCTGATCGTACGATACGCTGTCGCCGCCGCCGACCGGATAGTAGCCCTTCACCTCGGTTTGCCAGGTGCGGTCCAGCAGATTCGAGAACGAGACGCCGAAGATGAGGCGCTCGTTCACGGCCAGCGCACCCGCGAAGAGCGGGAACCGAATGACCGTCGACTCATCGTTCGTGCCGTTCGCGGTCACCGTGCGGAACTCCGGACCGAATTGGCCATAGAGTCCCGAACGCCCCCACGTGGTGAGCGCCGCCGGGTTCACCGCGCTGATGGGATCGAGCTCGCTCACCGACCCGCCCAGCGTGAGCGCGCGCGTGGAGAGCGGACCCGCCGGATAGCCGTAGCCCTGCGTGCTCAGCGTCCCCTGCGCGGCGGCGCTGGCCGCGCCGGCAACGACCAGCGCGGTCAATACAACACGATATCGCTTCACGGGAGACCGATCACAGAGTGCGGGACATAGCTCACGTGCACCTTTGGCCGCAGTGCCGGAGATGCGGAGGCGCCGTAGAACCAGAGCTCGCGTGGTTCCGTGCCCTCGGATGCGAGCGCGAGCACGATGGCACGCTGCGTCTGGTCGCCCTGGAACTTCCAGTACGAGAACATCGTGAGGAACGCCGGGATGGTCCCGACGCCTTCACGGATCAGCGAGACCGTATCGACACCGGTGCCGTACGGAGGCAGGAACGCCTGTCGCAGGCTCACGAGCGAGCTGGTGCCGATGATCGTGCCGATCTTCACCAGATCCGTGACCGCCGGGCTCGCGGTGACGGGCCAGCCGTTCATCGTGACCGAGTCGCTGTCGACGCGGAAAGCCGGGAATGGCTGCTGATTCAGGATGAGATCGGCGCGGACCACCGTGGTGGTCGAGTCGATCAGCCACGACGGGAACTTGAAGCGCACGAGCACGCGATTGCTCGGCAGCCCTCCCACCGCAAGGACGCCGGCCGGATAGGGCGGCGATCCCTGGAAGCTCATCTGGTAATCGCGCATCGCGGAGATGGGCGGCCCGAACGTCGTGACCTGCGTGTTCAGGAATACCCGGAACCCTTCCTTCAGCGTATCCGCAATGCCGCGATAGTTCAGCACCGCCTCCCCATCGCCGTTCGGCGTGCCCTCGGAGGCGAGCACCGTGAGATTCACCCTCTTCTTGCTCGACACGCTGATCCCGATGTTCACGGGAGTGTTCGTCAGGATGGCCTGCGTGACCAACAACGTATCGATCGGGATCTTCAGGATCCCGGTGACGGAATCGCGCGGCACGCTCACCGTGCCGATCGGCGTGCCCAAGAACTTGGCGTGCACGACGCCCGTGTCGAGGTAGGGCACGTTCGCGTACACGTTGTACGCGGTGAACACGACCGTGTCCTGCACATTGATCGTATCGAGCGCGCCGGTGACGGTGATCGAGAGGAACGACGAGTCGGCCGACGTCAACGGGACGGGAGGCGAAGCGGTATCGGCCGGCAGGTAGCTCCGGTTGATCGAGTCGAAGCGGAACACGCCGACGGAGACGACCGAATCACCGTTCTGCGCATACCGCGCGAGCAGGATGCCGGGTTCCGTGCCGATCGATGGGAGCCCGGGCAGCGTGACCATCGTGTCGATCACTTGATCCGCCGTGAACACGGTATCGACGAAGCCGACGGTCTGCTCGGTGCACAGCGACGGGCACGCATTCCCCCCGGTCAGCTTCTCCTGACAGGCACCCAAGGCCAAGGCGGCGATCGCGAGGACCGCCAGCGAATGAGATCTACTCAACAAGACAGACTCTCCGGAACGAACGGTAGGATGGCCGGGATCACGCGCGACCCAGCGATGCGGCGGTGAATGGATGCGGGAGGAGTGCCGCCAGCTTCCAGCGCGCCTCCGACCCGGCAAGGGTGCAACTGATCACTTCGAGTTCGGGCGCCAGCTCGCCCAGCACTTGCCGGCAGATCCCGCACGGCGGCGTGGCCGACGAGGCCTCCGTGACGATCATGATCCGCGCGAATTGCCGCGCGCCCGACGCGACGGCCGCCGCCACCGCTCCGCGCTCCGCGCAGATCCCCGCGGGCCAGCTCGCGTTCTCGACGTTGCAGCCCGCGAACACCGACCCGTCGCGCGCCTCGAGCGCCGCACCCACGCGGAAGCCCGAGTACGGCGCATACGCGGCGCGCATCGCTTTCGATGCCGCCTCGCGCAAACGGTCGAGCCCCGGATCCGCCGTCACGCGCCCACGAGCGGCGCGAGGAACGAGGTGCCCGTGCCGCGGAACGACAACCCAAGCCACTCCGCGACCGTCGCACCCAGGTCCGCGAAGGTCGTGCGCGCGCCCAGCGAGACCGCGCGCACGCGCGGCCCGAGCGCGAGCAGCGGTACGCGCTCGCGCGCGTGATCGCTTGTCGGAGTGGTGGGATCGTTGCCGTGGTCGGCCGTCAGAAAGAACAAATCATCCTCGCGAAGCAGCTGCACCAGCGATGGGAGGGCGCGGTCAAACGCGCGGAGTCCCTCATAGAACCCCGCTACGTCGTTCCGGTGCCCCCAGAGCTGGTCGAAATCTACTAGGTTGGCGAACAGGAACCCACTCTCCATCGAAAGAAGTGCGTCGGAGATCGCCCGCACGCCTTCGGCGTTCGAAGCCGTATGGCGCGAAGTGATGCCCCGCCCCGCGAAGAGATCGTCCACCTTGCCGACCCCGGCGCGGGGGATCCCGGCAGCCGCCAGCGCGTCGAGCAGCGTCTCACCCGGTGGCGCGATCGAGAAGTCCCGCCGGTTGGCCGTGCGAACGTACGCGCCCGCCGCTCCGGTGAACGGGCGGGCGATCACGCGCGACACATCGACCGGCGCGGTGAGCATGGCCCGCGCGGTCTCGCAGGCGCGATAGAGCTCAGCGAGCGGCACGACCCGCTCATGCGCCGCCACCTGGAAAACGGAGTCGGCCGACGTGTAGACGATCCACTTGCCGGTGCGTTCGTGCTCTGCGCCGAATCGCTGCGAGGATCTCGGTGCCGCTCGCCGCGACGTTTGCGAGCACACCGCGCCCGGTGCGGCTGCTCGAACTCCGCGATCACCTCCGGCGGGAATCCGCCGGCGAACGTCGGGAACGCGCGCGCGAGCTCGAGGCCGGCGATCTCCCAGTGACCCGTGGTGCTGTCCTTCCCGTGCGACCGGGGCGTCATGGATCCCCACGCGCCGCGCGGATGATCCACCGCGGGCACTCCCGCGATCGGTTTGATGTGGCCGAGGCCCGCCGCGGCGAGGTTGGGCAGGTCGAGCCCGCCCACCGCGCGCGCGATATTGCCGAGCGTGTCGCTGCCCTGGTCGCCGTAGGCTGCGGCGTCGGGCGCCTCGCCGATGCCCACGCCGTCGAGCACGACGATCGCCGCGCGGCGCACTATGGCGCCTCGCGGTAGCTGTGCTCGAGGCGCTGGCCGAGTCCCGTGAGCAATTCGTACGGCGAGAGCGCCGCCCAGCGCCGCGGCATCCTCCACGGTGATCAGGCTCGCGCCATCGCGCCCGATGAACGTCGCGACATCGCCCACCGCGCACGGGACGCCGGTGACATCGAGCATTGTCATGTCCATCGTGACCACGCCCGCCACCGACACGCGGCGGCCGCCCAGCAGCGCTGCGCCCTTGTCCGCTGAACGCGCGGCGGTAGCCATCGGCGTATCCGATCGCGGCGGTCGCGATCGTGCGCTCGCCGCCCGCGCGCCAGGTGGCGTCGTAGCTCACGGTATCGCCCGCGGACACGCGTGCGCAGCGCTACGATGCGGGCGCGCACGCTCACGACCGGCTCGGGCGCGACTCTCACCGCGAGCCCGCTCCCCACGCCGTACAGGAAGATGCCGGGGCGCGCATGGCTCCACGCCGAGCGGTCGCGGCGCGCGAGCGCCGCGGAATTCTCGGTGTGGAGCATCCGCGGCCGAACGCGCAGGCTGCCGAGTGCCGTCTCGAAGCGGCGTTCCTGCTCCGTGACCGACGCGGCATCCGCCTCCGACGAGTGGAAATGCGTGTACGCGCCCTGCGGAGCGGAGAGCGCGGTCTCGGCGAGGACATTCGACATCTCGCTCCAGCGCACGCCGTCGCGGCCCATGCCGGTATCGATCGAGAGCTGCCACTCGCCGCCGCCAGTGCCGCGCCATGCCGCGATGTCTTCGGCGCGCGCGAGGATCGGCGTGAGGCGCGCGGCGCGGATGTCGTCGAGCTCCGAGCCGGTCACGGGCGTGAACACGATGATGGGCCGGTCGATGCCCGCCGCGCGCAGTGCACGGCCCTCCTCGATCGTGGCGACGCCGAAGCCCCATGGCTCGAGCCGATCGAGCGCGCGCGCCACGCGCACCGCGCCAAGCCCGTACGCGTCCGCCTTTCACCATGGGGATGAGCGCGGCCCCGCGCGCCGCCATCACGGCTCCATTCCGCAGCAACGCGCCGAGGTCGATCTCGACCCAGGCGCGTTTCAAGTGCGTATGCATTGACGCGTCATCGCTCGAACGGGTAGTATGTCGGCTCAGGAGGAGCGATGGAAGATAATCCGACATTCGATGACGCGCTCGCGATGATGCGCGACCTGCGCGCGCGGTGCGAATGGGACCGCGCGCAGACGCACGACTCGCTGCGGCCGTACCTGATCGAGGAAGCGCACGAGCTCGACGACGCGATCCGCGCGGGCGACCCCGGTCCAATGCGCGACGAACTCGGCGACCTGTTGCTGCAAGTGCTCTTCCACGCGGTGATCGCGGAAGGCGCCGGCGAGTTCCAGGCGCTCGACGTGCCGCGCGCGCTCATCGCGAAGATGAAGCGGCGTCATCCGCATCTGTATGGCGGCGGCGCGCGCGAGCCGTGGGAGAAGATGAAGTCCAAGTCGCGCGCGTCGATCGCCGAGGGACTTCCGGCGGGGCTCCCCGCCCTGCACCGCGCGCACCGCCTTCAGGAACGCGCCGCCGGCGTGGGCTTCGACTGGAACGACACCGCCGGCCCCGCGGCGAAAGTAGAGGAGGAACTCGCCGAAGTGCGCGAGCATCTCACCGCGCACCCGCCGGCGCAGCGCACCGACGGCGTGGACGCGAGTCCGGTGTACGACGAGGCACATCGTGCGCTGGAGCTCGAGATCGGCGACTTGCTGTTCGCGGCGGTGAATCTCGCGCGCCGCGCCGGCGTGCACGCGTCGGTGGCGCTCGACCGCGCGAACGAGAAGTTCGTGGCGCGATTCGAGAAATTGGAAGCGCTCGCGAAGGCGCGCGGACTCACGATGGGCGAGGCGACGCTCGCGGAACTCGACACGCTGTGGGACGAGGTGAAGCTCTCGGAGTAAGTACGCGGGAAGCGGGGAAGCGGGAAGCGCCGCGGGAAGCGAGAACTAACGGGGTGCTCCCGTATGTCATCGCCTCCCGCGGCGCTTCCCGCTTCCCGCTTCCCGCTTAACGCGCCCTATGGACGCAGTCGGTTCATCATCCGCGGGAACGCGATCGCTTCGCGGAGATGCGGCAGCCCGCAGATCCAGCTCACCGTGCGCTCGAGGCCCAGCCCGAAGCCGGCGTGCGTGAAGGTGCCGTACTTCCGGAGATCGAGATACCAGCCGTACGCATCCATTGGGAGTTTCTCCGCCTCGATGCGCGCGACGAGCTTGTCGTGATCGTCCTCGCGCTGGCTGCCGCCGATGATCTCGCCGTATCCCTCGGGCGCGAGCAGATCGTCGCAGAGCACCGTGCGCGGATCGTCCGGGTTCTCCTTCATGTAGAAGGCCTTGGCCTCCTTCGGATAGTTGAACACGAACACCGGCCGGTCGTAGTCCGCGACGATCAGCGCCTCATCCTCGGCGCCGAGGTCCTCGCCCCACTGCGTGGTGCTCCCCTTCTTCTGCACGAGCGCGATCGCGTCGGTGTAGTTCAGTCGCGGGAACGGCGGCTTGATCTTCGAGCAGGTGCGAGGTGTCGCGCTCGAGCTCCTTGAGTTCCGCCGGGCACCGCTCGAGCGCGCGCTGCACGAGATAGCTGACGAACTCCTCCTGCAGGCGCATGTTGTCGTTCGAGTCGTTCCACGCGACCTCCGGCTCGATCATCCAGAACTCGGTGAGGTGCCGGCGCGTCTTGGATTTCTCGGCGCGGAAGGTGGGGCCGAAGGTGTAGATCTTCCCCCACGCCGCGGCCGCCGCCTCGCCGTACAGCTGGCCGGTCTGCGCGAGGTACGCGTTCCCCTCGTCGAAGTACTCGGTCGCGAACAGACCGGATCGCTCGCCGATCGCCGCGGTGAGGATCGGCGTGTCCACGCGCAGGAAGCCGCGCTCGTAGAAGAAATCGTGGATCGCCTGCTCCACCTCGTTCCGCACGCGCGCGATCGCGCGCTGCCGCTGCGCGCGCAGCCAGAGGTGGCGATTGTCGAGCAGGAAATCGATGCCGTGCTCCTTCGGCTGGATCGGGTAGTCGAGCGCGCTCGCTCCCACGATCGTGATCGCCGATACGCCGAGCTCGAATCCGCCCGGCGCCCGCGCATCGGCGCGCACCGCGCCCGTGACCGCCGCCGACGATTCGATCGTGAGCGCACCGAACCGCTCCCAGACGTCGGCACTCACTTCGCTCTTCACGACGACGCATTGCAGCAGGCCCGTGCCATCGCGCAGGACGATGAACGCGATCTTCCCCGACGACCGCAGATGGGACACCCAGCCGCGCACCGTGACCGTGGTGCCGGCATGATCCTTCAGTTCATCAATGCGCGCGAATGTCGTTGTCATAGCGGGTCGCGCAACTTAGTCCGTTGACTGGGGGAGTTCAACGCTGACTCATCGTTCGTGGTGCTCACTGCGCGTCGAATTGGCATCAAGGTCGAAGTTTCGACCGGATCAACCGGATGATTCGGATCAACCGGATCGCTCCCAGAGGGGAGAAGGTTCCGCGTGCGACAGGAGAGTTTTCGCTGTTGTTGTCAACCACAAGACAGCCGACTTTCACCGCCACGTGGGCGCCTGCTTCGCCGCGGAAAGATCCGATTGATCCGCATCATCCGGTTGATCCGGTCGAAACCTCGACCTTGATGCCACCACGAAACGCCTGGAGCTCGACGATCAATGTGTCAGAACGCTCATCCCACGCGAAAGAGCTCGATCGCCCGCGCGTAGCGCTCGCCCAGACCTGCGGCGGAGTTCGGCGTGTTCGGGGGAGCGCAGCTCAGGATCTTTCGCGAGCAACTCGGCGGCCGCGGACGTCGCGAGCGCGTTGAGCTCGGAATCCCGCATGGGATCGGCGATCTTGAACATCGCCTCGCCGTGCTGGCGTTCGCCGAAGAGGTCGCCCATCCCGCGGCGGCTCAAGTCCTCGCGCGCGATCTCGAAGCCATCGTCGGTCTCCACGAACACGCGCAGCCGCTCCTGCACATCGGGGCTCACGTCGCCGAGCAGCACGCACCAGCTCGCCTCCGCGCCGCGCCCCACGCGCCCGCGCAACTGATGCAGTTGCGAGAGACCGAAGCGCTCGGGATGCTCCACGATCATCACGGTCGCGTTCGGCACATCGATGCCCACCTCGATCACCGTCGTCGCGACGAGCACGTCGATCGCGCCGTCGCGGAATTGCCGCATGATCGCGTCGCGCTCCGCCGCCGGAATCTTGCCGTGCAACAGCGCCACGCGCCGCGCCGCGAACACGCCGGCCGCGAGCGACTTGGCCATGCTGGTGGCCGCCTTCAGATCGCGCGTCTCCGATTCCTCGATCACCGGGTACACGATGTACGCCTGCCGCCCGCGTCCGACCTCGGCGTCCACGAAGTCCATCACGCTGCCGCGCGCCTTGGCGGGACGCATCGCGGTGCGCACGGGCTGGCGCCCGGGCGGCCGCTCGTCGAGCGTGCTCACATCGAGATCGCCGTAGATCGTGAGCGCGAGCGACCGCGGAATCGGCGTCGCGCTGAGCAGCAGCACGTCGGGGCGCTTCCCCTTCTCGCCGAGCGCGGCGCGCTGCTCCACGCCGAAGCAATGCTGCTCGTCGATCACCGCGAGGCCGAGCCGGCCGAAGGCGGTGCCCTGCTGCACGAGCGCGTGCGTGCCCACCGCGACGAGCGGCGCCGCGCTCGCGAGGCGGGCGTCGGCCTCCTTCCGCTCGCGCCGCCGCCGAGCGATCCGGTGAGCAGCACCGGGCGCATGCCGAGCGGATCGAGCAACCGCTCGAAATTGCGCGCGTGCTGCTCGGCGAGCAGTTCGGTGGGCGCCATGAACGCCGCCTGCATAGCCGTTCTCCACCGCGAGCAGCGCCGCGAAGAGCGCGACGATCGTCTTGCCGCTCCCGACGTCGCCCTGGAGCAGCCGGTGCATGCGCCGCTCGCTGCACATGTCGGCGAAGATCTCGCGCGTGACGCGCGTCTGCGCACCAGTCAAGCGCGAACGGGAGCGTCGCTTTCAGCCGCGTCGTGAGTTCGCGGCGGTTCACGAAGCGGATGCCGTCGCGCTGCTCGCGGGCGAGTGCCCGGGCGCGATGATGCAGCAGTTGCACCGCAGAAGCAGTTCCTCGAAGGCGAACCGGCTGCGCCCGCGATGCGCCTCCGCCACCGACGTTGGGCGATGCACCATGCGCAGCGCGTCGGGCAGCGCCGGGACGCCCGCGGCCGCGAGCACATGCGCGGGCAGCCACTCGCGCGCGAGCGGCAGCAGCGCGTCCAGATGCGTCTCGATGAGCGTGCGGATCTGCTTGAACGACAATCCCTCGGTCGCCGGATACACCGCGAGAACGCGCCCGCCGCTGGTGCCCTCGGCGTTCGCGCCGAGGTTCACGAACTCGCGCGGCGCGAGCTGGCGGCCATGGTAGAAGCGCACGGGGCCCGTGAGCAGCAGCACGTCCTCCTTCTGGATCACGCGGTCGAGGAAGGGCTGGCCGGGCCACGCGACCTCGATCATGCCGCTGTCGTCGCGCACCACCGCCTGGAAGACGCGGAGCGCCTTGCGGGTGGGGATGATCCCCTTGGAGATCACCGTACCGATGATCGTGACGTCCATGCCGGTCGCGAGACGCGCGATGGGCGTGACCGTGGTCGCGTCCTCGTAGCGATGCGGCAGATGGTAGAGCAGATCGCCGGCGGTGCGAAGACCGAGCCGCATCAACTGGCCGGCGCGCACCTCGCCCACGCCCTTGAGGTACCGGACGCCCGTGTCGAGGGCGAGCGCCGGACGCGGCGCGGCCTCACGCGGCGGCATCAGTCGGCGCGCACGAGCTCCGCGGCGTAGCGCGCGGCATCGAACGGCTCGAGGTCCGCCGCCTGCTCGCCGACGCCCACGAACTTCACCGGCACGTCGAGCGCCTCGTGCACCGCGAGCACGATCCCGCCCTTCGCGGTGCCATCCATCTTCGTCACGACGACGCCAGTGACGGGCACGGCCTCGGCGAACGCCTTCGCCTGCGCCACTGCGTTCTGGCCGATCGTGCCGTCGAGCACGAGCAGTGTTTCGTGCGGCGCGCCGGGGAGCCGCTTCGCCACCACTGTCGCGACTTTCTTGAGCTCCACCATGAGATCGTTCTGCGTGTGCAGTCGACCCGCCGTATCGATGATCACGACGTCAATGCCACGCGCGGCGGCCGCATCGAGCGCCGCCCAGGCGACGGCGGCGGGATCGCCGCCCGGCGTGCTGCCCACGAATTGAGCGCCGGCGCGTTCCGCCCAGACGCGCAGTTGATCGATCGCGCCGGCGCGATAGGTGTCGCCCGCCGCGACGAGCACCGACCTCCCCTCCGATGCCGAGCCGCGCGGCGAGCTTGCCGATGAACGTCGTCTTCCCGGATCCGTTCACTCCAACGATCAAGATCACCGTCGGCGCCGACGCGGCCGTGGCGATCGCCGGATCGCTCTTGCCCGCACGCAGTGCGCTCTCGATCGCATCACCGAGGGCCGCCCGGAATTCGTCGTCGCTCCGCAGCTCACCGCGTTTCGCGCGTGCTTCCACGCCTGCCACGAGGCGCACGCTCACGGGGACGCCGAAGTCCGCTTCGAGCAGCAACATCTCGAGCAGTTCGAGCGAGCCGGCGACTCGCTCGCCACGCATGAGCGCCCCGACGTCGAGGCGCGCCGTGTCCTTGAGGCGCTGCCAGAACGATCGGGTCGGAAGGTCGCCGGCTCGGCGTTGAATGCGGGCCAATGGGATGAGCGGGTGAGGGTCAACGCAGCCCGGCACGCCGCCGGAGGAGCCATTCAGAGCAGAGAGCGGCGATCGCGAGCATGTACGGCCATCCCCGGTCTCGGAGCGGCGGCGCATCGCCCGGTGCGGGCGATCCGCCCGCGTCCGTTGTACCCGCGCGCAGCACGGAAGTGCGCGGCAGCCATTCGCGCGAGGCGTTCACCGCGAGCACGGCGGCGCCCCCGGCCACCGCCACATCGTAGACGCCCGGCTCCATCGGTGCACTTTCGGCGACGTTCGCACCGACAGCGAAGTGGAGCACGAGCGTATCCGCGCGCGTCGCACCGCGGCGCGTTCACGACGACGGTCACCTCCGGCGACTTCGCACTGCCGCCGCGCCTCCACTGCACCGGCTCGCCCGCACGCAGCAGCCCGCTCACCGGCGCCGCGGCGCGCGGATCGCGGCGTTCCGCCGCGAGCCAGTCCAATATACCGCCCCAGAGCGCGTCATACGCCGCCGCACTCGCGCCGCCGCGGAACTTCCAGCGCCAACTGCCCATCGCGGCGGCGATCACCACGCGCCGTGAACGATCCGATCCCGCGATCGCCGCGCGCGGATCGTACCGCCGGGCACGCGCGACCGCGAGCGCGACCCATTCGCCGTCGGGCGCGACATCGGGCACCGCGAGCGGAGGCACGCTGTCCCACGGCACGCCGGCGAGCGCCGCCGCGACCGGCGATGCCGGCGCGGCCGAGACGTACCACTCGCCCGGCGCGGGATTCCCTTCCGGCATGAGCAGCAGCGCTCCCGACGCCGCGATGCGCGGCGCGCCCAGGATCGCGGTGTCGCCGTGGATGATCGCGAGCGGCGCCGCGCGCAGCGCCGCGCGCACCTCACGCTCGGGCACCGGCGCGAGCGTGCCTTCGCGCCGCCACGCGCCCGGCGCCACGCGATAGAATCCGCGCGCCGGGAGCGCGAGCGCACCGCGCAGCACCGGCACGAGGTAGCGGATCTCCTCGTCGGGCGCGGACGAGACGAACACGGCGCCCTCCGCGCGCGCCACATCGAGCGTGACGCTCGCGCTGTCGTTGCGCGGCTCGGCATCGCCCGCCGCGGTGATGGACGCGGTGAGCAGCGCGGAGCCCGGCACCGCGGGCACGGTCACGCGCACGGCGATCACTCGCTCCGCGTCGGCTCCCATCGAGTCCACCACCGCCTCGGCGAGCACTCGGCTTCCGGCGCGCACGCGCAGCATGGCGTGCGGCACCGCCTCTGCGGCGGTGCGCACCGTGATCCGCATCGCGATCGTGTCACCCGCTACGGCGCGGAACGGCGCTTCGATCTCCGTCACCGCCGCGTCGCGCAGCGGCGCGCGCGCGAGCAGCTCCACGCGCGAGCCGGCCGGCAGTGCACCGAGCTGCGCGGCATCGTCCACTTCGCCATCGGTGATGAGCACCACGGGCCGGCCCGCGGCGCGCGCGCGATCGACGGCGCCGAGCGCGCGCGTGGCGGCGTCCGAGGGCGCGGCGAGCACGCTGCCGGCGCGCAACGAATCGCCGAAGAGCCAGAGCGTGTCCGGCGCGAGTGCTTTCACGCGCGCGAGCGCCGCGCGCCAGAGCGCGCTGTCGCCGCCGCGCCGCATGCTCGACGACACGTCGAGCGCGATGAGCGGCGCGGGGGGCCGCGGCGGACGCGCTGGCGCGCCGGCCACGAGCGCGATCACGAGCGTGAGCGCGACCGCACGCAAGACGAGCCGCCGGCGCGATGCGCCCGCGATACGAGATGAGCGCGAGCGCGACGCCCGCGATCGCGGAGAGGACCCAGACGAGCATGGGGAGAAGCTACCCTTCGGGCGCGACGGCCGTTCCCGGCCGACGCGTGAAGCTCAGTCCATCTGCCGGCGAATGAACGTCGGGATCTCCATGTCGTTCACGTCCGCCACCTTGTCCGGCGACGAGAGTGAATTCGGCGCGACCGGACCAGTCCCCGTGCGGCGCTGCGGCTCGACGGACGGCCGCGCGCCGGGCATGCCCGTGGCGCCCATGGTGCCGGTGCGCGTCGCGGGGCGCGGGAACGGGATCACCGGCGTCTGTCCGCCACGCGCCGACGAGTCGGGCGCCGCGGAGTCGAAGGAGCGGTCGAAGCCGGTGGCGATCACGGTGACGCGGATCTCGCCCTGCATCGCCGGCTCGTTCACTGCGCCGAAGATGATCTCGGCGTCGTCGCCCACGGCGTCGTGGATGATCTCGTTCACCTGGTGCACTTCGCCGAGCGTGAGATCGGTGCCGCCGGTGATGTTCACGAGCACGCCGGTGGCGCCCGCGATCGAAACGTTGTCGAGCAGCGGCGACGAGATCGCCTGCTGCGCCGCTTCCATCGCGCGATTCTCGCCGCGGCCGATGCCCGTGCCCATGAGCGCGGAGCCGCCGTTGGCCATCACCGTGCGCACGTCGGCGAAGTCGACGTTCATGAGCCCGATGACGCTGATGAGGCTCGAGATGCCCTGCGTCGCGTGGAGCAGCACTTCGTCGGCCTTCTTGAGCGCGTCGCTGAACGGGATCCCCTTCCCGACCACCGCGAGCAGGCGCTCGTTGGGCACGACGATCATGGTGTCCACGAGTTCGCGCATGTCGGCGATTCCCATTTCGGCCTGACGCATCCGCTTCCGTCCCTCGAAGAGGAACGGCTTGGTGACGATACCGATGGTGAGCGCGCCGCAGGATTTTGCGATCTCGCAGATCACGGGCGCCGCACCGGTGCCGGTGCCGCCGCCCATGCCGCACGTGACGAAAACGAGGTCGGCATCCTGGAGGATCCGCTCGACCTCGTCGCGATTCTCTTCGATCGCCTGGCGGCCGATCTCCGGTCGCGCGCCGGCGCCGAGGCCGCGCGTGAGCTTCTTGCCGATCTGGACTTTCACGTCCGACTTCGATGCGAGCAGCGCCTGCGCGTCGGTGTTGACCGAGATGAACTCGACGCCGCTGAGATGTTCCTCGATCATCCGGTTGACGGCATTGCCGCCGCCGCCGCCGACGCCCACCACCTTCATGCGGGCGTTTTGCGAGGTGTTCTCTTCGAACTCGAAGGGCATGGCGAGGAGAGCTCCGGAAGTGGAAAACCTGAGCGGCCTATGTGCCAAGACCGCTTGCGGCGTCTACTGGCTCGAGCCTGAACCTCCGGTAATATAATGCTTTCCGCCGCGCAAGCCACCCTCCGTGGACAAAATTCTTAATTGTGGATAACTCGGGGTGGATAAGGGTGGATAGGTCTGTGAGGGCTATTTCGGGGCTGGGACCATGCGCCCGCGGGCATGGCCGTGCCGGAACACAAATATCACGGTTCATGTTCAACGGGATGCGGCGGATGACAACGCGGATTGACTCCGCGTGCCGGCGACGCTCCATCGGGCTCGAATCGTTCATGTTTTTGTTGTTAACAACAAAAACACGATTCGTACTCGGCGCAGGGCGCGTCGTGCTTACAGGGGATCGATCCGCGTCGTCATCCGCCGCATCCCGTGAAACATGAACCGTGATTCTTGTGTTTCGCGGCAAGGAACCTGAGGCAGCAACGCCGACGGAAAGTCTGTGGCTAGAAGAAGTCCTGGAGCCAGACCTTGATCCGCTCCATGAAGCCGTTCATGCTGCCTCCGCCTCGGCCGCGGCGGCTGCCGCCGGCGCTGCCTGTCACGCCCTGGGCCATCCGCTGGCCGGCGTACAGCGCGAGCCCCACCACGGTGCCGTAGCGCGGCTCCTCCACGGAGTCAGCGAGTCCGCCCACGTTATCCGCCGGCGAACCCACGCGCGCGCCCACGCCGAAGCGGTCGCTCGCGAGATCGGTCACGCCGTCGATCGCGGCCGCGCCGCCGGTGAGCACGATGCCCGCGCTCAATTTCCCGGCGTATCCCGCCTGCGCGATCTTCGCGTCCACCAACTCGAAGATCTCGTCCATGCGCTGGTGGATGATGTGCGCGAGCAGTTCGCGCTTGATCTGCCGGTCGCCCTGCGCGCCGGTGCTCGGCAGCTGGATGATCTCCGGCGAATGCGCCCACTTCGGCTCGTACGCGCAGCCGAATTTCTCCTTGAGCCGCTCGGCATCGGTCTGCGTCACGCCCAGTCCGTGCACGATGTCGTTCGTCACGCTGTTCCCGCCGAAGGCGACGGTGCCGAGGAAGCGGATCTTCCCATCCTGGAAGATCGCGAGGTCCGTGGTGCCGGCGCCCATCTCCACGAGCGCCACGCCGAGCTCTTTCTCGTCGTCGGTGAGCACCGCGAAGGCACTCGCGAGCGGCTCGAGCACGAGCTCGCGCACGCGATAGCCGGCGCGCTCCACCGCCTTGCGCAGGTTCATCGCCGGCGACACGCCGATCGTGACGAGGTACATGTCGGTCTCGAGACGCATGCCGATCATGCCCACGGGATCGCGGATCCCCTTCTCCTTGTCCACCTGGTATTCCTGCGGCATCGCGTGGAGCAATTCGCGATCGGTGGGGATCGGCTGCGCGCGCGCCACCTCGTGCGCGCGCTCGACATCGGCGCGCGTGACCTCCTCGCCATTCACGGCGACGACGCCCTGGCTCGTCATCGCCTGCACGTGCTCGCCCGCGATGCCGGCGTACACGAACTCCACTTCGACGCCCGCCATGCGCTCGGCGTCGGTCATCGCCTGCTGGATCGAGCGCGTCGTCTCTTCGATGTCCGACACGACGCCCTTGCGCAGGCCCGCGGTGCGCGCCGAGCCGACGCCCAGCACCCGGATCTTCGGGATGCTTCGGCATGTCGCCCACCACCTCGGCGATGATCGCCGTCGTCTTCGCGGAGCCGATGTCGAGTCCGGCGACCAAGCGTTCAGGATTCATTGCAGTTTGGCTATGACCTGGTCACGGAAACGGAGATCGAGCTCGGCCGGATGCGCGCCGCGGCGCGCGAGATCCTGCTCGACGGGAATGATATCGGCTAGACGGCTGGCGGAGATGTTCGGTTTCGCGCGCACGACCACGCCGCTCACCGCGAGCGTGATCTCGCCCGCCGACGCGCGACGCGCCGAACTGATCTGGTCGAAGAGCGCCGGGCTCTGGCTGCGCACGTCGGCGAGGAGCCTCACGAGCGCCGTGTCGAGCCGCTCGAGCACCGGGCAGGTCCACCGCAACGCGGCTCGGATCGAGCGGCAGGAGATTGCCGTCGGCATCCGCCGCGCGGAGCCCCGACGCCGACGGCACGAACGCGACGGGCGATCGCTCGATCACCTGCACCACGAGCGTGGCCGGGAGTTTGCGCGAGATCGTCACGCTGCGTACGCCGGCAAGCGACGCGAGCCGCCGCTCGAGCGGGCGGGTGTCATCCCACACACTGGCGGTGCTGTCGAGCCGGAGACGCCGGTAGATGTCATCGGCTTGAATGTAATGCGTGCCGTTCACTTCCACCCGCCGCACCCGGAAGAACGCGAGGTGCGCGAGGAGCGGCGGCGACCACCACGGCGCCAGGAAGAGCACGACCGCGAGTGCCGCGGCGCCGACCGCGCGCCATGGGAATGGGCGCTTCTGCTCCGCCGCGCGCGTCATCAGGCCGCCGCCTCGAGCTGCGCGAGCAGCTCGGGCCCCGTGTGCGTGATGTCGCCCGCGCCGAGCGTGATCACCACGTCGCCCTCGCGCACGGCGGCACCGAGCGCCGCGGCGAGTTGCTTCCGGTCGCCACGCCAGGCGAGCGGCGCACCGGCGTCGCGCAACGCGCGCACGATCAGCTCCGAACTCACGCCCGGCAGCGGCTGCTCGCGCGCCGGATAGATCTCGGTGAGGAAGATGAGATCGGCGGTCGCGAGCGCCGCACCGAACTCGGCGGCGAAATCGCGCGTGCGCGTGAAGAGATGCGGCTGGAACGCGGCGACGAGCCGCCGCCCCGGAAAGGCCGCGCGCGCCGCCGCGAGCGTGGCGCGGATCTCGGTGGGATGATGCGCATAGTCGTCCACGATCGTGACGCCGCGCGCGTCGCCGAGCCGCTGGAAGCGGCGCTCGACGCCGGTGAACGTCCCGAGGCCTTCCGCCATGCGTACGGCATCGGCGCCGAGCGCGAGGCCGGCGGCGAGCGCCGCGAGCGCATTCAGCACGTTGTGCACGCCGGGCACGCGCAGCGTCACGTCGGGCAGCAGTTTGCCATCGAACACGGGCGTGAACGTGGTGCCGCCGTTCACCGGGCGCACATCGCGCGCGACGAGCCGCGCGTCGGGACTCGTGAGTCCGTAGCGGATCACCTGTGCGCCCGAGGCGGCCGGCACGGCGTTCGCGCCGGGATCGTCGGCGCACTGCACCAGCGTGATCGCGTGGGACGCGAACTCGGCGAACGCCGCGCGGATGTCGTCGAGATCGCGATAGATGTCGAGATGATCGGCCTCGACGTTCGTGATCACCGCGATCTCGCAGCGCAACGCGAGGAAGGAGCGGTCGTATTCGTCCGCCTCCACGACGAACAGCGCGTCGCCGCCGGCTGCTGAGATTGCCCTGCCACGCGCCCACGCGGCCGCCGGCGACGCCGGTGGGCGCGAGCCCCGCGGCGGTGAGCGCCACGGTGGTCATCACCGTGGTGGTGGTCTTGCCGTGCGTGCCGGCGATCCCGATCACGTAGCTCCCGGCCACCGCCTCGGCGAGCGCCTCGGCGCGGCGGATCACGGGGATCCCGAGCGCGCGGCCGCGCGCGAGTTCGGGATGATCGTGCGGCATGGCGGACGTGACGACGAGCGCGCGCGTCGTCTCCGCGTGCGCGGCGGCGTGGCCCACGTGCACCGGGATCCCGAGACGATCGAGGTCGGCGTTCCCTCCGGCGGCGTCGCAGCCGGTGACGGTCGCGCCGCGGCGGGCGAACAACTCGGCCAGCGCGCTCATGCCCGCGCCGGCCGCCCCCACGAAATGGATGGGGCGCGGATCGGAGAGATCGAGAAGTGACATTCGGCGCGACGAATATACGGCGTCGCGCGATGAATCTCCCAAGTACGTGAGGAGGGACGAGTCGTGCGTCTCCTACCGCGCGAGGGCGAGTATCCGCCGCGCGATATCCGCCGCGGCATCGGGGCGCGCGCGCGCGCGCGCGGCGGCGGCGAGCGCATTGAGGCGCGACGCATCGGCGGAGAGCACGCCCACTTTGTTCGCGAGACGGTCGACGGTGAGCTCGTCCTGCGTGAGCACGAGGCCCGCGCCGGCGGCCTCGTGCGCTCGCGCGTTCACCGTCTGATGGTCGGCCGCGGCGGTGGGCAGCGGCACGAGCACCGACGGGATGCCCCACGCGCAGAGTTCCGCGAGCGTGAGCGCGCCGGCGCGCGTGAGCGCGAGATCGGCCGCGGCGTAGGCATCGGCGATCGGCGAGAGATAGGGACGCACCACGACGCGCGGCGACGCGTGCATTGCGTAGCGATCGTAGTCCGACTTGCCCGTCGCCCAGATCACGTAGAGCGCGTCCGGGAGCCCGCGGCCGATCCAGCCCGCCATGGCGTCGTTGATCGCGCGCGCACCCTGGCTGCCGCCGGTGACGAGCAGCACGGGCGCGCCGCTCTCGGCGAATCCCCACGCGCGCCGCGCCGCGCGGCGATCGGGGAGCGGCGCGGGCGGCGGCTCGATGGGATTGCCCGGTGTCGACGAGCACCGACATGTCGCGCACTCTGAGTCCGGTCGCGCCCTCGGGAACGCCGAGGAAGATCGCGCGCGCGTACTGCGAGAACCACTTCGTGGTCATGCCGGGAGCGCCGTTCTGCTCCTGGAGCGCGATCGGAATGCGGGCCGCGAGCGCCACGCCGAGCGCGGCGCCCGACGCATATCCGCCGGTGCCGACCACCACCGACGGCCGATCGAGGGAGTAAATGCGCGTGAGCGCCGCGAACGCTGTGAACAGTCCGGCGATCGTGCGCACGTTCTCCAGCGGTTGCGTGCGATAGAGCGGATGCAGATCGAGCAGTTGATACTCGAAGCCGGCACCGGGGAGCACGTCGCGCTCGACGCCGCGTTGCGCTCCGATGAACATCGGCCGCGACTGCGGCTCGATACGCACGAGGGCCCGCGCGATCGCGAGACCGGGATACAAGTGCCCGCCGGTGCCGCCGCCCGCGAAGACGACGCGCATCAGCGCGCCACCGAGAGCGGGTCCGTGGGCACGCGCAGCGCGACGCGTTCGCGCGTGCTCCCGATGTTCACGAGGATGCCGGTCATGAGCATGGTCGAGCACCAGATTCGTGCGCCCGTAGCTAACGAATGGCAGCGTGAGCCCGGTCGTCGGCAGCAGCCCGATCACGACGCCAAGATGCAGGTACGCGGTGCTCACGGTGCAGAAGGTCATCCCGATCGCGAGCAGCTGCTGGAACGGCGTGCGCGCCTGTTTCGCGATGCGAAAGCCGAGCCAGCCCTAGAGCGCGAACAGCGCGGTCACGCCGATCAGGCCGAGGAATCCCCACTCCTCGCCGATGTTGCTGCCAATGAAATCGTTGAAGGGGAACGGCAGGAATCCGGTCTGCTGCCTCCCTTGCCCGAACCCGACGCCGAAGAATCCGCCGGACCCGACGGCGATCAGCGACTGCTTGAGCTGGTAGTTCGCCTCGGTCGGCGCCTTCCCGGGGTCGAGGAACGAGGTCATGCGGAGCAGCGCGTACTGGACGCGCTCCGCCAGCTTCCAGATGAGCGGCAGCGCGAGCGCGCCGAGCAGGAGCGACGTGCCCGAGTCGCACGCCGCCGGCGAAGAGCACGACGCCCATCAGGAGCACGAACATCATCACCATCGAGAGATCGGGCTCGAGGATCACGAGCACGCTCATCACGAGCAGCACCGACGACGAACGGCAGCAGCCCCGTGGTGAACCGCCGCAGCGCGTCGCCCTTCTTCACCACGAGCATGGCGGTCCACACGATCACGGTGAACTTCGCGAACTCGGACGGCTGGAACGTGAGGCCGATCCGGATCCATCGGCGCGAGCCGTGGATCTGCGGCGCGATGTTCGGGATGCCCGGGATCACGGGATGAGCAGCAGCGACGATGCTCACGCCCAGGAGCGGCCACGCCCATTCGCGCCAGCGCTCGGCGTCGAGCTTCGCGGCGAACGGCGAACGCGACGATGCCGATGACGCACGCCGCTCATCTGCGAGCAAAACATAGTACGCGCTCCCATGTTGCTCGCTCACCGCCAGGAACTGGCTCGCGCTGTACAGCACCGCGAGACCGAACGCGAGCAGCACGCGCGCTCACGATCACGAGCGCGCGTGCCTCGACGCCCATGCGCCAGCGTTCGCGCGCGCAGCGGCGTTCGCGGCCGCCGGTCACGCGCCGGCCGCGAGGCGACGGAAGGCCGCGCCGCGCTCCTGTAGTTCGTGAACATGTCGTAGCTCGAGCACGCCGGGCTGAGGAGCACGGCGTCGCCCGGCGCGGCGAGCGCGCGCGCCCGCGCGATCACCTCCTCGAAATCGGCGTCCCATGCGCTCGACCGGCACGACCGGCGAGTTCGTACTCGATCTGTGCGCCGCCTCGCCGTACGCGATCACCGCCTTGGCCTGCCGGCGCAGCGGCTCGACGAGCGCGGCGTACGGCTCGCCCTTGTGCCGTCCGCCGAGCAGCACGACCGCGGGCCGCGTCATCCCCTCGATCGCGACGAGCGCGGAACTCACGTTCGTCGCCTTCGAGTCGTTGATCCAGAGCACGCCGCCGTATTCGCCGACGGTCTCGAGGCGGTGCGGCAGCGCCCGGAACGCACGCAGCGCCGTCCGCGATGAGCCGGCGCGCGTCGGGCGCACGGTATTGCTCGTCGAGGTCCATCACGGCCAGCACGGCGGCGAGCGCGTTCGCCACGTTGTGGTCGCCGATCAGCGGCAAGTCGCGCCGCGCCATCAGCGACTGTTCGCCGATGCACGAACAGCTCGCCCGCCGCGCGGTCGTACCACGCGTCCTCCACGCTATGCACGGAGAAGCAGCTCACCGCGCCCGCGCGGCCGCGCGCGGAACATCGACTCCTTGTCGTCGGCGTTCAGCACGGTGCGCGAGCGCGCATCCGAGTTCCGGAACAGCAGCATCTTGTCCGCGTAGTACTCCTCGAGCGACGGATACCGGTCGAGATGATCCGGCGTGAGATTCGTGAGCACGCCCACCGCCGGCTCGATGCCCGGCGTGTCGTGCAGCTGGAAACTCGACATCTCCAGCACCATCACCGCCGGCGGCGCGGCCGCGAGCGCGAGCTCGGACAGCGGCGTGCCGATGTTCCCCGCAGCCACGGCGCCGTCACGCCGAGCGCGCGCAGCAGGTGCGCGATGAGCGCGGTGGTGGTGGTCTTGCCGTTGGTGCCGGTGATCGCGATGTACGGGCACGCCGGGAAGATGGCGCAGCCCCACCTCCACCTCGCTCACGATCGCGACGCCCGCCGCGCGCGCCCGCGCGAGCGGCGGCGCTTCGGGCGGTACGCCGGGGCTCGCGACGACGAGCGCCGCGCGCGCGATGCGGTCGAGATCGTGGCGGCCGACATCCACGATCACGCCGACCGCGCGAAGCCGCGCCGCCGTCGCGTCGAGCTCCGCGCTCGTGCCGGCATCGGAGGCGTACACCGCGAGTCCGTCGCGCGCCAGCAGTTCGGCGGCCGCGGACCGCTCTTCCCGAGCCCGATCACCGCCGTCTCCCCGGCGCGCCAGGCCGCGGGGATCATCGCAGCTTGAGCGTGCTGAGCGCGATGAGCGCGCAGAGGATCCCGAGGATCCAGAAGCGCACGACGACCTGCGATTCGGGCCACCCCTTCATCTCGAAGTGATGATGCACCGGCGCGCGCAGGAACACCCGGTGCGCGCGCGCATACTCCACGCCGCGCGCGCGCTTCGCGCTGCTTGAACACGGAGCGCTGGAGGATCACCGACACGGTCTCGGCGACGAACACGCCGCCGATGAGCACGAGCAGGAACTCCGACTTGAGCAGGATCGCCACCGCGCCGAGCGCGCCGCCGAGCGCGAGCGATCCCGTGTCGCCCATGAAGACCTGCGCCGGATACGTGTTGTACCAGAGGAACCCGATCAGCCCGCCGATGATCGCCGCGCAGAAGACGGCCAGCTCGCCCGAGCCCGGCAGATAATAGATCTGGAGATAGTGGCTCGTGTCCGAGCGGCCGATCACGTACGCGAACAGCCCGAACGTCGCGAAGGCGATCGCCGAGAGACCGGCGGCGAGTCCGTCGAGCCCGTCGGTGAGATTCACCGCGTTGCTGACGCCGGTGAGCACGAACGCCACCCAGGGCACGTACATCCACGCGAACATCGGCGACGACGAGCACGTACTTGTAGAACGGCAGCGTGCTCGAGGCGCCCGGCAGATTCGAGAGCGGATCGAGCCAGAGCCACACGCCCGAGCGCGATGCCGATCGCCACCTGCCCCACGAGCTTGTAGCGCTCGATGAGCCCCTGATTCTTCTTCCCTTCGCGCTGCTGGCGCAATTTCAGATAGTCATCGAGGAATCCGATCGCGCCCATCCACGCCGTGACGGCGATCGCGAGCCAAATGTAGCGGTTGCTGAGGCGCGCCCAGAGCACGGTGGGCAGGAGCCCCGCGATGAGGATGATCACGCCGCCCATGGTCGGCGTGTTCCCCTTGCTCTGATGCGAATCCGGCGTGCCTTCGCGCACGCCCTGATTCACCGCATCGCGCGCAGACGCGCGATCGTGGCCGGCCCGATCAGGAAGACGATGAGCATCGCCGTCACCGCGGCGCCCGCCGAGCGGAACGTGATGTAGTTGAAGACGTTGAACACGCCGCACGAAGCGGCACGCGCCGGTGAGCTGCGTCAGGAGGTAGAACACTAGCGCACAGACCAGGCGTTGAGTTGCGGAAGGAGGCGTTCGAGCTGCACGCCGCGCGATGCCTTGAGAAGGATAACCGCATCCCGCTTGAGGCGCGGCTCCAGCGCCGGCCAGAGGTCGTCGATGTCGCGCGCGGTGACGACGCGCGGATCATCGCGCCCCGCATCTCGGAGCGCCGCGCCGAGTTCGCCGATCCCCGCGATCACTTCGGCCTGCGACGCGAGCGCGTACGCGCGCCACCTCATCGTGCAGCCGCGCCGCGTGCGCGCCGAGCTCGCGCATGCCACCGAGCACCGCCACGCGCTGGCGGCCGCCGCCCGCACCCGCGAGCAGATCGAGCGCGGCGCGCATCGACGCGGGGCTCGCGTTGTAGGCGTCGTTGATGAGCGTCGCGCTTGCCCAGCGGCTCCCACGACACGCGCATCTTGGAGAGCCTCGCGCCCGCCATGCCGCGCGCCGCGTCCTCGGCGCTCACGCCGCACTCGCGCGCCGCCGCGAGCGCGAGCATCGCGTTGCGCAGATTGTGCGCGCCGCGCGCCGGCGGCCGCACGGTCGCGCCTTCGAACACGATCTCGCCCAGGCCGTCGGCGCCGATCGACCAGCGCGTGGCGCGCACGTCGCCTTCATCGAGGCCCACTTGGATCACGCGGCGAACGCGCCCCTTGGCCGCCGCAGCGAGCTCGGGCTGCGCCGCCGGCGTGATCGCGATCGAGGCGCCGTCGAAGATGGCCGTCTCCTCGCGCATCACGCCGTCGAGGCTGCCGAGCCCTTCGAGATGTTCCTCCGACACGCCCGTCACGATCGCGACGTCGGGCGCGGCGATCGCGCGCAGGCGCTCCATCTCGCCGGGCACGTTCATCCCCATCTCCACCACCGCGACGTCGCTGTGATCCGGCATCGCGAGCAGCGTGAGCGGCACGCCGATGAGATTGTTGAGATTGCCGCTCGTGGCGTGCACGTCGAGCCGCGCGCCGAGCGCGGCCGCGAGCAGATCCTTCGTGGTGGTCTTCCCGGCCGAACCGCCGACGCCGAGCACCGGACCGCCCCAGGCGCGGCGCCGGAAATGCGCGAGGGCGCCGAGCGCGCGAGCGTGTCGCGCACCGCGAACACCGGCACGCCGAGCGCGCGCGCGAGCACCGGCCGGTCGATCACGACGGCCGCGGCGCCCGCCGCCACCGCGCCTGCGCGAGGAACTCGTGCGCGTCGAACCGTTCGCCGCGCAGCGCGACGAAGCAGTCGCCGCGCCTGCAGAGCGCGCGTGTCGGTCGTGATGCGCGCGGATCGCTTCGTGCCCCGCGGGCCGCGCTCCCGTGAGCTCCCGTGCCAGCGCCGCACCCACCCGGTCGAGCGTCCAGAACCCGACCGGAGCGGTCACGCGACGGCTCCCGTCAGCTCGGCGACGATCGCCTTCTCGTCGAACGGGAGGCGCGCCGTGCCGCGGATCTGGTACGTCTCGTGCCCCTTGCCCGCGAGGAGGATCACGTCGTCGTTGGCGCGGGCGATCTCGAGCGCGCGCGCGATCGCGAGCCGCCGGTCCTCGAGGCGCTCGTGATTGTCGCGGCGCATCCCGCGCTCGATGCCGTCGAGGATCTCGTCGGGATCCTCGGTGCGCGGATTGTCGCTCGTGAGGATCACGCATGTCGGCGCTGCTCTCGGCGATCGCACCCATGGTGGGGCGCTTGCCGCGGTCGCGATCGCCGCCGCAGCCGAACACCACGATCAGCTTCCGGCGCGTGAACGGACGCACCGCCGCGAGCGCGCGCTCGAGCGCGTCGGGCGTATGCGCGTAGTCGCGCAGCACGGTGGGACATTCGTGGATGACTTCGAGGCGGCCCGGCACCTGCGGCACCGTGCGCAGCCGCGCGGCGATCGCGCTGAAGGTCAACCCCGAGTGCCACGCCGCGCCCGCCGCGGCCAGCGCGTTGCGCACGTTGAAATCGCCGATGAGCGGCAGGCGGAGCGCGTGACGCTGCGTGCCCGCGCACAGCCGCCACTCGCTGCCGCGCGGCTGGTAGTGCACCGCTTCGGCGCGCACGGTCGCCAGGGGCCCGAGCCCGAACGTGATGACGCAGGGCGCGGGCGGCAGCCGCTCCCACGCCGGGATCGTCGCCGTTGATCACGGCCGCGCCGCGCGGCGTGAGATACTCGATGAGCCGCGCCTTCGCCGCGAAGTACGCGTCCATCGTGCCGTGATAATCGAGATGGTCGCGCGTGAGGTTCGTGAACACCGCGGCCTCGAACTGCAGCCCGTCGATGCGCCGCTGGTCGAGCGAGTGCGACGAGACCTCCATCGCCACCGAGCGCACGCCCTGGTCCACGAGCGCACGCAGCACGCGCTGCAGCTCCACCGGGCCGGGCGTCGTGAGCCCCGCGCCGCCTTCCACCGGCGTGCCGGCGCTGCCGAGCAAGACGCCGAGCGTGCCGATCGACGCCGAGCGCGCGCCCGGCGCGTCGAGCAGATGCCGGAGGATGCCGACCGTGGTGGTCTTGCCGTTCGTGCCCGTGACGGCGGCGATGCGCAGCGCATTCGCGGGCTCCTCGAACGCCGCGGCGGCGGCGATCGCGGCGGCGCGCCGGCCCTCGCGCACGACGATCGACGGGAGCGCGGTGCGCCCCGGCTGCTCGACGATCGCGACCGATGCGCCGCGCCCCGCGGCGTCCTCGAGATATTCGTGGCCGTCCTGCATCGAGCCCTTCACCGCGATGAACATCGCGCCGGTGGTCACCGCGCGGCTGTCGTCGGTGATGTCGCCGGCGCGCTCGGGGAGCGCCCCGGTGATCTCCACGAGCAGCCCCGCCCGCTTCAGCGCGTCCGCGACGCGCGCGGTGGCGAACGGCTTCACGGCCCGCTCACGACGCGGACGATCGCGCCCGACTTGAGCGCGACACCGGCCGCCGGCACCGTACCCGACGCGGACGCGCCGACGTTCCCGACCTGCGACGCGGAATCCCGCGCGATGCAGCGCCAGCACCGCGGCGCGGATGCTCAGGCCCTTCACGGCGGGCACCGCGTGCGGCCGATGCGCCCGCGACGCATCGAATGCGCGCTGGTGCCGATGTCGAAGGCCACGGCCGAGTCGGCCATCGGCCATCGGCCATCGGCCATCGGACTGCCGCGGCAGATACCGGAGTCGTTGCAGCGGCGATGGCCGATGGGCGATGGCCGATGGCCGCGTCACGCAGCGATTCAGCGACTCCGCCGCCAGCGCTTCGCGATCGAGCGACGCGTCACGCGACGCGAGCGCCGCCTCGATCACGAGCTTCGACACGGGCGCCGCGGCCTTGCCGCCGAAATACTGGCGCGGCGGATCGTCGAGCTTCACGAGCATCACGTACTGCGGATGCTCGGCCGGGAAGAGCGCCACGAACGACGCCGTGTAGTGCCCCGCCGTGTAGCCGCGCATGCGTGCCGGGCGCGGCGCGGCGCGAGGTGCCGCTCTTGCCGGCGATCTGGAAGCCGTGGATCGCGGCGCTCGCGAGGTGCCGAGGTCCACCACGTCGATCATCATGCTGCGCACCGCGCGCCGCCGAGGCGGGATCGATCACGCGCCGCACGCACGCGGCGCTGGTGCCGATACAGCACCGTGCCGTCGGCCGCGCGGATCTCCTTCACGAGCGCGGGCTCGAGCAGCTCGCCGCCGTTCGCGATCGCGACGTACGCCGCCGCGAGCTGCAGCGGCGTCACGGCCACCTCGTAGCCCATCGCGAGCGACGCCGGCGACTGCTTCGACCACGCCGCCGGCGCGCGCAGCGTGCCCGACGCCTCCGACGGGAACGGGACGCCGGTCACGGTGCCGAAGCCGAAATCGCGCAGCACGCCGTACTCCTCGTGCGACGAGAGGCGCGAGGAGAACTTCACGATCCCGATGTTGCTCGACAAGCGGATCACCTCGCGCAGCGTGAGCGAGGGCGCGGGATGCTCGTCGGTGATGGTGCGTCCCGCCACGGTCCACTTGCCGCCCTCGGTGTTCATGCGCTCATCGGGCTGCGCGCGGCCCGGCGCTGAGCAGCGACGCGACGATGAGCGGCTTGAGCGTCGAGCCGGGCTCGAACGGTTCGGTGAGCGCCGGGCTCCCCGCCGAGCGCGGATCGCGGCGCCGGCTCGCCATCGCGCGGATCTCGCCGTCGTCCGGGTCGAGCACCACGAGATCGCCGCCGCTCGCGCCGCTCGCCGCCACGGCGGAATCCAGCGCGCGCTGCGCGATCTCCTGCAGCGACTCGTTGATCGTGAGCACCACCACGTCGCCCGCGCGCGGCGGCAGCGCGGTGTCGCCGGCCAGCACGAAGCGGCCGCCGCGCGTGAGCCGCTCGAGCGTCGCGCGCCCCGGCGTGCCGTGCAGCACCGTGTCGAGCGCGAGCTCGAGGCCATCCACCGGCGCGCCCGCGCCATCCACCACGCCCACCACGCGCTGCGTCGCCTCGCGAGCGGTGTACACGCGCTCGAGCGTCGGCTCGGCGTACACGCCGCGCATCGCCATGAAGCTCGCCGCGCGCGCCGGCGCGTAGAGGCCGGGGAACTGCACCCACGCGTTCGACGTGTCCACCGCGCGGCGCACGAGGTCGGCCGGCACGCCCATGCGGGCCATCGCGCGCATCGCGCTGTCGGCGTGCAGGATCTCGCGCGGCGCCACGCCGAGCCGCACGGCAGGACGCGTGACGGCGAGCGGATGCCCGCGCTCGTCGAAGATGTCGCCGCGCGGCGCCGGGAGTTCCACCGGCTTCAAGTGCTGCGCTTCGGAGCGCGCTTCCCAAAGTCCCCGCTGCCACAGTTGCACCTGTCCCGCGCGCCCGACGAGCGCGATAGCGAAGAGGACGAGCAGCGCGTGCAAGAGCGCGAGGCGACTGGGGCGAAGCATTTAGGGCGTGCGCGGCGTCCGGCGAAGGATGACGAGCTCGGTGTCGTTCGGAACGTGCATGTGGAGGCGGCTCTCGGCAGCCGGCGCCAGCTTCGCCCTGCTCGAGAGATCGCGGATGTCGCTCTCGAGCTGCGAACGCTGTGCGTCCAACTGCGTGCGCCGCGTCTCGAGCACCTGCAGCTCGAGCGCCTGCGCACGGCCCACTGCCCTCCTCCAAATGACGCCCAATAGCAGCAGGAGGAAACCGGCGATCACGAGGGCGACCCAGGTGCGGCCGCGCGGCGCGGACACCGCCCGCACGGCGACGCTTTCCCGTGCGCGCCGCCTCCGCGCGCGGCGGCGTCGCGCCGCCTCCCGCTACGCGTCCTTTCGCCATGCGCGGAGCCGCGCGCTGCGAGCGCGCGGGTTGCTTGCAATCTCGAGTGCGCCCGCGACGACGGCCTTGCGCGTGAGCGTCGTGCCCAGCGCGTGGCCCCGGCAGGTGCACACCGGCTGGCGCGGCGGGCATACGCAGGCCGCGCTCCACTCCCGGAACGCGTGCTTCACGAGACGGTCCTCGCCCGAGTGATAGCTGATCACGGCGAGCGTCCCGCCCGGCACGAGCCGGTCGCGCAGCATCGGCAGCGCTCGCTCGAGTCCCTCGAGCTCGCCATTCACGGCGATCCGCACCGCCTGGAAGAGGCGCGCGAAATCGGGCGGCCCGGTGCGCGGCCCCAGTGCGCCGCGGATCGCGCCCACGAGGTCGTCGCTCGTCGCGTAGGGCCGGGTGGCCCGGCGGCGGATGACCTCGCGCGCCAAGCGGCCGGCGCGCGGTTCGTCCGCGTACTCGCGGAACGCGTGGGTGAGCTCCGTCTCGTCGGCGCGGTCGAGCCACTCGGCGCCGCTCTCGAGACTGTCGTCGCCCATGCGCATGTCGAGCGGGGCGCCGGCGCGGAAGGAGAATCCGCGCGACTCGTCGTCCAACTGCCGCGAGGAGACGCCGAGGTCGAGCAGCACCGCGTCGAAGCCGGGCCCGGCCGCGGCGGCCACGCGCATCCTCGTCCGAGAAATTCGCCTGGGTCGCCTCGAAGGCGCCATGCGCAGCGAACGCGGCCAGCCGGTCCCGCGCCGCGGCGATCGCGCGCGGATCGCGGTCGAAGCCGGTGACGTGGGCGCCACGCTCGAGCAGCGCGAGCGCATGCCCGCCTCCGCCGAGCGTGCCGTCGAGGACGCGGTGCGCGCGCTCGAGCAGCGCGAGGACCTCCGCCGCGAGCACCGGCGCGTGGTACTCGCTCGCCCAACCGCCGCCGTCCACCGCCGCACCCGTCATGCACGACCTCGCAAAGGCTAAAACGACGAGCGCCCGCCGGATCCCGGCGGGCGCTCGCGCGTCGGGCACTCCGGCGCCCGTCACTTGCAGAATTTCTTCAGCTGTCCGTCGACGGCGGGGGTGTATTGCTGCAGCGCACCGAGGATCTGCTGCGCCACCTTCGGATCGATCGAACCGCCCGCGGCGACGTTGATCTGGGCGATGAGCAGGTAGTCCTGCGCCTCCTTCGCCAGATCGCACCGCTTCGCCGTCACGTTCGCGCGCACCGCCAGGTCACCCACCGAGAACGCGGCGAGGCCCTTCACGAACTTCGCCTGCGGGCTCGGCGCGATGCTGTCGTCGAGCGACAGGATCGCGACCGCGCGCTTGTAATCCTCCGCGTTCTGCGGCTGCGCGGCCTTGGCCGCCTTGAACGCCTGGTTGCCCACGACGAGCAAGAGCTGCTTGCCGGCGATCGCGGAATCGGCACTGAGCTGCTGCGCCGCGCGCGTCGAGTCGGCCGCCGATCTCGCGGGCGCCCTTCGGCGGCTTCAGCGCGAGGCGGATCATGGCGATCGCCTGGTCGGGCCGCTGCAAGTCGATGTTCGCCTGCGCCGCGAGGATGTACGGGTGACTGTTGCTGGAATCGAGCTTGATGAGCTGGTTCGCCGCATCGAGCGCCGCCTGCGGATTGCCGGCGAGGCGCTGCACCTGCGAGTTGATCGCCCAGAGCGTCGGATTGAGCGGGAATTTCGCGAGGCCGGCGGACGTCGTGGTCACCGCCTGCTTCACTTCCTGCAGTTGCGCGTACGCGGCCGCCTGGCGAATGAAGAAGGTGGTGTCGGCGGCCGAGGTATCGACCCGCACCATGTCGTTCACCGATCACCGTCGCGCGGCGCGTGTCCACGGTGTCGCGCGTCGCGAGCAGGATCTGCCACTCGAGCTTGATGAGATCGGGGTCGCCCGGATTCTCATCGACCGCCTTGATGATGATCGGCTTCGCCGCCGCCGCGTAGCCGCTCGCGCCGATGAGATTCACGACGCTGCGACACGAGCTGCGGGTTCTTCGGATCGATCGCGATCAGGTTGCCCCACGCTTCCACGGCCTTCGTGAGGTAGAAGCGCGCGCTGTCGGCCTGGCCGGCCGCCTTCGCCGCCTGGCCGCGCTTGCGGAATTCCTCGCCGAGGATCGTCCCACGCGAGCTTGTTGCGCGGGTCGAGCTCCGTGACCCGAGTCGCGACGCCGACGATCGAATCGCTGTTGTAATCCTTCTTCACCCAGGCGTTGGCGAGGCAGACGCGCCCGACGGTGGAATTCGGATAGATCGTGATCGCGGCGCGCGCCGAGACGATCGCGCCATCGAGATCGTTGTTCTGATACTTGTGCATGCAGTTCACGAAGTCGGGCACCTGCTTGCGCGATGCCTGGAACGACTTGGAGACCTGCGACGCGAGATCGCCGAGCTTCGTGCCCGTGACGGTGGGCAGCGGCTGCGCCATGTCGATGAAGCCCGTGACGAAATAGCGCGTAGTCGAGCTTGTACGACGCGCCCGTCTTCGTCGACGTTGCCTTCGACGTACTCTTCGGTGCGGAGCGTGGTCGCGAGCAGCCGCGCGGTGAGCGCGTCGGGCGCGCTGTCGCAGCTGAAGCCCGACGCCTCGAGGTTCGCGCACACCGTGGTCTTCGCGATCACCGCGAGTTGCTTGACGCTCACATCCGACGCGATGTGCTGGCGGACCTCTTCGGACGCCTGCGGTCCGAGCCCCTTCTCGTTCCCGCGGAACGGGAGGACCATCAGACGCGGCACCTCGTCGCCGGACTTCTGAGCGGCGAGCGGGCCCACGGCGGCGGCCGCCGCGGCGAGGAGCGCGAAGAGTGCGACGGGACCACGATTCATTGCCTTCACGGGCGCAAACCTCCGAATGTGTATTCTGATACCCCCGCCGCGACATTGCAGGTCCGGCGGGACTCTGAATGGGCGAAGAGGGATTCGAACCCCCGACATCCTGCGTGTAAGGCAGGCGCTCTAACCAGCTGAGCTATTCGCCCTACGCGACCGCCGGCGACGGGGGAAACTACGTGAGAATCGCCACCGGGACCAGCACGCAATAGCCGATCACGAGCAGCACCGGAGCGATGGTGTCGCCGCCACGGACGAGGTCCGCGTACCCGAGCGACGAGCGCGAGCGCCGCGAGCGACCACCAGAGCGCCGCCTTCATGCGCGGATTCGATTCCGTTTTCTGCATAAGTTGTAAAGGATAGACCCCCCCGCCGGCAGTGTCAAGCAACGACGCCGTGGGCAGTTAGGGCCCGTTCGTCGCCGGGCGGCGGTTCGTCATCGCGGCGGCGGCGCACGGTCCGGTCCGGCGCTCGCGAGCAGCGCCTCGATCGCGCTCCGCCGCGCCGCGCGCTCGGCCGCCTCCTCGGCGGCCCGCATCGCGTCGAGCCGGCGGCGGTCGCGCCGGCGCCGCGCCGCGTACAACGGGATGAGCACCACGCCGAGGATCGCGGTGAGCGCCGTGAGATTGGCGAGGATCGCGAGCGCGCCGTAGCGCCGCATCGTGCGCGCGCGCCACGATTGCTCGAACGACGCCTTCGTGAGTCCGTACGCCTCGCGCATCGCACGGTCCATCGAGCCGGTCGCGCGCCAGCGTTCCAGGAAGAGCGACAGTCCGCGCACGCTGTCGAGCTGCGCGAGGTCCGCCACCGCGCGGTACGACAGCGCGTACGCGGTGCCCGCGCGCACCGCACCGCCCGAGAACCCCTCGTCGAGCGAGTCGAGCGCCGGCACGCCGCCCAGCACGAGCGCCACGCTCGCGGCGAGCACTTCGTCGCGCGCCCACTCGCGCGCGCACCAACTCGCGTATCCCTCGTCGAACCAGCGCGGCGGCAGATCGCCCATCGTCTCGTGCAGCGCGAGATGCGCGAGTTCGTGCCGCAGCACCGACACCGGTTCGCCGGCGTCCGACCCCGCGCGGCTTCCCTGCATCACGATGCGGCGCTCCTCGGGGATGGCGATCGGCCGCGCCCCACTCCGGCGCGCCGGCGCCCGCCCATTCGCGGAATTGGCGCGCGCCGCCGGCGATCGCGATGAGCACGGCGTCGCGCGGACGCGGGAGGCCGGGGAACGTGTCGCGCGCCGCCGCGCTGTCGAGCAGCGTACGCGCGAGCGGAAGGTCGGCATCGCCGGCCATGATGGTGAATCGTCCAGCCGTCGAGGCGCGTGGTCTTGCCATCCTGCGCGCGCACTGCGCGCGCGGGCGTTGCCGCGAGCAGGAGCGCTAGGACGATCGCGAGGGCACGCCCCCGTCCTCGACATGCTTCAGCATCTCGCCGCAGCGCTTCCCCCATGGATTGAACTTGTTGGCGGCGAGTCCGTCGCGCCACGCCTGCTTCGCATCATCCTGTTTGCCGTCGAACCAGAGCGCGCGGCCCAGTTCGTAGTACGCCTCGATGAGATTCGGCCCGATCGACAGCGTCTTGCGGAAGAAGGTCTGCGCGTCCTCGTACATCTCGCGCTCGGCGTACGTGAGGCCGAGATAGAAGTGCGCGTAGAGCGTCGCCTTGCGATCGTTGTCGAGGCGGATCGCCTTGGACAGATGCTCGATCGCCTCGCCGAAGATCTTCTTCTTGAGGCAGATGTAGCCGAGGTTGATGCGCGCCAGCGAGTTCGTCGGCTGGCGCATGAGCACCTTCTGGAAGTTCAGCAGCGCTTCATCGTATTTCTCCTGCAGCATCTGCGCCCAGCCGAGCAGCGACTCGGTCTGCGGATCGTTCGGCGACAGCTCGAGCGCCTTGAGCAGCGCGCGCTCAGCGCCCTCGTGATCGCCGAGCGAGATGAGGCTCCAGCCCTTCTCAATGAACGTGGACGCGCCGATGTGGTCGGCGACCACCGGCCGCTCGCTCGCGAATTCCGGCGCGTTGGATGGCGCGGACGATTGCTGCAGCTGCTTCCACCGCTCGACGAGCTTCTTCACATTGTCGCGCAGCGCCGACAGCTGCGCGATCTCTTGTTCCAGCTGCTTGAAGAGGGCGATGATCTCACCTTTGATCGCATCGCGCGCCTCCGGCGCGCCCGCGTCCTCGAGGCGCGCCGCGATCGCGTCGTACTGCTCACGGAACCCGCTCGCGTCCTCAGACATCCTTCGCCGCCTTCGCCGCCTTCGCCGCCTTCGCTTCGAGTTCGACGCGTTCGCTCGCGTTGAGCAGGTGCGGCACGTCGAGGAAGATGATGAGGCCGTCGTCCTGCCGCACGAGACCGCGCAGGTACTCGGCGCGCAGCCCGCGGAACACTCTCGGCGGTTCGGCCACGCGGTCGGCGGGAATGGCCACGACCTCGAGCACGGCGTCCACCACCGCGCCGATCCACTCGTCGCCCGACGCGAACAATGATGATGCGCGTCTCCGGCTTCGGGTCGCGGCGCTCGAGGCCGAAGCGCGTACGGAGGTCCACCACCGGTACCACGCGCCCTTGATGCTCGATCACGCCGTCGAGCCACGCGGGCAGCCCGGGCAGCGTGGTGGGCTTCACCCAGCGCAGCACGCGCTCGACGGCCGCGACATTGCCGGCGAACCGGTCATCGCCGAGGCGGAAGGTCACCACCTGCTGCATCACGGCGCTCATGCGCGCGCTCCGAGGCAGGCGCGCACGAGCGCGTCGGGATCGCACACCGCCACGAGTTCGGTGCCACGCGGGATCACGCCCGAGAGCACGGGTTCGCCGATCGTGGCGCCGGGCACGGCGCGTATGCTCGAGAGATCCACGATGATCACGTCCTCCACATCATCCACGATGACGCCCACTTTGCCACCCTTCCCGCGCACGACGAGCGTGACATCCTCGTCGCCTCCATCGCGGGCCACCTCGAGCACTTGCTCCGCGCCGTACACCGGGAGCCGCATGCCCCGGTACTGTGCGACGCCCGCCATGTCGCGCGGCATGCCGGGGAGCGAGTGACGTTCGAGACGCTCCACCGCCTCCTCCGCGTTCGCGAGCGGCATGGCGAAGAATTCCTTGCCGACGCGGAAGAGCAGGAATTCCGCGAGTCCCGCGAGCGGAGCGCCGTGCGTGACATCGATGAGACTCATGGCGCCTCCTTGCGGGCGACCGTGCGCCGGGCGCGCGGCGCGGTGGTGTCGGAGCGACGCAGGGCGACGATCTCGGCGACGGCCGCGGCAATGTCCGTGAGCGGCAGGACGCGCGTCGCGCCGCCCGCCATCGCCGCCGCCTGCGGCATCCCGAAGATGATCGACGTGGCGCGGTCCTGCGCGATGCCGGTGCCGCCGGCGTCGCGGATCGTGCGCAACCCTTCGGCGCCATCGCGGCCCATGCCGGTGAGCACGATGCCGATGACCGCGTTGCCGAGGCACTCCGCCGCGGAGCGGAAGAGCGGATCCGCGGCGGGACGCACGCCCCACACGGGCGGCGTGTCGTCGAGCGCGAGTAGCACGCCGCCCGTGCCCGCGCGCAAGCGGAGATGGCGGCCGCCCGGCGCAACGTACACGTGACCGCGCCGCAGCAGCTGTCCATCCTGCGCCTCGCTCACCGGCAATCGGCTGTGCGCGTTCAATCGCTCGGCCAGGCTTCGCGTGAAGCCGGCGGGCATGTGCTGCACCACCACGACCGCGGCGTCGAGCGTGCGCGGCAGGCCGGGGATGACCTCGGCGAGCGCGCGCGGGCCGCCGGTGGAGCTGGCGATCGCGACGACGCACGACGCCGCGCCCTCCGCCGCTGGATTCCTCGCCGCGGACGCGCCGGCCACCATATCGGAGAGTGCGGTCATGCCGCGGAGATTCACTTCGGCCGCGGCGCGGAGCGCTTCGAGCAGTGGCTCGCGCACCGTGGCGAGGTCGAGACTGATCGGACCCGACGGCTTGCGCAGGAAGTCCACGGCGCCGAGCTCCAGCGCGCGCAGCACGGGATCATGCGCGCCGCCGGTGGCGGCGCCACTGAGCATCACGACCGGGCGCGGCGAATCGCGCATGATCCGCTCGAGCGCGGCGAGCCCATCGAGCTCCGGCATCTCGATGTCCATCGTCACGATGTCGGGCTCGAGCGCGCGCACTTTCTTCAATGCGTCGGCGCCGTGGCGCGCGGTGCCGATGACGCGGAATTCGCCCGACCCGTCGATGAGATCCACGACGATCTTGCGCATGAACGCGCTGTCGTCCACGACGAGGACGGTGCGGAGCGAACTAGAGGAGGACATTGCCCCTCGCCATCGAGCGCACTTCCACGCGCCCGTCGCCGGTGTGGAGGTACACGCTGCGGCCGTGCCCGCCGCCGGCGTCCTCGCCGATGACCGGGATGCGCGCGAGCGCGAGCGCCTTGCGGCTCGCGAGCAGATTGCGCTCGCCGATCTGCATGCCGCCCGACGAGAGGAGCGAGGTGAACATGCTCGCGCCGCCCACGAGCCGCGCCGAGATCCGGCGGTCGAGCGCGCCGAGCGCGCGCATCTGCTCCAGCAGCAGCGGCACCGCGCTCGAGGGGAATTTCGCGCGGTTGCTGCGGTCGCGCGCCATGGAGTCGCTCGGCAGGAGCACGTGCGCGAGCCCGCCCACCTTCGCCGTCGCGTCGTGCAGCACGATGGCGACGCACCTCCCCAGCCCCACGCTGGCGATGATCGCGTCCCCCTGCGCGACGGCGGCCTCGGCGACGTGCACGCGGATCTCCTTCACGAGGCGCGGCGGAAGATGCGTTCACGCGCATCCACGATCTCGAACCGCGCGCGCGCCGCGCCCGTGAGCGTCTCCACTTTGCCCTGGAAGAGCACGCCCTGGGGCGCGAGCGCGTCGTGGAATTGCTCGAGCAGCGCTTCCTGCGAGCGGCGGTCGAAATAGATGGTGACGTTGCGGCAAACGATCAGGTCGAACGGGCCGCCGGGAGGCGCGTCGCCCAGCAGGTCGTGGCGCCGCAGGCGCACGGGTGCGCGCACCGCGGCGCCGATCGTGAAGGGACCGTCGCCCGTGACGTACGCGGAGCGCAGTTCGGCGGGCATGTCCACGAGCGTCGACGATTCGTACACGGCGCGCTCGGCGGCCTCGAGGCTCGCGGCATCGATGTCGGTCGCGACGATCTCGAACGGCCGCGCCTTCTTGCCGAGCAGGGCGGCGCGGCGCTGCAGCAGGATGGCGAGCGTGTACGGCTCTTCGCCCGAGGCGCACCCGGCGCTCCAGATCCGCAGCGGCGTGCGCCCCGCCGTCATGAGCGGCCCGAGCACCAACTCGTCTAGCGCCTCCCACGCCTCCGGATTCCGGAAGAAGCGCGTGACGTTGATCGTGAGCGCGTCGAGGAGGCGCTCGTACTCCGCGCCGTCGCTGTCGAGCACGCGCGCATAGTCGCGGTAGGTATGCACGCCGCGCGCGCGCATGCGCACCGCGATGCGGCGGCGCAGGCACTTCTCCTTGTAGCTCGCGCAGCCGAAGCCGCGCTCGCGCGTGATCTTCGCCGTGAGCGCCGCGAAATCGGCGTCGGACATCGGAGCGCCGGCGATCATCCGGGCATCGTCCGCACGAGGTCGAGATTCGTGCGGATCACCTCGTTCTCGGGATTGAGCGCCAGCGCGCGCTCCCAGTACGCGAGCGCCTGCTCCTTCTCCTGCCACTTGAATCGGATGTTGCCGAGCTTGAAGTACACATCGTCGCCGAGCGCGGGATCGAGCTTCACCGCCCGCTGGAACGCCTCGAGCGCCTCGTCATAGCGCGATGCGCGGTAGAGGCAGTCGCCGAGATTCTTGAAGAGCTGCGGGATCGAGCCGTCCTCGTGCAGCCCGCTTTCCGCAGCCCGCGCGGCGGCGGCCATGTCGCCGCGGCGCTCGTGCACCGCGGCGAGTGTGTTATAGAGCACAGCGGCGTGCGGGTGCAGCTCCACGCCCTCGGCCACGATCTCGAGCGCGCGGTCGAGCTCGCCCGTGAGCGCCGCCGCGAGCGCGGCGTAGTGGAACCACGCCGGCGACGGCGACCGCTTGGCCCAGCAGGAGGCGCGACGCCGTGAGGAGCGCATCGGCCTCGTCCACGTCGCCGCTCTTGAGCGCGAGCACGCCGAGCGACGTGCGGATGCGCGGATCCTCCTGGCCGCCGCGCTGGATCGCCTCCTGCAGCGCCTCGCGCGCGTCGTCGTAGTGGCCCATGCGCTCGAGCGCATACGCGAGATTGTGGAAGATGGCCGGGCGCACGTTCGGCTGGGCGCCCGCCTCGCGGAGTGTGAGCACCGCCTCGCTCCACTTCCCTTCCCGCATCGCGACGAGCCCGAGAAAGAACCGCGCGGGCACGTCGGTCTCGTTGCAGCTCCACCACGCGCCGGAATTCGCGCTTGGCCTCCTCGAACATTGCCGTCTTGTAGAACGCGACGCCCAGATTGCGGTGCTCTTCCACGCGCGCCTCGCGCACGCCGTCGTCCACGGGGCGCGATTTGCCGGCGCGATGCAGATACCCAGCCGTCGCGAGGGCGTACAGCGCCTTCCCCACCTCGAACTCGCCGATGCCCGACGCATCGATGAGCGTCGTCACGTCGCGCCGCCCATCGATCAGCGGGATCAGCTGCTCCTGCGCCGGCGTGAGCTGCGCTTCGCTCTGCGCCAGGCGCGTGCGGTCCACCTCGAAGATGATGTCGAAGCTCGGCACCTTCTTCTCGATCAGGCTCCACTCGTCCACGCGCCGCGCGCCTTCCAGCAGCAGCGACTCGGGATTGATCGAGCACGAGGACGTCGTGCTCCTCGGGGCGCATGTCCGCCTCGAAGCTGAACGTCCCCTGCGTCCAGGTGAAGAGGAAGTACACGGCCTCTTCGATCTGCACGCGGATGTAGCGGTGCAGCTCCTCGCGCGTGAGGATCTGCTGCTCGATGAGGATCTCGCCGAGGCGCTTGCCGCGGTGCGCCTTGCTCTGCGCTTCGATCGCGACGTCGAGCTCGAGCTGCGTCACGACGCCGTGCTTCACGAGCAGGTCGCCGAGGCGGTCGCGCCGGTTCACGATCGACGCGTACGAGATGCGGCCGCTGTCGAAGAAGATGTAGCCGAAGTTGTTGCGGTCGGCGACCGACAGGCAGCCGGTCTTCTTTCCCATGGCGAGGAGCTGCAGGACGTCGGGGAGCGACGCCTCCTTGAGACTGCCCTTGATCGCCATTAGCGGAGTTCCTCGATCGCGCGGCCGGCCACGTCAGGCCAGTCCCAGACGACCTTCTCCTCGTCGAGGAAGAAGCTGTCGGCCTCGCGTCCGTCGATCGCGCGCGCCGGCGCGGGCGCGATGCCGCCGCCCTCGAGCTCCTTGCGCGCGAACGAGGCGTTGAGCGGAACGCCCACCACGCCCGCCGCCTCCACGAGCCGGTCGACGGTGGCCGCGAGTTCCGCGACGTTCGCCACGGCGCGCGCCGACAGGAAGTCCACGAGCACGCGGTCGGCGTGCTGTCCCGCGGCGGCGAACATGCGCGCGAACAGCTTCTCGCGCAGCGAGCGGTCGGGCGGCTGGATCGCCACCACGAGCCCGCCCTCGAAGCGCGAGCGCAGCCGGTCCTCGAGACGCTCGATCTGGCGCGGGGCGCGGTCGGCGCCGAGCACGACCTGCTTGCCGGCGCGAGTACAAGCTGTTGAACACGTGGAAGAGTTCTTCCTGCGTGCGCTCGCCGTCGCGCACGAGCTGCACGTCGTCGATCAGCAGCGCGTCCACGAGGCGGTAGCGCGCGCGCCACCGCTCGATCGTGCCGTCCTGCATCGCGACGATCAGTTCATCGATGAACTGCTGCGCGTTCACGCACGCGACGGGCCGCTTGCCGCCGCCCGCCGCGATCATCTCGTTCGCGATCGCGTTCAGCAGGTGCGTGACGCCCACGCCCGGCGGGCCGTACAGGAAGAGCGGATTGTACTTTCGGCCCGGCTCGAGCACGACGGTGTCGGCCGCGTGCACCGCGAGCTGGTTCGACGGCCCCACCTCGAACGCCGCACGCGTGAGCTCGGGATCGGGGCCGGGCGGCGGTTCCGCGCCGCCCATCTGCGCGCGCCACGAGCAATTCCGCCTCGCCCATGCGCTCGGGATCCTTGAACACATCCGACTCGGCGAGCACCGGATCGTAGCGCATCGCTTCCTGCTCGAGCGCGCGGAGCCGCGCGATGTTCGCCTCGTAGCCCTGCAGCAGCGCGTCGACATCCGGCTCCTCCGACTGTTCGAGCGTGCGCTCGAGCAGCGTGGTGCCGTAACCGAGCTGATGCCAGTAGGCCATCGCCTCCACGACGCGCACGCGCCACGTGTCGATGTGCTGCGCCACCACATCGCTCAGGTCGCTGAGGAAGCTCGCGAATTCCTCGCCGCGCGCGGGCGCCTGCGCCATCACGGGGCCCGCGTCGGGCTTCTCGCCGAGCAATTCGCGCACGTTCCGCACGGTGACCTCGGCCTCGCCGAGCGTCTGGCACGCGATGAGACGGTTGAGCGCGCCCTGCAGCTCGCGCACGTTGGAGAAGTTCATGCGCGCGACCTCGTCGAGCACGCCGGTCTCGAACGTCTCCTTCCGCTCCTCGCACTTCGCGCGCAGGATGGCCACGCGCGTCTCGTAGTCGGGCAGGCCGACGTCCACGACGAGTCCGCCGGCGAAGCGCGAGATCAGGCGCTCGTCGAGATCCGGGATCTCGTTCGGCGGACGGTCGCTCGTGAGGATGATCTGCCTGCCCGCGCGCTGCAGCGCGTTGAACAGCCGCAGCATCTCGCCCTGCGTCTCGCGCCGGCCGGTGAGGAACTGCACGTCGTCCAGCAGCAGGATGTCCACGTCCTGGAAGCGCTGCTTGTAATTCTCCATCGTGCCCGACGACACGGCGGCGGTGAGCTCCTCGACGAACTCGTCGAGCGTGATGTAGAGCGACCGCAGGTTGGGCTGCAGCTGGATCGCCAGGTGGCCGACGGCGATCATGAGGTGCGTCTTGCCCAGCCCCGAGCTGCCGTAGATGAACAGCGGGTTGTACGCGGTGCCCGGCGCCTCGGCCACCGCCTGCGCGGCCGAGACCGCGAGACGATTGGCCGATCCGACGATGTAGTTCTCGAAGCGGTAGCGCGGATCGAGTTCGGCCGTCACCGGTTCCCCGCGGGCGCCGCGGCACTCAGGCGCCGGAGCACGAGTTCGGCGATGCCGCGCAGCGTCTCGAACACGCCGGCGCCGTGCAGCGCATCGGCGGCGAACGACGGCACGCCGCGGAAGTTGAGCGCTCCTCCAGCGCCGGCACGCCGAGGATCATGTCGGACGGCAGGTCCTGCTTGTTGTACTGGATGACGAGCGGCATGGTGCGCACATCGACGCCGTGCTCGGCGGGGTTCGTGTGCAGGTCCTGCATGCTCTCGACGTTCTCCTGCAGCTGGCGCGCCTGGCTGTCGGCGACGAACACCACGCCGTCGGCGCCCTGCAGCACGAGCTTCCGCGTGGTGTGGTAGTACACCTGGCCCGGCACCGTGTAGAGCTGGAATCGCGTCGTGAAGCCGGAGATCATCCCGAGGTCGAGCGGCAGGAAGTCGAAGAAGAGCGTGCGGTCCGTCTGGGTCGCGAGCGAGACCATCTTCCCTTTCCGGTCGCGCGGCACCTGCTCGTAAATGTAATGCAGGTTCGTCGTCTTCCCCGAACGGCCGGGGCCGTAGTAGACGATCTTGCAGGTGATCTCGCGGGTGGCGTAGTTGACGAGGGACACGTCGCGCTCAGGAAGTCGGGGGGACGGACCCGTCCCCGTTGCCAGCACCCGCGGGCACGCGGCCGAACAGCGCCGCGAGACTCCGCGCGAGTTCCTGCTCGAGACTCGCCGCGGCGAGCGGCGGCCCGTCGGCGCGCGGCGGCACCACGGTGGCCAGCCGCGCCGAGAGATTGCCGAAGAACACGCGCACGAGACCGAGCGAGCTCTCGTCGCCGAACGCCGTCAGGAAGATGAACGCTTCGCGCGCGGTGCGCACCTCGCCGATGAACACTGGCGCTCGCGCCCCGCGTGGTACAGCTCGCGGAACGGCTTGCCGTCGAGCTCCTTGCCGAGCTGGCCGGCCGACGCGTGGATGCCGGCGGCGAGCGCGCACGCCGCCATCACGTCCACCGCGCGCGTGAAGCCGAACTGCCCGAGCACCTGGCCGCTGGGATGCAGCAGGAGCGCGAACAGCACGCGCGCGTCGTCCACGAATTCCTGCAGCGGCGCCTCGACCCACGGCTCGGCGACGTGGGTCTTCATGTGAGCGCCTCCACGCTCTGCAGCATCTCGCCGCGGATGAGCCCGATGTGCGCGCGCGGCTCGGCGAGCGTCACGATCACGAGCCCTTCGCGCCCGACCACGCACACGTGGCCGTCGTTGGCCTCGAGCTGCAGGAACGGTCACTTGCCGAGACCCGCCGCCTGCGACGAGAGGCGCGCGCGGCGGAAGAGCGCCGCCGCCAGCGCCGCGACGACGCTCTCGGGCACGCCCACTTGGACGTTGGAGTCCACGATGATGCCGTCGCGCTCGCCCACCACGATGCAGCCGAGCACGCCGCGCTGGCGGATGAGCGTCGCGAGGAGATCCTCGAAGGGCGAGCTCATCCGACCTCCGAGAGCCACATCGTGGCGCGCCGCACGCAGCGGTCGAGCACGCGCCGCACGAATCCGAGCGGCATCACGTGCGACGCCGCCACGAGCACCATGGAGTCGTCGAGCGCCGGCGCGATCGCGACGACGGCGACGTCGGTCTCGTAGAGCACGAGCTTCCACTCGCCCAGATCGAGGTGGCGCACGGTGCGCTGCGCGTCGTCGCGCACGCCCGAGAGCTGCGCACCCACTTCCTGCGCGACATCCTCACCGTCGCTCGAGAGATACGCGCCCGCGGTCACGAGGCCATCGGAATTCAGCAGCAGCGCCGTCTGCTCGCTGTCGCCGAGGATGTCGGCGAACAGGAAGTGCGCCTCTTCCTCCACGCGCCGCTGCGCGGCCTCGAGTTCGGCCGGGCCCGGATCGCTCGCGCCGTTGCCGGCGAGGCGCGCGTAGCGCAGCAGCCGGCGCACCATGCGGAGCGCGGTGGAGATCGACGCATCGGTCCGGTCGCCCGACGCCGCGGCGCTGAGATGATCCTCGGCCTCCTCGAGGCGGCCCTGCTTGTACAGCACGTAGCCCATCCCCTTGCGCGCACCCACGTGATTCGGCGCGAGACGCAGCACCATGTCCCACTCGTCGAACGCCTGCTCGAGCTCATTGCGATCGACGCAGATGCGCGCGAGCAGATCGTGCGCGTCGGCGCTGTGCGCGTGCCGCTCGAGGCCGCGCGTGGCCACCGCCATCGCGAGCTCGAGCTGCCCGCCCTTCCGCAGCGCCTCGCCGAGCTGGAGGAAGACGAGGCTCGACGGGTCGCGCGCGAGTTCGTCGCTGAGGCGGCGGATCTCGTCACACATTGCCGAGCTCCTTCATCGCGTCGCGCAGGCGCGCCGCCGCGTCCGCCACCGCGCGCACACGCGAGGTGTCGGCCGCTGTCGGGCGCGAGGCGCTGGTAGCGCTCCCACCCGGCCACCGCGTCGGCGAGCGCACCGCGCGACGCGGCGCAGGCGCCGAGCAGCAGGTAGAGCGCTGGATTGAGCGCGTCGCGCTCGAGCGCGGCGCTCACCGTGTCGAACGCCTCATCCACGAGGCCCGCCTTGAGCTTGTGCGCGCGCGAGCACCGTGCGCGCCTCCACGGAGCCGTCGCTCGCGTCGACGGCGGCCGTCGCGGCCGCGACGGCGCATCGATGGCGCCGTCGCGCAGCGCGGCGTGGGCGCGCTCGAGATGCGCCACGGCGTCGTCGCCGTCGAGCTGCACGGTCTGCGTCAGGCGGGTGCTACGCATGTTGCGCGTGGCGCGCGAGGCGCGAGGCGCCGGCGGCGGACAGCGGCGGGCCGGCGCGCGGGGGCGGAGCATCCGTGATGATCGGCACGCCCTGCGCGCGATCGCCGCCACACGGTGCATGCCCGTGTGTTCGAGCGAGGGCGTGTGCAGCAGCGAGCCGGGCAGTGTCACCACATCCGGCGCCTCGGCGGCGCGGGCCGGCGGCGTCGCACGGCGCGGCGGCACCGCCGGCGGCGGAGGCGGCGTGCCGCTGCCAGGCCGCAATTCCACGATGCCGGTGGTGACGAGACCGTAGATCACGCGCGCCACGTCGAACTCGCTCATTGACGCTGCGTGCTCGAGATCTCGCGCAGGTCGCGCGCGCCATCGATCTGCGCGAGCACTTCCCACTCGCTCGGCAGCAGATCGAGCACGCCGCGTGATCGTCGTCCACGTGTCGGCGAGCACGCGGCACCACGCGCGAGACTCGGCACCGTTCGCCCGATGCGCGACCACTCGTCGATGCGGCGCGCGCCCTCCATCAGCAGCGACTCGGTGGAGATGCGGATCTCCACCTCATCGGCGCGTCCGCGACCTCGGCCTTCTTCGAAGCGGAAGAATCCTTCGCGCCACGAGAGCAGCTCGAACATCGACGGCCTCGATCTGGATGCGCACCTGGCGCTCGAGTTCCTTCTGCGTGATCGCGCCCATCTCGAGCAGGATCTCGCCGAGCCGCCGCGTGTCGCCGTGCTCGACCTGCTGCTTGCTCGCGCTTCGCGCGACCTGCCCTCGCCGTCATCTTGCCCGCGCGCATGCAGCAGATCGCCGATGCGGTGCGGATTGCTCTTGATCGCGGCCGCGACGACTTGCCGCCGCGTTCGAAATGCACGGTGCCCTCGTTGTCGCGCAGCTCCGACGTGACCGCGAGCGTCCCCGGTCTTCCGGCTCAGGTCGAGCAGCTGGAAGACGTCGTGGATGCCGAGTTCGCGGAGCGGTCCTTCGATCGCCATCAGCTCTGCCTCCCAGCCGGTTGCCGAAGACCGTCAGCAGATCTTCCGCGGTGCGCATTTCGCGCCGCGCGCGCCGCGCGTATTCGCCGGCCGGCTCGAGTTCGATGACGCGCTCCCATTCGCTCGATCGCTTCGCGGTAGCGTTTCTGGCCGGCGAGGAGCACGCCGTCGTAGAACGTCGCGCCCGCGTGTCGGGATCGAATGCGCAGCACGCGCTCGGAACGCCGATCGCCGCGTCGCGCGGCCGGTCCAGCTCGAGCAGCGTCTCGCCGAGCGCGATCTGCGCGTCGAAGTTGTACGAGTCGCGCTGCAGCAGGTCGACCAGCAGTGCGCACCGCGTCCTGCTGCGCGCCCGGCCGAGCCGGCGCAGCGTGCGCGAGTTCGAGCGTCGCCTCGGCGTACGTCGGCACGGCGTCGAGCGCCGCGACCAGTTCGGTCTCGGCGCCCGTCGCCGTCGTCTCGCGCTGCATGAGCAGCCGCGCGAGATCGAATCGCACCGCGGCGAAATCGGGGTCGAGCGTCGAGCGCGTTCGCGGTACGCGCGCGATCGCGCCGTCGACGTCGCCCAGCCGCGCGCGTGATGTTGCCGATCCAGCGCAGCACGTCGGCGCGCGCGGGCGCGAGCGCGCGCGCGTTCTCGAGCGCTTCGAGCGCCGCCGGCCGGATCGCCCGCTTCGAAGCGGCGCGTCGCCGCGAGCATGAGCGCTCCACGTCGCCGGCGTCCGCGGCGAGCACTCGCTCCGCCACCGTCGCGCGCTTCGGGTCCGCGCCCCAGCAGCAGCAGCGTCTGCGCTCTCGCCGCGCTGAGCGCGCGCGGCGCGATTCGCGGTCGACGCTGCGCGCGTTCGATATTTCTCGAGCGCATCGCCGTCAGCGCCCTGCCGGCAGAGAATGTCGCCGAGCAGCGCATTGCCCCTCGGCCGCGTCCGCGCCGCGTACGATCGCGCGGCTCGCTTCGGCCATCGCGCGGTCGTACATGCCCCGTCGACAGATAGTCCGCCGCCATCGCGTACGCGTCTCGAGCGGCGACGGCGGCCGTCTGCGGTCCGGCGCCGGCGCGAGCGGCTTCAGCTCGGTGAACAGCGATTCGAGCAGGCGCGGGTCGAACGCGAAGCTCTCGACCGCGCCGCTCCACGCGCTGCTCGCCGCCGAGATCGGGCACGACCGAGAGATCCGGATCCTCGTACTCGAGATCGATCGCGAGCGCGAACTTCTGCGCGCACGTAGTACGGATCGAGCTCGAGCGCGCGCTTCGTCTCGCGCAGCGCGCCCTCGAAGTCGCCGAGGTTCGAGAGCGTGAAGCTCAGGTTGTAATGCGCTTCCGCAAATCCGGCCGCGCCTGGATCGCGCGCGCGAACGCGTTGCGCGCGTCCTCGAACTTCTTGCAGCTCGCCGAGCACGAGCCCGATGCCGTTCCACGCGAGCGGCTTCTCCGGATCCACCGTGAGCACCTGCCTGTACGCCTCGAGCGCGAGCTGGAAGCCGCTGCCCCTGGTGAGCAGCAGCCCGAGATTGAGCCGCGCCTTCACGAAGCCCGGAGTTCGCCGCGAGCGCGGCGCGGAACGCATCGACCGCCGTGTCGCGTTCGCCGCCGTGATACAGCGCGACGCCGAGGTTGTTGTGCGCGATCGCGTAGCGCGGATCGGCGTCGAGCGCGCGACGGTAGCTCTCCGCGGCTTCGCCGAAGCCGCCCGTCCTGGTGCAGCGCGACGCCGCGCTCGTTCCAGAGCTTCGGGCTGCTCGGCCCTCCTCGAGCAGGCGGTCGTACAGCTCGATCGCCGCCTTCGGATCGCGCTTCGAGCAGGTGCACCTCGGCCATCGCCTGCAGCACGAGCGCGCGGTCCTCCTCCGCGCTCGAGCGCGAGCTGGTATTCGCGCAGCGCTTCGGCGTAGTAGCCCTTCTGCCGGAACGCGAGGCCGAGGTTGTAGTGCGCGAGCGCCGCCCTCGGCGGCCACCTCCATCTGCGACGACCGCCGCTCGTGCCGCTGCGGCACGAGCTCCTCGTACTTCGCGGCGTTGTACTGGTCGATCGACAGATTCGCCTGCGCGCGCGAGAGCGTCGGATTCAGCTGCGATCGCGCGCTTGCGTCGCGGCGCGCGCCTCCTCGTGGCGTCCCATGTCGCCGTAGCACGAAGCCGAGCAGAAAGTGCGCGTCGGGATTGTCGGGATTGAGCTCGATCGAGCGGCGCAGCGCGATCGAGCGCTTCCTCGTTCAGCCCCTGATTGTAGAGCACCTCGCCGAGATAGAAGCGCATGACGGGCTCGCCGGCTCGAGCGCGGATCGCGTGCTCGAACCAGTGCTGCGCCGTGCCGAGATCGCCGCTCGCCTTCTCCGCGAGACCGAGCTGCACGACCGCGCCGACATCGTTCGGGATGATGCCGCAGCAGCGCGGTGAACTCCGCGACCGCCTCGGCCGACTGCCCGAGCAGCGCGTACGCGCGGCCGAGTTCCCAGCGCGCGTCGCGGTCGTCCGGACGCGAAAGCGCAGCCGCTCGCGCAGCTCGGCGACGCGGCGGTCGTAATAGCCCGTGTTGAAGTACGCGACCTCGAGATTGCGCTGCGCGACCTGCATCTTCGGGTCGAGCTCGAGCGCCTTCGTGAACGCCGCCACCGCCTCCTCGTACATCCCCTTGTTGTAATACAGCACGCCGAGGTTGTTGTGCGCGCCCGCATCGGACGGATCGATGCGCCGCGCGAACGACTTCAGCATGTCGCGGTCGCGATGCGAGACGGGGGACGCGGCGGCTGTTCAGCGCGACCCGGATCGCGCGCAGGATCGCGCGCAGCGACGCGAGATCGGGCAGCAGCAGGAAGAATCCGCGCAGCGATCCGTTCAGTTCCTCGAACATGGAACTCCGTCTCCACGCGAACACGTATGTCGCGGTCCGGCGCCGAACTGCGCGTGCGCGGTGCGTGAGCACCGCGTCCGACATGTCCATCGCGAGCGCTCGGCGGCGACGGCAGCAGGATCATCCCCATGAATTCGCTGAGCGCGTTGAGATACGCGGCGCTCAGGATGTTCCCGGCCTCCTTGCAGCGCGCACTGCTCGATCTCGCCGAGCGCCGTGCACGTTGCCGCCTCCGCATCATCAGGCCGCGCCACGCGCAGCGCCGTGGCGCGCGGGAAGACGAGCAGCGCGAGCGCCCGGTGAGATCGCCGAGCATCTTCATCATGACGGCCGCGACCGGCTCCTCTTCGTCCGCGACCTGGTGCGGCATGTCCTCGAGCGCCGCGATGTTGATCTGCGGCACGCTGATCATGATCCGGCTGCCCCGTCATCTGCGACAGCGCGGTCGCGGCGTGGCCCGCGCCGATGTTCGCCGTCTCGCGCAGCGCGTCGAGCTGCAGCGCCTTCAGCGAGAGAATGTCGGCCATGCGCGCTCCCCTCGAAGAGGCTGCCCACGTCCATGATCAGTGCCGGCGCGCCGTCGGACAGGATCGTCGCGCCGCTGAACAGCGCGCAGTGCCGCCGCGCACCGCGTCGAACTGCTTCACCACGATGTCCTGCTGTCCCGCGAGTTCGTCCACCACGAGCCCGGCGTGCCGCTCGCCGCACTTCGCACGATCACCACCTGCTGCATCGGCGCGCTGCGACGCGCGCCTGGCGACAGCCGCGTCGCGCAGACGCAGCAGCGGCAGCACTTCGTCGCGCAGCACGATCGCCTCGCGCCCGCGCACGGTGCGCACGCGCGTCGCGTCGACTCCAGCGTCTCGCGCACGTGCGTCATCGGCAGCGCGTACGTCTCCGTCGCCCGACGCGCGCGAGCAGCGCGCGCACGATCGCGAGCGTGAGCGGCAGCCGCGCGGTGACGGTCGTGCCCTCGCCCGCCACGGTCTTGATCTCGACCGAGCCGCCGAGCGCGCGCACGCGCGTGAGCACCACGTCGATCCCCACGCCGCGGCCCGGAGAGATCGGTCACTCGCTCCGCCGTCGAGAAGCCCGGCCGCGCGATGAGCCGCACCAGCTCGTCGTCGGCGAGTCGCGTTCACGCGTCGACAGCACGAGCCCGAGCGTGCGCGCCTTCGCGAGCACGCGGGCGCGGTCGATGCCGCGCCCGTCGTCGCTCACGCGGATCGTGCACCGCCGCGCGATCGCGCGAGATCGCTGAGCGTGAGGCGCCCCGTCGCGCGGCTTGCCCGCGGCCTCGCGCTCGGCCGGCATCTCGATGCCGTGGTCCGACCGCGTTGCGCAGCAGGTGCACGACCGGCTCGCCGATCTCGTCGAGCATCGAGCGGTCGAGTTCGCTCTCCTGTCCCTTCGACCATGAATTGACCTCCTTGTCCGAGCTGCGCGCGCCGCGTCGCGCACGAGGCGCGGGAAGCGGTCGAACACCTGCCACACCGGCACCATGCGGCAGCGCATGATCTCGTCCTGCAGTCTCGCCGATGAGCCGCGCGCCCTGCGCGACGGTTCCTCCAGCGCGGCATCGCCGGTTCACGCCGCGAGCTGCTGCAGCTGGCCGCGCGCGATCACGAGCTCGCCGATGAGGTTCATCAGCGCGTCGAGACGCGCGAGGTCGATGCGCACGTGGCGCGTCGCCGCCGCGGGCGCCGCGTTCTCGCGGCGCGTCGCTCACCGCCGCGCCGTCGATCGACACCGACGCGACATCGCCCGCCAGTCGCGCAGCGCCTCCGCCGCGATCGACGGCTCGACGCTCGGCGCCAGACGGATCGTGAACTCGCGGCTCGAACTCCTCGCGCTGCAGCACGTCGACGGCGGTTCCACCGCGAGCACGCGCCCGAATCGCGCGGCGCGCTTCACCACGAGGAACGCCCGCGCGCCCTTGAGCGCGATGCCGTCGTTGAGCACGCACGCGGATCGCGACGCCGCGCTTGCCCTTGTACTTCGCGCGCCTTCGCCGGCGCTTGCCGATGGCCGACCGCCGAGCGGCCGCCGGCCCTCGCGCGTAGTCCTTGCAGCGTCTTCGCCATCGCGAGCGCCGCCGGCATCGTCGCTCGTCCCCGCGACGCGCACCGCGATCGCCCTCTCGAGCGCGTCCGCGCTCTTGAACAGCACGTCCATCAGATCCGGCGCCACCTTGCGCGCTCGCTGCCGCACCCGGTCGAGCACCGATTCCAGCTCGTGCGCGAGCGCCGCCACGCCGCCGTAGCCCATCGTCGCGCTCATCCCCTTCACCGTGTGCACCGCGCGGAACATCCCCGCCACCGGCTCCGTGGCGCGCGGCGCGCGCTCCAGCGAGAGCAGCGCGATGGTTGATCGCCGAGAGCTGCTCGCGGCTCTCGGTGAGGAAGAGATCGGCGTAGCGCGTGAGGTCCATGCGGCCGGCGGCCCCGGAAGCGTCAGCCGAGCACCCGCTGCACCGCCTCCAGCACCCGGCTCGGCTGGAACGGCTTCACCACGAAGTCCTTCGCGCCCGCCTGGATCGCCTCGACGACCAGCGCCTGCTGCCCCATCGCGCTGCACATCAGCATCCTGGCGTTCGGATCGAACTTCGTGATCTCGCGCACCGCGTCGATGCCGCCCATGTCGGGCATCACGATGTCCATCGTCACGAGGTCCGGGCTGAGCTGCTTGTACTGCTCCACCGCCTGCGACGCCCGTCTCCGCTTCGCCGACCACCTCGAAGCCCGCCTGCTGGAGGATGTCGCAGATCATCGTGCGCATGAAGATCGCGTCGTCGCAGACCAATACCGTATGGGACACCGTCACCTCTCGGTTAAGCGAGCATCGTGCGACAAGCAGATCATGAATGTCCAGCACCGATCACGACGCCGCCTTCGCGCGTGCCGAGCGCGCGCACCGCGCCGCCCGCCTGCACGTCGAGCGGCGCCGGTTCCAGCGCGTCCTCCGGCGCGCGCTGCACTTCCAGCACCTCGTCCACCATCGCGCCCACCAGCTTCGGCCCGTGCTCGATCGAGCATCACCGCGCCGCCCGCCGGCGCCGTGCGCACCCTGAGCGCCACGCCGAGATCGATCACCGTCACGATCGCGCCGCGCACGTTGATCAGCCCCACCACCGCACTTCGGTGCGCCGGGCAGCCGCGTGGCCGGGCGCGCGCGCAGGATCTCGCGCACCGCGCCCAGATCGATCCCGTACGACGCGTCCCCCAGCCGGAAGACCACCAGCCGGCGGGCAGAGATGTCAGTCGGAGAGACGGTAGAAGCCAAATTAGGCCAGCGGATCCGGGTCGAGTGGCAGTGTCCGTCCCCGCGGCCGCAGCGAGCGAGCGCACGAGGTCCTCGGGCAGCGGAGCGCGGAGATCGATCGACTCCCCGGTCACCGGATGCGGGAAGATCAGCCAGGCCGCGTGGAGGAAATGTCGCTTCGGCGGCAGCGCCAGCAGTCGCCGCGCTCCGCCTCCGCCGTACACGTCGTCGCCCACCACCGGATGGCCGATCGACGCCAGGTGGACGCGAATCTGATGCGTGCGCCCCGAGTGCAGGTGCGCGCGCAGAAGATCGGCCGCGTCGAACCGCGCGAGTCGGAAGAAATCCGTCCGCGCCGCCCTTCCTGTACTGACGATCGCCATGCGCTTTCGGTCTCGCGGATCGCGCCCGATCGGACGGTCCACGCGTGAGCCGGTCGGTCTCGAGGTGTCCCCAGCCAGCGCGGCATAGCGCCGCACGATCTCGCCGCTGCGCGATCGCCTTGCCGAGCGCCGTGTGCGCCCGGTCGGTCTTCGCCACGAGCAGCAGCCCGGACGTGTCCTTGTCGAGCCGGTGCACGATGCCCTCGCGCTCGCCGCCGGCCGCCGCCGCGAGCGCCTGCCCGCGCCCCTTGAGCGCGTTCACGAGCGTGCCCGTCCAATTGCCGGGCGCCGGGTGCACGACCATGCCCGCGGCCTTGTCGACGACGAGCACCTCGTCGTCCTCGAACACGACCGCGAGCGGAATGTTCTCGCCCGCCGACCGTCGCGCTTCGGCGCTCGCCGGGATCTCGACCACGATCTCCTCGCCCGGCTCGGCCTTGTAACTCGCCTTCTCGCGCCGCCCCGCCACGGTGCACGCACCCGTTCGCGATGAGCGTCGCCGCCTGCGAGCGGGAGAGGTCGAGACGGCGCGCCACGAGCAGATCGAGGCGGACATCGCTGTCCGCCTCGGCCGTCCACCGCTCCCGGCGCCCGGGCGTGAACCCCGGCGCGGCGGACTCGGTCATGTGCGTTCGCTCGGTCACCGACGGCCGGCGTGCCGCCCGAGACGTGCGAGCCCTGCTCGTCCTCCTGCCAGAGCACCATCGCGAGCAGCACGGCGCCGCACGCTCACCCCCATGTCGGCCACGTTGAACGTCGGCCACCGATGCGCGCCCACGCCGACGTCGATGAAATCCACGACGCCCTGCGCCGACGCAGCCGGTCGACGAGATTCCCGAGCGCGCCGCCGCACGACCAGCGCGATCGCGCGTGACGCGGAACCAGTCGCCCTCGTTCGTGTGCGCGATACATGCTGCCGAGGATCACGAGCGCGACCGACCGTGAGCGCCATGAAAATCCAGCGCGACCACACGCCGAGTCAGATCCCGAACGCCGCGCCCTGGTTGTACACGAGGCGCAGCCGGATCCAGTTCGCCGAGCACCTGCTTCGGCAGTAGCGCGGCACGAGCTCGGCGACCGCCAGGCGCTTCGTGATGACGTCGGCGACGCACGATCACCGACGCGATCCAGAGGAAGAGGACGTCCGTTACGCCTGCTTCTTTCCATTTTCTTCACGCTGCTTGCACGCGATGCAGAGCCGCGCGTGCGGCAGCGCATCGAGGCGGTCGAAATCGATCTCGTCGCCGCAGCTGATGGCAGCGGCCGAACGTCTCGGGCGAGCGGTACAGCCGGCGCAGCGCCTCGTCGATGTGCCAGAGGAAACGCCCTTCCTGGCTCGCGAAGAGGAACGCCTTCTCGCGCTCCATCGCGTCGGTGCCCTGGTCCGCCATGTGGAACGAGTACGACGAGAGGTCGCCGTCGGCGCTCTGCGGCGTGTGTTGAACGTCTCGCTGTACTGGCCGAGTTCCTTCAGCACGCGCCGGCGCTCCTCGAGCAGCCGCTTCTCGAAGTGCGCGAGCAGCTTCTTGCTCATCGGCTTGATCTTGGGCGCCTTGGGCAGCTTCGCGCGCCTTCGCGGGCTTCGCGGACTTCGCGGCCTTGGCTTGCTTCGTAGCTTTCGCGGGCTTCTTAGACTTCGGCCGGGCAGACGACGGCATCTAGGACACTCGGGAAATGGCGATGTGCACGGCGGAACCATCGAGCTCATCCGTGGACGTCGCGTCTGGTGCTGCGGCCCCGGAGCCGCCGATCGCGATCTCCCGGGCCAGAACTTCGGCTGAAATGTAGTCGGTGCGCGCGCGCGCCGCCGCCTCCACTTCCGGCGCGCCGGCGATGACCACAGCGCACGCGGTCGCTCACCGCCAAGCCCCGCCTCTTTACGCAACCGCTGGATGCGGCTGACGAGTTCCCGCGCGATCCCTTCCTCGCGCAAGCGCGGGCGTGACGGTGGGATCGAGCGCCACGAAGAAGCCGCCCGTCTCCTTCACGACCAGCGCGCCCGACGCGCGCCGCACCAGCTCGAGATCCTCGGCCGTGAGCGTGTGCGACTCGCCCTCGACGGAGATCGCCACCGGCTCGCCGTGCTCGAAGCGCACGAGCGCCTCGGACGTGAGCGCGGCGACCGCCTGCGGCGGCGATGCGGCGTCGCCTTTCCGAAGCGCTTGCCGAGCGCGCGGAAGTTCGGCTTCGCCTCGAGACGCACGAGCGCGTCGCCGCTGGACGCCCACTCGAGCTGCTTCACGTTGAGCTCGGCGCGCAGCAGCGGTTCGAGCGCCTCGCAGGTCGGCGCCGCGCTTGCCCGGCACCACGCAAATGATCCGCTCGAGCGGCTGGCGCACCTTCACGTCGGCCTCCTCGCGCGCGGCGCGCCCGAGCGTCGCGAGCGTGCGGACCTGCGTCATCGCGCTGCTCGAGCGAGTGGTCCACGGCGCGGCGCCGCGGCGCGCACGTACGGCGCGACGTGCACCGAGTCGCCCGTGAGCTCGCGGTGCATCCAGTCGGTGAGGAAGGGCGCGAACGGCGCGAGCAGCCGGCACGCGACCGTGAGCACCTCGTGCAGCGTCGCGAACGCGGCGCGGCTGTCGGCGGTGTCCACGTCGTAGAAGCGCGCGCGATTGAGGCGCACGTACCACTTCGAGACGTCGTCGTCGACGAAGTCCATCACCGCGCGCGCCGCGAGCGTCGCCTCGTAGCGCGCCAGCAGCGCGTCCGCCTCGCTCTCCACGCTCGCGAGCCGCGAGAGGACCCAGCGGTCCACCGTGGGCCGCGCCGCGGCCGCGGGATCCTGCGCGCTCGGCGCCCAGCCGAAATTCGCGTACTGCGCGAAGATGCCGCCGTCAGATGTTCCGCAGCGTGAGCAGGAAGCGCCCCGCCACTTCGCGGATCGCCTCCTCGTCGAAGCGGCGCGGCACCCACACCTGGCTCGAGGCCACGAGGAACAGGCGCACGGCGTCGGCGCCGTGGCGCGGGATCACCGCCTTCGGGTCCACCACGTTGCCCACGTGCTTCGACATCTTCGCGCCCGTCTCGTCGAGCACGAGATCGTTCACGACGACGGCGCGGTACGGGCGCCGCGAGCGCGCTCGTGCCGTCCGGCGCCTCGTTGTTCGGCAGCGCGTCTCCCGAGTCCCGTCGCGATCGCGAGCAGCGAGTAGAACCATCCGCGCGTCTGGTCCACGCCCTCGGCGATGAAGTCCGCCGGGAATTGCTTGGCGCGTGAGTTCCTTGTTCTCGAACGGATAGTGCCACTGCGCGAACGGCATCGACCCCGAATCGAACCACGTGTCGATCACCTGCGGCGCGCGGCGCATCGTGCCGCCGCACTTCGCGTGCGCGCACGTCCACGTGTACTCGTCGATGTACGGCTTGTGCGGATCGAAGTCGGCGGGCAGCGGCGTTCCCCAGCGCTCGGCGAGCTTCGGCGTAGCTGCCGATCGCTTCGACGTGGCCGCCGTCGCGCTCGCACACCCAGATCGGCAGCGGCGTGCCCCAGTAGCGGTCGCGCGAGATCGCCCAGTCGATGTTGTTCTCGAGCCACTCGCCGAACCGGCCGTGGCCGACCTCGGGCGGATGCCAGTCGACGCGCGCGTTGCGCGCGAGCATCTCGATCGCGGAATCCGGTGGTGCGAACGAAATACGACTTGCGCGCGTAGTACAGAGCGGCGTGCCGCAGCGCCAGCAATGCGGATACGAGTGCTCGATCGTGCCCGCTTTCCAGAGCACGCCGCGCCGCTTCAGCTCCTCGATGATCGCGGCGTCGGCCTCCTTCACGAACTTCCCGCCGACCACCGGCAGATCCGCGGGGAACCGCCCGCGATCGTCCACCGGCTGCAGCAACGAGAGGCCGTGCCGCTTCCCCGCCTCGAAATCGTCGGCGCCGAACGCCGGCGCCATGTGCACCACGCCGCTGCCATCCTCGGCCGACACGAACTCCTCGCCGACGATGATCTCGTGCTTCCCCTCGGGATACGGCAGCCAGTCGAGCGGCCGCTTGTAGCTGCGCCCCACGAGCGCCGTGCCCGGGAAGCGCGACACGATCTCCCAGCGATCGGCCCAATCCTCGCCGAGCACCGCGGCCGCGCGCGCCTCGGCCATGATGCAGCGCGGGCTCGGATTTCCGCTTTCGCTTCAGCTCGACGTATGTGAACTCCGGATTCACCGCGAGCGCGACGTTCGACACGAGCGTCCACGGCGTCGTGGTCCACACGAGGATCGCGGGACTCGGGACTCGGGACTCGGGCCCTTCCCGCCGTCGCGAGTCCCGAGTCCCGAGTCCCGAACGATCGAGCTCGAGCATCAAGTACACGCTCGGATCCTTCACGTCTCGATAGCCCTGCGCGACTTCGTGCGACGACAGCGCCGTGCCGCACCGCGCGCAGTACGGCAGGATCTTGTGCCCCACGTACAGCAGTCCGCGCGAGTGCAGCGTCTCCAGCGCCCACCACACGCTCTCGATGTAATCGTTCGAGTACGTGATGTACGGATCCGAATAGTCGAGCCAGTAGCCCATGCGCGCGCTCAGCTGCTCCCAGTCGCCTTTGTACTTCCACACGCTCTCGCGGCATTTCTTGTTGAACGCCGCCACGCCGTACTTCTCGATCTCCGGCTTGCCGTTCAGTCCGAGCTGCTTCTCCACCTCGATCTCCACCGGCAGCCCGTGCGTGTCCCACCCCGCTTTCCGCAGCACGCGCCGCCCCTCATCGCGTGGTAGCGGCAGAACAGATCCTTGATCGTGCGCGAGAACACGTGATGGATGCCGGGCCGGCCGTTCGCCGTCGGCGGTCCCTCGAAGAAGACGAAATCCTTCGCGCCCTCGCGCTCGCGGATCGTGCGCGCGAGCAGATCCTCCGCCGTCCACTTGGCGAGCATCTCGAGTTCCAGCGCGTCGGTGGTCTGGTCCGCGGGCGGCACGCGGAATCGCGGCGCAGCGCTCACATGCGTCTCCAGCACGCCGCGCACGAGCGCCGTGAGCTTGGGTTCCGCCTCGTTCGCCACCGCGACGATGCGCTCGAGCGTCACCGGCTCGAGCGTGTCGGGCAGGCAGAGATCGGTGATCATCGAGATGCCGAGCACGCGCATCCCGCCGTGCACCGCGACGATCACCTCGGGCACGGTGGACATCCCCACCACATCCGCGCCCAGCGTGCGCAGCATTCGGTATTCCGCGCGCGTCTCGAAGCTCGGCCCCGTCACCGCGGCGTACACGCCCTCGCGCAGCGTCAGCTTCGTCGCGCTTCCCACTCGCTTCGCCGACTCACGCAGTTCGGCGTCATACGGCGCGGACATGTCGGGGAAGCGCGGGCCCAGCGAGTCATCGTTCGCGCCGATCAGCGGATTGTCGCCGAGCAGGTTGATGTGATCGGCGATCAGCATCAGGTCGCCCGCGCGATACTCCGGATTCAGCGCCGCCGCACGCGTTGGACACGACGAGCGTGCGCGCGCCGAGCTCGCGCATCACGCGCACCGGGAAGCTCACCTGCTGCGCGATGTATCCCTCGTACAAGTGGAACCGCCCCTGCATCGCGACCACGGTGTCCCGCCGAGCGTGCCGCCGATGCAGCCGCCCCGCGTGCGACTCCACGGTCGAGAGCGGGAAGCCCGGGATCTCGGCGTACTCGATCGACCACCGGATCCTCGATCTCGCGCGCGAGCGCGCCGAGTCCCGTGCCGAGGATGATGCGCCACCTCGGGCGCGCGCTCGAGCAGCGCTCGCGCACCGCGGCCGCCGCGACGGCGATCGCGGCGCGCGTGTGAGCATGCTGGGGAGGCGCGACGGCCAGCGTGCGGCGGGTCGTCGAGCCGGTACGGCGGCTTCATTCCTTGACGAGCGACTCCAGCCAGGCGGGGGTCTTCACGTGGCCGCGTGTGTCGGTCGCTGCCTCGCTCTCGGCGCTTGCGCGCTCGCGGCGCTGGCGGCCGGCGGGCCGCAGCGGGTGCCGGGCGGCGCGTGCGGCCGGTCGGCGCCGCGTTGCGCCGGCGCGGCGGCGCCGGTGGCGGCGCGGCCGGCGGCGCGTGGAGCGCGCCGAGTTCGGCCAGCTGCCGCTCGATCACCGCGCGCAATTGCGCGATGTACGTCACGCGCGACTTGTCGAGCGCCGACGAGTTCCGACTCGAGCCGCCGCACCTCGCCCTTCGCCGCATCCACGAGACGCTCCGCCTCCGCGCGCGCTTCGCGCAGGATGAGCTGCGCCTCGCGGTCGGCCTGCTCGCGCATCTCGGCGCGCAGTTGCTGCGCGCTCACCAGCGCATCGTTCAGCGCCTTGTCGCGCTCGCGAAAGGCGCGCAGCTGTTCGTGGAAGCCCTTCGCCTTCGCGTCGAGCTCCCCGTTGAGTTTCGTGAGGCGCTCGAGTTCGTCGGCCACCTGATTGCGGAAGTCCTCGACCTTCTGCGCGTCGAAGCCGCGGAAGGCCTTGCTCCCGAAATCGTAGCGCCGGATGTCGAGCGGGGTCAGATGGAAAGATTCGTCGGTCATGTGCCTCTCGCTCCGAACAGGACGGTGCCCAACCGGACCATCGTCGCTCCCTCTTCCACCGCGATCTCGAAATCGTTCGACATGCCCATCGAGAGCGCCGCGCCGGATGGCCGGCGGCGATCAGCACGTTCTCGCGCCTCGCGCGCGCCGCGGAACACCGCGCGCAGCGTGCGCTCGTCCGCGTCGAGCGGCGCCATCGTCATCACACCCGTCACCCGCACGCCGGCGCGCCGCGTGAATCGCTCGGCCTCCGCCGCCAGCGTCCGCGATCGCGAAGCCGCCCTTCGATTCCTCGCCCACCACGCTCACCTGCACCAGCGACTCGATCGCGCGGTGCTGCGCAACGCCGAACTCACTCACCGCATCGGCCAGCCGCGCGCTGTCCAGCGAGTGCACGAGCGCGAAGCGCGCCGGTCTCTTTCACCTTGTTGCGCTGCAGATGGCCAATGAGATGCCACCGCACCGGCGACTGTCACCGCATCCATCTTCGCGCGCGCTTCCTGCACGCGATTCTCACCCACATCGTGCAGTCCGGCGCGTACGCCGCCTCGACCGCGTCGGCGCCATGCGTCTTGGTCACCGCGACGATCGTGACGTGTTGTCCGTGCCCGCCACGTGACACCGCCGCCTCGATCCGGCCCCGCACCTCCGCCAGCCGGTCGGCGAGGTCGTGGAAATCCATAAGTGACAAAGCTATCGGAACTTACACGGCGAATCAAGAGAATCGGCGGCCACCCTGCCTTCGGGAGACTTTCAGGTACTCCGCCGGGCAACGGACGTAGCCCATCCAGCTGCGCGCCGTCGCCGTCGATCGCGCCGTCGGGCGGCAGCGCCGGCTCGCCGAATTCGCTGCACGAACTCGCGCGCCGCGAGCGTGTCCACGAGCAGGCCGTCCGGTGCCACCCGTACAGCAGACGAGTCGGCGCGCACGAACGTCAGTCCACGCAGCATCCACGCGCCGCCGGCGATCGCGCGCGTGGCAGAATCAGGACGAACGGAGAACGCGATCGGACGCCCGCTTTGCCGCGCGTCGGCGTCGAGCGAGCGCAGGGGTTCGGTCGTGTCGCTGACGCGATGCCGTACGCGGCGCGCGACCCGCGCGCGAATCGCATCCGTCGTAGAGAGCGCGCCAGTTCAGCACGGCGACGTCGGACGCTCTCGCGTTCCGCGATCTGCGCGTACCAGGACAGGAAGGTGTCGTCGTCCGTAACCGTGACCAGCAGGAGCCCCCGGGGCGCGCCCCAGAGCAGCGCGCGCGACACGAGGCGCGCCGCGTCGCGCTCCACGCTGCGCGCGCGGTCCATCGCGCTGCCAATTGAGCGCGAGCGGGAGCGCCGCGAGCGCGACGCCGGCCGCGGCCGCGCGCGCGCCGAATCTCCGCGCGAGCGACACCGCGCCGATTCCCGCCCACGCGCCCCACGTCCAGAATGCGAGCACGAAGAAATAGTCGCGCTCACGCACCTCGTGGCGCACGTCCGGTGGCAGGATGCCGTAGCCGAGCGAATAGCCCGGATAGAAATTGAGATACGCCACGAGCCCCACGCTCGCACCCAGAATGAGCACGAGGAACGCGAGCCAACTCCGGCGGTCCATGCGGCGGTGCGCGATCGCGCCGAATACGCCGAGCGCAATGAACAGCACGGTGACCGCGTTCGCGCAACCGCCGGCGCCGCGCGCGGCGCGAGGCTCAGCGCCACCTGCCAGTCCGCGTACTCCAGGAAATTCACGAGCTGCAGCCACACGGGCGCATTCCGCGGCCAGAGCGCGAACTACCGTAGATGCGCCGGCCGATCACCTCCCAGAGCCGCCTGCAATGTGCGCGGATCGCTGCTCATTGAGCGCCGGATCCTGCCGCGCCCGACAGCAGGATGATGCACACGCGGAGAACGCGCAGAGCGACACCAGCGCCGAGCGCCTCACGCCGAGACCCGCTCTCTTCGAACCCCGCGACCGCCGCCACGCGCGGCGAACATCGCGACGCCCGCTGCCGCGATCGGCTCGACTCGCCCGCCCCACTCCCGCCGCGATCACGAACACGGCGCCCAGCATCGCCGCGACATCCCACCGCCACCCGCCCTCCTCGCGATACGCCGCGAGCACGATCGCCGCGGGCGCCGCAACGAGCGCGCTCAAGTGGATCGGCACCGCGAGCGCCATAGCGTACGCCGTGAGCGCGGCCCATCGCGCATCGCGCGTCGCCCCCGCGCGCTCCGCCGCGAGCAGCATCGCCCATCGCGAGCAGCAGCGCCGTCGCGTACGCCTCCGTCTCCGTCGCGCTCGACCACACGGTGCTCATCCCGCCCGCGCAGATCGCCGGCGGCGAACGCCATCGCCGCGCTCTTCGTGACGCGCGCATACGAGCAGCGCGAGCGCGCCGCGCGGCGAGCGCCGTCGCCGAATCCGGAGAGCAGCGTGCGCCGCGCGCGCCACCGGCAGCATGCCGAGCAGCAGCACCCACGCGCGGCCGATGGTCACGTAGAGCGGCGTGGCCGGCGGATGCGGGATCCCCCACGACGCCAGCGCCGCGATGAATTCGCCGCTGTCCCAGAACGTGACGCCCGGCGACGCGGTCGCCCAGTACGCGGCGAGGCAGCACCGCCGCCGCCGCCGCCAGCGGCGAGCGCCGCGGGCGACGGCGCGCTCAGCGCGTAGCGACACCGCCGCCTGCTCAGCGGTCGCGCGCGGCGTCACGCCGCTCACCAGTCCGTCGCAGTTCATCGGGCCGTGCACGCCGCGCCGCAGCCGCCCTGCTCGGCCACGGACACCTGCGCGTCTCCTCGCTCACGATGATCGCCAGCGCGTCGGTCTCCTCGCTCAGGCCGAGCGCGGCGCGGTGGCGCGTGCCCAGCGTGCGGTCGTCGAGATCGTTCTTCGTGAGCGGGCAGGATGCATCCCGCGCCGATGATCGTGTCGCCGCGGATGATCACCGCACCGTCGTGCAGCGGCGAGCGCGGCGTGAAGATCGTCTCGAGCAGGTCGGCCGACACGCGCGCGAGCACCGGCGTCCCCGTCTGCGCGTAGTCGCCGAGGCGCACGCCGCGCTCCACGGCGATCAGCGCGCCCGTGCCGGTGCGCGCGAGCCGCTCCACGGCATCCGTGATGCTGCGTCGCCGCCTGCGTCGCCGCGCGGCGGCGCAGCAGTCGCATCGACGCGCGATTGTCCGAGATGCGCGAGCGCCGCGCGCAGTTCCGGCTGGAAGAGCACGAGCAGCCGCGAACGCGCCGTACGTGAACAGGATCCCGAACAGATACGTGATCATCGTGAGCTTGAACATCCACGCCGCCGCGTACGCGACCACGAGCACCATGATCCCCGCGAGCATCTGCACTGCGCGCGTGCCCTCGAACAGCAGCAGCAGGCGGTAGATCACCACCGCCACGAGCACGATCTCGAACGCGTCGCGCCAGCTGAAGCTCAGGAACCGCAGCAGCGCGAAACCGCTCACGGTCCGCCCCCCGCCTCGAGCACCGACCACGCGACATCCAGCGCACGCCGCGCCGCGAGCACATCGTGCACGCGGAAGATGCGCGCGCCCGCCGCGAGGCCGAGCACGTTCGCCGCGATCGTTCCCTCCACGCGCTGCGATGGATCGTCGTCGGGCCGGCCCACCACGCGCTTCCGCGACACGCCGAGCACGAGCGGATAGCCAAGTCGCGCGAACTCGCGCAGATGCGCGAGCAGCGTGAGCGAATGTTCCGCGCGCTTCGAGAATCCGATCCCGGGGTCCACCGCGATCGCCGTCGCCGCCACGCCCGCGCGTTCCGCCAGCGCCACGCGCGCGACCAGCTCGCCGATCACCTCGGTCACCACGCGGTCGTAGTGCGCATGCTCGTACGTGGACATGTCGCTCACGGTGCCGCGCGAATGCATCACGATCACCCCCGCGCCCGCGCGCGCGCACACCTCCGCCATGCGCGCATCGAGCCGCAGGCCGGACACGTCGTTCACAATGTCCGCACCCGCCGCGAGCGCGGCGTCCGCGACGTCCGCCTTCACGGTGTCCACCGAGATCGGGAGTTCCGGGAAGCGCGCATGCACGCGCTCGATCACGGGGATCACGCGCTTCGATTCTTCCGCCGCGGCCACGGCTCTCGCGCCCTGCGGCCGCGTGCTCTCGCCGCCGATGTCGATCAGGTCGGCGCCCTCCGCCACCATCTGCTCCGCACGCGCCAGCGCATCGCCCGGCGCGAGGAACTCCCCGCCGTCGCTGAAGCTGTCGGGCGTGACGTTGAGGATCCCGAGAACGAGCGGCCGGTCGAGGCGAAGCGTGCGGCCGCGCATGACCCACGCCGCGCGCTCGCCCACTTGCGTCACGCGGGCGCGACCTCGGGGCCGCCGAGCAACCCGGGCTTCGGCTTCAAGAGCGCCGCGTTCGCCGGCGACACCGCGGCCGAGCGGTCCCGATGGCGTGAGCGGCCGCGGCGGCAGCGTGCCGCCCTTCACGAGGATCTCGATATCCTCGCTGGTGAGCGTCTCGCGCTCGAGCAGCGCCTCGGCCATGCGCCGGTGCAGGTCCGCGTTCTCGGTGAGCACGCGCCGCGCGCGCTCGTACGCCTCGCCGAGCAGCCGCGTCACTTCGGCGTCCACGATCTGCGCCGTCTTCTCCGACACCTCGCGCCGGTGCCCCATGTCGCGGCCCAGGAACACTTCCTGCTCGTTGTCGCCCACGAGGACGGGCCCGATCGCTTCCGACAGTCCCCACTGGCTCACGTACCTCCGCGCCAGCGACGTCACCATTTGGATGTCGCTCTGCGCGCCGGTGGTCACGTTGTCGGCGCCGAATGTCAGCTCTTCGGCCACGCGGCCGCCGTAGCCCATCACCATGCGCGCGAGCAGCTGCTTGCGCGAGATCGAATAGCGGTCCTCGCTCGGCAGCGTCACCGCGACGCCGAGCGCGCGGCCGCGCGGCATGATCGTGACCTTGTGCATCGGATCGTTGCCCGGCGTCATGATCGCGCACACCGCGTGCCCCGCCTCGTGATACGCGGTCATCTTCTTCGTCTCGGCGTTCATCACCATCGACTTCCGCTCGGCGCCGAGCATCACCTTGTCGCGCGCTTCCTCGAGATCGGCGGGATACACCTTGTCGTGATTGTGCCGCGCCGCGAGCAGCGCCGCTTCGTTCACGAGGTTCGCGAGGTCCGCGCCCGACATGCCGGGCGTGCCGCGCGCGATGATGCTCACTTCCACATCCTCGCTCACCGGCACCTTGCGGAGATGCACCTTCAGGATCTCCTCGCGGCCGCGCAGGTCGGGCGAGGTCCACGATCACCTGGCGGTCGAAGCGGCCCGGCCGCAGCAACGCGGGATCGAGCACGTCGGGGCGGTTCGTCGCCGCGATGAGGATCACGCCTTCATTCGACTCGAAGCCGTCCATCTCCACGAGCAGCTGGTTGAGCGTCTGCTCGCGCTCGTCGTGACCGCCGCCGAGCCCGGCGCCGCGATGACGGCCCACCGCGTCGATCTCGTCGATGAAGATGATGCACGGCGCGTGCGCCTTCCCCTGCTCGAACAGATCGCGCACGCGGCTCGCGCCGACGCCCACGAACATCTCGACGAAATCGGATCCCGACATCGAGAAGAACGGGCCGCCCCGCCTCGCCGGCCACGGCGCGCGCGAGCAGCGTCTTGCCCGTGCCCGGCGAGCCGACGAGCAGCACGCCCTTGGGCAGCCGGCCGCCGAGCCGCGTGAACTTCTGCGGATCCTTGAGGAACTCGATGATCTCCTGCAGTTCCTCTTTCGCCTCTTCCACGCCCGCGACATCCAGGAACGTGACCTTGGGCGACTCACCGCTCAGCAGCTTCGCCTTGCTCTTGCCGAAGCTGAACGCCTTGGCGCCGCCCGCCTGCATCTGGCGGATGATGTAGATCCAGAGGCCGAACATGAGCAGGAACGCGATCGGCAGGAGATAGGTGCCGATGCCCTGCCGCCCCTCCGCCGAACGCACCGCGACGTTCTTGCTGCGCAGCCGCTCGGATTCCTTGGGGTCGTTCGCGACCGGCAGCCGCACGATGAAGCGCGACACATCCTTCGCCGCGACCTTGTCGTGCGCCGGGATGCGCACCTTCGCGCGGAAGTCGCCGGTGATCAGCTTGCCATCTTCGATCGTGACGGCGCTGATGTTGTCGGCATCGAGCTGCTGGCTGTAGGTCGAATAGTCGACCTCGGTGGCCGTCTCCCGTCCCGCCCAGCTCCACTGGTAGAGGACGATGGCGACGATCACCATGAGCAGCCAGAACGAGAGCGTCTTCGAGAAACGCCCCCAGTCGAAATCGCGCGTGGGTGGTGTGCGCGGCGTTGGTGTGCGGTCAGGCATTACTTCAGGCTCGCGATATAGGGCAAGTGGCGGAAATCCTCCGCGTGATCCAACCCGTACCCCACGAGGAATTCGTTCGGTGCATCGAACCCCACGTAGCGCACAGGATGCCGCAGGTGCTCGGCGATGTGCTTGTGGAGCAGCGCGCAGATCGCCAGCGATTTCGGCTGGCGGGTGGCGAGCCGGTCCCACAGGACGCCGATGGTACGTCCTGAATCTACTATGTCTTCCACCAAAATGATGTGTTTTCCTGAGAGATCGGTCTCCGGATCGTAGACCATTCTGTACGTCACCGCTGGATGCCATTGCGTTGCCGTAGCTGCTGGCGACCACGAAATCCACCTGCAGCGGCCGGTGGATCTCGCGCACGAGGTCGCCCAGGAAGATGAAGCTCCCTTTGAGAAGGCCGAGCACCAGCAATGGTTCGTCGGGATACTCGGCGGTGATCGCGGCGCCGAGTTCGTGCACGCGCTTCGCGATCGCCGGCGCATCGTACACGATGCGGCGCACGGCGCGGCCCGCGAGACGGGGATCAGCGGTCGTCGAGAGGCTCACAGAGATATCGCACCATCGGTCGTCCGGACCGGGCGGTCGCCGCGCTGCTGCGGCGTACTCCGGGCACCCACACGATCTCCTCGCCGGCAAGCACCACCGGCCAACCCGCGCGACGCGCGGCATCCACGCCGGCGTCGCGCAACAGGCCTTTCACGCGCCGCGGCGCGTCGGCGCCCATTGGCGTCATCCGGTCGCCCGGCCGCCACGGCCTCGCTACTAGAGGAACACCGCCGGGCAGCTCCGCGTTCCACAGCGAATCGGGCGCGCCGTCGGCCGCGCGGAACCGCCAGCCGCCCATTGTCACGCCGCCGCCTCGCAATCTCGTGGCGCGCGAAGGTGCCGCGCGTTCCGATCGACGCAACGAGGATCATTCTCGCGGTGGATCACCGCCTCGTAGCCGCCGGAGAGCTGGATCCGCGAACCGGCGCGGCCGCTGTGCGTGAAGCCGGCCAATCGCTCCGCGCCGCGGCGATCCAGCGCCACGCCGATCCCCGCGGCGATCGCGGGCCACAGCAACGCGAGTCCTTTCGCATCATAGTCCGCGAGTGTGGCGCGGGCAACCTGCACGGCCTGCGCGTTCGCATCGACGGCCGCCATGGTGAACGCGAGGCGCTCCACCTGCTCGCGCAGCGCCGCCGCGCGCCGCGAGAGCGCGAGCATCTCCGGCCGAGAATCCGGGGTGCGCGCGCTCGAGCGCGGGGCGCAGGTCGAGCCGGATGCGATTGCGCAGATGCGCGCGCGACGCGTTGGACGGATCGTCGATCCAGCGCACGTCGTGGCGCCGCGCGTAGTCGGCGATCGTCGTCGCCGTTGACCTCCACGAGCGGGCGCAGCACCGGGCCCTGCGCGAAGAGCCCCGCGAGCCCGCGCGCCGCGCTGCCCCGCATGACCCGCATGATCACGGTCTCGATCTGGTCGTCGCGCGTATGCGCGGTGGCGACGCGCGCGTCGCAGCTCGCGCGCGAGTGCGCCGAGGAACTCCCAGCGCGCGGAGCGCCACGCCTCCTCGGTGCGCGCCACGCCGCGGGCCCGCCCGCGGCGCACCGGCAGCCCGAGCGCCTTCGCTTCGCGCGCCGACGAGCGCCGCGGCGCGAGTGGCCGCCGCGCCGGTGCCGTGGTCGAACGTGGCCACCGCCGCCACGAGATCGGGGCGCGATGCGTGCCATCGCATGCAGCAGCACCATGGAGTCGCGCCCGCCCGAGACGGCGAGCACGACCGGCCGTCCCGGCGCGAAGCCGGCGATCGCGTCCTCCACGGTGCGTCGTGGATCGTCCATGGGTTGTAACGTACGGTACCGGGCGGCATCGCTCCACTGGCGCGGCGATGCCAACGCATCCTACATTTCCACCGTCAGCCGTACGCGCTCTCCCACTCTCCGACCATACTCATGGAAACCTCCGGCGGAACGCTCGGCGTGCTTTGGGTCGGCCTCGGACTCGGCGGCTTCTACATCGCGCTCATCTGGGTGAACACGCTCCTCGGCATGGTGCTGACGCCGCTCTTCCTGCTGCCCGCCACTTTCTTGATGGACAAGAAGAAGGCCGGATCGAGCAGCCCCGAGAAGAGCTGACACTTCCGCCACCGCGGTTTCCGTAATGCATAGCGGGGCGGGCGTGACTGGCCGCCCCGTTCGTCGTTGTCTACCTAACCGGCACAGGAGCGAGCATGAGCATGCTGATCCTCATCGGCCTCATCGTCATTGTCGGGTTCTGGTTCGTGAGCGCGTACAACGGCCTGATCTCGCTCAAGAACCAGGTGGCCAACGCCTGGAAGCAGATCGACGTGCAGCTCAAGCGGCGGCATGACCTGATCCCGAACCTCATCGAGTCCGTGAAGGGCGCGATGAACTTCGAGAAGTCGACGCTCGAGGCCGTGGTGCAGGCGCGGAACAGCGCGATCGCCGCGACGCAGGGCGGCGGCGGCGGCCGCGCTGCCGAGCGCGCAGCCGTGACAGCAGACCGCCGCCGCGGAGACGCAGCTCACCGGCGCGCTCACCCGGTTCATGGCGATCGTCGAAGCCTATCCCGATCTCAAGGCCACCGGGAACATCAAGGCGCTGCAGGAAGAGCTCACCAGCACCGAGAACAAGATCGCGTTCTCGCGGCAGCTCTATAACGACACCGCCACCGAGTACAACACCAAGCAGCAGCAGTTCCCGAACAGTCTCGTGGCCGGCGCGGCCGGCGCGAGCGCGGCGTCGCTCTGGGAGATCACCGACGCGGCGGAGCGCGATGTGGTGAAGGTCGATCTGGGTATGACGCCCAAGACGTGAGCGACCCGGTCAACCTCTTCGCGCAGCAGGAGGCCAATCGCCGGAAGTCGCGGTGGCTGGTGATCTGGTTCGTGATGTTCTTCCTGTGGCTCGGCTTCGGCGGCGACGCGCATCCAGTATTGGATGGCGAAGAGCGCGCATCCCGACCGGCCGGCGCATTTCTCGCCGATGCTCGGGATCATCCTCACGCTGATCGCGGCGGGCTTCGCATGGTCGGTCGTGGCGGAACGGGCCGCGCACGGTGCTCACGTCCACCGGCGCCTTCGAACTCATCGACGCGCAGACGCCGCAGGAGACGCAGCTCATCAATGTCGTGGACGAGATGGCGGTGGCGTCGGGCATCCCGCGGCCGCGCATTCGGATCGTGCCCGATCCGGATCCGAATGCGTTCGCGACGGGACACGATGAGCAGGGCGCGAACATCGCGGTGACGCAGGGACTGATCGACACGCTCATCCGCGATGAACTGCAGGCCGTGATCGGCCACGAGATGGGGCACATCAAGAATCTGGATGTGCGGCTCATGACGCTTCTCGCCGCGCTCGTGGGCGCCGTGGCGCTCATTGGTCAGGGCTCCATGCGCATGGGGATCCTGCCCGGCGGCAGCAGCGGCAGCCGCGACCGGAGCGACAGCAAGAGCGACAATTCCGGGCTCGGCCTGATCCTCATGGTGCTCTGGGTGCTGAGCTGGGTGCTCGCGCCGATCATCGTGCGCGCGCTCGCGCTCGGCGTCAGCCGCGACCGCGAGTATCTCGCCGATGCGATGAGCGCGCAGTTCACGCGCAATCCCGGCGCGCTCGCCGACGCGCTGCAGAAGATCGACGCCGCGAGCGAGCCGACGCGCGCGATCCCGAGCGGAACGGCGCATCTCTGCATTGCCGATCCGCTCGGGCGCGCGGTGAACGACCAGCAGGGCTTCCTTGCGAACGTCTTCGGCACGCACCCGCCCATCGCGCTGCGCATCGCGCGGCTGAAGGCGATGGCGTACCAGGAGATGAAGCGCACCGGCACGTTCCAGGAGCCCGGCACCGCTACGGCGTGAGGCGGAAGCTGAATTCCTGACGGACGAGGATGCGCACGCGGTGCCCGTTCGTGGCCGCGGGCTGGAAGCGCCAGGTGAGCAGCGCGCGCCGCGCGGCACTTTCGAACAATTCATCGCCCCCGCTCTCGAACTGCACGCTCGCGGGTTCGACCCGGCCGGCGGTGTCCACCACGAATCGCGCGACTACGCTGCCCGTGATGCGCATGTTGCGCAGCATCGGGCGGATAGACTGGCTGGCGCGTTGCCGCCGAATGGATGCGCGAGTTCGTCGGCGGTCTCGTACACGCAATCTGGCGCAGCCTGCCTCACCCGTTCCGGGCGCGGCGCTGTCACCGCCCGGCGTCCCTACCACGAAGTCGATCGGCGGCGCCTCCGGCGTAGGCGTCATTGCCGCGTGATCACCGGCGTGGTCGTCACCGGCGCGTGCAGCGGAAGACAGTCCACGCACCGTGACGGCGGCGCGTGCGGCGCGGCCGGAGCATGGTGCGGGGTCGCCGGGTCCACGGGTGTGTAGATGACCATCTGCGTGGCGACCGGCTCAGGCCGCCCCGGCGCCGCGCCGAGCGTGGCCAGTGCGAGCCCGCCGATGACCGCGGCGTGCGCGAAGATGCTCGCCGCCGTGCCGCCCGCGCTGCGTTCGCTCGTCCGCCGCGATTCGATCAGTCTCGTGAACATGATGCCGTCTCCCGCGCTGAGGTGTGATGCACACTCCCCAGTGTGAGAGTACCGCGGGCAGGTTTCGCCCTCGTGACGGCCGGATTACGTGAGACTCGCGAACGGATTACGTTCGCGTGAAGGCGCTAGCGCGGCGCTACGTGCGCTCGAAGAGCACGAACATCGTCATGCGGCGAATGCCTTCCTTCCGTTTCGCCGAGGCGATGAACCGGAAGAACTTCATGATCCACATGTTGGGCATCTCGCGATCGAGCCGCGTCGCCTCCTCAATGGAGGAGCGCCACTCCTTCACCTTCCAGCCGTGCGGCAGGAAGAAATTCGTGCTCGCCTCCGGCCCGAACTTGAACGGCGCGTTCTTCTTGAGCGTGGGATTCTTCATCCAGCGGTCCATCATCTTCAGCAGCTGGGGACTCGCGAGATCGATGCACCACCACTGGAACGCCGGCGCGCCATGCAGATCATCGGCGAGCGCCGCCACCTGCTCCTCGGTGAGGTAGATCAGCAGTCCCTCGGAGATGACGAGCACCTTCTTCGACGCCGCGCCGATGCGCTTGAAGAGTGCCTGGCGCGCCGTGCGGTCGGTGAGGTCCACCGTCACCGGCTCGTACACGCAGCGCGGCTTCTCTCCTTTCATCATCTCGGTCTTGTAATTCAGGATGCCCGGCAGATCGGCGTCGAACCAGCGCAGCGTGGGCGGCAGCTCCATGCGCCACGGCCGCGCGTCGAGACCCGCCGCGAGATTGAGCACCGCGTCGGCGCCATCGCGGATCGCGCCCATGATGAACTCGTCGAGCACCTGCGTGCGCACGATCATCGCCCACGCCATCTGGCGCCCGCGCTTCATGCTGTTGACGATCGCCTCGCCCTTCTCCCCAGCCAACCGCCGCGCGTACGGGTCCCTGAACAACGGATTCGCCCGCTCCGTTTCCATCGCGCGATACACCGCGACCCAGCGGGCGGTGTCGGAAACGTTCTCAATGATCATGCTTGGCTCCGTGGGAGCGGGAAGCGGGAAGCGGGAAGCGCCGCGGGACGCGAATACTGCGCGGGAGCACCTCGCGCCGTTCTCGCGTCCCGCGGCGCTTCCCGTTTCCCGCTTCCCGAAAGCTACTCGTGCTTGTGCTCTATCAGAAACAACAAAGCGGACCCGCTAAGGAGCCCGCTTGATGAACCCGCCCGACCAGCTCAGCTCTTATGCCGAAAAGTGATCCGACCCCGCGTGAGATCATACGGACTGACTTCAATGCGCACCCGGTCGCCCGCGAGCACGCGAATGCGAAAGCGGCGCATGTTGCCGCCCAGGGTCGTCAGTACGGTGTGGTCCTCGCTCACTGCTACGCGGAACGTCGCGTTGGGAAGTACTTCGGTGACCGTGCCCTCCAGCTCGATCGCGTCCTTCTTCGCCATCCGGAGCGGCGCTTAGCGGGCGTTACGCTGCGCGCGGGCGCTGCGCTGACGCGCGGCCTCCGCCTTCTTCTGGCGTGCCTCGCTGGGCTTCACGTAGAAGCGCTTCTTGCGCACGTCCTTGAGCACGCCGGCGCGGATCACCTTGCGCTGGAACTGCTTCAGCGCCACTTCGATCCGGTCGTTCTCTCCGAGAATGATCTCGACCACGATTTATCAGTCCTTGTGTAGGGCGTTCATCGTACATCGTGCCTGGTGCATTGGTACACCCGTAGACGCACAAAGTTACCCCGCGATACCCCGAAACGCAATGCAGATGGGCACTTACCCCCATCCGCCGTTACGATGCACGAGGAACGAGGCACGATGCCCTACTTCAGCATCCCCTTGTACGCCCGCTCCGGCGAACCCGTGTAGATCTGCCGCGGACGCGCGATCTTCTGCTCCTTGTCCAGCAGCATCTCCTCCCACTGCGCCAGCCACCCCGCCGTGCGCGCGATCGCGAACAGCACGGTGAAGTAATCGGTCGGGAACCGCATCGACCGATAAATCAGTCCCGTGTAGAAATCGACGTTCGGGTACAGCTTGCGCTCGATGAAGTAGTCGTCGTTCAGCGCGATCCGCTCCAGCTCCAGCGCGATCTCCATGTCCTTGTCGAGCCCGACCTCCTTGAACACATCGTCCGCCAGCTTCTTCACGATCCTCGCGCGCGGATCGTAGCTCTTGTAGACGCGGTGGCCGAAGCCCATCAGGCGCTGCGCCCTTCCCGCTCTTCACCTCTTCGATGAACGCCGGGATGTTCTTCGGGTGCCGATCTCCTCGATCATGCGCAGCACCGCTCGTTCGCGCCGCCGTGCAGCGGGCCGAACAGCGCCGCGATCCCCGCCGCGACCGCCGAGAACGGATCGACGTGCGATCGAGCCCACCGCGCGCACCGCGTTCGTCGAGCAGTTCTGCTCGTGGTCCGCATGCAGGATGAACAGGATCTCGAGCGCCTTGCGCGAACACCGGGCGCGCCTCGTACTTCGGCTCGCACATGCGCGCGACCATCGAGAGGAAATTCTCGCAGTACGGCAGCGTCGTTGTCGGGATAGACGAACGGCATCCCCTTCACGTGCCGGTACGTGAACGCCGCGAGCGTCGGCACCTTCGCGATCAGCCGCACGATCGAGATGTCGCGCTCCACCGGATCGAAGATGTTCTTCGCCGTCGGATAGAACGACGAGAGCGCCGCGACGGTGCTGCAGAGCATCGACATCGGATGCGCGTCGTAGCGGAACCCTTGCATGAAGCTGCTTGATGTTCTCGTGCACGTACGTGTGGAACGTGATGTCGTGCACCCACTGGTCGTACTCCTTCTGCGTCGGCAGCTCGCCGTGCCGCAGCAGCCACGCGACTTCGAGGAACGTCGCCTTCTCCGCGAGCTGCTCGATCGGATAGCCGCGATAGCGCAGGATCCCCTTGTCGCCGTCGATGAACGTGATCGCGCTGCGGCACGACGCCGTGTTCAGGAACGCCGGGATCGTAGCTCATCAGCCCGGGATCGTCGCCGCCCGTGTTGAACTGCTTCAGATCGCTCGCGCGGATCGCGCCATCGGTGATCGCGATCGGCGCCGCTTTGTCCGTGCGCGAATCGGTGATGTTCAGTTGCGTCGTGGGGGCCATTCGCCGATCTCCAAAGGGGATATTGTTGCCCCAGAAAGCTATCGAGCCGCGGGCGGAGTGGTATGGGGTGCCGCGCCGTCGCCAGAGCCGGTCGAGCCGGAAGAGATCGATGTCGAAGCGCGGCGGCTCGCCGAGCGCGAGGCCGGCGAGCAGCTCGCCGATCGCCGGCGCGAACTTGAAGCCGTGCCCCGAGCACGGGCTCGCGATGATCACCTCGGGATGCATCGGGATGCCGGCCGATCGCGAAGTGCCCATCGGGCGTATTCGTATAGAGGCACGTGCTCATCTCGCGCACGCGCCCCGCGCCGTCGGGCATGAGGCGCCGCATGATCTCGAGCAGCGACGCCGTTTCCGCCTCCGTCACCGCCTCACGCGGCGCGTCGGGGTCGACCGGCTTCCCCTCGTGGTGGATCGACGCCTTGAGACCGTCGCCCGCATCGGGCAGCGAATAGAAGAATCGCTCGGCCGCATGCTCCCAGAGAAGAACAGGCAGCCGGTCGGCGCGAAAGAGTTCCGGGTGCGCCTTCGGCTCGAACCAGTGGCCCATCTGCCGCGTGGGCGTGAGCGACGCCGCGAGCTCGGGCACGAGCGATCCCATCCACGCGCCCGGCGCGAGGATCACGCCGCGCGGCGGTGACGTCACCGCGATCGGTCGCGACAATGAACCCGCCGGCCGCCGCCCGCCATCCCGTGACGCGCGCGCCTGTGCGCACCTCGGCGCCCGCGGCCACCGCGAGACCGAGCATCGCCGTGACTGCTATTTCGGGAAAGAGAAGCCCCGCGCGCGGCTCGTGCACGGCGACGTGGCCATCGGGCGGCGTGAGCGCGGGAAAGCGCCGCCGCACATCCGCCGCGCCGATGAGCTCGTAGTCGAGCCCGTGGTCACGCGCACTGCGCAGCGCCCCGCGCACGAGCGTGCCCTGCTCGTCCCCGATCATCAGCCCGCCGGTGGCGAGGAAGAGGCGCGTGCGCGTCTCAGCGGCGAGTTCGTCCCACAGCGTGTACGCGCGCCGCACGAGCGGCACGTACAGCGGGTGCTCGTAGTATGCCTCGCGGATGATGCGCGTGTGCCCGTGCGTGGAGCCGTGGATGTGCGGCGGCGCGAACCGGTCGATCCCCACCGCGCGCACGCCGCGTTTCGCGAACTGCCAGAGCGTGGCGCTGCCCATGGCGCCCAGGCCCACCACGGCCACGTCGTACGGCGCGCTCCGTTGCCGCGACGCCGGCGCGTCGGCAGATTCTCCCGAGGCGATCATCCATCACGGTATCACGGGAACCGAGCACATGCCAACCCAGTCCGCACCGAAGTTCCAGCAGCTCAAGCCGCCCGAGCGCGGTGAGACGATCACGATGAAGGGCACGAGCCTCAACGTGCCCGACGAGCCGGTGATCCCGTTCATCGAGGGCGACGGCACCGGGCCCGACATCTGGCGCGCCTCGCAACTCGTGTTCGATGGCGCCGTGCGGAAGGCGTATGGCACCAAGCGGAAACTTGCGTGGTTCGAGGTGCTCGCCGGCGAGAAGGCGAAAGAGCGCGTGGACAGCTGGCTCCCCGACGACACGGTGAGCGCGATCTCACATTATCTGGTCGCGATCAAGGGGCCGCTCACGACGCCCGTGGGCGGCGGCATCCGCTCGCTGAACGTCGCGCTTCGCCAACAGCTCGATCTGTATGCGTGCGTGCGCCCCGTGCGCTGGTTCACCGGCGTGCCGAGTCCCGTGAAGGCGCCGCAGGATGTGGACATGATCATCTTCCGCGAGAACACCGAGGACATCTACGCGGGCATCGAATACCAGGCGAAGACTCCCGCGGCCGTGAAGGTGATCGCGTTCCTCCGGAACGAGATGGGCGCGAAGAACATCCGGTTCCCCGAGACGAGCTCGATCGGCATCAAGCCGGTGAGCGAAGAAGGCAGCAAGCGCCTGATCCGCGCCGCGATCGACCACGCGATCCGCGAGAAGAAGCCGAGCGTGACGCTCGTGCATAAGGGCAACATCATGAAGTACACCGAGGGCGGATTCCGCGACTGGGGCTACGAGCTCGCCGCGGCCGAGTACGGCGCGAAGCCGCTGGATGGCGGACCGTGGATGACGCTGCCCGGCGGCATCGTGATCAAGGACGTGATCGCCGACGCGTTCCTGCAGCAGATCCTCACGCGCCCCAAGGAATACAGCGTGATCGCGACGCTCAATCTGAATGGCGATTACATCTCCGACGCGCTCGCCGCGCAGGTGGGCGGCATCGGCATCGCGCCCGGCGCGAACATCAATTATCTGAGCGGCCACGCGATCTTCGAAGCGACGCATGGCACCGCACCCAAGTACGCCGGCCAGGACAAGGTGAATCCCGGCTCCGTGATCCTGAGCGGCGAGATGATGCTGCGCTACATGGGCTGGACCGAGGCCGCCGATCTGATCATCACGTCGCTCGAGAAGACGATCGGACAGAAACGAGTAACGTACGACTTTGAACGGCTCATGACGGGGGCGACGCTGGAATCTTGTAGTGGGTTCGCGCGGGCGATGGTCTCCAACATGTAACTGCAGACTGCAGACTGTAGACTGAGGACGTTAGAATACGATGAACACGGCCGCCGGCGCATTCGGGCGGCCGTTTCGCAATCCACTTCGCAGTCTCAGTCGTAAGTCGGTACCAGTCTCACCGTCTGCAGTTACGACTACCAGATCTGCGCGCGCAGAGAATCCGGCCTCACCATTGCATCGCCCGCATGGCAGCTGAACGCCGCCGCAAACTCCGGCATATTCGACAACGGACCATTCACGCGCCACACGCCCGGCGCATGCGGATCGGTGAGCAGCTGGCGGCGCAGTGCCTCGGGCCGCTGCAGCTGGCGCCATACCTGCGCCCATGACAGGAAGAAACGCTGCGGACCGGTGAAGCCATCGATCATCGGCGCTGGCTTGCCGTGCAATGACAGCATGTACGCCGTGTACGCGATCTTGAGGCCGCCCAGATCGCCGATGTTCTCGCCGAGGGTGAGCTTGCCGTTCACGTGCAGCGTGTCGATGCCGATGTAGCTCGTGAACTGCTCCTCCACGAGCTTCGCGCGCCGGTTGTATTCGGCGGCATCCGAGGCCGTCCACCAGTCGCGCAGATTCCCCTGCGCGTCGAACTGCCGTCCCTGGTCGTCGAAGCCGTGCGACATCTCGTGGCCGATCACCGCGCCGATCCCGCCGTAGTTCACGGCGTCATCCGCGTTCGGATTGAAGAACGGCGGCTGCAGGATGCCGGCCGGGAAGGAGATCTGGTTCCGGAGCGGATTGTACGACGCGTTCACCGTCGGCGGCGTCATCCCCCACTCGAGGCGGTCCAGCGGCTGGCCGATCTTCGCGAGATCGCGGCGCGATTCGAACACATCCGCGGCGAAGTAGTTCGTCACGAACGGTCCCTTCTTGATGTCCATCGCGCTGTAGTCGCGCCACGTGTCGGGATACCCGATCTTGTTCAGGAAGGCGGCGAGCTTCTGCTGCGCCTGCGTCTTCGTGGCGGCCGACATCCAGGGCAGCGAATCGATCCGCCCCGAAAGAACGCTCTCCATGTTCTTCACCATCGCGAGCGCCCGCGCCTTCGCTTCCGGCGAGAACGTGACGGCGACGTACGCCTGGCCCACCGCTTCGCCCATCTGGCGGTCGGTGATCTGCAAGCAGCGCTTCCAGCGCGGGAGCAGCTCCTTCGCGCCGGTCTGCGTCTGCTGGTACTTGAACTCGGTGTTGACGAACGCCGAGCTCAGCCACGGCGCCGCGCGGCTCGCGAGATGCCAGCGCAGATACGTCTTCCAGTCCTCCAGCGGCACGCTGGCGAGCATCGTGTTCGCGGCCTTGAAGAAATCCGGCTGCGCGACGTTCAGCGAGGAGATCTTCGGCGCGTCCCACACGCCGAGCATCTTGGGCAGGCCGAGATTCGGCGTCACGGAGTCGAAGGCGGCGAGCGTCATCATGTGATAGCTGGCGTTCGGATCGCGGAGTTCGACGCGCGTGCGCGACGCCTTCGCGAGATCGGTCTCGATCGCCATGATGTGGGCCGCGCCCGTCTTCGCCGCGTCGGGCGAATCGCCGAGCAGCTGCAGCGTTTGCGTGATGTACGCGACGTACGCATCGCGGATCTTCACCGACGCGGAGTCCGGCCGCAGGTAGTAGTCGCGCTCGGGAAGGCCGAGGCCGCCCTGCGCCACCACCAGGATCACGTTCGTGCTCGCCTTGAAATCCTGCACCGACCCTTCACCGAAGAGCACGTTCACGCTCATCAGGTGGAGCCGCGCGATCTCGTCCTGCAGCCCCTTCAGGTCCTTCACGTCATTGATGCGCTTGAGCTCGGCGTCGAGCGGCTTCGCGCCCGCCGCCTCGATGGCCGCGGAGTCCATGCAGCTCGCGTAGTACACGCCCACCTTCTTCACATCCGCGCTCGCGTCCGCCTTCTTGTTCATCGCGGCGTCGTCGAGCACCTCGTGCAAGACCGCCTGATTCCGGTCGTTCAGCTCATTGAACGCGCCCCATCGCGAGTACGCCGCGGGAATGGTGTTGTTCTTGAGCCAGCCGCCGTTCGCGTACTCGTAGAAATCGGCGCACGCCTTGCACGTGGTGTCGAGGTTCGCGAGGCTGATCGGCGGCGTCGCGGCGGCAGCGGGCGCCGCGGCCATCGCGGCCGGCGCAGGTGCGGGCGCGGCGGCGGTCTCGGGCTTCTTCGCGCACGCGGCGAAGGCGGCGACGGCGAGCGTTGCCGCCGCGTATCGAATGAATCGTGTCGACATGTGGGGTACGGGATCCTGAGAGAGGGTACGGCGACGCCCCGAACGGGGCGGATCGATCCTCAGAATCTCGCGCGGGCAGAGCAGACGCAACCGCAGGCTCGGCGCACGCCCAGCCGCTATGGAAACCAGCGCCTAACGTCTTAGTCTAGCGCCTGCCGTTCAAGGCTCTAGCAGCCCCGCGTTGATCCGCCGCACGTCCTTCGCCCCCGCGGCCACGCCGAGCCCGACGCTCGCGCCGAAGAGCAAGGCGGTGCCCAGCCCCAGACCGACCAACGGCAGGATCGCGAGGATCGGCCACGCCACCAGCGCCGCTACCCCGCCCGCCACGAGCGGCGCGAGCCCCTTCTGCACGGCATCGACGTAGCGAAGCTTGTTGCGCACGAAATAGCGGCTGTTCACGTACCCGAAGAGTACGGCGACCACAGCGATCACAATGCTGATGATTCCCATAGTGTGTTTCCTCCTGCGCACAATACGTCACTTCCAAGGCCCCGGTTTCGTCGAGCGCCGCGTCACAGCGTGTGGCGTTTGGCGTTTAGAACGACGGATTGTAGTTCCTGCCGCATTTGAATCGTCTAACAGATGCCCCGCCGCACGCCACACCCCAGAGCAGAGTCCCATGGCCGACGTCGCAGACCCACTCTTCACCACCAGTCCCGGCAGCGAATCCTTCCTCGCGTGGGCCGCCGGACTCTGGCAGGTGGAGGATGACGTCTACGAGATCACGCTGCGGCCCGATGGTGGACTCGAGGGGCACATGCCCAACGGCGCCGAAGTCTCGGCCGCGTGGGTGATCTCGCGCGGCCGCAAAGTGCCCACGGAGACGGGCGCGACGCAGATGTAGTGCGCGCCGCGGCGCTTCCGCGCTCTGTGGCCGCTCCCTAGATTCGCGCGGGTGACGCCCGCCGCCCCGCACCGCATCCCCTCCCGCTCGCATTCTCCTCATCCAGAAGGGGTTGTTGGGCGATGTCGTGCTCACGACGGCACTGCTGGACGATCTCCATCGCGCATTCCCTGCGGCGGCGATCGATTTCGGCGTCGGCGCGGCGGCCGCGCCGCTGCTCGAACATCATCCGCTCATCGCCGAACGCGTCATCGTCGACGCCGCGCCGCCGCTCCGGCTGGCGGGCGCCATCCGCCGCCGCGCGCTATGACTGGGTGGTCGATGTGCAGTCGAGTCCGCGCACGGCGATCCTGACGCGGCTCTCGGGCGCGCCGGTGCGCATTGGCTGGCGTCAGCGCGTATGGGGCGCGGCGTACACGCATGCGGTGGAACGCGTGCTCGATCGCGAATACGCCGTGCGCGCGCGGCGGCGGCTGCTCGAAGCGGCGGGCATCGCGGTGGGCGACACGCTGCCCCACCTCGAGATCACCGCGGCCGAACGGGCGAACGGCGAGGCGGCGCTCGTCGCCGCGGGTGCGCCCGCCGGACGGCCGCGGATCGGCATGCAACTCAGCACCTCGGAGCGCGCGCGGAATTGGCCGCTGCGGCACTTCGCGGCGCTCGTGCGATCGTTGCGCGACGCCGCGCTGACCCCGCTGGTGTTCGATGCGCCGGGCGACGAAGAACGGATCGCCGAATTGCGCGCGCTCGCGCCCGAGGTGGTGGTCGCGCCGCGCGGCCTGCGCCGCTTCCTCGGCATGCTCGCCGCGTGCGACGCGTTCGTGTCGGGCAATACCGGGCCGGCGCACATGGCCGACGCGCTCGGCGTTCCCCGCGTGACGATCTTCGGCGCGACGCCCGCGCTCGCGTGGGCGCCCGAGCGCCCGACCGTGATCGCGCTCGCGGGCGCGAAGCCGCCGCACGCCGACCGGCGTGCCCGCGCGCGCGCCGCGAGCGAGGGAGAGGAATACAGCGCGGACGTGCTGCCCGGAGCACGTCTTCGCGGCCGTTCGCTCGCTCGTCGCGTGACGGGCGGAGCCCGGCGAGCGCGCATCGCGGCAGCCGCCGCGTGCGTCATTGGTGCGCCGGCGCTGGCGGCGCAGGTGGAACCGCCCAACACGACGTGCGCCGGCCAGACGATCACCGCCGTCACCGTGCTCGCGCTGCCGCCGCTCGAGCATCCGTCCAAGGATTGGTGGTCCACGCCCGTGCGCATCATGAACAACACGCACTCCGTCACGAAAGCGTCGGTGGTGCAGTCGCTCATGCTGCTCAAGCCCGGCGACAAATGCGACCGGTTCCTCATGCGGGAATCGGAGCGCATCCTGCGCGCGCAGCCCTTCATTGCCGATGCGCACATTGCCGTCGTGCCGGACAGCAGCGGCACCGTGCTGCTGGTGGTCTCCACCCAGGACGAATTCACGTTCATCATCGCGACCCGTCTCTCGGGACAGAGTCCATTCGTCACCGCGCTCACCCTCGGCGATGGGAACATCGGCGGCAACGGCATGAGCCTCGCCGGGAGCTGGGTGCACACGGACAGTCGCGAGGGGTTCGGGATCGCGTACACGAACTACGCGATCCTCGAGCATCCGTGGCAGCTGCAGCTCGCGGCGGCGCGCGGCCAGGTGGGTGAGGCGAGCTACGCGGGCGACATGAGCCATCCGTTCTTCTCGGACGCGCAGCGCAATGCGTGGCGCGGTTCGCTCGCGGACGTGACCCTGCTCGCGCCCTTCCAGCGCGCCGACACGACGTCGTTCAACATGGGCCAGCACCGGCAGTTCGCCTTCGCCGGCGACGCCGTGCGACTGGGCAAGCCGGGGGCCGTGCTGCTGCTCGGCGGCGCGCTCAGCACCGAGTTCGACGCCGCGAGCATTCCCTTCGTGGGCTTCGACAGCGGCGTCTCCTATGACAGTCTGCTCATGCGCTACGTGGCGCGGCGGAGCGTGCGGGCGAATCTCATCGTGCAGCTGCGCGGCATCCGCTTCGAACGGGCGACGCGCCTGGGCACCGTGAATGGCTATCCAGGATCTCCGCACCGGTTTCGAGTTCGACGGCGTGGTGGGGCGCGGTTTCGGCAACATCGATGGCTCGGAAGCCGACCTCTTCCTGTCGAACAAGATCTTCGCGGGCGGCGGCGGCGGACGGACGTACGCCTTCGTGCAGGCGATCATGGAAGCGCGCCGCGGAGGCTCCGGCGGCGCGTGGAGCGATGCGCTGGCGAGCGCGAGCGCGAAGCTCTACCAGCGATTCGGACAGATCAACACGCTCATCGTCGATGCCGAGTTCGGCGGCGGGTGGCAGACGACGCGCCCCTTCGAGCTGGATCTGGGCCAGGTGGAGGGCGGCGTGCGCGGATACGGATCGTCACACGATGCCGGCGGCGAGCGCGTCGCGCTCAAGCTCGAGGACCGCTGGTTCCTGGGGAGCATCACTGGACCGCGCCGACGTGGGGCTCGCGGTGTTCACCGATGTGGGCAAGGTGTACGCCGGCGACATCCCCTTCGGCACGACCACGCCCTTCAAGGCCGGCGTCGGCGTCGGGCTGCTCCTCGCGTCGCCGGTGGGATCGCGGCGCACGTACCGCGTGGACCTCGCGGTGCCGGTGAGCCCCGATCACTTACGCGCGATGGGAGGTGCGGCTCACCGTGAGCAACATCGCGCAGCTCGGCGCGTTCCACGAGCCGCTCGACATGGCGTTCGGGCGCGAGTTCGTGACGACATCCACGAGCCTCACATACCCCCGCTGAGAAACATACTGCGTGAGTAACGAGTCGTGCGTATCGCTACGCACGACTCGTTACTCACGCAGTTTGCGGTCTCATGGGGAGGGTGGCGTGACTGACCAGCTTGACAGTCGACGAATGCATCCACGCCGCGATCGCGTGCGCGCACGGCGAGAACGTTCGTGCCGGCCACGAGTATCGAGGCCGGGATGGTGAATACCGAACTGCCCCTGCGTCGCGCACCCTTCGTGCGCCTGCAGGCCGTCGGTGATCTGGTTGCCGTTCACGAAGATCTGGATGTCATTGTCGATCGCGATCGAGAGCGTCAGGCTCCTCGTTCCAGCCCGAGCGGCAGCGTGAAGGTGTGGCGCAGCAGCATGTCCGTCGGCGCAGGTACGGACACCCAGTTCGTGTTCACGGTCGCGTCGATCGGGCAGTACGCATTCGCGCGTTGTGATCGCCGAATCCGCCCTGCCCCGTGCTCCACGACGCGTCGTTGAACGATGTGGCCTCGAAGCCCGGCGTCTGGTCCGCCGGACCCACGAGATACTTGTAGCCCGTTGCCCTGCCACGGGATGATGTCGCCGCCGGTGGCCGTGAAGACGATCGGATTCCCACCGACGCCGATATTGCCGCCCGTCGCCGGCGGCGGGAACGACGCGGTGGCGTTCACCGTGTTCGTCGCCGGCGTTGATCGTCCAGCTGCTCGCGCTCGCGGTCCCGGTGATATCCGTCACCGCGCTCGAGCCGGTGAGCGTGCCGCCGCCGGATGTCACCGTGAACGTGACGTTCGCGCCGTCGAGCGGCGTCTTCGCGCCGGTCGTGTGCACGAGCACCTTCGGCGGGTTCGCGACCGCCGTGCCGGCCGGCGCGAACTGGAACACATTGCTCGGCGTCACCGTGTCGATCACGACCGCCGTGTCCACGCCGCCATACGGGCTGAAGCTCGACGTCTTGCCGCCGACGCCCACGCCGCCCGCGTTCGCGACGCCGGGCATGATCGCCCGCGCGGCGCTGCGGCCGATCGCGCGCATCGCCTTCCACGTCTCGCCGCGCGCGAAGAGCGCACTCGCGCTCGGCGGATTCGTCGCCGTGCCGCTGCAATCGAGGAACGGGATCCTCGCGGCCAAGGATCTCGATGCCGGTGCCGACATTGTGCGCGATGTGCGTGCTCGCGGGTGGCGCGTTGTCGAAGCACTGCGCGATGTCCACCGGCTGCACCAACGCATCCAACGGCACCACTTCGAAGAGGAAGAACGGGCCGTACTGGTCGAGCTTGGTGTTCAGCGGACCCTTGAACGGGTCGAAGGGATCGGTGATGAGCGAGATCGTGACCGTCACCGGCCCATTGATCGCGCCCGGCGGCACGCGCAATCCGCCGTCGCCGTCGCCGTGCACGACGTCGGTATTCTGCGTGCTCGGGAAGACGACCTGCGTCACGTCGCCATCGCCGAGTGCATCGCCCAGCGCGAGTCCCGAACCATCGAGGCCCACGAGGCAATAGAGCAGCTGGCCGAGTTCGAGCACGTTGTCCTGCGTGTCGTTCGACGTGCCGCCCTTCAGATTGCCCTGATAGTACGCCTTGAGCACGAGGTCCCAGAGCTGGAACATTCTGATTGCGCGCATCGGTCGTCTTGCCCCGCCGCATCAGGAGGCGAATGTAGGCGACGTCGGCACGCACGATGCCGCGCACGCCACGCTGGAAGAGGTCCTGGAAGACATCGTCATCGAACTGCCGGCACTTTATCGGATGATGGCGCCGGTAGCCGCCGTAGTCGTCATCGCTGCGGTGACGGTCCTGGCTCATCGCGGGCGCGGTCGTCGCATCACCGCCGCCGGAACAGGCCACCGCCACGAGCGCTACGAATGCGAACATCGAGAACAACGCGATACGGCGCATAGTGCTTTCCCCTTCGTGAGTGTTGTCGATGCATGAGGGGCGCCCGCCGATCGCAGGCACCCCTCGTCTTGCCTGTTCTCCTCTACGCTACGGCTTCGCGGTCAGCTGCGCATCCACGAGGGCATCCACGCCGCGATCGCGCGCGCGAATGGCCAACACGTTGTTCCCGGTCACCAGCAGCGACGACGGGATCGTGAACACGAAGCTGTCGCGCGTCGCACAATTCTCGTGCGTCGTGAGGCCGCTCGTGAGCTCCGTCCCGTTCACCCAGATCTGGATGTCGTTGTCGATCGCGACCGACACCGAGAGATCGTGCGACCAGCCGCCGCCCACCGCGAAGGTGTGACGGAGCAGCATGTCGGTGGGTTCCGGCACGGACACCCAATTCGTGTGCACGCTCGCATCGAGCGGGCAGTACGAGAGTTGCCGGCGTTGTGATCGCCGAACGCGCCCTGCCCGGTGCTCCACGACGACGCGTCGAACGACGGCGCCTGGAATCCATCGTCGTGTCCCGCGGGGCCGGCGAGATAGCTGTAGCCGTTGCCTTCCCACGAGATGATGTCGCCGCCCGTGGCGGTGAACGTCACCGGGTTCCCGCCGATGCCCACACCGACGCCGGTCGGCGGCGCGGAGAACGCGCCGGTCGCCGTCATCGAGTTCGCGCCGACGTTGATCGCCCAGCTGCCTACGGTCGCGATCCCATCGTTCCCGGTCACCTGATCGGCGCCGGTCACTCCACCTGAGCCGGCGGTGATCGCGAAGTGCACGTGCGCGCCATCCAGCGGCGTATGCGCGCCGGTGGTGCGCACGCGAACGCTCGGAGCCGGCGCGACCGGAGCGGCCGCCGGACCGGTGAGCGTCGTCGCCGACGCCGCTTCGATCACCGTGGCGGTATCGACGCCGCCGTACGGGCTGAAGCTCGACGTCTTGCCGCCCACGCCCACGCCGCCGGCTACGCGACGCGCGGCGACACGGCGCGCATTGCCGCGCGGCCCAAGGCCTTCAGCGCGTTCATCGTTTCGCCCGAGGCGAAGTACTCCGACGCCGAGGGACCGTTGTAGCCCGTGAAGTTGCTGCAATCCAGGAAGCTCTGCACCGCCGGCAGGATCTCGATCCCGCTGCCGACGTTGTGCGCGAGGTGCACCGACGCGGGCACATCGCCCGACGGCGCGATGAGGCACTGCGCCACGGTGATCGTCGTGTTGAGCGACTGCGCCGGCACGATATGGATCTCGAAGAACGGACCGTACTGGTCGAGCTTGGTGTTGAGCGGACCCTTGAACGGATCGAACGTCCCCTTCACGAGAATGAGCGTCACCGTGCCCGGGCCGGAGAGCGAGCCGCCGGTGATGCGCGTGCCGCCGCCGCCGTTGCCGGACACGACATCCTGGTCGGAGCCGGACGGGAACACCACCTGCAGCTTGTTCGGACCGTCGAGCGGATTGCCCACGAGGAAGCTCGAACCGTCGAGCCCGACGAGGCAGTACAGCTGCGCGCCGAAGTTCAGCGTCATGTTCTGCGTGTCGGACGACTTGTTGCCGTTCAGCGAGCCGGCGTAGTAGAGGTTCAGCACCTCCTGCCAGAGCTGGAACATCTCGGTCTGCGCCTGCGCCGTGTTGCCCTTCTTCACGTCATTGCGGATGTGCGCGAGCTGCGGACGTGATGTCGCCGCGCGTGCCGGGCGGGAAGCAGCGCGTTGATCTGCTGCTGCGGTGATCGTCGGCGCAAGAAGATCCACCACCCTGCTTATCGAGCGACACGCCGCCATCGGTCGGCGGGCCGGGTGGCATCGCCACCCGGTGCACGCGACCGCGAACACGGAGGCACCAGCAAGGATCGCAAGCACGTTCAGTCGACGCATGGTGTGTCATCCAATAGAAAAAGTTCCCGCCGCGCGCAGCGCGCGGCGGCCGTGCCTACTTCGAACTCTTTGCGAGCGCCTGGAATCTCGGGTCGTCCCGCAGATTCCGCCACATCCAATTGTTTTCACTGTTCAAGTCGCTGGCAGTGGCGGGGTTAGCCGCCACGTAGGTCGCCAGCGCCTTGAGCGCCTGGTCCTTGTCGCCGAGCAGATTATACGCGATCCCCTTGTCGAGCGTGAGGTCCTTCGTGGGATCGAGGTCGGCGGGATCGTCGATGCGCGCCAGGAGGTGCCGCGCGCTGTCGGCCATGCCGGCGCGTGCGAGTGCCGCCGCCACGAGCACCTCGGCCTGAAGCTTCGCGAGCGGACGGTCGCTCTCCGGCGTGAGCTTCTGGATCGAATCGGCGATGCGCCACGCATGCGGCACGTCCGCCGGCACCTGCTTCGCGATCATGAGGCGCAGCTGGCACTGCAGGAATCGCACGTCGCCCGGATAGCGGCGCGCACCTTCCGCGCACCAGTGCATCGCGTCGGGGATCTGCTCGAGATCGTAGCTCGACGTGAACAGCCGCCAGAGCACGACGTCGGCGTTGGAGAGGAACGCGTCCTCCTCGTAGGCGCTGCGCGCCGCGAGCTTGGCCGACGAGACGTCGTTGTACTGGTAATACAGGTGGCTGAGCGTGGCCCACGCGCTCGCCTGCGAGCGCGAGATCTTGGTGGACGCCTCGAGATCGGCGCGCGCCGAATCGAGGAGCGCCTTCTGCTTGCGTCGGATCGGTCTCGAGGTTCAGCAGATAACGCCAATAGCGCAGCGTGCCCAGGATCTCGAGCGCGTCGGCGTTGTTGGGCGCGATAGTCACCGGCCTTGTTCGCCTGGATGAGTCCCTTGTCGATCCAGGGCGAGGCGCGCAGCGGGTCGGCGCGATAGAAGCGCGACGTCTTGTAGTCGATCGCGCTGCGCCGGATCTCCGGCTCGGGCCAGGCGTCATCAAGCGCGGCGGCGGCGGCGAGCAACGAGTCCGCCGAGAAGAACGCCTTCAGCATCGCGCTGGAATCGCCCGCCGCCATCGCCGCACCTCCGGCGCGCTCGCGCTCCTTCGCGCGCTCGAGCAGCGCCCACGCATCGGCGTTCTCGGTGCCGGCGCGGTCGGCGCGCAGCTTCACTTCCTCGCCGAGGCGCGCGCGGATGAGGCGCGCCACCTGCATCGTGAGCGTGTCGCGGATCGCGGTGATGTTCTTCGCCGGCAGTTCGAAGCTCGCGCGCTGGAAATCGGCGCCGCTCGTGCCCTCGAGGAGCTTCACGTTCACGAGCACCTTGTCCCCTTCCCGCTCCACGGTGCCGCGCACGAGCGTGCCGGCGTCGAGCGCGCGCGCGATGCTGTCAGCCGGGATCGCGCTGCCGCGGTACGCGCTCACGCCGCCCTGCGAGATCACGCTCAGGCCGTCCACCGCTGCTGAGTTGCGCGATGAGCCCATCGGTGAGGCCGCTCGCGAGGAAGCCGAGGCTCGAATCGCGCGTGGCGTCGGTGAAGTAGAGCACCGCGATGCGGCGCGGATCGAGTCCGCCGGCCGCGGTCGCGCCGCCGCGCCCCTTCGTGGCGCGGTAGCCGAAGAATCCCGCGACCGCGACGACGGCCACGGCGCCGATCGCGATCCACGTCGTGGCGCGGCTCTTCGGTTGCGCGCCGCGGAAACGAGCGCCGGTGCGTTCGCCGGTGCGCGCGCGGCCACCCGTGGCGCGCCGCGCGCCCGCGGGACTGTGCGGCGCGCGCAGCGCGTCCGCGAACTCGCGCGCCGTCTGGAAACGGTCGGCCGGCACTTTCTCGAGCGCCTTGAGCACCACGTCCTCGACCTCGTCGGGGATCGCGTTGCGCACGATCGTGAGCAGCGGCACCTGATCGAGCGCGTGGCGCGCGAGGATCGCCTGCGCCGTGGGCCCGACGAACGGCGGATTGCCGCTCAGCATCTCGTAGAGCACGCAGCCGAGACTGTAGATGTCGGCGCGGCCATCGATCCCCTTGTCGGCCATCGCCTGCTCGGGGCTCATGTACACGGGCGTGCCGAGCGTGACGCCCGTCTGCGTGAGCTTCTCCTCGCCGGCCGCGCGGCCGCGCGCGCGATGCCGAAGTCGGCCACGAGCGCGTGGCCGTCCTCGAGCAGGATGTTCTCCGGCTTGATGTCGCGATGGATGACGTTCTGGCGGTGCGCGTAGTCGAGTGCGTCGGCCACCTCGGCGGCGATGCGCACCGCCTCGGGCACGGAGAGCTGCTTCTCACGGTCGAGCTTGCCGCGCAGCGACTCGCCCTCGACGAAGGGCATGACGTAGAACAGCTGCCCGTCGGCGTCGCCCGAGTCGTAGAGCGGGAGCACGTGCGGGTGGCTGAACTTCGTGGCGATGTCGATCTCGCGCTTGAAGCGCTCGGGGCCGAGCGCGACGCCGACCTCGGGGAGCAGCACCTTGATCGCGACCTCGCGGTCGTGCTTCAGGTCCTTCGCGAGGTAAACGGTGGCCATACCGCCGCGACCGAGCTCGCGCTCGATCGCGCCCCTTGTCGATCCACGGCGAAGCGCGCAGCGGATCGGCGCGTAGAAGCGCGACGTCTTGTAGTCGATCGCGCTGCGCCGGATCTCGGGTTCCGGCCACGCGTCATCGAGCGCGGCAGCGGCGGCGAGCAGCGAATCGGCAGAGAAGAACGCCTTGAGCATCGCCGAGCTGTCGCCGTTGCTCATCGCCGCACCGCCGGCGCGTTCGCGTTCCTTCGCGCGCTCCAACAGTGCCCACGCATCGGCGTTCTCGGTGCCGGCGCGATCGGCGCGCAGCTTCACTTCTTCGCCGAGCCGCGCGCGGATGAGGCGCGCCACCTGCATCGTGAGCGTGTCGCGGATCGCGGTGATGTTCTTGGCCGGCAGCTCGAAGCTCGCGCGCTGGAAATCGGCGCCGCTCGTGCCCTCGAGGAGCTTCACGTTCACGAGCACCTTGTCCCCTTCCCGCTCCACCGTGCCGCGCACGAGCGTGCCCGCGTCGAGCGCGCGCGCGATGCTGTCGGCGGCCAGCGCGCTGCCGCGATACGCGCTCACGCCGCCCTGCGAGATCACGCTCAACCCGTCCACGCTGCTGAGCTGCGCGATCAGTCCGTCGGTGAGGCCGCTCGCGAGGAAGCCGAGGCTCGAATCGCGCGTCGCGTCGGTGAAGTAGAGCACCGCGATGCGGCGCGGATCGAGTCCACCGGCCGCGGTCGCGCCGCCGCGCCCCTTCGTGGCGCGGTAGCCGAAGAATCCCGCGACCGCGACGACGGCCACCGCGCCGATCGCGATCCACGTTGTGGCGCGGCTCTTGGGCTGGGCGCCGCGGAACCGGGCGCCGGTGCGCTCGCCGGTGCGCGCGCGTCCGCCCGTGGCGCGGCGCGCACCCGCGGGGCTGTGCGGCGCGCGCAGCGCGTCGGCGAACTCGCGCGCCGTTTGGAAGCGGTCGGCCGGCACTTTCTCCAGCGCCTTGAGCACCACGTCCTCGACCTCGTCGGGGATCGCGTTGCGCACGATCGTGAGCAGCGGCACCTGATCGAGTGCATGGCGCGCGAGAATGGCCTGCGCCGTGGGGCCGACGAACGGCGGATTGCCGCTCAGCATCTCGTAGAGCACGCAGCCGAGACTGTAGATGTCAGCGCGGCCATCGATCCCCTTGTCGGCCATCGCCTGCTCGGGGCTCATGTACACGCGGCGTGCCGAGCGTGACGCCCGTCTGCGTGAGCTTCTCCTCGCCCGCGGCCGCCGCGGCGCGCGCGATGCCGAAATCGGCGACGAGCGCGTGGCCGTCCTCGAGCAGGATGTTCTCCGGCTTGATGTCGCGGTGCACGACGTTCTGCCGGTGCGCGTAGTCGAGCGCGTCGGCCACTTCGGCGGCGATGCGCACCGCCTCGGGCACGGAGAGCTGCTTCTCGCGGTCGAGCTTGCCGCGCAGCGATTCGCCCTCGACGAAGGGCATGACGTAGAACAGCTGCGCCGTCCGCGTCGCCCGAGTCGTAGAGCGGCGAGCACGTGCGGATGGCTGAACTTCGTGGCGATGTCGATCTCGCGCTTGAAGCGCTCGGGACCGAGCGCGACGCCGACCTCGGGGAGTAGCACCTTGATCGCCACTTCGCGATCGTGCTTCACGTCGCGGGCGAGATATACGGTGGCCATGCCGCCGCGGCCGAGCTCGCGCTCGATCACGTATCGTCCGGCGATCGCGGCCTGCAACTTGTCGATCGAACTCGCCATGCCGGCCCGGGTGGGCATGTTAGAACATGTTAAAGTAGGGAATCGCGCGCGGGGAAGCCAGAGAGTAGGCGCTATGGGATGAACACTGAGCGCCGGGCGCGCTCCACGAACATTCGAGTCGAAAGTTACGAGCGTGACGGGTATCCCCGATCTCGGCGGCGGGAATGCCGCCGAGTAGCCGCGCGATGTGGTAAACGCGTAGACCGAGTCGAACCCGATCGGGACGATGAACAGGGAGTCGAGCGCGGCGGAGAGGCGCGCGCAGAGCGAGTCGCTCTCACTCAGTGCGGGCGCTTCGTTGAGCGTGGCGGCGAGAAGATCGCTGCGTTCATCGCGCGCGAGGCAGCGCCGCGGGGGCGGCCTGGGCCGCCACGGAAGGGTTGGAGGCGGCGGAAGCGCTGTGAGCCGGGCAATCAGTTGCGCCGCTACTTCCGGCGTCGTGCCATACCACGTTGGATCGAGAGCGGCCAGCTCACGTAGCCACTTCTCCTTCTGCTCCACCTTCCGATTCGAGATCATCCAGCCCGCGATCTGATTGTCTGGCCGACTCCAATGCTGCGCAACAACAGATCCATGATCGTATCCGGGGTCGCGGAGTCGCCGGCGAGCCTTCCGACCGCGTAGCGTCGCTCGTTGGGAAAACGCTCGTCCAGACCGCTCATCGCGAAGGTGATTCCCCAGTATGAAGTTCCCATCGGAATATCTTGATAGAGCACATTCAGCAGCGGCGTTGCCGACATCTCGCCGCGCTGGACGCGATCGAGGGCCGTCAAGAGTTCCGCGGTTGCGGAGGTGCCGAGGCGCCGAAGACTGTCGCGCATTGGAGCCGCGCCGGCACGGCCGTAGAACGGGTACGCCTCGAGCGCCATCACGATCCGCGTCGAGGTCGGTGGCTTGCCCTGAAGCAGCGACGCGATGACCGCCGCGTAGCGTGGTCGATGGGCGCTGGCCCAGAACAGATGGAGCGCCAGCGCTTCGGAGACCGGCGCCGGCTCCGCGGCGAGCGACGGCGCGAGCGCGCGCAAACGCTCGCTTACCTCCTCTTGAAAGTCCCAATCGTAGCGGAGGGCCGGAGCGTCGGCGATCGCGACGAGTCGCTCGGCATTGTCGCGGATCGATGGGGCGGCGAACGCGGTCTTGGCCAGTCTCGAATTGACCGCGGCGAATCGCTTCCACCATTCGAACGAGATCCGATCGTCTCGAAGTCTCGGGTTGGTGAGAACCGCGCCCGTCAGCGACCGGCGTCTCGGCGGACCGTGCGCAACACCACCTCGAGCGGCGTCGTTGAATCGCTGACGAGAAAAGCGCGCCATCGCCGCTGGAAATAAGAGTTGACTTTCCCGATCGACTCGTCGAACCGGTCGGAGAAGAGCAGCGCGTCAGTCGAGCGGAGGCGGAAGACGTTGGACAGCGCCGTGCAGGTGTCGATATGGAATGGCGTCTCCTGTGCCGTTCGATCGATCCACCCGATCCGACCCGCGTAGGTCATCCCAAAGCGATCCCAATGCGGTGACTCGATGAAGTCGAAGCGCATGTCGGCGGTCCATACGAACAATTTCGCGCCCAGTTCGCCCGGGATGGGAAACTCGACTGCGCGGAAGTGAATCGTTGGATTCAGCCCCGCGCGCACCAACGATGTGTCTGGAGCGACAGAGTCGGACTGTGCGCACGATCCAATGAATCGCGCGACTGCAACGGAGACCCCGGCGCACGTCGGCTGTCGGCTGCGCGCCGGCGCGCATCGCGCTCGCCAGCGCGCCGAGCATCATGACGCTCTGCACCACTCTGGCTCTCCCGGATCCGGTCATCGTGCTCTCCTCTGCCGATCAAAGATGCCGCACGCCCGCATTGCGCGCACCTGCCTCACATCGGCCGAATATCGCCCGCGCCTGAACTAGCGCGGCACCCGAGAATCGTCATATTCGTCGCGCCGTTCCCTTTCCCGTTTCCCGTTTCCCATTTCCCTTTCCTGGGATCGTCATGACCTCGCGTCGCTCATTCGTCCAAGGCCTCGCCGGCGCCATCGCCGTCGCCCCTGTTCTTCGCAAGAACGCCTTCGGCGATCTCTTCAAGGCGAACGTCATCGCCGGCGAGCGTTCACCCGCCGATGTCGCGCAGGACGAGACGTACTGGAGTCTCATCCAGAACGCCTTCGACGCCGACCGCACGATGATCAACCTGAACAATGGCGGGATCTCGCCGGCGCCGAGCTATGTCGTGGAGCAGTTCATCAACGAGATCCGCTTCACGAACCAGCTGCCCGTCGAGAACATGTGGCGCGTGCTGGAGCCGCGGATGGAGAGTACGCGGCGCGATCTCGCGAAGGACTTCGGCTGCGACCCGGAAGAGATGGCCGTCGTGCGCAACGCGAGCGAGGCGAACGAGATCATGATCTTCGGTCTCGATCTCAAGCAGGGTGACGAAGTGATCGTCACGAACCAGAACTACGGCCGCATGATCACGAGCTGGCAACAGCGGGTGCGCCGCGACGGGATCGTGCTCAAGCAGATCAGCTTCAAGGTGCCGCCGCCGAGCGATGCGTATCTCGTGGAGCAGTTCCGCGCCGCGATCACGCCGCGCACCAAGGTCATCGAGGTCACGCACATCACCAACCTCACCGGGCAGATCATGCCCGTGCGCGACATCGTGCGCATGGCGCGGCCCCTGGGGATCCAGGTGTTCGTGGACGGCGCGCACGCGTTCAATCATTTCCCGTTCAAGCGCGACGATCTCGAGTGCGACTACTACGGCACGTCGCTGCACAAATGGACGCTCGCCCCGATCGGCTCCGGGTTCCTCTATGTGCGCCAGAACAAGATCGAGCAGCTCTGGTCGCTCATGGGCAGCGTCGAGACCAACAAGGCGAACATCCGGAAGTACGAGGAGATCGGCACGCATCCGCAGTCGAACTTCAACACCGTGAGCACGGCGCTCGCATTCAGCCGCGGCATCGGCATCGACCGCAAGATCGCGCGGCTGCGTTATCTCCGCGACCGCTGGGCGATCCCGCTGCAGGCCGTGAGCCCGCGCGTGCACGTGCTCACGCCGTTGACTGGCGACAAGAGCGGCGCCATCTGTCTGTTCAATGTGGACGGCCTCGATTCGGTGAAGCTCGGCAACTGGCTCTACGAGAAGTACCACATCGTGAACACGCCGATCGTCCATCCGGAATTCCAGGGGATCCGGATCACGCCGAATGTTTATACGATGCCGCAGGAGATCGACACGTTCACGGACGCGGTGACGAAGGCCATCAAGGTGGGGATATCGTGATATCGACGGTGGACGGCTTCACAAAGGACTGAGCTGGTACGATCGTCACGAGCACGATAGACGCTATCTCGGACGTACTGCCCCGAGGCCGTTAGTGCAGACCAGACCAGCTAACCGTCATCGTATCTGGTTGCAATGTGGCGGCTCGCTTTCGTACGAGCTCCAGCCAGTAGTCGCTCTCGCCCAGCGCCGTGGGACTGTCGCTCGCCCACCACAGTTCATCCGGACGTGCCGGCCACGCGGATATGTCCACGTAGGTATAGGGCGAGCCGGACCCGATACCGTGCACGACGCCGTTGATCTTGGCGCAACCATAGGGCGCGAATCCTCCTTCCAGCAGTGGGCAACCCAACACTCCGGCGGAGGGATTGGTGACGCCGTCGGCGGCGCACGCGAGAAGGACCATTCCGACGATCGCCATCGAGACCGATTTGAACATGTTGGGTCTCCAGCCGAGGGAATCCCTCTCGAACGGTACCGGACCGGAACCAATTCGTGCACGTGTGGCTCGTCTCTAACTATTGCACTCGAGCACCCGGAGAGCAATCGTTTGCCTCCATGTCGCGAGCGTTCGTCAATGAGGATGCGGCGGAGCCGGAGCCGAAGTACGATCTGCCGAAGCGCGAGCACCCGGATTTCGATGCGGCGGCGGCGCGGGCGCTGATCGCGGGGGCGAACGTTGGCGACTCGCGTTCCGCGGAGAATGCCACGGGGTATCGGTTCGGAGAGCCCAAGCTCCGCCCCCACGTCGAGACGATCCTCGCGGAGGCGATCCGCGAGGGAGACGAACGCACGGAGCAGCTCGCGCGGCGGTTCCTCCGCTAGGGCAATGTCAGCGCGGCCGCCGGCTTCATCGGCGGCAGCTCCACCGGCGTGAACTCGCGCGTACGCAGCACGGTGTTCAGCCGGGGCAGATCCGGTCTTCTCGATCGCGGCCCAGCGCTTCGTGAGCGCGGCGAGTTTCGAGCTGCGCCTCCTTCACCGCGTCGCGCGCCTGCTGCGTCGGCTCGCGATCGGCGCTCTCCACGGTGGAGAGCAGACTCGCGAGATCATCGCCCATTGCGTGCTCGATGCTGTCCGTGGCCGCGCCGAGGTTCGTGATCGCGGCGCGCGCACCCGAATCGAGCGTCGCCGCCGGGATCGTGCGCAGACGCTCGCGCAACGTGTGCGCCGCGCGCTCGAGTGAGAACTGCGTCGCCTGCGCGTTCCAGATCGCGAGCGAGAGCGCGGTCTGCGAGCGCAGCGCGGCCGCGGTCGCCTTCACGCGCGGATCGTTCGTCACCACGATGACCGCGCGTCATGGTGTCGCTCCCCACGATCATCGCGCACGCGGTACGAGCCCGGCAGCACGAGCGGACCCATCGGCTCGGTCTCCGCACCTTCGCCGGCCATCACCTGCATCGTGTACGCGTACATCTCCGCCGGTGGCTGCGGATAGCGCAGGTCCCACACGAACCGATGGTGCCCCGCCTCCGCGCCTGGCGGCTGTGGCCGCGGCGCGAGCCACTCGGGCGCGATCTGCGGGGGCTCCGTCGGCTTGGGGAGTTCACCGTCGCTCGCGTACCGTCGCACGATCGCGCCGCGCGTGTCGACGATCTCGATCACCACGCTCGCGGCGGGCTTCGCGAGATAGTAGTCGATGATCGCGCCCGCGGGCGGATTGTAGCCGTGCGGCTCTTCCGGCGGCACCGGCGTGTTGTCGCTCACGCTGCGGCGAATGCGCACGGCGCGCGCGGGCGCGAACAGCGTCACCGGCCGCGACATCACCGAATCGCTCATCTGCCGCAGCATCGTGACGTCGTCCAGGATCCAGAACGAGCGGCCGTGCGTCGCGGCCACGAGATCGTTGTCGTGCACCACGAGATCGCGCACGCTCGCCACCGGCAGATTCAGCTGCAACGAACGCCAGTGGTCGCCGTCGTCGAAGGAGACGTATGCGCCAAGCTCCGTGCCCGCATACAGCAGGCCGCGCTTCACGGGATCGGCCCGCACCACCTGCGCGTACGAATTCGCGGCGATGCCGCGCTCGATGCGCGTCCAATGCGCGCCGCCGTCGCGCGTCCGGTAAATGTACGGGCTCACGTCGTCCAAACGGTGGCGGTCCACCGCCGCGTACGCGGTGGCGGCATTGAATGGCGACGCCTCGAGCATCGTCACCTTGCTCCACGGCGGCAGTCCAGCGGGCGTCACGTTCTTCCAATGCTTACCGCCGTCACCGGTCACTTGGATGAGACCGTCGTCGGTGCCGACCCAGATCGTGCCCCTCTTCACGCGCGAAGGCGCGATGGTGTAGATCACGCCCCATCCCTGCTCCCCCGGCGCTCGCGACGGTCGGCGGCGCGTTCGTCGCGGCGCCGGCCTTCGCTCCCGTGAGATCGGGGCTGATCGCGGTCCAGTGCAGACCGCCGTCGCGTGTGGCAAGCAATTTCTGTGCTCCGAAATACAGCACGTGCTTGTCGAATGGATCGAACACCAGCGGCGACGTCCAGGTGAAACGCAGCTTCTTGAGCGGCATCGGCACGCCGAACGTCGAGAGCGGGAGCGGCGCGATGTCCTGCGACTGCCCCGTCGCCCACTCGTAGCGGCGCAGCCCCCCGTACGTATTGCCGGTGTACACGATGTTCGGGTCGAGCGGATCGGGTACGACGTATCCGCTTTCTCCCGGGCCCACGGTCCCCCAATCGCGATACGTGATCGCGCCGAGATCGCCGCGGCTGTCCACGGCCACCGCGCCGATGTCCTGCTGCGCGCCGTACACGCGGTACGGGAATCGATCGTCCACCGCCACGTGATAGAACTGCGCGGTGGGCTGATTGTACCAGCTGCTCCACGTCGCGCCGCCATCTACGGTGATATTCGTGCCCTGATCGCTGCCCATGACCATCCGCTTCGAGTCGAGCGGATCGATCCACAGTTCGTGATAGTCATCGCCGCCCGGGCCGCCGCGCACTGGCCGCCATGTCGCGCCGCCATCCACCGACTTGAGCAGCGACACGTTCGGCACGTACAACACGTCCGCGTTCGATGGATCCACGGTCACGCGCGCGAAATACCAGTTGCGGCTCGTGATCCGCGCGTCGCTGCCGGCGAGGCGCCAATTCACGCCGCCATTGTCGGAGCGATACATGCCCGATCCCTTCGGCGCACCGATCACGGCGTACACGCGCGATCCCGTGGCCGTGCGCGCGACGGCGAGTCCGATCCTGCCGGGCGTGCCGTCGGGCAGTCCGTGCCCCATGAGCGCGGTCCATGTCGCGCCGCCGTCGCTCGACTTGTAGATGCCGCTCCCCGCGCCTTCGTTCGGCGGATACTGCGCCCACGGCGTGCGGCGCGCGTTGTACAGCGCCGCGTAGATCACGTTCGGATCGGTGGGATCCTGCGCGAGATCGATCGCGCCCGTGTCGGCGTCTTTGAACAGCACCTTGGTCCAGTGGTGCCCGCCATCCACTGAACGGAACACACCGCGCTCGTCGTTGGGCCCGTACGCATGACCCAGTGCGGCGACGAGGACGACATCCGCATTCGCGGGACTCACGACGATCTTCCCGATCTGGCGCGTGTCATCGAGCCCGAGATGCTCCCAGTGCGCGCCGCCATCCACCGAGCGGTACACGCCCGCCCCGAATGTGATGTCCGAGCGCAGCGCATTCTCGCCGGTGCCCACGTAGATCACGTTCGCGTTCGATGGAGCGACCGCCATCGCGCCGATGGACGAGATCGGCTGCGCATCGAACAGCGGTTCCCACGTGACGCCCGCGTTCACGGTGCGCCACACGCCGCCGTCCACCGATCCGAAGTAGAACGTGCTCGCGTTGCCGGGCACGCCCGCCACCGCGAGCGCGCGCCCGCCGCGGAACGGTCCGATCAACCGCCAGCGCATTCCGGCATACGCGTCCGGCGGCAGCTGCTGCGCCGGCAGCGCGTGCGGTGCGGCCGCCGCGAGGGCGAGCGCGACCAGCGCGGCCGCCCGCGCGGCGTTCGTCACTTCGCCCCTTCGAGCGTCGTGGCCGCCTTGTTCACCAGCGCCGCCTCCGCGCGCAGCGCCGCCGCGATGCGCACGATCTGCGCGTCCACATCGCTCCACTGCCCCTGATCCATCGCTTCGCGCGCGCCCGGCATCGTCTTCACGCCGTATCCTGTGTAGTAGCCCGGCGCGTACAACAAATGCTGGAACCACGGCCGCCGCGGCAGACCGTCGCTCGACGTCATCGCGCGCTCCGCCTGGATGAGCTGCGCGTTCACCGCCGTCAGCGTCGCCGCATTGGCGCTCGAGCCGCCGTTCCACTTCGCGTACGCCGCCTCATAGCGAGACGCGGCGCGGTCGAGCGTATCGAGTGCGTTCAGCAATGGCGAGAAATTGAACTCAGGCGGCGCGACCTGCACCGGCGGCGCGCTCGACGGATCGCGAGGATCGTTCGTCATCGCGTAGTAGCCGCTCGCGATCGCCGCGATTCCGCTCCGCGATCTTCGCCGCGCGCGTGCCGCGCAGCGCCTGGAGCTGTTTCGTATAGCGCCGCGCCGTTGCGCTAGCGTATTGAAGCCGAAGGGCAGCACGTCCGCATCGGCGAGCCGCATCATCGCGATGCCCACGGTCTGCGACATCGACTTGCCGTAGACGAACGACGTGTCGCTGAAATGCGTGTACCAGTAGAAGTCGTCATAGATCGAGTGGTAGATGCCGCCATCGTCCTCGCCACCGTAGCCGACATTGAGCGACGCCACGCCGAGGTGCTGCAAGAACGGCGTGAAATCGGAGCCCGATCCGAGCGCGGCGATGTGCAGGTCCGCGGTCGCGCTCTCGACCGCGTCGGCATCCTCGCCGGCATCGCCGTCGATCGCGCTCACCGCGGCCAGCGCCTTGTTCCGCTCGAATACCGATACTTTCGACTCGGGGTCCCACACATCGCGCTCGACGCCATTCACGAATCCTTCGAGGGTGTGCGAGCCGCCCGCGAAGAAATAGCCGCGATCGTTGGTATCGGTATTGATGTAAACAGCGGCGTGCGCCTTCAGTTCATCGGCGTGCGTCTCCACCCACTCGGTGGAACCGAGCAATCCCGGCTCTTCGCCATCCCACGCCGCGTAGATGATCGTGCGCTTGGGGCGCCAGCCCTGCTTGTACAGAATGCCCATTGCGCGTGCTTCCTCGAGCTCGGCCACCTGCCCCGAGATCGGGTCCTCGGCGCCGTTCACCCAGCCGTCGTGATGATTGCCGCGGATCACCCACTGATCCGCTTCGGAGCTGCCGGGCAGTTTCGCGATCACGTCGTACAAAGGCTTGAGGCTCCAGTCGAACTTCACCTTGAGATGCACCATCGCGGGGCCGGAGCCGAGGCGATAGGTGATCGGCAGTCCGCCGCGCCACGTCGCCGGCGCCACGGGGCCGCCCATCGCTTCGAGCATCGGCTGCGCATCGCCATAGGAGATCGGGAGCACGGGGATCTTCGTGAGCGTCGTGACGTCCTTGAGCGCGAGACGCTTCGCGTCCTTCGTCGCGCCCACCCCGGGCGTGAGCGGATCGCCGGCGTACGTCGGCATGTCGGCCACGCTGCCGCGCTGCACGCCCTGGCTCGGACGCATCGGGCCGGCCGGGAACACCGCGCCGCCGGCGTATCCATCGTCGCCCGGGTCCGAATAGATGAGACATCCGATCGCGCCGTGCTCGGCGGCGACCTTCGGCTTGATGCCGCGCCACGAGCCGCCGTACTTCGCGATCACGATCGCGCCCTTCACCGAGATCCCGCGCCGTGCGAGCTCGTCGTAGTCGGCCGGCACGCCGTAGTTCACGAACACGAGCGGCCCGGTGACGTCACCGTCGATCGAGTACGCGTTGTACGTGGGCAGCTGTTCCTTCGTTTGCGCGGTGGTCGGATCCTGCGGCACGACCGGCTCCTGCAGCTTCGCCGTGTACTTCACCGGCCCGGTCATCTCCACGAGGCGCTCGAGTGGCGTCGGGAAGAGCACGTCGAACGATTCGATGTGCGCGTCCCACCCGTACGACTTGTACTGCGCGAGGATCCACTCGGCGTTCTGCTTGTCGTACGGCGAGCCGACGTGGTGCGGGATGCGCGGCGAGGAGTTCCATGTTCGCGCGCAGCTTCGCGGGGTCGGGGATCGCCATGAACTTGGCTTCCCAGTCGCGTTCGGTTTTGCCGGAGGCGGCGGTGAATCCGCGGAGAGGAAGCGGTTCGGGCGCCGGGCGCGCGGGAATGAGCAGGAGCCCGCTGATCGCGAGCAGGAGCTTACGGCGAGAGACAATGCATGGAGATCATCACACGGTGAGAGGAGATTCGTCGAGGCAAATTGCGCGGCGCGATCGGGCTTCGCCAGTGGCCGCGGCTTGCGTGTCGCTCCGTGCGGCGGGAAAATTACACACCGTCAATCGAGAGTGTGCGCGAATGGCAGGACCACCGATCGCACCAGGCAGAGTGCTCGCGTTCGGCGCTGTTGATGGAGTTAGCAACCGGGCTCGCACTGTTCGCGGTGCCGGCGGTTGCGTCTTCACGCTGCTCTTCGGTGGATCGCTGCCGCTCGAGTCCGTGCCGCTCGCGCGCGTGGCCGGCATCGCCTTGATGTCGCTCGGCGTCGCCTGCTGGCCCGAGCGCGTGAGCGCGAGCATCGCCGCAATGAACGGGATGCTCGCGTATAACGCGCTTGTCGCGACCTACCTCGCCTTCGTGGGCATTGCGCTCGGCATGGGCGGCGTATTGCTCTGGCCGGGCGTGGCGCTGCACGCCCTGGTCGCGGCGCTGCTGATCTGGTCGCGGAGCGACTGACGCGGGGCTGGCTCGCCGTTGAGCCGCCCTAAGGCGATCCCTTCAGCGCGATGACCCCCGCGTTGTCCACCACGTACAGCACCGGTCCATTCGTCGGATCGTTCACGATGACCGGATCGTGCGGCGTGCCCGACGCGCCAGTCGCCGTGCCATGCCAGAGATCCGCGCCCGTGAGCAGCGACAGCACGTGGATGCCGTTCGACGCGGTCGCAATGAGCGTGCCGCTGCCGAGCGCGGCAGCGAGGTACGTCGTGGTGGAACCTTGTGAATACGTCGTGAGCCCCGCCACGGTGGTCTTCCAGACTCGCACGCCAGTCGCCGCACTGAACGCTTCGACGTCGCTGTACGTGCCGATGATCACGAGTCCGTTCGCGAGCAACGGCGCTTGCGGCCCGGCGTACGGGATGGTCACCGACCATACGACGTGCAGATCGTTCTGCGCGCGCGCGACGAGGATCGTGCTGCCCGGTCTCCACGAGGTAGACCTTGGCCGAGTCGGCGCTGATGTGCGAGTTCGGCGTGGTCGCGACGAATTTCACCAGCGCGCCGCTGCTCGCGGTGAACGCGAACACGCCCTTGGGGTTCGGCAGCGTGATCGAGCCCTGGTAGACGGGATCGAAGAAGAGCACGCCGTTGTTCAGCGCGAGCCCGCCCGACGGATCCCACACGCCGACGTCCGCCTTCGTCGCGCCATACGAGATTCGTCTTCCAGCGCGATGTGCCCGTCGCCGAAAGCGAGCCGACGAATGCTTGCGGACCATCCACGTGCCAATTCTGCGACACGTACAATCCCGTGGCGTCGGGCAGCGTCTCGCCCCACCAATCGACGCTCGTGTTGAACGCGCGCGTGCCATTGCTCAGGTTGAGATAGCCGAGTCCGTCATCCATGAAGACGAACTTGTTCCCGTAGATCGAGCCCCAGTGGCCAATGTTGTAGTCGGCGCCCCACGACGTGTTGCTCCACACGCGCGCGCCGGCGGGCGAGATGCGATCGACATTCGTGCCGGTGCCGAATCCGAAGAACGTGCCAGTGGATCCCCACTGGAGATAGACGCCGTCGGCCGCGGCGAGCGCGTCGAAGACCACCGTGTACGGATTCGTCACCGGCGACGGCGGCGCGAAGCGCCACGCGGTCGTGAGCGGCGACTTGAGGCTCGCTTGCGACGCGGACGTGCGATGCCCGTCGTGGCCGTACGTGATCCAGTCATCGCGCGTCGCCGGCGCGGCCGCGATCGCGTCGAACGTCGCGCTGTTCGTTCCTTTCGTGATCGCGGAGACCACGACCGTCGCGAGGCGCGTGCCGGCGCCGGCGCCGAGCGTGAGCGATGCCTCCGCCTGCCCGTTCACGTCGGTCTTGGCTTTCGCCACGGTGAGCGTGCCCGATCCGAGCGTGAGCGTCCACACGACCGCGACGTTCGGCACGCCGACGCCGGCGGTGTCGGCGACCTTGATCACGAACGGCTGGGTGAGCGCAGTGGAAACGATACCGCTCTGGTCGTCGCCGCTCACCTTGGTGATCGCGGCGGGCGGTCCCGAACTGGCCGTGGAGCTGTTGCAGCCGGCGGCGAGAACAGCGCCCGCGAATGCGGCGAAAGCGCGCGAGAATCTCATCATGGATCGACCCCGAGATCGGGTGGGCGTTCCGGCGCCTGAACGTGCTGGCGCGGCTCACCGTTACGACGGCTCAGCGCATGCCGGGGCAACGGGGAAAAAGGCGCTTAGAACCCCGCGCCGAGCGACACGACCCAGGTGGGATGGTTGTCTGGATCGAACACGTAGGCGGCGAGAGTATTCCGCCGCCAGGTGTAGCCGACGAACAGGCCGCGCTCGATGTCGCGGTCCTGGTGGTACGCGCGCGTGCGTTGCGCGACGAGCCCGAGTTGCAGCGCGCCGGTCGCCTGCCAGGTGAATTGCGACCAGTTGTAGAAGAAGTCGCCGGAGGAGTTCGAGAGGTCCACGACGTACTCGCCCTCGGAGTAGAGCGAGAGCGGACCCCACGACAGGGTGATCTCCGTGCCGGGCGCGATGCCGCCGAGGTCGCCGAACACCACGCCGCCCATCACCGTCACATCGAGCCGCACCGTGTGACCGGTGCCGAGATTCACGCCCGCCCAGAGCGATCCGGTGTTCTTCGCCTCGTAGTTGTAACGGCCTTCGAGATGCAGGCCGCCGTGATCGGCGGTGATCGTGGGCTGCAGGTAATCGGGATCCTCGGGCGGCGCGTAGGCATACACGCTCGCATCGAAGCTCCACTTGGGATGGGTCGTCTGCGCCGCGAGCGAAGCGAGCGGGGCGGCGAGGGCGAGCGCGATGAGCGAGAATCGCATGATCGACAAAATAGCTGATGCGAAGGGGGACCGCGCTACGGGAAGCGGGAAGCGGGAAGCGCGGAAGCGCCGCGGGAGGCGTGCACTGCGCGAGGAGCCCACGCGCGGTTATCGCATCCCGCGGCGCTTCCCGCTTCCCCGCTTCCCGCTTCCCGCGTACGTGCATGGATCTCGCGCTTCGCCTCTCTAGCGCGGTAGTCCCGGCCACCGTAGCGTCTCCCCTCAGTCACCGTCCCATCAGCCTTGGAGAGACACGTATGTCCCGCATTCGCACCGTCGCGCTCGCGATGATCGCGTCCACCACCCTGCTCCGCGCACAGGCCGCCCTCGATAGTTCCTCCGTCGCGTCGTTCCACTTCCGGTTCGTCGGACCCGAAGGGAATCGCGTGACCTCGATCGCCGGCGTGAACGGCGATCCCACGGTCTACTACGCCGGCGCCGCGAGCGGCGGACTCTGGAAGACCACCGATGGCGGCATCCACTGGAAGCCGATCTTCGACGGGCAGCCCGTCTCGTCGATCGGCTCCGTCACAGTCGCGCCATCGGATCCCAATGTCGTCTGGGTCGGCACCGGGGAACCGTTCATCCGCAGCCACATCTCCGTGGGCTGGGGGATGTTCAAGTCCACCGACGCCGGCGCCACCTGGTCGCGCGCCGGACTCGAAGCCACCGGCCGCATCGCGCGCATCGTCGATCGACCCGCGCGATCCGGAGCGCGTCTACGTCGCCGCACTCGGCCACGCCTACGGCCCGCAGCCGGAGCGCGGCATATTCCGCACCACCGATGGCGGCAAGACGTGGGAGAAAGTCCTCTTCGTCGAACGATTCCACCGGCGCCGTGGACATCGTGATGGACCCGACGAACTCCGCGCATCCTCTACGCCGCGATGTGGCAGATCGAGATCCACACATGGGGCCGCGAGAGCGGCGGCGCCGGGCAGCGGCATCTGGAAGTCCACCGACGGCGGCACCACGTGGAAGCGTCTCGTCGGCCACGGCCTCCCGATGAAGCCAGTACGGCAAAGTCGGACTCGGCGATCAGCGCCGCGAATCCGCAGCGCGTGTACGCCTCCATCGAAACGGGCGACGGCGCGCCCTGGCACGGCAAGCCCACCGACAACGGCCATCTCTGGCGCTCGGACGACGCGGGCGAGACCTGGCAGCTCATGAACCCCGACCATCAGATCGGCGGACGCACGGCGTACTACAACCGCATGGGCGTGACGCCCGACAACGCCGACGAAGCGTACTTCCTCTCGCGCGAACTGGACGAAGACGCTCGACGGCGGCAAGACGATGATCGATCCGCCGCGCGATCAAGTCGCCGACGGCGATCATCACGACATCTGGTTCGACGCCACGAACGGCAATCGCTTCATCGCGAGCCACGACGGCGGCGTCTCGATCACGAACAATCGCGGCAAGACCTGGCTGCGCGTCGTGCTGCCCATCGCGCAGATGTACCACGTCACGGTGGACGACCGCATTCCCTACTGGCTCTACGGCAACAAGCAGGATGGTCCCTCGGCCGCGGGCCCGAGCAACGCGAAGATGCCCGGCCAGTTCGGCGAGGACGTCGGCATCCCGCCGGCGCTCTGGCGCACGGTGGGCGGCGGCGAGAGCGGCTGGGCCACCCCCGATCCCGCCGACACGAATCTCGTCTGGTCGAGCGCGAGCGGCTCCGGCTCCGTGGGCGGCATCGTCACGCGCTACCGACTGGCCCACCGAACTCGCATCGACGAAGTCGAGGTCTGGCCGATGGCCACCACCGGCACGGCCGCGTCCGACGTGAAGTACCGCTTCGTCTGGACGTTCCCGCTCACGATCTCGCCATTCGATCACAACCGCGTGTACGCCGGCAGTCAGTTCGTGCACGTCACCGACCGATGGCGGCAGAACATGGAGCGTGATGAGCCCCGATCTCACGCGCAACGACAAGATCGCGCATGGGACTCTCGGGCGGCCTCACGCCCGACAACATCGGCGTCGAGTACTCCGGCGTGCTCTTCGCGATCGCCGAATCGCCGAAGGAGAAAGGCACGATCTGGGCGGGCACCAACGATGGCCTCGTGCACATCACGCGCGATAACGGCAAGACGTGGACGAATCTCACCGCGAACATCCCCGGCATGCTCGGCTGGGGCACGGTGAGCAACATCGAGCCGTCACGCTTCGATGCGGCCACCGCGTACCTCACGGTGGACGGGCACCAGGTGAACAACCGCGATCCGTGGGTCTACAAGACCACCGATTACGGCAAGACGTTCAAGCTCATCACCACCGGCATCCCGAAGACGCCGCTCTCGTACGCGCACGTCGTGCGCGAGGATCCGCGTGCGGCGCGGCCTGCTCTACCTCGGCACCGAAGGCGGACTGTACGTGAGCTTCGATGACGGCGGGCACTGGCAGGATTTCCAGAGCGACATGCCGCGCGCGCCGGTGTATTGGCTCACGGTGCAGGAGCGCTTCAGCGATCTCGTGATCGCGACGTACGGCCGCGGCTTCTACATCGTGGACGACATCTCGCCCCTGCGCACGATGAACGCCGAGATCGATGTCGGGAGGAGCTGCATCTCTTCCCGCTGCGCGACGCGTACCGCTTCCGCGCGGTGGAGGCGCCGTACAGCATCGGCATGGAGAAAGGAGTCACCTATGGCGAGACCGCGCCGTACGGCGCGGCGCTGAACTTCTGGGTCAAGTCCGCCGGCAAGACCGACAGCGCGACGGTCACCGTCGCCGACGCGTCGGGCGCGACGGTGCGCACGTTCAAAGTACCCGCGAAGGCCGGACTCAATCGCGCGTGGTGGGATCTCCGCGGCGAGCCCACGACGGAGGCGCGGATCCGCGTGAGCCCGCTATACTCGCCGTGGTTGGCCGTGCCGATCGAGGGCAAGCCGGCGCCCGGGTTCGGCGCGCTACCACCCTCGAGCCGCCGGGCAAGTACACGGTGACGCTCACCGCTGGGCGGCAAGAGAGTCTCGCAGCCGCTCGCCGTGCTTAAGGATCCGCGCCGCGGCGGGAGCGAGGCGGACATTGGCGCACAGGGCGCGCTGCTCAAGAGCGTCATGGCGGACATCAACACCGCGGCCGGACTCGTGAACTCGCTCGAGAACACGCGGGCCCAGCTCGCGGTGATGCGTGCGCAGGCGTCATCTGATACGACCGGCGCCGCGCACCGCGCCGGCATGGATTCGCTCGAGAGGAAATTGGTCGACGCCGAGAGTCAGCTGCGGAACGTGCTGGGTACCGGCCGCGGACAGGATGGGATCAGGAACCCGGTGAAGATCGGCGAGAAGCTGCTCTATCTCGCGAACTCGATCGGCGGATCGGACTATGCGCCGACCGAAGCACAGCAAGCGGTGGCCAAGGACCTGCACGAGCAGTTGATGGCCGCGCAGGCGATGGTGGATGGGCTTATGAAGGGCGATGTCATGGAATTCCATAAGGCGATGAGCGGAGGGTCCCGCACACCGTAAGTCGAACCCCGAACGCCGTACTTGGTCACCCGAACTCCGCGTGTGGCGCTTGACGTGTGGTACCAGCAGAGGCGTTGATGGCAACACCAAGTACGCCGCTGCCGTTACCACACGTTATACGCCACACGCGGAGTTCGGGTGACCAAGCACGGAGTTCGGGTTACTGAGTACTCGCCCAGCTCCCCCCGAGCGCTTTGTAGAGTTGCACTGCCGCCACCATCTCCGCCAGCTGCGATTGGCTGAGCGCCACCTCGGCATCGAATAGCCCGCGCTGCGCCTCGAGCACCTCGAGGAATCCGGACACGCCGCCCGTGTACCGGTCCTGCGCGAGCACGAGCGCGCGGCGCAACGCGACTGTCTGCGTCTCCTGCGCCGCGCGCCTGTCTCGCGCGCGACTTCGCACGCCGGCGAGCGCGTCGCCCGCTTCCTGCAGCGCGGTGAGCGACACCTGCTCGTACGCGGCCTGCGCCTGCTGCGCCCGCGCGCGCGCGGCGCGCACTTCTTCGCTGAGTTGCCCGCCCGTGTAGAGCGGGAACGACAATCCGCCCTGCAGCACGTACACGTTGTTCCCCGGCGCGAAGATCTGCCCCACGGTCGTGGATTGCTGGCCGTACGACGCGACGATCGAGAACGCCGGATAGCGCGCCGCGTCCGCCACGCCGATGCGCGCCATTGCGGCCGCATACTGCCGCTCGGCCGCCTTCACATCGGGGCGCCGTGAGAGCAGCGTGGACGGGAGCGAATCGGGGATGATCACCGTGCGCGAGGCCAGCGTGAGAAGCGTGCCGTGCGGGATCGACTGCGTTCGCGTCGCCCAACAGGACGCTCAACAGATGCTCCTGCTGGGCGCGCAGTTGCTGCACCTGCGCGAGCCGCGCCGCCGGCACGGCCACCTGCGCCTCGAAGGCGCGCACATCGATCTCGCTCGTGACGCCGTTCTCATAGCGCTGGCGCGCGAGGTCGAGCGTCGCGCGGCGCGTCGCGAGCGTCTGCTCCGAGATCGCACGTTCCTGGTCGAGTTCGAGCAGCGTGAGGTACGCGGTCGCGACGTCGCTCACGAGCGAGAGCACCGCGGCGCGCGCGAACTCATCCTGCGCGGCGAGATCGGCCTTCGCGGCCTGCACGCCGCGCCGCGTCTTTCCCCAGAAATCGAGCTCCCACGGCGAGATCGCCGGTGGCGCGGTACGCCTCGTACGTCAGGTTCGGCAGCGCGATGCGGTTCGTGCTCGCGGACGCATTGAGCGAGATGTTCGGATAGAGCGGCGCCGCCGCGACGCCCGCCTCGGCGCGGAACTCGGTGATGCGCGCCCGCGCCACCGCGAGATCGCGGTTCTGGTGGATAGCGGTCTCGACGAGCCGCACCAGAATGGTGTCGTTCAGGATGTCGAGCCACGCGAGATCCGCGATCTGCGTCGCGAGCACCGTATGCGCGGCGGGCACCTGTGCGGTGACCGGATGAGTCCATGGCGCGCGCGGCGGCCAGCGAATCGTAGAACTTGGTGATCGAATCGGGTCCGCGCGGCGTGCCCACGTTGGTGCTGGGCGGCACCGGAGGCTGCGGCTCGTAGTCCGGCCCCACGGCGCACGCGCACAGCGCCGCGATCAGTCGCGGCGGCAACGACGCGCGCGCTCATGCGCTTCCCGCCCGCTGCCCCGCTCCGCGAGGCTTCGGATCGTCCAGAAGAAGAGCGGGATGAAGAAGATCCCGATCGATGGTCGCGATCAGCATTCCGGCGAACACGGTAGTGCCGATCGAGTGACGGCTCGCGGCGCCGGCGCCGCTCGCGATCAGCAGCGGCGACACGCCCAGGATGAACGCGAACGACGTCATGAGAATGGGACGCAGCCGCTCGCGCGCCGACTGCAGCGCCGCGTCCCTGATCGACAACCCTTGCGCACGCAACTCGGTGGCGAATTCCACGATGAGGATCGCGTTCTTGGCCGCGAGCCCGACCACGGTGAGCAGTCCCACCTGCACGTAGATGTCGTTGGGCTGCCCGCGCAGCCAGATGCCCAGGAACGCGCCGAGCACGCCGAACGGCACGCCGAGCAGCACGGCGAACGGCAGCGACCAGCTCTCGTACTGCGCCGCGAGCACGAGGAACACGATCACGAGGCCGAGCGCGAACACCGTGCCGGCCGCACCGCTCGACGCGCGCTCCTGGTACGACTGCCCCGAGTACGCCACCGCGAGCCCCTGCGGCGCGAACTTCGTGCGCACGAGTTCATCGATCTCGTTCATCATCTCGCCCGAACTGTGTCCCTCCTTGGGCGCGCCCGTCACGAGCGCCGACATGAACCCGTTGAAGCGGGTGATGAGCGTGGGCCCGCTGCGGAATTCCGCGCGGATGAACGTCGAGATCGGGCAGCATCACATCATCCTTGCCGCGCACATAGAGCTGGTCGAGGTCCTGCGGGCGCTGGCGGTAAGGCGCCTGCGCTTCGATCTGCACGCGATACGTCTTGCCGTACAGGTTGAAGTCGTTCACGTACAGCGTGGACATGAGCGCCTGCAGCGTGCCGAACACGTCGCCGAGCGCCACGCCGCGCGCCTTCGCGGCCGCGCGGTCCACGTCCACGTACAGCTGCGGCACGTTCGCGCGGAAGTTCGCGTTCACGCCCGCCACCGCCGGCAGCTGGTTCGCCGCCGGCGATGAACGCCTGCACCTGCGTCGCGAAGTCCTGCACCGAGAGGCCGCCGATGTTCTGCAGGTTCGCCTCGACGCCCGACGACGCGCCGAGCCCCGGGATCTCGGGCAAGTTGAACGAGAAGCCGACCGCTTCCTGCATGCCGAACAGCTTGCCGTTCAGCCGGCCCGTGATCGCGTCGACCGATTCCTGCTTGTTGCGCTCGTCCCAGTTCTTCACGTTCACGAAGATCGTCGCGCTGTTCGGCTGGCTCGCGCGGCTCAGGATGTCGAAGCCCGCGAGCGCCACGATGTTCTTCACCGCGGACTCCTGGCGCAGGAATCCTTCCACGCGCTCCACCACCGCGGTCGTGCGCTGGAGCGACGCGGCGTCCGGCAGCTGCACGCGCGATCGCGAAGTAGCCCTTGTCCTCGGTGGGGATGAACGCGCTCGGCACGACGCGCCAGAGGATCGCCGCGAGCCCGATGATCACCACCACCGCGGCGAGCCACGCGCGCGGCCGGCCGAGCACGCTGTCCACCGCGCCCGCATAGCGCTCGGAGAAGCGCGCGAAGCCGCGATTGAACGCGCCGAAGAAGCCGGTCGTGTGCGTCTCCGACCGTCTCCTTGAGCAGCAGCGCGCAGAGCGCCGGCGTGAGCGTCAGCGCCACCGAGCCCCGAGAGCACCACCGCGATCACGATCGTGATCGCGAACTGCTTGAACATCGCGCCCGTCACACCGCCCGTGAACGCCACCGGCATGAACACCGCCACCAGCGAGAGCACGATCGCCACCAGCGCGCCCGCCACCTGGCGCATGGCGCGGTCGGCCGCGACGCGCGCCGACACGTGCTCCGTCGGCCATGATGCGCTCGACGTTCTCGATCACGACGATCGCGTCGTCCACCACGATGCCGATCGCGAGCACCAGCGCGAACAGCGTGAGCACGTTGATGGAGAACCCGAGCATGAACAATCCGAGGAAGGTGCCGATCACGCTCACCGGCACCGCGAGCAGCGGGATGAGCGTCGCGCGCCAGCTCTGCAGGAAGAGGAACACCACGAGCGCCACGAGCGCCATCGCCTCGAGCAGCGTGTATACCACTTCCTTCGATCGACGCGGTGACGAACGGCGTCGTGTCGAACGGGATGCTGTAGTGGATCCCGGGCGGGAACGCCTTGCTCAGCTCGTCGATCCGCTGCTCCACGGCGTCGCGCACCTCGATCGCGTTCGCGCCGGGCCGCATGAACAGCAGCACGAACGCCGTCGGCTTCCCGTTGAGACGCGCCGCGAAATCGTAGCTCTAGCGCGCCGAGCTTCGCGTGACCCACGTCACTCACGCGCACCACCGACCCATTGGGATTGGCGCGCACCACGATGTCGTCGAACTGCGCGGGCGTCTGCAGCCGGCCCTGCGCGGTGATCGGGATCGTCATCTCGGTGCCGGCGGGCGCCGGTTCGCGGCCGAGGCGTCCCGCGGGATTCGTCGTGTTCTGTTCGCGCACCGCCGACGCGACGTCGCCCACCGTGACGCGCGAGCTTGGACATGCGCGCCGGGATCGAGCTGCAGCAGCATAGAGAACTGCAGGCCGCCGAACGTCTGCGCGTTGCCGATGCCGGGCACGCGCTTGAGCTCGTCCTCGAGGTAGAGCTTGAGATAATTCGTGAGATACGGCGCATCGTAGCGCGGATCGCTCGACGTGAGCGCGGCCACGGCGAGGATGTCGGTGTTCGCCTTGAGGATCGTCACGCCGTTCTGCCGCACGGCATCGGGCAGCTGCGGCACCGCGACCTGCACCGCGTTCTGCACGTCCACCGCCGCGAGGTCCTGGCTGCGCGTGACATCGAAGGAGATCTGCAGCCCCATCGTGCCGTCGCTCGCGTTCGCCGACGAGTAATACATGAGGCCCTGCAGCCCGGGCAGCTGCTGCTCGATCGGCGCGGCGACCGCGTCGGCCACATCCTGCGCGCGTGGCGCCCGGATACACGGCGCTCACCTGCACGCCCGGCGGCGTGATCTGCGGATAGCGCGAGATCGGCAGCAGCCTGATCGCGAAGAGCCCGAGCAGCGTGATGATGATCGAGATCACGCCGGCGAGCACGGGGCGCCGGATGAAGAAGTAGCGGATCTCAGGCGCGCCCTCGCCGGCGCCGCTCGGTGCCGGCGTGGTCACAAGCCCCGCCTTCCGCACCGTGTCGGCGTGCGGCACCGCGGCGGAGTCGGTGAGCGCAGTGGCGTGCACCGGGCGCCCGGGCGCCACCTTCTGGATGCCGTCCACGATCACGCGATCGCCGGGCGCGCAGCCCCTGATCGATGATCCAGAGATTGCCCGCCCACGGCCCCGGCTTCACATCGCGCATGCTCGCGGTGTCGCCCGCGCCCACGACGTACACGAACTGACGGCCGAGCGCCGACTGCACCGCGCGCAACGGCACGGAGATCGCGGCGCGCTGCACGAGTCCCTCGAGCCGCACGCGCACGAATTCACCGGGCAGGAGCACGCGATCGGCGTTGTCGAAGCGCGCGCGGAATTCCTGCGTGCCCGTGGCCGGGTCGAGCGCCGGCGCGACGAAATCGAGATGCCCCGTGCGCGGCAACTCGGTGCCGTCGGGGAGCAGCACGTGCACCGTGAGCTTGCTGCCGGCACGCAGCATCGCGCGCGCGGCGGAATCCTGCTGCCATGCCACGAGCTGGTCCGAACTCGGACGGAACGTCACGTACACGGGATCGAGCCGGTCGATCGTCGTGAGCAGATCGGCGGGACCGGTGACGCGCGCGCCGACATCGAGCTGCGTGCGTCCCACGCGGCCGGCGATCTTCGCGCGGATCTCCGTGTCGTCGAGATCCTTCTTCGCCTGGTCCATCGCGCCCTGCGCGCTCTCGAACTCGGAGCGCGCGTTGTCCACGTCCTGCTGGGCCACCGCGTGCCGCGAGAGCAGCGGCTCGAGCCGCGCGAGCGTGCGCTGCGCGTTGTCGAAGCGCGCTTTCGCGCTGCGATACGCGGCGTCGTAGCGCGTGCGTTCGATCTGATACAGGAGCTGTCCGGGCTCGACCACCGCGCCTTCCGTGAAATCGCGCGACTCGATGATCCCGTCCACGCGCGAGCGCACTTCCACGCGGCGGTACGCCACCACCTGCCCGCTGAATTCGATGGGCTGCGCGACGGCGCCGGGTTGCACTGTGACGAACGTCACGTCGGCGGGCGGAAAGGCGAACGCGCCGCCTTTCTTTCCGCAGGCGGCGAGTGCCGCGAAGAGGACCACCACCGCGGCGCGGACGCGCGCGCGGGTTCTGCTGTTCGAAGCGGTCACTGGGGGTGTCTCCGTTCGGAGCGTCCCGAATTCTTAACCAGTCACCCCGCGAATACCAGTGACCATTGGTAAACGGAAGTGCCACGCCCGCAACGGATCGCGGGCGGGCGCCGTAGCATGAATGGGAGCACAGTGCATCGCAGGGGACCGCACCCGCGCTCGTGCCCGGAGGAATGATGTCGCATCGCGTGCTGAACGCAGTGCTCGTGACGATCACGCTTGGCGCAGCCGCTCCGTCGAGCGGCGGCGCAAGTGCCCGCCGACTCGAGTGATAAACCGGCGGCGATACGACTGTATCTGGACCGCGACCGCTACGATCCCGGCGATCGGGCGACGGTACTCGTCGCGACCCGTGAAGATGGGTATGTCGTGGTGCTGCAGATGGATGCGGACCGCGTCGCGCACGTGATCTTCCCCGCATCGCCCGGCGCCGACGCGTTCGTTCGCGGCGGCGACATGGCCGTCCATGGTGCACACGGCAATTACTCGTTCGAGGTGAATCGGCTCGCCCGGCGCTGGACTCGTCTACGCCGCGTATTCGCGCGTGCCGTTCCAATTCGCAGCGTTCACGCGCCGCGGCAAGTGGATGCTCGGCAGCGACGACTCGACACGCATCGCCGCGGATCCCGAGCCCGCGCTGCAGGCGGTCGCCGAGCGCATGAGCGGTGGAGCGTTCGAGGATGACCTCGTGCAGTATGAAGTTCTTGGAGCGAACGATGTTGCGAGCACGGTGACGGCGCCAGCAGCGTTCGTGACAACGGACATCTCGAACACCGACTGCGGCCCGGGCTATGAGTGCGACGTGCCGGGTGGCGGCGTGTACGTGTGCGGCGGCTGCATCGATCCGCAAACGCCGGTCGACCTTCCGCCGCCTCCTCCGGCGACGTCACCGCCGCCACCACCCGCGCCGCCATTGAATCTCGGTGGTCCGGCCACTGCACCGCGTCACCCGTATCCCGATCCGCCGCTGATCGCGGCTGCGCCGAGCGCCATGCCGCCGGCGCCGGTGGCACCGCGCCCCGCTCCGCCGCCGCTGATCAATTCGTTCCCCGCGGTTCGATCCGCCGCGCCGGCGTCGCCGCCGCCCGCGCCGCCACCCGCGCCACCACCAGCGCCGCCGCCCGCGCCGCCGCCAGCGCCGCCACCAGCGCCGCCGCCGTCAGTGGTCAAGCCGCCACATTCTCTAGCTCTTCGGTTTCGGTTCCTGGTACAAGCCGATGATGTTCCCGCCTGGATCGCGGAATCGCGCCGTGATCTCGGGCGCGTCCACGCCGATGGGCTGAACGATCTCGCCGCCGGCCGATTTGACGAGCGCGACCGCCGCCGGCGCATCGCTCACCATGATATAGAGGAGGAGGCCCGGACTCGACGCCGGTGCCCGCCCCGTAACGAACGCGCCGCTCACCTCACCCGTCGTGTCGTCGAACGCCGTCGCGCCGTCGCCACGCGCGCGCATGTTCCACCCGAACACCGTGCGGTAGAACTCAGCTGAGCGACGCACGTCGGTCGCGGGAAGCTCGAGGTAGCAGATCTTTCCGTTCTTCGAAGTAGGAGACATCTCGGATCCCCCTGGGAAGTTGAGGTCATACGTGCCGGCCTGGAATGTGTACCGGGGTCGCCCCCGTTTACCAAGCCGCCAGGCTCGGAGGAGAGCTGGGATCTGGTCGCGCGAAAGTGACCCGTGGTCCCGCTGTGGGGTACCATTCGGCGCGCCTGCCGCAACTATCCCCTCTCCGTGCGAGGATCAAATGGCGAAGTCGAACGTCAGAGTATCACCCGCGATCCTGGTGACCGTGCTGAGCATTGCGGCCGGTGCCTGCGGCGCTGACGCGCCCACCTCCGTCGCGCCGCCCGCACAGGTGCTGCGCCTTACGGTCGCGCCCGATGGAGGGCGCACCGCCGCTGCCGCTCTCGAGACCGTTGGACGCGCGTGGCCCATCATCGCGCGTCGAACGGTATTCCCTCCGTCCGATTCTCGCCGGCGCGACGGCTCGAACGCATCGGCGACCTCGTTCAACTCGCCGTGGGATCTCTCCAACTTCGGCGGACCCGTGCTCACCGGCGGCACCAACTGGGCCGTATTCGTCAATTGCGGTGGGAGTTCCATTTCCTGCTGGGGTTCGGGCGCAACAGGACCGTCCGACTTTCTCAGAGACCTGAACAGCAGCCAGATCATCTCCGTACTCGATCAGTACGTGGGAGCGCACGTGACCGGCAAATGGAGCGTCGACTCGCTCCTGGCCATTGACCCGAACATTGCCGGCGACAACAACGTGCTGACCCAAGGCGAGCTCGACAACCTCCTCTTTCAGGCGGTGACAGTGACCGGCCGGAGCGGCTACGCGAACATCTACCACGTGTTCCTGCCGCAGGGCGTGGATATGTGCCAACAGCCTGGCGATTGCTATTCGCCGGATTCGCCGCAGAGCTTCTTCTTCTGTGCGTTTCACGGGTCGATCACCTTCGGGGGCGGTGTGCACGTCGTGTACACCGTGGAGCCCTACCAGGGAGTGGATGGCTGCCAGAATCCGCGCTTGAGTCCGCATGGCACGATCGACGCGACAGCGTCAACGCTCTCGCATGAGTTCTTCGAGGCGTCGTCCGACCCCGACCTCAACGCTTGGTTCAATGTGCTCACGGGAAATGAGATGGCCGACCTGTGTTTCGTGTTCGACAACAACGAGACCATGGGCTCCCACCAGTACCAGATCCAAAGCGAATACTCGAACAAAGCGCGGGGCTGCACGGATCGCGGGTCTCTTTTGGGATTCTGACGACCGGTTCCTCCCTCGCCACGCCCCTTGACGCCACGGATTCCTAAGATATACTAAGATATAACTTAGTACTATCTTGGAGTCCTACTATGATATGGCATGATTGCGGATCCTCCCATCATCACCGGCATCGTCACGGCCGGCACGACTGGTTCGGCGACTCAGGCTTCGCGGCCTTCGGCTTCGGGCCGGGGCGCGGCCGCGGATTCCGGCGCGGCGCCCGGATGTTCGACCAGGGCGATCTCAAGCTCGTCATCCTGCAGCTGCTCGATGAGAAGCCGCGCCACGGCTATGACATCATCAAGGCCCTCGAGGAGAAGTCGGGCGGCGGCTACTCGCCCAGTCCGGGCACGGTGTACCCCACCCTCAGCCTCCTCGAAGAGATGGATTACGCGAAGGCCACGCTCGAGGATTCCGGCAAGAAGGTCTACTCCATCACGGAGGAAGGCCGGAAGTACCTCGCCGAGAACCGTACCACGGTAGACGATGTGCTCGAGCGTCTCGTGCAGTTCGGTGAATCGCTCTTCGGCGGGCGTCCGATGATCGCCGCGCACGAAGCGATGGGCCAGCTCGGCCGCGCCTATGCGCGCATCGTGATGAAAGGTGGCGCGACGCCGGAGCAGATCGCGAAGATCGCCGAGATCCTTCGGCGCGCGGCGTCGGAACTCGACGCGGTCGGCTGAGCCGCACATGATCACCAAACAGAAAGCCTGGCTCGGCGTCGCACTGCTCGTGCTCGGCCTCTCAGGGCATCTCGTGTCGGCGTACATCATTCGTGCGAACCCGTTGGCGTTCCCGGACCACATCAAGGGATATCTGCTCATCGCCGCGGTGACGGGCGTCTTAATCGCGGGGCTCGGCTGGCTCTTCTGGCGCAAGCGCACCGACATCACGTGGTTGGTGTGGTGCGCCGTGCAGTTCATCGGGGATACCACTAACGGGTGATCGTATTGGTACCTCGAGCGCTGACCATAGTACCGCTGAAACGGCGCGTATGGCACTAGCGTATGGTACTACTCGGCGTGAGTATACGGTCGCCCACTCACGCCGCGCCGTACCATACGCTCAGTTGCTAAACGCGCACCTTCAGCGGTACTAAGGCCTCACACGCCTTCGACTTGAAACATCGCGCGCCCGCGCCGTCGTGACGGGTGACCTCACCCGGACGACCATGAACGCGATCCTTCGCGACATCCGCTACGGCATCCGCTCGCTGATCAAGAGCCCCGGCGTCACGCTCTTCGCGACGCTCGCCCTCACGCTCGGCATTGGCGTCACCACCACGATGTTCAGCATCGTGTACGGCGCGCTGATCAAGGGGCTGCCCTACGACGACGCCTCGCGGATCGTCGAGGTGCAGCGCAACGATGTCGCGCACAAGGAGATCCGCCGCGACATCCCCTGGGGCGAGTACGTCGACTATCGCGACCAGCAGCACAGCTTCGCGCTGATGGCCGCGTACACCGATGGCACGATGAACGTCAGCGGCGATGGCCTGCCCGAACGCTACTTCGGCGCCTGGGTGACCGCGCCGCTCTTCCAGATCATGCACACGCCCGCGTTGCTCGGCCGCACGATCACGGCGGGAGAGGACAGCCCCACCGGCGCGAAAGTCGCGGTGATCGGCTACGGCATGTGGCAGAAGCGATTCGGCGGCGCCCGCACGGTGCTGGGACAGGTGATCCGCGTGAACGCGCAACCGTACACCATCATCGGCGTGATGCCCGAGAAGTTCTCGCTGCCCGATAACGTCGACCTCTGGCTGCCGTTGCAGGACGATCCGCTCGTCGGCAAACGCGAGGAGCAGCGCACCGTCACCGCCGTCGCGCTCCTCAAGCCGGGCGTGAGCGTGCAGCGCGCCTCCGTCGAGATGGCATTGATCGCGAAGGGAATCGCCGAGCGCTTCAAGGAGACGAACGAGAGCATCACCGCGAGCGCGCTTCCATATACGGACGCCGAGATCGGTCCCGGTCCGGTGAAACTGCTGTGGGCGATGCTGTTCGCGGTGTTCTTCGTGCTGCTCATCGCCTGCGCGAATGTGGCGAACCTGCTCCTGGAGCGCGCCGCGCATCGCGCGAAGGAGATCAGCGTGCGCACCGCGCTGGGCGCATTGCGCGCGGCGGTCGTGCGCCAATTCCTCACGGAGGCGCTTGTGCTCGCCGCCGCGGGCGCGGTGCTCGGCACGGCGTCGCGTACGGCGGGATCCGCGCGTTCAATGCGTATCTGGTCGATGCGCAACCACCTTCGTGGATCGATATCGGGCTGCATCCGCCCGTGCTCGCCTTCGTGATCGGGCTCGCGGTGCTCGCGACGCTGATGTCGGGCGCGCTGCCGGCGCTGCAATCGTCGCGCGCCGATATCAATGAAGTGCTCAAAGATGAATCGCGCGGCTCGTCGAGCATGCGCATCGGGATCGTGAGCCGGGCGCTGGTCGTGGGCGAGATCGCGCTCTCCTGCGGACTGCTGGTCGCGAGCGGCTTGATGATCAAGAGCGTGACGAACCTGCAGCGGATGGACCCCGGCTTCCAGACGGCGAACATCTACACGGCTCGCGTCGGGTTCCCGCTGGGATACACCGACACGCTGCAGCAGGCGCGCTTCTACGAGCAGCTGCGCGTGCGGCTCGGCGCATTGCCTGGAGTCGAAGCGGCATCGATCTCATCGTGGCTTCCCGGGATCGGCACCGATGGCGGCAATCTCATGATCGACGGCGCCGCCTACGCGACGCCGAACGACGTGCCGCGCGCCGACTTCGTCTCCGTATCGCCGGGATTCTTCGAGACGTTCAAGATCCGGGCGCTTCGCGGGCGGCTGGTCGATGAGACCGACCGCGCGGGCGGCAACCCCGTGGTCGTCGTGAATCAAACGTTCGCCGACAAGTTCTTCCCCGGCGTGGACGCCATCGGGCGGCGCGTGCGCCAAGGCGGCCTCAAGAGCACGCTCCCGTGGATGACCATTGTGGGCATCATCCCATCCACGTACACCGGCGACACGGAGAAGCCCCGGGAGCCGATGTACTACGTGCCGATCGCGCAGGTGCACGCGAGCTTCGTGAGCATCGCGGTGCGCACGGCCGGCGATCCGATGACCGTCGCGACCGCCGTGCGAGAGAACGTGGCGCAACTCGAGCCCGACATCCCGGTGTATCGCGTGAAGACCATGGCGAAGGCGTACGCCGAGCCGACGTGGTTCATCCGCGTGTTCGGCGTGATGTTCATGATCTTCGGGGCGATCGCGCTCTTCCTGGCCTCGGTAGGGTTCTACGCGGTGATGAGTTTCTCAGTCGCTCGCCGCACGCGCGAAGTGGGCATTCGCATGGCGCTCGGCGCGAAGGGCTCGCAAGTGCTCGGGCTCGTGTTCCGCCAGGGCATCTGGCAGATCGCACTCGGCATCCCGATCGGCTTGGGGCTCGCGGTCGTCGTGGCGTACGGATCGCAGGTGCTGCTGTTCGACGTGCAGCCACTCGACCCGACGATCTACGCGAGCGTGGTGGGAGTGCTCACGGCTGTCGCGCTCACCGCTTGCTTAGTGCCCGCTCGACGCGCGACGCGCGTGGATCCAATGGTGGCGCTGCACACGGACTAACTACGAACGGCGGTGTAGGCCTTAGTACCGCTGAAACGGCGCGTTTAGCAACTGAGCGTATGGTACTGCATGGCGTAAGTGGGGCCGTTCCCACTCGCGCCGAGTAGTACCATACGCTCAGTTGCTAGACGCGCACTTACAGCGGTACTAAGACCTAGACGCGCCGTCCGCAGTCATTCATCGCGCAAAGCATTCGATGGATCGAGCCGCGCCGCCCGGCGCGCCGGCAAGTAACACGCGAGCGTCGCGATCGAGAAGAAGAGTATCGCGACCGCCGCGAACGTGATGCGGATCCGTGGGCGCGACGCCCACGAGCATGCTCCGCATCACGCGCGTGAGCATCAATGACGCGACCAGCCCCGCGCCGATCCCGGCGAGACTCAAGCGGATCCCCTGTCCGATCACGAGACCGAACACGCCGCGCGCCGACGCGCCGAGTGCCATGCGCACGCCGATCTCCGCCGTGCGCTGACGCACCGCCGTCGAGATCACGCCGTAGAGCCCGACGCCGCTCAGCACCACTGCGATCCCCGCGAATGCCCCGATGAGCACGAGCGCGAAGCGCGTGGCCGCGCCCGCTCGCGCGACGTATTCCTCCATTGGAACGATCTGGGCCACCGGCACGGTCGGATCGAGCGCCGCCACGGCCGCACGCACCTGCGGCGCAAGCCGTGTGGGATCGCCGCTGGTGCGCACTGCCCAGCGCGCCGCGGTACCGAAGCCGAATTCGCCGTCGGTCATGAAGAACGCCTCGCGCCCCGGCGAGGCGAGCCCATCATGCCACTCATGCCGCACCACGCCGATGACGTCCACCCATTCCGCGGTATCCGAACGCGCGCGGATCAGCAGTCGCTTTCCCGACCGCGACCTCGCCCGGAAAGGCTTTCGCCGCGAGCAGATCATCGATGATCACGGATTGCGATTTCGGAGTATTGTCAGCATCGGTGAAGTCGCGGCCGGCAAGGATCGGCGTTCGCATCACGCCGAAGTAACCCGGGATCACGACGTGCACGTTGCCCTGATGGAACGTCGATGGGTCGGTGACGGCGGTGGCGGTTCCCCAGCGAGCGGTCTGCGTCGTGCCATCGAGCGGGAGTGGCGCTCCGGCGGTGACTCCCGTCGCACCCGGGATCTGCGCGAGGCGATCGTGCAGCGCGCGCTGGAACGCGGCGCGCGCGTCCTCGGTGCGCGCATTGCCATTCTGCACGACGAACGTCAGCACGCCGCGCGGATCGAAGCCGGGGTCGGCGCCGGCGATCGCGAGGAAACTCCGGAACATCAGGCCGCCGCCGATCAACAGCACGAACGCGAGCGTCACCTCGGCGACCACCACCGTGTTGCGCATCACTTTCCCCGCCCCGAGCTCTGAACTGCGGCCGGCCGATCGCAGCACGCCGATCACGTTCGGACGCGACGCGCGGAGCGCCGGCACGATGCCGAACAGTGCCGCCGCGATGAGCGCGGCCAGCACCGAGAACGCGAGCACGCGCGTATCGAGTTCCACCGCGCCGATCTGCGGCAGGTCCTGCGGCCCGATCGCGACCAGCATCGCGATGCCGATCTTCGCGACCGCGAGTCCGAGCGCGACGCCGCCGGCGGCGAGCACGAGCGATTCCACGAGCATCTGCCGCACCAACCGGGCGCGGCTGCCGCCGAACGCCGCGCGCACCGCGAGCTCCCGCTCGCGCCGTGATGTCCGCACGAGTACGAGGTTCGCGACGTTCGCGCACGCGATGAGGAGCACGAACACGACGCCCCCAAGCAACGCGAGCAAGGCGGGTCGCACATCCGCAATGAGGTTGGCGCGCAACGGTTCCGTGCGGAAATAGACGCCGGCCGAGCTGTCGATCGGAAATCGTTTGCGAAGATCGACGGCGACCGCGTTCACCTCCGCGCGCGCGGCACCGATCGTAGCACCGGGCTTGAGCCGCCCCACGCAGTAGAAGATGACATTGATGCGCGACGCCGTGGCCCAGTCGATGCGCGCCGCGAAGATCACATCCGGTTTGCGCGCGACGTTGAGGCGCGGCGGGAAGAGCAGCTCGAACTCGGGCGCGAGCACTCCCACGACATGCGCGTGGTTGCCGCCGCCCAGGTCGAAGGTGCGGCCGATCACCGACGGATCACCGCCGTAGCGTCGCTTCCAGAACCCATTCGAGAGCAGCACCGCGACGTCCACCGGTGGCGGCGCCGCGTTCGCCGCCAACGGCGTGGCCGGCGGCGGCGGGGTCGGCGCCGCATCGGCGTCGTTGAAGTCGCGGCCGAGCGCGACGCGCGAGCCGAGCACGGAAATGAGATTCTGCGTCGCGAAGGCGGCCGTCACTTGCTCCGGCGCGATATTGTCGCCCGAGAGCGGACTCGGGAACGTGATGACGCCGGCGATGCCGGTGAACGTCGTGGTCTGGTCGCGGAGGTCCTTCAGATCGCCGGGCGCCATGTTGAAATCGCGCACGTTGCGATTCCGCATGTCGCTGGTGACGAACACCAGCCGGTCGGGATCGGGATACGGGAGCGGCCGCAGCAGCACCGCGTTCACGACGCTGAAGATCGCGGTACTCGCGCCGATGCCCAGCGCGAGCGTGATGAGCGCGGTGACCGAGAAGCCCGGGCTTTTCCGGAGGGTGCGGAAGGCGAACTTGATCTCGTCGAGAATCGCGTTCATGGGCACCCCTCTGCGCGTGTGGGTCTTAGTACCACTGAAACAGCGCGTTTGGCAACTGAGCGTATAGTACTACTCGGCGTCCGTAGATACGACATCCGAATCGCGCCGTTCGTTGTTCTACTCACGCCGAGCCGTACCATACGCTCAGTTGCCAAACGCGCCGTTTCAGTGGTACTAAAGCCTACACACGCCCGTAGTCATTTCTGCGCTTCAGCCGCAGGCGGCTTCCAGCTTCCATCGATGATCGACGGCGGTGTCTGCTTCGGCCAGTACAAACGCATCATCAGGATGAACCGATCGCTCGGGGCGGGAAGCCAATTCGATTCCTTCGCCTTCCCGGGATTCGCGTGTTGCACGTACACATCTACCGAGCCGTCGGCGTTCGCCGTGAACTTGCTCCGCGAACTCACAGTGTACCGGTTGATCGGGTTCGGCACGAAGAAATAGCTCGAATCGTACATCGTGATCGACCAGAAGCCGTCCACCGGCGGCATCTCGCCCTTGGCGAAGTGGATCACGTACTTCTTGGCGCCGCTGTACTTCTCGATCATTCCGGGCCCCTCGGAGGTCGGATAGACCGCATCCTGCGGGAGGTTCGCACCGAGACCGATCCAGGTCACCATCGCGCGCTGACGGTACTCAGTACCGTACGTTCCCGTCGCGGTCGTGAAGAACCAGCCATTCACCAGCTTCATCGGGCCCGCGACGATCCCTTCTTTCATCCACGCGATGATCTTGTCCTGCGCCGGCTTCGGCGCATCCGCGATCGCCTTCGCGGTGCCCGCATCGAGCTTGGACGCATCGAAATCCTGGCCCGGAACGATGCCGAGCGTCGCGAGCTTGGCGACCATCGCCGAGTCCGCGGCCACAGGCGGGTTCGTCTTGAGGAGCTCGGCGAACAATTTGAAGAACGACGCGCCGTCCATCGCGTTCACCTGCTCGCGCACGGCGGTCTTCCGGTCGACACTGGGATCGACAGTGGCCGTGGGAGGACTGTAGGACTTGCCGTAGGGATGAAAGCGGCACGGCCGCCATCTTGTCCTGCAGCTCGTGCACCATCTTCGAGTCTTCCGGCGTTCCCGTGCAGTCAATGCGGCCGAGCAGCCAGACGATCCCGGTGGCGGACTTGTACTCAGTGACACCGGCGGGGAGCGTACCCTTCCAGCCGGGACCCGTGATCGCGAATTTCTGCGCGCCGGTGCCCGTGGTGCGTTTGCCCGGATCGGCGAATACGGTAGTCCACCCATCGAGCATCGGTAGGAGGAAGTACCGTCCATGCATGTCCGGCGTGCTCACGACCCAAGGCTCCTTGGAGACGTCGAGCCGAGATGATCGTGTAGTACGTGTCCGCGTTCGGTGCCGTGACGGCGTGATTGTCCACCGCAGGATATGTGCGGAGCTTGGCCCATTGGCCCATCGGCGCGGTGCTCGCGCCAGGCGCGGCGACGTTCGTCATCACGCGCCGCGTGAATTCCATGGTGACCAGCGGATACGCGTACATGTACGCGTCGATCGCGGTACCCTTCACCTCTTCCGCCTTCACATCGGTGGCGACTTCCTTTTTGACTTCACCAGCCTTCTGGCACGCGAGAAGGCCCATGGCAAGCACGCCGAGTACGGCGCGGCCCATGCACACTGACGGCTTCATCTCGACTCCGATTGGAATGCGGGGAACTTCGCTGGGCGCGAAGGCGCCACGAAATGTGGCAGCATCGATGAATAGATCATCGATCGGCCCGAAGCTATTGGACTTTGTACCGCATTATGGGGCGCGTGTGGGCCTTAGTAGCGCCTGAGAGGCGCGTGTAGGCCTAAGTACCGCTGTAACAGCGCGTATAGTAACTGAGCGTATGGTACCACTCCGCGTACGTAGGCACTACATACCACACACGCGCATCGTTCCCACTCGCGCCGAGAAGTACCATACGCTCACTTGCCAGACGCGCCGTTTCAGTGGTACTAAGGCCTAGACGCGCCCTTAGCCGCCAAGCGCGATCGTGATCGCCACCAAGCCCGCGCCGACGAGTACCATCGCGAGGCCCGCCACCCACGGATTCATGCGGGACTCGCGTCCGAAGAAGAATCCGCACAGGAACAGCAACGCGATCGCGATCGCGTTCGAGATGCGCAGCGCGCGCATCGCATCTTCCTTCATCACGATGAACGGGATCACGACTGGGAAGGTGCTGAAGAACACCCAGAGGAACGACGCGAACGCCGCGAGCCAATCCGCTCTCCCGAGCCGCGGATGCGCGGCCGGATCGGGCATCTCCTTGATCCGCTGCCGCACGGCATCGAGCGCCACAGGGGGCATGAGCGACGCCAGCATGGGTGAGAGCGAATCGGCGATCGCGCGCCGTGCCACGTCCGCGTCCGTTGCGGCGTGCACCGAGAGCAGCGTCCCGATCCCTTTCGCCCGCTCGCTCAATCGTGCCATGAGATAGAAGATCGCGTCGATGAGGCCCCACGCGAGATTGCAGCCGAGCGAGCCGATGAGCATGGTGCGGATCTCGGAGTGCCCCGCCTCGGCCGCGCTCAACGACCCGGTGAACGTGAGCACCATGATCAATCCGAAGAGCGCCTCGGAGATGCGGTCGATCGGATCGAGCGCGCGCCAGGACGGCTTCGCAGCGGCGGCTTCGGTCATCGGTCCACTCCTATAGGGGCCGGGGAGGCAGCAAGAACAGTGTGACCGCGAATATCGAATACACCATGAGCATCAACACTCCTACGAACCATGCCGACTTCCCGCTGCTCGTGGCGAGCGACGCGGTGAGCGTGCCGATCATCATCATGAGTACGGCGCCGGGCCAGAAGAGAAGGTCCATCGGCGTGGGCCCAACGAGGTAACTCACGAGCACGAGCACGGGCGCGACGAAGAGCGCGATCTGCGACGCGCTGCCCATCGCGATGCCTACGCTCAGATCGAGCCGGTCCTTGCGCGCGCCCGAGAACGCGGCCGCCCCCTCCGCGGCGCCGCCGACGAGCGCCACCACGATGAATCCGACGAACGCCGGCGACATGCCCAGCTCCGCCGACGCCTGCGTGACCGATTCCACGAAGATCTCGCTCACGAGCGCCACGAGCACGGTGACCGCGGCCAGCGTGGTGAGCGCGACGGCCATCGGCCACGGCGCCTCGCCGCCTTCCTCGTCATGCGCTTTGCCGGCGAAGGTCCCGCGATGCGTCACGAGGGAGAAGTACATGCCGAGCGCGTAGCCGACGATGAGCAGCACCGACAGCGACACGCTCAGCGTGTGGGTGAAGGCCGCGGCCGAATCGCCATCCACTTCGCCCACCGCACTCGGCACGAGCAGGGCGACCGTCGCGGTGAAGAGGAGTCCGGCCTGGAAGCGCGCGGACGCGCCGTTGAACTCCTGCACGTGATACTTGAGCCCGCCCAGCAGGAACGACGCACCCAACATGAACAGCGAGTTCGTGACGATGGCACCCGCCAGACTCGCCTTCACGAGCATGTACTGCCCCGCGCTCAGCGCCGTCAGCGCAATGATGAGCTCGGTGAGATTCCCGAGCGTGGCGTTGAGCAGTCCGCCGATCGCATCGCCCGTCTTGGCGCCCACCGATTCGGTGGCGTGACTCAACAGCGCGGCGAGCGGCACGATCGCGACCACGGAGATCGCGAAGAGCGCGGTGTGCGCCTCGGGCCGGAAGTGCTCGAACACGAAGAGCACCGGCACGAACACAAGCAGCCAGAGCAGCTTGTTGTGGCGGATCTCTTCAATGAGTTGCTTCACTGCACGTGCACCGGCACGGTGATCGTGGGCGGCGGCGGCAGTGAACGGACCCGGCGGCGGCGGACCGGGCGGATTCGGCGGCGGTCCGAACGTCAGCGCCAATTCGCCGGGCGCTGATGGCGTGTACTCGAAGTCATAGATCTCGCCCGGATCGAACATCAGCGTGGCCGGCCGCTGAGGTCGCTTGCGCCGGTGGCAGCGTGTAGCCGTCCTTCGCGACCGCGCGCCACGTGACCGGGTCTTTGCCAGAGTTGAGGGCGACGATCGTCGCCACGTCACCCGCGAGATTGAGCAGCCGGAAGCGATAGCGCGTGCCGGCCTTGAGATCCATGGCGTACGGCTGCGCCTTGCCATTCATCAGGATCGCCGGGAAGGGGCCGTAGATCGGGTTCGTACCGACTCCGGCCGCGCCGAAGAAGAGGATCTTGTCCGTGGCCGGATCGTACTTCTGCCCCGGCTCGAGCACGATGATCGGGCCGTACGCGCCGCCGCCGATCTGCTTCACCTCGCTGAAATGCGAGTGGTACATGAACGTGCCCGCGCGCGGCGGCGTGAAGACGACGGTGAGCGAGTCGTGCGGCGCGATCGCCGGCATGATATGCGAGCCCGAACCGCTCCACCCCGGCACGCCGTCGGGGTAGCTCTGCAGCTCAATGCCGTGCCAGTGGATCGTCGCGTGGTCATCGGTGGTATTCACGATCGTGACCGCAACGGGCTTGCCGCGCTCGAGGATGAGCGGCTCGCCGGGAATGGACATCGACGTCGAGTCCCGCTCGCCCATCGTGCCGGCGACGACGAAGGAATAACCCGGCTGCGAGCCGTAGACGTTCGCCTTCTCGCGCACGAAAATGCGGATCTTGCGTGGATTGGCGGGCGCTTTGGCTTGTTCGCCCTTCGGCGCGATGCGGACGCCCATCACGAGTCCGAACATCTGGTGCGGCGCGTCCAATGTGTGGCCAATGTTCATCGGCATGTCCATCGTGCCGCCTTTCGAATCGAGCGCGACGTAGTTCGAGAGGTGCATCGCATAGTGGCAGTGGAAGATCCAATTCCCGGCGCGATCCGCCTTCCAGGAGATCGCCATCGTCTGGAACGGATTGACCACCTCGGTGACCGCCATGCGCTGCTGATCCGCGGAGAGCAGCGTGTCCTTCGTTCCGTCGCCCTTGGACGTCGACGCGGAAGTAGAATCCGTGCAGGTGCATCGGGTGATCGGATTCGGTGAGATTGATCACGCGCCAATGCACGGAATCGCCCTGGGTGTAGTCGAGCCGCTCGGTATGCGGCCACGAGAGGCCGTTGATCGTCATCGTGAACACGCCAATGCCGGTCTTGCTGGCCGAGTCGACGTCGCCGTTCCACGAGATCACCATCACGCGATCGTTCGGGACCCTCGGCGCGTTCGGCGGATCCACGATGAGCGCGCCGTTCAGTTGCTGGTCGCCATTGGCACGAAGGCCTAGGTAGTCATACCCGCGAAGGCCGGTGTAGTAGTAGGTACCGGGTGTAGACGCGGTGAAGGTGAACTCGGCGGTCGCATTGACGGGCACGATCATGCTGTCGGAATTGCCGCGCAACTTGCCGAGTCCGAACACCCGGAGCGGCTTGTCGAGCGCGTTGTGCACCGTGCCGCGCACCACCGTGCCGGCGGGAACGCGGATCATCGGGCCGGGCGTCGACATCGGCTTTCCCGCCTCGGCGAACGCGGCGACCTCGAGCGCAGCGCCATGCTCCCCCTCGGGATACCACATGCCGGTGCGCGCTTCCAGGTTCAGCGTGAGCACGCCGTTGGCGAGCGTGCCGGCCGCGTGGCGATTGTCGTTGGGCGCGATCGGTTCTGCGGCGCGCGAATGCGTCATGGCGGCGACGAACACTACGAATGCCGGGACGGCGAACAGCTTGGCGATACGTGTCATGATCCTGGGCGAAAGAGGCGTGGCGACGGCGCTCATGCTGGGCGCGAAAATACGGCTCCGCGCAGTGCGGCACCAGAGCGGATTCACCGTCCGGCCCAGCAACCGGCGAAGCGCCGGTTGGTAGAACCGGCTCGCGATGATCTTCGCGCCATCGCGCAGCCGCAACACGAACGCCGACTTGCCGTACCGTTCCAGCGTATCGATCGAACGTACGTTCACGATCGCGGACCTGCGCACGCGAACGAAATCGTCGCGCCCCACGAGCCGTTGAGCGACGCGATCCATGGTGGTGCGCGTGAAATAGGCGTGGCCCGCGCTGTGCACGCGCACATGATTGCCGGCACTCTCGAAGCGGTCTACGGCCTCGATCTCAATGAAGGACAGCCGGTCGCCTTCGCGCACGACGAGCCGGTGCGACAGCGGTGCCGCCTGCTCTTCCGGTCGCGACACCACCTGCTGCGCGAGCAGTCCCTCGAGGCGCTCCGCAAGCAATGCCTCACGTTGAAGTGCGAGCAGCGACTGCGCCCGATCGAGCGCCTCGCGCAAACGCGCAGGGTCCACCGGCTTGAGCACGTAGTCCACGGCGTGCACCTCGAACGCTTTCACGGCGTGCTTGTCGTAGGCCGTGACGAACACGACCACCGGCATCGCCTCGACGCCGATCTCCTCGATGATCTCGAATGCCGTCGCGCGGCCGAGTTGCACGTCCAGCAACACCACGTCGGGGCGCCGCTCCACGATCGCCGCGACGGCCTCATCGCGGCCGCCGCACTCGCCCCACGCACGCGACGCCCGCGAGATCCTCGAGCTGCCGGCGCAGCCCGCGGCGCGCCACCGGCTCGTCGTCCACGATGAGCACTCTCATCGCGCCGTCTCCCGGAACGGGATGCTGATCTCGACACATGCGCCATGCGGCCCGCCGTTCGACTGGGCGGTACCTAGCGCTACCTTCGCGCTCTCGCCGAAGAGGGCGCGCAGCCGCTCGCGCGTGTTACGAAGCCCGATCCCCTCGCGCGTCACCGAGCCATTCGAGAGGCCGGGTCCATCGTCGCGAATGCTAATGCGCAGGAAGTCCCCCTCGCGCACTGCACGCAGTGCGACCGTGGTGCGTCTCCCGTCGGACCGCCCGTGTTCGATCGCGTTCTCCAATAGCGGCTGCAACAGGAACACCGGCACGCGCGCGCCGAGCACTGCGTCGTCCACCGCGCGTTCCACGGCGAGACGGTCGCCGAAGCGTCCGCGCTGGATCTCGAGATAATCGTTCAGGAATTCCAGCTCGCGCCGGAGCGGCACCTCATGCGCTTCTTCGTCCAGACCGCGGCGGAGCAGCGAGAGAGGCGCAGGATCATCGCCTGCGCCTTCGCGGCATCCTCGGTCACGAAAACGGAGATCGCGTTCAGCGTGTTAAACAGGAAATGCGGCCGCAGTTGCGAGCGCAGCATCTCGAGCTTGTTCCGCGTGAGTTCGGCTTCGAGTGCCGCGGCGCTCACGCGTTCCGCGGCGTACATCGCGCGGAATCTCACCGAGTTGTAGACCATGACGGCTGCCGCGTAGAAGCAGAAGCCGGTGAACACTCCCCACACGAAAGCCGGCATGCTCGGGTGCAGGCCTTCGCGCAGCGTGATGCCGAGCTGCAGCGAACGCCAGGCGGCGCGCACGCCGAACGTGAGCAGCACTTGCGCGGTCGCGAGGATCGTGCCGGTGGCGAGATGTGCGATGAATGGACGGTACGCGGGCTTCGCGTCGAGCGGCCACCGGCGCAGCGCCCACAGCACCGCCGGCGTGAGCAGCCCCCATACCGCCCAAAAGACGAGCACGACCATCGCGTCGTTCGCGAGACTCACCGGCCGGCCGAGTGCCATGTCGCCCAGCGCTTCCTGCGCGACGAAGAAGATCCCGACCGCGAGCGCGAGCGCTGCGACGCGCGAGGTGCGCATGCCGTCCCGTTGCATCCCGAATCATGAGATGCGCGACCGCGCCAAGCAACCGGTGCAGGATATCACGCGGATCGCACCGGAAATCACGCGCGCACGCGAAGTTATCGCGATCGCATGGCCCATATCGGCGACCGCGCGTAGCGTGGCTGCGTTGACTCTTGCCTCGGAGACGTCGAATGCGCCGCTTCCCCGCACTCCTGCTGCTCTCGCTCTGCATACTACCGCGCGGCGCCGCCGCGCAGCGCCCGGACTCGCTCGGACCCGCGGTGCGCAAAGTGCTGCGCGTCAGCACGCCGCGCGTGATCCTCGAGCACGTGAACGTCATTGACGGTACGGGCGCCGCGCCCACCGCGGACCGCAACGTCACGATCGAGCAGGGGAAGATCACCGCGATCTCCGCCGGCGCCGATGTGGCGGCGAGCGACGCCACGACCGTCCTGGACCTGCGCGGCTCTTCGGTGATCCCCGGGATCGTGGGCATGCACGATCACTTCTGGTTCTCGCAGCGCCCGAATCTCGCCGACGACAACTCTTCGGATGCGCCCGGCCTCCTGCTACAGATGAGCTTCTCCGCTCCGCGCCTCTATCTCGCCAACGGTGTGACCACGCTGCGTACGGCCGGCAGCGTCGAGCCATACACGGATGTGAAGCTCAAGCGCGCCATCGATGCCGGCGTGCTTCCCGGTCCGCACCTGGACGTGACCGGCCCATACCTCAATGGCGCCGGTAATACGACCATCGCAATGCCTGAACTCTCCGGCGCGGACGACGCGCGCGCGACGGTGGCGTTCTGGGCCGATCACGGCGTGACGTCGTTCAAGGCGTATGCGCACATCACGCGCGCGGAGTTGGGCGCTGCGATCGCGGAAGCGCATAAGCGAGGGATCAAGGTCACGGGCCATCTCTGCTCGGTGACGTACGACGAGGCGGTCGCGCTCGGGATCGACAATCTCGAGCACGGCTTCATGGCCAACACCGCGCTCGATCCCGGCAAGCAGCCCGACACGTGCAGCGCAGAGCGGCGGCGACGCCACGCTGGAGCAGCTGACGCCCGGCAGTGCGGCGGCAAAGACGCTCATCGCGCTGCTCGTTTCGCATCACGTGGCCGTCACGTCCACGCTGGTGCTGCGCGGCAACAGCGTCGCGCGCGACACAGCGGCGGACGGCAGCCCGATGCCGCGGGCGGCTGCGCTCGAAGCAATGGCGCCGAACATGCGCGAGGCGTACCAGCTGTGGCGCAGCCAACGGCCGCCGGCGCAGAGCAAGTCGCCGCGATGCTGCTTCGACAGGAGATGGCGCTCGAGCGCGCATTCGTCGCCGCGGGCGGCTTGCTGATCGCGGGGCCGGATCCGGTGGGCATCGCCGGCATGGTGCCGGGATTCAGCGATCAGCGCGAGATCGAGTTGTTGGTGGCGGGCGGCTTCACACCCCTCGAGGCGATCAAGATCGCGACGCTGAACGGCGCGACCTACCTGGGCCGCGAGAGCCGCATCGGATCGATCGCCGTTGGCAAGAGCGCGGACCTCGTCGTGATCAGAGGCGATCCCGCGGCGCGCATCACGGACATCGAGAACGTGGAGCTCGTGTTCAAGGACGGACTCGGCTACGACACCGCGAAGCTATTGGCGACCGCGAAGGGTCGTTACGGCGAGTATTAGCCGCCGATGCCCCGGCGCGATTACTCTCGCGTGAGCGTCACGCGCGCGAACGGCCGGCGCACGCCGGCGCTGTCGTTGTCCATGTGCCATTGCCACGATTCCGTCGCGGCATTGTAGACGAACGTGGTGTGGAAGCTGGTGGTGGCGGTGTAGTGAAAGAGGAAAGGGATCGAGTCGCCTGCCACCATGCCGCGGCCGGTGCCCGCTGGGTCGAACGCGCTGGTCGCCGTGTTGTCCATCCAGAGACACGCGTACTCGCCCGTGCGTGGATCTCGGCCGAAGAGGACGATCGCCTCATAGGCGGGCTTCCCGTTCGGCGCGCGCTCCCGCGATACCTCATGCATCCGGACGTACTCGCGGCCAAGCATCCATTCGAACGTGACGTCGTGCGTGGTGCTCTGCTTCGAGATCGTGCCGCGCAGCACCCAGTGGCCGATGAGCCGGTCGAAGAGCGAGTCGGCGGGCAGCGATTGCGCTGTCATGGGAGCGGCGGCGAGCATCAGGAGAATGGAAAAACGGGCGATCGCGGTCATGGTCGCGGATCCTCCGGAGCATGTTCCCGATCCGTGCGCTCAGCTCGCGCCATTCGACTACCCCTGCTAAGCTTGAAGAGGCGTGTGGAGCAGCGCAACAGACTGGAGGAACCGATGAACGCTCATGCCGGTGGTGAGGAACGGGAGGCGCGGAACGAACTCAAGGATGCGGCTCGCGAGACGGCCGGCCGCATCGCCGCGCGCGGCGTATCGCTGCGCGGAAGCGAGACTCCGGCGGAGTTGTCCGACCTCGAGGATGCGATCGAGCGGTTCGAGACCGCGGTGGAATCTCGTGGCGGCGATCTCATGGTGGACGAAGCGCCGCGCGGACAACGCGGCGAGCCGGACGACGCCCGCTTCGCGCTGCCGAAGCGCGGGGCGACAATGTCCGTCGCCGACTATCTCGTGCTGCTCTCGCGCGCGACCGACGACCTTCGCCGGAAGCGATGAGCTAGCGCACGATCATTCCGGTCGCGCGTCTTGCATGGCCTTCACCAGTCCCGCCTCCCACTTCCCAGTCGAGTAGCAGACGACGGTCTGCGATATGTACCCCTTGTCCTCCGGCGCATAGCCCGGCGGATAATCGATCGTCAACTCCATGTTCGCGCGCACCGCGACCGAATCGCCGAGGTCGGTGATCTTCACGTTCACCGCGGCGAAGAGCTCTCAGCGGCGGCGGATTGCCGAACCCTCCCGGCGCCTCCTTGCCACAATTTATCCACTGCGCGCTATCGGCGTTGGTGAGCAGGTAAGCGCGAGTCGACAGCGTGCCGGCCACCGAATCACTCTTCTGGATCGGGAAATGCGTTTCCCGAACCATGCGATCGCCGCCGTCCAACGCCGGCGCGAAACGCGCGTGGACGACCGTCTGCGTCGGCGGCACGATGGCGAGGGGGCACGTACCGCCCGTACGCGCACGCCGCGAGAAGTGCCGCTGGCGCGAGCGCGGCGATCATTCGGATACGCATGGCTGCCGCGCTACCCCGCTCGCGCCTTCTTCTTCTTCGCCGCCTTTTCCATGCTCGCGATGAAGAACGGATAGAGCGGCACGCTGATGCAGCAGCGCCACCATCGCGTTCACCACGGTGCCCGGATTCCCGCCGATGATCGTCCACAGGCAGTACACCACCGCGACGATCGCGATGCCCTTGAACGTCTGGAAGGTGCGGTTCGAGCAGCTTGTGGTCGTGCATCGACCTTCACCACCGCCACCGCCGAGTAGATGTACGGGATCACGATGAGGATCACCGCGAGATCGATGATCCGGTTGAACTGCCCCGCGATGGTGGGCGACATGGTCGCGAACAGCACGACGGTCATGAGCACGCCCACGATCACGAGGCCGGCGCCCGGCACGCCGTTCTTGTTCACTTTGCCGAACATGGCCGGGAACATGCCGTCGTCCGCCGCCGCCTTGGCGCTCTGCCCCACGAGCAGCATCCACCCGCCGAGCGATCCGACGGACTTGAGGATCGCGCAGATCGAGATGATCACCACCGCCGGCGTGCCGAGCGCGATGCGCGCCGCATCGGCGAACGGCGCGTGCGACGACTGCAGCTGCGCGTTCGGCAGGAGCCCCATGATCACGGTGGAGCTCAGCACGTACACGACCGCCGCGATCGCGAGACCGATGAGCGTCGCGAGCGGCACGTTCCGCTTCGGGTTCTCGATCACGCCGGCCGACACGGATGCGCTCTCCACGCCCATGTACGCCCAGAGCGCGATCGACGCGGCGCGCGAGATCGCGTGCGCGTTGCTCTGGCCGGTCACGTTCCAGCTCGCGTGGAAGATCGCCGGATCGAACCAGAACCATCCGAGGAACGCGATCGCCGAGGATCGGGATGAGCGCGAGCAGCATGGTGTACGTCTCGAGCAGATCCCACCGCCTTCGCGCCTTTGATGTTCGCGAACGTGAGCAGCCAGATCACACCCGCGGTCGCGAAGACGCTCGCCGGCGGACCGCTGATCCCCGGGAAGAATTCCGCGAGGTACCCCACCGCCGCCACCGCGATCGCGACGTTGCCTATCCAGTTGCCGAACCAGTAGACGTAGTTCGTCTGGAAGCCGACGTACGGGCCGAGGAAGTCGCGTGCGTAGGCGTACGGGCCGCCTTCCTGCGGATCCAGCTCGCCGAGTTTCGCGAAGCACGAGCCCGAGCGCCACGGCGCCCACGGTGGCGACGATCCATCCGAACACCGCGATGCCGCCCACCGACGCGAGCGAACTCGGCAGGAGGAAGATGCCGGTGCCGATCATGTTGCCGGCCACGAGCATCGTGGCCGGCACCAGCGTCATCTTCTTCCCGGGTTCGCTCAAATCGCGATCAGCCCTTCGCCGTGGCGCCCTTCTTCAGGCACTGGACGTAGTACACGCCGTCGCGGTTCTCGACGCCGTGCGTGTCGTGCCCGAAGCCCGGGAACGCCGCATCCCACTCGGAGAGCGCCTTGAGATAGCCGAGGTACGGACCGTCGGCCGCGCCGGTGTTCTCGCCGGGCATGAGCATCGGGATCCCCGGCGGATACGGCACGACGCTCGTCGCGAGCACGCGATCGGCGAGCTTGTCGAGCGGCACGTGCTCGAGCTGGCCGCGCACGAGCAGCTGGTACGCCGCCTGCGGGGTCATCGCGGCCACCGGCAGCGTCGAGAACGCCTGCGCGAGCCAGTGCGTCTGCTGCGTCTTCTTGAGCATGGCGAACATCTCCTGCCCCAGATCGCGCAGCCCCATCGTGCCGTACGCGCTCGTGACGGCCGGCCAGCACCTCGGGCAGCACTTCGGCGAGCGGCGCGTTCTCGTCCCAGTCGCGCTTGAAATCGAGCAGCGCGTTGAGCAGCGTGCCCCACTTGCCCTTCGTGATGCCGATCGAGAAGAGGAAGAGGATCGTGAAGTCCGTGGTCTTCTCCACTTCCACGCCGCGATTGTGCAGATACGCGGTGACGAGCGTCGCGGGAATGCCCCACTTGTCGGGGCCGCCCGAATCGCTGACGCCCGGCGTGATGATCGACACCTTGATCGGGTCGAGCATGCAGTAGCCTTCTTCGAGATCGTCGAAGCCGTGCCACTTGTCGCCCGTGTGCAGCACCCACGCTTCGGGATCGGTGGCGAGGAATTCGGGCGGCGCGTCGGCGAAGGCGACCTTCTTCGCGATCTTGCCCTTCCCCACGCTTCACCTCTGTCGGCGTTCCACGTGTTGAAGAACCAATCCTTCTTCTTCGCGAAGTCGCGGTGCACGCGGCCCATCGCCTGGCGGAAGGCCACCGCCTCTTCGATGGACTCGCTCGTGAGCGCGAGGCCGCCGGGCCGTCCATCATCGCGGCGGTGACATCGTTCGAGACGATGATCGGATAGAATGGCGACGTGGACGCGTGCATCATGAACGCCTCGTTGAAGCGCTCGTGCGGGATCGCGCTGCGGCCGTCGCGGATGTGCAGGAACGACGCCTGCGAGAGCGCCGCGAGCAGTTTGTGCGTGGAGTGCGTGGCGAAGATCGTGGGGCCCTTGTGGTCCTTCGGATCGCCGTGCATCGCGTGGCGGTCGCGGTAGATCGGATTGAAGCGCGCGTACGCGTACCACGCTTCATCGAAATGGATGCGGTCCACGCTCGCGCTCGAACAGTTCCTGCACGCGCTTGGCGTTGTAGCAGAGGCCGTCGTAGGTGGAATTCGTGATCACCGCGTACACGGGCTTGGTGTCCGCGCCCGCGGGCACGAGCGTGTTCGCCTTGATCCCCGCCGCGATCGCCTGCTTGTTGATGCGCTCCGGCGGGATCGGCCCGATGATGCCGTAGCGATTGCGCAGCGGCACCAGGTACTGCGGGATGCCGCCGCGCCATCACGAGACTGTGCTCGATGGACTTGTGGCAGTTGCGGTCGCAGAGCGCGATCTGGCCCGCGCCGACGGCCGCGGCCCAGATCACGCGATTGGACGTGGACGTTCCGTTCGTGACGCTGTACGTGCGATGCGCGCCGAACACGCGCGCCGCATACCGCTCGTGCTCGCCGATCGGGCCGCTATGGTCGAGCAACGACCCGAGCGCGCCCACGCTGATCGAGAGGTCCGAGCGCAGCAGATTCTCGCCGAAGTAATCGAAGAAGATCACGGCCCACCGGAGACTTCAGGAACGCGGTGCCGCCGGTGTGTCCCGGCGTATGCCAGGAGTACTCGTACTCCTGCGTGAACTTCATGAGCGCGCCGGCCAACGGCGGCAGCATCACATCCAGGTATCGGCGGATCGACGCGCATCACGCGTCCGCCGATGAACGCCGCGGTGTCCTCGAGCGTCCAGATGAACTCGTCCACCGCTTCCATGACATCGGTGGGGATGGACGAGGCCTCCTCGCGCTCCGCCATCAGGAAGATCGGGATCTTGTCGTTCCGCGAGCGCACGAACTTGATCAGCTTCGCCGCCTTCGCGTGCTTCTTGTCGTCGTCCAGCGTCCAGTCCACGAATATCGCGTGGAGCGCGGAGTCGGAGATCACGACGGACATCCCGTCGTCGGCGGAGAGGCCTCCACCACTTCCATGCCCCGCGACTTGCAGTTCCTGCACGAGCGCGCGCGCGGCCCGGCCATCGGCGGTGGCGGCGGGCAGCTCGTCATCCACGACGAGCGCCCGCAGGCTCGACCCGCTTGCTTTCCGCCTGTCATCATCTCACATTCTCTCCCAGTGATCTCGATCATTCCGGCAGTGCGTTCCACCGGTAGAAATTCATGACGTTCATGTTCGGATTTCCGAACCATTTCACGTACATGGCGCGGAAATCCTGCGTCGCAGTAGAGGCGGCTGAGCGAACGGTCCACGGCCAGCAGAAGCTCGCGGTCGCCGCGCGCCATCGGCAGCGCGAGCGACTCGTACGTGAAGAACCGGTCGAGCACTTGGAGGTTCTTCCCGTTGTCGTTGCGGATCTTGGCATCCAGCAGAATGGCGCGGTCGCCGAAGAAGACATTGGTCGTGCCGTCGAGCACTTGCTGCACGCCTTCGGCGTAGGTGCTCACCGTGCTCACCTTCGCCGTGAGGTTCAGCGTCGTGAGCTTCGAGGCGATCCACGGTTCGGCCGTGGTGCCGTTCACGACGGCGAACTTCTGCACGTTGATCAGCTGGCCGGCCTGCGCGCGCCACACCGGACTCGTCTGCGGCGTGCCGCTCAGGACCTCGACGAGCCGCGGCGGCGCATCCACGCGCACCAGCGCGCCGACGCCGCTCGGGAAGATCGGGATCGAGAATGTCATCGTCTCGCGCTTGGTGAGCGAGATCGTCTCCGCTCCGCAGAGGAGATCCACCTTGTCGGTCTCCACCGCCGAGAGCCGCTCGTCGAGCGTGAGCGGCACCCACTCGATCTTGAGATTCGTGAGGTTCAGTTCGGTCTTGAGCCCCTCGGCGATCTTCTGACAGAGCTCCACCGAGAATCCGGCCGGGTTCCCCGACGGATCCTTGAACGAGAACGGGCTCGCGTCATTGCGGTAGCCGAAGCGCACGGTGCCGGTGGACTTGATCCGGTCGGAGACCGGATTCGACGTCGTGACCTTCACCGCGGGCTTCGCGCGCCTGCGCCGCCAGCGCGGCCGGCGACGGTGAGCGACATGATCGCGCAGGCAGTGCGGCGTGCAATGCGTTCGATGCGTGACATGGAACCTCTCCTTTCGACGGTTGCGGTGCGCATGGTCATGCCTTCGCGGACGCAGCGCCGCAGCCGGAGTCTTCGAGACGAAGCGGGGCGCGATGAAGCCCCAGATGATGTACGCGATCCCCATGACCAGCATGCCGCCCATGACGGCGTCCTTGCCCGACGCGTAGAGCGCGAACACGCTGTACAACATCGCGACCAACGGTGATCGCCACGTTGCGCGTGTAGGTGCTCTTGTCCACGCCGGCGCTCTTCATCATCACGACGATCGCGGAGAGCGACACCACGTACGGGATCACGTTCGTGACCACCGCCAAGTTCACCAGCACGCCGAACTGTTCGCTCAGGCTCGGCGAGATCGTGGAGAGCGCGAGCAGCGACTGCACGACACCGAGCACGATCATGCCGGTGATCGGCGCGCCCAGCTTGTTGATCTTCGTGAAGAACTGCGGGAACATCTTCATCTCGGCCGCGTCCTTCCCCGTCTGCGCGATCGTGAACTGCCAGCCGAGCAGCGAGCCGACGCACGCGAGCACCGAGAGCCCCATCACGATCTGGCCGACCAGTGGATTGAACATGTGCGCGAACGCGAGGCCGAAGGGGCCGGTGGACTTCGCGAGTTCCGCGTTGGGCACGATCCCCTGGATCACCGCGGTGGACAGGATGTAGATCACCGCCGCGCCGAGCGTGCCGAAGAGGCAGGCGAGCGGCACGTCGCGCTTGGGATTCTCGACGGCCGACGAGTTCTGCGCCGCCGATTCCATTCCGAGGAAGGCCCAGAGCGTGAGCGAGATGCTCGAGCCCATGCCCGCGCCGATGCTGAGCCCCTGCGGATTCCACGCTTCCTTGAACGTCGCGCCGCTGAACCAGAACCAGCCCGCGAACGAGAGGAAGCCGACGGGCAGGAGCACGCCCCACACGGTGACCGAGCCGATCTTGCCGGTCACCGACGGCCCGCCGAAGTTCGCGACGGTCGTGAGCCAGAGCAGCCCGATCACGCTGATGCAGGTGAAGATCGGCGTGCTCGACATGAAGGGGAAGAACGTCGAGAGATAGCCGACCGCCGAGATCCCGATCGCCACGTTGCCGATCGCGAGCGAGAGGAAGTACAGGAAGAACACCTGGAAGTAGCCGTCCTTCCCGTACGCATCCTCGGCGTACGCGGCCATGCCGCCGGCGCGCTGATTGAAGATGCCGGCCTGCGCGAAGCCGTAGGCGATGGCCATCGAGCCCACCGCCGTCACGATCCACGACAGCAGCGAGATCGCGCCCACCTGCGCCATGTTCGCCGGGAGCATGATGATGCCGGAGCCCATCATGTTCACCGCGACGATGAACGTCAGCTGCACCACTGACATCTTTCTTCTTGGTCTCTTCCACGGTCTCCCCCTCTTTAGGTGCCGTCCGCCGGATCGGGAACGCGATCCCTACTTCGTGAGGCAGTAAATGTGGTATTCGCCCTTCACTCTCCTCCGTCCCCTCCACTTCCTTGGCGAATCCGGGGAAGTGCTCGCCGAATTCCTGGCAGGCGCGCAGATAGGTGAGCCACGGACCGTCGTTCGCGCCGGCGCTCTCGCCCGGCATCACGATGGGAATGCCGGGCGGATACGGGATGACGCCCACCGCCACCGTGCGCCCCGCCATCTTCGAGAGCGGCACCTTCTCCGCCTTGCCGGCCATGAGCCGCTGGAACGCGCGGCGCGGCGTCATCATCGGGCGTGGGCAGCTGCGCGTACGCCTTCGCCTGCCACTCGCCCTGCTTGCTCTTGCGCATGTGCGCCCCACATCTCGTTGGCCGAGATCCTTGAGCCCCATGCCCGCGTAGCGCGCGCCGCCCGCCGCCGCGATGTGCGGCACGACCTCGGCCAGCGGCGCGTTGCGATCGTAGTCCTTCTTGAAATCGAGGAGCGCGTTGATGAGCGTGCCCCACTTCCCCTTCGTGACGCCCACGGAGAAAAGGAAGAGCACCATGTGATCGGTGGTGCGCGACGGGACGATGCCGCTGCGGCTCGAGGTACGCGCTCACGACGTCGGCGGGGATGCCGCTCGCATCGAGCTCGCCGTTCTTCTTCATGCCGGGGCACACGATGCCGAACTTGATCGGATCGAGCATGCACCAGCCGTCGGGAATGCCGTCGAAGCCGTGCCAGTCCTCGCCGGGATGCAGCACCCAGCACTCGGGATCGTGCGCGAGGCGGTGCGCGGGCACCTGGTGGAAGGGAACGCGCTTGCCGGTCTTCTTGTCCCTGATCGTCTCGGCGTTCCAGGGAGCGAAGAACCATTCCTTCTTCGCCTTGAACTCCTGCTGGATGCGCGCGACCGCGAGCCGGCACGCCACCGCTTCGTCGATCACTTCCTGCGTGAGCACTTCGCCGGCGGGGCCATCCATCATCGCGGCGGCCACATCGTTGCTCGCGATGAGCGCGTAGAGCGGCGACGTGCTCGCCTGCGAGCAGTACGCCTCGTTGAAGCGGCCATGGTCGATCGCGCCCTTGCCGTCGCGGATGTGGATGTACGACGTCTGCGAGAGCGCGGCGAGCAGCTTGTGCGTGGAATGCGTCGCGAACACCGTCGGGCCATCCTTGGGATGCTTCGCCGGATCGCCGCGCATTGCGTACCGCTCGCGATACATTGGATTGAAGCGCGCGTAGCCGTACCACGCTTCGTCGAAGTGGATGCGATCGATGCTCTTCGCCAGACGGTCCTGCGCATCCGACGCGTCGTAGCACATGCCATCGTACGTGCAGTTGGTGAGCACGGCGTACACCGGCTTGTCGCTCACGCGCGCTCTTCGCGAGCGGGTTCGCCTTGATGCTCTTCGCGATCGCCGGCGGCTCGAGCGACTGCGGCGTGATGGGGCCGATGATGCCGTAGCGATTCCGCGTGGGGCTCAGGAAAACGGGAATGCCGCCGGTGAGCACCAGCGCCTGCTCGATGGACTTGTGACAGTTGCGGTCGCAGAGCGCGATCTCCAGGTCGCCCACGCACGCCGACATGATCGAGCGATTCGAGCCCGACGTGCCGTTGAGCACCGAGTACGAACGGTGCGCGCCGAAGACGCGCGCCGCGTAGCGCTCGCTCTCGCCGATGGGCCCCGTGTGCCCGAGCAAGGAGCCGAGCGAACCGCGCTCGATGCCCATGTCGGTGCGGAAGAGATTCTCGCCGTAGAAATCGAAGAACGCGCGGCCGACGGTCGACTTGAGGAACGCCACGCCGCCCTGGTGACCCGGCGCCGCCCACGAGTACTCAGTGTCGCGATCGTAGCGCGCCGAGCGCCGCGGCGAATGGCGGCAGCAGCTGCGCGATGTAGCGCTCGACCGCCGCCACCGCGCGGCCGCCGACGAACGCGGCCGTGTCCTCGAGGATCCAGACGAACTCGTCGGCGATGCGCGCGACCTCGATCGTGATCGTGCCGGCGAGCGCGCGGTCGGCCATGAGGAAGACGGGCACCCGCTCGTTGCGCTTGCGCACCGTGCGCAGGAGGTCGGTCGCCTTCTTGTGCGATTTCTTGTCGTCGCTGCCGAGCGACCAGTTGATGAACACGGCGTGGATCGCCGCGTCGGAGATGATCGGTGGCCGTACCATCCTCGTACGACATCGCCTCCACCACCTCGAGTCCGCGACCGCGCATCTCCTCCGCGAGCGCGCGCACCGCGCGGCCGGCCGCGGTCGCCGGATTCCGCCAATCCATCATCCACCATGAGGACGCGGCGCATCCTCGGCCGCCCGCCCTGCGATATCACCGCGCGGCTCCGCCGGCGGTCCGGTCAGTACGCGTATGCGACATAGATCATCCCGTAGGTGAAGTTCGCCGTCCGGTCGTAGACCTCCTGGATCGCCTTCTGCGGGTGCGCGATCGACAGGACGAAGCTGAAGGTGAAGTTCTTGTCCGCCTTCCAGTCGGTGTAGGCATCGAGCTCGTTCACGAGAGCGCTCGACGTCGCGAGCGGCGAGAAGCTCGCCTTGTTGTCCAGGCTGAAGACGTATCCCATGAGCCCGCCCGACACCGACGCGCTGGGCGTGACGTGAATACGCACGCGCGAGGAGATGAGGTTCGAGTTCGCGAGGAAGTACTCGCCCGCGATCTCGCCCTGCCACCACGTGCCCCAGTCGTAGAAGCCGGGCAGCAGCGGATCGAAGTTCTCGTTCGTGGTGGTGTTCGGGTTGTCGCCTTGGAAGATGGCGTAGCGGTACGAGATCGTCGGCTTCCAGGTCACCTTGCTCAGCGCGTACGACGCCTGCGCGTTCCACGCCGTGGAACTGAGCAGGCTCCCGTTCTGTTCCTTCGCCCACTCGAGCTCGAACGACGAGATCGGGCAGGCTCTTGAAGGGCGCGGTGAACGCGCGCAGATCGTACAGATTCTCGCCGTCGCGGTCCGGCTTCACGTCGGGATCCGCCGATGATATGCGCATAGCGTCGCGCCGAAGCGTCGTGACCTCGGTGGGCGACCATTCATAGTTCAGGCCGTACAAGCGCGTGTCGGTCTTCGCCTCGGGCAGCTCGGCGCGATCGAGATAGAACCCCGTGAGATTGTTGTGCGCCGGCGCGAACGTCGCGAGTCCCGGCGAAGGCCCACGCCTTGCGCGCGTTGCTCCAGAATCCGCCGTAGCTGCCGCCTTCCGCCGCGCCGTCCCAGATGAGCATGCCGTGGCCGATCGTGTACGACGCGCGGCCGGCCGTGAACGAGAGCGCGTTCTCGCCGATGTCGAGCGAGCGTGCCGGAGTTCCATTCGATGTAGGCGTCCTCGAGGCCGAACGACTGCGCCTCGCCGCCCACGATCGGCGGCGGCGCGGAGTACGTGCCTTCGCCGACGACGCTCAGTTTGCCGAACCACTCGCTCTTGCCCGTGTGCCAGCACGCCGGTGATCGCCGGCTTCGCGTAGGCCTCGATCCAGTTCTCGCTCAGATTGCCCGAGGGATCGGGGCGCACGTTCGTATAGAGGGAATTCCCGAAGCCGAAGTATCCGGCGCCGGCGTCGAAGTTGAATGTCCACTCGACGGCCTTCGGAAGGCCGGTGGATCGCGCGGCGGTCGTGTCCGGCGCGGCGGCGGCCTGCGCGCTGAGAGTTGAACCGAGCGCCACGAGGGCGCCGATCGCGCTATATGACCGGACGCGCCGTGAGATTCCGGGCGTGAGGCTGCGAGACATTTGTCGACCTCCGCGAGAGGAAAGCGCGCATCGCCAGCGTACCGCGATCGCTCTCTAGTACTGCAGCGGCGCAAGGACCACACTACGCCATCAAACTCTCATTCGTCCGTTCATGCGACGGCGCGCGGAGGCGCGCGTTCGAGGAACACATTGTCAGCGGGGCCAAAATGCCGCAAGGGTGCCGATGTGCCTACGGGAAATGCTGCGCGATCGTGTAGGGAACTTTCACTCAAGCGTATTGTATTGCGTCGCGCTCGCGGAGGCGGTAGCGCCGCGAACTCAGAGCGCCGCGCGATGCGCCGGGATGCTCTCGGCGACCACCCATGCGCCGGCGGTCACTGCGCACGGAGACCACGAACTCCGTCCACGTGCCCAGGCTGATCCGCGGCGCGAAGAGCGCGGGGACCCACACCGCGAGCGTGAAGATCGCGAGCATCGCCGCCTCGAGTCGCGCCGCCAATCGCGGGAGCACCGAGAACAACACGCCGAGTCCCGCGGCGCAGTGCGCGGTGCCAGTGAAGTAGACCAACTCGGTGTGGAACGGGAAGACGGCGGGAATGAGTCCGGCCGTTTGCGGAACGTACGCGAAGTGCGCGACGCCGAAGGCGACGAGCGAAGGCCGAACATGATGCGCGCCCGCGAGCGGGACGCTCGCGCGGCCCAGCGTCGCGAGAATGACCCACGCGCCGGCGGTGAGTGTGCCGAGCTCAGCGGCGTTCTCCCAATTCACCGGCACGAGCGGGCCGTCGATCAGCGTCGGCACTCGCATGCACAGCCAGATGGCGAGATACCCGAACAGGACGCGCGACGAGATCGTGGCCGTGGCGCGAACAGCAGGCCGGCGCCGGAGGCGAGCAGGATGACACCCGACGCGTATGTGACGACCGGACGCCATGGGATCCAGGTGGGCACCGAGTACCACGTCGCGCCGTGAACGCCGTACGCGAGCGCGAGAATGCCGAGACCGATCATCGCGACCGCGAAGAGGAACTGGGCAGCCTGCTGGTTCCGGCTCATGCGTGAGGCCTCGGTGGTTGGAGACATTCCGCGCGGATCAGAAGCTGGACGATATCGATGATTGTACGCTCAAGTGATGACACAGTTTCACCGGCCGCTCCCGCGCACTCGTACTGGCACTCCGCCCCTCACCGAGCCACTTTGAAATGTTGCACCCGACCCTCTGAGGAGCCGCTCATGCGCCCGTCGTTCAAATTCATCCTCCGCTGGCGATCATTGCCGCGCCCCTCGCCGCGCAGCAGTCCGCCGACTCCATCGTCGCGCAGTACATCGCGCGCTCCGGCGGCGCCTCCACGATCGCCGCGGTCACGACGCTCCGGCGCACGGGCCGCTTCATTGGCGGCGGCGGATTCGAAGCGCGCATCCTGTACGAGGCCAAGCGTGCGAACATGGTGCGCGAGGAGTTCGGTTTCGGCGGCATGGTAGGCATCACCGCCTATGACGGCTCGAAGGGCTGGAAGGTCGAACCCTTCAACGGGCGCAAGGATGTGCAGCCGATGGCCGAAGACGAGATGCGCGGACTCATCGAGGATGCCGAGTTCGAGGATCCCCTGCTCTCCTACGCGCGCGAGGGGAACAAGCTGGAATACCTCGGCACCGACGTGGCGGACGGCACCGATGCCTACAAGCTCCGTCTCACGCTCGCCAGCAATGGCGACGTGCGCACCTATTTCATCGACAAGGACTACTACCTCCCCATCAAGTACGATGTGAAGCGCGTGATCCGCGGCGCCGAGCGCGAGTTCGAGGTCACGGTCGGCAACTTCAAGCCGGTGAACGGCTGGTACCTCCCGTACAGCATCACCATCGGCGACAAGGGGAGCCCGGCGTCCGATCGCGTGACCTACGCTTTCACATCGATCGAAGCCAACGTCGCGCTGGACAACGCGCTCTTCACCGAGCCCGCGGCGGGTGTCTCGCCCGTGCCGCAGCTGAACGTGCTGCCGCCGGTGGCCGCCGCCGCGCCCGCGGCGAATCCCGCGCCGCCGCCCGCGGCGATGGGACCCGCCGCCGCGACGCGCGTGGACTCCGAAACCACCGCCGGCTCGCCGCGCGCAACATCGGCTCCGCGGTATGAGCGGCCGCGTCGCCGCGATCGCCGCGGTGCACGAAGGCGACCGCCTCACCGTCTACGTCGGCGCCGCGAGCGGCGGCGTGTGGAAGTCGCATGAACGGCGGCACGACGTTCAAGCCGGTCTTCGACAAGCAGGACGTGCAGTCGATCGGCGCGATCGCGATCGACCCGACCAGATCCGAAAGTCGATCTGGGCCGGCACCGGCGAAGGCTGGATCGCGCAACTCGCGTCTCGGTCGGCGACGGCATCTACAAGTCCACCGACGGCGGCGAGACCTGGACCAACATGGGGCTCGCGAGATCGCGAGCGCATCGTGAAGATCCTCGTCGATCCCGCCGACACGAACACGGTGTACGCCTGCGTGCCGGGCAAAGCTGTTCAGCGACAGCGACGACCGCGGCGTGTACAAGACCACCGACGGCGGCAAGAGCTGGACGAAGATTCTCGCCGGCAGCAACGCCTCCACCGGCTGCTCGCTGATGACGATGGACTCCGCAGTCGCCGCGCACGCTCTACGCCGGCATGTGGGATTTCCGGCGCAAGGGCTGGACGTTCCGCTCCGGCGGCGACGGCCCCGACGCGCCGAGCGGCAGCGGACTGTTCAAGAGCACCGACGGCGGCGCGACGTGGTCGTCGCTCGACGACAGAGTCGGCGAAGGGGCTGCCGGCGAAACCGTGGGGACGCGTCGCGGTCACCGTCGCGCCGTCGAAGCCGAACGTCGTCTACGCGTTCATCGAGGCGGCGGCCGCCCAACGGCCTCTATCGCTCCGACGATGGCGGCAAGACGTGGGAGCTACGGACCGCAGCCAGAACATGCTCTGGCGTCCGTTCTACTTCGCGAACCTGATCGTCGATCCGAAGAACGAGAACCGCGTCTTCAAGCCCGACGGCCCGCTCATCATGAGCACCGACGGCGGCGCGACCTTCAACTTCGTGAACGGCGGCACGCACGGCGATCACCACGTCGTGTGGATCGACCCGAACAACTCCGACCATCTCATCACCGGCGACGACGGCGGCCTCTGGTACTCGTATGGACGGCGGCGACAAGTGGTGGAAGGCCGGGAACGCTGCCGATCTCGCAGTTCTATCACGTGAGCGTCGACATGGACAAGCCGTACAACGTGTACGGCGGACTGCAGGACAACAGCTCGTGGGTGGGGAACTCACAGTTCCCGGGCGGGATCGCGAAAGCCAGTGGGAGAACATGTACGGCGGCGATGGCTTCTGGATGTTCGACCGATCCGAGCGACCCGACGTACATCTACGCCGAGGCGCAGGGCGGCAACATCGGGCGCGTGAACCGCAAGACGCACGAGACGCGCGACATCAAGCCGCTGCCCGGCTACAACGAGGGCAAGCTCCGCTTCAACTGGAACACGCCGATCCACATGAGCCCCACGCAGAAGCGGCACGCTGTACATCGGCGCGCAGTTCCTGTTCCGCTCGCGCGACCACGGGCAGACGTGGGACCGCATCTCGCCCGATCTCACGACGAACGATCCGGAGAAGCAGAAGCAGGAGGAGTCGGGCGGCGTCACCGTCGACAACTCATGCGCCGAGATGCACACGACCATCTACGCGATCGGGGAGTCGCCGAAGGATCCGAACGTCGTCTGGGCGGGCACCGACGACGGCAATCTCCAGGTCACGCGTGACGCCGGAAAATCGTGGACGAACGTGGTGGGCAACATCAAGGGACTGCCCAAGGCGCGCGTGGGTGTCGTACGTGGACGCCGGCCATTTCGCCGCCGGCACGATCTACGCGACGTTCGATCTGCACATGTTCGGCGACATGCGGCCGTACGCGTACCGCTCCACCGACTTCGGCAAGACGTGGACATCGCTGGTGGCGGCCGACGCGCCGGTGCGCGGCTACGCGCACGTGATCAAAGAAGATCTCGTCAACCCGCAGCTGCTGTTCCTCGGCACCGAGTTCGGACTGTGGATTTCCGTGGACGGCGGGCAGCAGTGGGCGCGCTTCAAGGGCGGCGACTTGCCGAGCGTCGCGGTGCGCGATCTCGCGATCCATCCGCGCGACGACGCTCTCGTGGTCGCGACGCACGGCCGCGGCATCTGGATCGTGGATGATCTCACGCCGCTGCGCACGCTCACGAATGAGACGCTCGCGAAGCCGGTGGCGATCATGCCGTCGCAGCCCACCGTGCTTCGCATGCCCGCGTCCGGCGGCTGGGGGAAGGGCGACGCGGTATTCATCGGCCCGAATCCCTCGGACGACGCGATCATCACGTACTTCCTGCAGAAGCGCCACGTCTTCGGCGACATGACGCTCGAGGTGCGCGACTCCGCGGGCAAAGTGCTCGCCTCTCTCCCCGCGACCAACATTCGCGGGCTCAATCAGGTGACGTGGTCGATGCGCAGAGCCGCCGGCGCGGATCCCGCCCGCGGCGCAGGCGGGCTTCGGCCCGGGTCCCCGCTACCTGCCGGGGACGTACACTGTGCGGCTCGTCGAAGGGAGCAACGTGGCGACGGCGCCGCTGCATCTCGTGCCCGATCCGCGCGCGACCTACACGATGGCCGACCGCCGCGCGCAGTACGCGCTCGCGAACCGGCTGTACGCGCTGCTCGACACGATGACCACCGTCGTGGACCGGATGAACGGCACGCGGACGGCGCTCGAGATGAACGCGGCTGGGCTGAAGGATGATGCGCTCGCAGCGCGCCTGCGAGCCGCGTCGGCGCAGGTGGACTCGCTGCGCAAGAAGATCGTGGCCACGAAGGAAGGAGGCGCGATCACGGGCGAGGAGCGCCTGCGTGAGAATCTCCTCGGCCTCTACGGCGGCGTGACCAACTACGACGGCCAACCCACGGACATGCAGGTGCAGCGCGCGCAGGCGATCAGCAAGGAATTGGCCGACGTCAGCCGCGCGTTCAGTGCGTGGGAAGCGAAGGAGCTGCCCGCGCTGAACAAAGCGCTCACGGACAAGGGAATGAAGGCGATCGCGGTGCCGAAGATGTGACGGCGGATCGCCGGTCCGGCCGGTGAGGCACGACTGCCGTTGCGCGGGGTATTCGCCGTACTAGTATCAACGCATCGGCGCGCTCGTTCCGCGAGTCGGCCCGTCCGATCCTCTCGAGAGGACCTCATGCTCACGTCTCCGATCCACCGTGCGCTGCGCGCGCTCGCGATCCTCTGCGACGGCGCTCGGCATCGCCACGCTCGGCGCCGCGGCGCAGCAGCCCGGCGAGATCGGCTGGCCGCGCCAGCTGAAGACCGACTCCGCGAAGATCATCATCTACCAACCGGAGCCCGAGTCGCTCAAGGGGATCAACCTCACCGCCCGTTCCGCCGTGTCGGTCACGCGGAAGGGGAGCACCACTCCGGTGTTCGGCGTCGTGTGGTTCTCGGCGCGTGCGCAGACCGACAAGGATTCGCGCACCGTGCACATCGATCAGGTGGTCGTGGCGAACGTGCGCTTCACCGGCATCACGCCGGAGAAGGAGAAGAGCTTCCGCGCGATCGTCGGTCCGCTCATCGAGAGCTGGCGTTTCGAGATCGCGTTCGACCGCTTCTCGTCGAGCCTCGAGCTCGCCGCCGTCGAGGAACGCTCCGCCGACAGTCTGAACACGACGCCGCCGGTGATCCTCACGTCGAACGTGCCGGCGGCGCTCCTGCTGTATGCGGGCGAGCCGATCCTGCAGAGATGCCGAACTCACCGCTTCAAGCGCGCGGTGAACACGCCGATGATGGTGGTGTGGGACTCGGCCGCGGCGGCGTTCTACCTGAACGGCGGCCCGCTCTGGTACGGCGCGAAGAGCGCGCTCGGGCCATGGGAGAAGATCACCGCGCCACCGGCGCCGGTGAAGGCGCTCGTCCCTGATTCATTGCAGCGCGACAGCGCGCCCCCGGGCGCGCCGCCCAAGATCGTGGTCGCCACCAAGCCCACAGAGCTCATCGTGTTCGAGGGCGCTCCGAGCTGGTCGCCGATGACGGGAACGGATCTGCTGTACGTGAAGAACACCGATCGTGTCGTGTTCAAGGACCTCGGCACGCAACTCACGTACGTGCTGTTGTCGGGGCGCTGGTTCTCCGCGAAGACGTTCGACGGCCCGTGGAAGTTCGTGAATCCCGACTCGCTGCCCAAGTCGTTCGCGAAGATCCCGCCGGCGAGCGCGAAGGTCGGAGGCGCTGGCCTCGGTGCCGGGCACGCAGCAGGCGAGGGACGCGGTCATGGACGCGCAGATCCCGCAGACCGCGGCGATCGACCGCGCGACGGCGAAGGTGACGGTCGCGTACGATGGCGAGCCGAAATTCTCTCCCGTGACCGGCACCGACATCCAGTACGCGACCAATACCGCGTCGCAGGTGCTGAAGATCGGCTCGATGTATTACGTGTGCGACAAGGCGGTGTGGTTCCTGTCGGTCGGGCCGCAGGGTCCGTGGACAGTGGCCGACTCCGTGCCGCAGGCGGTGCAATCGATCCCGCCGAGCTCGCCGGTCTACAACGTGAAGTATCGTCGAGGTGTACGACACGACGCCGACCGTGGTATACGTCGGATATACGTCGGGCTACACGGGGATGTATCCGTACTATGGCACCGTCGTGTACGGCACTGGATTCTACTATCCGCCGTATGTGAGCCCGTATGCGTATTACCCGTATCCGGTGACGTTCGGTGTGGCGGTGCGCTGGAATCCGTATACGGGATTCACGGTGGGCTTCGGTTTCAGCACGCCGTTCCTGCACGTGGGCATCGCGTTCGGCGGGTACGGAGGATGGTACGGTCCGTATGGGCGTCCGATGTATCCGCCAGCGTATTACCGGCCGCCGTACGGCGGCTATCCGGGATACGGTGGTGGAGTGGGCGGAGTCGGCGGAGTGGGTGGAGTCGGCGGCGTCGGTGGAGTTGGTGGAGTTGGTGGAGTCGGCGGCGTCGGTGGAGTTGGTGGAGTCGGCGGAGTTGGTGGAGTGGGCGGCGTCGGTGGACCCGGTAAGCCCGGTGGAGTCGGTGGAGCGGGCGGAGTCGGCGGTGTCGGTGGAGTCGGCGGACCTGGCAAACCCGGCGGAGGCGGTGCCGGCGTGAGCAACAACATGTATCGCCAACCTGGGAGCGAGGGGCGCGTAGCGAATCAGCCGTCGACGCGCGATCTGTCTTCCGGCGGGAGCGCCGCGAATCGGCCGAACAATGTCGTCGCCGGGAAGGACGGGAATGTCTACCGGCAGAATGGGAACAACTGGCAGTCGAACCAGGGCGGCAAGTGGCAGGACGCCGGCGGCGCGGGCGGTGCGGGCGGCGCTGCGTCGAAGGGGCGCGTGCCCGCCGATGTGCCGAAAACCCAGCAAGCGCGGCAGCAAGGACAACAGCGCACGCAGAACTACAACTCCGCGCGCTCCGGCGGCGGATCACGCGGCGGTGGATCCCGCGGCGGCGGCGGCGGAGACGGAGACGGTAGCGAGAATCGGCACGCCGAAATCGCTCGCCGAAAAGAAAAGCGCGCTCCACATCGGAGCGCGCTTTTTCTTCTCGAATCACATAGCAGGGGCGGGACTCGAACCCGCGACCCCGGCATTATGAGTTGTATCCCCAAGGGCGAAATGAAGTGCTCTAGTGATGGGGATGAGGCGTAGTGCGGCACGGTGCGGCGCGGAAGTGCACGGTTGTACTACACACATTCATACACACCCACTGCGCACCCGCTGGCCGGTCTAGCCTCTAGCTCATTAGGGCGGGCGCGTCAGTCGCGAAGCAGGCCCATCTGCACGAACGCCCACCGGTAACACGCCTTGCTGTCGCCAACCCCTAGCACGCGAGCAATCTCGTGGAGCGCAACGTGCCGAACGAACTGGCCATCGTCATCGAGGGCCGCGAGAAGATCAGGGGGAAAGCCGTGCAAGGCGAGCACGCCGAGATCCTCGAGCTTCACCTCGTCGGACATCCGCCGCACCATGGCGAACATAGTCATACCTGACGGCTTTTCTCTCACCGCCTTCCCGAGTCGACGCTCCGATTCGCCATTAATGCCGCGCGCTTCGCACCACGCGGCGACGCTGTCGATGATATGTACCCGATCGGCCGAAATCCCGTGTCGCGCCGCGAGCGCGACGACCATCTCGCGCCGCGCCTCAACGTCGATCACGACCGGTCAGTCGCGCGAATCACGGCAGCTTCGAACGCAAGAGCGCCGAAGATCACTCCAAGGATGGCGAGTGGGGATGATCCGCTCATCGTTGATGAATGGTCGGGCATAGGTGAAATGGCGTGAGGAACCGGGAGCTCGGCCGCGTCCTACTCAGGAGGAGGCGCTGGGGTGAGGTCGGTGAAACCGCTCAGCCACGCATTGAAGGAAGCGTCCACATCGTACTCGGCGGTGCGGATACGCACATCTTCTCGTCCCCCGGGTCGCGTCACCAACACGATCAGAGGATTCGTTTCACCATTTCTGTTGCGGTATGACGTCCATTGCACGCCGGCAATATCGGCGCGGCGGATCGTGCGAGGTGCGCTCAGCCCGCCGATGATCGAAATCGAATCGGCGGTAAGCACGATCCGGTTTCGAACGTTGTCCACGACCCCGAAGACCAGGAGGCCGCCAAAGAGTGCGAACGCCAAGCCCGCGAACGCGAGTTGCCGAGGTAAGGGAGCGTGCTGAAGGGGTGGAGAAAAGAGGAAGGGCCCAGCGAGGAGCATCGCGATCCCCGCGATGACTACCCAATTGAGCCACCGGACAAATGCTGTCTGGCGGTACGTGCGCGGATACAACTGCGGATCCAGGTCCACCGTTGTCGCTTCCGGGCTGAAGTGGTGCCTGCAACGCTATTCATAGCACTACCCGGCCAGACTTCGCCAGGGCACCTGCTGGCCCGATCGCGGAGAGTCACCCAAGGCGATCGGCGGCGCGTCTCGCACGAGACGCGCCGCCGATTCCACACCCAGTTCCGTCGACTGTCGTCGACTGGTAGTTCAGTAGCAGGGGCGGGACTCGAACCCGCGACCCCGGCATTATGAGTGCCGTGCTCTAACCAGCTGAGCTACCCTGCCGCAGTTGAACTAACGGCTAACCACTAACGTTCGTTTTCTAACGTCTAAGTCTAACGTCTAAGTCTGCAGTTACAGAATCTAAGCCCGTCGGGGCGCGTCGAGAAGCCGTACGCCCAAGGGACCGCTTGCTGGCGTGTGGTTCAAGAGGCATCTTCGCGGTCCGGGCATGTACGCCGATGTCGGCACGGCCGTGAGTCACGTCCTGCGGCAGCGAGGTTGTCATCGTGAGGTCACACCTTTCCCTCGCCGCGGCGATCGCGGCCCTCGCGGCGCTCGCCGCATGCGGCAAGAAAGAAGCGCCCAAGGCGCTCCCCCCCGAGGTCCTCTACGCCGCCGTCACGCAGCAGGATGTTCCCATCGGCATTGAAGCCGTGGGACAGACGCGCGGCTCCGAAGAGGTGGAGATCCGCCCGCGCGTCTCGGGATACCTCACGTCGAAGAATTTCGACGAGGGCACGCCGGTCAAGAAAGGCCAGCTGCTCTACGTGATCGATGAGAGTCCCTTCAGGGCCAAGGTCGCGCAGCTCCAGGGACAACTCACCGAGGCGCAAGCGTCGCTCACGAAGGCGAAGCAGGACGTCGCGCGGTACAAGCCGCTGGTCGAGCAGAAAGCCGTGAGCAAGCGGGAGCTCGACGATGCGGAGGCCTCCGAGCAGACGGCCCTTGGCGCCGTCGCCGCGGCGAAGGGCGCGCTCGAAGCGGCGCAGGTGGATCTCGCCGTACTGCCGGATCCTCGCGCCCACGGATGGCGTGGCCGGCATCTCCACGAAATCGGTGGGCAATCTCGTGGGACCCGCCGATCCGCAGGCGCTCACGACGGTCTCCAAGGTCGATCCGATCTGGGTGAAGATCAGCATTCCGGAAGTGCAATATCTGGAACTCGCCACGCGCATCTCGAAGGCGTCCAAGAGCGACACGGCGAAGCGGCCGATCCAGATGATCCTCGCGAACGGGCAGACCTTCCCCTACCCCGGCAAGTTCCGCGCGATGGACGCGCGCACGGACGCCACCACCGGCACGGTGTCGATCGACATCGCCTTCCCGAACCCCGACCGCATCCTGCGCGCCGGACAATTCGCGCGCGTGCGCTCGGTGAGCGAAACGCTCAAGGGCGCGCTGGTGATCCCCACGCGCGCGCTCACGGAACTGCAGGGCACGCAGCGCGTCGCGCAGATCGGCGCCGGCGACACGGTGCACATCAAGACGGTGAAGACCGGTCCGAACTCGGGGAACATGACAGTGATCGTGGATGGTCTGCAGGTGGGCGACAAGGTGGTGGTGGACGGCCTGCAGCGCGCGCGCGACGGCTCGGTGGTGCGCGCCGACGCTCGCCCCGCCGCCCACGGACTCCACCGCCGCGCAGGCGACAGCCGCCAGCCCACAGCCGAGCACCCCGCCGCCGGGTGCAGATAGCACGAAGAAACCCGCCACACCGTAAGGGCGCGCACCATGGGCCATTTCTTCATTCGCCGCCCCATCGTGGCGATGGTGATCTCCATCGTCACGGTGCTCGTCGGCCTCGTGAGCCTCCAGCGGCTCCCGGTCTCGCAGTACCCCGAGATCACGCCGCCCGAAGTGCAGGTCACGGGCACGTACACCGGCGCCGACGCCGTGAGCGTGGAGCAATCGGTCGCGACGCCGCTCGAGCAGAAGGTGAACGGCGTCGAGAACTCGATCTACATGCGGTCGATCAACGCGAACGACGGCTCGATGACGCTGCGCGTGGCGTTCGAGGTGGGCACGAACCTCGACATTAACAACGTGCTCGTGCAGAACCGCGTGAGCGAAGCCACGCCCAGCCTGCCCGAGGACGTGAAGAAGTTCGGCGTGGCCGTGAAGAAGTCGCTCTCCTTCCCGCTGCTGATCGTCACGCTCCGCTCGCCCAAGCGCTCGTTCGATACGCGGTTCCTGAACAACTACGCGTCGATCAACATCACCGACCAGATCGCGCGCATCCGCGGCGTGGGCCAGGTGACGCTGTTCGGCGGCGCCGACTACGCGATGCGCGTGTGGGTGAGTCCCGACCGGCTCGCGCAGCTCAAGCTCACGGTGCCCGATCTCACGAAGGCGATCCAGACGCAGAACGTGATCGTGCCGGGCGGACAGATCGGCGGACCGCCGGCGCCCCCGGGACAGGAATTCACGTACGCGGTGCGCACGAACGGCCGCTTGAGCCGACACGGCGGAGTTCGGCGCGGTGATCGTGCGCACGAATCCCGATGGCTCGCAGGTGCACCTGCGCGACGTCGCGCGCCTCGAACTCGGCGAACAGAACTACAACTCCATCGCGCGTCTGAGCGGCGACGCCGCCGCGGCGATCGCGATCTACCAGATCCCCGGCACGAACGCGCTCGACGTGGCCGGCCAGATCAAGAAGACGATGGAGGATCTCAAGACCCGCTTCCCGAACGACATGGAGTACGCGATCTCGCTCGACACCACGCTCCCCGTGAGCGAGGGCATCACCGAGATCGTGCACACGCTGCTCGAAGCGATGGTGCTGGTCATTCTCGTGGTGTTCATCTTCCTGCAGGACTGGCGCGCCACGCTCATCCCGCTGCTCACGGTGCCGGTGTCGCTCATCGGGACGTTCGCGATCTTCCCGATGCTCGGCTTCTCGATCAACGTGCTCTCGCTGTTAGGACTCGTGCTCGCGATCGGCATCGTGGTGGACGACGCCATCGTCGTCGTCGAAGCCGTGGTGCATCACATCGAGCATGGGATGACGCCGAAGGACGCGGCGAACAAGGCGATGGATGAAGTGTCGGGCCCGGTGGTCGCGATCGCGCTCGTGCTGAGCGCGGTGTTCGTGCCCGTCGCGTTCATGGGCGGCATCACGGGCCGCCTCTACCAGCAGTTCGCGATCACGATCGCGATCTCGGTGATCCTCTCGGCGATCGGCGCGCTCTCGCTCTCGCCCGCGCTCTCGGCGATGCTGCTGCGCAAGGCCGAGCCGAAGAAGGGACCGCTCGGCAAATTCTTCGTGTGGTTCAACAAGGTGTTCGACAAGTTCACCGGCGGCTACGTGGGCTTCACGGGCATCCTCGTGCGCAAGATGGCGCGCAGCATGATCTTCATCGGGATCCTCTGCGTGGCGATCGTCATCCTGGGCAAGAAGATCCCCGGCGGCTTCGTGCCCGAAGAGGACCAGGGCTACGTGCTCGCGAACGTGAAGATGCAGGACGCCACGTCGCTGCAGAAAACGGATCTCACGGCCAAGAAGGTGGAGCAGATCCTCATGGCGACGCCCGGCGTCGCGAGCGTGGTCACGATCACCGGCTACAGTCTCGTGACGCAGTCGTACGCGTCGAACACGGCGTTCTTCTTCGTCACGCTCAAGCCGTGGGCGGAGCGGAAGCGCGGCCGCCGAGCACGCGAAGGGCGTGGTGGGCGTCGCCAACGCGACGTTCCAGCGCGACGTGCCCGAAGCGCTCGCCTTCGCGTTCGGTCCGCCCGCGATCCCGGGACTCGGCACGGGCGCCGGCTACTCCATTTTCGTGCAGGATCGCACGGGTGAGACGCCCGCGGCGCTCGCGAGCAAGACGCAGGAATTCATCGCCGCCGTGCGCAAGCGGCCGGAGATCGGGAACGCGGTGACGCTGTATAGCGCGTCGGTGCCGCAGATCTTCGCCAACATCGACCGCGACAAGGTCATGACGCTCGGCCTGCAGCTGCAGGACGTGAACACGACGATCGGCGCGTTCCTGGGCGGCCAGTACATCAACGACTTCAACCGATTCGGCCGCCTCTACAAGGTGTACGTGCAGGCGGAGCCGCAGTACCGCGCGACGCCCGACCAGCTGCAGTTCTTCTACGTGCGCAATGCGAAGGGCGAGATGGTGCCGCTCTCGACGTTCGTGCACGCGTCGCGCACGAATGGACCGGAGTACACGAACCGCTTCAACCTCTATCGCGCGGCCGAGGTGACGGGCGGCCCGGCGCCGGGCTACAGCTCCGCGCAGGCGCTGCAAGCGCTCAAGGAAGTCGGAGACAGCGTGCTCGTGCCGGCTGGCTTCGGTTACCAGTTCAACGCGATGTCGTACCAGGAGGAGGCGGCGGCGGGCAAAGGCGCGGTGGTGTTCGGCATGGCGCTCGTGTTCGTGTTCCTCATCCTCGCGGCGCAGTACGAGAGCTGGTCCCTGCCCTTCTCGGTGCTGCTCGGCACACCCTTCGCGGTGTTTGGCGCGTTCCTGGGACTATGGCTCGCGCGATTGATCTCGCCGAGCTACGAGAACAACGTGTTCGCGCAGATCGGACTCGTGATGCTCATCGGACTCGCCGCCAAGAACGCCATCCTCGATCGTGGAATTCGCTCGAGCGAAGCTGCACGAGGGAATGGAGTTCATCCCCGCTGCGATGGAAGCCGCGAAGTTGCGCTTCCGGCCGATCCTGATGACCGCGTTCGCGTTCATCCTTGGCGTCGTGCCGCTGCTCACGGCGAGCGGCGCCGGCGCGGAGGCGCGAAAGGTGATGGGCATGGCCGTGTTCAGCGGCATGCTCATCGCGACGATCTTCGGCGTGCTGCTCGTGCCGGTGCTGTTCGTGCTCATCGAGAAGCTCAGTGGTGGGAAGAAGAAGGCACCAGCCGCCGCTCCGGCGGCGCCGGCCTCGGGAGGTCACTAGGATGCGTGGCATGAGATTCTCGCGCGCCGCGGTCGCGGCGCTCGCGCTCACAGCGTGCATGGTGGGCCCCGCGTATCACCGCCCCGAGGTGCCCACGCCGGCGGGATTCCGCGGCGCCGACTCGACAGTGATCATGGACTCGGCGAAGAGCATCGCCGACGTCGCCTGGTTCGATTACTTCCAGGACACCACGCTGAAATCGCTGATCCACCAGGCGCTGCTCGCGAACTTCGACCTGCGCATCGCGAGTGCGCGAGTGGCCGAGGTGCAAGCGCAGTACGGCATTGCGCGCTCGGGACTCTATCCGCAGATCGATCTCGGCGCGGGCGCATCGGCCAACCAGATCACCACGCAGCAGGCGGCCGCGGCCAACACGAACCGCTATCCCGCCTCGTACGGCGCCAATCTGAACCTGTCGTGGGAGCTCGACCTCTGGGGACGCGTGCGATCGCTCAGCGCGAGCGCGCAGGCGCAGTACCTCGCGACGGTGGAAGCGCGCACCGGTGTCGTGATCTCGCTCATCGCGGAAGTGAGTCAGTCGTACTTCAATTTGCGTGAGCTGGACCTCGAACTCGAGATCTCGCGCAACACGCTGCTCATCCGCCAGAACACGGTGGTGCTCTTCCAGAATCGCGTGAAGGGCGGCGTGGCATTGGGGCTCGAAGTGGCACAGGCCGAGGGCGATGTGGCGGTCGCGGCGGCCGCGATCCCGGATCTCCAGCGGCAGATCGCGCAGTTGGAGAATCAGATCAACTTCCTGCTCGGCCGCGGACCGGGCTCGATCCCGCGCGGCACGCTCTTGAGCAACGAGTACATCCCACCGCAGGTGCCATCCGGATTGCCGAGCACGCTGCTCGAACGGCGGCCGGATGTGCTCGAGGCGGAGGACCAGTTGATCTCGGCGAACGCCGACATTGGCGTGGCGAAGGCGGACTACTTCCCGCGCGTGTCGCTCACCGGACTGCTCGGCATTGCGAGCGCGAGCTTCGGGAATCTCGGTTCGGCCGACGCGGTCATTGCGTCGGCAGGCGGCAGTCTGCTGCAGCCGATCTTCGCCGGCGGCCGCATTGACGCGACGTACGAAGCGACGCTGGCGCGGCGCGACCAGGCGATCTCAGCGTACTTGAGGGCGGCGCAGAATTCGTTCCGCGAAGTGAGCAATGCGCTCATCGCCACGCAAAGGACGGCCGAGGTGCGCACCGCGACCGACAGCGGCGTGGTGGCGCTGCGCGAAGGCGCGCGGATCGCACGCGTGCGGTACGACGGCGGACTGTCGAACTACCTCGAAGTGCTGGACGCCGACCGGCGCCTCTTCCAGGCCGAGCTGGACCACGCGCGCGCGATGGGCGCGCAAGTGAACAGCTACGTGGAACTGTACCGCGCGCTCGGCGGCGGGTGGAACGCGGACACGCTCGCGGATTCGCTCATGCACGCGATGCCGGACTCGGTGCGGAAGGCGAAGGCCGATTCCGTCATGAAGGCGAAGCCGGATACGACGAAGCACTAGGGCGCCGGCGCGGGCGCCCACTGCTTGAGGATCGACTCGCAGTCGTTCGGCGGCGTGTTGCCGGCGAAGATGCTCATCATCCATTGAACCATTGGGGCCGCAGCCTGCTTGCCGGCGGCCATGTGGCCGACGTCGGGCAGCAGGAGGAAGCGCACCACTTCGCCGCGCTCGCAGAGTCGCGCCGCGAAACTCTTCGTGATGCTCGGCCGCACGATGAGGTCCGACGCGCCCTGCACGAGGAACATGGGCGCCGCGGTGCGCTCGGCGCCGGCGCGATTGCCCTCGATCAACCCGCGATAGGGCTGCACGGAATCCGGATCCGCGAACAGGAAGTTGCGGCCGAGTGGGAGTGCATTGACGGCCACCGAGTAGGTCTCGCCGTAAGTCTGGATGCAGCCGGTGGCGATCTCGTCCACGGTCTTGATCTCGGTGGGGCGCACGATGCTGTCGATCGGCGTCTCGTACACGCGAGACCAGCTCCATACGGAGTACGAGACGAGCACACGGCCGGCGAGCGAGTGGATGTCGTCCTGCAGGAGCACGGCGAGATTCGTCGCGGGCGCCGCGGCGCCGACGGCGACGAGCGCGAGTTCGGGCGAGTACGACGCGTTGAGTTGGCCGGCGAAGAGCGCCGCCTGACCACCCTGCGAGTGTCCCCACACGGCGAAGCGCGGGCCGACTTTCTCCCCCGGCAAGTTGCGCGCGGCGCGCACGAGATCGAGCACGGCGCGGCCCTCGCTGATGCCCACGAGATACGGATGCGGTCCCACCGTGCCGAGCCCCGGATAATCGGTGGCGGTCACGACGTAGCCGCGCGCGAGCAGCGCCTCGAGGCCTTCGATGTTGCCGAGCGGATCCTTCTTGAGCGACGGCGCGCAGTACTGCGCGACACCAGTGGTGGGATGCGCCCACGCGACCACATCCCACCCACCCGAGGGCGGCGCGCCGTAGGGAATGATCACGACCCCGGAGACGGCGATCGGCTTGCCATCGAGCCCGGTGGACGAGTAGAGCACCCGATACGCCTGCGCGCCGACGGGTGCGCCGGCGATCGGCTCGTGGCGGATCACCTCGCCGGGCTTGGCGGGGATCGTCTCGCGCGCGGTGGAATAGAACGCGGGAGTGGGCGGCGGAGCGAACGTGCAGCCCGCGAGCGCGATGATCGCCGAAATGGCCGGAAGCTTCATGGTCGGTAATAATGGCGAACTGCATCTTTCGGCGCTCGTCACGCTCCGAGCGATGGTACTGGCATTAAGGTTGAAGTTTCGACCGGATCAACCGGATGATCCGGATGGGTCGGATACCTCAATGCGCCGGGTCGCGTGCCGCGAGTTCGGGAAAGCATTGTATTTGTGGTTAACAACAATTCGATTTCTTCTCTCGTGCATGAACCCTCCTGGCGCGTTCAAGTATCCGATTTATCCGGATCATCCGGTTGATCCGGTCGAAACTTCAACCTTGATGCGAGTCGGCACTTCGAGATCGTGAGGGATCGCGATGCGCAGTACATTAATTCGATGACGGTGCGCGCCAGAGGTGTGCGATGTTCGCGCATGACCGAACACGAACTGATCGAGGCACCTCTCACCCGCTCCGTGATCGGCGCCTTCTTCGAGGTGTACAACACGCTCGGATACGGCTTCCTGGAGCACATTTATGTAATGGCGCTCGAGCGCGAATTGCTCGCGCGCGGTCATCGCGTGGCGCGCGAGGTCAGCGTTGGGATCGAGTACAAGGGAAATGAGCTTGCGCTGCACCGGATCGACATGGTCGTCGATGAGAAACTCATCGTCGAGACCAAGTCCACGCAGGATCTGCATCGTGCAGCCGAGCGACAGGTTTACAACTACCTACGTGCAACCGGCTATCCCGTCGGCCTTCTCCTGCACTTCGGGCCGGAGCCGCGATTCTATCGGATGATCTTCAGGAATGGGCGGTTCACTCGACGCGTCGGACGCGAGGGGTCGCTCGAGTGAACGAAAAAGCCTCGCGGAGAACGAACTCCCCGCGAGGCTTGATCGGGTCCGATCCGAAAGAATCTCTACGGCCGTCGCACCTTGCCCATGCGCGGCGGCATCACGGGCTCGGCCACTCCGTAAATGACATTCACTCCAGTCCCGCCGCCCCACGTGGAGCGTGCGAGGTCGTGCGCGATACCTGTCGCGACGGGCACATCGTTCCAGTTGTTGGCGCACCAGGCATTGCCCGCCGCGTCGATCGACACATTGGTGAAGTTCTCGAAGGAACCGCTGAAGAACTGATGCAACAGTTCGCCGGTCTTGGTGCCGGCCGGATGTCCCTTCGTGTTGTCACCCGCCATGTACACGATCCCGCGCAGCCAGCCATTGGTCGTCCACACGTCGTCGTTGCCGTCGACGTTGATGCCCCAAGGCAGGTTGACGGCTCCGCTGCCGTTATAGCCGTGCGGAGAAGTTTGAGAGCCGTCCGGCCGGATCATGCTCACGAAGCCGGTGGATTTCACCTTTCCCGACGCGAGCGGACCGAGGAGGTGACTGAACGCCTGGAACTCCTGCATGATCGTCGCGTGCGGCGGGAGCGGCTTCACGCCAGGGAATCCCGGTGTGATGAAATTGACGACCCACACGTTGCTCTTCGAATCGAGGGCCAACGCGCGGGGCGCCAAACCCACTCGGAACGTCTGCGCTTTGGTCGGATCGTTCGAAGGGAATCGCGTGACCGTCTCCGACCTCGAATTCGAGACCCACACGCGATCCTGGTCATTGATGACGACGTCGAATGGTCCCGCGAGGCCGGCCACCTTCACGATCCGTCCCTCCTTCACGCGTCCGCCCGGGAAGAACAGCAGTTGATCGCCTTCGCCATTGGCGATCCACACATTGCCGGTCGCCGAAACGCCGATGCCCATGAGGCCGTGCAGCTTGCCGCCGAACGGGAAGTCTTGCTCGCTCGCCACCGGATGCCCTGCGAGATCCGTCACCAGGATCTTGCCGTTGAAACTCGATACCCAGACGTTGTCCTTGGTAACCGCGGTTCCCCAGCCGATCCCGTTGATGCCGGCGCCCATGAATCCGGTCACCGGTGGCGAGAGCGCGGAACCATTGATCCCGAATTTCGCGAGACCTCCGCCGATGTTCGTGACGGCGTTGGACTGCGAGCCGGGCATCCAATTCACACCGGTCCACAGGTCGCCGTTCGCATCGAACATTAGCCGGCCCGGCGCATACACGCCGCCGCCCGAAAAGCGCAGGACGAGCGCGAAGTCAGTCGGCGCGAATTGGAGGTAGGGCACGAAGGGCGTCGCATCCAGCGCGCCATCCTTCGTCCGCGGATAGGCCTCCTCGAACAGCGCGAACAGATCCTTGGGATGGGCCCACGACTGGCGCGCAATGCCCGCGATCGCTCCGAGTGTGTTCGTGGGCGCCGTTCCTCCGCTCGGCGTTGCCGCGCGGAAGAACCGCGAGCGCCAGTCACTGTTGCCGGACGTGCCGGCGTAGGTGACGAGGTTCGCGAGCGTGCTGAACGTCGCCATGGTCGTGCTGCGCGTCAGGTTCAGCCCATCGATGATGACGGAACCCCAGCTGCCGCTCTGCAGATTCACGAAATTCGGGACGTTCGCGGCGGCGATCCGCAGGCCGAGCGGGTTGCCTGAGATCGACCCGTCATGAATGAATCGCGCGGCGGTATATGCCGAGGCGACGGTGGTGAGCTCGTTGACGACGACTTGCTGTGACGGTTTGCTCCCCACGATGGCGAGGAGAACGATCGCCGGATCATCGGTCGCCGCCTTCGCCGCCTTCGGCATGCCGCCCGCCGCGACCAGGTACAGCACGCGGTCTCCAGACGCGCTCTTCGTGCTGACTTCGAAGCGGCCGTCGTCGCTCGACTTCGTTTGATCCAGTTGCTTCGGCGCGTCGGCGCTGGCTTCCCAGAGAGTCACCGTTGACCCGGAGATCGGCGCGCTGCCCAGAATGACCTGACCCTGAATGCTGCCGTCAGCGTGCGCTCCTCCGGAGAACGGCAGTGTGGCCGCGACCCCAGCCGCCAATAGTATGACGGGCAATGTTTTCATCACTCGCTCCTTGGCAAGGAAGTTCTGAACGAATCGCTCGGCGATTATAAGGCGAAATGGCAAGGTGCAAAAGGGGACGTAGGTCCAATGATCGCGCAGGCGCCGCGAGACGCCAGGATGTGAAAACGCCGCCGAGCGGCTTTGCTTGCCGTCGGCGGCGTATCCATGTGTCGCATAGCGGGGGCGGGATTTGAACCCGCGACCTTCGGGTTATGAGCCCGACGAGCTACCAGGCTGCTCCACCCCGCGTCAGTGACGCGAAATATGACCGGGTGACGCGCCGGAATCAAGGTTTGCGGCGGCCCTTCGCGCTGTCCGCGGGCTCGGCGAAACGATACAGGATCTCCTTCTGTTTGATCATCCCGAACTCCTCGCGCGCGATCCGCTCCTGCACGGCCGGATCGGTGAGCAGCGCTTGCTTCACCTTCGTGAGCGAATCCACCTGCCGTGCGAGCGAATCGATCGCGCGCTGGTCGCGCCGCTTCTCAAGGAGCAGCTTAACGACCGCCACGGTGCCGTACTCCCCACCATGCACCGCGAAGTACGCGAGGCCCGCAACGATGAGGCCCACGACGAGCCGGCGACCGCCGACAGCCGACAGCCGAGACCCGCCTTTCGCCGTCATAGTCCGTAGATCGCGCCGCCCGGGAATTCCGCCGCTTCGCCCAAGATCTCCTCGATGCGCAGCAGCTGATTGTACTTCGCCACGCGATCGGTGCGGCTCGCGCTGCCGGTCTTGATCTGCCCCGCGCCGGTCGCGACGGCGAGATCGGCGATGAAGGTGTCCTCGGTCTCGCCGGAGCGATGCGAGATCACGCTCAGATATCCGGCCGAGCGCGCCATCTCCACGGCCTCGAGCGTCTCGGTGAGGGTGCCGATCTGGTTCACCTTGATGAGGATCGCGTTGCCCACGTGGTTCTCGATGCCGCGCGCCAGCCGCTCGGTGCTCGTCACGAAGAGATCGTCGCCCACGAGCTGCACGCGGTCGCCGAGCGCGGCCGTCATCGCGGCCCAACCCTCCCAATCGTCCTCGGCGAGCCCGTCCTCGATGCTCACGATCGGATAGTCATCCATCCAGCGGCGATAGAGCTCGATCATGCCCTGCGCGTCCATCGTGCCCGCTTTGCTCTTCTTGAACGTGTATTGCCCGCCCTTGCCGTAGAGTTCGCTGGCGGCGCAGTCGAGCGCGAGCGCGATGTGCTTGCCCGGCGTGTACTTCGCGGCCTCGATCGCCTCGATGATGATGGTGATCGCTTCTTCATCGCTCTTCAGGTCGGGCGCGAAACCGCCCTCGTCGCCGACGCCGGTGCTCAGGCCGCGCTTCATCAGCACTTTCTTCAGCGAATGGAACACCTCGGCGCCCATGCGCAGCGCTTCGGAGAACGTCTCCGCGCCCACCGGCACCACCATGTACTCCTGGAAATCCACGGTGTTCGAAGCGTGCGCGCCGCCGTTCAGGATGTTCATCATCGGCACCGGCAGCGTGCGCGCCATCGGGCCGCCGAGGTACCGGAAGAGCGGCAGACCGAGTTCGTCGGCCGCCGCGCGCGCCGTGGCCATCGACACGCCGAGGATCGAGTTCGCGCCGAGGCGCTCCTTGTTCGGCGTGCCGTCGAGCTCGAGCAGCGCGTGGTCCACCGCGATCTGGTTCGCGGGATCCATTCCGCGCAGCGCCGGCGCGATCGTCTCCTCCACATGCTGCACGGCGCGCAGCACACCCTTGCCGAGATAGCGCTTGGGGTCGGAGTCGCGCAGCTCGAGCGCCTCGTGCTCGCCGGTGCTCGCGCCGCTCGGCACGGCCGCGCGGCCCACGATGCCGCTCTCGAGCCGAACGTCACACTCGATGGTGGGATTGCCACGGCTGTCGAGGATCTCGCGGGCACGGATCTCAATGATCTCGGACATTACGCTCTGGAGTGAGAGTGATCGCGCTCGTGCTCAGCCAGCCGCCGCCATCGCGGCGCCGCGGCTGTGGATCCCCTTCCGCTCGAGTTCGTCCGCCATGGCATGCCAGACGCGCTCGATGAGTGCTTCGCGGTCGTCGTACGTGAGCCCCGCGGTGGGAACGGGCTCCAGAAAGGTAAGCTCGATCGGATTCCTGTGGATGAGCACCTGCCCCTTCTTCTGGATCTCGAGCGATCCCCACGCGACCACGGGCACCACGGGCACTTGCGCCGCGATCGCGAGCACGAACGGGCCCTTCTTGAACGGGCGCAGCTCATAGGAGAATCCGCGCGTTCCCTCGGGGAAGACGCCCACCGACATGCCGCCCTTCATCTGCGGCACCGCTTCTTCGTACGCCGCGAATGCCGATCGACGGTTCTGCCGGTTGATGTAGATCGCGGCGACGGCGCCCGCCGCGGGGCCGAAGAGCGGGATCTTCTTGATCTCCATCTTGCCCACCATGCGATAGCGCGGGATGCTGGTCGCGAGCGCGAAGATCTCCCACCAGCTCACGTGATTGCACATGTACACGCGGCTCTCGCCGTGGCCGATGTGCTCCTCGCCTCTGAGCGTGACGCGGATGCCCGCCACCCACAGGATGAACCGGCTCCACCAGTACGCGCCGCGACCCAGGAAACTGTCGGGCGGGATATTCACGCCGAGCGCGGTGAGCACGAGGATCGGCACGGCGAAGAAGATCGTGACCAACGCCATGGCGGGATATGCAATGAGGGCGCGCACCTATGAAAAGTGGCTGAAGCCGCCAAGCGCCGCAACGCGCGCGCCGCGGAATGTCGCGCGCACTTCCGCGGCCCCCTGCTCCACGTGGCCCACCGGGCGTGAGCGGCAGCTGGAACGCGCGCTCGAACGCGCTCACGTCCAGATGCGGCGGCGCCGCGACGAGCAGCTCGTACTCCTCCCCGCTCTGCGCCGCGTCAACGGGCGTGACGCCGGCGACGGTGCGCACCGAGTCGAGTTCGAGCACGAGCCGCACGCCGCTCGCGTGCGCGATGTGCGCGGCGTCGCCGAGCAAGCCATCCGAGATGTCGATCGCGGCGCGCGCGCCGTGTTCGATGAGCCAGCGCGCCTCGCGCAGCCGCGGCTCGGGATGCGCGAAGCGCGCGCGCGCCTCGGGCGACGGGGTCTGCCCCGCGTTCCACGCCTTGAGCGCGGCGAGCGGGCCGCCCAATCGCCCCGTGAGGTAGAGCGTCGCGCCGGGCGCGGCGAGATCGCGCCGCAGCGGCTCGGCGGCGCGGCCGAGCACGGTGATCGCGAGCGAGAGCTCCGAGCCGCCTGTCACATCGCCGCCCAGGATGTGCGTGCGCGCCTCGCGGAGCGATTCACCGATGCCTTCGGCGATCTCCTCCGCGTGCGGCAGCCAGGCGGGCGGGATCGTGAGCGCCGCGAGGATCCCGATGGGCGTCGCGCCGCTTGCCGCGAGATCGCTCAGCGCGGCGGCGGTCGCGCGGTAGCCGGTCTCGCGCGGCGAGAGCCACGCGCGCTTGAAATGGACGTTCTCCACCGAGGTGTCGGTGCTCACCACGAGGCGCTCACCCGCGGGAATGTCGACGAGCGCCGCGTCGCCGCCCACGCCATGCGCCAGATCGCCGTAGCGCGCCAGCATCGCACGAATGAGATCGAACTCCTTACCGGGCCCGAGCACCGAGCCGCCGCTCATACGCGATCCGCGACCTCCCCGATCGCGGGCAGTTCGGCGAGCACGTGCGGGTGCGGCGCCGGAAGCTTCAGGGCCCAGACGCTGGACACCGCGGTCTCGATCTGGTCGAGCGTGATGCCGCGCCAGCGGCGCCCCACGTTCACCAGCTCGGCCGCGCGGCCGTGCACCCACGCGGCGACGGCGCCGGCGTCCGCCGCGTTGCCGAGTTGCTCCAGCATCGTGGCGGCGATCCCGGCGAGCACGTCGCCGCTGCCGGCCGTTCCAAGTGCCGGCGTGCCGGTGGCGCTCACGTAGCGCGCGCCACTCTCGGCGGTGATCACCGTCGGAACGCCCTTGAGGAGCACCGCGCACTTGGCCGCGCGCGCGAGTTCACCGCCGATCTCGAACGATCGCGCGATGACATCCGCCGCGTTGGTGCCCAGAAGGCGCGCGCACTCGCCGGCGTGCGGCGTGAGCAGCGCGGGGCGGCCGGTGAGCAGCGCGCCGAGCCGCGCGGTGTCGCCGCGGAACACGTTGAGCGCGTCGGCGTCCACCACGACGGGACCGCGCCACGTCGTAAGCACGCGCTCCACCAGTTCACGCGATTGCGGCGATTCGCCGAGGCCGGGGCCGATGAGCACGACGTCCGCCCAATTGTTGATCGAGTCGCGCACTTCGTCATCGCGCGCGGGCCACGCGGCCGCCATCGCGTGCGGCACGGCCGTCTGCACCACCGGGATGTTCTCGCGCGCGACCACCAGCCGCACCATGCCAATGCCGCTGCGCATCGCGCCGCGCGCCGCGAGCATCGGCGCACCGGCCATGCCGGGCTGTCCGCCTACGATCACGAGCTTGCCGCGATCTCCCTTGTACGAATCGGCGGAGAGGATGGGCACGCGTGAGTGCACCCACTCAGGAGTGACGAGCATTGGCGCATCGCCACGATCGACCAACGCGCCGAGGCCGATGTCGATCACCGCGATCGCGCCCGCCGTGTCGCGCGCGCGCAGCAGACCGCGCTTCGCCGTTCCGAAGGTGAGCGTCAGATCGGCGCGCACGGAGATCGCCGCTTCGCCGGTGTCGGCATTCAGGCCGCTCGGGAGATCGAGCGAGATGATCGGCACGCCGCGCGCGCGCGCCGCGTCGATGCTCGCGATGGCAGCGGCGATCGGGCCACGCGGCGCGCCGGATGCACCGGTGCCGAGGAGCGCATCGACGATGAGCTTCGCGTCGCCGGCGCTGTGCTCGAGCGTGACACCTTTCGCCGCGACCGCGGCATTGCGCGCGGCGATCGCGTCGGCGGTGCCGGGCTCGCCCACGGCAATGATCCTCACCGCGACGCCGAGCGCCGCGAGCGCGCGCGCCGCCACGTAGCCGTCGCCGCCATTGTTGCCGGCGCCCGCGAAGATCGCGACGCCAGCACGGCCCATGTGCGTGAAGCGACGGTGGATCTCCGCCGCCGCGCGCTCGCCGGCGTGCCGCATGAGTTCGCCACTCAGCGTGCCGCCCGCGATGGCCGCAGCGTCGAATGCCGCCGCCTCGCCCGCCGTCGTGACGCGGACGACCGTCGTCGGTGCACTCATGTTCGCATTATGGGGTTCGCGCGGCCGGCGACGTCCGACAGTCGACAGCCGAGCCCCGCCGTCCGCTGTTCAAACCAGCGTCGCCGCGCTCCACGGATACTCCCGCTCGAAGGCCTCGGCGAAATCGAAGAGGCCGAAGAATTCCTCGCGAGTGTCGGTCGGTTGGCTGAGCAGCATGCCGAGGTCCACGAGCGTGAACACGATGTCGCCGATATCGCTGGTGCTGCGCACGCCCCAGTGCTCGAGCACGAGACGGGCCGTCACGCCAAAGCGGGTGATCGCCAGCTCGCGCACGGCGGAGGCGAGCTCGGCGCCGGAGATGTGACGGCGGTCGGTGAGCCGCGCCTGTGAGAACTCGAGCGCCGCGAGGACGAACAAGTACGCGCCTTCGCGGTAGCGTGGCTCGCGCGCCCGAATGCGGTCCATGATCCCATCGCGGAAACAGAGCTCAACGCTCACGACAAGAACCTCCGATGGTCGCTAAGATGACGCCCTACGCCCGGAATGACAACTCTACTCGCCAAGAACGGCGTTCCTGGCACCCCGAACACCGTACTTGGTCCCCCGAACTCCGCCTGTGGCGGATGACGTGTGGTAACCACACCTGCGGGCTTTGTAACCGACCGGCCAATGAACAGTGGTGCGTGCCGTTACCATATTCGCCACCGCTGGTACCACACGTCAGACGCCACACGCGGAGTTCGGGGACTAAGAACGGAGTTCGGGGTTGGGGTACAACGGAAACCCCTTCGCCAGCTCACGCACTTCCCCTCTGATCTTCGCGAGATTCTCCGCGTTATCCGCCCGCTCCAGCGCCCGGTCGATCAAGCCCGCGATCCGCACCATCTCCCCTTCCTTCATCCCGCGTGTCGTCACCGCCGGCGTGCCGATGCGCACTCCACTCGTCACGAATGGCGACTGCGTCTCGCGCGGCACGGTGTTCTTGTTCACCGTGATCCCCGCCGCGTTCAGCGCTTGCTCGGCGACCTTGCCCGTGAGTCCCTTGCTGCGCAGGTCCACGAGCATCAGGTGAGTGTCGGTGCCGCCGGTCACGATGTTGAAGCCGCGCTCCGCGAGCGCGCTCGCCAGCGCGCGCGCGTTGCGGATGATCTGCGCGCAGTACTCCTTGAATGCCGGCTGCAGCGCTTCGTGGAACGCCACGGCCTTCGCCGCGATCACGTGCATGAGCGGTCCGCCCTGCAGTCCGGGGAACACCGCCTTGTCGACCCCCTTCGCGTGCTCCGCCTTGCACAGGATCAGTCCGCCGCGCGGGCCGCGCAGCGTCTTGTGCGTCGTGGTCGTGACCACGTCGGCGTGCGGCACCGGCGACGGATACAGTCCCGCCGCGACGAGCCCCGCGAAGTGCGCCATGTCCACCATGAACACCGCGCCCACCTCGCGCGCGATCGATCCGAACGCCTCGAAATCCAACGTGCGCGAGTACGCGCTCGCGCCCGCGATGATCATCTTCGGCCGCTCGGCGAGCGCCAGCGCGCGCACCTTGTCATAGTCGATCACGCCTTCGTCGTTCACGCCGTAGTGCACGGCGTGATACAGGATGCCGGAGAAATTCACCGGCGAGCCGTGCGTGAGGTGCCCGCCCTGCGAGAGGTCGAGCCCCATCACCGTCTCGCCGGGCTTCAGGAAATCGAAATACACCGCGGCGTTCGCCTGCGCGCCCGAGTGCGGCTGCACGTTCGCGTGGTCGGCGCCGAACAGTTGCTTCGCGCGCTCGATCGCGAGCTTCTCGACCTTGTCCACCACCTCGCAGCCGCCGTAATAGCGCTTGCCCGGCAAGTCCTTCGGCGTACTTGTTGGTGAGCGGACAGCCCATCGCCTCGAGCACCGCGGGCGACACGAAGTTCTCGCTCGCGATCAGTTCGAGTCCCCTCGTTCTGGCGCGCGCTCTCCTCCTCGATCGCGTGCGCGATCTCGGGATCGGCGTCGCGCAGCGCGGGACCGGGCGGACAGCGGTCCCAGTTCACCCAGTCGGTCACTTCTCCCGCCTTCGCGTTCGATCTTCTCGACGCGGCGCTCGTGGCGCCCGCCCTCGAACGGCGTGTCGAGCCACGCCTTCAGGATCGCGCGTCCCTGCTCTTCAGTTATAAACCGCGCGGGCAGCACCAGCACGTTCGCATCGTTGTGCTGGCGCGCGAGCGCCGCCATCTCCGGCGTCCACGCCACCGCCGCGCGCACATGCGGATGCCGGTTCGCCACGTAGCACATGCCGAGTCCCGTGCCGCACATCAGCACGCCGCGCTTCACCTCGCCGCTCGAGACCTCCTTCGCGAGCGGATGCGCGAAGTCGGGATAGTCCGTGCTCGCGTCGCTCGTCGTGCCCAGGTCCTGCACCGCATAGCCGAGTTCGCGCAGCGCCGCCGCGAGCTTCTCCTTCATTTCGAAGCCCGCGTGGTCGCTCGCGATCGGGATCGTCTCCTGCTTGTCGCTCACTTATTCGGCCATTGCGGCCATGTGCGCACGAGCGCACCCACGGCCTTGAGCCGCTTCTCGGCCAGGCGGTCGGCGGCGCGATACGTCGGGATCTTGTCCGCCTTCGCGATCTCGAACACGCCGAGCGTGGTGGCGAAGATCTCGTCCGCCTTGCGCAGCGCGCGCTGCGGATCCAGCCGGCGATCTCGCTGTACACGTTGATCACGCCGCCGGCGTTCGCCACGAAATCGGGCGCGTAGAGGATCTTCCGCTTCTCGAGCGCTTCGCCGTGCGCGCTCTTCGAGCAGCTGGTTGTTCGCGGCGCCGGCGACGATCTCGACCTTGAGCTGCGGGATCGTGTTGTCGTTGATCGACGCGCCGAGCGCGCAGGGCGCGAAGATGTCCGCGCTTACGCCGTAGATCTCGTTCGTCGCGACGGCCTTCGCCGTGAACTCCTTCACCACGCGGTTCACGCGCTCGCCGTCGATGTCGGTGACGATGAGCTTCGCGCCGGCGCCGTGCAGCTCCTTCGCGAGGAAATAGCCGACGTGGCCGAGCCCTGCACGCGACCGTCTTCCCCTCGAGGCTGACGCGACCCCAGCGCACTTTCGCGCTCGCCTGGATCGAGCGGAACACGCCGTGCGCGGTCACGGGCGACGGATCGCCCGAGCGGCCCGCGAGGCCGGTGACGTACTCCGTCTCCATGTGCACGAAGTCCATGTCGCTCGTGCCCGTGCCGACATCCTCGGCGGTCACGTAGCGCCCGCCGAGTCCTTCGACGAAGCGCCCGTGCGCGCGGAAGACCATTTCGCGATTGCGCGTCTTGTTGTCGCCGATGATCACCGACTTGCCGCCGCCGAGGTTGAGTCCGGCCACGGCATTCTTGTACGTCATGCCGCGCGAGAGGCGCAGCGCGTCGATGATCGCCTCCTCGTCGCTCGCGTAGTTCCAGAAGCGGGTGCCGCCGAGCGCGGGACCGAGCGTCGTGTTGTGGATCGCGATGATGCCGCGGTAGCCGGCGGACGGCTCGCTGCAGATCACGAGCTGCTCGTGACCCATCTCGGCGAGGCGTTCAAAGAGAGGGATCGCGGCTGGCTTTGATTTTGGCTTCGAGGGCATTCAGGGCTCGGGAGTCGGGAGTCGGGAGTCGCCTACGATGAACGAGGCACGATGAACGATGAACGTCTAACTCTGCGCGTACAGTTCTCTCGCGATCACGATGCGCTGGATTTCGGACGTGCCTTCGTAGATCTCGGTGACCTTCGCGTCGCGGAACAATCTCTCCACCGGATACTCCTTGATGTAGCCGTAGCCGCCGAAGATCTGCATCGCTTGCGTCGTGACCCACATCGCCGTCTCGCTCGCGACCAGTTTGCTCATGCTGCTGAACTGCGCATTGGAACCGCCGCGATCCTTCGCGGCGGCGGCCATGTACAGCAGCGCGCGCGATGACGCGATGCGCGTCGCCATGTCGGCGAGCTTGAACTGGATGCCTTGGAACTGATTGATCGACTGGCCGAACTGTTTGCGCTCGTTCGCGTAGCGCACGCTGATGCTCGAAGGCGGCGCGCGCGATGCCCACGGCCTGCGCGGCGATGCCGAGGCGGCCGTTGTCGAGCGACTGCATCGCGTAGACGAATCCGCTGCCCGGCTTCGCCGACCAGATTCGCGGCGGGCACGCGCATGTTGTCGAACAGGAGGCTCACCGTCGGCGAGGCGCGCAGTCCCATCTTGTCCTCTTTCTTGCCCACTCTGAATCCGGGCAGGTCCGGCGTGATGATGAACGCGCCGATGCCGCGCGCGCCGCGCCGGTTATCCGGCGTGTCGGTGCGCGCCATGGCGATGATCACATCGCCGCGTGCCGCCGTTCGTCACCCAGCTCTTGGTGCCGTTCAGCACCCAGTGATCGCCGTCGCGCACGGCCTGCGCGCGTCAGCGATGCCGCATCGGAGCCCGCCTCGGGCTCCGAGAGCGCGAACGCGCCGAGCAACTCGCCGCGCGCCATCGGGCGCAGGAACTTCTGCTTCTGCGCATCGGTGCCGAAGCCGCAGGATCATCTGCGTCGGCAGCGAATTGTGCACGCTCATCGCGACGGCGATGCTCGCGTCGGCGGCGGCGATCTCCTCGAGCGCCATGAGATACGTGCAGGTGTCGAGACCCGAGCCCGTCGTACTCCTCGGGCAGCATCATGCCGAGCAGGCCGAGCTCGCCCATCCGGTCGATCACGCTGCGCTCGAAGTGAGCTCTCGCGGTCCCACTGCGCGGCGCACGGCGCGATGTGTTCGCGCGCGAAGTCGCGCACCATCCGCTGGATGGTACGCTGATCCTCGGTGAGTGGTATGAGCGCCCAGGACATGCGCTACGCCCCGTACTTGAAGAAACCGCGCCCCGATTTCTTCCCGAGCCATCCGGCGGCGACGTACTTCCTCAGCAGCGGGCACGCGCGATACTTCGGATCGCCGAGTCCCGTGTGCAGCACGTCGAGGATCGCGACGCAGGTGTCGAGGCCGATCAGATCGGCGAGCGCGAGCGGCCCCATCGGATGGTTCATCCCGAGCTTCATCACGGTGTCGATCGACTCGGCGGTGCCGACGCCTTCCATGACGCAGTACACCGCCTCGTTGATCATGGGCATCAGCACGCGATTCGAGATGAAGCCGGGATAGTCGTTCACTTCCACCGGCGTCTTGCCGAGCTGCTTGGACAGAGCGAATACGCGCGCCGTGACTGCATCGCTGGTGGCGAGGCCGCGAATGACTTCCACGAGCTGCATCACCGGCACCGGATTCATGAAGTGCATGCCGATCACCTGCGCGGGGCGCTTGGTGCGCGCCGCGATCTCGGTGATCGAGATGGAGCTGGTGTTCGTCGCGAGGATCGCGTCGGCGGGCGCGATGCGGTCGAGTTCGGCGAACAGCTTGAACTTGAGGTCGGCGTTCTCGCTCGCGGCCTCGATCACGACGGTGGCGTTCTTCGCCGCGTCGAGCGACGTCGCTTCGGTGAGTTTGCCGAGCGCGGCGGCGCGCGCGTCCTCGGTCGAGCGCGCCCTTCTGCACCTGGCGCGCCATGTTCTTCTCGATCGTGGCGCGCCCCTTGGCGAGCGCTTCCTTCGCGACGTCGATCATCATCGACGTCGAGCCCGGCGGCCGCGCACACGTGCGCGATGCCGTTGCCCATCTGCCCCGCCCCGATCACCGCGACGCGATCAGCCATTCGCGAACTCCGGTGCGCGCGGCGTGCGCCGCTTCCACGCGACGAGCGCCAGCGATCCCGGCGAACATCCCCACCGCCGCCGCCGCTCCGCCCTCGGGTCCCCACGCGCCACCGGTGAGCCAGTCCGGTCCCGTGCTCTCGGTCGCGTAGCCCGGCACGACGGGCATCGTGATGCCGCTGATCGGCGAATGCAGCAACGCGCCCATCGCCCAATTCCATGCGAAATGCGCCGCCGTCGCCGCCCACAGCGAGCCCGTGATCACTACGATCGCGCCGAGGAATACGCCCGCCAGCGCGACGAGTGACACGTCGCGCACTCCGACCCCGGGATTCCCCAAGTGCAGCGACGCGAAGAAGACCGACGTGATCGCGATGGCCCACCACGGCCCGATGCTCTCGCGGATCGCCGCGAAGATGTAGCCGCGGCTGACCAACTCTTCGCTGAGCGCGGCCGGCAGCGAGTCCGATCGCAAGCGCGAGCGCGTTGCCCGCCCACGTGCCGCCGGGATTCGCCGGCGCGCCGATCGCCAGATAGTGCGACATGAGCAACACGCCCGACGGCACGAGGATGCCGAGCGCGCCGAGCGCGAACCCCACTCGCGAGCGTGCGCGGCGCCGCCTGTGCGCGGCCGAGGCCAATGCTACTCCACGGGCGCCGGTCCACGAGACGCAGCATGACGAAGCTGGCGGCCCACGCCGGCGACGAGCAGCATCACGACGCCGGCCGACATGCTCCAGTAGAAATCCGGCATGTGCCGGCCGCGCGCAGAGAGATCGCGCGCGCCGCGATATCCAGAACGCCGCGAAGAACACCACCGTCGCGCCCGCGATGCGCCAAGGCGCACGCAGCATGCCGCTCGGCGCGAAGAACACTGCGCGACCGTTCACGCGCGGCGCGCGCGGCTCGATGCGATCACGCCCGCCGCCACCGACTTCGCGGCGTCGGCCAGAATGAATGGAGCCGATCCGAGCGCGGCGGCCGTGGCCACCGAACCGGTGAGCAGCGCGAGCTGCGCGACGCCGCCCGCGTGGATGATCACCATGCCGGCCGCGGCCGCGCCGATGCGGCCCGCGATGTTCGGCACGCGCTGCGCGATGTAACCCGCGAGCGCGGCCGCGAAGGGATACGCGAGGAGATAACCGCCCGTGGGCCCGAAGAGGCGCGCGATGCCCGGCAGTCCGATCGGCGCGAACACCGGCAGTCCCGCCGCGCCCGCCGCGAGATACAGCGCCATGCTCGCCGCGCCGGCGCGCGGACCGAGCAGCAATCCCGCGAGCACCGCCGCCATTGGCGCGAGCGCGAGCGGCACCGGCGTGCCGGGGATCGGCACCGCCACCTGCGACGCGAGCGCCGCCGCGCCCGCGAACGCCACCACGAGGAACGCGGTCTGGCGTGCGTTCGCGGGTGATCACCACTGTCGATTGCTGCATCAGTCGATCGCCTCCACGCTGAGGGCCACCGCGTTGCCGCCGCCCAGGCAGAGGGTCGCCAGACCCGTCCGCGCTTTGCGGTCGCGCATCGCGTACAACAAAGTGGTGAGCACGCGCGCGCCGCTCGCCCCGATGGGGTGCCCGAGCGCGATCGCGCCGCCGTTCACGTTCACGCGCTCCCAGTCCCACTTGAGCGCGTTGCCGTTCGCCAGCGCCTGCGCGGCGAACGCTTCGTTCGCCTCGATGAGATCGAAGTCCGAGATCTTCATGCCGGTCTTCTTCATCAGGTTCTGCACGGCGAATATCGGAGCGAAGAAGAGATCCCTCGGCTCGCCGCCGCCGGTCGCGTAGCCCGTGATGCGCGCCATGATGCCGAGTCCGCGCGCGCGAGCGTATTCCTCGCTCGTGACCACGAGCGCCGACGCGCCATTGCTCAGCCCCGGCGCGTTGCCGGCTGTGACCGTGAGTTCGTCGGGCTTCATGTCCTTCGGCGCGTCGTTCGGGAACGCGGGCTTGAGCTTCGCGAGCACCTCGAGCGACGTGTCGCGACGCGGCGATTCGTCGGTGTTGATCACCGTCGGGCCCTTCTTGCCGGGGATCTCCATCGGCACGATCTCGGCGCTGAAGCGGCCGTGGTCCATTGCGGCCACCGCCTTGCGGTGCGAGCTCAGCGCGAACTCATCCTGCATCGCGCGCGTGAGATGCGCTTTGCGCGCGGTGTACTCGGCGAGACCGCCCATGTGCACGTCGTTGAACGAATCCCAGAGACCATCCTTGATGAGACCGTCCACGAGCTTCTGGTCGCCGAACTTCACGCCGGCGCGCATGCCGTACACGTAAAACGCGGCGTTGGACATCGACTCTTGGCCGCCCGCGACCACCACGTGCTGATCGCCGGCCTTGATCGACTGCGCGGCGAGCATGACCGCTTTGAGTCCCGAGCCGCAGACTTTGTTGATGGTCATCGCGGGCACGACGCCGGGGACGCCGGCCTTGATCGCGGCCTGTCGCGCGGGGGCCTGGCCGGAACCGCCCTGCACGACGTGGCCCATGATCACTTCATCGACGTCGGACGCCGGGATCGCCGCTGCGGGCGATCGCGGCGCGAATGGCCGCGGCGCCGAGTTCCGGCGCGCTGAAGGACGAGAGACCGCCGAGGAACTTGCCGATCGGCGTACGTACCGCGGACAGGATGACGGGGAGACGGGCCTTTTCGGACATGCTCAAAGCTAGTCGGCGCGGGGAGCGGCAACAACGTGCGCGCGAATCATGTGAGTCGTGTGAATCCTGTCAAAATGGCTTTGGACAGGATTGACATGATTGACATGATTGGGCGTGCGTCCGCCACGAGCCGGACGCTCCATTAGCGGCCTCTGAACATCCGGTCTGCGTTCGGGTTGCGCATGGGCACTACCACAGAGCATGATGCGGATGAGTCACACTTCGAGGCGAGCGTGCGGAATTCTCAGCGTTGGCAGGGCATCATGTTCGCGGCGGCCGTGGCGGCTATCGCCGGGGCATCGACGTGCTCGAATGTGCCGACGGAACCGCTCACACTCGACGGGACGTTCACCATCGTGACCGTCGACGGGCATCTACCGCCGATGCAATACGATTCAGCGGCCCAGACGCATCCCTTCCCTCACGCGCGGATCATCGGCGGGACAGCGGAATTCGTCGCGCCGGACACGATCTGGTTGACGACGCGCTTGGATGTCGTGGACGCGCCCGGTCACGTCGTGAGCACGCCAACGCCGATACTCGTTTACATCAGGTACACTCGCAGCGGTGACTCGCTGTACAACGAGGACATGGCCGGCCCGCTTGGGGCGGTCGCGGGAAACGTCCTCCATTTGCGGATCAACTATCCCGCGCCGCCCACGACGGGACATTTCAGCATGGTGCATGACTACACGCTCGAGAAGTAGTCGTCGTAGACGCACCTCCGGCGCTCAGCGTCGGCTCAATGCGCCGCCGCTACGAACCGTGCGACTCCGATCGCGATCGCGTTTGACGTGAGCGCGACGCCGCTGTCGCTCTCGATGAACCTCGCATCCCGCTCGTGCGACAGCACCACCAACTCGACGGTGACAACGGGCACCTCAGAGAAAATCGAGCCCGTGAGCGCTCCCTGCTTGCTTCCTACATATGTCTTGGAGTCACCGAGGATGCCGCCGTCGTGGAGATAGCCCTCGAGCGCCTCTGCCATGGCGGAGTGGATCGCGATCGCGGCGCTGTCGCTGGCCGCGCGAACTGAGGCGCTGGGCCCGGTCTTCCCATCGGTGGTGCCCTCGCGATCGGGATAGTACACGACGAATCCGCTGTCGCGCCCCGTGTCGCAATGCAATCGCACGAGCACTGATGCACCGGCGCGGTTCGCGATCTCGGCGCGGTCGCGATTTCGAACGAGCGTATCCTGCTTGCCCTTGGTCATGCAGACGGAGATGCCGCGCGCCTCGAGGTCTGCGCGAAGCTTCAGCGCCACCATCCACGCGACGTGCACCTCGGTAGTGCCGTTGAGCCGCTCGTTGCCGAGGCTCACTTCGGAGGGATGGCCGGGGTCAATACAGACAACTGTGGGATTGGCGTTGGAACTGCCGCGGCGTGCTGACAGCAGCACGCAACAGCCGACAGCCAACAGCCCGCCCCTGTAGTTCAAGCAGTCACAGCCCGCGTCTCCATCTCCGCCTTGAGCTTCGCGACCGCTTCATCGACGGGCATCGTCGTCTGCGTCTTCTCCGCGCCGCGCGCACGCAGCGTCACCGTGCCCGCCTCCGCCTCGCGCTTCCCGAGGATCGCCATGTACGGCACCTTGAGCTGCGACGCGAGCTTGATGCGCTCGCGATAATCCTCGCGCAGTTCGGCGTCGAAGCCCACGCGGAGTCCGGCCGCCTTCAATTTCTCCACGAGCGAGCGCGCGGCATCGCCGAGTTCGGGAGAGATCGGAATGACGCTCACCTGCTCCGGCGCGAGCCAGAGCGGGAAATTCCCCGCGTAGTGCTCGATGAGCCCGCCAACGAACCGCTCCATGCTCCCGACGAGCACGCGATGCAGCATCACCGGCCGGTGCATCTTGTTGTCCGCGCCCACGAACTCGAGCTGGAAGCGCTCGGGCAGGTTGAAATCCAGCTGCACGGTGGGACCCTGCCAGCTGCGCCCGATCGCGTCGATCAATTTGAAATCGAGCTTGGGCCCGTAGAACGCCCCGCCGCCCGCGTCGATCGCGAATTTCTGCCCGCGCGCGTTCAGCACATCCGCGAGTGTCTTCTCGGCGTGCGCCCACACCTCGGCGGTGCCAAGCGCATTGTCGGGCATGGTGGAAAGCTCAATGGTGTACGGATAGCCGAAGGTCTTGAGCATCTCGTCCACGAGATCGAGCAATCGCTCGATCTCGCGCGGCACCTGCTCCGGCGTGCAGAACACGTGCGCGTCGTCCTGCGTGAACCCGCGCACGCGCAGCATGCCGTGCAGCACGCCGCTCCGCTCGTAGCGGTACACCGTGCCGAATTCGGCGAAGCGCAGGGGCAGATCGCGATACGAGCGCTGGTGCGACTGATAGATGCAGATGTGGCCCGGGCAATTCATCGGCTTGGGACGATAATTGTTCCCGTCCACGTCCATCGCGCTGAACATCCCGTCCTTGAAATTCACCAAGTGCCCAGAGATCTCGAACAGCTTCTCGCTCACGATGTGCGGTGTGTACACGAGATCGTAGCCGTGGCGCGTGATCAGATCGCGCTCGTAGTTCTCGATCTCGTTGCGGATCACCGCGCCGCGCGGATGCCAGAGGATGAGCCCGGGCCCGACGCGCTGATCGGTGGAGTACAGATCAAGCTCGCGCCCCAGCGTGCGGTGATCACGCTTCTTGGCCTCTTCGATGCGCACCAGGTACGCGTCGAGCTCGTCCTTCGTGAACCACGCGGTGCCGTAGATGCGCTGCAGCATCTGGCGATGCTCGTCGCCGCGCCAATACGCGCCCGCCGTGTGCAGGAGCTTGAAGTGCTTGATGCGCGACGTGTCGGGCACGTGCGGGCCGCGGCAGAGATCGAAGAACGGCCCGTCCGTATAGACGGAGATCACCTCGTCGTTCCCCAGCTCCGAGAGCCGCTCGAGCTTGAGCGGATCATCGGCGAACTTCTGCTGCGCCTGCGTGCGGCTCACTTCCTCGCGCACGAAGGGGAATTTCTCTCCCGCCGCTTTCTTCATCTCCTTCTCGAACGCCTCGAGATCCTCGGGCGTGAATGGTTGCGCGACCTCGAAGTCGTAGTAGAAGCCGTCGTCGATCGCGGGACCGAAGCCGATCTTCGCGTCGGGGCGCAGGCGGCGTACCGCGGTCGCGAGCAAGTGCGCCGCCGAATGGCGCAGCACGTCGAGCGCGGGCGCGTCCTTCTCGGTCAGCACGCGGAACGCGCCGCTCGAACGCAGCGGCGTCACGAGATCCTGGATGTTGCCGTCGAGCTGCACGGCCACCGCGGCGCGCAGCAATCCCGCGCCGATGCCGGCGACCACGTCGCGCGGCAGCGTGCCGTAGGGCACGCGGCGCGCGGAACCGTCGGGGAGCGTGAGCGTCAGCTCGGCGTTCGGAGAGTCGATCATCGCGGGAGTGTGAGACGGCGCGCCACTCGCTGAGCGCGCCACGACAAGTTATCGTTCGGCCACCCTCATCGCCACAGCGAAGTATGCCGCGCTATCGCCGGGAACCCCAAGGAATCTCGAACAGCACGCTCGTCGCCGCGCTCACGGGCGCGCTCGCCGGCGTCGCGCTCGGCGTCCTCTTGTCACATAAGCTCGGCGGCGTGAAGGGTATTCGGAAGCGGCTGAAGACCGCGATCGGGAAAGGCGGCTTCAGTCTGGACGCCATTCGCGAATTCGCGGATGAAGCGTTCGCCGGCGCCCAGGAATTCGACTACGAGTGGGGCGATGAGGTCGAAGAATCCGCGACCGCCGAGGATACCGAGGCGCTCGAAGCGCGCGTGCTGGCCGCGTTCATTGCGGATCCGGTGCTGAAGGACCGCGCCGTGGACATCGAGGCGACGTCGGAATCGGTCGTGGAATTGGCGGGGTGGGTCGGTTCGAAATCGGAGCGGATGAGAGCGACGGCCGTGGCACGACGGGTGCCGGGGGTGGAGACAGTGGTGAATGAGTTGATGGTGGGGGATCCGGAGGCGATGGGCGCTGAGGAAATGAAGGAGCGCGTCTAACCCACAACTGCGTACTTGGTCACCCGAACTCCGCTTGTGGCGTTTGACGTGTAGTAACCACACGGGCGGAGATGGCACCCCGACTGCGCGGCGATCACCGGCGCGTGCCGCTACCAAGGCCGCCGTTGCTGGTACCACGCGTCACACGCCACACGCGGCGTTCGGGTGACCAGGTACGCAGTTCAGTCAGTGGCGAGTAGTTAGTGGTGCCCCCTTCCGCGCACCGTTAGCTTCCTAGACGATGCCCCCCGATCTTTCCCCGCAGTACAACGCAGCCGAAATCGAACGTGCGATCTACGACCGCTGGTTAGCCGCGGGCGTCTTCACTGCGCACGCCGATCACTCGAAACGCGCGGGCGGCACGCGCGATCCCTTCGTGATCGTGATCCCGCCGCCGAATGTGACGGCGGTGTTGCACATGGGGCACGGGCTCAACAACACGGTGCAGGATGTGATCGTGCGCTGGCGCCGGATGGCGGGCGACGAGACGCTCTGGGTGCCGGGCACGGATCACGCGGGCATCGCCACGCAGAACGTGATCGAGAAGCAGCTCGCCGCCGAGGGGAAAATGAAGGAGGACGTCGGCCGCGACGCGTTCGTCAAGCGTACGGAGACGTTCGTCGCCGAGACGGGGCGCGTGATCCTCAAGCAGCTCGAGGCGATCGGCGCGAGCTGCGACTGGACGCGCACGGCGTACACTCTGTCGCCCGAATTGTCGCGCGCCGTGCGCGAGGCGTTCGTGCGCCTCTACGAGGACGGCCTGATCTACAAGGGGCACCGCGTGATCCATTGGTGCCCGCGCTGTCTCACGTCGCTGAGCGATGAAGAGGCCGAGCCGGTGGAGACCGACGGCCGGCTGTATCACATCGCGTACCCGGTGGCGGGCGACCCGAGTCGCGAGCGTTACGGTCGCCACGACGCGCCCCGAGACGATGTTCGGCGACGTGGCGGTGGCGGTGAATCCGGACGACGAGCGCTACGCGTCGCTCGTCGGCAAGATGGTCATTCTGCCGATCGTGAACATCGAGATCCCGGTGATCGCCGACGCGTACGCCGATCCCGAGTTCGGCACGGGCGTCGTGAAGATCACGCCCGCGCACGACGCGAACGATTTCGAAGTGGGCCTCCGCCACAAGCTCGCGATGCCGATCGTGATCGACGAGACCGGCGCGATGAACGAAGGCGCCGACGCCGCGGGACGCGTGCCCGCCGCGCTCAGAGGCGCCGACCGCTTCCACGCGCGCGAAGAGATCGGTGGCGATGCTCAAGGAGAGCGGGCGCCTCGTGAAAGTGGAGCCGCATCGCCACAGCGTGCGCCACTGCTACCGCTGCGACACGGTGGTGGAGCCCCGCCTGTCCGACCAATGGTTCGTGAAGATGAAGCCGCTCGCCGAACCCGCGCTCGAAGCGGTGCGCGACGGCACGATCCGCATCGCGCCCGAGCGCTGGCACGCGGTGTACGTGAATTGGCTCGAGGGCATCCGCGACTGGAACATCTCGCGCCAGCTCTGGTGGGGCCACCGCATTCCTGTGTGGTACTGCGACAGCGTGCGAGGGCGAACCGATCGTGAGTCGCGCGGACGTGCTGAAATGCCCGAAGTGCGGCGGCGCCGTGCGTCAGGATCCCGACGTGCTCGACACCTGGTTCTCGAGCTGGCTCTGGCCGCTCTCCACGCTCGGCTGGCCCGACGAGACGACAGATCTCGAGGCGTTCTACCCGACCGATGTGCTCGTCACCGCGCCGGAGATCCTGTTCTTCTGGGTGGCGCGCATGGTCTTCGCGGGATTCAAGTTCATGGGGCGCGCGCCGTTCCACACCGTGGCGCTCACCGGCACCGTGCGCGACATGGACCACGTGAAGATGTCGAAGTCGCTCGGCAACGGCATCGATCCGCTCGATGTGGTGCGGCTGTACGGCGCCGATGCGCTGCGCTACACCGTGATCGCAGGGCTCGGCATGGGCGCGGATGTGATGCTCGATCCGAACAACCTCGAAGCGAGCTTCGCGCCGGGACGGAATTTCGCGACGAAGCTTTGGAATATCGGACGATTCCTGCTTTCGAGTGTCGGGGAAAAGCAGACTGAGACGTTGGACGTTGGACGCGGGAAGACTCTCAAGCTCACGCGCGCGGACGAATGGATCCTCGGGCGGCTCGATGCGGCGATCGCGGAATGCGACTATGCGCTCGGACCCGCGCGACCGACCGGTGGCCGCTGGACGGAGTCGCAGCTGAACGCGGGACTGCGGCTCTCCGAATTCACCGAGGTCGCGCGGCGGTTCGTGTGGAATGAAGTGGCCGACTGGTACGTGGAGACCACGAAGGCGCGGATCGCGGCGGGCGGCGAGGACGGCGATACGGCGCGCGCGGTGCTGGTGCATGTGTTCGACAACGCGCTGCGGTTGTTGCATCCGGTGGTGCCGTTCATCACCGAGACGCTCTGGCAGCGGCTGCCGGGACGCAAAGACGGCGAATTCCTCGCGACGGCGGCGTGGCCCACGAGGCGCGGCATCGACTCGAAGCGCGCGACCGAGTTCGAGCTCGCGCGCGAAGCGGTGACAGCCATTCGCCAGGTGCGCGCGGACTACAACATTCCGCCGGGCAAGACCATCGAGGCGGTGCTCGTGGGCGCGAACGCATCGGCACGGACCATTCTCACCGAAGAGTCGGCGCTGATCGGCCGGCTCGCGCGCGCGAATGTCTCCGTCAGCGCATCGCCGCTGTCGGGCGCGGCGGCGCACGTACTCCTCTCCGACGGCTCGCAAGCGATCGTCCCGCTTGCCGGCACAGTGGATGTCGGCAAGGAGTGCGCGAAGCTCGGCGACGAGCTCTCCCAACTCGAAAAGCAACTCGCCAACCTCGAGCAGCGCCTGGGCAATGAGAACTTCACAGCGCGCGCGAAACCCGAGGTCGTCGAGAGCGAACGCAAGAAACTCGGCGAGTGGCGCACCCGCCGCGAGCAGCTCGCGGCGAAGAAGAAGGCGCTGTGCGGCGACTAGCGCTCGTGATCGCCGCGGCGCTCGCGGCCGCGTGCGCCCAGCAAGGCTTCCCGCCGGGCGGACCGCCGCGGCACACGCCGGCAGTACTCGACTCGGTCGCGCCCGAGAGCGGCGCCGTGAATTACCGCGGCAAGAACGTCACGCTGATCTTCGATGAAGTGGTGTCGCGAGCGTCCCGCCGGCGCCGCGCAGAATCTCGCCGGCCTCGTGCTCATCTCGCCCCGCGACGGCGAGCCGAAAGTAGGGTGGCACCGCGACCGCCTCGAAATCCGCGGGCAGCGCGCCTGGAAGCCGATCACCGCGTACACGGTCACGCTCCGCCCGGGCCTCGCGGATCTGCATGGAAACGTGATCAAACGCCCGATCGTGATCATCTTCTCCACCGGGTCGTTCATCCCCGGCACGCTGATCCACGGTGCGGTGTTCGATTGGGCCACGGGCAAACCGGTCCCCAATGCTCTGGTGCAGATCTTCCTGCCGCCCGACAGCACGCAATACATCACGCTCGCCGATTCGAGCGGGCGCTATCAGTTGGGCACGATGCGCGCCGGCCCCATGACGATCCGCGGCGTGGCCGATCTCAACAGCAATCGCGCGCTCGATCCGCGCGAGCCATGGGACACCGTGGCGGTGAATCTCACCGACACGCTGTCAATGGACCTCTACACGTTCGTGCACGACTCGCTCGGCCCGCGCATCTCGGGCCTCGAGATCCGCGATTCGCTCGCGATCAAGGTGACGTTCGATAAACCGGTGCTCATCTCGCAGCAGCTCGACACGAGTAACTTCGTTCTGCGCTCCGGCGATTCCACGGTGCTCCCGATCCGCCTCGTGCGGCCATGGCGCGAGTACGATAAGGAGCGCACCGATTCCCTGATCAAGGCCGATACGCTCGCGAAGAAGGACACCGCCGCGATCCGCCGGAAGAAGCAGGACTCCGTGGCCGCCGCGCTCAAGGACACGGTGCCCAAGGCCCCGCCGCCCGTGCCGACGCGCGCGCTGCCGAACAGCGAGTATCTCATCGCGCCCGCCAAGGCGCTCGCGACGGGCACGTGGTACCGCCTCGAAGCGCACGACGTGAAGAACCTCCTCGGCGACACGGCCAGCTCACTGCGCACGGTGCAGTATCCCAAGCCGGTGCCGAAGGACACGACGAAGACGGGCCTCGGACGCGACAGCACCGGCAAGTTGAAAGGGATCGCACCACCCGGACCGCCTCCCGTGAAGCCGCCCACGCAATGAAGCGCGACGGCGACGAGCGTCGCGGATTGCCGAGCGTGAGCACGCTGCTCGAGAGCACCGGCGTGCAGGCGCTGCTGGCGAACTCGCCCCGGGAAGTGGTCACCGCTGCCGTGCGCGACGCTGTCGACGCCGCGCGCGACTCGCTCGCGAACGCGCCGGCCACTGACGCCGCGTGGACGGCCGCCGTGCGCGACGCGCTCGCCACGCGCGAGCGCCCTTCCTTGCGCCGCGTGATCAACGCGACCGGCGTGGTCCTCCACACGAACCTCGGCCGCGCGCCGCTCGCTCCTGCCGCCATCGAAGCCGTTGCGCAGGCCGCCGCCGGCTACGCGAATCTGGAGTACGATCTCGACGCGTGGCGAGCGCGGCAGCCGCTACTCGCATTGCGTGGCGCTGCTGCGTGAGCTCACGGGCGCCGAGGACGCTCTCGTAGTGAACAATGGCGCGGCGGCGCTGTTGCTCGCGCTCAATACGCTTTCGGACGGGCGCGACGCCATCGTGAGCCGCGGGGAACTCGTGGAGATCGGCGGCAGCTTCCGCATCCCCGACATCATGGCAACGCAGCGGCGCCCGCCTCGTGGAAGTGGGCACGACGAACCGTACGCATCTCGAGGATTATTCGCGCGGGCTCTCGGCGCGCACGCCGGCGCGATCGTGAAGGTGCACCGCTCGAATTTCGCGATGGAAGGATTCACCGCGGAGGTCGACGTGCGGCGAGCTCGCGCCGCTCGGCGCAATCGCGCGGCGCCGCGCTCATCCACGACCTGGGCAGCGGGCTCTTCATCGACCTATCGGCGTGGGGACTGAGTGGTGAGCCGATCGCGTTCGAAGCCGTGCGCGCCGGCGCTGACGTCATCACGATGAGCGGCGACAAGCTGCTCGGCGGCCCGCAAGCCGGGATCATCCTCGGCCGCGCGGCGGTCGTGTCGCGCCTGCGATCGAATCCGCTCACGCGCGCGTTGCGCGTGGACAAGCTCACGCTCGCCGCGCTCGAGGCGACGCTCGCGCTCTACCGCGAGCCCGAGCGCGCGCGGCGCGAGATCCCCGCGCTCGCGATGCTGACGGCGCCGGTGGACGAGATCCGCGCCTCGCGCGCAGCGCGATCGCCGCGAAGCTCGGCAAGCACGCGAGCGTGATCGAGAGCGAAGCCAGCGTGGGCGGCGGCGCCTTCCCGGCGGCGCGTATCCCGAGCGCCGCGATCGCGCTCGCGCGGCGACGCCGAGGCGCTCGAGGCGCGGCTGCGCGCCCGACAGCGTGCCGGTGATCGGCGCGTATCATGGATGGCCAGCTCCTGCTCGATCTGTCGCTCGGTGCCGCCGGGCGACGACGCCCTCCTCGCCGACGCTCTCGCCCGCGCCCTCGCATGAGCCCGCAGCCCGCCGATCTTCCTCGACCGTGACGGCACGATCATCGCGGACACCGGCTACATCTCGCGTCGCCGAGGACGTGTCGCTGCTCGAGGGCGTGTCGGTCCCGATCGCGCGCATCAACGAGGCGGGCGTGCCGCTCATCGTCGTCACGAACCAGAGCGGGATCGGACGCGGGCGCTACACCGAGGCCGATTACGAGAACGTGAACAAGCGCGTGCTCGAGCTAGCTCCTGCCAGCGCGGCGGCGCACATCGATCGCCACGTACCATTGCCCGCACGCGCCCGAAACCGAGTGCGAGTGCCGCAAGCCCGGCACCCTGCTCTTCCGTCAGGCAGCAGCGGATCACGATCTCGACCTCGCGCGGTCGTGGTTCATCGGCGACCGGCTGCGCGACATCGAGCCCGCGGCCGCGTTCGGCGCGCACGGCATCCTCGTGCCGCGGCTTCGAGACGCCGAGCGCCAATGTCGTCACCGCGGGCGAACGATTCTTCGTCGCGACCGACCTCGATGCCGCGGTCACGCGCGCACTCGACAGCCTGCGCGCCAGCCGCTAACATCACGGCCCATGGCGACCCGAGTCGCGGTGCTGGCATCCGGGCGCGGCTCCAATCTCCGCGCATTGCACGAATATCTCACGCACGACAGCCGCTCCCGCGGCGTTCGCGTCACGCTCGTGCTCGCCGACCGTCCCGACGCCGGCGCGCTCACGTACGCGCGCGGAGCACAAGATCCACGCGGTCACCATCGATGAGGGCACGGGCGAGAGCGTCGGACTCGCAATGCAGCTGCAGCAGGCCGAGATCGATCTCGTGGTGCTCGCCGGATTCCTGAAGCTCGTGCCGAGCGGCGTGGTGAAGGCGTATCAAGGGCGCGATGATCAACGTGCATCCGTCGCTCCTTGCCCGCGTTCGGCGGCAAGGGGATGTACGGCAAGAAGATCCACGAGGCGGTGCTCGCATCGGGCGCGCGCGTCACCGGTGTCACGATGCATTTTGTGGACGAGCACTATGATCGCGGGCCGATCATCGCGCAGTGGCCCGTGCCGGTGTTCGGCGATGACACTGTGGACACGCTCGCCGCGCGTGTGCTGCGCGTGGAGCATCTACTGCTGCCGCGCGTGGTCGCGGCGGTGGGACGCAAGCAGATCGGGCTCGGCCCCGACGGGAAAGTCACGGGCATGTTGCGCCACGCGGTGAGCCGCGCGGCATTCGCGATACAACCGCAGGAGGACGATGAGCTCGCCAATGAGATCGATTCCGCGCTCGCTCCGTAGCGCATTCGTGGCGGCGCTCGCCGCCATGTTCACGATCGCCGCGCCGCGCGCAGGATGCGCAGGGCAGCGGCGACGCCCTCGCCAGCTGGATCGGCCTCGACGCGCCCACCGGCCGCGAGGCCGACCGCGATGCAGATCGTCCAGCAGACGCAGCAAGGATGGACGCGCGATGGCCTCGGCAATCTCATCATCCGCAAGGGCAAAGGCCGTCCGCGGCGCGTCGTCGCCTGCGCGATGGACACGCCGACGTTCGCCGTGAGCGAGATCACCGATGATGGCTATCTGCGCCTGCACGAAGCCGGCAACTGGGGCCCGCGCGGCATCATGTGGGACTCAATATTTCGAAGGACAGCGCGTGCGCATCGTGACCAACGGCGGCTGGCTGCCCGCGGTGACGGCGGTGCGCAGCACGCACCTCTGGCGCGGCCGGCTACCGTCGGATGCGCCGGCCACCGTAGAGGAACTCTGGGTCGATGTCGGCGCGAAGAACCGCGCCGAGGTCGCGCAGATGGGGATCGCGATGCTCGATGGCGTAGTGCGCGATTGGCCGAAGACGACGTTCAATGGCTACACGTCGGGCCCGTTCGCCGCGGCGCGCGCGGGTTGTGCGGCGGTCGCGACGCTCGCGATGGGCGCGGCGCCGAAGACGGGCGAAACGGTATACGCGCTCACGGTGCAAGGCGGATTCGCGTGGGCCGGACTCGGCGCGGTCACGTTCCAGTTGGGCGACGTCGATTCTGTTTTCATTGCGGCGCCGAGTGTCGGCCGCGCGGATACGGCGAAGGCTATCATGGGCGACAGCACGTCGCCATTCGTGACGCGCATGGCGCCGCCGCCGTACGGCGCGACATACACCGGCGCAGCCGGCTCGAAGGGCGTCGTGACCGTGATCGCAATGCGGCCGATGAACCCGAACTCGCTCGCGGAAACGGTGCGCGATCAGGACGTGTTGGCCTACGCGGCCGCGGCGGCGAAGGCCGCCGGCGTGAATGCGCCGGCGTCGATCCTCGCGCTCACGCCGCGCGTGCCCAACGATGCGATCCGAAAGGACTCGCTCACTGAGGCGGCGGATGTGCTCGCGACATTCACGAACGTGTACTCGGTGTCGGGCAATGAAGGGCTGATGCGCGACGCCGTGAAGAAGCTGCTCCCCAAATGGGCGCAGGACGTCGCGACCGTGGACAGCGCGGGCAACTTATCGTGGCCGCCGGCCCCGAGAAGGACACCGTGGTGTTCATCGCGCACATGGACGAGATCGGCTTCACCGTGCAGAAGATCGACCATGACGGCACGATCACGCTCGCGAATCGCGGCGGGTTCTTCCGCTCGCTCTGGGAGGGACAGCCCGCGATCATGCACGTCGCGAAGGGCGCGCCAATGAACGGCGTGTTCCTGCCGCGCAAAACGGGCACGACCAAGCAGCCGCCGTCCATGCAAGCGTGGTTCGGCATGGATTCTGCCGGGCTCATGGCGAAGGGCGTGAGCGTGGGCACGACGATCACCGGCGTGAAGACCGCGACGCGTCTCGCCTCGTCGCGCTTCACGGCGCGCAGCATCGACGATCGCGCCGGCTGCACGAGCTTCATTCTCGCGCTGCGGCACATCGAGCCGAGCACGCTCACGCGCAAGACGTACTGGGTGTTCAGCACGCGCGAAGAAGTGGGTCTCGAGGGCGCGCGCGCATTCGCGAACGATCATCCGCGCGGCGTGAAGCGCGTGTACGCCGTGGATACCTTCGTGAGCAGCGACTCGCCGCTCGAGAACCAGCGTTTCGCCTATGCCCCGCTCGGCGACGGCGCGGTGGCGCGCGCGCTCGACAATTCGAGCGTCACGCCGCCGGATGAACTCGCCCGCCTCATGAAGATCGTGAAGGCGGCGAACATCCCCTTCCAGTACGGGACCACGAACGGCGGGAACGACGGGAGCGAGTACGTTCGCTTTGGAACGGTGGACGTTCCCGTGGCGTGGCCGCTCCGCTACGCGCACTCGCCCGCCGAAACGGTCGATCTCGCCGACATCCTCGCGCTCGGACGCGTCGTCCAGACGCTCGCCACCACACCTTAGGATTCCGATGCCCCGCGCCCTGCTCTCCGTTTCCGACAAGACCGGACTCGTCGACTTCGCGCGGGCGCTCGCCGGCCTGGGCTGGGAACTCATCTCCACCGGCGGCACCGCGCGCGTGTTGCGCGAGGCCGAATCTCGCCGTGCGCGACGTGAGCGAGGTCACCGGGTTCCCCGAGATGCTCGACGGCCGCGTGAAGACGCTGCACCCCGCGGTGCACGGCGGGCTGCTCGCGCGGCGCGACGTGCCCGAGCACATGAAGGCCCTCGCCGAGCACAAGATCACGCCGATCGATCTCGTGGTGGTGAATCTGTATCCGTTCCGCGAGACGGCGGCCAAGCCGGGTGTGGCCGAGCACGAGGTGATCGAGAACATCGACATCGGCGGGCCGAGCATGCTGCGGTCGGCCGCGAAGAACTTCGCGAGCGTGTACGTGGTGGTGGATCCGGCGGATTACACGCGCGTGCTCGCGACCGTCGCGGCCAAGGACGACGACCTCGAGCTGCGCCGGATGCTCGCGGAGAAAGCGTACGCGCACACCGGTTCGTACGACGGCGCCATCTGCAGCATGGTTCGCGCGCACGCGCGGAGAATTGTTCCCGGAGCGCGTGGTGTTGAGCTTCGAGCGCGCGCAGGGGCTGCGCTACGGAGAGAATCCGCACCAGAAGGCCGCGTTCTACACGGAACGGAAAGGCGCCGGCCTCGCGGGGCTCGTGCAGAAGGGCGGCAAGGAACTGAGCTTCAACAATCTGCTGGACCTCGAAGGCGCGCTGCTGGCGAGTGACATGTTCGGCGACGAGCCGTGCTGCGCGATCATCAAGCACACCACGCCGTGCGGACTCGCGACGGGCGAGAGCGCGCTCGAAGCGTACCAGAAGGCGCTCGCGTGCGACCCGCAGAGCGCGTTCGGCAGCGTGATCTCGTTCACCGTGCCGGTGGACGAAGCGGCCGCCGACGCGGTGGCGGCGCTCTTCGTGGAATGCGTCGTCGCGCCCAAGTTCAGCGACGCCGCCATCGAGATCCTCGGCCGCAAGAAGAATCTGCGCGTGCTCGAGGGGAAGGCGAAGTGGGGCGAGCCCGCACTCGATTTCAAACGCGTGCGCGCCGGCGTGCTCGTGCAGGAGCGGCCGTCGACCGAGACCAACGCCGACACATGGCAGGTGGTGACGCGCCGCGCGCCGTCGGAAGCGGAGCGCACCGATCTGCTGTTCGCCTGGCGCGCCGTGGCGAGCGTGAAGTCGAACGCGATCGTGCTCACGCGCGACGGCGCGACCATCGGCATCGGCGCGGGGCAGATGTCACGCGTGGACGCGAGTTTCCTCGCGGTGCACAAGGCACGCAACGCGGGACACGCGACCGCGGGCGCCGTGCTGGGCTCGGATGCGTTCTTCCCATTCCGTGATGGAGTGGACGCCGCGGCGGAAGCGGGGATCACCGCCATCGTGCAGCCGGGCGGATCGGTGCGGGACGATGAAGTCATTGCGGCAGCGAATGAGAAGGGGATCGCGATGGTATTCACCGGGACGCGGCTTTTCCGGCACTAACTGCGTGCGTCGCACCCCCAAGTCCGTTCTTGGTCACCCGAACTCCGCGTGTGGCGTCTGACGTGTGGTAACGGCGACCGCGGCGTTGGTAAGGCCACCCCAAGAACGCCACCAATGTTACCACACGTCATACGCCACACGCGGAGTTCGGGTGACCAATGACGGCGTTCGGGGTGCGACTCACGCCGTTCGGTAGTCGGAGCTAGACTCGACGTGAGTGGCGTGTAATCTTTAGGGAATGCCCCCCGAAAATTCCGCGGAACTCGATTACCGCCCCAGTTACCTGGCCGCCGCACTCACCGCGCTGGCCGTTTTCATACTCTACTGTCTCACCCTCGCGCCGAGCACGGCGATGTGGGACACGAGTGAGTACATCTCGGCGGCGTACGTCTTCGGCCTTCCCCACCCGCCCGGCAATCCGCTCTTCGTGCTCCTCGGGCGCACGTTCGCGATCCTGCCGCTCGGCGGCCTGAGCGTCGCGGTGAAGGTGAATCTCCTCGCCGCCATCTGCAGCGCGCTCAGCGCCGATGATGTGGTTCCTGATCGCCGAGCGTGTGCTGGTGAATTGGCTGCCCGAGCGATGGGAGCGGATCACCGGCGGCGTGCTCGCGGCGGTGATCGGCGCAACGGCGTTCACGGTGTGGAACCAGAGCGTCGTCAACGAGAAGGTGTACACCGTAGCCGCGCTCGGGCCTCGCGATCATCTCGTGGCTCACCGTGCGCTGGAGCGACGATCCCGACAGTCCGAACGCCGACAAGACGCTCGTGCTCATCGCATACCTCGGCGGGCTCGGCTACGCGAACCACATGATGGGATTCCTCGCGGGGCCGGCGGTGCTCGCGGCCGTCTTCACGCGGCGCCCCGCGAAGATCATGCAGTGGAAGCTCGTGCTCGCCTGCGTCGGCGCGCTGCTGCTCGGCATGTCGCCCTTCCTCACGCAGCCGATCCGCGCGGCGCACTTCCCGCCGATCAACGAAGGCGAGCCCACCACGTGGAACGCCTTCTGGGACAATTTCAATCGCGTGCAGTACGCGAAGCCGCCGCTGCTCGACCGTCAGGCGCCGTTCTTCGGCTTCGATTTCAAGTGGAACGGATTCACCATGCCGCCGATCGCCGCGCATCTCTACGGCCAGCTCGGCATGTACTGGTTCTACTTCAAGTGGCAGTGGTTCCGCGATCCGATCCCCACGGCGGCCAGCGCAATGTGGCAGAGCACGCTCGCCGGCGTGTTCTTCATCCTCGGCATCTTCGGCGGCTGGGTGCACTTCAAGCGCGACCGGCGCAGCTGGTGGTACTTCGCGACGTTCATGTTCACGATCACGCTGGTGCTCATCTTCTACCTCAATTTCAAGTTCGGCAATTCGCAGGCGCCCGAACTCGGCGAGAGCATCCCGCGCGAAGTGCGCGACCGCGATTATTTCTTCATGGTGAGCTTCGCGGCGTGGGGCGTGTGGGCCGCGCTCGGCCTCGTGTGGGTGTGGGAGGGGATCGCCGAGATCTTCGGCGTCGAGCAAGTGAAGATCGGCCGCGAGACGATGGAGATCCCGGTGCGGCAGAGTTGGCTGCTCGCGATGCCGGTGCTCGCGATCGCGTTCGTGCCGCTCTTCCTGAATTACAAGGCCGCGTCGCGCGCACATCAGACCGACACGCGTGACTTCGCGCACGATCTGCTGGATTCCGTCGAACCGTACGGCGTGCTCATCACCGCCGGCGACAACGACACCTTCCCGCTCTGGTACGCGCAGGAAGTGGAAGGGCATCCGCAAGGATGTGCTCGTGCTCTGCACGTCGCTGTTGAACACCGATTGGTACATCCGGCAGATGATCCGCCGCCCGGTGTACGACTACGATGCGGCGAAGGGGCCGTCGCTCTATCGCGGCAAGACGTGGATCAAGCCGAACGGTTCGCCGATCAAGATGACGATGGACGAGGCGAACGCGCTGCCCGAGTATCTGGAGCTGCGCGAGCCGCAGATGTTCACGAAGGACAGCATCAAGGCACGGTTGCAGCCGCAGATCCTGGAGCGCGCGAACATCGTGATCCTTCGGATCATCAAGGATGACTATCCGGCGCGTCCGCTGTATTTCAGCCGCACCATGGGGAACACGCCAACGCAGCTCGGACTCGAGCAGTACTTGCTCGGCCAGGGCCTCGCGCGGAAGCTGATGCCCACCATCCCGAAGGCGACGCCGGACACCCTGCGCGCGCAAGACGGATGGCTCGATCTCAAGACGACGCTCGATCTGTGGAACAACGATTTCCTGGGGCCGGCGGCCGTGGTCAAGCGCGGGCTGTGGGTGGATCGCGCGAGCGTGGGGATCCCGTACATCTACGCGGCGACGGCGGTGAATCTCTCGCAGATCTTGGCGCAGCGGGGCGATACTGCGGCGGCGCTCAAGATGATGGGAACGGCGAGGCAAGTGGTGAAGGCGACGGATCTGGAGGGGCTGTTCCAGATGGTGCCGAGGGGGAAGGATCAGTAACGGCGAGCAATTATGAGTGCGTTAGCGGGATAGTACGACAGGCGCGTATAGCGTCTAGTACACAGGAGCGGTGGCAGAGTCTGGTTTATTGCGCCAGTCTTGAAAACTGGAGGACCCGCAAGGGTTCCGGGGGTTCGAATCCCTCCCGCTCCGTCAGGAAGTCTGAGCCCGCGCGCGAGTGCGGGCTTTTTCTTTGGGGATTGGCCGCTCCCCCCGGGGAACCGCCGATTGGGGATTTCTCAGCGGCACTTTCTCGGCGGGTTTCTCGAGCCAAACCGCCCGAAATCGGGCGAGTTTCTCAGTCAGGTCACGGAGCAGTAGCACGTTGATATTCGCCGTGCGGCGAATTCGGCGACGGTCGTGGCCGTGATTCGGCGTGACGAGGCAGGCCTAAATCGGGGTGCGCCGCCGAAGGCAGATGCGCTTCGGATCCTTCAGTGCGGATACTCGCGACACTCAGTAGTCGGTCGGCATCATGCTGAGGAAGGTCCAATCCGCTTTAAAGAAGAGCACCGCTCTGGTGCCGCGAACGCCGTATGGATCGTAAGCTGCGTAGTAAGTCCCATTCGCGAGCTTCCACACGAAAAGCTGGCCTTGCGCTGCTGGGTATCCGCGTTTGGCTTGATACGCGGTCAAGAGCCGGCTGCAGTGCGAAATCGCGACGTCAACGGTTACCGCAGTCGACGCCATCTGCGGGAGGCCGAGGAGGCCGCGGTAGCGCGCCGTTGTGGTGTCAGTGCTCGAAACCATCTGCTTAATATCATACCCCTCGCCGTCGGTAGACTTGCTGGCGGCTGCGCAGGCGGAGGTCGACGTCGCGAGATCCCACCGCGTCATTGACCGCAGAGCGGCAAATGGAACGAGCAGAACGGAAGCGATCAGGATATGGCGAGCAGTCGACATTGAAAGACCTATCCAGTAGGCGTGGAATAGCAAGCACTACCAGCGACAATGCTCGGTCTCCCGCGATCGGCGTCGACTGCGCTGGAGGTTGTGACGGCCTAGAAGATCTGCAGGCATCCGTTCTCAGGAATCTGAGCGCCTCTGAGCCCGCTAGCGCCCTGACGACCGCAGCCATCCATTGGAAACAGCTACATCTACGCGAATGGTTCGTGACCGCCGCACGCTCCGATCCCCGGCATCACGTTCTCCTCGCGCCACGACCAGTACCCCGCACTCTGCACGCTGAGATCCAGGGGGCCCCGGCGTGCCGCCGTCCTTCTTGGCTCATGGGAGCCTGCAGCCGAAGTGTGGAATCGCGTACGCTCGGAACGCCGTGTGCCGAGGCCGAGTGGTGCCCCTGCGCCACCACGAGTGCACCCGCTGGCGGTGTTTTGCCGGTCAGGACGTCGAAGACTAGCAAGGACGGGTATGGCGAGAGGACGTCGACGCAGAGTCGCGGGCGCGTGGGGTGCAGCGCAATCCGTGTCACGTAGCCAACAGTCGGGATTGGGTGATAGTTCATCGATCCGTTCGCATAGCCGAATTCGTGTGCCGCGATTGCGGCGAATTCCCCGGCGCGTAGCGAATCCGGAACAACGTAAAATCGACCGCCGAGGAGTCCGTGAGCACACTCTTCATCGTCCGGAACGTTACCATGTGCTCGACGCGCGCACCCCCTTCGCTGCCCACGTCCGCGCCTGCGGTCCCAACGCGCACGAATACTTTCGCTCCGGCTACGCCGCGACCCGTCGTGTCATCGACGACCACCCCGCTGAGTGAACCTGGCGGGACAGTATCGCTTGGCATTGGCGGTAAGCTGAACGCAATGACGGGCAATGGCTGAGGGGGCGGAGCAAAGCGGAGAGCAAAGACAATGGCGTGACCCACGGGACCGCTCAGCACCTGCTGAAGATAGAAGGCGGAAGCGAACACGGAGGCCGCGATGAAACCGTCACATCGCTCAATTGTGCCTGCTTGGGCAGCAGCGATCGGAAGAGAGCGCGTGCGTTCGAAATCGTTGCGACGGAGTCTACGTCACCATCGCTCGCCGAGAAATGGGCAACAACGTGTGCCTGTGAGATCCACCCGCCGGGCGTGGAGACGACGACCCCAGCGAGTCCAAGTGGTGCCACGCGCACCGTCGCGACTGGGTGCCACTGCCGCCTTCGTAAGGACCCGTGGCGAAGTAGGAGTACCTTCAAGCGAAGCGATCATGATCACGGCGAGAAGGCACCGGGACTCACGTCAAACACTGATCAACTCTGGAATCCACATAGTGCCCCAGCGATAGCTGGTTAGTCGCCGCACACGAGATCACTCAGCTAACTCGAGCACTTCAAAGACTCGGACGTTTCCCGCACCCTGTCCGTGCACAACGACCAGTCGAGGCGAAAAACGAGAGACCCTGTAGTCTTCGGAGAAATCACATCAAAGGTTCCCTAATGCGAGCAACTTGCATGTCTATATGCACTGGCGCAACCGACTTCGACCTTCCGAGTGTCACGACGTTCTCGCGAGATTCTCCGCGTGACCGGTCCCGTCATCTATCTCGACCGACGCGACGTCGCGCGCGCCAGCTCGCGGCCGCCGAGCAGCGGCTCTCCCCGGAGGATCGCGCGCGGCACGCCGCCTTCCGGCGACCCGAGCGCCAGGAGCAATTCGTGCTTGGCCGCGCGCTGCTTCGCCGCGCGGCCGCGCGCGCGATGCACTGCGAACCGGGCTCGCTCGATATCACCAGTCACTCCGATGGGCGCGCGTGGGTGGCGGCGCGACAGGTTTCGTCACCGCGTTCAGTCTCTCGCATAGCGGCGACTGGATCGCATGCGCAGCTGCATCCCGAGTCTCGCGTCGGGCTCGATGTCGAATGCATGCGCGCGACGCGCGATTCTCAGCGGGATCGGCGCGCTCACATTCGGCGCCGACGAGCATTCGTGGCTGCTTCGCCAGCCCTCGACTTACCTCCGCGTTCTATCGCCTGTGGACCGGGCGCGAGGCGTTGATCAAGCTCGCCGTCGAGCTCGGTTCGCCGGCGGCGCTGACGCCTTGGTCGCCGACGGCTACGCTGTCCGAGGCGCCCGCGCCCGCTGCCGGTTGGTATCACACCGAAATCCGCCCGGGCGTCGCGCTCAGTCTCGTGTGGGAGAGCGACGGCGGCCCGGTACGCGTCGAGTTCGTTGATGCCGCGCCACACCGAATTATTCGTGGATTGAACCAGAGGGATCACGTCGTGAGCATTGCCCGCCATTCGTCGGCACGCTGAATCGGTTCGTCCTCAAACAGATACGTTTCCTCGGAATGACCGGCGTGATCATGCGCATCTTCAGCTTCACGCTCGTGAGCTGGCTCGGCCGCGAGCCCGTTCATCTTCGTGTGGATCTTCAACACAGCGATGTCAATCGTGCTCACCTGGTGTGCGGTATTGAAGCACGACCGCGCCTACACGGTGCTGAACGGCACCTGGATCGCCATCGGCGTGCTCGGCATCGGACGCGAGCGTCTCCTCATACGTGACTTGAGAATAGCGGCGTTAGAAGCGCGATGCTCAATGCCAATGAGCATCGTCACGCCGAAGAAGTGCAGTGCCGGCGTCGCACTCAATCCGAGCAGGCCGAACGAGAGCAGCGCGCTCGTGGAAGCGAGCACCACGGCCAGCCACCCGCGCGCGCGCCGCACGCCGTGCGCCTCCTCGAGGAAGATCCCGTAGTCCACGCCCATGCCGAGGAGCAGCAGCAGGGCCAGCACGTGCATCAGCTGCACCGGCTGCCCGATCATCCCGAGCACGGCCACGGTGAACAGGATCCCCGTGCCCGTCGGCGCGAGCACGCGCCACGCGCGGCGCCCGTAGCGAGGAAGCAGCACGCCCCACAAGCAGCACGAAGCTCACGATGACGACGCCGAGCATCTGCCGCCGGTAGCGCCCGAGCAGCGCGGACTGTGCGGCGACATTGTCGACCCAGCGCGCGCCCGGAACCGTCGCCGCGATCCCACGCAATCGCGCGACATTCGTGGCGTTCACGCCCTCGAGATCGACCACGCTCACCCACTCATCGCCGATCGCGCCCGAGCCATCGATGCCGCGCCCGCCTCCGAGATCGGGCTCGCGAGCCACGCATCGATCGTGACGTCGCCGCTGGCGGCCGCGATCTCGCGCCGCACGCTGTCGGCCCATGACCTCCGTTCTCCCAGGCGCGACGATAATCCGTCGAGCGCGCCGCCCACGCGGTACAGCCGCGCATCGGCGCGCGCCCGGTCCGCCGCCTGCAGTGCGTGCGATGGCACCCACATGGACACGGCGCTATAGCCCGCGAGCGCTCCGGTCGCGACGAGACTATCGAGCGGCACGCGCACCGCCTCCTCGCGCTCCAGAAGCGCTTCAGCGTCGGGAGCATGCATGAGCAGGAATTGGGCCGGAGCCGCGACACGCATGATGCGCCCTACCTCGCGCTGCTCATCGACGAGCGTGGCCGGCGCGTTCACGAGCAGCCGGATGTCGTCGTCGAATCTGACGCGCGACAGTCCGATGGCGATCACGATGATGCCGCGATGACGACGATCGCCGTCGCCCGATCCCGCCCGCCGCGCCGCGGGCCAACGCTCGATCGAGCGCCCGAGCCATTCGGCGACCGCCGTCTCGCGCGGCGGCCGTCGGTCGAGCCGCGGGAACCAGAGCACCACGGTGATCCACGCGAAGAACAACCCCGCGATCGAGAACACCGCCATTTGGCGGAGTCCCGGGAATGGCGTCAGCGCGAGACCGAGATAGCCGAGCGCGGTCGTGCCCACCGCGAAGAGCAGCGCGGGGAGCAGCGCGCGCATCATCGTCTCGCCCTTGCCCGCATCGCCGATCCGGTGTGAGAAGTAGAGCACACCGTAGTCCTGCGCGACACCGAGCAAGCTCGCGCCGAACACGAGCGTGATCAGATGGATCCGCTCGAAGACGAGTCCGCTCACGGAGAGCGCGCCCACGAGTCCGACCGCGAGCGAGAGGCCGACCAGGCCGAGCGGCGCGAGCGAACGGAACGTGACCCACAGCAGCAGGAGGATCCCCGCGATCGAGCCCCACCCGATGATCGCCATTTCCCGCTGGGCCGTCTGCGCCGCCTCGTGAGCGAAGAGGATCACGCCGGCGGTCATCACGCGGACACCCGGCGCGGCGGCGCGCGCCGAATCGCGCGCCGCGTCGAGCACCGGGACGATCTCGCGTTGTGCGCGGATGGCGAACGACGGGGCCGCGAGCCGCATCGTCAGCACGACGTAGGAGATCCCGCCGTCCACCACCTGGAGTTCGCCGTCCACCGGCCGCGCCGGCGTCTCCTGCGCGCGCGCGAGCAGCCAACGGCGGAAGAGACCGAAAGGATCGTCGCGCCAGTCGCCCATGCGCCCGACGGCGAGCGGACTCGACAGATCGCTCAGCGCCGCGCCCGCCCAATCGCTCACTCGTACGCTCCGTGAGCGCGCGCCGATCGGCGGCCGTGAGCAAGCCCGCGCGATGCGTCCACCATGGGGCGAGCGCGTCACTCCGGTCGCTGTCGCCGGCGTGCTCGAGCTGCAGCCACTCCGGGTGCGCACCGATCACTCGACGATACGCGTCAGCCGCGCGTCGCGCCGCGTCCCAATCGCGAGCGCCGACGAGCACGATCACGCGCGACTGTCCGAGCGCGGATACCTTGCTCAGCGCCTCCTGCAGCGCGAGATCGCGCTCCGGCGCGGGGAGCAGCGCGAGGATGTTGGTCTCGAGCGAACGCCGCTCGATGAACGAGAACCACAACACGTGCGCGAGCGCGAGCAGGACGACCCCCAACCAGCCCAACGCGAGCCAGCGGCGCAGACGCGGGGGAAGCGCTACTCAAGCTCGCGCGCCTCCTCCGGCTGCATCGCCGCGGCGCCGGTCGCGATGCCGGAGAAGACGATGACCGTCACGTCGCCGCCGGCATCGTGAAGCGAGATTCGCCGCACGTATGAGCCGCCCTGCAAGTCGATGCCCGCGATCGTCGCGCGCATGCCCGCCGTGCGCGGAGACAGCGTCGCCGCTCCAGTTCGCGCCGTCCACGGTCGGCTGACACCGCGAAGTTCGTGGCGAGCCGGCTGAGATCGCCGCCGAAGAGCGAGAACAGGAGATCGTTGATCGCGCGCACACCGGGCTCCTGCTGCGCCGAGAGCCGCTGCGGCGCCTCGCCGGCGCGCGACTCGGTGATCCCCTCGCGCGTGACCAGCAGCGAAGTCGGGAAGGGTCGAAGCGTGCGCCAGAGGATCCCCTTCCCCGCGGAAACGCAAAACCGCCCGGAGGACTTCACCGGCTGCTTCACGCCCACAAGCGCCTTGCTCTGCTCGAACGTTCCGCAGAAAATGGCCGGCGACGCGAGCTGCCGCTGGATCCGCGCGAGCGCCGCGCTGTCTTGCGCCGAGATTCGCGCGGCCACGACGAGCAGCGCGATGGCCGACAACGCGGCTCGCGTCATGCGGCGGGAGCCCGAGTCTTCTCGAACAGGACCGGCGGCGACACGAAGCACATCTCCTGCGTCTCCATGCTCACCGCGACCTGCGTCGTGCTCCCTTTGCTCAGCCGCGCTCCGCTCGCCGCGTCGGTGATGAGGATACTCGATCCGGAGCCGCTGCTCCCATTCCACGAGCTCGGCGCGCACGATGATCCGCTGGCCGAGGACCGCGGGCTGCGCGTAGCGCACATGGAGATCGATCACCGGCCACGCGAATCCGGAATCGCGCATCTGCGCGTAGCCGTATCCGATGCTATCGAGCAACGCACAGCGCGCGTGCTCGAAGTATTTCGCGTAGTGGCCGTGCCACACCACTTGGAGCGCATCCACGTCGTAGAACTGCACCTGGATCTCGACCTCCGCGAAATGCCGCGCCGGCTCACTCACTGTTCCGCCCGGACTCCGGTTCCGCCCAGAAATCATAGAAGTTGAACCATTCGAACGGCGCCTCGAGGCAGTAGTGCTGCAATCGCGCGGCGTATTCGCTCGCGAGCGCCGCGAGCGCACGGTCTCGGTCCCGTCGCGGCAAATCGATCTGGTCGCGGAAGAGCTCGTAGTACACATGATACTCCGCCCCGCGCCTGAGGCAGAACATCAGATAGATCGGGCATCGGAGCAAGCCCCCCAGAATGTACGGCCCCACGGGGAACGCGGCGCGATCGCCCAGCAGCTCGGCGAAAGCGACTCGCGGATGCAGCGATACCGGCACGCGGTCGCCCGCCATGACGACGAATTCGCCGGCATCCACCTTCTGCCCGATCAGGATCGCGGCCTCCGGCGTGAGGTCGGTCACCTGCATCAAGTTGAGCGCACTCTCCGGATTCAGCTCGGCGAGCATCTGATTGAACACGCGCGCGTGCTTGGTATGGACCATCACCGTGATCCGAAGCCCCGGGCGCCGTTTCGAGAGCACGCGACAGAGCTCAATGTTGCCAAGGTGCGACGTGATGATCAGTCCGCCGCGCCCGAGTTCGATCTGCGCCGCGACCGCCTCGCGTCCGTGGAACTCCACGGGGAACGTGTCGACGGGGTCGCTCCAGAATGCGCACCTTGTCGATGATGCACTCCGCGTAAGAGCGGAAATGACGGAGCACTTCCAGCGCGCCCGCCTTCTTGGTGCGCGCGCCCCAGCGTACGATTCACCCGGGCGAGATACGCACGCGATGCGGCGCGCGCGCGCGAATTGGTCGCGATGTAGAAGACCACCGTCGGGAACACCACGAGACGGAACATCGTGCGCCCGAAGAGCCGGTACACCCGCAGCAGGAAGCGGATCCCCGCGGCGAAGGTCCGCTCATCCGCGCGCGCCCAATGCTTCGGCAGGGCGCGCGCCGTCACGCGGCCCTCCATTTCCGGGCGAGCAACCATGGCAGGCGAACGATCATCCCGAGGAACAGGCGAAGATGCATGTACATCACGAGCAGGTTGTCCCACCCCATACGATAGTGCGAGATGCCATCGGCCGGATAGCGGACTCTCGTCGGGATCGCGACGAAGGCGAGCCCGCGCCAGTGCAGCCGGATCAGCAGTTCGATGTCGAACTCCATGTGACGCCCGATCGGCGTGCTCCGCGTCGAGCGCGAGCACGGTATCGATCGGATAGACGCGAAAGCCGCACATCGTGTCGCGGATCTCGAATGAGAGGGTGTGCACCCACGTGAGCACGTGCGTCACCCAGCGGCCGGCCGCCCGATACCGCGGCATCGACGCATCGAAGATCGGACGGCCGAGGATCACCGCGGCGGGATGCTCGCGCGCGAGCGGCGAGGAAGGCCGGGATGTCGCCGCTGTCGTGCTGGCCGTCGGCATCGATCTGCAGTGCGTGCGTGTAGCCGAGCGCTCTTCGCCCGCGCGAGGCCATCGAGCACCGCCGCGCCCTTCCCTCCGTTCTGCGCGCGGCGCACGAGGGTCACTCCGCTCGCCTGCCGCCGCGGCGATCGCGTCGAGCGCCCGCGCACACTCCGATTCGCTGCCGTCGTCGACGACGATGCAGTGCAGCCCGGCATCGGCCACGCTGCGCGCCATGTCGCCCACGGTCGTCGCATGATCGAACACGGGGATCACGGCCGTGGTTCGGATCTCGGTCATGCGGCGAAGATGATCCGCCCGCTCGAATGCCGGCCGGTATCCGAATCGAAGACGAACGCCAGCGACGCGAGTTCAGCGCTCCAACGCAGCGACAGGCGGACGACCTAACCCGGCCGGATCGGCCGCAGGAACTTGATCGCTTCGATTCGGCTGAAGCCATGCCCAACGCCGAATTGCGCGCGCGCGAAATGGATCGCCCAATGGATCTGCGCGACGCCGGGCAGCATCGGCGCGCCGTCGAAATGTCCATCGAAGTACGCGAGGTCGGCGGGAATGCGAAGCTCGAGCCGCGCGTCGGCCGCGGTGCGTGAGGCGAGCGATGCCTCGGGCAGCACCGGCGCCGCGTCGGCGAACAGCGCCGCGAGCGCGGCGCTGGTCGTCTTGCCCTGCGAGTCCATCGGCAATTCTGCCACGAATCGCCAGCGGCGCGGAAGCGCGACGCGCTCCGTGGCCTTGGCGAGCAGCGCGCGGAACGCCTGCGAGAGCGCCGCCTTTCCGTCGCGAGCCAGCGCCGCCGCGCCCTCATCGCTGAGGGCTACCACCGCCGCCAATTGTTCGCGCGGCGCATTGAGCGCGACCACGCGCACCCCGCTCACCCACGGCGAGGCGGCGATCGCGCTCTCAATGCCCTCCAATGAGACGCGCTTGCCTTCGATCTTCGCGATCCGGTCGGCGCGGCCGCCCAGCCGGAATGTGCCATCCGATGCGATTTCCGCGAGATCGGCGGTGATGAACCAATCGTCATCGGCGAGATACGCCGACCGTACGGCGAGGCGGCCGTCCTCGACGCGCACCTCGATGCCCGGAAACGCGCGCCCACGCGCGCCTCGGCTCCGGCGCGTTGCCGCCGCGTCGCGACGCCACCGGTCTCGGAGCTGCCGAGCACCTCGATGGGTGTCCTGCCGAGCAGCCGCTCCGCCGCCAGCGCCGCCTCCGCCGGCAACGGACCGCCTGATGAGAAGATGGCTCGCACGCCGGTGCGCGCGGCGCTCCAGTCGATGCTCTCCGGCAGCCGTCGCAAGAGCGCAGGGCTGGTCATCAGTGCCGACCGCCGGCCCGTGAGCACATCAGCCAGCTCCTCGGGATATTCGATCGTACGCGAGAGGAAGCTCCGCCTCGTGGCGATTGGCCAGAGGATCTTGTAGAGCAGATCCGTAAATATGCTGGTGCGACACGGTGGCCACGATGTCCGCGTCGCCGATCTCGGCGCCGAACGTGCGCTCCAGCGTCTCCACCTCGTGAGCGAGTTGCGCGAGACGCTTCGGGATCGCCTGAGCGTCGCCCGTGGAACCCGACGTGAAGACGATGAGCCCGGGGAAGCCAGCATCGAGAGCCGCGAACGCTCCGGAGCCGGAATCCTCGGCTGCTGCGAGCGCTTCGGGGTCGTTCGACCACTCACCCAGGAAGGACGCCACGTGTGGCGCGAGCCGCCTCCGCGTCTCCGGGAGATCGTCGGCGGCGAGGTACACCGTGCGCCCGCTCTGCCACGCGCCCAGCAGCGCCGCGGCGAATTCCACGCCATCGCCGTGATGCAACGCGACGGGGCCGCTCGCCGCTGTATTCGCACGCACGCATCCAGCTTCGCACCCGCACGCGGAACTCCGCTTCGTTCACCGCGATCCGTCCGCGCCACGCGACCGGGCGCGACGCATCTGTCCGCCGCCACGAGGCGCGAGAGCAGCCGGAGCGGTTCACGCATGGACGCGACGCATCACCCGGCGGCGCACCAGATACTCGCCGGCGAACAGCAGCCCCATGAGCGCGTACGCGATCAACCCGTTGTAGAGCGACCAGACCGCCGTGCTCGCATATCGCGCGGTGATGAACGCGATCGTGCCGTTCACGATGAAGAACGCGCACCACACCGCCGTCACTTTGTTGATATAGGCGACCGCGGCGGGCGGGAGATCCGGCGTGCGCAAGCGCACCATCCGCTCGATCACGGTGGGCGGCGCGTACAGGCTCCAAGCGAATAGCCGCGAAGAAGCTCGCATTCACCACCACGGGATACAGTTTCAGCGGGAATGCTTTGTTGCTGAGCACCACCACCACAGCGAGTGCGAAGACGACGACGGACGCTGCCGCGCACGAAGCCCGCCTTCCCGAATGCGAAGCGAGCGACCGCGGCCACGCCGAGCGCCGCCGCAAGGATCCGCGGTTCGACCACTCCCAGTCCAGCGTAGACCGCGAATGGATAGAGGATCGCGATCGCGACGACGAGCGCGGTGCGCACGCGCGCCTACCTCAGGGGCGCGGCGGCGAGGGCGTCCACCACATCGCCGACCGTTCGCACGCGCTTGAACACGTCCGGCGCGATCCGCGTGCCACTCGCCTTCTGCAACTTCACCGCGAGATCGACGGCATCGATGCTGTCGAGATCGAGATCCTCGCTCAACCGCGACTCCCGCGTGATGCGCGACGGGTCGAGTCCGAAGGTCTGCTCGAGGCCGGCCACGAGCATCGCGTATGCCTCGTCCGACGTCATCTCACGTCGCCGCGCCGCGCGAACCCTCGATGAGCGCCATGAGCGCGCGCACCGACGCGAAGTGTCGCCGCGTGTCGTTCGCCTCGGCGGAGAACTCCACCCGATAGCGCTTCCGGATCGCGACGCCGAGTTCCAGCGCGTCGATCGAATCGAGACCGAGGCCATCGCCGAAGAGCGGCGCATCGGTGTCGATGTCGCCGGGCGTGACGTCCTCCAACTGCAACGCTTCGATGATCAACCGCTTCACTTCCTCTTCAAGCGACGGCATGCGCCAGGAGTTCCTTGGTGAAGTAGTCGTGCAAATGATCGGTGAGCGCCCGGGCGGACAGCGCCGGCTCACCGAATTGCTCGATGAACGGACGCACCGGAATGTCGGCGTGCACGTTGATCGTGTACTGCGCGCGACGCGACGGTACGCGCCACCACTTCGCGCCCCGGGTAAGATGCGGCGGCGTGCAGTGAATGACCACCGGCGTGAGATCGCGCCCGCCGCGGACCGCCACCTGCGCCGCACCCCGCGTCAGTTGGAGCGGTTCCCCGGGCGTCGTCCGCCGCGATTCCGGAAAGAACAGGAGATTCCCTCCGCGGTCGAGCGACGCGAGGCACGCGTCCACCAACGGCAATCCTGACGGCTGATTCGGTATGTAGCCCGCCGCCCGCACCGCACTGCGCGTGTACTTGTTCTCGAACAGCGCCGCATTGATCACACAATCCGCATTCCGAATGAAGGCCATCAGCAATACCGCGTCGATCAGCGACGGGTGGTTGGACACGATCAGGAGACCGCTCCGGTCCAAGCGTTCCAGCCCGCTGAACGAGTAGCGGATGATCCCCACGCCGCGCATCACGGCGATATGCCACCGGAAGCACCAGCGGAGCAATTCGCGCGAGGTCGCCTGCCGGCGCTGCGCGTCCGGGATCACCACGCGCAGGATCGGGAAGACGAGGAATCCGAGCACCAATCCGGCGAGCCCGAATGCGAAGAAACTGAAGCCGGTGCCGACCACCCGCCAGTAGCGGCCGAGCCTGCTAACCACGCCGGCTCCAGGTGAATTTCAGATTCTCCTCGGTGTGCTCGAGATCCTTGTCATCGCGCAAGAGGAAGCGCAGTACTTCGAGCGCGGCGGGCAGTCGCTTCCCGTTCCCGTTTTCTTTCTCGCCCGCCGCCGGCTCCCACCGCAGCGAGAGGCCGCCGGCATCGGGCGGCGTGATGACCGCCGCCCACGCGTAGGGCACGCGTTCCCGCTCCTCGAACGCATGGTAGATCTCGGGGAGGACCCAGTCCACCGCCACGACCCCGACTCGCGGCGCACCGTCCGCGAGCAGGCCGCAGGCCTCGATCACTCCGAGCGCGGCCGACGCCTCTCCCGCGGCGATCGCGACCGAGTTGGCGGCGTCGCGACGCGCGATCGAGAAAAGTCCGGCCGCCGCGTTGTGCACCGAGAGGCTGAACGAGGTGGGCGAGAGCACCTCGTCCTGCGCGAGCTGCGTGAGCAGCTCCACCGACCGCGCGGCCTCGCCATAGCGCGAACAGAAGATCAGCGGCACGTCGGTCGCACCATTGAGCGCGCGATACGCGACGTCACACGCGAGGCGCCCGATCGGACCGGCGTGCCGCCGGAGCGCGGCCGGCATTTGGCGGAGCGCGGGTACTGTCTCGCCGATCGGGACGCGCTCGCCCCGCGCCCACTCGTCCCACTCGACGGGCGACTCGATGCCCGGCGCCCACGCGGCGATGCGCGCGACGGAGAACCGCACTTCCTGAGCCGTGCCGGGGGTCACGCGATGCATTCGCCTCTGAGTTCGGGGGTGCGCAGTAGAGATTCACGCACGCGCGCGCGCTGCGCAAGCGCTGAATCCAGCGTGTATAATATGGTGTCCCGATCCGCCGCTCTCCGCGATCTCGCTCCGCCGTCCACCGAGACATCCGCGACTCCCGATGCCCCAGCGCCGCGAACGCACGGAGATCCTGATCATCGGCGCGGGCCCGGCCGGCTCGGTGGCCGCCGGCATGCTGCGCCGCCAGGGACGCCAAGTCCTCGTCCTCGAGCGCGAGACCTTCCCCCGCTTCAGCATCGGGGAGAGCCTCCTCCCACAGAGCATGACGTATCTCGAGGAGGCGGGCATGCTGCGCGCGGTGGTCGAGGCGGGATTCCAGTACAAGAACGGAGCCGTCTTCGCGCGCGGCGACCGGATCACGTCCTTCGATTTCCGGGAAAAGCACTCCGAGGGCTGGGGGACCACGTACCAAGTGCAGCGCGCGCCGTTCGACCACCTGCTCGCGCGCGAGGCCGAGCGGCTTGGTGCCGAGATGCGTTTCCGGCACGAGGTCACCCGCGTCGATGTTGCCGGTGAACGACCCGTTGTGAGCGTGCGGTCGCCGGACGGCGAAGACTACACCGTGGACGCCGCCTTCCTGCTGGATGCGAGCGGGTTCGGACGCATCCTGCCGCGGCTGCTCCAGCTCGAGCGGCCGTCAGATTTCCCGGTGCGCGGCGCGATCTTCACGCATATCGAAGACCGCATCGCCCCCGCCGCCTTCGACCGCGACAAGATCAGGATCATCGTGCACCCCGTGCACGTGGACGTCTGGTACTGGCTCATCCCATTCTCCAACGGCCGCTCGTCCATCGGCGTCGTCGCGTCGCAGGAGTTCCTGGCGCGCTATGCGGGCGACGACACGGAGCGCCTGCGCGACATTGCTCTTCGAGGATCCGGCATCGCGCGCGCTGCTCGAACACGCCGTCTGGGATACGCCCGCGCCGCCACATCACCGGCTACGCCTCGAACGTGAGCGCCCTCTGTGGCCGCGGCTTCGCACTGCTCGGCAACGCCGGCGAGTTCCTCGATCCCGTCTTCTCGAGCGGCGTCACGATCGCCTTCAAGTCGGCGAGCCTGGCCGCCGGGTGTCTGCGCGCGGCAGTTCGCGGGCGAGACGGTGGATTGGGACGCCGACTATGCTCGCGCCCTCAAGAAAGGCGTCGACACCTTCCGCGCATTCGTCGACTCGTGGTATGCCGGCGAATTCCAGCGGATCCTCTTCCACGAGGGAGCGCAGCCGGAGGTCCGGCGCAAGATCTGCGCCATCCTCGCGGGCTACGCGTGGGACGAGAGCAACGCGTATGTGCGAGAACCGAAGCGGCGGCTCGCCGCGCTCGCGGAGATCTGCAGCTGAGCCGCATCCGCCGTGCCACCGCGCTCCTGCTGGCCGGAGCGCTCGCCGGCTGCGCCGGTGCAGCGCCGCCCGACGAGCGCGCCGCTCCGTGCTCGACGCCGGCGCCGACGCCCGGCCGCTGGAACTCGCGCTCCCGCCGAAGAGCTTCGGCCGTTCACTCGGCCTGCGCCAACAGCTGCAGATCACCGCCGCCGGCCACACGGTGGACCTCGACGCCGTGCTCGCCATCGCGCCCGACAGCCTCACGCTCGTCGCGCTGCGATTCGACCAACGCGTACTCACGCTCACGCAGACCGAGGGCACGATCTGCGAGCGGCGTCATGCGAAGCTGCCCGCCGAGATCCGCGGCGCGGACATCCTTACCGACCTTCAGCTGGCGCTCTGGCCGGCCGATGCCATCCGCGCGGCACTCCCCTCCGGTTGGGCGCTCACCGACGATGGCACGCGGCGGACACTGACGAACAATGGCCGCGAGGTGGAGATCATCACCTACTCCGGCACGCCTCGGTGGGTAGGTCGCATTACGCTCCGGAATCTGGAGTATGATTATTCCCTCGTGATCAATTCCGTCGTGGATTCGCCGTGAAGAGCCCCGCGTTCCTGAACGCGCTCGGCATCGTGTGCGCCCTCGGCGCCGGCGCCGACGAGGTCGCGGCGCGGCTCTTCGCCGGCGAGAGCGGACTCGTCGTGGATGATCGCCACTCTCGCGGCCGCGCGACGCCGCTCGGCGTGTACGATGGTCCGCGGCCTGCGCTCGATGGACTGCCGGTCGAGTTGCGCAGCCGCAACAACGCGTTCGCTCGCCGCCGCGGCGGAGCAGATCGCGCCGGCGGTCGCCGCCGCGGTCGAACGCTATGGCGCGCACCGCGTCGCGGTGACCATCGGCAGCAGCACCTCGGGGATCAGCGAGAGCGAGGGCGCGATCCGCTGCCTCCTCGCGAATGGGAGACTCCCCTCTGGATTCCATCTCGCACAGCAGGAACTCGCGTCGCCGGCGCGAATGCTCGCGCATGTGTTCGGCGTGTCGGGACCGGCGCACGTGATCTCGAGCGCGTGCGCTTCGAGCGCGAAGGCGCTCGCGAGCGCCGCACGCCTGCTCGAGCTAGGAGTCGCGGACGCCGTCGTGACCGGCGGAGTGGACACGCTGGGAGCCTTCACGCTCGCCGGCTTCGACTCCCTTCAATTGGTGAGTGCCCACCGTTGCAATCCTCTCTCGGCGAATCGCAATGGCATCAATCTCGGAGAAGGCGCCGCGCTCTTCCTCATGACCCGCGAGCCCGCCACCGTGGCCTGCGCGGGTGGGGAGAGACGACCGACGGCTATCACTTCTCGGCGCCCGATCCGCAGGGAGTCGGCGCCCGCCTCGCGATGGAGCAAGCGCTGACGCGCGGTGGCATCGCGGCGAGCGCGATCGAATATCTGAATCTGCATGGCACCGGCACGCCTCAGAACGACGCCACCGAGAGCTTGAGCATCCATGCCACGCTCGGCGACGCGATCCCGATGAGTTCCACGAAGCCGCTCAGCGGTCACGCGCTCGGCGCGGCGGGTGCGCTCGAGGCGGCGTTCTGCTGGCTCACGATGCAAGACGAGAATCGCGCCGGAAGACTCCCACCGCATCTCTGGGATGGCGCCGCCGATCCAGCGCTGCCCGTGCTCCACACGGTCGCGCCCGGCGAGACGCTCGGCCATCCGCCTCGCATCACCATGTCGAACTCGTTCGCGTTCGGCGGCGCGAACGCCGTCTTGCTCCTGGGCCGTGAGTAGCGCCATGAGTACGCTCGACATTCGGACGCTCCTTCCCCACTCGGGCCGCAGTGTGCTGCTCGATCGGTTGGTCGCTGCGGAACCGGACGAGCTCACCGCCGAGGTCACGATACGCGACGACGCTCCGTATCTCGAAAACGGCGGCGTTGGCGCGTGGATCGGTCTCGAATTCATGGCGCAGGCGGCCGCGGCGCTCGCCGGGTGGCAGGCGCGCGAGGAGGGAGGCCCCGTGCGTCAGGGCGTACTGCTCGGCACGCGCCGGTATGAGTGCGATCGGCCGAATTTCCCGCTGGGCAGCGTGCTGCGCGTGACGGCGCGGCGTTCCGCGCGCGGCGACGCGGAACTCTCGGTGTACGAATGCCGGATCTCCGGCGAAGGCGTGAATGCCTCGGCGACGATCAGCATCTATCACGGAGCCGGCGATCGAGACGCTCCTCGCGGGAGATGGCGAATGACCGAACGCGCATTGGTGACCGGTTCCAGCCGCGGCATCGGCCGCGCGATCGCGCTGCGCCTCGCGCAGGATGGCTATGACATCGCGCTCCATTGCCGGAGCAGGCGCGATGCGGCCGACGCGGTCGCGCGAGAGATCGCGGCGATGGGCCGGAGCGCATGCATCCTGCAATTCGATGTCACCGATCGCGATGACCGCGGCGGCAACGCTGCTCGCCGACGTGGAAGCGAACGGATGCTATTACGGCGTGGTGTGCAACGCCGGCATCGCGCGCGACAAATCGTTCCCCGGAATGTCCGGCGCCGAGTGGGACGACGTGATCCACACGAACCTGACCGGGCTTCTACAATGTGCTGCAACCGCTGATCATGCCAATGGTCCGGCGGCGCCGGCCCGGCCGGATCGTCACGATCTCGTCGGTCTCCGGCGTGAATGGGAATCGCGGCCAGGTGAACTACAGCGCGGCGAAGGCGGGCATCGTCGGAGCGACATTCGCGCTCGCGCTCGAACTCGCGTCGCGCGAGATCACGGTGAATTGTGTCACGCCGGGTCTCATCGCGACCGACATGACGCAGGCCGCGGCGCTCGAGGCCATGCTGAAGGAGATCCCGCTCGGCCGTGTCGGGAACGCCGGAGGAAGTCGCGGCGGCAGTGAGCTTCCTCTTCCGCGCCGACGCCGGCGTACATCACGCGCCAGGTGATCCGCGTCGATGGCGGCATCGCGTGAGCAGGCGCGTGGTCATCACCGGCATGGGGTGCTTGAGCCCGCTCGGACATGACTGGCACACGGTGCGCGCCAAGCTCGAGAGCTATCGCAACGCGGTCGTATACATGAAGGAATGGGACGAGTACGATGGGCTGCACGCGCGCATTGGCGCGCCCGTCGCCGCGTTCGATCTGCCGCCGCATTTCACGCGCAAGCTCACGCGCAGCATGGGGCGCGTGGCGCTCATGGCGACGATCGCCACCGAGCGCGCGCTCGCGGATGCCGGGCTGCTCGGCGACCCGGTCGTGACGAGCGGCCGCATGGGCATCGCGTACGGATCGTCGTCGGGAACACCATCGGCGCTCGGTGACTTCGCGCGCCTGCTCTACTTTAAGAACGTGGAGGGGATCACGGCCACGACGTACCTGCGAATGATGAGCAACACCGCGGCGGTGAACATCAGCGTCTTCTTCGGCATCACGGGCCGCGCGATCCCCACGAGCAGCGCGTGTACCTCGGGAAGTCAGGGGATCGGCTACGCCTATGAGACCATCAAGGAAGGGCGTCAGGATGTGATGGTCGCCGGCGGCGCGGAGGAACTGGATCCCACACAGGTAGGCGTATTCGACACCCTCAACGCCACGAGCGGACGGAACGACGCGCCCGCGACCACGCCGCGGCCGTTCGACGCGCAGCGCGATGGTCTCGTGCTTGGCGAGGGCGCGGGCACCTTCATCGTCGAGGATCTCGAGCACGCGTTGGCGCGCGGCGCCCGCATTCATGCGGAGATCGTGGGATACGGCACGAACTGCGATGGCAGCCACGTCACCTTCCCCAAGCAGGAAACGATGCAGGTGGCGATGCGGCTCGCGCTCGACGACGCGAAGTTGCCGCCGGAGGCGATCGGTTACATCAACTTGCATGGCACCAGTACCGACGGCGGCGATGTGGCCGAGAGCGTGGCGACATGCGCCGTGTTCGGCGGGCGGACGCCGGCGAGCACGCTCAAGAGCTACATGGGGCACACGCTCGGCGCGTGCGGCGCGCTGGAGGCGTGGATGAGCATCGAGATGATGCGCGCCGGCTGGTTCGCGCCCACGATCAATCTCGAGATAGTCGATCCCAAGTGCTCCGCGCTCGATTTCATCGTGCGCGAGGGGCGCCGCATCAGCTGCGAGCACGTGGTGAGCAACAACTTCGCTTTCGGCGGCGTGAACACATCATTGATCTTCAAGCGCTACAACGACTGATGAGCTTCTTCACCAAGGACACGCGATCGGCCGTCGAGGCGAAGGCGGCGGCGCAGTGGATCGCGTTCGCGCCTATGGTGTTCCAGGCGACGAAGGCGCTCCGCGATCTTGGGATCCTCGAGGCGGTGGAACAAGCGGGCGAGCACGGACTTACGCTCGACGAAGTCACCGCGCACCTGAAACTCCCGCCGTACGGCGTGCGCGTGCTCGTGGAGGCGGGGCTCGGGATCGGCCTGCTCATCGTGAACGATGGGCGGTACTGCACCACACGGACGGCGCAATTCGTGCTGCACGACACCATGACGCGCGTGAATATGGATTTCGTTCACGATGTCAATTACAGGGGATTGTATCACCTGACGGAAGCGATCACGCAGGGCACGCCGGTGGGCCTGCGCGAACTCGACGGAGATCATGCGACCGTGTACGCGGCATTGGCGACGCTCCCTGAGCCGGTGCGCCGGAGCTGGTTCGCGTTCGAGCATTTCTGTTCGACGCAGGCGTTCCAGGAGGCACTGCCGCTGGTCTTCGAGCGCCCCGTGCGACGGCTGCTCGACGTGGGAGCGAATACCGGGAAGTGGGCGCTGGCGTGCGCCGCGTATTCGCCGAGTGTCACCGTCACCATGGTGGATCTGCCGGCGCAATTGGATCTCGCGATCGGGAACGTCGCGCAGGCCGGGCTCTCGGCACGGATCACCGGCTATCCGGTGGACGTACTATTGGAAGGAAGCGTTCTTCCCTACGGGCATGACGTGATCTGGATGAGCCAGTTCCTCGATTGTTTTTCCGAGGATGAGATCGCTTCGATACTCCAGAAGACCGCGACCGCAATGTCGCCGGAGGCGAAGTTGCTGATCCTCGAGACGTACTGGGACCGCCAGCTCTTCGAGAACGCCGCGTTCTGTCTGCAGCAGATCTCGTTGTATTTCACGTGCGTCGCGAATGGGAACAGTCAGCTGTACCATTCGAGAGTGATGCACGACTGCATCGCGCGCGCGGGGCTAAGGATCGAGAAGGAGACCGACCATATCGGGCTGGCGCATACACTCACGGTGTGCGTGAGGAAATAGTTTAAGTCGTTGCCCAAGTGGTCTCGGGCGACTAGACTTCGCGGTTCAGCAACGCCACGCGAACTACGAAAAGAAAGGCGCGTGTGGCGTATGGTACATCGGAGCGGTGGCCGAGAGGCTGAAGGCACCGGTTTGCTAAACCGGCATAGGGGCTTAAACCTCTATCGAGGGTTCGAATCCCTCCCGCTCCGTCAGCAACTCTGAGCCCGCGCGCAAGTGCGGGCTTTTTCTTTGCGGATCGGCTGCGTCCCCCGGGGGAGCCGACGATTGACGAATTCTCAGCGGTACCCGCTCGCTACGATTCTGGAGCCAATCTGCCCGAAATGGGGCGCCTTTCTCAATCGGCTCGTGGCGCAGTACCGAGTTGAACCTGTAGGATTCACCGCCTCCTGTTGAGCTATCGTCTTTGGCGGAGCACCTATTCATTGCAAAGAATGGAGCGTGCACCGCATTATCCGCGTTAGGCAGGCGTCCGCTCTAGCGAGGACACCATGAGCAAGATTCCGCGATTGACGCTAGCTGTTCTCGTTCTGGGCTTCTTTGCTTGGTCAGCAGTCTTCGGGAAGGATTCTCGCGTCCGAGATTTTGCGCTGGCGAGTCTCGTACTCGGAACGGTGACCGTATTCGCGGCGTTCCGGCGGCGCACATCTGCCTGACCGCCGTTTCAGCGATCGAGTGAGCTACGGAGTGCTCGATTCGCTCGCGCTACAGTCTCACCCGCAGCCGAACGCACTTCGTTAGGCAGCTATCGACATCTCGACCGGGAGGTGAGCCGTGCCTCAGAGATTCGCGCGCATCATCGGCGTATTGGTCGGCACCCTCTTGATCGGTTGCTTCACTCCAACGCCGCGACCGATCGGCGAAACGATGATCGTCAGCGTCAAATCCGCCGACCCCACCACGCCAGTACGCTTCACCCTCAATGTCACCGGCGGTGAGGCGCGGTTGGTCGCCCCCGGAATGCACGGAGGGGCCACCGACGCACGACTGGAGGCATCCACCCCCGCAAACGTAGTCCTCGGCCCCGGGATAAAGACAGCCGACTTCCGCGCGCTCGGTGATGGAAAGTTGGACGTCACAGCCGTGGCGCAGCAGACGCGCCTTTGGGCCGACGGCGCCCGAGTGGAGATCGCCTCCACCGCGACCGGCCTCTCGATTCGCGACCACTAGCAACCGCGGCGATCGGTGTGGAAGAGACCTCACGCACCTCGCGCCCGTCGATCCGTGCGTCAGCACCGTAAGGAGCTTCTTTGAGCCGGAAGTTTTCTTGGACATGGCCGGAGTTGCCGGGCGGACTTGCCTCCGACCTCTATGACTCGGCCCGTCGCCTCCTGAGACAACCCGGTTTTGCGTTCGCGACGATCGCCACGCTCGCGCTCGGGATCGGCGCGAACGTCGCCGTCTTTCTCGTTGCCGATACGGTCCTCTTTCAATCGGGGCCGCTGAGCCAACCGGATCGGATCGTGGTGCTCGAGAATGCGAACGGCTCGGGCGACCCTGATCGCGCCTCGCGATCGGTTCCCGATCTCCTCGATTGGGAAGCGCAGAGCAATGTGTTCGAGAGCGTCGCCTCTTACGCCCCGGGCGCGGCCAATCTGCAGTCCGCGGATGGCGCCGAGCGGATCAAGATCACCCTGGCGACGCCAAGCTTCTTTTCGGTGCTCGGGGTCGCGCCCGCGGCCGGCCGCGCGTTCCTGCCGGAAGACCGTGTGCCGCATCACGGAAACGTCGTCGTGATCAGTGACGGGCTGTGGCGGCGCGATTTCGGAGGCGCAACGAGCACTATCGGCAGCGTGATCCAGCTGAGTGGCGAATCGTTCACGGTCGTCGGCATCATGCCGCGGGACTTCCGCTTTCCCGGCGAGACGGAGGCCTGGATCCCGCTGTCAGTGCCCTTCGACCCGTCACAGGTCAAGTTCCTGAAGATCGCGCTCCTCGAGACGATCGTTGCGCGCCTGCGACCCGGAGTTCAACCGCAGCAGGCGCAGCATCGGGTCGACCTCCTCGCCGCACAAGTTGCGGGGCTGATGAACCCGAAGCCGAGGTACGATGCCCGAGTGCTGGTGACCCTTCTGCGCTCCAGTCTCTCTCACGATCGGTTGGACAGCTTGCGCCTGTTAGCGACCATGGCCGGTCTCCTTCTGCTGATCGCGACGGCGAACGTGACGAGCCTCCTCCTCGCGCGCGCGAGTTCGCGCCTGGACGAGATGAGAGTTCGCATCGCACTCGGCGGCACGCCGGCCCGGATCAGGGCGCAGCTGATGGCGGAGCCACTCGTCTTGTCGCTGTTCGGGGGGCTGGCCGGCCTCGTGATCGCTCTCATTTGCGCGCGCAGCCTGGTCGCCTCGGGGATCGTTGAACATTCAGATCTCGGCGACGTGCAACTCGGCGTGCGGGCGTACGCCATCACACTGGGGATCTCGCTGTTCTCCGGCCTCGTTGCGGGGGCGATCGCAGCCGGGATCTTGCGACGTCAGGCGCAGGGGACTCCAGGCGCTGCGCGCGCGGGGCTTTCTCGAATGGGGCTCAGGACGCGTCAAGTCGTTCTCACGGCGCAGGTCGCGCTCTGCTTCGTCCTTTTGACCGGCGCCGTGCTCGTGATCCAGAGCCTTTCAAGAATGCTCGATCAAGATCGCGTGCTGCCCGCGAGCGTTGTCACAGCCGAGATCAGCATGTCGCCCGTGAAGTATCCGACGGTGGCGCTGCGCGCGGCATTCGCGAACGACATCCTTGCCAGGATCCGACGGACGCCGGGAGTCACTTCGGCGGGATTGGTGAGCAATCTCCCGTTGGGTGGTCAAGCGTCACTCATGATCCAAGCACAGATCAGCGGCTCGACCGTTCCGGCGGCGGAACTGCAGGATCTTTTCGCCGATCTCGAGCCGATCTCGCCAGGCTACTTTCGAACCATGGGACTCGCGCTCGTTCGCGGACGCGACTTCGATGAGCGGGATGGGATGGGCGCACCCTCCGTCGCGATCATCAGCGACGGAATGGCGAAGCGCTACTGGGCCGGGGCGAATCCGCTCGGCGAGACGGTATCCGTCGGGGGCGATCCGCGAACGATCGTCGGGGTCGTACACACGATCCACTCGTTCTCGCTCAGGAGCAGGCCGGTGCCACAGGTCTACTATCCCTTCGCGCAGCAGCCGTCGGAATACCTCAGCATCGTCGTGAGAGGTTCCGCCAGCGAGACGAGCATAGCAGCGACGATCCGTGCATCCGTACACGGACTGGACAACACCGCTCCGGTTTTCCGGATCCGATCGTTCGGCCAAGTGCGCATCGATTCCGTCGCACCGGAGCGGGACCGGGCGATCATTCTCGGTGCGTTCGGGCTCCTCGCGATCGCGCTCTCGGCGATCGGCATCTTCGGCGCGGCATCGTATAACGTGGCGCGGCGCGCCCCCGAGATCGGGATCCGCCGGGCACTGGGCGCGCCGAATGGCGCTGTGGCGGGACTCGTCGTGCGGCAGAGCCTCGTGCCGGTGAGCGCCGGTCTCGCGCTCGGCGCCGTGCTCGCCCTCGCCGCGAATCGCCTCTTGGCGAGCGTGCTATTCGGCATCGGACCGGATGACCCTGTCACCCTCGTGGCAGTCGCGGCGGGCCTGCTCGCCGTAGGGCTGGTCGCCACTGTCGCGCCTGCCGCTCGCGCGATGCGCATCGATCCGCTGGAAGCGATCCGGGCTGAGTAGGGCGCTAGAAGGGAATTTCTGCCTGAGACGGGTTCGGCCGAGACCTCAACCACCGTCAGGAAGTCAAAGCCCGCGCGATCGCGCGGCCTTTTTCTTTGCCTGTCATATACATCGCCCGGGTCACGACGGGCGATCGCCCGCCGCCCACTCCTGCCGTCAGCGCCACACTCCGAAAAGCCCTATGATTATCCAAATCCGAATCGGCGGAGGCGCCCATTGCACGACTACTACCTAGGCTTCGAAGCACAGACGCTGCTCTACATCGTCATCGTCGGCATCATCGCCGGTTTTCTCGCCGGCAAGATCATGAAGGGAAGCGGATTCGGGCTGCTCGGCGATCTCCTCGTCGGCGTGGTCGGCGCGCTTCTCGGCAATTTCGTCTTCGGCCTGATCGGTCTCCACGGCTCCGGGTATATCGGCGAGATCCTCATCGCGGTGATCGGGGCTTGTTTGCTCCTATGGATCGTGAGGCGGATCAAGAAATGAGCGAGCCGGCGAAGCCGGGGAGAACGGCAACTACCGAATGGTGGCAGCGCGGACCCGTCGAGGGCGTCCCCGCCGTCTTGCAGCCCGTTGCGCACATCCTGCTTCAAGTCGACGAGAGTGTGCGCGGCCTCGTCGAGAATCTGACTGAGGCCGAGTGGAACGCCCGGCCTGGTGGTGTGGCATCGGCGACGTTCCATGTGCGACACATTGCCGCCGTCATCGACCGGTTGTTCACGTACGCCCGTGGGAACGCGCTCTCGGAAGAACAATTCGCGGAGATCCGTGCGGAAGGCGGTCCGCTTGCCGCGGCCGACGTCGCGCGGGTGCTCGATGTATTGACCGCGCGAGTTCAGGCCGCCGTAGCCGAACTCCGCACGATCGACGTCTCCACGCTCGGCGATTTTCGAGGCGTGGGGAGGGCGCAGCTCCCCTCAACGGTCATCGGCTGCCTCGTGCACGGGGCGGAGCACGCGATGCGTCATGTGGGGCAGCTTTCGGTGACGACACGCATCGTGCGGCAGGAACGTTGAGCGCACCCGCTGGAGTCAGGGCGGCGAGGTCGAGCCGGTCGTGAGCGCGGTGTCTCCCAGCTTGCGCAGGATGTCCTCGTAGTACGGCTTCTCGCGGATGCCCGCGTGGGACGCGGGGAAGAACAGTCCGGCAAGCTCCGCCGAGCCGTCCCCGCTGCGGAAGTGGGTCAGCACGATCGCGATGCGCTGATCGTCGGAGAGGCGCAGGTTGTCGATCATCGGCGCGTCGAATGGCGAGACCTCGAAGATGGACGCCGTCATTGCTTCCCCAGTCGTCCCGGCGGGCGCAAGTTTCTCCACTCTCAGATTGACGCGGAGCGTCCCTTGCAGCCGGTCCACGGAATCCACCGTGACCGTGAATCGGCGCGTGATCCCGTCCAGCGTGAGGATCTCACCAGGGAATTGCATCGGCACGCTGTCGAGCGGGACGTGGAGATCGAATCGCGCGCCGCCATCTTCCAGCGCCGCCATTTGCTGGCGGCTCACTTCGCGGCCCAACGCGGTCAACCGGCCCTCGAACTCACGCTTCGCTGCCAACGGCAGCTTCGAGCCGATGATCTCGCGCTGCACGTGATAGAAGAGCGGTGTGAGGCTGAGCGACTCGTGGAAGTTCTGCGCGAGCAGTTCCAGGTTCAGTACCTGCGCTTCCATGGCCTCCGCCTGCGAGACCGGCGACGCACCCCGATCCGTCGCGTGCGATTGGCCAGCGAGGAAGGACGTGATGATCGATTGGAACATGTCCTTCCGGAGGGCCGCCTCGGATTCCTCACGCGCACTGAGCAGTTGGGTGTAGAGGTTGAGCTTGGCCTCCCGGGTCGATCGCTGATTGAGATACTGCGATCCGAAGAAGCCCAATCCGGCGACGGCGAGCGCCGTGAACAGACCGCCGACGGGCTCGAGGATGATCGCCGCCTTGCCCCACCCGTCCCTTTGCGAAGCCTTGTCGGCGGAGTCGCTCATGCGACCCTACCGGCGTGTGAGTACGAACGCGCTACCCTTTCGCTCGAGCGCGAGGCGATAGCGCACCGGCTCATTGTACAGGACCACCGGCAAGGTGGCGGTCTGATCCTGGTACACGACCTTGAGGACGCACTTGCCCGGCTGCTTCACGAAGAGCACGAAGGCCCCGGCGCTATCGGTCGTCGCCCGCGCGGTCTCGCGATCCGCACGCCAGCTCCATCTTGACCCCCGGCAACTGCTTGTCGCCTTCGCGCAGGTCGCCATACAGCTGCGCGGTAAGCGAGAGCGATGCGCCGAGCGCGAGTATGCGGAGAGAGTTAAGCATGTTGGATTCGTTCAGATTGCGAGCGCGTCGAAGCGAAGTCAAGCTGATGACCTCCGAAGACCTCCGCGCGAGGCGCGCGGCCACCACGGTCGCAATCCTCTAGGCGCCGCGCCCCAGCCCCTGGCAGTTGTGAGTAAAGGCGGACGCACAGGCCCGGATGCGTCATCCCTTCGGGCGGAGTGCCGAGCGCAACTCGAATGTCTCCGCGAAGGCGCCGGGACGTCCCGCGGACGCTGCGACGACGGCGTTGCTGCGCAGAATTCGTTCATCGAAACCGTGACCGCGCGCGTGCAGGTTGCGCGACTGCTGCGAGGCATGGTGGCGCAGGAGCGTTCGCTTCCATTCCGCGGCCTCGTCGTCGAACACGACGTAGACGTCCTCACGCATCGCGATCGTCTTGGGATCCCGGTTGAGCCAGATCGTGGCCGCGGGCAGTTGACGCGAGAGCGATTCCGCGACCATCGCGAAGGTGACGCTGGTGGGCGCGATTCGGATCGTTGCCGTGCGGCAGGAATACGAACTCCGGCTGCCACCGCTTCAAGAACTCGTCCACGCGCCCGCGGTTGTCCGCGGATTCGGCGAGATGCCCCTCCGGATCCTCGGCGAGCCGGAGGAAATGCAGCTGACTCGGCCGGCAGGCCAAAGAATGCGCAGCTCGCTCGTTGCTCGGCCTCGCGAACGCGCCGCTTGGCGTCGGGCGCCGCATCCGTCACGAATCCGTCCTCGACGCCCGACGCGCCCGACGCCAGGACCGCGACGGCGATCTCGCGCCGACGCTTGGTGGAAGAGTCGCAGCGTGATCGCGATGACGTCGAAGTCATCCGGGTGCGGCGCGACAACGGCTATACGCTGCGCGGGAGGGAGCGGCGAATCGGGCACGTACCATGGCGGCGGTCCATCGAAGAGCTCCGCGATACCACGCGCGTCGCCGGCAGAATCGAATTCCACGTCTCCTCGGTGAAGAGTGTTGGCCCAAAACCAACTCCGGCTTCCGGGGTACGCAAGGGGATGCTTTGGCAGTCGCGGTTCACCCTTTCACGAAGGAGAAGGACGATGCCAACTCGCTTGTCAGTGCTCGCCGCCGTCAGTCTCGTGACCGCAGGATCATCGATCGCGGCGCAAACACCGGACCTCGCGCCATATCTCATGTCCGACCGCGCCGCCGAGATCGCGCTCGCGCGCAGCGCCGCGCCCAAGCACGTCGGAGATTCGGCCACGGTACTCGTGCTCACCAGGACCGGCTACATCGAGGCCGCACGCGGCACCAACGGCTTCACCTGCATGGTGCAGCATTCATTCGACGGGAAGATCGGCGATCCCGGATTCTGGAATCCGAAGGGCCGCGGCCCGATCTGCCTGAACCCTCCCGCGGTGCGCTCGGTGCTGCCGGAGATGCGCAAGCGCGCCGAGTGGATCATGACCGGCGTGAGCCTATCCGACATCGAGCTCCGCACGAAACAGGCCTATGCGTCGCACGAGTTCATCACGCCGGAGCCAGGTGCCATGGCCTTCATGCTCTCGCCGGAGCAACACTTGTCGGAGACCAACCCGCATTGGGTGCCGCATCTGATGTTCTTCTATGACAAGTCGATGCCGGTCACGCAGTGGGGCGTGGGGGGCGCGACCAACACCACGATCGACGGCTCGCAGCTGGACCCCGATGCCCAGGTGGTCGTGATCATGATCCCCGTCCGCCTCTGGTCCGACGGCAAGCTGGCGCTGCCCACCGCCGCGAACTGAGGGGCTAAGTCACCGCCGCAAGCGATCGGTCGCTCCGGGGCCCGCGCGAAAGCGCGGGCCCTCTCATACTGTTGTGCAGGTTCACGAGCGGCCGGAGTCTCTCTGCTGATGCTACGCTCAACGTTCACCCATCGGCCGCTCGCCGTCGCGGCTCTGATTTTCGCGCTCTTCGCGCTGCCAATGGCCGTGGGAATGCGCGCGCGTGCCCAAGCCATCCTCGTGGGCCCACTCGAGGCGCCCGATTCGGCGCGCGCAGTCGGCGGCGGTGAGATCTCGCCCGACGGCAAGCAGTATCTGTACCAGGTGCTGGAGGGCAAGCAGCATTCGCTCTGGATATTCGAACTCCACGAACAGCGCGCACGCCGCATCCTCCTCTCGGGCGAGGCGTTCCGCGAATTCGCGTGGTCCCCCGACGCCAGTCAGATCGCGTTCTGGCGCACGAGCGACAACAGCGGACTGCTTGGCTCGGTGGGCGAGCTGGCAGTCTTCGAGGTCGCCGCCAAGAGACTGCACCGGCTGGACACACTTCCCAACAACGGTCGGTTCGAGCCAGCACGGATCACGTGGCTCGACGACGGTCGCATCGTTACTGGATACTCGGAGGTGAATTGGGGGGATGGCGGGCACCGGGACACGGCGTTCGCCTACCGTCCTGCCGGCGGGCGGGCGCCAATGCCACCGGGCCATGCCTCATGGCTCTTGGGGGGCGGGTTGTCGCGCGCGGGACAGTTGGCGTATTTCGGCGGATGCTGCGGCGGCAGCCGCGGCTCCATCCAGCTGATCGGCCCGGCCGGAGACCGTTGTGTCGCCGGCCCCACTCCGCGCACCGAGCGTGCGCTGCGCTGGGATGAGAGCCGGCGCCGGCTCTACCTGCTCAGCACAGAGTGGCGCGACCACGGGCTGGGCACGTTATACGCCATGGACCCGGCTTGGCCCGGCGCCCGGCGAGTGCTGCTGCCGCCGACACGAATGTGGTACTCGAGCATGTCGAGCGCGGGCGACTTGTGGTTCCTAGTCGAGGATCCGCCCCCTGCTGCGCTCATGCTCTGGGTGATCCGCTCGGACACATTGGCGAAGTATACGAGTGCCACCGACACGCTCCCGTCGTGTCCTCCGATCCAAGCGGCGATCGACGCACTTGCGCGCGCCGAATACGGTTCGCGCGTGATCATCAATGAAGTGTACAAGGAGCCATTGCGGCGGCTGACCATCTTCACGGTGAACGGGGCCCGGATTGGGCTGGCGTACGGCGACCGGCTAGGGTCGATGAGCGCGTCGGGACGGCCGGCGCCGACGAACGTACAGGACTCCTCCAATGTCGGCGACCCGCTCTTTCCACTGCGGGACGCCGATACGTACCTCTTCAGCGAGATACTGGATTCTCTTCTCGGCACCGATCCGGAATTGCAGTTCCAATGGCGCGTGGCGATCGCCGGCGCGCCGGCCACTCCAGCGAAAGTCGTGCTCAGGATACTTCGCCGGAACGCGGATCGCTTCACGCCGATAGTGCTCGCCAACCCGCGCGTCGCCAACGATTCACTCCCGTTCGACCTGCGCCTCGGGCTCGTCGAGGTGAACCAGCAGTTCGCGCTCGCCGCATTCGCGCTTCCATCCGTGCGATCGGATCCGGAGCGTCTCGCGCGCATCGCTTCGTTGCCGAGGTACCGCGCGAACGAGCGCGTCTTGAGCACGGCGCACGCGCGGCTGCGTGACCTGCAGGCGTCACTGGCCAAGAATGCGGCACGGCTGTCGGAGGACGCCGCGATCCACGCGTTCTTCGCGTGTGCCGGCGCCGGTACGGATGGATGCCCGCCGACGCTCGAAGCGCTCATCACGCGGCGAAGCCCGCGCACCGATCGCGTCGTGCTGGCGCTGGCGGCCAGCTGTCGGACCACACCGACGGATAGCCCACTGGCATTGACCGCGCGAAGAGCGCTCGGCGGATCGCCGGATCAGGCGCTTCTCTCATCGCTCGGCCGCGTGCAGCGGGGCGAGCTCACGCAGAGCCTGCCCTTCCTTTTGCTCCAATGCGGAGCCGGCGTCGGGCGTTGGCATTCTCCTCGACGCAATGTCGCGGATGGATGAACGCTTCAGCGTCGTGCGCGACGCCGCGCTCATCGCGCTGGCGACCGACGCGTCGACGCCGGATTCGGTTCGCTCGCTGCTCGTGCGCGATCTCTCGGTGCGGCGGAACTATGCGCTTGCGGGGGCGCTCGTGACGTCGTCGAAGCGGCGGAACGACTCGGTGACGTTGATGCAGATCGCGCAGCTCGATCCTGCCAACTACGGCGGGCCGGTGCGCGACGCAGGGATGGCGATGCGCGTCGTCGCTGGATTCCGCGACCCACCGCCGCCACCACCACACCCGCCACAGCGGCCGGATCCGGGCTTGCCAGCAGGGCCCGCGGCACCCCCCGCCCCGCCCCGGCGCATGGCGCCGCCGCCGCCGACCCGCACGCTCTGTTTGGCGACCGACGATTCATCGGGTGCGCTCTCTCGCGCGGTCGGCGAACACGCGAAGATGGCCGTGTCGGATTCGCTCTGCTGGCGGGCCACGACGGCGCTCGACTCGGCGTTCACGCTCGCCAACGTGTGGACCGCGAACTACCTGTTCTCCGCGCGGGGCCGCTTCTTCGCCGCCCGGCGCCCCGTTCGTCCGGACGTCGATGTGACACTGATCGAGTTCGACTCCGCGTTCGTCGAGCGTGGCCAACGTACGGTACGCGTGCCGTGACGAAAGTGGTGGATTTCATGACTTGACACGTATATACCCATTATGGTATATATGGATCATGGAATCCTCCTTCGGCATTATCGCAGAACCGAACCGCCGCGCCATCCTGAGCCTCCTCGCGACCTCGGAACGCTCGGTGAGCGAGATCGAGCACCGGCTTAGGATGTCGCAGCCTTCGGTCTCCAAGCATCTCCGGGTGTTACGGGACGCCGGCTTCGTCGAAGCCCGCGTCGATGCGCAACGGCGCGTCTATCGCATTCGACCTGAGCCGCTCATCGAGATCCACGAATGGCTGGCGCCCTTCCGGCGCCTCTGGTCCACACACCTCGACAAGCTCGAGCGCCATCTGGAGCGGATGGACCGGAAGCCTCCCAAGAAGAGGAAGAACAAATGACTACTCGCGAGAAATACGCACCAGGCCCCGCGGCCGGCGCCAACGTGTTGAAGCAGGGTGACACCTGGACGCTCGTGCTCGTGCGCGACTTCCGTCAGCCGCCCGCGAAAGTCTGGCGCGCGCTCACGGATCCCGCCGAACTCCGTGAATGGGCGCCCTTCGACGCCGACCGCGATATGAGCACCACTGGCCCCGTGAAGCTCTCAACCGTCGCGACGCCCAAGGTCCAGGTCTCCGACACCACCATCACCCGCGCCGAGGCGCCGCGATTCCTGGAGTACCGCTGGGGTGAGAACGACATGCGATGGGAACTCGCGCCACTCGGCGCCGGCACCCGGCTCACACTCTGGCACAGCATTGGCCGCCGCTACGTCGCCATGGGCGCAGCCGGCTGGCACATCTGCTTCGACGTGCTCGCCGGGTTCCTCGCGGGACGCACGATCGGCCGCATCGTGGGCGGCAACGCAATGAGCTTCGACTGGAAGCGCTTGCACGCCGAGTACTCCAAGCAGTTCGGCATCGACGCGATGGACCCACCCACCACCACGTGAGAAGAGGATAGGCCCATGAAGATCAAGATCACCAGCATCTACGTGAACGATCAGGAGGGAGCCCTGCGCTTCTATACGAACGTGCTCGGCTTCGTGAAGAAAGCCGATTTCTCGCAGGGCCCGTTCCGCTGGCTCACCGTCGCATCAGCCGAAGAACCGGATGGCACCGAGTTGCAGTTGGCGCTGAATGACGATCCCGCTGCGAAAACCTACCAGCAGGCGATGTTCGAAAAGAACAAGCCGGCGGCGCTCTTCTACGTGGACGACGTCCAGAAGGAGCACGACCGCATGAAGCCGCTCGGCGCGGAGTTCACGATGCCGCCCACCAAGGTCACCGGCTCCACGATCGCGATGCTGAAGGACGGCTGCGGCAACATCGTGCAGATCGTCAAGCTCGATCAGTGGAAGAAATAGTCCCGCGGATCAACCCGGTACGAGCGCCTCCTTCCACTCGACGACGGACCAGCTCGCGACGACGCCGTTCGTGACGAACGGGTCGTCGCGGGCGAATTCGTTCGCGGCGTCCTTCGTGGTGAACACCGCGAGCGCGCCGACGTGCGGTGAGCCGAGCACGGGACCGACCATGAGCAGCGTGCCCTGCCCCGCGAACGTGTGCCAGAGTTCGCGGTGCGCGGGGAAATTCGCGGGCGCCTTCGAGAGATCGCCGTTGGTGTAGATCAGCAGGAACTTCGCCATCGCAGAGCCTCCGGGTTGCCGGGAAAGCTATCGCGCTCTTGACGCCGCCGCCGCTCCTCGGATTCTTTAGGCATGAGCAAAGCGATCAAGCCGCCCGATCTCACGAGAGGTGTCGCACTCGAGAAGATCGCGGATGGCGGAACACTGCTGGGGCATGCGAAGGGTGAGCCCGTGTTGCTCGCGCGACAGGGCGATGAAGTATTCGCCGTGGGAGCACACTGCACCCACTACGGCGGGCCGCTCGCCGAAGGGCTGATGGTCGGCGACACGATCCGCTGCCCGTGGCATCATGCGTGCTTCAGTCTCCGCACCGGTGAGGCGCTCCGCGCGCCGGCGCTCAAGCCGGTGGCGTGCTGGCACGTGGAGCAGCGCGACGGGAAAGTGCATGTCGGCACGAAGATCAGACCGGCAGCGAGGAAATTCCCGGCTGCGAGCAATTCGCCCAAGCGGATCGTGATCATCGGCGGCGGCCCGGCGGGAAATGCCGCCGCCGAAATGCTGCGGCGTGAGGGATACAGCGGCCAAATCACGATGCTCAGCGCGGATGCCGACGTGCCGGTCGATCGTCCCAATCTCTCCAAGAGCTTCCTCGCGGGCACTGGTCCCGCGAGTTATGTGCCGCTGCGCTCACGCGCATTCTACAAGTCGAAGAAAATCGCTCTCAAGCTGAAGACGCGCGTCGCCTCGATAAATACGGCCAAGCGCGAAGTGCACCTCGAGAACGGCGCCTCACTCGCGTACGACCGCTTGCTGCTCGCCACCGGCGCCGATCCGGTGCGACTCCCGATCCCCGGCGCCGACCTTCCGCATGTGCACTATCTGCGCACCTATGCCGACAGTCGCGCGCTCGTGACGAAGGCGAAGAAGTCCAAGAGCGCCGTGGTGATCGGCGCGAGCTTCATCGGACTCGAGGTCGCGGCCTCGCTGCGCACGCGGAACGTGCCCGTTCACGTGGTCGCGCCGGAAGCGATCCCGATGGAACGCATCCTCGGCCCCGAGCTCGGGAAATTCATCCGACGGCTGCACGAAGAGCACGGCGTCGCGTTCCATCTCGAGAACACCGCCGTCTCATTCGACGAGACCGGCGTCACACTCAAGAATGGAGAGCGGCTTGCGGCCGATCTCATCGTGATCGGCGTCGGCGTACGGCCGCAGATCGCGCTCGCGGAGCAGGCCGGCATCGCCGTGGACAAGGGTGTGAGCGTGAACGAGTATCTCGAGACGAGCGCTCCCGGCGTGTTCGCCGCCGGCGACATCGCGCGCTGGCCCGACCCGTACACCGGCGAGCGCATTCGTGTGGAGCACTTCGTGGTGGCCGAGCGTCAGGGGCAGACCGCGGCGCGCAACATGCTCGGGATGCGCGAGCGCTACACCGCGGTGCCCTTCTTCTGGAGCGAGCACTACGACTGCCAGCTGTCGTACATCGGCCACGCCGAGAAATTCGACCGCGTGGAGATCACGGGCGACCTGGGCAAGCGCGATTGCACCATCACCTATCGCGACGGCGGCAAGCGACTGGCCGTCGTCACGATCCAGCGTGATCTCGAGGGACTGCGCGCGGAACTCGAATTCGAGCGGGGGACCGCCGGGCGCTAGTGCTCCAGATACTGCTTCAGCCCCCGCAGCATTGTCGCCCAGTTCCTCTCCGATTCCTTCCGCATCGCGTCGCTCGAATTGTTATTCTGCGAGAGCGAGACCGCGGTGAGGTCGCCCTGGTCCGCGAGCGTGATCGTGACCGTGTGGAAGTTCGCGATCTTCTGCATCTCGCCGGAGGCCGGACCGAAATGCACATACTGGAGCGTCTTGCCCGGCACCGATTGGAGCACGACGCCGCGGTCCTCGTAGCGTTTGCCGTTCATCTCGCCCTTCCACGTGATGACGCTGCCTTCGTCCCAATCGGATCTCACTTCTGCGCCGAACATGTACTCCTTGAGCGCGGCGGGCGAGATGAGCGCCTTCCAGACTTCACGCGGCGTGGCACGAATGGACGTCGTGGCGGTCGCGATCGAATTGGTTTCCATTGTCGCCTCCCAGGAGGGGGATCCCGAAAAACAAAAAAGGCGCGCGGGATCAAGACTGCAGATCCCTCTCGCGCCTCCGACTTTCGGGCCGTTGGCCCGGACGTCGAGGTGTTTCTACTTACTGATATCTAGTGTAGCACGAGTTGGTTCCAAGTGCAATCCAAAAGGCCTAACGGCGGACTGTCGGCTGTCGGCTGTTGCCTGCTAACAGCCGACAGCCGACAGCCTGCCTTTGCCGTTCAGGTCATTGGCACTTGATCACCCCGTCGCCTACCCCTGCGATCGAGTCGGATCCGAATCCGATCTCGCACGTGAATGCCGTGGCGGGATGTGAGGTGTTCGCCGCCCAGCCGGTGGTCTTGAAGTCGGTGATAGAGACCACGACCGCTTCCGACGGCGTGAAGTGCATCGAGTTCTGGTCGTTCGTGTACGTCTGATTGTCGCCGAAGTACGCCTCCTCCGCGATCGTCAGATTGCGCAGGTCCGACTTGAGCGCCGCCTCGAGCGCCTTCTCCTTCGTGTTCGCGAACTTCGGAGCCGCGATCGCCACCAGGATGCCGATGATCACGATGACGATCATCAGCTCGATGAGCGAGAAACCTCTTCTGCCGGCTGGCATCATGGCGCGAGATCCATTGAGAGTATTGAACGCGCCAATCGCCCGGAGCGGGTCGCCACGGACGACGGTGTGCTGAAATGATGCACGTTTGCGGCCACGTGATGTGTCACCAGTCAACTAATTGACATTCATAGACTTAGCCAATGCCGTCATCTTGCCCGATGCCGCATTCCGCCCGCACCCTGCAACGGCTTTGGCAGCTTGCACGACGAAAATGTTACTCGTGGCGCAACGCCTCCACCGGATCCACACCCATCGCGCGCCGTGCGGGAACGTAGCACGCCGCGATCGCGACGACCACGAGCAGCACACCGACGCCCACGAAGGTCACCGGATCGTGCGCGGAAACTCCGAACAGCTGCGCGGCGATGAGGCGCGCCAGCGCCAGTGCCGCAAGAGTGCCGATCGCCGCACCGGCCAACGCCATGCGAACGCCCTCGCCGAGCACGAGCCGCATGACCTCCCGTCGCTGCGCGCCGAGTGCGATCCGCACGCCGATCTCGCGCGTGCGCTGGCCCACAAGATACGAGATCACGCCGTAGATGCCCACGCATGCGAGCAGGAGCGCGAGCGCCGCGAACACGCTGAGCAGGATCATCGACAGGCGACGCGCCGCGAACGAGGTCGCGATCACGTCGTTCATTGTCTGCGCGGCGTACACCACGCCGCCCGGTTCCACATCGTGCACGGCTTTCCGCACCGCGTTCATCGCCGCCGGCGGATCGCCGCGCGTGCGCAGCACCACCGCCACCGCATTCGCCGCGAGCGGCATGATCTTCTCGGGGAGCTGCATGAACGGATAGTAGACCTGCGCCTCCACCGCCGACGCCGGGTCGCCGTCCAGGCGCCATTGTCTGATGTGGCCCACCACGCCCACGATCTGCGCCTGCACTTCGAAGCCGCCGATATTGATGCGCTGCCCGATCGGATCGGCGTTCGGGAAATATCGTTGCGCGAACTCGGTGTCGATGTCCACGACGAGCGGCGAATGCTCGTCGTCCTGCGGCGCCACGAACCGTCCGCGCACGAGATGCACGCCCATCGCCTGCTGGAATCCGCTCTCCACGAGATAGAACATCGCCTGCGGCATGTCGTGCTGCGTGGCCGGCTTGGGTGTGCCCTCGATCCAGAAGGGCAGCGAGGTGTCGTGGATCATGGGTCGCGATCCGAGCGTGACGCTCACGGCATCCACGCCCGGCACGTCGCGCATCGCCGCGTCGAATCGCCGCAGCCGCGCGCGTGTCTCGGCACTCGTGGTGTTCGGCGTGGCCGGAAGCGAGAGCGAGAAGGTGATCGCGTGCGCCGGCTCGAAACCAGGGTCCACGCGCCAGAGCGCCTGCAGGCTGCGCAGCATGAGACCCGCGCCCACGAGCAGCACCAGCGCGAGCCCGACCTCCACCGCCACGAACACGCGCTGCAGCCGGTGGCGCGCGCCGCTCGCCGCCCCGCCCCGATTCCTTGAGCACCTCGTTGAGATCCGATCGTGACGCCTTGATCGCCGGCACGAGGCCGAACAACACGCCGGCCAGCAGCGAGACGCCGAGCGTGAATAGCAACACGCGCGCATCGAGCGAGACATCCGCGGCGCGCGGGCAGCGACGCCGGCAGCAGCGTGAGGATCGCGCGCGTGCCCCACCAGGCGAGCAGCATCCCGAGCGCGCCACCGCTCATCGCGAGCAGTACGCTCTCGGTGAGCAGCTGCTGGATCACGCGCCGCGCGCTCGCACCGAGCGCGGCGCGCACGGCGAACTCGTGCGACCGCGCGAGCGAGCGCGCGAGCAGAAGGTTCGCGACGTTCGCGCAGGCGATCAGCAAGAGGAATCCCACGGCGCCGAGCAGCACGAGCAGGAACGGCTGCACGTTGCCGACAATGTCCTCCTTCATCGGAAGGATCGTGATGCCCACGTTCTTGTTCGCGTCCGGATACTGCGCGGCGAGGTCGCGCGCGATCGCGTCCATCTCGGCGCGCGCGGCGGCGAGCGTCACGCCTGTTCTCAGTCGCCCCACGCCGTGGGAGCTGACATCCACTCGTCGGTCACGGAAATTCTTGTCGGCCCATTGACCGATCGGCGTGTACACATCGCGCTGCGGCCCGTAGAAGGTGAAACCCGGCGGGATCACGCCGACCACCGTGTACGGCGTGCCATTGAGCGTGATCACCGTTGCCAGCACCGCATTCGAACCGCCGAAGCGGCGCTGCCAGAATCCGCCGCCCAGGATCGCGACCGGCGCCGCGCCGAGCACATCGTCGGCGGCGTTGAAGTCGCGGCCGAGCAGCGGCGCCTGGCCCAGCGTGCGAAAGAAATCGGCGGACACCATGAAGCCGCTCAGACGCTCGGCCTGGTCGGAGCCGGTGAAGTTGTAGTCCTGATTGCGGTACATCGCCATCGACCCGAACGCGTGCGACGCGCGCTGCCAGTCGAGGAAATTCAGATAGTTGATGGGCGCCTTGGCGAATCCGGGCGAGTCACCGTAGATCGCGGCGAGCTGCCCCGCGTCGGGATATGCGAGCGGGTCGAGCAGCACGCCGTTCACCACGGAGAAGAGCGCGGTGTTCGCGCCGATGCCGAGCGCGAGCGTGAGGATGGCCGTGGCCGCGAAGCCACGCGACTTGAGCAGCGTGCGAGCGGCGTAGCGCGTGTCTTGCAGAATTGTAATCATCGCGTGTGTGGAGTTGCCTCCCGCAATCTCGTACGTTGCAGGGCATTCCTCCAGGAGCACCTATGCGCCGTTCCAGTATCGCCGCCGCCGCTGTGTTGACCATCGCCACGTTCACCGGCGCGGTGCAGACCACGCACTATCATGTGATCAAGACGATGCCGATGGGCACGTCCCGCGCGGATTATATCATCATCGATCAGGGCGCTCGCCGCCTGTACGGCATGGGCGACGCGGTGATCAATGTCGACAAGGATGAGGTGGTGGGTCACGTGAAGGGCGGCGGCGGCGGATACGCGATCGCGCCCGACCTGCACCGCGGCCTCGTGCGCAACGGTGTCGTGTTCGATCTCAAGACGCTCGCGGTCACCGGCCAGGAAGACGTGAAGGGCGACGGCATCCGCTACGACCTGTTCACGCACCGCGCGTTCGTGTGGGAGGACAAGAACGGCTGGGTGGTGAACATGACCACCGGCAAGCTCGAGAAGAAGATGATCATCGGCGACGGCCTCGAGACCGGCGTGGTGGACGGGCGCGGCAAGATGTTCGCGAACGTGGAGAACGCGGGGGCGATCGAGCGCTTCGACACGAAGGCGCTCACGATCGACACCGTGTACACGCCGGTGCCGGGCTGCGGCCGCGCGCAGGGGCTCGCGATGGACACCGCGGCGCGCCGCCTGTTCATGGCGTGCGACACGAACATGGTGGTGGTGAACGCCGACAACGGCAACGTCGTGACGCGCATCCGCGTGGCGAGCCGCGCCGACCAGAATTGCTACGATCCGAGCACCAAGCTCGTGTTCAATCCGAATCGCGTGGACAGCACGATGAACGTGATCCACATGGATTCACCGGACAAGTACACGGTGACGGAGACCGTGCACGACCGGCGGCGGCGCGCGCACCTGCGCCGTCGATGAGAAGACGCACAAGGTGTACCTGTTCTACTACACAGGCACGGACCGCGCGACGGCGACGATGACGGTGGCGGTACTCGCGCCGTAATGCTTGAGTGCTGACAGCCGGGAACCGGTTGCCGGGAACCGGTGATGCATAAATACGCATTGCATCACGACATCGCGCGAAGTCGTGATGCAATGCGTTTTCATGCCACACCGGTTCCCGGCAATCGGTTCCCGCCTTCTTAGTTGCCTCAGTGCGTCTGCCCGAACTCCGAAAGTTTTCGTAGCCGCACAGTGCGTGTCGTTCGCCGCGTCCTGCCGCAACCACGCCAAGGTGCCCCGCCCCGTAGATCACGAGCACCCGGTCGTTCGGCGTCGCGGCCAGCGCGGCGATGTTGTGGTAGATGCGGATGTTCCGCTGGTACCACGACGCGATCAGGTCGGAGCCCGCGTACTCCCACGGCTCGCCGAGCCGGTCGGCGGCGAAATAGAGGTTCATGCTGCGCGCGGCGCGCGTATCGGTGTTCATGAACTGCAGCATCTCGAGCACGGTGTGCGAATGCAGGTACTCGCCTTCCTCGGCGACAAGCGCCCCCCAACCCGCGTTGATCGAATCGAGTTCGGCGGTGCGGCCGTTGGCCTTCGCGTAGTTCACGACGCGCTGCCAGGGGAAATCGCCGTCGACGTCCACGGCGTACACCTCCTTGTGGCCGAGTTCTTTCGCGAGACGATAGCCCACTTGGTCGATCTCGTTCGCGGACAGCGTGTACTTGCCGGCAAGATAGTCCGCGTACTGTTGGGCGACTTTCTTGCTCCCCACATTGGCTTCGATCGCGATCTTGGTCGGGTGGAACTGTTTGAGTACCTCGAGCAGTTGCGCGATCTCCTGCTGGCGTTTGGACGACAGCATGTCGTCGGCCTGCATGTTGTGGATGTCATGCCCCGGATTGGCCATGTGGTATGAGCCGACCACGAGGATCTCCGCGCGCGCGGGCGCCTGGGCCAATACGGCGACAGGTACCGCGACCAGCGCCAGCACCAAGATCGATCTGCGCATCCATCCCTCCGGCATGTGAGTGTAACAGACGCGGCGAGGCGCCACGCCAACGTATTGACACGCGGCGCGTACGAAACGTTTGTAGGAGGGCGCCGTGCGGGCGGGGCGGCGCCAGGCAGGTCACCTCAACGGAGAAAGGAAACATGCAGAAGACGCTTCGCATTCTCGTCGCGGTGCTGGTCGCTGGCGTGCTGTTCGTTCCGGCCGCCGTGGCCGCGACTCGCAATGTGGACCAGCCGCACATGAACGCCGCACTGGACGCGCTCAAGCAGGCGCAAATGCATTTGAAGGAGGCCGAGCACAACAAGGGCGGTCACCGCGCGGACGCGGAGAATCTTGTGGTGCAGGCGATCAAACAGGTGAATCTGGGGATCGTGGCGGGAGAGGAGAACGCGAAGTAGATAGTGGATCGCGTCGCCGGTCGCGACGACGTCTCCGGCTAGCCCGCTTTCGCTCAAACCGCTTCGAGCCTCGCGCACACGACGCGCGAGTCTCTCGCTTTTCGCTATCGCGGCTGCGCCGGAGACGTCGTCGCTCCCTGCCCTCGATCCGGTGGAGCGCGGGCAAACTGCGCTCGCCGGTTCTAGTTTCGCGGCAGTCCCAGTGAATCCGCGACAACAGGCGGCAGCGAGTGTATTCGCGCCAGGAATGCCGCCTCCTGCCACATCTCTTTGTCCTTGTAGAACACTCCGTACGCCGACATGCCCGTGCGGCGCACGCCGTGGTTGATGATCCAGAACATCTCGGGCTCGCTGTAGCGCGGCGCGAGGTCCGACAGTTGCGGCGGCGGGTTGAATCCCTTGAACGCAGCTCGCGCCTTGCCGGGCGTGCCGTGACAGCCGGCGCATCCGTTGAGATAGAGATGGCCGCCCCTGATGAGGTCGGAATCCGATGGCGCGAGCGGGCTCGCCGCGGGCGCGCGCCGGTGCACGGAGGCGCGCACCGCCATCGCATGGAATGCGCGGTACATGGCGGGCGCGGGAACATCGTCGCGCACCTCCGCGAATCCGAGCAGCATGATGGTCAGTGCTCCCACCGCAATCAGCGTCAGCATCCCGAAGAAGCCGAGCGCGAATCGTTTCATCTATTTCTTCGCCTCCACGTTGATGCTGTCGAGGAGCGCCGGCGGCAGTGTGTGCACCGCGGCGATGAATGCCACGAGCGTCTGCCGGCTCGTTTCCTTGTATTCCGATTTCGAATCCATGCCCGTCATGCGGATGCCATGGGTCGCGATCCACATGAGTTCGGTGGGCGTGTATTCCGTGCCCGCATCCGGGAACTGCGGTGCGGGCGGATAGAACGACTGGCCGAACTTGCTCGGCCCCTTGCCGGGCGTGCCGTGACAGCCGATGCAGTCATTCATGTATCGCCTTCCGCCGGCGATCACGAGCGAATCGGTCGCGGGCGGAGGCGCGGAGTCGTTCTTCGCGCTCCGGCGAACCGACGCGTGAACGGCAGCGCGCATGACCGACGCTTCGATCGCGCCTGGCGGGACGTCGGCGCGCACGTCGCCGATCCCCAGCGCCGCGTACACGAGCGCGAACAATGGCAATAGAACGATCGCTGAGATCGCGCCCAAGATCATGTTCTTCACCGTTCAGCTCCTGGCGCCGGGCACCGGAAGGGCCACCACTCGTATGCGATCCACGCCAACCCCGCCCAATACGCGGCGATCCATGCCGAATCCACGTAGCGATGATCGTGCATGCGCGTGAAGAACGCGCCCGTCATGATGACGGCCACCGCGATCGCGCCGTACGACGCCACCCAGGGAATGAGCAGCATGATGCCGCCCGTTACCTCGATCGCGCCCACGGTCCATCGCATCCACACGGGATATCCCCACCGCTCGAATGCCTTGGTCCAGAAGCCGTTGGGATCGAACTTGACCCAGCCCATCTCGACGTACATGCGCGCGAGATAGAGCCCCACTCCCCACGCCGCGGCGAGCCGCACCATCTTGAGCGTCGTGACCGGTCGCTTCATGTGCGAACGGTACGCGCACCCACCGCTCCGCGAGTGACCATGCTGCAAGCGAATTGTCAGGGATCGATGAAGCCCGAACCGGCTGCTCGCGAGTTCCGTTAACTTTGGCCATGCGCGACCCCGCACGCCGCTCGAATCTCGTGGCCATCGCTCTCGGGCTCACGGCGCTGCTCTCCGCCCTGCTCACGGTGCAGGCGGTGACGGCGGCGCGCGACCAGCGCGCGAGTGCGGAGCGCGTGCTGCGCGATTACGCGACACTGGGCGCCGAAGCGTCGGCGCTGCGGCTCAAAGGACAACTCGGCGCGCGCTTCAATCCCGTGCTGCTCGCCGCGGCGGCGCCTGCTGCGCCGCTGACCGGCGGGGCGAAGGATGTGTTCGATCGCGCGAGCCGCATCATTCGCATCGACCCACATGCGAACACCGTGCGCACGAATGGCGCCGCGCTCTCCCCCGGCGCCGCCGATTCGATCACGCGGTTCGTAGCCGATGCGACCACGCACGTGCCCGGTTACGCCTACTTCGGGCTCGCGTGGCCGCCGCCGGCCGGCACGGAGCTGCTCGTGTTCCAACCGCTGCGCGCGAATGGTTCGCCATCCACGGCGTTCACGCTCCCCCGCGCGGCGCTCACCGCGGTATTGCAGGACATGATCGCGCAGGATCCCGTTCTTCCGTCCAGTCTCGTGCACGGCGCGCCGCTCACGTCGGGCGTCGGGCTGCGTGTCACGAGCACCACCGGCGCGCTCGCCGAACGTGGATTTGACGCCGCATCGCCGTTCCACGCCGCGCTCCCACTCGGCTCTCCATTCGGCGATCTCGCGGTGGAAGTGAGTTTGAGCGAATCGCTCGCGCCCGCGCTCGTGATCGGCGGATTGCCGCGATCGCGCCTGCCCCTCTCACTCGCGCTGCTCGGCGTCACGCTCCTGCTCACCGCGCTCGCGGTCGCGCAGCTGCGCCGCGAGAGTGAACTGTCCCGTCTGCGTGAGGATTTCGTCGCGAGCGTGTCGCACGAACTGCGAACGCCGCTGGCGCAGATCCGGCTCTTCGCGGAAACGCTGCGTCTGGGCCGCGTGCGGTCCGACGCCGAAGGCGAGCGGTCGATCGGGATCATCGAGAACGAGGCGAAGCGGCTCGAGCATCTCGTGGAGAATCTCCTGCATTTCTCGCGCGCCGAGCGCCGCGCGCTCACGGTGGACATGACGCCCACTGATCTCACGGCGCTGGTGGGTGAAGTGATCGCTGGATTCGCGCCGCTCGCCGAGCGAGAAGGTTCGCGCCTGGACCCCATGCTCGCGCGCGATGTGCACGCGAACGTGGACCGCGCCGCGATAAGGCAGGTGCTGCTCAACGTGCTCGACAACGCGCTGAAGTACGGGCGCCGGCCGCAGACGATCACCGTGCGGCTCGCGTCCGACGCGAAGGAGGTGCGCATTGAGGTCGAGGATGAGGGCGACGGCATCGACGCCGGCTCGCGCGCGCGCATCTGGGAGCGATTCTGGCGCGGCGAGGCGGCGCGCCGCGGGAACACGACGGGCACCGGGATCGGACTCGCGATCGTCAGCGATCTCGTCGCGGCCCACGGTGGCTCGTCGGCGGCCGAAGCGGCGCCCGGCGGCGGCGCGCGCATCGTGCTGCGGATCCCGAGGCAGCCGGCATGAGCCGCATACTCGTCATTGAAGACAACGCCGACCTCGCCTTCGGCCTGCGCAACAATCTCGAGATCGATGGCTATCACGTGGAGATCGCCGCGGATGGGAACGCCGGGCTGTCCCGCGCGTTTGAAGGCCCGTTCGATCTCGTGCTGCTCGATCTCATGCTTCCGGGGCTGGATGGATTTCGCGTGCTGCGCGCGCTGCGCGAGCGCGGCTGTCGCACGCCCGTGCTCATCCTCACCGCGCGCGGGCAGGAGGAGGACAAAGTGCGCGGCCTGCGACTCGGCGCCGACGACTATGTGACGAAGCCGTTCGGTGTGCTGGAACTCATGGCGCGCGTCGAGGCGCTGCTCCGGCGCACGCAGCCGGCGCGCGCTGCGGGGCCGGTGGTGCGCTTCGGGCTCGTGGCGGTGGATCCGGGCGCGAGAACGGTGCGCGTGTCCGGTGCGGAGGTGGCGCTCGCGCCCAAGGAATTCGATCTCCTCTGGGCGTTGGTGGAAGCGAACGGCGCAGCGCTTAGTCGCGACCGGTTGATGGAGCGCGTGTGGGGGTACGGCGCGGACGTGCTGAGCCGGACCGTTGACACGCACATTGCGGAACTGCGCCGCAAACTCGAGCCGATCGCGGAGCGGCCGATTCACATTCTTACCGTGCGGAAAGTCGGGTACCGGTTGGCGCGGGAGTAGGTTGGCGCGCCGCCGGTCGCGGCGCCATCCCGGCGCCGGCGCCCTCGCGCTTACACGCTTCGAGCCTCGCGCAAATGGCGCGCGAGTCTCTCGCTACGCGCGGGGGCGCCTCTGCCGGGATGGCACCGCTCCCTGACGTCGATCACGGTTCGCGCGGGCTGAATGCCGCGTCAGATCAGTTCTCTGCGCCGTATGCGCGCTGTGCGGAGTTAGGCGCAGTGAGAGCTCCCGCGCGTAGCTCGATCCTTGGCAGGGAGCGAGCCGGCCTCCGGCGCAGCCGCGGCAGCGAAAAGCGAGAGACTCGCGACGCCCCACAGTCGCGAGGCTCGAAGCGGTTTGAGCGAAAGCGGCCTAGCGGGAGGCCGGGTCGCGACCGGGCGCGAGATGGTCTATGATACGCGCATCATGGGTGACGCGAACGGGTTCCTCGTGCAGCACGGTTACGCGGTGCTCTTCGCGCTGGTGCTGGCCGATCAGCTCGGCGTTCCGCTGCCGGCCATTCCATTCCTGATCGCCGCAGGCGCGATCGCGCGCGGCGGGCAGCTCGATCTGTTCCTCGTCATGAGTGTCGCTGTGTTGGCGTCGGTGGCAGCGCACGCAATGTGGTACGAGGCGGCGCGCCATGGACGCGGGGATGTACTCACGCTCGTGTGCCGGCTTTCGCTCGAGCCCGACCGCTGTGCGCGCGGGGCGCGCGACTTCTTCACGAGCTGGGGCGCGGCGGCGCTGCTCATCGCGAATTTCATGCCCGGATTCGCCGGAGTCGTAGTGCAGCCGATCGCGGCGATCGCGGGCATGTCGCGCATGCGGTTCTACGCGCTCAATCTCCTCGGCGCCGTGCTGTGGGTGGCGGCGTTCGTCGGGCTCGGATACGGATTCAGCGCGAGCGTGGAGGACATTCTGCAGCTCGTCGTGCGCTTCGGCGTTTCGGGCATGCAGCTGCTCGTGGTGCTCTGCGCCCTCTACATTGGCTGGAAGATCGTGCGGCGGCAGCTACTCTATCGTGAGCTGCGCATGGCGCGCATCACACCCGAAGAACTGAAGCGCCGCCTCGACGCGGCGGAACCGACGGTCATCCTCGACCTGCGGCACACGATGGAATTCGCGGCCGAGCCTGGCGGCATACCGGGTTCGCTGCGCATGACGCCGGAGGAACTCGAGATCCGCTTCGCCGAGATCCCGACGCACGGCGAAGTGGTGCTCTACTGCTCGTGTCCCAACGAGGCGTCGAGCGCACGATCGGCATTGCGGCTCAAGCGGCACGGCGTGGAGCGCGTGCGCCCGCTCGAGGGCGGGATCCAGCGTTGGCGCGAACTGGGCTACCCGATGGTCGGCGCCTGAATCACTTCGCGGCTGCGAGCGCCGCGCCAAGTCCCGCCGCGACTTTGGTCGCGCTATCCGCCACCCAGAAGTGCATGAACAGCAGCGACGGCGTCGATGACATGAGGTGGCTGTGCAATGCGGTGACGGCGATCCCGTGCGCGGTGAGCGCCTGCATCACCGGCGTCACCTCGCTCGCAGTGAGCACGAAATCTCCGCTCGCGGCGGCGCGGCCGGCGTCGAGCGGCTGGATGTTGATGGCGGTCGCGAGTCCCATCGACGGCGGCACGGTCATTCCGTCCACGGTGATCGGCCCGCTGCGCGGCACTCCCACCTGGTAGACGCCGCCGTTCACCTTGCCCGATGCGCCCAACGCGCGAGCGAGCGCCACGGTGTCGAGCGGAAATGGCGCAACGGCAGCTGGCGCGGGCGGGCCGAGCGGCGTTCCCGTCAGCGCGAGCGCCGCGTGCACCGTCGCGGCGATCCTCGCCGGATCGCCGGTGGCGACGATGTGCATGTAGACGATGCGCGGCATTCTCGCCGAGGAGATGATTGTGCACCGCCGCGACCTGTACGCCGCCGGACTCGAGCGCGCGCATCACCGGCGCGACCTCGGCGGTCAAGAGCACGAGATCGCCCATCGCCATCGCGCCGCTCCCCTGCGGCATGAACGCCAACCAAGTGCCGAGCGCCAAGCCAGGCTTCACCGTCACATTGCCGACGGTCACCGCGAGATCGGAACGCGGGAAGGCGAACTTGATCACGCCGCCGGGTTGCGGCGCCCCGGAACGGCCGAGCGCTTGCTCCACCGCGTGCCAGTCGGTGGCGCTCGCGGGCTGCTGTGCCACGCTCGCCGCGGCCGCCGCGGTGAGGAGGAGCGCGACGAGACAATGACGATGCATGGCGGATCCCTCAGTGAGTGGGCGGGCCTCGCTTGATCGAGGTGGTGTACAGCACGCGCCCCGAATCATTTATGAACTGTATGTGCAAGGCGCCGCTCGTCAACACCGCGGCGAGGAAGCCCGTGCTCGCGCGACTGAATACGGTGTGGGCATCGTGCCCCGTCGGCCGCGTTTCGGAGCCACCGCCACTCGTGAAGTAGGCGACGCTGCCCGCGTGGGCGTGTTGCAGATCGTGATCGTGTCCGTTCAAGTACGCCTGCACGTGGTACTTCTCCAAGAGCGGCACGACGTCGCGGATGAGCTCGGACGTGTTGCCGTGCACCGGGCTCGCCGAATAGATGGTGCCGTGCCCGGCCACGAACTTCCACTGCGCCTTCGACGCGTGCAGCGCGCTGTCGAGCCACGCGAGCTGCGGCGCGGTGCTCATGCCCTTCAACTGCGGCGCCATCTTCTTGTCGGTGTAGTATTTCTCGACGAAGGGTGACGTGTCGATGATGAAGAATTCGGCGCTGGTGGTGTCGTCCACACGTTCGGTGAATGAGAAATATCGAGCCGGCATCCGCCACCGCGTGCTCGTCTTGGTGTACTGCACCTGCACATTGGGATCGCTGTGGTAATCGTGATTACCGAGCGCCACGTACCAGGGAATCTGCAGCGACTTGGCCGTGTACACTTGCTCGAACGACGTCTGCCACTGCCGGTCGCTGACGCTCTTCACGCCGTCCGAATAAAAATTATCGCCGGTGGAGAGGACGAACGCCGCGTGGAGCGCCTCCGCGGTGACGCCCATTTGCCGGGCGACGCGCGTCTGCGCGGAGTCGCCGTCGCGCCCCCAATCGCCCATCACCAGGAACGAGAGCTGCCCCTGAGGGGCCTGCGCCATCGCGCGCGGGGTTCCGCACGCGATGACACAGGCGACGACGACCGCGATCTTCGCGGAACTCGCGTGAATTCGCACCTCAGTAGCCCACGAAGCCGTAGCGCACGCCCAGGAAGAACGTGGCGCCGTAGTACTCACGCTGGATGTTGTAGTTGTCACCCGGTACGCCATTGTTGAATCCGAAGACCGCGTTGTTGATGTTGAGCACCTGGAACTGGAGCTGCGTGGTGCGCGTCACGTTCCACATGATCGACGCGTCGAACTGCGAGTGCGGATAGAAGTATGTGTCGCCGGTCTCGCCCGAGTTCGACCCGTCGCCGTAAGAGTAGATGCTGGCGCCGTTGTACGTCCAGGCGACGCGCGCCGACACGACGCCGCGGTCATAGATGAGCGCGATGTTCCCGATATCCGGCGCCTGCCGCGGGAGCGTGGCCTTGCGGGTCGTGTCGGAGCCGCTCACCGAGCAGCCGCCTACGCCGGGGTCGCTGCATGGCACGACCGCCGAGCTGTTGGTGTGCGTGTAGTTCGCGTCGATCCCGAATCCCGAGGTCCAACCCGGAAGGAAGCTGAAGTGCTGGATCCACTCCAGCTCGATCCCGGAGAGATGCCCAGAGTTGCCGTTCTGCGGCTGCGTGCCGGCGTAACCTACGAGCGGCGCATACGGACCCGCATACCGGAAATTGCGCGTGAAGATGAAGTTCGAGATGTCCTTGTAGAAGGCGCCCGCCGACAGGATGCCGACATTCTTGAAGAAGTGGCCGACGAAAATATCGTAGTTCCAAGCCGTTTGCGCCTTGAGGTCCGGATTGCCGGCGGAAACGTTCGAGTAGTCATTGATCAGCGTCGGATCGGCGATGCCCGACAGGCTTGGCGCAAGATCCGAATAATTCGGCCGCGCGATCCCTCGCGTGACGGCGAACTGGTAATTCCAATTGGACTCCGTCGAGTACTTCAGCTGGAGACTCGGGAACCAGTCGGCGTACGACGACTTCCCCGCAACGGGCGTGACGAACGTGGTGTCGCCGGCCGCGTTCTGCGTCACCGCGCTCCCGGTATATGTGTCGTTCGTTTGCTCCACGCGGAGACCGAGGTTCACCAGGAGCGGGCCGAACTCGGTGGTGTTCATCAGGTAGCCCGCGTAGATCTTCTCGCTGCCGGTGAAGCTCGCAAGCTGATTGCCCAGCGTGTCGGTCTGGTTGTCGAATGCGCCAGGATTCGAATTCTCGTACGTCTGGGACGAACCGTAATCGGGGACCGGGCCGAGCGGGTAGCTCGGGCTGAGGCGGCTATAGAAGTGAGGGTCGGTGAACGAACTCAGGGACGACGACATTGCATAGGGCGTGTTGGAACCAAAGCTCTGCTCGTTCTGGTTGTACACCTTGTTGTCGTCGCGAAGGCGAACGCCGAACTTGAAGAAGCTCGTGTGATCGCCGAGCGAGTATTGGCGAAGCATGTCAATGTTCCCGCCGAGGTCGTACGCGGTGGTCTTATCGTAGTCGGTGTCGTAGCCATTGAGGGCATAGTCGCCCGCCGCGACGGCCGCGGCCGCCTGCGAGGGATCGGGAAAGTTGAACGTTGGGTACGTGCGGTTGGCGTAGTTGTAGGCGAGCGTCATGTTGCCGCTGCCATTCGCGACGTAGGTGCTGGAGCGGTAGTTATTGTCGATCTGCGACGTGCCGGTGTAGTTCACCTGATAGTTCAGCGTCCACTTCGAGAACTCGTGCAGACCGCCGGCGCTTCCGCCCCACAGCTGCTCGGTGGGCGTGCGGAACTCCACCTCACGCGTTGCCCCCACGCCAGTGCCGAATCCAGTCGTTCCCGAAGCTGCCGAGTCATCGCTCGACGCCACATTGTACACGTAGCGCGTCCCGAAATTCTCGAAGTGACTGTACATACCCTTGAGATAGATCGTGTTGTGCTCGTCGAAGCGATAGTCGAGATCGCCGCCGGCGCCGATGCGCGTGCGATCGTACAGATAGTCGCGCTGGCTCCACTCCACCGGATGCGAGGTCCCATTGCCATTGTACGCCCACGCGGGTTCCACGTCGTTGATCGCGCGGTACGACCGGTCCCACGACGCGCCGATCAAGAAGCCCGTCTGTTTCGCATCCCCATAGCGACCGCCGTACGTGAAACCGGCCTGGCCGCTCGTGCGGTTCAGCAGATCGATGTCGCCGAATTGCCCCGAGACGTAGCCCTGCGGCGCATCCTCCGGCGTCTTGGTGACGAGGTCCACCGAGCCGCCGATCGCGTCGGCATTCATGTCGGCAGTGAGCGTCTTGGACACCTTGATCGCGCCCAGGATGTCCGACGGGACATCGTCCAGCTTGACGACGCGGTCGGTGGACGTGCCCGGCACCTGCGCACCATTCACGGTCACATTCGTGAGGCGCGGTTCGGTGCCGCGCACCTGCACGTACTTCCCCTCCCCTTCGTCGCGCTCGAGGGACACGCCGGAGATCCGCCCAGCCGCCTCGGCGGCATTGTAGTTGGGGAGCGCGCGGATCTCATTGCCGGACATCACGTTGATGATGTTCGTCGCGTTCTTCTGTTCGTTGAGCGCCTCGGCCATGGTCTGGCCCATACGCTCCGCGGTCACGAACACCGTGGCGAGCTTCGCGGCAGTCGCGCCCGTGAACTTGAGCCGGACGTCGTGCCGCACGGTCTGGTTCGCAGCGACGGTCGCCGAGAAAGTATCGGGGGCGAACCCGAGGAGGCTCACGACCGTCACCCGATACGTGCCGGGCGGGACCATGATGACGCGGAACGCGCCTGTGGAGTCGCTCTGGCTGCCCAGCTGCGTGCCGAGAACGTGGATAAGCGCGCCGTCGATGCCCTTACCGGAGGAATCGGCGACGCGGCCGGCGATCACGCCAACCGGAACCTGCGCACGCAACGACAACGTGTGGGACGACAACAAGACAACGAGTGCGGCAACGGAGGCAACGCGACACGATGTGCTGGAAGGGAACACGCGAGATGAGCGCATACGCTTCTCCGGGCAGCAAGTGAGGACTTCAGGAGCCGCACGCTACTGCCCGGTGTCAGACATTGTGGTATCGGTTGAGCGGTGATCGTGTAACGTCACGGCGACGGATCTACATCGTGTGCGAAGGGTTTTATCCGCGCCTCGAGCCGTCTGTCGTGTGTGAATTGGGAGCTGCACGCCGGTCGAAGATTGCAAAGTTGTCATAATTCGGAGCGCCTTCGGCGTGCGCGTGGGGGCTATTGTTATGCACGGAGACGTGACCGTGACAGACCGAGACCCGGAACCACCGCGCTCCATTGGCCGCCGAGCATGGATGCTCAGTGCGGCGGCATTCGGCGTCGAGCGTGTATCGCAACAGATCAAGCAGAACTTGCGATGGAGCGTTCTCGCGGCCGCGCACGCTGATCGGGCCCGGAATTGGTTCGATGTGCTCGACACGCCCGAATTCGCCAAGTATCGCGACGCCAATCCGCGACTCGCCTTCCGGCCGCTCCGGCCGTACATGTCCACGCGCTGGACGATCGCGCGGCGCATGGAGGTCATCCTGGGCACGTACCGCGTCTCTGAGCGCGAGGGCGGCGCGTTGCGCGAAGCGCTGCTGCGGCCCGCTCCGGTTCGCATTGGCCGATTCGCGCTGCGCGATGCCGGCGACGCGGAAATCTTCCTCGGCAGGGACGAGCGGTTCCGAAAGGAGGGAGAGATTACACTCACCGCACGCAGTGACGCGCTCGGCGGAGTGCTCATGTCCCTCGCCTTCTCGATGGAAGATGGATCCGCGGGGCGGCGAATCTGCTACGTCGGGTGCGTGCAAGGGCGAGGCGGCGCCGCTGCGGACATCAAGGCGGCTACGAAAGAGATGCACGGCGTGCGTCCTCGTTCCTTGATGGTCGCGTCCGTGCAGGCGATTGCACGAGCGACGGGCTGCACGAATCTTCGGGGAGCGAGCGACCGCATCCAGGTGCACCACCGCAAGCACCTCATCGATATCCCGTTCCTTCACAACCTCTCCGCCAGCTATGACGCCTGCTGGAACGAGGCGGGGGGCGCCTTGGCCGCCGATGGCTGGTACGATCTGCCGCTGCGCGCCTCGCGGCGGCCGATGAGCGAGATCAGTTCGAACAAACGAAGCCAGTACGTGCGGAGATATGCGATGCTCGACGAGATGGCGGACAGTGTGCAGCGCGGGATGCGAATCACAAAGATGTCATGATGCGGCAAGGGATCGTCGCGGGAATGCAGCCAGCGAAACGACTGTCGATCGCGTATGATGAGGTCGCGTCGCCCGTGGGCAGCATTCTCTCAGTGGAAGCCCGATGAATCATCGCGCGTTGCTCGCGTCGTCCGTTTGGGCGCTGCTCCGGAACAAGATGCGCAGCCTGCTCACCGTGCTGGGCATCATGATCGGCATCGCGGCGGTGATCTGCGTCGTCGCGATCGGCAACGCCGGGCAGGTGCGGGTCGAGCAGCAGATGAACAACCTGGGCGACAACTTCGTGTGGATCGAGGCGGGCGGCCGCGCCGTGAACGGCGTGCGCACCGGCACGCACGCGACGCCCACGCTCACGCTCGGCGACATGCTCGCGATCAAGGACCAGATCCCTCTCATCAAGAGCGTCTCGCCGAACGTCGACGGCTCCACGCAGATCATCTACGCCAATCAGAACTGGTACACCGGGTACCGCGGCGTTTCGCCGGAATACTTCGACATCAAGCGCTGGACCATCGATGAAGGCGCGATGTTCACGCAGGATGATGTCGACCGCGCCGCGGATGTGTGCGTGATCGGCCGCACCGTGCGCGAGCAATTGTTCGGCCCCGACAATCCGATCGGGCAAGATCGCACGCGTGAAGGGGCTGCCCTGCCGGATCGTCGGCGCGCTGCATGCCGAAGGGACTGTCCGTTTCCGGGCAGGACCAGGATGACACGATCATCATGCCCTACACGACCGTGCATGAAGAAGATCAAGGGCGCGCCGTGGCTCGATGACATCCTCTGCTCGGCGGTGTCACCGGACGCCGTGAAGCTCGCGGGCAAGCAGGCGGCGGCGCTGCTGCGCGACCGGCACCATCTGCGGCCGGACGCGGACGATGATTTCAACATCCGGAATCCCGAGGACATCATCCAGGCGCAGCTCGAAGCGAGCCGCACGCTGACCATCCTGCTCGTGGCGATCGCCTCGATCTCGCTGCTCGTCGGCGGGATCGGGATCATGAACGTGATGCTCGTGTCGGTCACCGAGCGCACGCGCGAGATCGGCGTGCGCGTGGCCGTGGGCGCGACCGAGGAAGCGATCCAGGTGCAGTTCCTCGGCGAATCCGTGATGCTGAGCCTCGTGGGCGGCGGCTGCCGGCGTGCTGCTGGGCGTCGTGGCCTCGCTCGTCATCGGCAGCACGCTCGGGTGGCCGATGCAGATGTCGCTCAAGGCGGTGGTGCTGGCGGCGCTGTTCTCGGTGGCGCGTCGGGCGTGTTCTTCGGCTACTATCCGGCGCGCAAAGCGTCGTTGCTCGATCCGATCGAAGCGCTTCGCTATGAATGAGACATATTCGCGACTAGGGAGACAGACTCGTCATGACCGTTCGGAACAAATGGATCACCGGTGCGGCCGTCGTGGTCGCGGCCGGTGTGATCGCCGCGCTCGGCATTCCGCCGAGGCGATTCGCTGCAATACTTCACCGCGCGCGTGGAGCGCGGCGAGATCAACGATGCCGTGGATGCGACCGGCACCGTGAACGCCGTGATCACCGTGCAGGTCGGATCGCAGGTCTCGGGCACGATCGCGAAGCTCAACGCCGATTTCAATTCGCAAGGTGCACAACGGGCGACGTGATCGCGCTGATCGACCCCGCGCTGCTGCAGGGCGCGGTGCTGCAGGCGAGCGCGGACCTCGCGAGCGCGCAGGCGAACGTGGCCGCCGCGGAGGCGAACGTCGAGAAGGCGACCGCGGCGCAAGTGCAGACCAAGGCCGCGTACGATCGGCTCGTGGTGCTCGAGCGGCAAGGCTTCGACACGAAGGAGAACGTCGAGGTCGGCACGCTCCAACGCGGACGCGGCCTCGGCATCCGTCTCGGCGGCGCGCGCGGCGGTGACGCAGGCGAACGCGCAGGTGGACCAGAAGCAGGCCGCGCTCACGATCGCGAAGGCGAACCTCGACTACACCGTGATCCGCTCGCCGATCGACGGCGTGGTGCTCGCGCGGAACGTGGACGTGGGCCAGACCGTCGCGGCGTCGCTGCAGGCGCCCACGATCTTCTCGATCGCGCAGGATCTCACGAAGATGCTCGTGTATGCGAAGATCGATGAGTCCGACGTGGGCCGCATCCAGATCGGTCACCGTGTCACGTTCAAGGTGGACGCGTACCCCGAAGCAGACCTTCGAAGGCACCGTGAGCCAGGTGCGCATGGACGCGACCACGGTGCAGAACGTCGTGACCTACGATGCGATCATCGACTTCGCGAACCCGCAGCTCAAGCTGTTTCCCGGGATGACGGCCTACGTGAACATCCCCGTCGCGACCGTCGAGAGCGCGATCAAGGTCCCGAACGCGGCGCTGCGCTACAAGCCGCCGCTACTCGCCCGAGCAGGTGCACGCGCTCTACGCGAAGTACGGCATGCAGGACAGCGAACTCCCCGGCCGACGCGACGGCCGCCGACAGCGCGAAGGCGGCGCACGGCGCGCACGCGACACCGGGATCGTCTGGAAGCTCCGCGCCGACAACACGCTCGAGCCCGTGCGCGTGAGCGCTCGGCATCACCGACCACGCGTTCACCGAGGTGAAGAGCGTGCTGCACGGCGAACTCAAGCTGGGTGACGATGTGGTCACCGGTTCGCTCGCCGGGAAGGGCGCGGCCGTTCCCGTCATCCGCCGCTGACGCGCGGCGGGGGCGGCATGACGGCAGTCGGTGATCCGCGTCCAGGACGCGCATAAGTACTACGAGCTCGGCGAGACACGCGTGCACGCGCTGCGCGGCGTCAGCGTGGACGTCGAGAGCGGCGGCTTCGTCGCGATCATGGGCGCGAGCGGCAGCGGGAAGTCGACGTTCATGAACATCCTCGGCTGCCTCGATACGCCGACGTCGGGCGCGTACCATGCTCGACGGCACCGACGTCGCGAGCCTGCGACAAGCGCCAGCTCGCGGTGATCCGGAACCAGAAGCTCGGCTTCGTGTTCCAGGGTTTCAACTTGATCGCGCGCACCACGGCGCTCGAGAACACCGCGCTGCCGACGCTCTACTCGCACCATCCCGAAGGAGGAACGCGCAGCGGCGCGCGACCGATGCGCTGGCGCTGGTCGGCCTCGCCGACCGCTCGGATCATTTCCCGTCGCAGCTCTCGGGCGGCCAGCAACAGCGCGTGGCGATCGCGCGCGCGCTGGTGAATCAACCGTCCATCCTGCTGGCCGACGAGCCCACGGGTAATCTCGACAGCCACACGTCGGTGGAGATCATGGAGATCTTCCAGCGGCTGAACGACAGCGGGCTCACGATCGTGATGGTGACGCACGAGCAGGACATCGCGCAGTTCGCGAAGCGCGTGATCGTGTTCCGCGACGGCAAGATGCGGAAGGATGACGCCGTGGGCGCGCGGCTGGAAGCGCGCGAGGTGCTGAAGACGCTGCCGTCGCTGGAGGACTAGAACTTCATTGCGCGACCGGTCGCGGCGCCATCCCGGCGCCGGCGCCCTCGCGCTTACACGCTTCGAGCCTCGCGCATACCGCGCGCGAGTCTCTCGCTACGCGCGGGGGCGCCTCTGCCGGGACGGCACCGCTCCCCGACATTCGATCACGGTGCGCGCGGGCGAACCGCCATTGCACGGTCGCGCGTGCACGATGATCCCGAACCGAGACAGCTCGCGTCGCACACGAGCGACGAGAGGGAGCGGCGACGGGTCCGGCGCAGCCGCGGCAGCGAAAAGCGAGAGACTCGCGGCACCATTGCGAGGCTCGAAGCGGTTTGAGCGAAAGCGGCCTAGCCGGGCCCGTCGCCGCGACCGGCGGCGCGGTTGACCGCGCGTGCGCCGGGCGGATATTACCTCGCACTCTGCACGCCACTCGGTCACCTGGAGTCACACTCATGTCGTATCGTTTTCTCGCCGCGCTCACTGCTCTCAGCGCCGCGCTCGTCTGCAGCGTTTCCGCTCAAGCGCCCGCCAAGCCGGCCGCGGATTCTGCCGCGAAGCCGATTCCCGCCGAGTCGAGTGTCGTCACGCCGCGATCGATCACGATCGATGGCCAGGTGATCAAGTACTCCGCGCGGCCGGGCACGCTGCTCATCAAGAACGATTCGAATCAGGCGATCGGCAGCATGTTCTACGTCGCGTATACGAAGGACGGCGCCGACCCGAAGACGCGGCCCGTGACGTTCATCTTCAACGGCGGCCCCGGCTCGGCCACGATCTGGCTGCACATGGGATCCTTCGCGCCCGTGCGCGTCGTCGACGAACGAGCCGCAATTCACGCCGCCGGCGCCGTACTCGTTGGCCGACAATGCCTCGAGCCTGATCGACAAGAGCGATCTCGTGTTCATTGACGCGATGGGCACGGGCTACAGCCGCATCGTGGGCAAAGGCACGGGCAAGGATTTCTACGGCACCGACGCCGACATCAAGTCCTTCGGCGATTTCATCATCCGCTACATGACGGTGTTCAATCGCTGGAATTCACCCAAGTACCTCATGGGCGAGTCGTACGGCACCACGCGCGCGGCGGGACTGGCGAACCATCTGCAAGAGCGCGGCGTCACGTTGAACGGGCTCGTGCTCATCTCCTCGTGGCTCAATTCGTACGTGGATTTCGGCGGGCCGCCGAACAGTCTCGACATCACGTACCAGCTGAACATCCCGACCATGGCCGCGACGGCGTGGTACCACAAGAAGCTGCCGCAGCAGCCGGCCGGAACTGGCGCCGTTCCTGGTGGAAGCGCGCGCGTTCGCGATCGGCGCGTATCAGCACGCGCTGGTGCAAGGCAATCACTCTGAGCGCGGCCGAGCGCGACAGTGTCGCGGAGCAATTGCACCACTTCACGGGGTTGTCGGTGGAGTTCATTCAAGAAGGCGCATTTGCGCGTCACGCCCGAGCGCTTCCAGAAGGAGCTGCTGCGCGCGGACGAGCGCACCGTCGGCCGGCTCGACGCGCGCTTCATGGGCATCGATCATGACGCGGCCGGCGAGACGACCGAGTACGACGCCGCCGACGCCGCGACGTCGGGGGCGTTCGTCGCCGCGTTCATGTCGTACATCAAGACGGACCTGCGCTGGGATCCCGGGATCCCCTATCTCCCCGAGGGCAGCAAGGAAGTGGGCGAGGACTGGGACAATCGCCACCGCGTGGCCGGCGACCGCTGGCCGATCCCGAACGTGAGCGAGGATCTGCGCGAGGTGATGAGCCAGAATCCGTACCTGCGCATCTTCTCAGCGAACGGCTACTACGATTTCGCGACGCCGTTCTTCGAGACCGAGTACACGCTGCAGCACATGGGCATTGACGCGTCGCTCGAGAAGAACATCACGTATGGGTACTACGAGAGTCGGGCACATGATGTATCTGCACCAACCGGTGCTCGCGCAGCTCAAGAAGGATCTGTCCGCTTTCTACGGCGGCGCGCGATGACCTATCGCGCGGCCGGTCGCGACGACGCCTCCGGCTAGGCCGCTTTCGCTCAAACCGCTTCGAGCCTCGCGATACTGCCGCGAGTCTCTCGCTTTTCGCTATCGCGGCTGCGCCGAAGGCCTCGCCGCTCCCTGCCATTGATCGAGGGGGCGCGCGAGCTGTCCGGGCGACTCCGTCAGCGCCCGCTAGCGCCTAGCGCCTGACGCCTGACGCTTACGGCTTCTTGATCGGCGCCGGCGCCGTGGCGGCGCTGGAGCGCACCTCGCAGCTCACCTTGAGCGGCCACGACAGCTTGTTGTTGTTCACGTTCGATTCCGCGACCTGGCCGTGCGTGTCGATGAACGCGCTGAGCGTGTAGTTCCCCGGCGGCAGGGTCACGCTCCAGCTCATCGTCTGCGCCTGGTTCGGCGTGAGCTTGATGAGATCCTTCGCGGCGTTGAACGTGCCGATGTCCAGGCCCACCGCCTGCGCCGAGCTGAGCGGCACGAAGTCGGCGGTGCCGATGTTCCGAATCGAGAGCACGACCGGAAAGGTGAACGAGCGGTTGCACGGGCTGCCCGCCGGCTGTCGCGCGCCGGACGTCGATTGGGGCGGAAAGACGTGGTCGACGACGATCAGCGGCGTCGTCATGCGCACGCTCACCTCGTGATTCACGTTGTTCACATTCACCGACGCGAACGTGAGATCCGGCAACTTCTGGCGCTGTACCGCCGAAGGCGCGGGCGCGATGGACGCCGGCGACGGAGGCGTGTGCACGGTCGCCGGCGCGGACGCGGTCGGCGCGCGCGTGACGGGGGGCGTCTGCGCGAACGCAGCAGATGCTGCGGCAATGAGTAGGGCGGAACCGATCGTGAGGCGGCCGGACATGGGAGCGCTCCCGGGAGCGAGGACGCCTGCAGTGTGATGCGGAGCGGCCGCTCCGTCAAGCATCAGTGCGTTCCGAAGCCGCGCGCCATGCCTACCGCGGCGCACACCATGAGCACCACGAGCGCCGCTTGGATGAAGCTGATCGCCCCGATCCGGCGTGCCCGGCTCTCGGAAACGACGTTGGCGGGCGCCCCGCCGCGGCCGAGCGCGACGCGCCAGCGGATGAGCGTGATCATCGGCCACATCTCGAGCGCGAGGATGAGCACCAGCAGCGCCATTCTGGTTCGGAACAGCTCGTTGTAGTTATAGTAGTTCGTCATCTTTTCGGTGCCGGCCAGATAGCGCCAGAGACCGGTGGAGATCCAGAGCAGCGCGGCGACTCCCCATTCGCTGTCGGCCCGGAAGGCTCGCCTGAGCGAATCGCCGGTCACGGGCTCACGTAACGCGATCCCTCGCGCGATCACGGCGCGAAAACCGATCGCGAGAGCGAGAAGATGCAGGACGGCGAGGGCGAGCCGGAGCATTACTTACTCTTGGAACGACCTTCGATCTCGTCGAACGGCACGCCGCGGGTGAGTGCGGTGAATGTGCCCTGCCCCTCGATCTCGCGCGCGGCTTCGAGGAACGCACCCCAGGCCGCGCGCGCGAGGGCACCGCCGGTGCTGATGCGGCGCACGCCGAGCGCAGCGAGGTCGGCGACGGTGGTGAAGTCGCCGCCGACAAGAACATTCACGGGTTTCGGCGCGACGGCTTTCACGACTGCCGAGATCTCCGCCTGCGTCTTGATGCCGGGCGCGTAGAGACAATCCGCGCCGGCGCCGGCGTACGCGACGAGCCGGCGAATGGTCTCATCGAGATCGGGGCGGCCGACGATGAATCCCTCAGAACGCCCCGTGAGCACGACGCCGGTGCCCACGTCGTCGATCGCGCGGCGTGCCGCGCGCATGCGATCCACCGAGAGCGCGAAATCGAAGAGCGGGTCCGCCGGATCGCCGGTGGAATCCTCGATCGAGAGGCCCGCGACGCCCGTCACGGCGGCCAACCCAACATTCCGCGCGACCTCCACCGGCCCCACGGCGAAGCCGCCCTCGAAATCGGCGTTCACGGGAATGTCCACCGAGCCAGAGATCGACCGGAGATGATCGAGCATTTCGCGCAGCGGCACGTGATTGTCCGAGCGACCTCGGCTCCACGCGAATCCCGAACTCGTGGTCGCGATCGCGGGGAATCCGAGCTGCGCGAGCAGGCGCGCGCTGCCCGGGTCCCACGGGTTGGGCATCACGAAACAGCCCGACGGCGTGCAGTTCGCGAAAACGCTGGGCGCGTGGCGAGATGAGGCTCATGGCCGCGCGAACCACTCGACCACGCGCTCGAGCCCCGCGCGATCGTCGTCGTCGAATGCGCCCACGCGATCGCTGTCCACGTCGAGCACGGCGATCAGCGCGCGTGATGCGTCGAACACCGGCACCACGATCTCCGACCGCGCGCGCGCGTCGCACGCGATGTGGCCTGGGAACGCGTTGACGTCGGGCACGATCACGGTGCGCCGTTCGGCGGCCGCGGTGCCGCACACGCCGCGCCCGAAGGTGATGTCGATGCAGCCGAGCGTGCCCTGGTAGGGCCCGACCTGCAGCAGGCGCCCGGGCTCGACCACGCGATAGAATCCGGTCCAGAGGAATCCGAATCCGTGGTGCGCGAGCGCGCTCACCGTGGCCATTGCGGTGATGGGGTCGCGCACGCCCTCGAGCACGGCGCGCACGTTCGCGGCGAGCGCATCATATGCGGCGCGTTTGGGCAGCGCGCGATAGTCCGGAGTTTCCTCGGCCATTGGCGAAAGGTACGTCACTTCATCGTGCTCGGCACTCCCTGCAGGAACGTCCTTTCCTCGCTTCAGGATGAACCGCTTCGATTGTGCGAAACCGAAGTTCGCTTGCGCATTGGCGTCGCCGCGCAGCCGCGCGCGGTATTGCTCGTATGCCGCGAGAGAGTTGAAGGAGATGAGCGCGAAGCCCACATAATTCGTCCCCTCGTACGGCAGGAAATACCCGATGAGATCGCCGCCGCAGCGGGGGATGATCTTCGCCCACCGGTCGGCATACTCGGCGAACGCGTCGCGCTGCACGGGGTCGATCTCATAGCGGATGAAGCAGGTGACTTGCATGGCGGCTCCGCGCGAAGAGAGAGGCATGCCGGCCAGCGCGGCCGCGCCGGCGGCGAGGCGGCCGAGGAAGGACCGGCGGGGCACGAGCGGGTCGAGTGGGTCCATGCGAGGATAATGGCGCATTGCCACGCGTGAATGGTTCGACTACAATGGAACTATGGACGACACGCCCGACATCGCCGCTATCGCCGGACTCATCGGCGACCGCGCGCGTGCCACGATCCTGCTCGCCCTCATGTCCGGCCGGGCGCTCACCGCCACCGAACTCGCGCGCGCCGCGCGCGTTTCCAAGCCAACGGCGAGTTCGCATCTCGGAAAACTCGAGCGGGCTCGTCTGGTGGCCGTGGAGAATGCGGGCCGCCACCGCTATTTCCGCGTCGCGTCGCACGATGTCGCGTCCGTGATCGAACGCCTGGGCACGCTCGCGCATCGCGCGGGGGCGGTGCGCGTGGACTCCGGCCCGACCGACCCGGCGCTCCGCCGCGCACGGGTGTGCTACGACCATTTCGCGGGCGAATTCGGCGTGCTCGTGTACGACGGCATGCAGCAGCGCGGATGGCTGCGCGCCTCGGGCGCCAGAGTGACACTCACCGACGCCGGCGCGCGCGCATTTCTCGAACTGGGAATCGATCTCGACTCGCTCGCGCGGAGCCGGCGGCCGCTGTGTCTCGCGTGTCTCGACTGGAGTGCGCGCCGCCATCACCTCGCGGGCGCGCTTGGCGCCGCAATGCTCCGCCGCTTCTACGCGCTCGGCTGGGCGCGGCCGCATTGCGGCTCGCGGGCGGTCATGGTCTCCCCCGCCGGCGAGCGGGCGCTGCGCGCGCGGCTCGGGCCGCGCTGAGCGGGGCCGCGCGTCTGGCACGACCCGCGGGCACGGGATAGGTTCTTGGCGTGTCCAATAAATATCTTCTCCCGCAAGAACTCGCGCGGCCGCCGATCGAGGAGGCCACCTTCGAGTTGCGCTTCAAGCCGCTGAGCGGCGACAAGGCCGAGGGGTTGCCGGGGTATTTCCGCACCGTGCTCACCGAGGCGTATCCGCGCTCGGAGTCGATCCCGGTGTCGGCCGCACCCGCGCAATTCCGGAAGACGCAGGAGGAGATGCGATACCAGCCGCGGATCCGTCAGTTCAGTCCGCTCGCGGCGGTCATGGTGGGCGATCAGGCCGTGTGGCTGCGGCTCGTGGCGCCGTATCCCGGCTGGGACGAAGTGCGCGACCGTATCGAGGCGCTCACCGACGCGCTGCGGGCGAGCAAGATGGTGGGCGCGGTGGAGCGCATTCGCTGAAGTTCGTGAACGTGCTGCGCGAGATGCCGGAGCGGCAGCTGGAAGGACTTCGCGTGGATGTGCGCATGAACGGCGAGCCGGTGCCCGAGCGCGGCATGCACCTGCGCGTCGAGTTGAACGACGAGACGTATTCGCGCGTGGTGGAGATCCAGCCGAATCCGATGGGCGCGTTCATCGATCCGGATCCCGATGTGAACGGGCTCACGCTCTCGATCGAGTGCCGCCGCCAGCTTGGCATTGACGATGATTTCTGGAAAGACCGCGAGGACATGATCGAGAACCTGCACTTCGAATTGCGCGCGCTGTTCTTCCGGCTCTTGCGCACGTCGGCCGTTGAGAAGCTCGGGCCCATTGATCCATCGGAGCCACGGGAGTAGAACTTCGGTCGCGCGCTCGGTCGCGCGCTCGGTCGCGACGCCGGCCGCCTGCGCAACTCACTGGGTGCGCGGACGGCCGGCGTTCTCGATCACGAAGCTCACGGCCGGTTGAGCTAACGCGTCGGCGGCTTCGGCTCCTCCTTCGGCTTGGGCGGCGGCGCGTGGGCCGGCGCGGGCTTGGGGGGCGGCGCCGCTTTCACCGGCGTTACCGGGTGCTTCGGCGCGTTCTCGGCGGCGTGACGCGTTTCCATTGTTTGGGTCTCCTTCTGCTGGCGGGCCTGCATTCTGCGGCGGCGCCTGGCCCTTCGGCGCGCTCGCCTTCTCCTGCAGATGTTTGTCCTGCAACTGCGCGTGCTCGAGCACCTGCTGCGACTGCACCGCGCGCTGCTGCGCGATGACGTCCGCGCGCGGACGCGGATCCACCGGCACGCGGACGGCCGTGCTCGGCCCATTCATTCTTCGTTGGCGGGACCGCTGGCGCGGGCTTCGGTGCCGGCCGCGGTGGCGGCTCGGCGTGCAATTCCGTGATGTGCGTCGCGACGCGCGGCGGCGGCGCGGCGGCATGCGCAGAGACCGGAGTGATCCGGCTTGCCGCGCTCGGAGTCACCGGCGGCGTGTGCGCCACCACGTGGATCTGCCGCACGTCCTGCGGCTGCAACGGCAGCGCCGCGGTGCGGACCGGCTTCGCGGAGACGAAGGTCTCACGCGGCACCGCCGTCACGGCGCCCGCGACCTGGACGTTCTTATAGTGGATGTTCTGCACGTTCACGTTCGTGACGTTGATGTTCGTGACGTGCACGTTCGTGATATTCACGTTCTTCACATACGTCGTGCTGGCGTGATAGGACGGGACCCACGGCTCGCCGGGGGCCAGCGGGAACCACGCGACGCCTCCGCCGGCGCCGAATCGGGCCGACACGCTCCAGGTCCCTCCGCCCACGAAGGCCACGAGCGCGGGCGCGTACACCGGCCGCGCGACGCGCACGCCCGGCGCCCAGACCCAGGCGCCGTTGTACTGCGCCCACCGCCCATAGTGGAATGGCGCGAACCCCCACGGCTCCGCGTCGATCCACGTCCAGCCCCACGGATCCACCCACACCCAGCGCCCCACGCGATACGGCGCCCAGTCAGCGCCGACGTTCGCCGGCACCCATACGTCGCCATACTCCGGCGTGTTCTGCCATTGACCGTAGCTGTCGAGGGCTTCGTAGCCCGTCATCTCCATTGACACGTAGCGGCCCGCCTGCGAAGCATCCTCCGCGCGCGCACGCGACTCCGCCCACGCCTCGAATTCGTCGGCCGGTTCCACCGGAAGCGCCTGGACATTGAAGGGCGTGTTCGGATCGCTCGACGCAACACCCACGTGTCCGGCCAGCACATTGGTAGGTGCCGCCCGCCGATGCGACCTGCGCATTGCCGACGTGCACCGCGACCAATGTGCTCTGCCCCAGCGAATCGACGGCGAGCCGGTAGTCGCCGGCGCGCATGACCGACACGGTGGACGTTGGCGTCTCGATCTCCATGTGATCGCGCTCGTCGAGCGAGCGCACGCGCAATGAGATCTCGCCCTGCGTGAGGCGCAGCACCACGCGATCGTCCTCGAGGAGCACGAAGGAGAGCGCGGTGCGTTCGCCGAGCCGGACCGCGGAGGAGCCGAAGTGGAGCTCCGAGCGGCTGCCGGCGTCGGTCCACAATTCGTCGCCGGTGGTCACTGGATAGTTGAGCATGAATGCCATCCAGTCGCCCGACGTGCCATGCCGGAGCGATGCGTCGCCGGTGACGAAGCTGACGCGCGCGACGCGTCCCGGTGGGTCGGCGTAGAGTGTCGGCGGGAGCGCCATCTGGACCGTGGCGGCCAGCGCGAGCGCGGTGAGTTCCTTCGTGAAGAGTCGCATGTAACGAGCGCCTCATTGAGAGGGGAAAGGAGCACGAATGAAAAAAGGCGCCGGCCGGCCCATGAACGGGACCGCGCCTGCGCCCTCAACTTGCGAGAAATCCTCGCACGTCCGGGGGATCGGCCGATCGCGCCGATCCGAGTCTTCTTGTATGTAGTATAACCCCGAACGCGCAGCAAGGTTCGGGTCATCGCGCGGCCGGTCGCGAGCGCGCGATCGGCTAGGCCGCTTTCGCTCAAACCGCTTCGAGCCTCGCGCAAACGGCGCGCGAGTCGCTCGCTTTTCGCTATCGCGGCTGCGCCGACCGCGCGCTCGCTCCCTGACGTCTATCGAGTCGGATCCCTATGACACGCAGTCGCTAACGAAGCCCATTCCCCAGGGCGCGATCGCCGCTTTGGTCAGTTCGCGCGCGCTGACTGCAATGATCCATGGGACGCGCTAGCTTATCTCGAATGGCTGAACACACTGATGCGACGCCGGGCGTCGCGCATTTGCCGAAATGGACGATCGCGGCGCCGGTGGTGGCGTGGGGGATGATCGCGGCGGCGCTGGCGATCACGGGTACGTGGTTCGTGGCCGTGCTCGCCATCGTGCTCGTGGGGGCGGTGCTCGCCGCGGTGCACCACGCCGAGGCGGTGGCGCATCGCGTGGGCGAGCCCTTCGGGACGCTCGTGCTCGCGATCGCGGTGACGCTCATCGAGGTCGCGCTCGATCGTGTCGCTCATGATCGCGGGCGGTGCGGCCACCGCCGCGCTCGCGCGCGACACGGTGTTCGCCACGCTCATGATCATCCTCACCGGCATGGTCGGGATCTGCCTGCTCGTGGGCGCTATGCGGCATCGCGAGCAGACGTTCGGCATTGACGGCGTCACGGGCGCGCTCACGACGCTCGCGACGATCGCGGTGCTCACGCTCATCCTTCCCAACTACGACACGCACGTGCCCGGCCCGGTGTATGGGCCGGGACAGCTCGCGTTCATTGCGCTGGTCTCGCTGGTGCTGTACGGGACCTTCGTGCTGGTGCAGACGGTGCGCCACCGCGGCTATTTCCTGGAGGCGTCGCCGAGCGGTGTCGCGGTGGACGCGCCGCCGCCGTCGGATCGCGCGACCGCGCTCAGCGCCACATTGCTGCTCGTGTGTCTCGCGGCCGTCGTGCTGCTCGCGAAGAAGATCGCGCCCACGCTCGAGAGCGCGGTCGCCCGCGCGGGCGCGCCGCCGGCGCTGGTCGGCGTGATCATTGCCGGCGTGGTGCTCATGCCGGAGGGGATCGCCGCGGTGCGCGCCGCGCGGCAGAACCGGCTGCAGACGAGTCTCAATCTCGCGCTCGGCAGCGCGCTCGCGAGCATCGGGCTCGACGATCCCCGCGGTCGCGATCGTGTCGCTCGCGACCGGACTCACGCTCACGCTCGGCATCGACGGCAAGAGCACGGTGCTGCTCGTCCTCTCGCTCTTCGTGACCGCACTCGCGCTGCGCACGGGGAAGACGACGATCCTCCAAGGCACGGTGCTCATCGTGATCTTCGCTGTCTATCTTGGGTCGGCGATGCTGTCATAGGGCTTAGAACATCGCGCCGCGGTCGCGCCGCCGGCGTCGGCTAGGCCGCTTTCGCTCAAACCGCTTCGAGCCTCGCGCAAACGGCGCGCGAGTCTCTCGCTTTTCGCTGCCGCGGCTGCGCCGACGTCGGCGGCGCTCCCTACGGTGATCTTGAATCGCGAAATGGCCGCAGAACGAGCGGGAGAGCGCGGCGATCCGGTCTCGCATTCGCGGGCTGCGCGCGGTTCACGATCCAGAGGCGGGCGGCGGGCTCCGGCGCAGCCGCGAGGCTCGAAGCGGTTCGAGCGAAAGCGGCCTAGCCGGGATCCGCCGCCCGCCGTCTTTGCGCGATGACCAACGCGCGCGCGACCTACGCACTACTCACGCGCTCGGGGTGCGAGTATACGTTCGCGCTCGACCCGCGCAGCAGCGATATGAGCGTGATCCCTGCAGCCTCGGCCAGTCTGATCGCGAGGCCCGTGGGGCGCGAGACTGTCGCGAGGATCGGCACGCCGGCGACGCTGGCTTTCTGCACCAGTTCGTAACTCGCGCGACTCGTGAGCACGAGGAAGCCCGCGCTGGCGTCGGTGCCAGCGCGCGCGAGGGCGCCGGTCACCTTGTCGAGCGCGTTGTGGCGGCCGACGTCTTCGCGCACGACAGTGAGTTCGCCGCTCGCCGTGGCCCACGCGGCGGCGTGCACGGCGCCGGTGCTCTGGTTCAGTTCCTGTCGCGCGGCCAGCGCGCCCTCGGCGCGCCAGACTGCGCTCGGCGTCGAGCGTCCACTTGGCGGTCACGGCGCGCGTGGGGCGGAGTGCATCGGCGATGGTCTGCACGCCGCAGAGTCCGCAGCCGGTCTGTCCCACGAGCTGGCGGCCGCGCTGCTCGAGCGCCGCCGCCGCGCTCGCGGGAATCGTGATCTGGATCTCCACGCCCTGGCTGTATGGCTGCACGCGCACGCTCGCGATGTCGCTCGCGCGCGCGACGATCTCCTCGGAGAGCGTGAAGCCTACCGCGAAATCTTCGAGGTCCGCCGGCGTCGCCATCATCACGACGTGCGGACGCTGGTTGTACACGAGCGCGACGGGGACTTCCTCCGCGACGCTCGAATGCTCCTGTCGTCGCGCCGTCCTCATCGAGCCGCACGAATTCGCGCTCGAGTTGCGGCTTGGCGTAGCCGAGTCCGAACAGCGGGTGCCCCGGCGTGAGCTCGGGGGGCAGCGTCATGCGCGCGCGTCGCCGCGCGACTGCACGTAGCGCCAGCCGAACCGTCCCTTGATGCAGAGATTCCCCTCGGTGATCGACACGTCGAAGGGCGACGTCACCTTCACGATCTCGTTGTCCTGCACGTGCAGCGTGAGCGTGCAGCCCGACCCCGCAGTACGGGCAGATCGTGTCCACCTGTGCCTGCTTCGATTCGTCCCACGTGCCATCGGCGCGCTTGGTGTGCTCGCTCGTGAACATCAGCGCGCCCGTGGGGCACACGGCGATGCAATTGCCGCAGTACACGCACGCCGAGCCCGGCAGCGGCGTGGCGAACTCGGTGGAGATGCGCGCGTCGAATCCGCGACCCGCGACGGCGATCGCGAAGGTGTTCTGGAAATCGGTGCCGCACGCCTCCACGCACTTGTAGCACAGGATGCACTTGCCGTAATCGCGCATGTAGAGCTCGTTGTCGATCTTGAGCGGCTGGCGCACGGTCGCCGCGAACGCGGGATCGGGCGCGTCGTGATGGCCGGTGTGCACCTCGTCGCGCGCGCCGTCCTGCGGCCGCGGGCGCCGGCGGCCCGTAGCGCGCCGGACGGCAGTCGTACTCGTCGAGCCACTCGGCCACGTGCGGCGTCGTGGAGAGGTCCACGCTCGACGCGAGGAACTCCAGCACCATCTTTCGGCTGTGCTTCACGCGCTCGCTGTTGGTGCGCACCACCATCCCGGCTTCCACCTTGCGCGAGCAACTGGGCACCAGCACGCGCGAGCCCTCGACCTCCACGACGCACACGCGGCACGCGTTCACCGGGATGCAGCGTCTCGAGATAACACAGCGTGGGCACCGACTTGCCCATCGCGGCCGTCGCGTCGAGGATCGTCGAGCCCTCCGGCACCGACACCTGCTCGCCGTCGATCGTGAGCGCGACGGTGCGCTTGGGCGTGCGCAGCTGGACGAGCGCGGTCATACGGCGCCCTCCGCGCTGTAGAGATTCAATCGCTTCATCGCCGACTCGACCGCGCTGTACGCCGTCTGGCCGAGTCCGCAGATCGACGCATCCTTCATGGCCGTGCCGATCTCGTCGAGCAGCGCGAGTTCGGCCGCGACGCCGCCGCGCGTGCGCTCGAGGCGAGGCGGTGCAACGCTTCCTCCTGGCGCACGGTGCCCACGCGGCACGGCACGCACTGGCCGCACGATTCGTCGCGGAAGAACGCCGCGATGCGCAGGATGACCTGCGTGAGATCGGTGGTGTCGTCGAACGCCATGATCACGCCGGAGCCGAGTGTCGCCTTGGCCTGCGCGCGCGCCCTCGAAGGTGAGCGGGATGTCGAGCTCGTCGGGGCGCACGAACACGCCGGCCGCGCCGCCGAGCAGCATGGCTTTGAGCGGCCGCTTGCCGCGCGGGCCGCCGGCGAGGGCGAGCAGGTCGCGCAGCGTGGCGCCGAACGGCACTTCGTACACGCCGGGCCGCTCGACGGCGCCGGAGAGGCAGAAGAGCCGCGTGCCGGTGGACTCCTTCGTGCCGATCGCCGCGAATGCCGCGCCGCCGTTCGAGCACGATGAACGGGAATGTTCGCGAGCGTCTCGACGTTGTTGACGCACGTCGGCTTGCGGAACACGCCGCTCTCCGCCGGGAAGGGCGGCTTGTTGCGCGGCTCGCCGCGGTACCCTTCGATGGAATTGAAGATCGCGGTCTCTTCGCCGCAGATGTACGCGCCGCCGCCGCGCCGGATCTCGATCTCGAGCGCGAAGCCGTGTCCCATGATGTTGTCGCCGAGCATGCCGTGCGCGCGCGCCGTGTCGATCGCGTGCTGCAGCCGCGCGGTCGCGAGCGGATATTCGCCGCGAATGTAGATGTACCCGCGCTCGCAGCCGGTCGCGAAGGCGGCGATCGTCATCGCCTCGATGATCGCGAACGGATCGCCCTCCATGAGCACCCGATCCTTGAACGTGCCGGGCTCGGATTCGTCGGCGTTGCAGATGAGATAGTGCGGCCGCGCCGGTTTGCTTCGCCACGGCTTCCCATTTGCGGCCCGTGGGGAACGCCGCGCCGCCGCGGCCCAGCGAGTTTCGACGTCGGTGACCTCGCGGATCACCGCCTCCGCGCCCATCTCGAAGGCGCGGCGCAGCGCCGCGTAGCCGCCGCTCGCGCGGTAGGCGTCGAGGCTCGTCGGATCCACGACGCCGACGCGCGCGAGCAGGCGGAGATCCTTGCTGTCCGCGCTGCGGGATCGCGGGCATCGCCGGCACCGTCGCCTGTGTACGTTGCCCCCGAGCATCGCGATCAGTCCTCTGCGCGTCACGTCGCCCGACGAGCGTCTCCGTGCGGCTTCGCGCCGGCCACCTGCAAGAACGCGGCCGGTGCGTGATCGCAGAGTCCGAGGCACGGACTCCGCAGCCAGAGGCGCCGCTCGGCTCACGATGCGCGTGATCGCCGTTCGGCGAGTGATGCGCGGCCGGCCCCGCCTTCGTCTCGAGCGCGGCGATGAGCGCATCGGCGCCGCGCGTCTTGCACGCGATGTCGTCGCATACGTGCAGCACGCGCGTGGGCCGCGGCGTGGTGGCGAGCAGCGCGTAGAACGTCGCGACGCCGTACGCCTCGGCCGGTGGCACGTTCAGGCGCTCGCAGATGTACGTGAGCGCGCCCTCGCTGATCCACCCGCATCGCGCCTGCACCGCCTGCAGCGCCGGCAGCAGCTGAGTGCGCTCACCGTGGCACGAGAGTCCGCCGTCGGCGACGCGGGCGTCGCGGCGGCGTCGCGCTCACCGCCGTCCCATCCGCTCTGCCGGCGGTCCGAGCAATGCGTCCACCGCGTCGCGCTCCTCGGCCGTCGCCTCGGCGTGCCGAAATGCAGATCCATGCGAACTCCTCTAGTTGCGGTCAGTCGCGGGCACTCAGCTCGTCGCTCTTCTCCTTCGCGGCGCGCCTTCGCGCGCTCTTCTGCCTCACCGGCTCCAACTGCACCGCGCACGCCTTGAACTCGGCGGTGCCGGACTGCGGATCCGTCACGTCGATCGTGAGCACGTTCACGCTGCACCTCGTCCTGGAAGTGCAACGTCATGAAGACCAGGCCCGGCCGCAGCGCCGGTCGATGCGCGCCGGCGCCACGACGCTGCCGCGGCGCGACGTGATCGCGCACGGCATCGCCGTCCTTCGACGCCGAGCGCGCTTCGCATCCTCCGGGCGAGATATCGAGCGATCTCGCCGCGATGGAGCGGCGAAGTCGTAGCCGCCCGTCTGCACGCCGGTGTTGTACGACTCGAGCCGGCGCCCCGTTGTGAGCTGGAACGGATACTCGGCGTCGGGCATCTCCACCGGCGGCTTCGATTGTCCAGCGCGGCGAACGGCGCGCGCGGCCGCGGTCATCGGCTCCGCCCACAGCCGCGCGTGCAGGAATTGCGCGCCGGGATCCGATTCGTCGGGCACGGCCACTGCAGGCCGCTGTTCGGCTTCGAGGCGCGCGTACGACATGCCGCCGAACATCGCCGGCGCCACCGACGCGGACTTCGTTCCACACGCCCTCGCCGGTCGGCTCGCCCCAATCGTGGCCGAGCCGCTTGGCGATCTGCGCGATGATCCACATGTCGTCGCGCGCATCGCCGGGCGGCTCGAGCGCTTTGCGCACGCGCTGCACGCGGCGCTCGCTGTTCGTGACCGTGCCTTCGGACTCGCACCAGCTGGACGCCGCGGGGAACACCACGTGCGCCATCTGCGCCGTGCGGGTGAGGAAGATGTCCTGCACGACGAGGATGCTCGAGTCCTTCGAGGCATTCCTGCGCGAGATGCTGGTCGGCCTCGGATTGCGCCGGGTTCTCGCCGATCACGTAGAGGCCCTTCGAGCTTCCTCGCGTGCATCGCCTCGAACATCTGCGTCATGTGTCATGCCGATCGTCGGGCTTCATCGTGATGTCCACATGCTTTGTCGAACCGCTCGCGTACCGCGGGATCGAGGATGTCCTGGAAGCCCGGCGAGGCGATTGGGGATCGCGCCCATGTCGCCCCCGCCCTGCACGTTGTTCTGGCCGCGCAGCGGATTGAGCCCCGGATCCGTAGCGGCCGACATGGCCGGTGAGCAGCGCGAGGTTGATCAGCGAGACGCACGTTGTCGACGGCGTTGTGGTGCTCGGTGATGCCGAGCGTCCAGCAGATCATCGCGCGATCGGCCCGCGCGTAGGCGAGCGCGGCGTCGCGGATGTCGGCGGCCGGGAACCCCGGTCAGCTGCTCGGCGCACTCCAGCGTGTACGACTCGACGCGCTTGCGATACGCCTCGAAGCCGGTGGTGGCGTGCTCGATGAACTTGGTGTTCGCGAGCCCCGCGTGGATGATCACGCGCGCCATCGCGTTGGCGAGCGCGATGTCGGTGCCGACGTTGAGGCCCAGCCAGCGATGCGCCCACTGCGGCGGTGGAGGTGCGGCGCGGATCCATCGACGTACAGGCGCGCGCCATTGTGCACGCCCTTCAGCACGTGGTGGAAGAAGATCGGGTGATTCTCCCGCGGGTTCGCGCCCCAGAGGAAGATCGACGTCCGTCTCCTCCGCCTCGCGGTAGGAGCTCGTGCCTCCGCCCGCCCCGAACACCGTCGCCAGACCGACGACGCTAGGAGCGTGTCACGTTCGGTTGCAGCTGTCGATGTTGTGGGTGCCGAACGCGATGCGGGCGAGCTTCTGCGCGAGGAAGTTCATCTCGTTGCTCGCCTTCGAGCACGAGAAGATCCCGAGCGCATCGCCGCCGTCGCGGTCGCGGACTCGTGCGGAAGCCGTTCGCCGGCGCGGTCGAGCGCCTCGTCCCACGAGGCTTCGCGCAGTTCCCCGTTCACGCGCACCATCGGTTTCGTGAGTCGCACGTACTGTGCCATGCGGTTCGCTCCAGCATGAGTTCGCGGACGTGCGATAGCGCGCCCGCGCTATAAGAATGCGGGCTCGCTCATTCTCGTTCAAGGCCGGGATCTTCGTGGCGCCGGTCGCGGGTCCGCCGGCGGCTAGGCCGCTTTCGCTCAAACCGCTTCGAGCCTCGCGATACTACCGCGAGTCTCTCGCTTTTCGCTGCCGCGGCTGCGCCGTCGGCGGACCCGCTCCCTGACGTCGATCGAGGGGCGCGTGCGCCTCCGGCGTTCAAGTTCCGCGCGGGAGGCGGCGGCGCGTCATACCGGGCACGCGCCGCGCCTAGTGCGCCCCCGAGTTTCCCGAATGATCGCGCCAGAACCCGAGCGAGATTCGCTGCTGCATCGTGAGCTGATTCCTGATGCGCACGACGACCGTGAGATGCAGCCGCTTGATCTCGCGCTCCACCGCCAAGACCTTGTCGAGTTGCGCCAGCACCTGTTCCTCGTTCACCGCGGGCTGGCGCACGAGAGTGATCATTTTGTCCACCTCGTTCTGCAACTTCCACTGCAGCTCGGTGGCGCGCTGTTGCGCCCCGGCGACCGCGGCGACGATGGAGTCGCGCTGCGCATCGGAGAGATGGATGTCCTGCTGGTGCGCCATTACCAACTCCGGTGGGAAGAAATTGTCGCCGATCGGATCGGCGGAGGGCTGCGCCGACTGTTGCGCGCTTGCAGCGCCGGCGGCGGCAAGTAGCACGCTCACGATCAGGATTCGGACGGACCTCATGAGTCCCTCGGGGCGAAATGGTGGACGCCGCGCAATTGAAGTTCTCCCGGACGGATCGGAAGAATGGGGGCGTTGATCGTGAGATACCCGCCGGGGGACGTGAGCAGGAATTCGGTGGGCGAGCGCCAATCTGAGAGGGAGGCGGCGGGCGGCCGCGCTTCGCGGCCGCGCAGCGCGAACGCGCTCGCGGTAACGATCAGGACCGCGGCCGCGGCGGCGGCTGGCCTCCATAGCCGAGCGCGCCATGATCGCGCGAGTGCGGCATCATGCACCCCGGCGAAGGGCGGCGCGCTGCGTTCGTCGCGCGCGCGCAAGTCCTGGAAGGCATCCTTGAGTTCCTGATCGTTCCACTCACGCTTCATGCCGCACCTCGCTTGCACCGAGCAATTCGCGCAGCCGCGCCTTGCCCCGCGCATAGTGTGTTCGTGCCGAACCGACTCCAACTCCCATGGCCGCCGCCGCTTCTTCCACCGTGCGTTCGTGGTAGAACACGAGGAGCAGCACTTCGCGCTGACGGCGCGGCAATTCCCGAAGCGCGCGCTCGAGTGCTTCGCGCCGCTCGGACATCTCCAGATCTGACGATCCCGCCGCCGGCGACGCCGCCGACCGCTCGTCGAGCGGCTCGTGCCGCCGAAAACGCAGCATGCGCCGGCGCCGCTCGTCCGCCGCCGTGCGCCGCACCACCGCGAACAACCACGTCACGAACGATGATCGCCCGTCGAACCGCGCGCGCCCATCGAGCACCTTCAGATAGGCGCTCTGGAGGACGTCCTCCGCCTCCACGCGGTCGCCGTCGCAACATTGCAATGCCCATCCGAAGCTCCTCGCATGACATTTCTCGAGTTGCGCGCGCAGCTCGGCGATCTCCATCCGTTCGCGGCCTCGCTCGTTGCGTGATCGTGCATAGTAGTCGTTCGTGGACAGGCCGCATATGACATCGCTGTGCCCCGGTCGCGGGCGGGCCGAGTGCTTGGCCGCTTTCGCTCAAACCGCTTCGAGCCTCGCGATACTGCTGCGAGTCTCTCGCTTTTCGCTATCGCGGCTACGCCCCCGGCCCGCCCGCTCCCTGTCCGCATCTTGCCCGTGCGGGAAGTGTGCGGCGAGCCCGCCGCGTGAGCGACGCAACGAGCGCGGCGGTTCGGTCACGGGCACGACGCGCCGCGCGCGCCGGCTCTTCGATCAGCGCTCGCTGGCGCAGAGATCGAGAGGCGGGCGGCGGGCTCCGCAGAGGCGGCGTCAGCGAGAAGCGAGAGACTCGCGCGCAGTTCAGCGCGAGGCTCGAAGCGGTTCGAGCTGTCCGCCGCCGGCGCGGAGCCCGCCGCCCGCCGGACCTGCGCGACTGACCCCGTGCACGCGTTAAGTTGTTGGCTCACTCGAACCCACACGATGAGCCGTGACCGATCCCCAACTTGCGCGTTCGCTTCGCCCCCTCGCCCACGGGCTACCTGCACGTCGGCGGCGCGCGCACTGCGCTCTTCAACTGGCTCTACGCGCGCAAGAATGGGCGGCAAGTTCCTGCTGCGCATCGAGGACACCGACAAAGCGCGCACCACCGACGAGAGCCACGCGCGCGATCTTCGACGGGCTGAACTGGCTCGGCCTCAACTGGGACGAAGAGCCCGTCTACCAGGGCGCTCGGCCTCGCGCGCCATCAGCGCGACGCGCAACGCGATGCTCGACGTCCGGCGCCGCGTACCGCTGCTTCTGCACCGCCGCCGAACTCGAGGCAATGCGCAAAGCTCGCCACGGCGGGCAAGGAGGCGTTCAAGTACGACCGCCGCTGCCACAAGCTCGACGCCGCCGAGGTCGCGAAGCGCGTCGCGGCGAACATGCCGTTCGTGATCCGCTTCAAGATCCCCGATGTGCACGGCGAAACGTCGTGGAACGACACGGTGCACGAGACGATCACCTTCCCGAACAAGGACATCGAGGATTTCGTCATCCTCCGCTCCGACGGCACGCCGATCTACAACCTGGCGGTCGTGAGCGACGACATCGCGATGCGCATCACGCACGTCATGCGCGGCGACGATCACATCTCGAACACGCCGAAGCAGATCCTGCTCTATCGCGCGCTCGGCCACGAGCCGCCGCGCTTCGCGCACGTGCCGATGATCCACGGCATCGACGGCAAGAAACTCAGCAAGCGCCACGGCGCCACCGCCGTCGGCGACTACCAGAACGACGGCATCCTCGCGCAGCGCGATGGTGAACTTCCTCGCGCTCATGGGCTGGAGCCCGGGCGGCGACCGCGAAGTGATGTCGCTGGACGAGATGGTCGCAGCTCTTCTCTGCGACGGCCTGCAGAAGAAGGCCGCGGTGTTCGACACGAAGAAGCTCGAGTGGATGAACGGCCAGCACTTGAGCCGCACGAGCGCCGCCGATCTCGAGCCGCGCATCTCGCCGGCGCTGATCGCGGCGGGCGTCACGACCGCCGCCGACCTCGCGGCGCGGCGCGATTGGTATCTCGCGCTGCTCGACCTGCTGAAAGTGCGCGCGCGCCTGCTGCACGATGTGGTGCGCCAGGCCCTCCCCTATTTCGCCGGCACGATCGCGCTACGAAGAGGACGCCGTCGCGAAGCAGTGGAAGGACCGCCCCGCGACCGCCGAGCTTCTCACCGCCGTGCGCGCTTCACTCGCCGCGCTCGCCGAACTGGACCGCCGAGTCAATGGAAGAGAGCCTGCGCGCGCTCGCCGAACAGCGCGGCGTCGCCGGCGGCAAGATCTTCCAGCCACTGCGCGTGGCACTCACTGGAACGTCCGTGAGCCCCGGGATCTTCGAAGTCTTGATGGCAATGGGCCGCGATTTGAGCCTGTCCCGCCTGGACGCCGCCGTAAAGTTCTTGCAGTAAGCGCTTCCCTCTTCCCGCTTCCCGCTTCCCGCGCAGTTACGGCGGCGTGCAGCGCGATCGGATCCACCATCGGCTTCTTGTGCACCGGCGTCTCCACGGGCGCATCCACCGCGGTCGTCGGCGTCTTGCCCGCCGCGATCTCCTTGTCGCGCTTCTCGCGCTCCTTCCGCTGGCGGATGCGTTTCACGGCGGTCTTGAAGTCTTCGGCATCGAGCGCGCGCCCCGCCTGATAATTCACGTCCGCGATCTGACGGCCTGACGTCGTGTACTCCTGCGACGCCGGCCCGCTCGGATGGATCGGCAACAGCGCGAGCAGCGCCGCGGGGATCTTGTAGTCGGCAATGTAGATGTTGTTCGAGTCGAGCCCGTACTTCTTGCCGCCGGCGCTGAACACGCCGTTGAGCGCGCCCGCCTGCTTCTTCGCGAGATCCTGCAAATGCGTCACGGACTCGTGGAACGCGCTGTCGAAGCGCGCGCTGTCGCTGAGCGGCGCGACGTTCACGGCGCCGGGCGGCAGCCAGAATGCGCGCGTCGGTGAGCATCGGCATGATCCCCGGCCCCGCGCCGCCCGCGCTGATCACCGGCCCCGTTGCCGCCTCGGGCACGGGCTTCGCGCCCGGCTTCGTGTCGGGAACGCCCACCGGGATCGTGACCGGCGCGACGAGCTTCGTGCGGCGGCGATCACCGGGCCGGTCGTGCGTCTTGCCGTTCCCGCCCGCGTGCGGCGCGGCGTTCGTCTGCTGCGCGGTGGCAATGTAGTGGACGCTCTCCTGCTGCGGGCCGACGTGATGCTGCACCAGCCATTGCTCGAGCGGCATCGGGCAGCGACAATACCCACAGGATCGCCAGGCCCAGCACGATGTGCAGGGCGACGGACGCGAACCACGCCGCGTCGCGTTCCTTCTCGTTCTGTTTCACCCGACGCCGGCTCCGAGCGACGCGAGCACGCGGCCCGCGCGCGCGCGCCGCCTCGCTGCAACCGCGCCGGCGGCACGATGAACGACACGCGGAAGAATCCTTCTCCGCCCGCGCCGAACGCCGAGCCGGGCATCACGACGACGCCTTCGTCATTCAGCAGCCGGTCCGCGAACGCGGCGCTCGGCATGCCCTCGGGCAGCGGGATCCAGAGGTACATCGTGGCGCGCGGCGCCTCGCACGCGAAACCCGCGGCGCGGAATGCCGCGACCGCGGCATCGCGCCGCTCGCGGAACACCGCGAGGTTCCCCGGGAGGAAACTCTCCCAGCTCTCGAGCGCCGCCACGCCCGCCGACTGCACCGCCATGAACGCTCCCGTGTCGACGAAGCGTCTTGATCTTCGCGAGCGTCGCGGCGAGCGGCGCGCGCGCGGCCGCCCAGCCGCAGCGCCAGCCCGTCATGTTGTACGTCTTCGAGAGGGAGTGGAATTCGATCGCGATCTCGCCCGCGCCCTCGATCTCGAAGATGCTCGGCGGCGTGTAGCCGTCGAACGCGAGCTCGCTGTACGCGTTGTCATACACCAGGAGGATGTCGAGTTCCCGGCAGCGCGCGACGGTGCGCTCGAGATAATCGCGCGGCGCGATGGCGGCCGTCGGATTGTTCGGATAGTTCAAGTAGAGCATGCGCGTTCTTTTCAGCACGTCGCGCGGGATCTCGTCCAACTCGATGAGGAAATCCGACTGCGGCCGCAGCGGCACGAGGTGCGGCGTCGCCTCCGCGAGCAGCGTGCCGCCGAGATACGCGAGGTAGCCGGGCTCCGGGATCACCGCGACGTCGCCGCGCTCGAGGTAGCCGAGCGCGAGATGCGCGAGCCCTTCCTTGCTGCCGATGAGCGGCACGATCTCGCTCATCGGATCGAAGCGCAGTTGGAATCGCTTCTCCATCCACGCGGCGACGGCTTCGCGATATGCCGGCAGGCCGAGTCCGAATCCGTAGCGGCTCATCGCGGGCGTGCTCGCCGCGCGCGCGAGCGCCGCGACCGCGGCGGGCGGCGGCGCGAGGTCCGCATCGCCGGCGCCGAGATCGATCACGTCCACGCCGCGCGCGAGCAGTTCCCGCTTCTTCTGCGGGATCGCCGCGAGCGGATACTCGGGCAGCGACTGGAAACGCGCGGACAGTCTCGGCATGCGGACCGGCTCGGTTGTGATGGGCGGCGCGACCCTACGGCGCGCGCGCCACCGGGTTCTTCACGACGCTCAGGCCGGTGATGCTCGACCTCCACCAGGTCGCCCGGCTGGAGTGGTCCCACTCCCTCCGGAGTGCCCGTGGCAACGACATCCCCCGGCTCGAGGGTCATGACACTTGAAATGTACGCGAGCAGCACGGGAATCGCGAAGGCCATTTCGCCCGCTTTGGCCCGCTGGCGCTCGCCGCCATTCACCCGCGTGACGACCTCGATTTGGGACAGGTCGGCCGGCGGCGCCGACGGCTCGCCGAGCGCGCAGAACGTGTCGAAGCCCTTCGCGCGGGTCCACTGTCCGTCCTTGTTCTGCAGGTCGCGCGCGGTGACATCGTTCACCGCGACGATGCCCCCGATCGCCTGCGCCACCTCGCTCTCCTTCGCGTGATGCAGCGCGCGACCGATCACGATGCCGATCTCCCCTTCGTACTCCACCTGCTGCGACTGCGGCGGCAGCAGGATCGTGCCGCCGTTCGCGATCACGCTCGAGGGCGGCTTGAGGAAGAGCAGCGGCTCCTTCGGCATCGTGTTGCCCAGCTCCTGCGCGTGCGCCAGGTAGTTGCGTCCCACGCAGACGATCTTGCCGGGTCGTCTTCATGTGCGGCGTCCCTCGAGGTAGAAGCGCTGGAGTGCGGCGCGCGACTCGGCCCACGGTGCCACGATCCGGCGCGCGGGCGGCAGCGCATCGAGCAGCGCTGCACCGTAGCTCTTGGACAGTACGCGTGGATCGGCGAGAACGATGGCGCCGCGATCGGTCGTGCTGCGAATGAGACGGCCGAAGCCCTGCTTGAGTCTCAGCGTCGCGTGCGGCAGCATGTACTCCGCGAATGGATCGCCGCCCGCGAGGGAGATCGCTTCGCAGTGCGCGGCGGTGAGCGGCTCGCTCGGCACGCGGAAGGGCAGCTTCGCGATGAGCAGTGCGCGCAGCGCTTCGCCGGCGACATCCACGCCCTCCCAGAAGCTCGAGGTGCCCAGCAGCACTGCACGCCCCGACTCGCGAAAGCGGCGCAGGAGCGCATCGCGCGATTCGTCGCCGTGCACGAGCAACGGCCAGCGCGCGTCGGCGCCCGCTGGCGCGGAGCAGCGCCGCCACCGCGCGCACTTCGGCGTGGCTCGTGAAGAGCGCGAACAAGCCGCCATCGCTCGCTTCGGCGAGTTCGCGCACGATGCCGGCGACCGCCGCGCGGTGCGCGGGGCCGTCCACGTTCGGCGCGGGAACGTCGGACGGCACCACGAGCACCGACTGCTCGGCGTAGTCGAAGGGCGACGGGAAGATCGCCGTCTCGGGCTCGACCTCGGGCTGGTCGAGGCCGAGCCGCTGGCGAAGGAATCCGAATTCGCCTTCGCTCGTGAGCGTCGCGCTCGTGATGATCGTGGTCTCCACTTTCAGGAAGAGATCCTCGCGCAGGATCGGCGCGACGTCGAGCGGCACCGCGACGGCCGCGACGTTCTTCTCCTTGCCGCGCGCCTCGAGCCAGCGCACCGTGCCGCGTTCGGCGTCGGGCGGCGGGCGCAGCGCGCGCGTGAGGCCGTCGCCGATCCCTTCGAGGCGCCGCGTGACCGCGCGCATCTCGGCGAGCAGCGGCGCGACCGCCTCGGCGCGGCGTTCGTCGGTCTCGAGACGTTCGCGCACGAGGCGAAGCCCCTCGCGCAGCAGCGCGATCTCGCCCAGCAGATCGGTGAGCGCCACGTCGAGCCCGGCGCGCCATGCCGGGATGCGACGCGAAATCCGCGGTGAGCCGGAGCGGCGACTGGCCGCTCTCGGCGAGCACCGTCGCGAGCAGGTCGAAGAGCAGCGCGCCCTTGTCGCGCGCGGCGTGCACCGCGGGCGCGAGGCGCGCGTGCACGAGATCGAGGCTCGCGGTGCTCAGGAGATCGTCGTGCGCGCTGAGCCGCTGCGTGAGCGCGGAGAGCAGCCCCTTGCCGCGCCGCTCGAGTCGCGCGAGCAGCCGCTCGAGCGCGCGGCGCGTGACGGTGCTCCCGAGATGCGACACCGCCGGCGTCCTCGAGATGATGCCCTTCGTCGATCACGAGGCGCGTGTACGCCGGGAGCACCGCCGCGTCGCCCCAGTTCTGCTGCGCGCGCCGCACGGCGAGATCGGCGAGCAGCAGGTGATGGTTCACGACCACCACATCCGCCTGCGCGGCGAGCTTGCGCGCCTTGAACAGGAAACACTTCTCGAAGTGCGGGCACTTGAGCCGCCCGCAGAGATCGGATTCCGCCGCCACCTCGTCCCACACCTCGGGGCGCGGCGCCACCGGCAGATCGCTCAGCGAGCCGTCGGCTGTGCGCTCGGCCCACGCGCGCAGGCCATCGATCTCGTCGCGGCGGCCATCGTCGAACATTCCCGCTGGCGCGGCCACCGCCTGCTCGAGCCGCTGCAGGCAGAGATAATTGCGCCAGCCCTTGAGCAGCGCGAATCGCACCGGCTGGTCGCCGAGCGCGTCGCGCAGGAACGGCAGATCCTTTCCGACGAGCTGCTCCTGCAGATTGATCGTGTTCGTGGACACGATCGTGCGCTCGCCGTTGGCGGCCGACCAGCGCAGCGCCGGCACGAGATAGCCGAGCGACTTCCCCACGCCGGTGCCCGCTTCGAACAGCGCGATGCCGCCGCCGTTGTAGAGCTTGGCAATGCGCTCCGCCATCGCGCGCTGGCTCGGACGGTCCTCCCACATCGCGAGGTGCGCGGCGATCGGGCCGCCAGCGCCGAGCGCATCGCCCACGGCGCGCGGATCGAGACGCGCGACGGCGCGGTCGCGCGGCACCTCGACCACGACGTACATGCGCTTCGCCGCGTTGTCGATGATCCCGAAGCCGATGCCATCGTCGTGGATGCGCGCGGCGACCGAGAGGTCGGCATCGCTCGGCGTCAGTTCGCCGCTCGGATGATTGTGCACGAGCATCTCGCCGCGCGCGGCGAAGCCCGGCAGCGCGAGCACGCTGCTCACGTCGCCGCGCGCCACCACGCGCGCGGACGCGACGGCGCCATCATCGCCGATCGTGCGCGACGAAGCAGACCTCGCGGCCGCCGGCGAGCGCGATCGCGGCACGCATCGCGGCGGCCGCGGCGGGGCGGATCCTCGTCTCCTCGCCCGGCGGTGCGGCCGGCGCGCGCGCGGGCGTCACGTCTTGAGCGGTTTCTGCTTCGCCGCCGGGAAGAGCACGTTGTTCAGGATCAGGCGGTAGCCCGGCGAATTCGGATGGAGCGACAGATCGGTCGGCGGATCGCCGATCGCATGCTGCGGATCCTCGGGATCGTGCCCGCCGAGGAAGGTCCAGCTCCCCTTGCCGTAGTCGCCGTGGATGTACTTCACCCATGGCGCGCCGGGCTCCTCCGCGAGGATCGTGACGCCGGGCTTCAGCGTCTTGCTCGAGAAGCTCGTCGTGACGCCATAGAAATCGGGGATCACGCGTGCGGTGATCCTGCACGAGCATGCTCGCCACCGGATCGAACTTCGCGCTGAAATCGAACAGCGTGAACGCGCCGAGCGGCTGGCGGCGGCTGGGCACGTTCACCTGGTGGCCGTCGATGTCGCTCATCGAGTTCACGAACTCGGCCGTCTCCAGGTGCGCGTCGCGGAAGGCGAAACTCCGGTCCCAGTGCATGCGCGCGTCGGCGTCGGGAGCGATGGGCGTGCCGTCGGCGTAGGAGGCCGCGATGTCCACGTTCGCGCCGGCGATCGCGAGCTCGAGCGTCTCCGTGGCGCCGCACATCGCGAACAGGAATCCGCCGTTCTCCACGAACTGCCGGATGCGCTCGGCCACCGCCTTCTTCAGCGCGGGAATGTTCGGGAACCCGTTGCGCGCGCCTCGGCGAGATTCGCCTCCTCCTGCTCCAGGAACCACGGCGCGCCGCGATAGGAGATGTAGAACTTCCCGAGCTGCCCGGTGAAATCCTCGTGGAAGAGGTGCAGCCAGTCGTACTTCTGGAGCGCGCCGTGCAGCACCTGCCGTCCCAGACGGTGTCGTACGGGATGCCGGCGTAGCGCAGCGCGAGCGTCACCGCGTCGTCCCACGGCGCGGAGTAGGGCGCCGTGTAGATCGCGATCTTGGGCGCGCTCTCGAGCGGGACGGCGTCCATGTTGCCGCCCGCGATCTCGGCGCGGATCGCCGCGAGCGCGGCGTCGTCGATGGGCGATACCGTGATGCCATCGAGCGCGGCGCGGCGGCGAAGCTCCGGCGTGTCCGGCAGGAGGAAACTGCCGCCGCGATAGTTGAGCAGCCACTCGCCCTTCGCGCCGTCGTGCAGCGCGTTGTACGTGAGGCCGTACGCCTTGAGATGGTTCGACTGCGCATCGTCCATCGGCACGAGCAGATGCTGCGCGCGCGCAGAGGCCGGCGCCCACGCGAGCAGCGCCGCGAGGACCAGCGCGCGTCTCACGAGGTGCTCGGCAGCGCTTGATGCGCGGCGTCGAGCTCGCGGCGCGCTTGCGGGACGAGCGCGCTCTGCGGATAGGTGAGGATCGAGATGTTCGAGCCGCGCGATCGCCTCGTTATCGCCGATGCGCGCGGCGCAGCGCGCGCGCCCACGCGAGATCGCTCGACGGCGCCTCGGGCGACTGCGGACTCTCGGCCACGACGCGGCTCCAGAGCGCGATCGCCGCCGCATCATCGCCCTGCGCGGCGCGGATGCGCGCCGAGAGATCGAGCAGCAGCGGCGCGCGCCTCGGGGACTTCGGCCGCGGCGGACTCGAATCCGCGCGCCGCCTGCGCGCTGTCGCCGCGCGCGAGAGCGAGGAACGCGGCGCCCGTGACGGGCGCGCGCTCGCGCGTGGTGCGCCCGAGCAGCGCCGCGGCCGTGAGTTCGTCGGGCTGGTGCGCGCGGTCGGGTGGGATGAGCTGTGCGCGCCGTCGGCGAGATCGCCGTCGTACAGCGCGAGCCAGCCGGACGCATCGCCGGCGTCGGGGCCGGCGGCCTTCAGCGCGGCGCGCGCCCGCGGAATGTCGCCCGCGCGGAGCCACGCCCAGGCGACGCGTCGTGCCATCGCCGCGCGTGCATCGGGCGTGATCCATTTGGCATATGCGGCGGCGACCTGCTCCGCCTCGGCGCCGCGTCCCAACACGCTGAGCGCATCCACGCGTACGGGTACCGCGACGCCCGCGGCGAAGGCGGAGTCCATTTCGGAAGCGGCGAGCGCCGCGAGTGTATCGGCACCGCGCGCGTCGCCGGCGCGCAATGCGGCGCTGCGCGCCGCGCGCCACGAGCTCGCCGTCATGCCGCGCCAGCGCCGCTGCAATGAGCGCATCGCGCGCGACCAGCCATGCGCCGGCGGCCTCCGCACGATCGGCATAGTCGCGCCACGCGGTCACCGCGTCGCTGTCGGCGCGCAGATCGCGCAGCGCATCCCAGCCGAGCCGCGGCTCGCCCCACGCCAGCTGCATCTGCGCGATGACCGATCGCGCGCCCACCGTCACCGGCGTCGCCCGCAAGCGCGGCGATCACCGCGGCGCGCTGCGCCGCGGGCGTCGGGAGCAGGGAGAATGCCGCTGCCTGCGCGAAATACGGGCGATCTCCCACGGCGTCGTGCCACGCCTGCGCAGCGCTCTCCCAGAGGCCGAGCGATGCGCGGAGCATCGCCGTCTCGTACGCGAGTTCGCGCGCGCCGCCTGAGACGCGCTCGGCGTCCTTGAGCACGCTGTCGGCGGCGCGCGGATCGTTGTCGGCGAGGAGGATGCGCGCATACGCGCGGAATGGCGCGAGGTCGCCGGGCGCGGCGAGGCGCCACTGCTCGTACACGTCGCGCGCGGCCGCGCGGCCCTGCGTGGCGCGCACCTCGCGCAGCTGGATCCCGCGCAGCGACGGATCGCGCGGCGACACTTCGACAGCGCGCGCGATCACCGGCAGGATGGAATCGCGCATGCCGAGCTGGTCGTACACGCGCTCGAGCCCCAGCAGCGCGCCCAGCGATGTGGGCGACGCAGCGAGCGCTTCGCGATATGCCGCGGCGGCCTCGCTCCACTGTTCGTGTTCCTCGAACGCTTGAGCGCGCGCCTCCGCGCTCTGTGCGCGTGACGCCACCGTCGAGCAGTGCGACGGCGAGCACCGCCGCGGCGCTACGGAGTGGCCGCATGCTCGAGACGATCGAAATAGTCGAGCACCGCCTGGCGTTCATCCGCCGTGAGCGTCCGAAGCTCGTTCCATGATGGCGCGCCGTAGCGAGCGGCGGCGCGGCCGTTCGCGCTGCGTCCGACGGCGTGAACGCGCTCGTCGCCGCTCGCCGAGCGCGATTCGCGCTTGCCCGTGTCCTCGCGCTCGTCCTTCTCCATGGCGAGTCCCGAATCGAGCAGGCGATGGAAGAGCCGCTCCTGCCGGCGGAGCAGTTCGGGATCCACGCGGCCACGATCGAGTTGGTCGGCGATGTCGCGCATCTCGCGCGCCATCTGCGCGGCCCGCGCGTCGCCGCCCGCGCCGGATACCTCGAGTGCCTTCGCGAGCGCGCGCTGCTGGTTCGCCAGCGCGCGCGCCTGGCTCGCCGCCGCATCGCCCATCGGCGCGCCCGGTGATGGGAGCAATCCCGCCGCTTGCGCATTGAGTCCGCCCTGCTGCTTCGCGATCTGCGCCAGCTTGTCGAGCATCTCGGCGAATCCCGATGCGCTCTTCCCGCTCGCCGCCTGCGCGCGATCGCCCATCATCTTCGCCGCGGCCTGCGCGAGCGCCTGCGACGCCTGCGCGAGCTCGGGCGCCGCCTCGCGCCCGCCGCGCCGCGATTCCGCGAGCTCGCGCGTCGCCTCGGAGACGCTCGATTTCGCCTCCGCCATCGCGCGCTGCGATTCCGGCGACACGTGCGCACTCTGTCCCGCCGCGCGGCCCAGCCGCGCGTTCAGCTTGTCCACGCCTTGCTGCACGGCGCTCTGCTCGCCACGCAGCGAGCTGTCGCTGCCGGCTGCCGCGCGCTCCGACAGGTCGGACTCCGCCTTCGACAGCTCCATCGCCTCGGCGGCGGCGCGGTCGAGCTCGGACGTGAGCCCGTTCTTCCATTCGCTGATCTGCTGCTGGCGCGCGTCGGACAGATCCTGCGCAGTGCGTTCCATTTCCGACGCGCCCTCACGCCCCTCGTTCGCCGCGCGGTCGTCCTGCGGCTGTGCCGAGGCGCTCGTCATGCGGTCCGACGAGCTCTGCGCGTGCTGCGCCGCCGAGGGCATCTTGCCCGCGGCGGCGTCGGCCTGCGCCTTCTGGAGCCGGTCGGCGAGTCGCTGCACCTGCGCGGCGAGCGCCTTGGACCGATCGCCGAGCGTCTTAGCCTCCGCGCGCGCCGCGGTGTCGTGCCGCGCGAGCGAGTCGGCCACGACGTGCGACTTCGCGGCGAGTTCGCGCGCGTCGTCGCGCAGCGTTTGCATCGCGCCTTCGAGCGCCGCGCGCTTGAGCATCTCCGCGGAGCGTTCGAGCTCGGCGCGCAGCCGTTCTTGCTGCTGCGCGAGTTGCTCGAGCGAACGGCGCGTCTCCTCGGGCGAGAGTTTCTTCGACGAGGACATCACCGCCGCGAGCTGACGCGCCATCTCCGGCGTGAGCGCGTCCGCGAGCAGCTTCTGCGCATCCTGCAGCTGCGCGCGCGAGCGCGGAGTCGAGCGCGCCCGCATCCTTGAGCGCGCGCTCGAGCGCCTTGGCGTCCTGCTGCGCGTTCTGCACGCGCTGCGTGAGCTGCTCCTGCTCCTTCGCGAGCGCCTCGGCGCGCTGCGCCGTCTCGTAGCTCATGCCGCGCGGATCCGGACGTTCGCCCGAGCGCACGCCGTTGATGTCCGTGTTGCGGTCGGCGCGCGTGCGCGATGCCTCCTGCGTGCGGCGCGTCAGGTCCTTCTGCGCGTCGGCCGCACTCGCGGTGCGCGCCGCCGCGCTGTCGCCCAGCGCGCGCGCGATCGCGCGCGCCTCCGCGAGCGTCGGCACGCGCACCACGAGCTCGCGGCTCTCGGCCGTCTGCTTCCATGGCGAATCATCCGTCACGCCGAGCACGATGTGCAGCGCGTCGCCCGGCGCGAGCGAACGCGAGGAGAGATCGAGCGGGACCTCCTGCGCCCACGCGGGCGCGCCGGGCTGCGCGAGGAGCTGCTCCGACTCCGCGCCGAGGCGGCCGTCGGTCTCGCTGCGCAAGCGGAGCACCACGCGCGCCACGCCGTGATCATCGCTCGCCGCGAGGCGCAGCGTGACCGTGCCGCTCGAAGCGATGAGCGTGTCCGCCGCCGGCGCGAGGATCTCGGCGTGCGGCGGCGCGTCGGGCACCGACTGCACCTCGAGCGGCGGCGGCACGTCGTTCACGGGACCATCCGCCGCCGCGGCGAACCAGCGCCACGTGCCGCCCGCGCCAGCGTCGAGGCGGCCGGTGGCGCGTTTGCCGCGCGCCGCGAGGCGCAGCGTGTCGCGCGTCCCATCGAGCGACGAGCCCCGCCCGCGTGAGTTCGGTGGACGCGCGCGCCTCGAGGCGCAACACGGTGCCGCGCGGCACGCGGATCGGCTCGCCCGCAGGGAGCGCCTCGTTCGCGCGGTGGAGATACGCCGGATACTCAGCGAGCACGCCCACATCGCCCACGAACGCGCGGTCGCGCACGTGGATCACTACCGTGTCGCTGATCGCGCGGCCGTCACTCGCGACGAGCGTGAGGTCGGCATCGAGCGGGCCGAGCAGCGCGCTGGCGCGTCCGTCGGCCACCGCGAGCGAGGCCGTGCGCCATGCGGCGCCCGTCGCGCGCGAAGAGAGCGTGATCGCGCGCCGCCCCGGCGCGGCGATGCCGATCCGCATCGTATCGCCCCGCATTACGGCACGGCGCGCCGAGTCGATGCCGATCGGCGGCAGCAGCGTGCCCGCGTAGCGCGCGCGCGGGATGCTCCATCGCACGCCAGCCGTCCGGCGCGGCGCGCGCCGCCGCCGCGGCCGACCAGGAACGCGGCCGCCACGATCGCCGCAGCCGCGCCAAGGCGCCGCCGCGCCGCGCCGAGTGCGGCGGGCGCGAGCACGTTGCCCATCGAGTCCAGGCGCGCGGCCATGAGTCCGGATGCGTGCGCGCCGAACGCGCCGTCGCTCGCGCTCTCCGACGCCACGCGCAGCGCCCCCACGCGCAGCCCGCGCTCGCGCTCGATCGCGCGCGCCGTCTCCGTCGCGGACGCGCGGCGCTCCATTGCGCGGCGCGTGAGCACCGCGATCGCGGCGAGGATCGCGACGACCGCCGCCCATGCGATGAACGGCGCGGCGGGACGCGTGATCCAGCGTCCCGCGCCCAGCGCCACCGCCGCGAGCGCGACCGTCGCGAGCGCCGCGCCCAACCCGGCGAGCACGCCGGCGCTGCCGAGCGTCTCCGCGAGCCGCCTGCGCTCGCGTTGCACGATGCGCGCGAGCGTCATTGCACCGTGCGGCTCGTCACCGCGTACGCGAAGAGGTTCACGCCCATGCGCAACGCCGCCTCGTGCAGCTCCGGCGGATCGTTGTACGTCTTCACGTCCTCCCAGCCGTTGCCGAGATCGCTCGAGAAGCTGTAGTACACCGCGAGGCGATCGCCGAGGAAGATCCCGAAGCCGCGCGCGGGGAGCCCGTCGTGCTCGTGGATCTTGGGAATCCCCTTCGGGAAATCGTAGACGATGTGATAGATCGGATGCGACTTCGCGGCACGTCGACCAGCGGCCGGTCGGGAAAGACGCGCGCGATCTCGCGGCGGAAGCTCGGATCGAGGCCGTAGTTGTCATCCACGTGCAGGAAGCCGCCGCGCTCGAGATACTCGCGCAGCCGCACGACCTCGGCGTCGCTGAAATGGATGTTGCCGTGACCGGTCACGTGCAGGAAGGGAAAATCCCAGAGCGCGATCGTCCATGAGCGTGACGCGCGCTTCGGTGCGCTCCACCGGGATCGTCGTGCGCTCGGCGATGGCCGCGAGGAGATTCGGCAGACTCGAAGGATTCGCGTACCAATCGCCGCCGCCATCGTACTGCAGGCGCGCGATCGTGAGGCGCGTGCCGTCGCGCCGCGGGCGCCGGGTGCAGCGCGAGCAGGAGAGCGAGCGGGATCACGCGCATCCAACGGGTCATTCTGCCTCCTCCGCTTCGTGCGCCAACCGGTACGCCAAGTTGCGCGCGATCCCGAGCTCGGCGGCGAGCTGCTTCGCGATGTCGCGCGACGGCAGCCCTTCGCCGCGCAGCGCATCGGCGCGCGCGCGCGCCGCCACTTCGACATCCGCGGCGGCCGGCGGCGTTGCTCCGGCGATGACGAGCACGACTTCGCCGCGCGGTGGCGTCTCCTCGTAGTACCGCGCGAGTTCGCCGACCGTTCCGCGCCGCGTCTCCTCGAATTTCTTCGTGAGCTCGCGCGCGACCGCGGCCGCGGCGCTCACCGCCGCCGCGCGCCGCGAGATCGGCGAGCGTCGCGGCGACGCGCGCGGGTGATTCGTAGATCACGGCCGTGTGCGGCAACTGCATGATCTCCTCCAGCGCCGCCGTTCGATCGGCGCCTTTGCGCTCGAGGAATCCATAGAACGTGAAGCGCGACGCGTCGAGACCCGATGTCACGAGCGCGGCGAGCAGCGCCGACGGGCCGGGCACCGCGATCACCGGCACGTTCGCCTCGATCGCGGCGCGCACGAGGCGCGCGCCGGGATCGGAGAGCAGTGGCGTGCCCGCATCGGAGACGAGCGCGATGCTGTCGCCTGCACACAATTTCGCGACGATGCCCGGCGTGGAGGCGGCCTCGTTGTGCTCGTGATGACTCGCGACGGCGGTGTTCACGCCGGCGTGATCGAGGAGGATGCGCGCGTGGCGCGTGTCCTCGGCGAGCACCAGCGACACGGACTTGCAGCGTGTCGGCCGCGCGGGGCGAGAGATCGCCGAGGTTGCCGATGGGAGTACTCACCACGTACAACGTGCCGGAGGGCATTCTTTAATCTAACGGCGGAGGGCGCGTGTAGGCCTTAGTACCGCTGAAACTGCGCGTTTGGCAACTGAGCGTATGGTACGGCAGGGCGTGAGTTGGAAGAACGATTCGACGCGCAATCGGGCGATGGCACTCACGAGCCCACCGCCATGCACACTCAGGCGTCATTCGACTGAGGTGCTTCGTGACTTACGACGAGTGGGAAGCCGCGGTGCCGGAGCATATTCGCGCGGATGCGCTTTGGGGGCTGCGGGTATACCGCTCCGCGCTGTACGCGGGCGATTTAGGGCGCACGGATGCGGCGGTCCTCTTGCAGCTCGGCGGCTACGATCACGTCGCGGATCAAATGGCACGGGCAACCGCATCGATCAGCGTGAACATCGCGGAAGGCTACAGTCGCCTGGGCCGCAAGGATCGCGGCCGATTCTACGAGTACGCCCTCGGCTCCGCGCGCGAATCGCGCGACTGGTACTACAAAGCCCGCGACGCCCTCGGCCCTGCCGGCACCGACTCGCGCATGTCCCTACACACCACTCTCGCCCGGATCCTCACCGTACTGGTGCGCCGCGCCCGCGAAGAGCTCGTCGCCAAGGCGTAGTTCCTACTCACGCCGAGCCGTACCATACGCTCAGTCGCCAAACGCGCTGTTTCAGCGGTACTAAAGCCCACTCACGCCCGAACAATGACGTACGCCGCGATCTCGCCTGGCATCGAGCCCTGCGCATTCGCCGGCGCGAACTCGTCCCGTCCCCACCGGCGTTTGAAATGTCTTGCTCGGCATTCCCGGCACTTTGATCGTGCCACCGGCCAGTCATCGTGCCCGAAGCCGTCGGCACCCCGATGAATTTCCCCTCCGCGCTCCACAGTAGATCCGCAATGTGGTACACCTCGTACTTCGTGCCATTCGCGATCCCGCAATTCCCGAGATCGATCGTCGCCGCCTTGGTGTAGTTCACCACGCCCACGGTCGCGAGGATCCCGGTCTCGGTGAACGGCGATGTATTCACCTTGATCACGTTCTCTGTGGGCAATCCCATCTTGAGCGTGGACTTCATGTCGCCCACGCGATTCCGCCACGGTCCGTGGTCGTTCACCACCTGGTCGAACGCCATGCTGCTCTCACCATCCACCGAGAACAAAGTGTCGTACTTCGGCAACGCGCCGTCCGGCCGCTCGACTTCGTCATAGTACGTGTTCGCGCCCCACGTCCAATCGGTGAGATCGCTCGGCACGCCGGTGTTCCGCACCACCTCCCAGCATCCCGCGCCGTCGGGATGCTTGCCGCCCTTCCCGCCGTTCACGGTGCCAGTCGCGACGAGCACGTTCCCGCGCATCGTCGCCGCGCGGAACGCATGCACGGCGCATCCGCCCATGAAATGATTGTCCAGCACCTGCACGTCATGGTTGTCGTGCGCGCTGTAGCCGATGGACGACTGCCCGTGCAGCACGCGCACGGAGAACGGCTTCATCGTCACGTTCCGCTGGAATGTTCCCGCCACGATCGGATTCCGGAACGAGCCCCACAGGATGGGCTGCGCCCACGCGGTGTAGTCCGCGATCGCGCCGCCGTGCGCCGGCGACGCGATAAAGAATGTTGTCGAGGAAATCCTGGTTCTCGAGGTTCCCGTGATGCGCGTACGAGTGGATCAGGTACGCGTTCCCCGGCGCCGACGTCCTGCCCGTACGTGTTCCAGAGGATGCACGCCTGCACGGTCTTGCGGTCCTGGCCATGCGGATCGGACTGCTCGTAGATGCCGTATCCGCTGAAACCGGGAAAGCCGAGCGGATTCCCGTTGTTGAATGAGAGGAGCCCGTAGTACATCACGCCGCCCTCGTTCGAACCGAACAGGGAGAAGTTGTTGACGCCGTGATTGTCGGAGATGATGTGATAGAGATTCGTCGCGATGGCATCCACGATCTGCACGCCGCCATCGGTGCACTGTTTCACGTCGTCGAAACTCCGCGTCGGATCCGAATTCGTGACGCGGAACCCGTACAGATCCACGTAGTGCCCTCCGCGCTGGCCGAACAGATTCAGCGTCCCCTGGCTCTGTCGCGATCGGCTTGCCGGGCACGTAGCCATCGATGATCGCGCGCCCGAGGCCGGGCGAGTCCTGCATGAGGCGGATGCGCGCCGTTGGCGTGCCCGAGACGTGGAAGACGAAGCCGTGCCCATCGGCGGGCGTGTACACCCCGTCGAGCATGCGGATCGTCGTGCCGGGCGGCGCGAAATTGAACGCGCTCTGGAGATCGAGCGGCACGGCGCGCGAACCGTCTCCCGCCGGGCCTCCGGTTGGCCCAACGAACATCGGATTCGGCACCGCACTCCAGGCGATGACATTGTCGACGGTCTCCGCCGCGCCCGTCGAGCCCGCGAACGCGATCCGCGTGTTCGCCCTCAGCGCGGGGCTCACCGCGCCATCGAACGCATCATCCATCAACCGCGCGGACCACGACGCTCCGCCCATCGTCACCAGGATCGGCATTCCGCTCGACCATTTCTTCGTCCGCGTGAGCTGCACGAATCCGCGCTGCGCGCCATCGATCATCTCGACGTAACACCAGACGCCATTCAGGCTGTAGAACTGCGCCCAATTCCGGTCATCCTTCATCGCGAACCGGAAGCGGCAATTCTGCTCCACGTTCTTGGAGCCCGGGGTGGGCGTGAAGCACACGGTGTACGCCGCGGCACCGACGTCAATGCTCGCCACCGCGTTCGCCGGCAGCGCGAGCAGGTTGTTCGCGATCGCCGCGCCGCCGCTGGTGGACCACGACTGTCCCGTGAGCGCCGCGCCGAGGGGGCCGTCGGCGCGGTTGAAATCATCTCTGACGTAGGCGGTCATACCACATCAACCCCAACGGCCAATGTTCGATTGCCGATATTCAATGAGGAATGACAACAAATTCCATGACTACTCTCGCAGTAACGGAATCAGTTCTCATGCTTCACCGACGATCGGCAATCGACCATCGGCGTGCAAGCCGGTTGACCGTCACGCCTGGATGATCAGCGCCGTGACCATCCCGAACATTCCCATCTGGCTCTCCGCGTGCGGCAGGATGTGGCAGTGGAACGCCCACGTGCCCGGATTGCTGCGCGTCCACGAGCACGTCCCACCGCTCGCCCGGCGCGACGTTCAGCGTGTCGCACTTCCACGGCGTCGGCTGTCGGCCACCGTCCTTGGCGATCACGGTCATCGTGCATGCCGTGCAAATGCATCGGGTGGATCATCTGCCCTTCGTTCATGAACCGGATGCGCACCGTCTGGCCGCGCTTGGCGACGATCGGCTCGGTCGCCGGGAATCCCTTGCCATTGAGGGTGTAGCCCGCCATGCTCGATCGTTGAGGATCATCACGTAGTCCATGTCCGCCTTCGGCTCGATCGGGCGCGGCACCTTGGGTTCGACGATGAACGCGCCGAGCAGCCCCATGCCGACCTGCTTGGTGGAGTTGTGGTGCGAGTGGTACATGTGCGAGCCGGAGTTCGGCACCGTGAACTCGTAGGTGAACGACTGCGCCCGGCTTGACCGGCGGCTGCGTGATGTACGGCACGCCGTCCTGTCGTTCGGGCACCTCGACGCCGTGGAAGTGGATCGCCGTCGATCTCGGGCAGATCGTTCTTGAGGATTGATCCGCACCCGGTCCCCTTCCCGCACGCGGATCTGCGGCCCCGGCACCTGTCCGTTGTACGCGAACGCATCGACGAACTTGCCCGGCGTCGACCTCCCATTTCACCGGGGCGGCGCGGTGAGGTGGAAGACCTTCACCTTGCCGTCCATCGTCGGCGCGAGCGGCATGTTCCCCTTGCCCTCCGTTTTCGCGGGGAATGCCTTCACCCCCTTCTCGTGCATCGAGTCCATCTGTTCCGACGGCCGCGTGCGCCGTGGCGGTGTCGGTCATGCCGGCGTGCGCGCTGTCACCAGCGGCGCGCGGCGGCAGGCGCCTGTGCCGTGGGCTTGCACGCGACGAGCGCCGCACTCGCGAGCGCGGTGGCCGCGCCTGTCTTGAGGAACGCGCGGCGCGAGCCGCGGCCGTTCTGCAGGACATCGGCGACGTCGCGGTTCGACGGAGTATCGGACACGGTGGAGCTCCAGAGAGAGGATGCCTTTAGCGTGCGGCTTGGCGCGACGGGACGCAATGGGAGGAAGTCCTACGACTCAAACTGCCGATCGTCGGTTGCCGATATTCGATGGGGAATGACAACGAATTCCATCACTGCCCACTGCAGTAACGGAATCAGTTCTTATTCCTCATTCGACAATCGGCAACTCGACGATCGGCTTCTCAGCTGTTAGATGCAAAAAGGGCGCGTGTGGATTTTCCACACGCGCCCTCGCCTACCACACGCTCAGCTGCTACACGCGCCCCTGCTGTTCAGGCAGCGGTATGCTGCTGGATCTTCGCCTCGTACGTCGCCTTCGGCATCGCGCCGACGACCATGTCCACCACTTTCCCGCCCTTGAAGAACAGGATGGTCGGGATACTCCGAACGTTGTAGCGCGTGGACGTCCGGATGTTCGCGTCCACATCCATCTTCATCACCTTCGCCTTCCCCGCGTACTCGGTCGCGAGCTGGTCGACGATCGGACCCACCATGCGGCACGGTCCGCACCACGTCGCCCAGAAATCGACGAGCGTCAGCCCGTCGTGCTTCTCCACCTCGGTCTCGAAATCCGCATCCGTCACTGCTGCTGTGTTCGACATTGAGTGCTCTCTCTCCGGCGCGGACTCGCTCGCCGCGCATCTCTCGTTAGATTCCTGTCGCCCCCCGTTCCCGGAGCGCGATCGTCGTGAAACCTGCATCCCGCCGCGGCGTGACGCTTGCCCACATTGGCATCGCCGTCCGCTCGCTCGAGACGATCTTGCCCTTGTACCGCGACGTCCTCGGCCTCGAGGACGCACCGCTGGATGACGCCGACGGGGCGCACATTGCCGGCCTTGCGGCCGGTGACACGCTGGTCGAACTCCTCGAACCCGCCCGCCCCGATTCGCCCATCGCCAAGTTCATCGAGAAGCGCGGACCCGGGATCCATCATCTCTGCTTCGCGGTCCCCGATCTCGAAGCCGCGCTCGCGCGCTGCCGGGCCGCCGGACTGCGATTGATCGACGAGACCCCCCGCTTGGGCGCCGAAGGCAAACGCATCGCCTTCCTGCACCCGTCGTCCACGGCGGGCGTGCTCATCGAACTCACCGAATATTAATCACCGAGGCCGCGATGAGTTCCCGGCAGCTCCGCTCACTTCGTGGTGCTCTGCCCCGAGCACAGATCCTTGAGCGGCTGCAGATCGGTCTCGCCGACGAACCAGCGGTTGTTCGGCCCCAGGAACACCTTCGTAGTGGTCTGCCGCGTGAACGTCCCCTTGGTCACCGAGAGCGTCATGACGTGCACCTTCTCGCTCGCGACCACATCGTTCACGATCTGGTAGCTGTCATGCTTCAGATAGCACTGCATGATCATCGCGCGCTGCGGGAGCTGGTCCTTCGCCGGGAGGTCCACGGCGGGGCCCTTCTCGGAGCCCCAGATGAGGCCGAGCGCATCCACGTCCTGCGCATTGATCGCGGCCATGAATGCCTTCACCGCAAGATCAGGGGTCGCGGCGCCAGGGTCGCCCGCCGTCGTTGGCGGCGCGTTCGCGGGGTTGCCCTTGTAGGCCGGCGTCGACGCGCAGCCGGCCAGGATCAGCATCGTGAGCAGTACGCGAGTCATTCGGTTCGCCCGGTTGGCAGACACGAGCGAAACTAGCGGACGGCCAACATGCGAGCAACCCTGCAGCGCCTCTATATCAACGTCGATCACGTCGCCACGATCCGGCAGGCGCGTCGCACCGATGAGCCCGATCCCGTCGCGGCCGCCGCGCTCTGCGAGGAGGCCGGCGCCGACGGGATCACCGCGCATCTGCGCGAGGACCGGCGTCACATGCAGGACGACGACATCGAACGTCTCGCGCGCGCGATCCGCACCAAGTTCAACCTCGAGATGGCGCTCACCGACGAGATGCTCGCGATCGCCGAGCGCCTGCGGCCGCACCAGGTGACGCTCGTGCCCGAGCGGCGCGAGGAGGTCACGACCGAGGGCGGGCTGGATGTCGCCCGCGATCCGGCGCGGCTCACCGCCGGACTCGCGCGGCTGAAACGCGCGGGGGTGCGTACGAGTCTATTCATCGCCCCCGCGGAGGATGCGGTGCGGCGCTCGCGCGATCTGGGCGCGGACGCGGTGGAGTTCCATACCGGCGCGTACGCGCACCACCCGCACGACGGCGCCACGCTCGCTGCCCTCGCGGAGGCTTCATCGTTGGGCGCCGCGCTCGGACTGGCGGTGCACGCGGGACACGGGCTCACGGTGCGGAACGTCGCGCCGGTGGCCGCGATCCCGGAGATCGAAGAGCTGAACATCGGTCATTCCATCGTGAGCCGCGCGGTGTTCGTCGGGATCGCCGCGGCGGTGCGCGAGATGCGCGCGGCGATGGACGCGGCACGCGGGATTTCTCGTTGACCCACCGCCGGGCGCCGGATAGCTTCGCAGGGTACCACCACCATCTGTCGGAGATCGGATGACGGCATCGGCCGGAGTGCTGGACTTCTTCATCGTCGAAGCGAGCGAGTACATCGAGCGCCTCGACAACCTGCTCACGTCCGCCGGTCCGGCCGGCCCCAACGCCGATTCCTTCGGCCGCTATGCGCGCGCCCTGCGCGGCAGCGCCACAATGTCCCGCCAGTACGGCATCGCCGACATCGCCGGCGCGCTCGAGCGCGTCGCGCGCGCGCTGCGCAACCGCGCGATGGGCTGGACGCCCGCCGCGAGCGCCGCGGTCGTGGCCGCGGTGGACGACCTGCGCATCCTCGTGCGCGCCGTGCGCGAATGGACGCCCGACGAGGACCGCCTCGCGCAGGCGCGCACCGCCGAGCTCGATCGCCTCGCGCCCGGCCCCGGCGGCACGCCCTTCGTGCCGCCTCCGATGCCGGTCGCGGACAACGAGCCGCTCACCGGCGCGAATTTCCTCGCCGCCGAGACGGCCGACCTCGCGCGCTCGCTCGAGCTGCTCGTCGCGTCGCCCGAGGACACGAGCGTCATCGCCGCGCTCGCCGCGCGCGTGCGCGCGCTGCGCGGCGTCGCCGACTTGAAGGACATGCCGCCGCTGCCCGACGTCGTGGACGCGGTGGAGCGCGCGCTCAAGGGCCTCGAGCTTGGCGCGCCGCATCCGACGCCGAGCGCCAAACAGAAATCGCTGTTCGCGACCGCCGCGGCCGTGCTGCGCCGCGCCTCGCGCGACATCGGCCAGCGCGGCCGCCCCGTCCCCGGCGCGCCCGAGGTGCTCGCCTTCCACAACGCGATGGCGGCGCTCCCCGATGAAGGCGGCAGCGCCGACCGCATCGTGCCGATCGCGCAGCTCTTCTTCGACGACGCCGGTCCGCACGTGGTGAGCGCCGCGAGCACGCCGCCCACCACCGCCGCCGAGCGCTTCCGCATGGAAGTGGTGAGCCTCGCCGAGCATTTGCGCCGCGTGGTGAGCGATGCGCGCGGCACGCGCGCGCCCGACGCGCGCGATCATACGGCGCGCGAACTCCGCACCGCGCTGCGCGCGCTCGGCAGCGCCGCCAGCAGCTTCGGCGAGCGGCAGGTCGCGCGCTTCGCCGCGGAGTGGAGCGTGAAGGTCGCGACGCTGAACGATGCGGGCCTCACGGCGCTCGACACCGCCGCCACGAAGCTCGCCGATCCCGAGACGCGCCCCGAACAGCTCGCGCGCTTGCTCGAGCAGCTCGCCGCGCCGCGCAGTGCGCAGACCGCCGGCCGCTCCACGGTGGCGCTGCTCGCCGGCGACATTCCGCCCATGCGCACGCCGACGCCGCCGATGGCGGTGCGTCCGGTGGCTCCCGCGGCTCCCGCGGCTCCGCCCGCCCGCCGATGGCGCCGCCGTGGCGCCGCCGATGGCGGTTCCGCCGCGCCGCTCGCTCGAACGGCCGGCCGTCCCGATGTCCCAGGCGCCCGCGGGCTCCTTCCCGGCATGGCCCGCGGCCCCGCGCGTCGAACCCGAGCCAGCGCCGCCGAGCGCCGCGCGCCGCGGCGCCGAGCGCCGAGCCGTCGGGCGACTCGCTGCGCGCCTTCCTGCAGGATGGCATTGCCGGGCTGCGCCGCCTCGAGGACCAGCCGATGAGCGCGCCGTCGATCGTGCCCGAACGATGACGGCACGGTGCCGATCGACCAGCTGCTCTACCGCGGACGCGCCGCGCTCGAGCGCGCCGCCGAACTGCGCCACGAGTGGCAGGCCGCCGGTACGCCGCCCACCCCCGAAGCGGTGGCCGAACTGTTTGACCTGCTCGATCTCGCGCTCGTCGAGTAGGCCGGCGTGAGCTCGCGCTGGCGCACCCTGCTCGGCGTCGCGCTCAGCGCCGGGCTGCTCTGGTGGACGTTCCGCGGACAGGATCCCGCGGTGATCTGGGGCAATCTCCGCGACGCGAATCTCTGGTACCTGCTCGCGGCGACGGTCACCGGCACGCTGATCTTCCCGCTGCGCGCGATCCGCTGGCGCGTGATCCTCGACCCGATCGCGCCCGGCATCCCGCTCAACGATCTCTGGCGCGCCACCGCCATCGGCATGGCGGGAAACAACGTGCTGCCGGCGCGCGCCGGCGAGTTCGCGCGCGCGTATGTGCTCTCGAAGGAAACGGAGCGCGTCACGCTTCTCCGCCGCGTTCGCGTCGCTCGCGGTGGACCGCGTGTTCGATGCGTTCGTCGTGCTGCTGCTCATGCTCGTGGCGATGATGTCGCCGGCATTTCCCGAATCTGCCAATCGGCGGGCGGCACGTGAGCGACTACGTCGTGGGCGGCGCGATCGTCGCCACCGCGCGCGCTGGGCGCGCTCTACCTGCATCGTGTTCTTCCCGCAGTGGATCATCACGATGTACGAGTGGGCGGTGCGCAAACTGGCGCCCAAGTTCGAGGAGCAGGGGCGGCAGCTGCTGCTGTCGTTCGCCAGCGGGCTTGGCGTGCTGCGGCATCCGTCGCGATTCTTCCGTGTGCTGCTGTGGACGATCGCGCACTGGCTGCTGAATGGCGTCGCGTTCCTGTGCGCGTTCAGAGCGGTGGGGATCACGGCGCCGTTCAGCGCGGCGCTCCTGCTTGCAGGGACTGATCGCGATCGGCGTGGCGATACCGAGCGCGCCGGGATTCTTCGGCGTGTTCGAGAAGATCGGCCAGGTGGGGCTCGGGCATCTACGGCGTGGACAAGGCGCTCGCCACGAGCTGGGCGATCGGCTTCCATCTGCTCACGTTCATCCCGATCACGCTCATCGGCATCTGACTACTTCACGAAACTCGGGCTTCCGTCTGCGCGATCTGCAGGCGCGCGGAGACCGCGGCGGCATGACCACGCGCGCCGCGCGGGTGCTCGCGCAGGCGAAGATCAACCTCGGTCTTGCGCGTGCTCTCGCGCGAAGCATCGGGCTATCACCAGATCGAGACCGTGTTCCAGCGCCTGGCGCTCGGCGACGACGTGACCGTGCGCATCACGACTGGCGCGCGCACGCTCGACTGCTCGCGGCGCCGATCTCGGGCCCGCCGAGAAGAACCTCGCCTGGCGCGCGGCGCTGGCGATGCACGAGGCCACAGGCTGGCCTGCGGGATTCGCGATCACGATCGAGAAACGGATCCCGGTCGGCGCCGGACTCGGCGGCGGCAGCGCCGACGCCGGCGCCGTGCTCCGCGCGATGAACGCGCTCGCGCCGCATCCGGTGGGCGAAGCGGAGTTGCTGCGCATCGCGGCGCCGCTGGGCGCCGACGTGCCGTTCCTCACGGGCACCGCGCCGCTCGCGCTGGCCTGGGGTCGCGGCGAGCGGATGCTGCGCGCTGCCACCGCTCCCGGAGCGCAGCGTCGCCCTCGTGCAGCCCGGCTTCTCGGTGAGCACCGCAGAGGCGTACGCGTGGCTCGACGCCGCGCGCGGCGAGTTCACGCCGAACGCGGGCGCGATCGCCCTTCGACCGCTTCGCGACATGGGAGACGTTGGCGCCGCTCACCGCGAACGATTTCGAAGCGGTCGTGGGCGCGCATCATGCCGGGCTGGCCGGCATCGCGGAGTCGCTGCATCGCGGCCGGCGCGTCGATCGCGCGCATGACGGGCTCGGGCTCCACCGATGTATGGGATCTTCGCGCTGCCGCCGGACGCCGCGGCGCTCGCGAGGCAGCGTGCCGGGCAGCGTGATCGTCACGCGCACCGCGACGAGCGTGCAACCGGTGGAGTTCGGTGGAAGTTCGTGCTTGAGTGGCTGTACCGGCGGCACTAACTTCCGCGTGCTGATGCCCCCTCGTCCAATGGCAGGACTCCGGACTTTGGATCCGGTAATGGTGGTTCGAATCCACCGGGGGCAACTGCCAACTACGTACAGTCGTTGGTCGTACGCGTTTGGTCCGAGGCATGACAACGAATTTTGTGGTGCGCGGAGAAGTCCGAGAGCCGTACACAATTCGTTGTCATGCCTCGGACCAAACGCCTACGTCTAACGACTTATGCCACAGTTGATTATCCCCTCCGCCCCGATTAACTTTGATGGCTGTGGCACATGGATGATCTAAGCGTTCCGCGACGGGGCTTCAAACTGTTGTCGGGCACGGCGAACCGGGGGCTCGCGGAGGAGATCAGCCGCACCCTGGGCGTCGAACTCGGCAAGGTCACCCTGAGCCGATTCGCCGACGGCGAGATCTTCGTCCGCATCGACGAGAACGTACGCGGGCACGATGTGTTCATCGTGCAGCCGACCAATCCGCCCGCCGAGAACGTCATGGAGCTCTTGCTCATGATCGACGCGGCACGGCGGGCCTCGGCCGCCCGGATCACCTGTGTGATGCCGTACTACGGATATTCGCGGCAGGACCGCAAGGACCAGCCGCGGGTGGCGATCGGCGCGAAGCTCGTCGCCAACTTGATCGTGAAGGCCGGGGCTGACCGGGTGCTGGGGATCGATTTCCACCAGCACGCGCTGCAAGGGTTCTTCGACATTCCCGTCGATCATCTCTACGCCGCGCCGGTCCTCACCGCGCATTACCGGAAGAAGGCGTTGAAGGATCTCGTGGTCGTCGCGCCCGATGTCGGGAGTGCGAAGATGGCGAGAGGATTCGCGAAGAGGCTCAACGGCACCTTCGCGATCATCGACAAACGGCGGCCGGCGGCCAATGTGGCCGAAGTGCTGAACGTCGTCGGTGAAGTGGAAGGTCGGGATTGTCTCATTCCCGATGACATGATCGACACCGCCGGCACGGTCTCGGAGGCGGCGCGCGCGCTCAAAGCGCTCGGCGCCAACGATATCTACGTCTGCGCCACGCACGCGATGCTCTCCGGCCCGGCCGTCGAGCGTCTCACCGCGGCGCCGATCGCCGAGGTGACCGTGACCGATACGATCGCGCTGCCGCCGTCCAAACGTTTCGAGAAGCTTCGCATCCTCTCGATCGGCGAGCTGCTGGCAAAAGCGATCCGCTATACGCACAGCGACGAGAGTGTGAGTTCGCTGTTCGAGTGACCGCCGCTCCACCACTGTTTCCGCAACCGTCAGCGAGATCGAACCATGGCCACTGAGATCCTCATCGCGCACAACCGCGCGATCGACCGGCAAGGGCACGGCCCGCAAACTGCGCGCCGACAAGAAGGTGCCCGGCATCATCTACGGGCACGCGCGCGAGCCGCAGGCGATCACGCTCGACGAGCGCGAACTCGACCGCATGCTCGGCCGCGTCTCCGCCGACACCACCGTGTTCGACGTCACGATCGGCACCAAGGTCGCGCGCTCGCTCATTCGCGAGGTGCAGCGCCATCCGATCCGCCGCAACATCCTGCACGTCGACTTCCAGGAATTGGTGGCGGGTGAAGAGGTCACGGTCGACATCCCGATCGTGCTCGTGGGCTCGCCCGACGGCGTGCGCAACCAGCAGGGCACGCTCGACCAGATCATGCGCACGATCAGCGTGGAAGTGGATCCGGCGAACATCCCGAACCACTTCGACCTGAACGTCGATGCGCTCACGCTGAACCAGTCGCTGCACGTGCGCGACCTCACGATCCCCGCGGGTCTCAAGGTGCTCGAGGACATGGACGCGACGGTCTGCGTCGTCGTGCCGCCGCGCATCGAGGTCGAGGCGACGCCGGTGGTCGCGGAAGGCGCCGAGGGCGCGGTTCCGGCGGAAGGTGCAGCGCCGGCCGAGCCCGAGCTGATCCGCAAGGTGAAGGCGAAGGACGACGAGGACGAGAAGGACTAGCGGCACGGGGCGGAACGTCGCCCCGCTCCGCTGCGCCCTGTTCGCATGAAGGTCATCATCGGCCTCGGCAATCCCGGCCGTCAGTACGAAAGAACGCGCCACAACGTCGGCTGGTGGGTGGTGGACCACCTGGCCGACGTTTGGCATTTCGGGAAGTGGCGGGAGGACGGCCGCGCGCTCACCGCGGGTGGGCGCCTGGGCACGGCGCACGTTCGGCTGGTGAAGCCGCTCACGTACATGAATCTGAGCGGCGAGGTATTGGTGCCGTGGCTGCGCCGGCCGGCGTGGAGCGCGGCAACGGATCTGCTCGCGGTGGTGGATGACGTCGCGATCCCGGTGGGCACGTGGCGGCTGCGCGCGGAGGGCTCGAGCGGCGGGCACAACGGACTCAAGAGCATCGAGAAGCAGGTGGGTTCGCGCGAGTACGCGCGGCTCCGCATCGGCATCAAACCGCTGGAGACCGACCGTCCGATCGTGCCGCTCGACGCGTTCGTGCTCGCGCCGTTCGCCGCGGCCGAACGGGAGGCGACGCTCGCGCTCTTCGCGCGCCTCGTGGAAGTCGCCGAGCGCTGGGTGCATGACGGCGTGACGGCGGCAATGCATTTGCAGACACGAACGAACGTCGACGTTAGCCGTTAGAACCACTCGAGGAATCACATGCTCCGCTTGGCCATCGTCGGACTGCCCAACGTCGGAAAATCCACGCTGTTCAATGCGCTCACGAGCGCCAAGGCGGAGGCGGCGAACTACCCGTTCTGCACCGTGGAGCCGAACGTCGGCATCGTGGAGGTGCCCGACGCGCGCCTCGCGAAACTCGCCGAGCTCGTGCAGCCGAAGCGCACCGTGCCGGCGGCCGTGGAGTTCGTGGACATCGCCGGGCTCGTGAAGGGCGCGTCGGCGGGCGAGGGGCTCGGCAACAAGTTCCTCGCGAACATCCGCGAGACCGACGCGATCGTGCACGTGGTGCGCTGCTTCGAGGATCCCGACGTGACCCACGTGATGGGCGGCGTGGACCCCGTGCGCGACCGCGAAGTGATCGAGCTCGAGCTGGCGCTCGCCGACCTCGCGGCGGTGGAGAAGCGCCTCGACCGCACGCGTCGCGCGGCGAAATCCATGGAGAAGGAGGCGCTGGCGGAGCTGCCCGCGCTCGAGGCCGCGTTCGAGGCGCTGTCCGCGGGACGCGGGCTGTGGGAAGTGAAGCTGACCGATGAGCAGCGCGCGCTGCTCAAGCCGCTGGCGCTGCTCACCGCGAAGCCGGTGCTGTACGCCGCGAACGTGACCGACCACGAATTGACCGGCGACGAAGGCGCGCACTTGAAAGCGCTGCGCGCCGCCGTGGCCAAGAGCGGCGAGCACGCGCAGGTGGTGCCCTTCTCCGCCAAGATCGAGGCCGAGTTGGCCGAACTGCCGCCGGCGGACCGCGAAGATTTCCTCGCATCGCTGGGCCTCACGAGCGCGGGACTGGACCGGTTGATCCGCGCCGGCTACGAACTGCTCGGCCTGCAGACGTACTTCACCGCCGGCGAGCAGGAAGTGCGCGCCTGGACCATCCATAAAGGCGATCGCGCACCGGCCGCGGCGGGAGTGATCCACACGGATTTCGAGCATGGGTTCATTCGGGCGGAGACGGTGGCGTACCCGGATTTCATTTCGAATGGGCGGATGGAAGGGCGCGAAGGAGAAAGGGGCGGTGAGATCGGAAGGAAAAGAGTATGTGGTGGCGGACGGGGATGTACTCCTCTTCCGGTTCAACGTGTGACGGCACACCGCCAACGGCGGTGGTGGTACCGCGAACGGCGCGTTAGCGTTGGCGTTAGGGAGCACCGTATCCAACGCCAACGCTAACGCGCCGTTCGCGGTACTAACACGCGGTTGGCGGTGCGTTCTTTGAGCCTTCCCCCTCGCAATAACTGCTGGTCGTAGTTAGCTTTGCTCTACAATTGATTCACAAACCCCTCCTCCGGAACCTGATCATCCGGGGGCGGCCACGACCACAGGGAGGATCAGAGAACATGCCTCGCACTTATGAGGCGGTGTACATCTTCGACTCCACGCTCGCAGACACCGCCGTCACCGAAAAACTCACCAAGCTGCACACGCTCCTCAGCGTCGAGGGCGACATCGCCGTCACGCATTGGGGACGCCGCCAGCTCGCGTACCCGATCGGACGCCGCGAGAACGGCTACTACGTCATCGCCAAGTTCGACGCCGAACCCGCCGACGCTCCCCGAGTACGAGCGCGCGCTCAAGCTCGACGACGGCGTGGTGCGCTACCTCGTGACGCTGCACGAGCACGAAGTGGGCGCGCCGGTGCTCACCGAAGAAGAGATGGCCGCGGCGCGCGCTCGCGCCGGCGACGATGACGACGACGAGGAATAGATGATGCGACGCCCAGCAAAGACGTGCCCATTCTGCGAGACCCGCGTGCGCTTCATCGACTACAAGGATGACCGGACGCTCGGCCGCTTCCTCACGGACACCGGCAAGATCCTGCCGAGCCGGCTGAGCGGCGCGTGCGCGCGTCACCAGCGGCAGCTGTCCACGGCGATCAAGCGCGCCCGGTATCTGGCGCTGGTCCCGTACATCCGGGGTCTCTCGGCGTAATCATGCCCGGCGTGACTGCGCCGGCGCTGCGGGAACAGGGGTGGATGCGTGTGGTGATCGCCACCGCCGCCTTCCTCCTGCTCGCGCGTGCGCCCGGGGCTCGCGCCTTCTTGCCGGTGGTCGACACGTTCCTCCTGCTGTTCCCCGTGCTCACGGCGTGCTTCGTCGCGGGTTGGGTGGAGGGCGGACCGGCATCGCTCGCGATCGTGTGGGTGCTCATGACGGCGGTGCTGTTCATGCTGCCGGCGTCGCCCGGGAACGAGTCGTACCACGGCCTCGCGCGCGCGTGGGGACTGCTCGTGGGCGGGGCGTTCGGCGTGGTCTGCGTGGCCGGAGGACGCGGGTCGCTCTTCGGGCGCGCGCTGGCCGCGGCGGGGCTGGCTCTGGCCGGCGCGACGGTGTTCGCCGGCGCGGCGGCGCTGTCGTTCGAGTCGATGGAGCAAGTGTTCGCGCAGGAGTTCGCGCTGCGCAACGCGGCGACCGCGAGTGCGCTGGCGCGGTGGCTGGCGGCGATGGGCTCGGCGTTCCCCGGCGCGAGTGACTGGGCGGCGACGAGGTCGATGGCGCTGAGCCAAGCCTCATCGGCGCTGGCGGCGCCGCTCGTTCCGGCGCTGCTGATCCTGGAGGCGCTGGCGGCGTGCGCGCTGGCGTGGTCGTTGTATCACCGGCTGAGCCGCACGCGGCTCGGACCGCCGTTGGCGTCGCTGCGCTCGTTCACCTTCGGTCACGGTCTGGTGTGGGCGTTGGTGGCGGGCGGAGCGCTGGTGGCGGTGCCGGCATTGCGCGGCAGCGGCGCGGCGATCCTGGGGGCGAACATGGTGGTGCTGGTCGGCGCGCTGTTCGCGCTGCGCGGCGCCGGCGTGGCCGCATGGTTCATCCCGGTGCGTCGCACGGCGGCACAGTTCGCGTCGTGTGTGGCGGCGCTGGCGCTCGCGCCGGTGACGCTGCCGGCGGCGGTCGGATTGGGTGTGGTGGACAATTGGCTCGATTGGCGCGGACTTGCGCGGCCGGCGGCGGCCGGCGCGGGTCCCACTTCAACTGATTAACTCGTTCCTACCGGAGCATTCCCATGGAAGTGATCCTGCGGCAGAGCATCGATCAGCTCGGACAGCCTGGCGACGTCGTGAAGGTGTCGGCCGGTTACGCGCGCAATTTCCTCCTTCCGCGCGGACTCGCGTACGAGGCGACGCCGGGCAATCGCAAGCGCATCGGCCAGGAGAAGGCGCGGCTCGAACTCGCCGAGAACGCGCGGCGCGACGCGGCGCAGGCGCTGGCGGCGCGTCTCGAGCAGGTGTCGCTCACGTTCTCCGCGCGCGTCGGCGAAGAGGAGAAGCTGTTCGGTTCCGTGACGGCGGCCGACATCGCGTCGCAATTGCACGCGCAGGGATTCACCGAAGTGGAGAAGCGCATGATCGATCTGCACGAACCGATCAAGGCGCTCGGCATCTTCAAGGTGCCGGTGCGGTTGCACGCCGACGTGAAGCCGGAACTCCGTGTGTGGGTGGTGAAACAATAAGTAACACGGCAACTAACACGGCGAGCGGCGTGGAACTTTCAGCGTGATGAACGGTTCCACGAATGAGTCCCTCTCACCTCTTGAAGGCGAATGGCCATCAGTCCGCCTGCCAATCGTTCCTCGCTCGCGCAGGTCCAGCGCGCCGCGGCGCTCTGCCTCGATCTCAAGGCGAATGACGTCGCGCTGCTCGACCTGCGACGCGTCTCCGACGCCACCGATTATTTCCTGATCGCCAGCGGGACGTCGGACACGCACGTGCGCGCGGTCGCCGGCCACGTGATCGACGAACTGCGCGAGCTCGGCATCCGCCCGTACGGCGTGGAAGGTCTCGAGTCCGGCCGATGGGTGCTCGTGGATTACGTGGACTTCGTCGTGCACGTGTTCCATCCGGCAATGCGCCAGTATTACCAACTCGAGCGCCTCTGGGGCGACGCGCAAGGCGTGGCCCTCAATGCGCAGGGAGCCGCGCAATGAACGCGCGCGCATTCGGCCGCCTCGCGGCCGCCGCCGCGCTGCTGTTCGCGGCGACATCCGGCCTCTCGGCGCAATTCGGCAAGAACCAGGTCGAATACACGCACTTCGAGTGGCACGTGATCGAGACGCAGCATTTCTACATCCACTACTATCCGTCGGAAGCGACGGTGGCGATGGATGTCGCGCGGATGTCGGAGCGCGCGTACGAGCGCCTCGCGCGCGTGTTCCAATGGGAATTCCGCGACAAGAAACCGATCATGCTGTTCGCGTCGCGTGCCGACTTCGGCGAGAATCTCGTGACCGGCGACCTGGGCGAGGGCACGGGCGGCGTGACGGAACCGCTGCGGCACCGCATGCTCTTCTTCTTCACCGGGAACTATCGCAGCACCGAACACGTGCTCACGCACGAAATGGTGCACGAGTTCCAGTTCGACATCTTCGGCCACGGAAAGGCCGGCGGCGGGCTGAACGCGCTCGAGGCGGTGAATCCGCCGCTCTGGTTCATGGAAGGCATGGCGGAGTATCTGTCGAAGGGCCCGGGCGACCCGCACACGAACGTCGTGATGCGCGACGCGGTCGCGGAGAACAACGTGCCATCGCTCGCGCAGATGACCAACGATCCGGGCCAGTATTTCCCGTATCGCTTCGGTGAGTCGTACTTCGCGTACGTCGGCCTGCACTGGGGCGACGACGCGGTCGGGCAGATCATGCTCGAGACGCCGAACCTCGGCATCGACCGCGCGTTCGAGCGCGCCACGAACAAGAATCCCGCGCAGATCGCCGCCGACTGGAAGCAGGCGCTGCTGGACCAGTTCCTGCCCACCATCTCGCAGCTCACGCGCGCGCGCACGGTGGCGCAGCCGGCGCTCACGACCCATCGCACGGGCGGCGAGATCTTCGTGGATCCGGCGCTGTCGCCCGATGGCAAATACATCGCCTTCCTGTCGAACGGCAGTTTCAACAAGGGCGAAGTGTTCATCGATCTCTGGCTCGCCGATGCCATCACCGGCAAGCGCATCAAGCGTCTCGTGAAGAGCACGCTCGATCCGAACTACGAGGAGATCGGCCTGCTCTACTCGCAGGCGGCGTTCTCGCCCGACGGGAAGAAGCTCGCCTTCTCCGCGCTCTCCGGCGGCAAGGAAGTGCTGTACCTGCTCGACGTCGCGAGTCGCAAGCGCATCGCCACGATCTCGCTGCCGCTCGATGGCCTCACCGAATCCGAGCTGGTCGCCCGATCAATCGAAGATCGTGTTCAGCGGCGCGCGCGGCGGGATCACCGACATCTACACGGTGGACGCGGACGGGAAGAACCTCACGCAGCTCACGCATGACCGGAACGGCGACGCAATGCCGCAGTGGTCGCCCGACGGGCAGACGATCGCGTTCGCCAGCGAGCGCGGCGCGGGCACGGACATCGCCAATCTCGTCTTCCCCAAGATGCGGATCACGCTCTACCACGTGGCGACACACGAGATCGAAGTGCTGCCCGACCAGGATGGGCTCAACATCAATCCGAATTGGTCGCCCGACGGCAAGACGATCGCGTTCGTCTCCGATCGCGGCGGGTCGCCGAACGTCTTCCTGTTCGATCTGGAATCGAAGCAGCAGTTCCGGATCACGAACTTCGTGGGCGGCGTCACCGGCATCACCGATGTGAGCCCGGCGCTCAGCTGGGCGCATGGCGCCGACCGGCTGGCGTTCGTGTACTACGAGAACAACGGCTATTCCATCTGGACGATCGACGATCCGCGGAAGCTCGAGCGCGTGCCGGTCACGGCGCAGCTCGCCGTCGCGCCGAAGGCCGACACCGCCGCGGTGGTCGCGCCGGCGCCCACGTCGCTTGGCTCCGTGCAGGGCGATCCGGTGGCGACGTACTACAAGGGCACGCTCGGATTCCGGCCGGCGCAGTCGGTGCCGGGCGCGAAGGATTCCACCACCGAGCCCGCGATCAGTGTCGCCGCGATCCTCGACACCGGCGCGGTGAAGCTCCCCGATACGAGCACGTTCTTCATGTATCCCGTACAAGCTCCGCCTGTCGCCTGAGTTCGTCGCGACGCCCACCATCGGCTACTCGCACGACAACTTCGGCAGCGGCATCTACGGCGGCACCGCGGTCACGCTCACCGACATGGTGGGCTCTACGCGCGCGACCATCGCGCTCGCGGTGAATGGGCGCCTTGCCGACTTCCAGTTCTACGCCGCCTATGCGTATCTCGCGGGACGCTTCCAGTACCAGGTGGGCGTCGAGAACGTCCCGTTCTACTTCGCCAACGGGTACTCGTGCAACGGCGACGGAAGCGTCTGCACGACCTACACCACGCGCTACCTGAACCGCGCGGTGTTCGGGGTCGGCATCTATCCGCTCAACCGCTTCGATCGCTGGGAGGTCGGGCTCGGCCTCAACTCGCTCGACGAACAGATCGTGGCCATCACGACGGATTACGTGCAGCAGATTCAGGGCCGGCAGACGATCGACTTCGGCACGAAGTACTACGCGACGCCCGACATCGCCTACGTCTCGGACAACACGTTATTCGGCTACTTCGCGCCGATCTCCGGGCGGCGCTACCGCTTCGAGATCCAGCCGGCGGTCGGCGACTTCCGCTGGCTCGCCTACATCGCCGACTATCGCCGCTACGATCCGATCATCTTCAACAAACTGATCATCGCCACGCACCTCGCGGCCTTCATCAAGACCGGGCGCGACGCGGACAGCACGCGCCAATACATCGCGTACAGCCAGTCGGTGCGCGGCTACGACGGCAGCAATTTCCTGGTCGACCCCACGGAATGCGGCAACGCGCAAAAGAGCTCCGACTACTGCAACCCCGGCATCGGCAGCAGCGCGTACTATGGCAGCCTCGAGATCCGCGCTCCGTTCTATCGCGGCGGCGCGGGCAGCGTCGTTCCGGTCCCGCCCATCGAGTTGTTCGCCTTCGTCGACCTCGGCAGCACCTGGTTCACGGGACAGACGGTGGTGTTCCGCGATCAGACGCTCTACGATCCGTTCTACACGCGCGGATTCCTCTGGTCGAACGGTTTCGGCGCGCGCATCAACCTGTTCGGCGCGGCGATCATGAGCTGGGCTTGGGTGATCCCGCACGACCTCGCGTTGCGACCCTACATCCAGTTCTCCCTGTACGCTCCGTTCTAGCCGCGGCGCGTGCGCGGCTTGTTCCGCGCGCGCGCTCCCGGTAGCTTAGGCACGTGCGCACGTTGCTGATGGCGCTGGGTCTCGCGCTGGCCGCGTGCGGCCGCACGGAGCGCGTTCCGCCTGCGGCCGGCGTCCCGGCCACCGCCGGGCATGGCCCCGACCTGCTCGTCCTCCGCGCTCCGCGCGCCGGCGGCCCCGTTCGCGTCTTCGCTTTCCCGCAGCTCGACTCGCTCGTGTGGACCTCCACGGCGAAAGCGCCGGCGCTCGAGCGCATCCTCGGCTTCGATGACGCGGCAGGCACGGTCCTCTCCGAGTCGGCGAAAGGGTTCCCGGTGCGCATCGATCTGCGGCTGGGCACGGTGACCACCGACGAGACGCCGAGGCTCCACGCGCTCTCCACGGCCGACGGCTCCAGCGCCTACGGCGTGGTCGCGAGCGGCGGCGTGCTGCGCACGACGCCGAGCGGCACGTGGACGTTCAAGCCGCCCGCGCCCGCGCGCGATGTGCTGCCACAGCCCGACGGCCAGCTCCTCGTGCTGGCCGACCGTCCGCCTGGCGTGGTGCTCTGGTCCGTGCGGCCGCCTGATTCCACCGTGGGCGACAGCGCGGTGCTCCCGCCGATCTCCCGCGCGCTGCGCACGCCGCTCGGCGACCGCGTGTACTTCACGAGCGGACGTTGGCTGCTCGCGTTGCGCGTACGCGGACTCGACTCGCTTCCCGCGATCGAGCTGCCCCGCCCCGCGAGCGCCGTCGTCACCACGCCGAGCGGCGACCGGCTTTTCGCCGCGCTCGATTCGCTGCCTCAGATCCTCGTGCTCGACCGGTACACCGGCAAGACCACGTCGCAGCTCACCCTGCCCGAGCCGGCGGTTTCGCTGCGCATGGATCCGTTCGGCCGCGTGCTGCTCGCGCGCCTCGCGAGCGACAGCGTGGTGGTGATCGCCGCTCGGCACCGACAAGGTGATCGGCGTGATCGCGGGCACGTGGCGCTCCGATCTTCCGGCCGTTGCGCCCAATGGTTGGATCGCGGTCGCCACCGGGAACGACGTGCAATTCTTCGACGGCTCGTCGCTGAAGCAGACGGCGCACGTCACGGGTGGCGCGCACGACCTCTGGACGTTCCTGCACTGGAACGGATTCCGGCCGCGCGCCGCGGGACTGGATGAGCCGGTCACCTTCCCCGAGGACACGATCGTCCCGCACGACAGCATGAACCCGCTCGCCGAGGCGGCGCACGACAGCCTGCATCCGAAGGTGGACACCGCGTTGCATGCGGCGCCGCCTACGCCGCGCCGGCGCCCGCACCGGCGCGCGACACGACGCCGCAAAGGCCCGCAGTTCACGATCCAGTTCGCGGCGCTGCGAACCGACTCGGCCGCGCGCGTCGCGATGCGCGCGATCCACGTCAGCGGCGCGACGCCGCGGGTGGTACCCAACTCGCACGATGGCGTGGTAACGTACCGTGTCGTGATCGGTCCATTCCCGACGCGCGAAGAAGCCGAGCGCATCGCGCGCACCGCCGGGATGTCCTACTGGATCTACGCGGGCCCGCCTTGAGATGACCACACCCCGTACGACGAGCCGATGCTCTCCCCGTGGGAGGAAGAGGGGCGCCGCCAGGCGGCGGCGCTCGACGGCTGCGGCTTCGTGCTGGTCGTGGGCGGCGATCCGATCGCCGCTGCGGAACTCGCGCTCGGCATCGGCCGCGTGCAGGCGCGCCGCCGGCGGGTGGCCGTGGCGGACGCGGTGGGCGAACTCGGCCCGATCGAGGATCTCGCGCCCATGAACGCGGCGCACGGCATCGCCGACGTGTTCGTGCGCGGCCTGCCGCTCGAGCAAGCGGCGCACCGGGTGGATGCGGCCGGGAATCTGCATGTCTTGCCCAGCGGTTCGGGCCCACTCGACTATGGCGCGGTGCTCCGCAGCGCGCGCTGGGAAGGATTGTCGGCGGAATTCCGCGAGGCGGAGGCATTGCTGCTCGTGGTCGTGCCGAACGACGAGCCGGCGGTCGATGCGCTTGCTGCCGCTCGTGGACGGCGTCGTGCTGCGTGGGACGCGTGCAGCCGCTCGTGGGCGCGCGCGTGCTGCTCTATGTGCGCGGTCCCGGATCCGGGCGGCCACGACATGGAGCGCGTCACCGGCGCGATCAGCGCGCTCACGCAGCCGCAGGGCGACCGCGAGACGTCGGCGTCAAGCGCGCGGCCCTCCACCGTGCGCGCGGTGGCGCCGCCGCCGCCTCGCCGATCGAGCGCACCGGCGTGGATCGGCGCGCTCGCCGTGCTCGCGCTGCTCGCGCGGCGGTCTCTGGCGCTCCGGCATCCTGGGACGCAGCGCGTCGCCGCGTCCCGATCCGGCGCCGGCGGACACTTCGCTCGCGGGGGCGACCGCCGGCGCGATCGACTCGGTGATCATTCCGGAGGGTGGCGTCACGCCGCGCTTCGGCCGCGGCTGCCCGCGAGCGCGCCGCGTGCCCGCCGGCTCGAGCGGTGACGCCGGCGATGGCGTTCGCGCAGCGCGCCGCCGCCGCGGCCGCCGACAGCGACGCGCGCGCCGCGAGCTTCGCCGTCGAGATCGCGGTCACCAACAATTCGACCAGCGCCAACGCGCGGCTCGAGGATGAGATGCTGAGAGTCCTCCCCGCGCTCACGATCTCGCCGATCGCCGAGCCCGATGGGAACCGCACCTTCCACATCATCGCGGGCGCGTTCCGTCTGCGCGACGGCGCCGACTCGATGCTCGCGGCGCTCGTCGCGAGCGGCACGGTGATCAAGGGCCAAGGGAGGGTCATGCGCCTGCCCTTCGCGGTGCTGGTGCAGAGCGAAGTCACGCGCGATGAGGCATCTTTCTACGCGGCGGCGTACCGGTCGAGAGGGCTCGCCGTGTACCCGCTGCTCCAGGATGATGGCACGGATGCGGCTGTACGCGGGCGCGTTCGAGCGCGCGCAGGATGCGGCCCTGCTCGCGAGCGCGCTGCACGTGAATGGCGAGACGCCGATCGTAACCTACCGGATGGGGAGACTGCCCTAGTGCGGCTGACCAAGCTCGAGATCCACGGATTCAAGTCGTTCGCGGACCACACGCACCTCGACTTCGAGGCGGGCGTGACCGCGATCGTCGGGCCGAACGGCTGCGGCAAGTCGCAACGTGTCGGATGCGGTGCGCTGGGTGCTCGGCGAGCAGCGCCCGCGGCTGCTGCGCGGGCTCAAGATGGAAGAAGTGATCTTCCAGGGTTCCTCGGCGCGCCGCCCGGTGAACATCGCGGAGGTCTCGCTCCATTTCTCGAATGAGGACGGCGTGCTCCCCGTCGCGTTCAAGGAAGTGGTGATCTCGCGCCGCCTCTCGCGCTCGGGCGAGAGCGAGTACCTGCTCAATCGCGCGCCGTGCCGGCTGCGCGACATTCACGATCTCGTGAGCGGCACCGGACTCGGCGCCGACGCCGGCGTGGTGATCGAGGCGCGCATGATCGACGCGCTCCTCTCCGACCGTCCCGACGACCGCCGCGAGCTGTTCGAGGAGGCGGCGGGCGTCGCGCTCTACCGCGACCGCCGCCGCAGCACCGAGCGCCGTCTCGAGGAGACGACGGTGGACCTCGCGCGCCTCGACGATCTCATTGGCGAAGTGCAGAGCCAGGTGCGGTCGCTGTCGCGCCAGCGCAAGAAGGCCGAGCGGCACGTGGAGCTCAACGCACAGCGCTTCAACCTCGAGCTCACGCTCGCCTCGCGCGACATGGCGAGCTGGCGCGACGAGCTCGCGCGTCTCGAGGTGACGGTCGCGGCCCAGCGCGCGCAGGCGCCGGAGGCGGAGCGCGCGGTGGTGGCCGCGGAGTCGGCGCGCGAGAGCGCGTACGCCGCACGCGGCGGCGCCGAGACGCGGCGCGGCGATCTCGCGCGCTCCGTGAACACGCAGCAGCAGGACATCCTGCGCCTCGAGAGCGAACTCCGGGTGGCGGAGGAGCGTCAGCGCAACGCGAGCGCGCGCCGGCTGCGCGCCGAGGAAGAACGCCGGCAGGGCGAGCAGCTCAACCTGCAGCTGGGCACCGACCGCGAGCAGGCGCTCTCCGCGCGCTCGGGCGTAGAAGCCGAGGTGGAAGAGGCGCGCCGCGCGCTCTCGGCGCGGCAGACGGCCGAAGAACACGCGCGCACCGAGGTCGCCGCGGCGCGCGCGGCATTCGACGAGCGCGAGCGGACCGCCGCCGGCGCGCGCGACGACGCGCGCCGCGTGGCGCTCGACCGCGAGAGCGCGGACCACGAGCGCGGCGAACTCGCGGGGCGCGCCGCGGCCGCCGCCGCGGAGCGCGCGCAGCACGAAGAAGCGCGCGCCGCGGCGATGACCGAGCTCAAGACCGCGGAGCGCGAGCTGGATGAGGCGACCGCCCGCGCGCTGGGCGCGGCGACGGCGCTCTCGAATGCGCGCACGCATGCCGATCAGGCCCGCGCGCGCGACGCGCTCGGCGCGCGGGGCTCTGCTCTCCTCCGAGGAGCAGCTCGCCGCGCTGCAGGGCAAGTCGAACGCGCTCGAGGCGCTCGAGCGCGACCGCGTGGGTCTCGCGCCCGCCACCGCGCGGCTGCTCGAAGACCGCGCGAGCTTCGGCGCCGGCGCGATCATCGGACCGCTCTCCGATTTCATCACCGCCGGCGCGCAGAGTGCCACGCTCATCGAGCGCTTCCTCGGCAACACGGTGCATGCCGTGCTCGTGCGCGATCGCGCGACCGCCGACGCGGTGCGCGAGTGGCATGCGCGCGTGAACCCCGGTTCGTTGCTGCTGCTGCCACTGGATGGCCCGATGTTCGCCGACATGGATCGCGGCACGCTCGCGGCGCGCGTGGACGCGGCCGAGATCGCGCGCGCGTGGGTGAAGAACCTGCTCGGCCACGTGCGTGCCACCGACGACGGCGCCGCGTTCGTGGATGCGCGCGGCGCGATGTGGCTGCCGGGCGACGCCGGCGGCCCGGGACCGCTCCGCCGCCGCGCCGACCTCGGCGCGCTGCGCGAACAGCTGGGCACGTCGGCGCGCGCGCGGGACGCTGCGCAGTCGCAAGCCGAATCGGCGCGCGCGGCGCTGGACGCCGCGGAGCGCGCGGTGTCAGCCGCGACCGACGCCGCCGAGACCGCCCAAGGGCACGCGCGCGACGCCGCCGACGCGCGCGCCGCGATCGAGCTGCGCGCGCGCCGCCACGAGAAGGAATTGGCCACCACGCAGGCGCTCGCCGCGCGGATCGCGGACCGTCACGCCGAGCTCGGCGCGCGGCTCACGTCGCTCGAGGGAGAATCGGCGCGCGTGACCGCGTCCATCGCCGAGCGCGGCACGGCGCTGGACGCGGCGCGCGACGCGCTCGCGGCGGCGGAGCGACGGCAGGACGCCGCGCGCGAGGATCGCACGCGGTGGCAGGTGGAGCAGGCGCAGGCCGAGGGCCGGCTCCAAGTGGCGCTCGACCGCGAGCGCCGGCTCGCCACGGAAGTCGCGACCGCCGACCAGCGCGTGGCCGCGCTCGCCGCCGAGCTCGCCGAGATCCAGCAGGCGGACCGCGAGCTCGCCGCACGGATGACCGAGTGGCAGGTGCAGGTCGAGACGCGCCGCGCCGCGCTCGCCGGCGATGAGAAGCAGCTCAAGGACGCCGAGCACGCCGTGCGCGACGCCGACACGCAGGCTGCAGGAGATCGAACACGCGCTGGACGCCGCGCGGCACGCCGCGACGGCGAACGCCGACGCGCTGCACCAGGCGGAGTTGCGCTACACCGAACTCGCGGGTCGCCGCACCGCGATCAAGGAGCGCCTCGAGGCCGAATGGCGCCGCCCGCTCGACGACATGTTCGCATCGCTCGCGCCGGTGGAGATGGATGACGAGACGCTGCGCGCCGAAGTGAGCCGCCTGCGCGACGAGCTCGAAGCCGATCGGCCCGGTGAACGCGCTCGCGGTGGAGGAGCACGACGAAGAGCAGAAGCGCCTGGACTACCTCACGACGCAGCGCACCGATCTCGTGAGCGCGAAGAATTCGCTGCACCAGGCGATCCGCGAGATCGACGCCACGGCGCAGTCGCTCTTCCTCGAGACGTTCGCGCAGGTGCGCGAGAACTTCCGGCAGATCTTCCTGACGCTGTTCGGCGGCGGCGACTGCGACCTGCGCCTTGAGGATCCCGAGCGCCCGCTGGAATGCGACATTGAGATCCATGCGTCGCCGCGCGGCAAGCGCACGCAGCGCATCCATCTCCTCTCGAGCGGCGAGCGCGCGCTCGTCGCGCTCTCCCTGCTCTTCGGGATCTTCCTCACGAAGCCGAGCCCGTTCTGTCTCATGGATGAGGTGGACGCGCCGCTGGATGACGCGAACGTCGGCCGCTTCGTGAAGATGCTCAACCAGTTCAAGACGAAGACGCAGTTCATCGTGATCACGCACAATCCGCGCACCACGACGGCGGCCGCCGACGCGGTGTACGGCGTTACGATGCAGGAGCCCGGCGTGAGCAGCTTCGTGAGCGTGCGCATGCGCGGCGAGCCGGTGGACGAGTCCATCGAGGGCGAAGCGACCGCGAAGCCCGCCGACGCGCGCCGACGCGCACCTGCCGCGCCCGAGAGCGAGGCGCGGGCGTAGTCGTCGCTATGAGGGCTCGATAGGTGCGCCTCACCACGATCGGCACCGGCACCGCGAGTCCCAGCCCCAGCCGCGTGAACGCGGGGCATCTCATCGAGACGCGCGACGTGCGCCTGCTCATCGATTGCGGCAGCGGCGTGGTGCACCGCATGGCCTCGCTCGGCATCGATTGGTTCGGGATCACGCATCTCGCGCTCACCCATTTCCACCCGGATCACACGCTGGACCTCACCACGCTGTTCTACGCGTGGCGCTACGGCACGCTACCCGCGCGCACGGCGCCGCTCGAGGTGCTCGGGCCGCCGGGCACCGCGGCGCTCCTGACGCGCTTCGCCGCCATCTACGGCGACGGCGGCACTCTCGCCGCCCCTCCCTGGCCGTTTCGGGTCACCGAGATCCCCTTTGGCGGGTGGGCGGACCTGAGCATCGGGGTACGAATGGAGAGCCTCAGAGTTCCCCATACCGAGGAGAGCGTGGCATATTCCATAGCGAGCGGGAAGGGCCGGATCGTCTTTACGGGCGACACGGGCCCGAACGATGCGCTCGGCGACTGGTCGCGTGGATGTGACGTGCTGCTCGCGGAGTGCTCCTTGCCGGACGCGATGGCGGTGCCGACGCATCTCACGCCATCGAGTTGCGCGGCGCTGGCCGAGCGCGCGATGCCCGGCATGCTGGCGCTGACACACTTCTTCACCGTCGTAGAGCAGGAAGACATGCCCGCGGCGATCGCGGCGCGATACAACGGCCCCGTGACGATCACGAGGGACGGCTGGTTCACTGAGATCGAGGAATAGCATGCTGGTCGTGATGAAACACGGCGCGAAGCCGGCCGAGGTCGAGGCCGTGGTGCGCGTGATCGAGGAGATGGGCTACGAAGCGCGCCCGATGCCCGGCGCGCAGCGCACGGCCGTGGGCCTCGTGGGCAACGATGGCCGCGTGGACGCGTCGCGCATCGAGGCGCTTTCGGGCGTCGCGCAGGTGATCCACGTCACGCAGCCGTACAAGCAGGTGTCGCGCGAATGGAAGGCGGAGAGCACGATCGTCTCCATCGGCGGCACCGTGCACGTGGGCGGCAGCGAAGTGCCGATCATCGCGGGCCCCTGCTCGGTGGAGAGCGAGGAGCAGATCGTGACCGCGGCGCGCATGGTGAAAGCGGCCGGCGCGTCGGCGCTGCGCGGCGGCGCGTTCAAGCCGCGGAGTTCGCCGTACTCCTTCCAGGGGCTTGGCAAGAAGGGTCTCGAACTTCTGGCGCTCGCGCGGCGGGAGACGGGGCTCGCCATCGTCACCGAAGCGATGGACGAAGAAGGCGCGGAGCTCGTGGCCGAGTATGGCGACTGCATCCAGATCGGCGCGCGCAACATGCAGAATTATTCGCTGCTGAAATTCTGCGGGAAGCTGGGCAAACCGGTGCTGCTCAAGCGCGGCCTCGCCGCGACGATCCAGGAATTGCTGCTGAGCGCGGAGTACGTGCTCGCGAGCGGGAACCCGAACGTGATATTGTGCGAGCGCGGCGTGCGCACGTTCGACACCATCGCGCGCAACATGTTCGATCTCACGGCGATCCCGATCGTGCAGCAGATGTCGCACCTGCCCGATCATCGCGGACCCGAGCCACGGCACGGGCATCCGCGACAAGGTGATCCCGATGGCGCGCGCCGCGATCGCGGCGGGAGCGAACGGCGTGATGGTGGAAGTGCATCCCAATCCCGAGCGTGCGCTGTCGGACGGCGCGCAGTCGCTGTATCCGGAGCAGTTCGCGCAGCTCGTGGGAGAATTGCGCGCGATCGCGGCGGCGATCGGTCGCACGATCACGCCCGCGCCGGCGCTCGCGGGCGCGGCGGCGGGCAAGTGAGGATCGCAGCCGCCGGCGCGGCGCTCGCGCTGGCGGCGGGCGTGTGCGCCGCGCGCGGGCAGACCGCGACTGCCACGCTCGAGCGCGCGGCCGCAGTGTACTCGAAGATGAAGACCGCGCGCGTGACCTTCACGCAGACCGTGGACAATCCGCTCACCGGCCACGGCGTGGACTCCAAGGGCGAGATGCTGCAGCGCCTGCCGGGACGCTACGCCGTGAGCTTCACGCAGCCCGCCGGCGACCGGATCGTCTCCGACGGGAAAGCGGTATGGATCTATTTGCCGAGCACGAATCCCGGGCAGGTGATCAAGATGACCGTCGGTGACGGGAGCGCGAACATCCCCGACTTCACGACCTGGCTGCTCGATTCACCGGCCCAGCGCTTCACGATCACCGATGGCGGCGCGGCGACGGTGGGCGGGCACGCCACGCACGTCGTGGGGCTCACGCCGAAGAACCGCGGAGCGCCGTTCACGTTCGCGAAGCTTTGGATAGACGATGCCGACGGCATTGTGCGCCAGTTCGAGACCAAGGACGCGAACGGCAGCGTGCGGCGGGTGCGCGTGGATGCGATCGAGATGAATGTGGCAGTGAGCGATGGCGCGTTCGTGTTCACGACGCCGCCCGGCGTGAGAGTGTTCGACCAGGGAAGCGCGAACTAGATCTGAACTGCCGGGAGCCGGTTGCCGGGAACCGGTGAGGCATGACAACGCATTCCATAACAGCACTACTCGCTGTCGTTAGGGAATGCATTGTCATGCCATACCGGTTCCCGGTAACCGGTTCCCGGCAGTTGAGCTACCGAAGAGCCGCTTCGATCTCCGCCAGCTTCGCGGGATCGGTGCCCGCCGTTCGCGCGAGTCGCGCCGCGGCTATGGACAACGCCCGATAGAGCGCCAATAACTCCGGCGTCGCCGCTAGCGCGGCCACGTGCCGCTTCACCGTCTCCACATCCCCCCGCACGATCGGTCCCGTGAGCGCCTGCGCGCTCGGCTTCGCGCGCACGTTGTCCGCGCCCGCCGAGAACAGCGGCATGAGCGCGGCGCGGGCATCATCGGCGCCAATGCCGATCTGCGCGAACAGCGCCTCGCCGCTCGCCATGAGCAGCGCCGGGAAATTCGACGCGAACACGGCGGCCGCGTGGTAGCGCACCTTCTCGCCGGCCGGGATCTCGAGCGTGCGCGAGCCCAACGCCGCTGCGAGTGATGCCGCCGCTTCGCGCGCACGCGCGTCGCCATCGAGACCGAACCACGCGCTCCCTATGCTCGCCGCCGCCCGCGCCGGATCCGCGAATGCGAGCAGCGGATGCATCGTGCCGCAGGGATGGCCCTGCGCGCGCAGCGCGGCGAGCGCCATGGGCTCGGCACTTCCGCTCGCGTGCAGCACCACCGCGCCCGGCGCCAACGACGCGCTCACGAGCGAGGTGAGCACCTCTTCCAGCTGCGGATCGCGCACCGTGACGAGCACCACCGTGGCGCGCCCGATCGATACGGGCAGCGGACCTGCGGTGATCGCGTCGGGCGCACTCTGCGCCTTCCTGCCGTGCAGGCCGACGACCTCCACGCCGGCAGTGGCCATCGCCCGCGCCAGCGCAGTGCCCACCCGACCCGCGCCCAGCACGAATACGCGCTCGCTCACGGCGCGCCGCCCGGCACGTCCTCCTTCTTCGCCGCGCGCTGATCGCTCGCGCGCGTGAGCAGCTCGGTCTCGGTGCGCGCGCCCTTCGCGAGCGACAGCGCCGCGGCCACCACGCGATCGTCGTCGAGCTTCTTGCGCCACGCCTCCTCGACGCCCAGCGCGTCGCGCGCGATCTCGTCGCCGAGCATGCGATCCACCGCCACGGCCGCGGAATCGTACTGCGCACGGGTGAGACGCACGCCCTTCGCTTGCGCACGGCGCCAGAGGTCCTCGCGCATCGCCGGCGTGATGACGATCACCGCGCCGCGCACCGCGCCGCCGCTGCGCGCGGTCGTCGCAACGTCCACGGTCGCGTCACGGAACTTCGGCAGATCGCGCCCGAGCGCGCGCACCAGCGCGAGCGTGCCGTCCGCGGAATCCTGCGGCGTGACGATAATGTCCGGCGTGATCCCGCCGCCGCCGTACACCGTGCGGCCGGCATCGGTCTTGTACGTCGTCCGCTTCGAGAGCGGCCGCTCGCGCAGCGTATCGGCGGCGGCCGTGTCGTCCGGCTGCCGGTGCGGCCGCTGGATACTGCGTCCGCTCGGCGTGAACCAGAGCGCGGTGGTGAGGCGCAGCGCGCGCTCCTCGCCGTCGAGATCGAAGATGGACTGCGCGCTCCCCTTCCCGTACGTGGTGGACCCCATCACCACGGCGCGATCGTGATCCTGCAGCGCTCCCGCCACGATCTCCGACGCGCTCGCGCTTCCGCCATCCACGAGCACGATGAGGAGCAAGTCGGGCCACAGCTGCGCGCGCTCGGCGCTGATCGTTTCCGTTTGCGAGGCCGTGCGGCCGCGCAGCGACACGACCTCCTGCCCCTTGTCGAGGAATTCATCGCTCACGCCCACGCCTTGCACGAGCAGCCCGCCGGGATCGCCGCGCAGATCGAGGAGGATCAGTGTGCGCGCCCTGGTCGCGCAGGCGCCCGATCGCGCGGCGCAATTCCGGCGCGCTCGAGTCGGCGAAGATCGCGAGCTGCACGTAGCCCGCGTCGGGCGTGAGCATCATCGCGTGCCGCACGGGACTCACGTGGATCGCCGCGCGCGTGACGACGATCGGGATGCGCGCCGCGACGCCCGGCCGCTCCACGAGCAGCGTCACTTTCGAGCCGGGCGGGCCGCGCAGTCCGGCGCGCGCGTCGTCGGTGCCGCGCAATGACACCGGGCGTCCATCGATCTCGAGGATGCGGTCGCCGGCGCGCAGCCCCGCGATCTCGGCGGGCGATCCCGCGAGCGCCGCGATCACGCTGAGCCACCCATCGCGCACGTCCACCTGCACGCCGAGTCCCTCGTATTGGCCGGCGGTGGTCTCGTTGAGACGCTTGAGCAGCCGTTCGTCGAGCAGCGATGAGTTCGGATCGTGCAACTCGGCGACCATGCCCGTGGCCGCCTTCGCGTAGAGGTCGGCCGGCATCGAGGGAATCCACGAAGTTGTCCTCGACGTGCGCGAGCACCTGGTCGAACAGCCGCGCGTGCGCGACGCCCGTGCCCGCGAGCGAGCCGCGAAGCAGTTGCCCGCCCATGAGCATCACCAGGGCGAAGAGCGCGAGCGCGGCGAAGGCGCGGCCGCGAGTCATCGGGCCGCCTCGAAGGCGGCGGGCCAGCGCGACGCGAGCGCCGCGAGCACGCGCTCGAACACCGCTTCCTCCTCGCCCGCAGCGTCGATCGCGACGATCGGTCCGCACTCGGGATGCGCCGCCTGCCAATCGGGCTGCACGAAGCGCGTGAACGCGGCCGCCACTCGCTCATGGAAATCGGCGCCGGCGCGTTCGATCTTGTCGGCGTGGCCGCGCGCCTGGGCGCGCACGTTGCGCACCGCCGCGTCGAGCGAGAACACCAATGTCACGTCGGGCACGAGGCCGCCCGTGGCGAGCGCGTTCGCGGTGCGCACCGCCTCGAAGGGGAGGCCGCGGCCGTGCACCTGGTACGCATACGTGGAGAGGAAGAAGCGGTCCGCGAGCACGACGTCGCCGCGCGCGAGCGCCGGACGGATCACACGCTCCACGAGCTCCGCGCGCGACGCCATGAAGAGCATCGCCTCGGCGCGCGGCGTGAGATCGGCGTGCTTCGGGTCGAGCAGCCAGCGGCGGATGTCATCGCCGAGAGTCGTGCCGCCGGGCTCGCGCACCGTGGTGTGGGCCACGTCGTTGTGCGTGAGCCACGCGTCGAGCCGCGCGAGTTGGGTGGTCTTGCCCGCCCCCTCCGGCGCCTCGAACACGATGAGCCGCCCGGGTGCGTTGCTCACCCCAGTGTGATGATCGGGCTCGCCGCGCCGCGCTGGATCCCTTCGAGGATCCATTCGTTCACGCGCGCCATGAGCTTGTCGAAATTCTCCTGCGCCACCATGACTGCCTGGTACACCGGGCTGCCCTGCACCTTGAGGAGCAGTTCGTCCAGTTGCTGCTCCATCGCCTCGGTGGGCTGCTCGCCGCGCTCGATCATCGCCTGGGCGTCCCGGCGGATCTGCTCCATCTGCTTCAAGACGGCCACGGCATCGGTGTTGGCCGTGAGCGCCTCGTTGGCGCGCTTCACCGCCTGGTATTCGCTGCTCTGGCCGATCAGACGGCCGATCTCCTTCGCGCGGTCCTCGAGCACGTCACTCCTCTCCTCGTCTCGCCAGCAGGAATCGTTCGCGTCCCGCGAGATCGAGTCTCACGGACACGTCGCGATAATGGCCGTCGGCGAGGGCGAGCTCCGCCGCCAGCGAGGCGCGCCGGCTGTCGACTTCGAGCGCCAACAGGCCGCCCGGCTCGAGCACCGCTATGCGCCCCGTGAATGATACACGCGATGTCGCGCATTCCCGAGTCCTCGGCGAAGAGCGCGACCGGCGGCTCCCAATCGCGCACCGAGGCGGGCAGTGCCGCGGCCTCGTCCAGCGCGATGTACGGCGGATTGGACACCACGGCGCGCGCGCGAATTCCCGCGAGCGGCGCGAGCCACGCGCCGGCGCGGAATTCCACCTCGCAGCGCAGCCACGGCGCGCATCGCGCGGCGTTCGCGCGCGCCACCGCGAGCGCACCGTCGCTCACATCGGTCGCGATCACGCGCGCGAACGTTCCCTCCTGCGCGAGCGAGAGCGCGATCGCGCCGCTGCCGGTGCCGAGGTCCACCGCGGTGCCACCCGGTTCGCTGCCGCATGGCATCCAGTACGCGTTGGACCAGTTCCTCGGTTTCGACGCGCGGGATGAGCACGCGCTCGTCCACGTGCAGCGTGAGGTGGCGGAAGGCGGCGCGGCCCACGGCATAGGCGAACGGCGCTCCTCGCGCGCGACGCGCAGCCGCGGCGCGCATCGCGGCCGCATCGGTGGCGCTCACGACTTCGCCCGCGTGCGCGGCGGCCCAGAAGCGCGGCGCGTCGAGCACCGCGGCGATGATGTCCGACGCTTCGCGCCGCGCGTCGGGGATCTGCGCCGCGGTCAGCGTCGCGGCGAGTTCCTCGAGCAGCGCCGCGGCGGTCGCGCCGTGCAGGTCAGTCGGCGCCACCGAGCCGCTCCTCGACCTCGGCCATCGCCAGCGCCTCGATGAGCGGATCCAGCTCGCCATCGAGCGTGCGCGACAGTTCGTGGATCGTGAAGTTGATCCGGTGATCGGTCACGCGATTCTGCGGATAGTTGTACGTGCGGATCTTCGCCGAGCGGTCGCCGGTGCCCACCTGCGTCTTGCGCATGCGCGAGCGCTCCGCCTCCTGCTCGGCGAGCCGCGCGTCGAGCAGCCGCGCGCGCAGCACTTCCATGGCCTTGAGCTTGTTCTGCAGCTGCGATTTCTGGTCCTGCTGGCTCACGACCAGCCCGCTGGGGATGTGCGTGATGCGTACGGCGCTGTCGGTGGTGTTCACGCTCTGCCCGCCGGGGCCGGACGAACGGAAGACGTCGATGCGCAGGTCCTTCTGCTCGATCTTCACGTCCACTTCTTCGGCTTCGGGGAGCACGGCGACCGTGGCCGCCGAGGTGTGGATGCGTCCCTGCGCTTCGGTGGCGGGCACGCGTTGCACGCGGTGCACGCCGCTCTCGCGACGCAGGCGGCCGAACGCGGCGTCGCCCTTCACCTTGAAGATCGCTTCCTTGATGCCGCCGAGCGCGCCATCGGAACGCTGCAGGAGTTCGACCTTCCAGCCCTGCCGCTCGGCGTAGCGCGTGTACATGCGCACGAGGTCGGCGGCGAAGAGCGCGGCCTCGTCGCCGCCCGTGCCGGCGCGGATCTCGAAGATCGCGGGGCGGTCGTCCAGCGGATCGCGCGGCACGAGGAGCGGCGGGAGCTTGGCCTCGATCTCCGCGATCTCGGCGCCGAGCCGATCGTTCTCGGCGCGCGCTTCCGCGGCCATGTCGGCATCGCCGGCGGTGAGCAGCTCGGCGAGCTGCGCGCGCTCGGACTCGGCGCGCGCGAGGCGGCCGGCCAGTTCAGCTATCGGGGTGAGACGCCGGTGTTCCCGGCCGAGTTCGGCGATCCGGCCGGAATCACGCGGCCCGACCGGATTCGCCAGCTCGCGCTCGATCTCGTCGAAGCGCGCGAGGGCCTGCGCGAGGAGATCGCGGAGGCTCAGCTCTCCCTACCGTACTTCTGACGGAAGCGTTCGACGCGACCCGCGGTGTCCATCAGCTTCTGCTTGCCGGTGTAGAACGGGTGGCAGTTGGAGCAGATGTCGGTATGGATCTCGCCCTGGGTCGAGCGCGTGGTGAACGTGTTGCCACAGGCGCACTTGACGACGGCGGTGGCGTACGTGGGATGGATTTCCTTCTTCACTTTGGGATCCTCGAGTTTTCGGGTAGCCAAGTAATATACCGAAAGCCTATGCCTGAATTCAAGTTGCGTGCGAACGGCGTTGAGTCGCACCCCGAACCGCGTCCTTGGTCCCCCAAACGCCGCGTGTGGCGTCTGACGTGTGGTAACCGCAAAGGCGGCGCTGGTAACAGCCATAAGGTCACCACTAAGTACGCCGTCGTCGTTACCACACGTCATGCGCCACACGCGGAGTATGGGGGACCAAGAACAGGGTTTGGGTCGCAGTTCAGGCGACTCCCCTTCTTTGACAGTAGTGTGTGGCGCCCGTAACTTGGCTCGGCGCATTCAATCCCCTCAGCCAGCGATGGTTCCCATGCGTTCGTCAAGGTCGGCAGTCGCCGGAATCATGGCCGCACTCGCCGCCCTCGGCTGTGCCGGGAAGCCCGCGCTCGAGCCGATCTCGCCGGCCTCCGCCACCGCGCAGCTCGGGGTGGCGACCGCGGCGTTCGCGGCCGATCCCGGCAACATCGAGCTTCGCGTGGCGTACGGCCGCGCGCAGTATCTGTCGAACCAGGATCTGGCGGCGCGCCGCACGCTCGAACCGCTGCTGGCCACCGGCGGCAGCGTTGGGGCGAACGCGAATCTCTACGCGGGCGCCGCGGCGCAGCGCATGGGCAACCTGGCCGACGCGCGCGTGGACTACCTGCGCTATCTCTCGCTCGCCGGAAAGAACGCGGATGTCGAAGCACGGCTGGGCGACATCGCGCGCGCGGAGGCGATGATCTCGGCGCAGCAGGCGATCAAGAACGAGAAAGCGCTGAATCCGGCGACGTATCCGGCGAGCGCGGTCGGTGTGGCGCCCCTCTTCGTGCCCGCGAGCGACACGACGCTGGCCCCTCTCGGCTATGGCGTGGCGGACCTGCTCATTGCCGATCTCAGCATCAGCCCGCAGCTGCAGATCGTGGACCGCGTGCGCGTCGAGCGCCGTGCTCCGCGAGCTCGACCTCACGAAGAGCGGCCGCACCGACAGCACGTCGGCGCCGGCGCTGGGCAAGCTCGTGGGCGCGAGCCGGATGGTGAACGGCGAGATCCGCTCCGGCGAGAAGAACCACATCACGATGGACGCGCAGGTCACGAGTGTCACGCAGGGCGCGATCGTCGGGCCGCCCCGTCTCGGAGCAGACCGCGATGGTCGAGATCCTCGACGGCGAGAAGCGCCTCGCGCTGCAACTCTACGGCGAGCTCGGCGTCACGCTCTCGCCCGCCGAGATGCAGGCGCTGCAGAAACGGCCCACGCGCTACCTGTCCGCGTTCCTCGCCTACGCGCGCGGCGCGGCCGCGGAGGCGCAGTGGAATCTCGACGCGGCCGAGTCGTACTACGTGGGCGCGCTCTCGATCGACCCCGGGTTCGTGCTCGCGCAGCAGCGCTTGGCGGCGGTGCGCGCGAGCAGCGGGCGGCCGCGCGCGCACGATCTCCCGATCGATCCGGACAACTGGAGCCAGAACATCCTGGGCGGCGTGACGCAGGGGATCAATCCGAGCCCCGGTGACGTGCTGGGCTCGGCCGGCAACACGACGAACGCGCCGCTCGACGCCGCACTCACCGCCGCGTCGCAGGGAACGATCATCATCATCATCGGGACGCCCTGATGCACCGTGCACGTCCCGTCCGGCGCCGCGCTCGCGGCGCTGTGCCTGTTGCGCCGCCGCACCCGTGCGCGGCGCAGCTGCCGTTCGACGGGAAAACGGGCTTCACCGTGGCGCCCGTGTACCAGCAGTGGAGCTTCGGCTGCTGCTCGAACGACACCGTGCCGCTGTCGCTCAAGAGCGCGCAGGAACTCACCGTCCCGCTCGCGGGTGCGTTCGCGATCGGCAAGCGCGTGCTGATCGACGGCTACGTCGCCTACGTGGACGGCACCGCCACCTCGCGCGACTCGGGCAGCTTCGCGTCGCAGACCGTGCGTGTGAGCGGGTTCACCGACATGACCGTGCGCGCCGGCATCCGGCTGCACGGCGACGACGCGATCATCACCGCCGGCGTGAACCTGCCCACGGGACTCACGAATCTCGACTCGTCGCAATTCGCCGCGATGCGCGTGCTCGGCTCGCCGGTGCTCGCGGCCGCGTCGCCGGTGCTCGGCAGCGGATTCGGCTTCACCGTGGGCGGCGTGTACGCGAAGAAGATCTCCGGCTGGGCGTGGGGCTTCGGCGCGTCGTACCAGTACCGCACGCAGTACTCGCCAATGCAGGCGGCGGCGCTCGGGCTGGGCACGTCGATCACCAACGTGGAGCTCGCGCCGGGCTCGGCGATTCCGCGTGTCGGTGGGCACCGACGGCCTCGTCGGATCGGGGGCGATGGCGTTCAGCTTCGCGGGCACGTTCTACACGCAGGACAATCTCACGCGCACGCTGCCCGGCGACACGACGCTCTCCACGCTGGTGACGCTCGGCCCGATGCTCCAGGGCGAATGGCGCTGGCGGTTGTCGGCGCCGGGCTTTCGCACGCTGAACGTGTTCGCGTACGACCGCTACGTGTCGCGCTACACGAGCGCGGGGAAGAGCGTGCCGGGCACGAACGGAAATTTCCTCTACTTCGGCGTGAGCGGCATCACGCCGCTCGATCCGGATGTCGGCCTCGTGACGCAGATCCACGGGCGCTGGCTCACGGGGCTCACGATCGACAACACCCTGCCGACCGCGGCGACGTTCACCATGGGCGCGGGCGCCGGCGTCGGCTGGCTGCTGGGACATTTCACGCTCACGCCGATGCTCGGTGCGGAGTTCGGCAACATCCAGTCGGGCACGAACACGTTCGGCGTGAGCGAATGGCAGCTCTCCCTCACTCTAGGCAGCCGCTGAGCGATACGCGGACGGCGGAATTCCTCGCGACCATCCCGCTCCTGAGCGGACTCGGCGCCGTGGAGTTGCAGCGGTTCGCCGACGACGCGCGCGAGCGGAACTATGCGAAGGGCACCGTGATCCTCTTCGAGGATGATCCGGGCGATTCGCTGTTCATCGTGCGCGGCGGCCAAGTGAAGGTCGTGCTCGTGGGCGAGGACGGGCGCGAGGTGATCCTCGGCATGCTCGGCGTGGGCGCGCATTTCGGCGAGCTGTCGCTCATCGACAGCCGCCCGCGCTCGGCGCACGTGATCGCGGTGGAGGACTCGCAATTGATCGTGCTGCGCCGCGAGGATTTCCGCCGGCGCGTGGAAGAGTCGCCGGCGGTCGCGTGGGCGCTCATGCAGGAGTTGTCGCGCCGGCTGCGGCGCGCCGACGAGCAGATCGGCAGTCTCGTGCTGCTCGACGTGGACGGCCGCATCGCGCGCCTGTTGCTGAACGCGGCCGGCGAGGGGGGCGGCGCGCGCATCGAGCGGCGCCTCACGCACCAGACGATCGCGCAGATGATCGGCGCGAGCCGCGAGACCGTCTCGCGCGCGATGCGCGAGTTCCAGGACCGGAAGCTGATCACCGTGGTGCGGCGTCAGATCTCGATCGCGGACCGCGCCGGACTCGAGGCGCTCGCGCAGGTGAAAGTGTGACGCTCTCCCTTCGATTCTGGGGCACGCGGGGCTCCGTGCCCGCGCCCGGCGCGGCCACGGTGCGCTACGGCGGCAATACGCCGTGCGTTGAGGTGCGCACCGCCGCCGGCGCGCTGCTGATCTTCGACGCCGGCACCGGCATCCGCGAACTCGGCCGCGCGCTCACCGCGAGCGCGCAGGGCGCGCCGATCATCGCGGACATCTTCCTGAGCCACGCGCACTGGGACCACATCCACGGCCTTCCGTACTTCGCGCCGCTCTTCGCGCGCGGGAATCGGTTCACGATCTGGAGCACGCAGGCGCTCCTGCCGGCAGTGGACCGCGCGGTGCGCGAGCAGATGTCGCCCACGGTATTCCCCGTCACGTTCGACGACGTGGAGTCCACCGTGGAATTCCGCGTGCTCGGCGACACGCACAAGGGCGACGGTTTCCTCCTGCGACCCGCTGGCGGTGCGTCACCCCGGCGGCGCGCTCGCGTACCGGCTGAGCGCCACCGGCGAAGGCGCGAAAGTCGCTCGTGTACATCTCGGACAACGAACTCGGCGACGCGCCCGGCTACGTGCAGGCGGCCGGCTGGCGCGACGAGCTCGTGGCGTTCGCGCGCGGCGCCTCCTTGCTCGTGCACGATGCCATGTACACCGTTGAGGAGTACCGGCGCCATCGCGGCTGGGGGCATTCCCACATTGGCGACGCCGTAGACCTCGCGGTGGACGCGGGCGTCGACCGGCTGGCGCTGTTCCATCACAATCCGGAACGCAGCGATGCGGAGCTGGACAAGCTCGTGGAAGTCGGTCGCGCGGCGGCGAAGAAGCGCGGTGCGCACGTTGGAGATCCTCGCGGCGGCAGAAGGGCTCACTCTCACCGTCTAGCACACGACGGAGGCGAACATGAAGGCGACTGGGTTGACTCGTGGCATCGGGATGGCGGCGGCGCTGTCGGCGCTCGCGGCGGGAGCAGTGGCGGCGCAGGCGGACACGCGGCCCACGATCGCCGTGGTGCCGTTCACGAACGGCGCGCTCGGCGCGGCGCAGACGGAGCTGGCACCGCTCTCCGCCGGCATGCAGGACCTGCTCATCTATTCGCTCTCGGCGAACGCGAAGATCCGCGTGGTGGAGCGCGGAGAACCTCCAGTCGCTCATCAACGAGCAGAACCTCGGCGCCAGCGGCCGCGTGAGCTCGGAGACCGCGGCGCACATCGGCAAGATCCTCGGCGCCGGCCACATGATCATGGGCGGATTCGTCACCGACACGAAGGGCAACATGCGGCTCGTCGCACGCTCGGTGAACGTCGAGACTTCGGTGGTGGAATACAACACCGACGTCGAGGGCAAGCAGACCGACGTGATGGTGCTCATCACCAAGCTCGGCGACCAGATCAATTCGGGGCTCAAGCTGCCGCCGCTCGCGTCGGGCACGAAGGAGGCCGCGATCGATCAGGCGAAGAAGGTGCCCTTCCAGGCGACGATGCTCTACTCGCGCGCGCTCGCGGCGAAGGATGCCGGCAACAAGGATGAAGCGGTGCAGCTGCTGCAGAAATCGCTCGCGGCGTTCCCCGATTTCGCGCCCGGCGCAGCAGGAACTCAAGAAGCTGCAGCCGCCGAGCGGCACGGAGTAGCGCCGGCGGCGCGCGTGAAGCCTCTCGTCATCGCCTCGCCGGGAACCCTGGCGACGCTCGCCCCGCTGCTCGGCGGTGACGGCGAGGTGGAGTCGCGCGCCGCGGACGGATTCCCCGCGCTGGGGTCGCTCGATCCGTCGCGCGCGACGGTGGTGGTGGTCGATCGCGCCATGCTCCAGCGCGCGGACGCCGCGGCGATCGCCGGAGCCTCGCATATCGCGGCGCTGCTCGGCGCCGGCGATCGCGGCGGACGCCGAGCCGCCGGCGGAGTGGCCGCGCGACCGCCTCGCGGGATTCATTCCCGGCGGCGCGCGCCCGGGGCTCGCCGCGGTGCAGCTGCGCGGCGCGATGCACACCGCGCTCGCGCTCGCGACCGGCGCACTCGGCGCGGGCGAATGAGGCGCAGCGGTCGCGCGAGCTGCGCGAGCTCGCGCAGGTGGGCGCGGCGCTCTCCACCGAACGCGATCTGCTCAAGCTGCTCGAGATGATCCTGTCGCAGGCGCGCCGCGTGACCAACAGCGACGCGGGTTCGATCTACCTGGTGGAGCGCGACGAGCACGACGCGCCGAAGGCGCTGCGCTTCAAGCTCGCGCAGAACGACTCGCTCCCGGCGTGCCGTTCAGCGAGTTCACCGTGCCGATCGATCACGCGAGCCTCGCCGGGCACGCGGCGTCGACGCGCGAGCCGATGATCATCGACGACGTGTACCTGCTGCCGTCGGGCGCGAGCTACAAGCAGAACCGCAGCTTCGACGAGCGGTACGGCTACCGCACGAAGTCGATGCTCGTCATCCCGCTCACGACGCAGCGCGACGACGTCGTGGGCGTGCTGCAGCTCATCAATCGCAAGCGCGATCCCGCCGCGAAGCTCACATCCGCCGGAGGTCGCCGACCGCGAGGTGCTGCCGTTCGACGCGCGCGCGGTGGATCTCGTGGGCGCGCTCGCGTCGCAGGCCGCGGTGGCGATCGAGAATTCGCTGCTCTACGAGGACATCGAGCGGCTGTTCGAGGGATTCGTGACGGCGGCGGTCACCGCGATCGAGTCGCGCGATCCGACCACGGCGGGCATTCGGCGCGCGTGGCGACGATCTCACCGTGGGGCTCGCCGCAGGCGGTCGATCGCGGCGGCGCCGGCGCATACGCGGGCTTCTCGCTTCACGCGCGAGCAGATGCGGGAGATGCGCTACGCGAGCGCTGCTGCACGATTTCGGCAAAGTCGGCGTGCGCGAACAGGTGCTCGTGAAGGAGAAGAAGCTCTACTCCGACGCTCGAAGCGATCCGCGACCGCGTCGGGTTCATGCTGCAGCGCGCCGATCTGGAGTTCGAGCGCGAGCGCGCCGAGTTCCTCGCGGACACGGCCGGCGCGGCTTCGAGCGCACGAGGCGGCATCTCGCGGCGCGCTCGCAGCGCGCATCGGCGGAGCTCGACCGTTTCCTGGATTCGGTGGTCGCGCGCGAACGAGCCGACGATTGCTCGCCGACACGGCAGTCGAGGACCTCACGGAATTCAACGCGCGCACGTTCGTCGGCTGCGACGGCGTCGAGCATCCGCTGCTCGACGACGACGAACTGCGCTACCTCACGATCAAGAAGGGCACGCTCGACGAGGCGCGAGCGGCGGGAGATCGAGTCGCACGTCACGCACACGTTCCGTTTCCTGCGGGAGATCCCGTGGACGCGCGAGCTGCGGCGCTTGCCCGAGATCGCGTTCGGCCATCACGAGAAACTGAACGGCGTGGGCTATCCGCGCGGCATCCGCGGCGAGGAGATTCCGGTGCAGACGCGCATGATGACGATCTCGGACATCTACGATGCGCTCACGGCGACCGACCGGCCGTACAAGCCCGCGGTGCCGCTGCCGAAGGCGCTCGACATTCTGCGCATGGAGACGAAGGGCGGGATGATCGACGCCGATCTCGTGGAGCTGTTCGTGAGCGCGAAGGTGTACGAGGCGACGCGTCTCAGGCGAGCTGAGGGCGCGCCGTACCCGCCGCCGCCCGGCGTCTCGATCGTCACGACGTCGCCCGGCTCCAGCTCCACGCGGCATTTCGCCGGCAGCGACCCGCTCGTTCAGCAGGTTCCGCCCACCGCGCCCGTCGAGACCGCCCTGCGCACCCGCGGGCGCGCGCGTGCGGCGCTCGGTGAGCAGCGTGACCGTGCACCGCTCCAGCACGCGGTAGCGCCGCATCACGCCGTCGCCGCCGCGATGCTCGCCGCGCGCCGCCGGTGCCGCGCCGCATCGCGTACCCATCAATGAGCATCGGATAGCTCCGCTCGAGCGCTCTCGATCGGCGTATTGCGCGTGTTGCTCATCCCCACGTGCACCGCGCTCGGCCCCGGCGCCGCGCGCGCTCGCGCCCTGGCCGCCGCCGAGCGTCTCGTAGAACGTCCAGCCGTCGCCGCCGAAGGTGATGTTGTTCATCGTGCCCTGCCCCTGCGCCGGCACGGCCACGCCCGCGTCGGCGAGCGCGGCGAACATCATGTCGGTCACGCGCTGCGACGTCTCGACGTTTCCCGCGGCGACCGCCGACGGCCACTTCGCGTTGATCAGGCAGCTCGTCCGGCGTCACGATCGAGTATCGCGCGCGCGATCCCGTCGTTCGTCGGCACGTCGTCGTCGAGCAGCGTGCGCAGCACGAACAGCGCCGCCGCGCGCGTCACCGCCATCGGGCAGTTCACGTTGCCGCGCACTTGCGGCGACGTGCCGGTGAAATCGAGGTGCAGCTTCCCTTCGCGCACCTCGACGCTTCACCACGAGCGGCACGGGATTCGTCGCTGCACGCCGTCGCCCTCGAGCATGTCCTCGGCGCGGCCCGTGCGGTCGCCGACTCGCGATCAGCCGCGCGACGCGCGGCGCTCGGTGTACTCGAGCAGCGCATCGCACGCCGCCGCGAGCCGCGCCGCGCCCTCGCGCGCGACGAGCGCGCGCCAGCCCGCCGCGCCCGCCGCGCACGCGCGCGCGCTGCGCGCGCAGATCGCCGCGCCGCTCCTCCGGCGTGCGCACGTTCGCGAGCACCAGCGCCAGCATGCTCTTCATCCAGGATCCCCTCGCGCACGAGGCGCACGGGCGGCAGGACGATCCCCTCCTGCACCAGCTCCGTCGCGCCCTGCGGCATGCTGCCCGGGCTCATGCCGCCGACGTCCGCGTGATGCGCGCGCATCGCGCGCGTAGCCGGCGATCGTCCCGTCGATCGTCGATCGCCTCGACCAGCGTGAGGTCGGGCAGATGCGATCCGCCGTGGATACGGATCGTTGAGAATGAACACGTCGCCGCGGCTCGCGGCTTGCTCGCGACGCACCGCGCGCACCGACTCCGGCATCGCGCCGAGGTGCACGGGGATGTGCGCCGCCTGCGCGACCATCGCGCCCGCTCACGTCGAACAGCGCCGACGACGCATCGCGCCGCTCGCGAATGTTCGGCGAGAGCGCGCCGCGCACGAGCACCGCGCCCATCTCCTCCGCGATCATCGCGAATGCCGTGCGCCATGACCGCGAGATCGAGCGGATCGAACGCCGTGTCGCTCATGCGTCACGCTCCATCATCCAGCCGCCGATCGGCAGTGACGCGCGCGGTCCATCCCGGCGGCACGACCATCGTCGCGTCGGGCAGCGTGATCACCGCGCGGCCGCGCACGGTCACGTCGAGCTCGGCGCCGGTGTCCTCCATGCTCGCGCCCCACTTGGCCGTGCCGCGCCGCGCGAGCACGAGCGGCCGCACCGATCCCGACGCCGCGTGCCGCGCGCTGATGATCTCCACGTCGCGCTTGAGCGTGAAGCTGTAGCGGCGGTCGTGCATCTCGGCGAATCGCGCGGCGATCTCCTGCCCCGAGTCGCCCGGCTCGCACGCGATCTCGAGCTCGTGCCCCTGCCCCTCGTACCGCGCGCGCGCCCACCACGCGGTGCGCGTACTTGCGGATCGCGGCTTGCCCGAGAGCGAGTGCGCGAGCCGCCGCGTGTCGCCCGGATCGAGCTCGCGACACCTTGCGCATCACGCTCGTGAGGCGTCTCGCGCCGCTCGGCGCGCGATCGCGAGGCCGAGCGCGCTCAGCACGCCGGCGAAGCGGCGGCACGAGCACCGCGCGCATGCCGAGCATGCTCCGCGAGCGCGCACGCCATGCAGCGGGCCGCCGCCGCCGAACGCGACGAGCACGCGCGACGCGGATCGACGCCGCGCTCCACGCTCACGCGCCGCAGCGCGCGCGCCATCGCCGCGTCGGCGATCGCGATCATCGCGCGCGCCGCGCGCTCGGCGTCGCGCCGAGTTGCGCCGCGAGCGCGGCGATCGCGCGTCGCGCGCCGCCGCGCGCGTCGAGCGTGACGCCGCCGCTAATGCCGCGCGTGCATGCGACGTTGCCGAGCACGATGTGCGCGTCGGTGACCGTCGGCCGCGTGCCGCCGCGCCCGAACGCGGCCGGACCCGGCACCGCGCCCGCGCTGCGCGGTCCGACGCGCAGCGCGCCGCCGTCGTCGATCCAGCCCGATGCTCCCGCCGCCGGCGCGCACCGTCTCGACGAGCACGCGCGGCAGCGCGATCGGCACGCCGGCGACGTCGCCGCCCGGCTTCGACGACCGGCTCGCCGTCGAGGATGAGTCCCGCGTCGGCGCTCGTGCCGCCGATGTCGATCGTGAGCGCCTCGTTGAAGCCCGGCGAGCCCGGCGACGAACGCCGCGCCCACCACGCCGCCCGCGGGCCCCGAGAGCGCGAGCGCCGCCGCGTTCGTCGCCGCATCGGTGCCGCGTGCGCATCCCGCCGCTCGACGTGAGCACCGAGAGCGGCGGCGCGCCGCGCGCCGCGAGCTGCTCGCTCGAGCTTCTTGAGATACCGCCCGACGCCGGGCCGCAGATACGCCTCCGCGACGGTGGTCGCGGTGCGCTCGTACTCGCGGATCTCGGGGAGCACCTCGCTCGAGCGGATCGCCGTCGAGCTTCGGCAGTTTCTCCTTGATCGCCTTCACCATCTGCTCTTCGTGCCGCGGATCGAGATACGAATGCAGCAGCGCGATCGCGACCACCTCCGGCTTCGTGTCCGCGACCTGCGCCGCGGCGGCGGCCGCCTCCTCCGCGGCGAGCGGCCTCGTCTCACCCTCCGGGCGCGACGCGACCCGGCACGCCCGTGCGGCGCTCCGGCGGCACGAGCGCGGCGGGGTGATGCCGCGTGAGATCGTAGAGCGACGCGCGCTCCTGCCGCCGAAGATCGAGCAGATCGGTCGCGCCCTCGCTCGCGCACAGCGCCACGCGCGCGCCGGTGCGCTCGAGCAGCATGTTCGTCGCGACGGTCGTGCCGTGCACGAGGCGCTCGAGACTCTTGGGTGCGCCGCCGAGCGCATCGAGCGCCGCCAGCACGCCGGCGCTCTGGTCGGTGGGCGTGCTCAGCACCTTGCGCGCCTCCGCCTGCCCCGCCTCGTCGATGGCGACGAGATCGGTGTAGGTGCCGCCCGACGTCGATCCCGACGGAGCGACCGCTCATGATGCCGCCCGCGCGCGCGGCGCGATCGCGAGCAGTCCGACGAGCGCGGCCACGCAGAGCCACCCCAGCCAATCGCCCGCGATCGCGTAGAGCGTGCGGATGTCCGGTCGTCTGCGCCGTGTACTGGCGCGTCGCCGCTGTGAACAGCTCGGTCTCGCCGTGGATGCGGCCGAGCGGATCGATGTACGAGGAGATGCCGGTGTTGGCCGCGCGCACGATGCCTACGCGATTCTCGATCGCGCGCAGCGCGAGATGCGCCTCGTGCTGCCAGGGCGCGAGGCTGCGCCCGAACCACGCATCGTTCGTGATGTTCACGAGGATCGTCGCGCCGTCGTTGCGATAATCGCGCGCGAGCGACGGGAAGATCGACTCATAGCAGATGAGCACGCCGACCTTCCCGAACGGGAGCGTGAACGGCGGCTGATGCCCGCCGCGGCCGAATCCGCCGAAGTAGCGCAGCTTGCGGAACCAGCGCGGATCCAGGAACGGCACGCGCTCCACGATCGGCACGAGGAAGCTCTTGTGGTACGGCGGCTGCGAGCGGATCGAGCCCGCGGTGTCGGAGAGCATCGCGGCGTTGAAATAGTCCATCTGCCCGGGCGCCGGGAAATTCAGATCGAGCACGCCGAAGATGATCGGTGTGCGGCTCTGCATGCTCGCCGTTGCGACGGCCGTTTCCCATTCGGGATGTTGCGGCAGGAATCCCGGCAGCGACGCCTCTGGCCAGAGCACGAGTTGCGGCTGACCCGCCGCTGTCGGCGTGCGGCGCGACCGCCTGTCGCGTGAGGTCGAGCAGCATGCCCAGGATGCGTCCCTGGTTCTGCTCCTGCCACTTGTCCTCCTGCGGGACGTTCGGCTGTACGATCGCGATGCGCGCGACCGACTTGAGCGCGATGTTCGCCATGCGCCAATTCCCGTACACCCACACCGCGGCGACGAGCGCGAGGGCCGCTCCCACGCGACCCGCAACGGCTTGCCACCGTCGGCGCGCGAGCCATGCATCGGCAAGCAATCCACTGGTGGCCGCAAGCCACAGGCTGAGCCCGTGCACGCCGACCAGTTCGGCGGGCTGCGCCAACACCGGCGTCCGCGCGAGCGACAATCCCAGGGGCAGCCATGGGAAGGAGAGATCGGAGATGTGCATGAGCAACATCTCGACCGTGACCCACGCGACGGGCAACAGGATCGCGAGCGGGAAATTGGTGCGCCGCCGGATCTCGAAGAGGAATACGCCGCCCAGACCCACGACCGGCGCGAGCACGAGCAGCACCGCGGCGGCATAGCCGAGGAACGCCAGCTTGGTGTAGATCGCGAGCGCGAGCGCGATCCAGTAGAGCGTCGCGCCGTACGCCGAGCGTGCCCGCCCAGTACGCGAGCCGGAACGCATGCGCAAGCTTCCCGTCGCCATCCGCGAGCTCGGCGATCCCCGAACGCGAACGGAATGAGACAGAGGAACGCCGGCACGACGAGCGGCACCGGCGGGAAAGAAAGCGCGAAGAGCGCGGCCATACCGCCCGCCCATGCGGCCTCACGCCGCGTCGGGAGCAATCGGCGCCAGGTCACAGCCGGACTTCGGTCCCTTCGCTCGCCGAGCGGTAGATCGCCTCCACGAGGCGAATGACGGTCACCTGGTCGGCCGGCGTCTCGTACGGCTGCTCGTCGCGCAATACCGCGACGAAGTGCGCGAGCTCCGCGCGATAGCTCTGGAGGAACGGCGTCTCGCGCGCCGCCGCACCGTGCGGCGTCACGTCGACGGCGTTGCCGTTGAGTTCCTTGACGATGTTCAGTGGCGCGAGACGCGCCGACCCGCGCGAAGCGAGCACTTCGAACCAGAAGCGGTCCTCCGCGCCCACATACTCCCAGCATACATCGATCGTGATCGTGAGTCCGCCCGCGCATTCCACCAGCGCGAACATGGAATCCTCCACCTCCTTCTCGCCGCGGCCGCGGTGGAGGTGCGCGGTCACACGCTTCGGCGCGGGCGAATCGGCAAGCCAGAGCGCGAGATCGAGCAGCGGCACACCATGCTCGAGCATCACGCCGCCGCCGGACTCGGCGCGGCGGAAGCGCCATCCCTCGGGCGCGCGCCGCGGCTCGAAGTGGCCCGTGCGGATCGCGCCGAGTGCGCCGAGTTCGCCGCTGCGCAGAAAGGCGCCCGCCGCCTGCACATCGGTGCGGAAACGGTGGTTGTTGCCGACGGCCACCTTGCGGCCCGCACGCTCCGCCGCGGTGAGGATCCGCTCGACGCCGCGCGCTGTGAGCGCGAGCGGGCGCTCGCAGAGCACGTGCAGCTTGCGCGCGAGCACGCTCAGGACGTGCGGCTCGTGCAGATGATTGGGCGTCATGATGATCACCGCGTCCAGCTCGGCGCCCTCGAGCATGTCCTCGATGTCGGTGAACACGTAGCGCGCGCCGAAGCGGTCGGCGAGCTGACGGGCCTTCACGCCGTCGGCATCGCAGATCGCGACGAGCTCGCGTGCCCTTGAGTTTCGCGAGCGCGGGCAAGTGCGCGATCTGCGCGATCGCGCCCGCGCCGACGATCCCGATGCGCACGGTGGAATTCATCGATCCCGGTGTTGAGGATGCCGTGGAAAGTAGAGCGCACGGCGCACCGCGGCTACTCCGGCAGCGCGGTGACGACCGTGCCGGGATAGTAGGTCGCGAGGATCGTGCGCGCCGTCTGGCCGGCGCGCGCGCGACCGATCGCGCCCCATTGGCACATGCCCACGCCATGCCCGTTCCCCGAGCCCGTCACCGTGAGCAGCGTCACATGCCCGTCGCCATCGCGCTCCAGATCGAAGGAGAACATCGTGCTCGGCAGGATCTCGCTGCCGGGCGTATGCAGCACGAAGCGGATCTCGTTGCCGCGCAGCGAATATTCGCCGCGATCGGTCACGAGCACGAGCGTGCCCACGCGGCCGCTGGGCGTGCGGTGGTCGATGCGCATGTCGGTGACGTCGCCGATGCTGCCGCTCACCGACACGTACGCGCGCAGATTGCGCTCCAGCGCCGCCGCGAGATCCTTCTGCGTGAACGTACGCGTCCAATGGAAATGCGGCGCGATATCGCAGTAGAACCGGTCGCCGCTGCGGTTCACACGGTCGCTCACGGACTGGAGATAGGCCGACGGCCCCGAGTGCCAGACCTCGTCGGCGTCGGCGGTGCGGCCGCCGCAGTCGGCGGAATACGGCGCGGCGATCACGCGGCCCTGCCAGGTGATCACGAGCGAACGCGTGGACGCGATCGCCGCATCGCTGAGCGGCGTCTCCGCTTCCACGCCGCCGTACACCTGATCGCTCACGGTGGAGAGGAGATCGTAGGTGCGCGCGGCATCGGTGCGCAGATGCGCGAGCGCATAGCTGCGCGCGGCGATCGCCTGCGCTTCCACCGCGGCGCGCTCATCGGGATTGCGGTGGCCGATCTCGAGCGGCACCACACCGCGCAGATAATCCTCGAGCGAGAGGCGATTCACGACGACGAGTCCATCCTTGCCCGGGCGCACCACCACTTCGCCGCGGAAGGAGCGACCGTTCACCGTTACCAACGCGCCCGCGCGCGCCGGCCGCGCGACGAAGGGCGCGTCACGCCGCGGGGTCTTCTCGCCATCCGAGCGCGAGGCGCGGAGTTTGCCGTGGTCGGACGCGATGGTCCACTCGTCGCCCGCTGTCGCCTTTCACGAGGAGACTCGCGCCGTCGCTGTCGTAGAGGCGCCATGGCCCGGTGCCCGAGATCGTCACGCGCGGCGTGGACGTGTGCAGCGCGACGCGCACGGCCCGGCCGCTCGCGAAGTCCAGGACCGCGCGGCGCCTCCGCGTTCTCTCCGGGCGGCGGCGCGGGCTGCTCGGCGGCGTTGTCCGAGGGCAGCGGCGGTTCGCCGGGCGGAGTGGCGGGCGGCGCGGCGGGCGCATGCTGCGGCGGGTTGGGGCCGCAGGCGCCGAGCATCAGGACGGCGATCGCGATCGCGGCGGCCGCGCCGCGCGCCGGGCGCATCAGCGGCCGAAACTCCCCTGCACCACGCCTCCCAGCATCGGGAGCGCGCGCCCCGCTCTCACCGGCGCCGGCGGCGCGAGCACCACGCGTTCGAGCGTGGCGGCGAAATCGTAGTCGTCCACCACGTCATCGATGCGCACATCCACGATGGCGCCGGCAGGCGCATCGCCGCGCACGCGCGTGATGCCGTCGATGTCGTCGGCCTGCCAGAGCGTGCGCGCGTCACTCGGCGCGCCATCGGCGCCGCGCCGGTCGATGATCGCGCGCATGGTGCGGCCGATCATGCTCTCGTAGCGCTCCGCCGTGATCGCGCGCTGCAGCGACGTGATGCGCTCGAGGCGCTCGCGCTTCTCGACCATCGGCACGTCGTCCTCGAGTTCGGCGGCGCGGGTGCCGTCCTGCTCGGAGTACGTGAACGCGCCCACGCGTTCGAACTTCGCCTCCTCCAGCAGGTCGCCGAGCTGCGCGACATCGTCGGGCGTCTCGCCGGGGAATCCGAGGATGCAGGTCGTGCGGATCGCGACGCCGGGCACGGCATCGCGCACGCGGCGCACCGTCTCGCGGATCGTGCGCGCGCGCTCGGGGCGGCGCATGCGTTGCGACACCGCATCCGACCCGTGCTGGATCGGCATGTCGAGATACGGCACGATGCGCGGCTCGCGCGCCATGAGCTCGAGCATTCGCGGCGTGAGCCCCGCGGAGTAGATGTACAAGAGCCGGAACCACGGGATCGACGTCTCGGCGAGCAACGACTCGAGCAGATCCGCGAGCCCCACGCCGTCGCGCACGTCGCGGCCGTAGTGCGCGAGATCCTGCGCCACGAGGTTCACTTCGCGCGCGCCCTGCAGCTCGAGCATCTGCGCCTCGCGGATCACATCGGCGCGCGTGAACGAGCGGTGGCGTGCCGCGCATGAGCGGGATCGCGCAGAAGGCGCAGCCGTGGTCGCAGCCTTCGCTCACCTTCAAGTAGCGCACATGCGGCAGATCGCCGGTGTACAGTCGCACGCCGGGATGCGCGGTGTAGCCGCTGTCGATCGCGCCGCGCGCGCTGAGTTCCTGCGCGAGCGTGTCCATCTCCGAGGTGCCGAGGAAGAAGTCCACTTCGGGCAGCGCGCTCGGCCAGCTCGCCCTTGTGGCGCTCCACCATGCAGCCGACGGCGGCGAGGATGCGGCAATTGCCCGTGCTCTTGAGGCGGCCCGCTTCCACGATGGCATCGATCGACTCGCGCTTCGCGGCGTCGATGAAGCCGCAGGTGTTCACGACGATCAGTTCGGCATCGCTCGCCGAACGCACCGGCTCGAGCCCGAATCCCGCCAGTTCGGCGAGCACGCGCTCGGAATCCACCGTGTTCTTGTCACATCCCATGCGTGATGACGCTGACCTTCATGCGCGGAAGCTAGCGGGGGCGCCGGACGCGCTCAACCGCGCGGTGACCTCCGGCGGCGAGTGGAGTCCTTCACAGACACCCGCCGCCGCCCTCCCCGCATGCCCTTCCTCTTCGCATCCGCGATCGATTCGAGCTGTCCGACGCTCGCCGGCGGAGCGCGCCTCGATCAATTGGACCGCACGGGGCACTACGCGCGCTGGGAAGAGGATCTCGAGCACGCGCACATGCTCGGCCTCGACGCGCTCTGGTATGGCGCGCCGTACTATCGCACGCATCTGGCGCCCGATCATCACGAGTGGGAATGCGTGGAGGAGCCGCTGCTTCGCCTGCGCGACCTGGGCGTGGAAGTGATCGCCGATCTGTGCCGCTTCGGCGTGCCTTCGTGGCTCGGCGGATTCCAGGACCCGGCGTTCCCGGTGCTCTTCGCCGAATATGCGCGCGCGTTCGCGCGGCGCTTCCCGTGGGTGCGCTATTTCACGCCGGTGAGCGACATCATGCAGTGCGCGACAGCGTCGGCGCTGCGCGGCGAGTGGAACGAGTGTGAGCGCAGCGATTCGGCGTTCGTGCGGGCGCTGCGCAATCTGTGCATGGCGCACGAGCTCGCCGTGGAGAGCGCTGCTGAGCGAGCGGCCGAATGCGGTGATCGTGCATCGCGAGAGCGAGGTCGCGCCGCCGCCCGCCGGACTGCGAGGCGGGCGAGGGCGGCCGGTGGGAATCGCTGCGACACCTCGCGCTGGATCTCACGCTCGGACACGAGCTCGCACCGGGCGCCGGCGCGTATCTGCAGCGGCACGGCGTGCCGTCGAACGAATTGAGCCTCTTCCGCGAATCGCGCGCGAGCGACCGCCGCTGGCTCGGCGTGAGCGCGCCGGCCGCGATGCACGCGCGGCACCGCCGGCCGCTCTTCCCCGTCGCGCCCCTGCGCAGCGGCGCGGCGGCGCCGTGAGCGCGCTGCGGGCCGCGTGGGACGAGTCGCTCGTGTTGCACGCGGGCGGCGCACCGGTGCACGGATTCGCGTGGCCGGCGCTTCACCGACAGCGTGGGCTGGGAGCACGGCGCGAGCGTGGCGGGCAGCGCGGTGCGCGCCGACGGGCTGTGCACGCAAGCGCGCCGCGTGAGCGCGCTGGGCGAGGAATTCGCGGCGATGATGCTCGGGCGCCCGGACGCGAGCGCGCCAGCGGCGCTACAGGCTCAGCGGTAGTTCCCGAACTTCAGCTCCACGCCGAAGTCCTTGCCGCGCAGGAGCGCGATCACTTCCTGCAGTTCGTCGCGCGACGGCGACGTGATGCGCACCTGCTCGCCCTGAATGGACGCCTGCACCTTCTTCATCTTCGCTTCCTTGATCGCCGCCACCACTTTCTTCGCGGTCTCGCCGTCGAGCGACATCTTGAGCGCGATCTCGCGGCGCACCGTGTCGCCGCCGGCCGGCACGATCTCGCCGATGTCGAGGTTCTTCACCGGCACGCCGCGCTTCACGAGCTTCGCGTGCAGCACGTCGTGCAGGGCGCGCATCTTGAAGTCGTCGTCGGCCACGAGGAGCAGCTTGTTCTCGGCGCGCTTGAACTCGAGCGCGACCTTCGTGCCCTTGAAGTCGTAGCGCTGCGCGATCTCCTTCTGCGCCTGGTTCACCGCGTTGTCCACTTCCTGCAGGTCGACGCCGGTGGTCACGTCGAATGAAGCGTTCGCGGCCATGGCGCGCGGCTAGCCGAGGAAGGACTCGAGCGCGCGCGCCCGCGACACGTGGCGGAGACGCGAGAGCGCCTTCTCCTTGATCTGCCGCACGCGCTCGCGCGTGATGCCGAGCAGCGAGCCGATCTGCTCGAGCGTCATCGGCTCCTCGCCGTCGAGCCCGAAGTAGAGGCGCAGGATCTTCGCCTCGCGCTCCTTGAGCGACGAGAGCGATTCCTCGATCGCCTCGGTGAGCGCCTTCTCGAAGGTCTGCTCGTCGGGCGTGGGGTTCAGGTTGTCGGGGAGATAGTCGAGCAGCCGGTTGTCCTCGCCCGGCGTGAGCGGCGCGTCGAGCGAGAGATGCGTCTGCGAGATCGAGATCGTCTTCGCGACCTCTTCCTCGGTGAGGTCCATCTCCTGCGCGATCTCCTCGTGCGTGGGCTCGCGGCCGAGCTCCTGCAGCAGCGCGTTGGCGCGCTTGCCGATCCGGTAGAGCGTGCCGGCGCGGTTGAGCGGCACGCGCACGATGCGCGATTGCTCCGCGAGCGCCTGCAGGATCGCCTGGCGGATCCACCACACCGCGTACGAGATGAACTTGATGCCCTTCGTCTCGTCGAATTTGTGGGCGGCGCGAATGAGGCCGAGGTTCCCCTCGTTGATCAGGTCGGAGAGCGCGACGCCCTGATTCTGGTATTTCTTCGCGACCGAGACGACGAAGCGCAGATTCGACCGCACGAGCTTGTCGAGCGCTTCGCGATCCTTCACCCGGATCAGCTGCGCGAGCCGCACCTCTTCATCGCGGTCGATCAGCGGATAGATGCTGATGTCGCGCAGGTACTGGTCGAGCGAGCCTTCGTCGTACGATGACTTGCGATGCGGGGTGACAGCCATGGATCCAGCAGCTCCGGCAAACGGACAGTGCGGCCTCGCGCGTCAGCGCGAGCGAATCTCCGAGAATAGCCACCGGCGCGGTCAGCGTACCCGCGTCCCGATCCTGCTCCAGCGGACGTTCGTGAGCCACGGCACCCGGCGCGTCGCATCCGGCTCGTAGCTGTAATACACGAACATCGGCCGGCCCCGCACGAGCGAATCCGGAACGAAGCCCCAGTAGCGGCTGTCGGCCGAGTTGTCGCGATTGTCGCCGAGCACGAAGTAATTCCCCTCTGGGACGACCAATGGACCCCAGTTGTTACGCGATGGATGCGTGCTCGCTTCGGCCGTGCGCACGAGGAACGGACGCTGCCACGCGAACTCCGCTTCGCCGGGATCCGAATTGGGATCGGTGTGCACCACGTACGGTTCCACGAGCGCCGTGCCGTCGATGAACACCGTGCCGTCGCGCATCTCCACCGTGTCGCCCGGCAGCCCCACGAGCCGCTTCACGTAATCCTTCTCGGGGTTCGGTGGATATTCGAAGACGAGGATGTCGCCGCGCTTCGGATGCTGCAGCGCCGGCAGGCGGATGTGCACGAACGGGACCTCCGCGCCGTACACCGCCTTGTTCACGAACAGGAAATCGCCCACGAGCAGCGTGTTCTCCATGCTGCCCGACGGGATCTTGAACGCTTCCACGAAGAACGGGCGCGCGACGAAGAACACGACCACCACCGCGCACACGACGATGAACATCCACTCGCCGAACCAGCGCAACCGCCACGGCCGCTTGTTCAGCGCGCGCAGCGCTTCGGCGCGCTTCGCGTCGGAGACCGGGCGGCCCGGCGTGCTGGGGGTGGGAGAGGAAGAGTCCATGGAGTTCAAGCGTTTCTACTCACTAAGTAAGACGACGTACGACACAGTCACGCAAGGCACCACAAAACAGTCGTTAGTCGTACGCGTTTGGTCCGAGGCATGACAACGAATTGTGTACGGCTCTCGAGCTGCTCACTCGCACCATACCGAGTCAGTTGTCATGCACTCGGACCAAACGCCGGACGACCAACGACCGTAGCTCAATAGTTGTCGATCTGCGCCCGCTGCAGCGATCCGGAGTAGTCGATGTATCCGACCTTCGTCTCCGAATAGAACTCGTACACTTCCCACCCGCCCTCGCGATGTCCGTTCCCCGTCTGCTTCACGCCGCCGAACGGCAAATGCGCCTCGGCGCCGATCGTCGGCGCGTTGATGTAGGTGATGCCGTTGTCCAGCTCGTTCAGCGCGCGGAAGGCGAGGTTCACATCCCTCGTGTAGAACGATGACGACAGCCCGTATTTGCACATCGTTGTTCACCGCGATCGCCTCGTCGGCGTCCCTCACCTTGATCACCGACAGCACCGGGCCGAAGATCTCCTCCTGCTCGAGACGCGATCCCGCCTTCACGCCGGCGAAGATCGTCGGCTGGAAGAAGAAGCCGTGCTCGAGGCCCGCGCCCGTCGCGCGCGCGCCGCCGCATGCATGAGCGACGCCTGCTCGCCCTTGCCGATCTCGATGTAGCGCTCCACCTTCTCGCGCGATTCGTCGTGGATGAGCGGGCCGACTTCGGTGCCCGCCTTGCGGCCGTCGCCGAGCTTGAGCGATGCCGCGCGCGCGGCGAGCACGGTCGAGCAACGTGTCGTGCACGCCTTGCTGCACGATCAGGCGGCTCGTCGCGGTGCAGCGCTGTCCGGTGGTGCCGAACGCGCCCCAGAGCACGCCGTCGAGCGCGAGATCGAGATCGGCGTCGTCCATCACGATCATCGCGTTCTTGCCGCCCATCTCGAGCGAGAGCCGCTTGTGCATGCGGCCGCACGTCTCGCCGACGATCGCGCCGGTGGTCGGTCGAGCCGGTGAACGAGATCACCGGCACGTCCGGATGCGCGACGATCGCCGCGCCCACGGCCTCGCCGAGTCCGTGCACCAGCTGGATCACCTCGGGCGGCAATCCCGCCTCGAGCAGGATCTCCACCAGCACGTGCCCGGTGTGCGGCACATCCTCCGCCGGCTTGAAGATCACGGCGTTGCCGCACACGAGCGCCGGAAACGATTTCCACGTCGGGATCGCGAGCGGGAAATTGAACGGCGTGATCAGTCCCGCGACGCCGATCGGCCGCCGGAAGCTCATCGCCCACTTGTTGCGCAGCTCGCTCGGCACGGTCTTGCCGAACATCCGGCGCCCTTCCGTCGCCGCGTAGTACGCGGTGTCGATGCCCTCCTGCACGTCGCCGCGCGTCTCGGCGAGCGGCTTGCCCATCTCGCGCGTCATCAGCGTCGGCGATTCTTCCTTGCGCTCGACGAGCAGGTCGCCGACGCGGCGCAGCACGTCGCCGCGCGCGGGCGCCGGCGTCCGCTTCCACATCGCGAACCCCTTCTTCGCGCTCGCCACCGCTCGCTCGACGTCGGCCGCGCCGCTCTTCGGGAAGCTTGCCGATCACATCGCGCGTGTCGGCCGGGTTCACGTTCTGGAAATAGTCGCCGGTGCTCGGCTCGACCCACTGGCCGGCGATGAAATTCTTGAAGGTCGTCATTTCGGGGCGCTCGGTGGCGTTGGAGGCGTCGTAGGGACAGAACCAGACGGCAGGATGCTGCGGCGTCGGCTTCGCGTAACCTACACGCGGCAGCACTTCCATGGCACCCAGCACGATGCCCCACGTCACGAGCAGCAGCGAGAGGAAATGCGCGCGCGCCGAGCGATGGCGCCACGTCCAGATCGACGTCCACACGCCCGCGCCGCGCGACCACGATCGTCGCGCCGAGATAGCCGAAGAGCCCCACGCCGCAGCGCGCCGAGTACGGCCAGAAGAGCATGCCGACGCCGAGCGCCACCGCGAGCACGAGCCGCGCGAACACGCCGAAGCGTGTTCGTCTCGCGCTGCACGCCCTGCACTTTCTCCTTCTGCGCGGGCGTCTTCGCCGAGGACGACGAGATCAGCTCTTCGTCCGAGAGCGACTCGAGCTGCTTGTCGATCTTCTTCATCTCCGCGTCCCAATTCTTCGCGGCCATGCGGTCTCCTATCCTTCGGCGCGTGAGAGATGGTACCGCTCGATCTTCTTGTACAGGTTGGAGCGCGGCATGTCGAGCAGCCGCGCCGTTTCCGACACGTTCCAGTCGTGCTCGCGCAGCTTGGCGAGCAGGAAGGCGCGCTCCGCGACCTCCTTGAACTCCTCGAAGGTCTTGCACGCGGCGAGCACGCCGATGCCGGGCTCGCCGCCGCCGGCGCGCGGCCCGAGCAGGCGGTCCACATCGGCGGCCGTCACGCGGCTGCCCGGTCGCGAGGATCAACAGCCGCTCGACGGTGTTGCGCAGTTCGCGCACGTTGCCGGGCCATTCGCGTTCGGCGAGCCGCGCGACCGCATCGTCGCCGATGGCGCGCGGCGCCATCCCTTCCTGCGACGAGAGCTGCTGCACGAAGTGCGCGACCAGGAGCGGGATGTCCTCGCGCCGCTCGCGCAGCGCCGGCACCGCGAGCGGCAGCACGTTCAGCCGGTAGTACAGATCCTCGCGGAACCGGCCGGCGGCGATCTCCTCCTCGAGGTCGTTTGTTCGTCGCGGCGATCACGCGCACGTCCACGCTCACGGGCTTCGCGCCGCCGATGCGCGTGACCACGCCGTCCTCGAGCACGCGCAGCACCTTCGCCTGCGCGGAGAGGCTCATGTCGCCGACTTCGTCCAGGAACAGCATGCCGCCCGATCGCCTGCTCGAACTTCCCGGCGCGATCGGCGATCGCGCCGGTGAACGATCCCTTGAGATGCCCGAACAGTTCGCTCTCGATGAGCTCCGACGGGATCGCGGCGCAGTTCACCTCCACGAACGGTCCATCGCGCCGCGCCGACAACTGCGTGGATCGCGCGCGCGACCAGCTCCTTGCCGGTGCCGTTCTCGCCGGTGATCAGCACGCGTGCGTTCGTCGGCCCCACGCGCTCGAGGCGTTCGATGAGCCCGCGGATCGCCGCCGACTTCCCGACGATCTCGTGCCGCGACTCGATCTTCTCGCGCAGCCGCACGTTCTCGTCCTGCAGCTTCGCGTGCCGCAGCGCGTTGCGCAGCGTGACGAGGATGCGGTCGGTGTCGAGCGGCTTCTCCAGGAAATCGTACGCGCCGAGCTGCGTCGCCTCCACCGCGGTCTGGATCGTGCCGTGGCCGCTGATCATGATCACGAGCGCCGCCGGATCGTGCGCGCGCAGCCGCTTGAGCGTCTCGAGCCCATCGATGCCGCTCATCTTCACGTCGAGGAACACGAGGTGCGGGCGCCACGACTCGTAGGCCTTCAGCGCCTCGGTGCCGCTCGCGACGGCGCGCACCTCGTGTCCCTCGTATTCGAGCAGCTGGCCGAGCGCGGCGCGCACGCCCTGCTCGTCGTCGGCGATGAGGAGACGTTGGCTCACGGGCCGCTCCGATAGATGGTGATGCGATCGCTGTGCACGCGCATGTCGGCGATGTATTTCGGCACCGCGAAGGGCAGCGCGTCCGGCGACATGCCCACGACGCGCGTCCGGTTGAGATGGTCGAGCACGCGCGGGATCATTGGCCCCGGCACTTGCAGGTCGCCGAGCTTGAGCGACGTCACGCGGTACTCCGCGACACCCGCGCGCACGACGTCGAGCGTGCCGCCGAACTCCATCTTCGTGCGCTGCGCCAGCACCGGCGCGAGCGGCCCGAGATCGTTGTCCGGCCCGATGTCCTTGAGCTGGATGGTGGCGTTCACGAACAGGTGATCGCCGATCACTGCCGCCACCGTGGGGTCAGCCGACTCCGGAAGCTGCGGACGCAATTCCTTGAAGATGAGTGCGGCGAGGTCGCCGGGGGCGAGGTTCGCGAACACCGGACCCACGGGGCGCTGCATCGAGTCGAGCTGCGCTTGCGCGCGATCGGATCCGAGCGGCGTCATGATCTCCCAATGCGTCTCGGAAGTCGCCGCGCTGCGCGTGGCCGGCACGGCGTGCCGCCGCGCCATCCACGTATCGCGCATCATCCACGCGAACGCGGCGAGCACGACGACCACGAACACGCAGCCGAGCCGTTTCAGGCAGCCCATCAGCCTCCCTCGTGCAGTCGCAACGACGCGACGGTCCGGTACGCGGATCCGCTCGCCGCGCGCGTGCTCTCCATGATCTCCACCGACCTCGCCCCGCATCGCGCGCGGTGATGCACGCCGCGCGCCGCCGCCGCGAGCGCGCGCGCCGCCTCCGGCGCCAGGCCATCGCGCACGCGCCCGAGCGTGATGTGCGGACGGAATGCCCGGCCCTCCATTCTCATACCCCAAAGCGCCGCACACCGATTCGATGTCGTGGTGGAGCAGTTCCAGCTTGGCGTCCGCCTCCACCCCCATCCACACGACGCGCGGCTTCGCGAGGTCCGGGAACGCGCCGAGGCCGCCGATGCGTGAGCGCGGGCGCCGGCGCGGCCATCATCGCCGGTGCGAGCGTCGCGCGCAGCGCCTCGACCGCAGCGGCCGGCTGCGCGCCGAGGAACTTCAGGGTGAGATGCAACTTCTCCTCCGGCACCCACGCCACCGCGCCCGCCGCGTCGCGCAGCGGCGACGTGGCCTCGTGGATCGCGCGCCGCTCGGCGGCGGGAAGATTAATCGCGAGGAAGATGCGCTGCGTCGCCGCCATCATCCGCGAGTTCGAGTGCGAGATGCGTCACGCCATGCGCCCTGCGCGAACGCCAGCGCCCGCTCGCGCAGGGCCGCGTCGATGCAGCGGCGCGGCGTCCCGCAGGGTGACGATCGCGAGCGTGCCGCGCTCCTCCACTGTCGCGCCCGGCAGCAACGCGGCCAGCGCACCGAGCGAGCGACTCGGCGCTCATTCGCCGCGCACGCCGGCCAGCACGTTGAGCGAGCCCGAGCGGAAGCCGCGCAGGTCGAGCGCGACGCGCGCGAACCCCGCGCCGCGCACCGCGGCGCGGAGTGCGCGATGCCGGTCGGGCGCGAGCCACTCGCTCACCAGGGCCGGCGCGAGCTCCACGCGCGCGAGTTCGCCGTGATGGCGCACGCGCAGATCGCCCGCGATCCCGAGGGCGCGCAGCGCGCGCTCCGCGCGCTCCACCTGCGCGAGCCGCTCGCTCGTCACCGGCGTGCCGTACGGCAGCCGCGATGAGAGGCATGGCGACGAGGGCTGCGACCACGTGGGGATGCCGCGGCGCTCCGAGAGCGCGCGGATCTCGGCCTTCGTGAACCCGAACTCCGCGAGCGGCGAGCGCACGGTGTGCTCCGCGGCGGCGCGCGCGCCGGGACGCCAGTCGACGAGATCGTCGGCGTTCGTGCCATCCACGATCACGGCGATGCCGCGTTCGCTCGCGATCGCGCCGAGCACGGTCCAGAGTTCCGTCTTGCAGAAATAGCAGCGGTCACTGGGATTGGCGGCGTAGCGCGGATCGGCGAGCTCGTGCGTGTCCACCTCGAGCACCGGGCAGTCCCGCGCGCGCCGCCACATCGCGCGCCATCGCCCACTGTTCCGCGGGATAGCTCGCGCTGCGCCCGATCACCGCGAGCACGCGCGCGGCGCCGAGCGCCTCCATCGCGACGCACGCGAGGTACGCGCTGTCCACGCCGCCGCTGAATCCCACCAGCACCGACGGCTGCGCGCCGAGCCACGCGAGCAGGCGACGTTCCTTCTCCGCGGCGGAGATCCCGGTGCGAGCAGCGGTAGCGGTCATTGATGAAACGTACCAGCGCGGCGGGCGGTGGGAAGTGCGGTCACACGCCGCGTTCCTCGAGCGACGCGAGCGACGCGAGCGCGCCGACGGTCGCGGGTGCGAGCGGCACGCGCGCGGCGGCTGGCGGCCAATCGTGCAGCCACTCCAGCGCGGCGCCGCACACGCGCCCCTGGCACGCCCCCATGCCGGCGCGCGTGTGCAATTTCGCTTCACGCGCATCGCGCGCGCCGGCGAGCGCACCGCATTTCACATCCTCGCAGCGGCAGAGCACGACGTCCGCGGCCGCGAGCGCGCGCAGTTCGCGGCGCGGCGCGAACGCGGCCGCGATCCGCGCGCGATACGATCCCGTGTCCGGCGTGCGCGCGTCGCTCGCGGCGGCGATCTCCCGTCGCGACGCGAGCGCTCTCCCGGCGCGCGTGCCCTGCACCACCGCCTCCGCGGCGCCCGCCACACCGGTGCATTCGCCCGCCGCGAACACGCCGCGCACACTCGTGGCCTGGTCGTGGTTCACTACGATGCCGTGCGCATCCACGGCGCAGCCGAGCCACCGCGCGAGCTCGGTGTTCGGCACGAGACCATAGGCGCAGGCGAGCAGATCGCACGGTTCGCGCCACTCGCGGTGACCGTCGGTGAGCGTCACTTCCTGCAGCACGGCACTCGCCGCTCGCGCGCGTCACCCACGTGCCGGCGCGATACGGCGTGCGCCAGAAGCCGGCCGCGCAGGCGCGCCGCCTCCACCAGCTGCCACGGCGCGCGCCAGAGCGATCGCGCGAAGGCGTTGAGTTTCTCCGCCGGCGTTTGCTCGACCACGATCGCGAGCAGCGCGCCGCGCGCGGCGAGCGTTGACGCCACCGGCAGCAGCAACGGCCCCGAACCCGCGATCACCACCCGCTTGCCGCGCACGTCATAGCCGCTCTTCACGAGCGCTTGCAGTCCGCCCACGCCCATCACGTTCGGCAGCGTCCATCCGGGGAACGGCAGGAACAGTTCGCGCGCGCCGGTCGCGAGCACGATGTCCTGCGCGCGCACGTGCACCGTGCCACCTCGGTGTGAGCGCCGTCACTCCCTCGAGCGGCACCGCATTGATCACCTCGGCGCCGGCGATCACGCGCACACCCGCGCGCACGAGCCGTTCCGTCCACCGCCGCGCCGCGCGCGGCATTGGCGCGCCGGCGCCGCTGCGCCAGATCTGCCCGCCCGAGACCGCCGCGCGATCCAGCAGCACCACCGAGCGTCCCCCGCGCGCCGCGTGCACGGCGGCCGCGAGTCCCGCCGGGCCGGCGCCGATCACCGCGATGTCCGCCTCGATGCGATCGGTCATCGCGCGCTGCCCGTCTCCACGCGCATCCCTGCTTCGCACGCGACGAGACACGCGCGCTGGTGCGGCGCACCGTTCACCGTCACGCGGCACTCGAAGCAGATGCCCATGCCGCACACCGGACCGCGCGGTTCGCCGTTCACCGATGTGCGGAACGCGGCGATCCCCGCGTTCATCATTGCCGCCGCGATCGTCGTGCCGGGCGCCGCGCTCACCTCGCGCCCATCCACCGTGATCGCGCGCTCATGCCGCCGCCGTCTCGCGGCATTGAGCGCGCTGGATCGAACGCCGACGCATCGAGCGGCGACGGCGTGCCGAGGATCCCGGCCGCGATGATCGCGGCGGTGCCCGTCGCCGTGGTGATGCCGAGGCCCTCGTGGCCCGCCGCCACCCACACGCCACGCGCACCGGGCCACGCACCGATGAGCGGCAGACTGTCCGGCGTCGCGGGACGGAACCCGGTCCACACGCGAAGCGCCGTCATCTGCGCGAGCGACGGGATGAATTCAACGGCGCGCGCCAGCATGCGGCCGAGCACGCGACGATTCACCGACGCGTCGCGCCCCACGAGTTCACGCGACGAGCCGATGAGCAGCTGGCCGGTGGGCCGCGGCTGCACGTTGAACGCGGTGGACTCGGCGTTCATTGTGTGCGCGCTCGTGAGATAGCCCAGTTCCACGAGCTGGTGATGGCACACGCCGGCGTGCCGCTCGGTGATGACGAGATGGCCTTTGCGCGGGATCACGGAGAGTCCGGGCGTCAGGCGCGGCGCGTCGATGCCCGCCGCATTCACGATCACGCCGCATGCGATCCGTTCGGACGTTCCCTTATCGCCGCGTTCGCCGCGCACCACCACCGATCCCGACGCCACCGATACCACATCGCAGTGCTCGCGCACGACGGCGCCATGCGCCACCGCGCGCTCCAGCAACCACCGCGCCGCCGACGGCGGATAGAGGATCCGGTCGTCGGGCACGAGCAGCGCGCCCGCGAGCCCCGCGCGCAACGACGGCTCCGCGCTCGCGAGCGCTCGCGCGTCGAGCACTTCGCTCGCGACGCCCGCGCGCGCGTACGAGATCGCTTCGCGTGCACCGCATCCATCTCCGCCGCGTTCGCCGCCACCCACAACGTGCCGGCGCGCGTGTCCTCGCACACAGGCGGCATTCCGCGCGCCAGCTCGCGCCCAGCGCGCGCGCGACCACGCGGTGAGCGCGAGTTGCGCCGGCGAATCATCGATGACGGTGATGTGCCCCATGCCGGCGCCGGTCGTGCCGCCGCCCGCGAACCCCGCATCGAGCACGAGCACGCGCAGTCCGCCGACGGAGAGCGCCTCGGCGCACGCCGCACCCACCACGCCCGCTCCGATCACCACCGCATTGGGCGCGGCGCCCGCCGTCACTGCGCCCGCCACCCGCCGCGGAAAGGATCGCGATGATCGAAGCGCAGCGTCGACTCCGCCGTAATGAACGCGCGGCCGCTGATGTGCGGCACGAGCGCGTCGCCGCGCTCCGTGAGCCAGCCGGTGAACGTGCTGCCGGTGATGCTCTCCTGCACGTAGCGCTCGCCCACCGCGAGTGCGCCGCGCGCGTGCAGCGCCGCCATCTTCGCGCTCGTGCCGGTGCCGCACGGCGACCGATCGTACGCGCCGCCGGGACAGAGCACGAAGTTGCGGCTGTCGGCATTGAAACGGCCCGGCGCGCCGAACAGCTCCACGTGATCGATCTCCGCACCGTCGGCGCCGGTGACGCCATGCGCCTTGAGCGCCGTACGGATCGCGGTGGTCGAGCGCATGAGCGCGCCCACGTTCGCGCCGTCGATCGCCGGCTCGCCGATCTCCGTGAGGAAGAACCAATTGCCGCCGTACGCGACGTCGCCGCGCACGCGGCCCATCCCCGGCACTTCGACTTCGACATCCGCGGCGTGCCGGTACGACGCCACGTTCTCGATGGTCACGCGGCCGTCGCTCTCGATCTCGGCGCGCACGGTGCCCGCCGGCGTATCGACTTTCACCGCGCCCGGCGGTGAGGCGTCCGAGATGTTCGAGCGTGCGCACCACGCCAATGAGTCCGTGGCCGCACATGCCGAGGTAGCCCACATTGTTGAAGAACACCACGCCGGCCACCGCATTGGACGACACCGGCGGCGTGAGCAGCGCGCCGACGATCGCGTCGTGTCCGCGCGGCTCGAGCACCACCGCGCGCCGCAGATGATCGAAGCGGCGCCGCAGCGTCTCGCGCCGCTCGAGCATCGTGCCGCCGTCGGGCATTGGCCATCCCGCGATCACGACGCGCGTCGGTTCCCCCTCGGTGTGCGAATCCACCACCGAGATCGATTCGGGGAACCAGACGTTGTTGTTCATCGCTTCCCGCCTCCCGGCCGCGATGCCAATTGCGCGCGGATGAGCGCGAGCGCCTCCTCGCGTTCCGCGCCCGCGAGTTCGAGCCGCGGCGGACGCACGCGCTCGCTCCCCCGGTCCACGAGCTGCTGCACGAGCTTGATGAGCTGCACGAACTTCTTGCCGGTGTCGAGCCGCAGGAGCGGCAGGAACCAGTGATACAGCGCGCGCGCCTCCTCGCGCTTCCCCGCCGCCGCGAGATCGAACAGCCGCACGGTCTCCTCCGGCAGCGCGTTCACGAGGCCGGCCACCCAACCCACCGCACCGGCGCCCACGCCCTCGAGGATCAGGTCGTCGAGCCCCACGAACACGCGCAGCCGCGCGCCGAGTTCCTCGCCGATCGCGGTGAGACGCCGCACATCGCCGCTCGAGTCCTTCACCGCGTGCAGGTTCGCGTGGCGCACGAGCACCGCGAGCTGCGCCGGCGTGACGTCGGTGCCGTACGCGATCGGATTGTTGTACAGCATGCACGAGAGCGGCGTGGCGGCGATCACCGCCTGGAAATGCGCCGCGGTCTCGCGCTCGTCGCCCTGGTAGACGTACGGCGGCAGCACCATCAGCCCATCGCACCCGGCCTTCTCGGCGTCTCTCGCCAGCGACACGGCCTCGGCGGTGGAGAGCGCCGCGATCCCCGCGACCACCGGCGTGCCGCTGCCCGCGCCCGCCTTGCAACTCTTGAGTACGGCGATCTTCTCGTCGTACGAGAGTGTCGCGCCTTCGCCGAGCGAACCGAGCGCGACGATGCCGCGCGAGCCCGTCTGCGCGAGCCACGCGACGTGCGCCTTGAGTGCCGCGTGGTCCACCGCGAGACCCTCGTCGAAGGGCGTGGTGATCGCCGGGAACACTCCCTGCCAGTCGCTCTGCCGCATCCCTGGACTCCGTCACGGGTTGATCTGGACTGTCTTCGTTTCGGTGTAGAACTCGCGCGCGGCGGGACCCTGCTCGCGCGATCCGGAGCTGGAGCCCTTGGTGCCGCCGAAGGGCGCATGCGGATCGACGCCGGTGGTATCGGCGTTCACGCGGACGAGCCCCGCGTGGATGCGCGGAATGTACGCGAGCGCCGCGCGCAGGTCGCGCGTGAACAACGATGCGCTCAGTCCGTATGGCGTGCCGTTCGCGAGTGCCAGCGCGTGGTCGAGATCGTCGGCGGTGAACGTCGCCAGCACGGGGCCGAACAATTCGCGCTGCGCGAGATCCGCGTCGGGCGATCCGCCGCGCAGCACCATGGGGGCCATCCAATATCCCTTCGCGAACTCCGCGTTCTTGGGGATCTCGCCTGCGTACACGGCCTCCGCCTTCGCGGCGTCGAGCACCGTGCGGATGTTCGCGCGGCTCGTTTCGCTGATGAGCGGTCCGATCGCGGCCTTCGCGTCGCTCACGGGACCGAGCACGAGCGCCGCCACCTGCGCGCGCAGCGCATCGAGGAATTTCCCCTCGATCGATTTCTCGACGATCACGCGGCTCGTGGCCGTGCATTTCTGCCCGGCGTAACGCATCGCTCCCGCCGCGACCAGCGTTGCGGCCTGCGCGATGTCCGCGTCGGGCAGCACGATCGCGACGTTCTTCCCGCCCATCTCCGGTCTGGAAACGTGCGTTGCGCTTCGCCGCGATCGTCGCGACGCGCGTCCCCACTTTCATCGAGCCCGTGAAGCTCACCAGTCGCACCTGCGGCTGGCTGATCAGGATCTCTCCGGCCGTCACGCCTGAACCGAGCAGCACATTGAATACGCCCGCGGGGAGCCCGGCCGCGATCGCCGTTTCCGCAAGCAGCGTCGCGACGTACGACGCCATCTCGCTCGGCTTGAGCACCACCGTATTGCCGAATGCGAGCGCCGGCGCCGCTTTCCAGAGCGGGATGGCGACCGGGAAATTCCACGGTGTGATGAGCGCGGCGATGCCCAGCGGCTCCTGCAGCGCGAACTGCATCGCGCCCGCGGCCTGCGAGGGGATCACTGCGCCACTGGGCCGCACCGCTTCGCCGGCGTAGTAGCGAAGGATCACCACCGCGCGCGCCGCTTCGCCCCGCGCCTCCGACAGCGGCTTCCCGACTTCGCGCACCATTGCCTGCGCGAGATCCTCTTGGCGCTCCGCCACCACCGCCGCCCATTTGTGCAGATGCTCGGCGCGCTGCATCCCGGTGAGCGCGCGCCACGCCGGGTACGCGTCGCCCGCGGCGCGCAATGCGGCATGCACATCGTCCGGCGCGCCCTCAGGCACGCGCGCGACGATGTCCGACGCATCCGATGGATTCACGGAATCGATCCACCCATTGCCGCCACTCTTGCGCGCGGCGCCGGCGATCATGGATGCGAGTTGGGGCGCGGAACTCATAGCGAGAGAAATACGGAACAACTCACCCGTTGGCAATTCCAAACGCTAAGAGCGGGACTGGAACCGCTGACGGCGTGGTAGTACCGCGAACGGCGCGTTGGAACTGGCGTTGGGTACGGCACGCCCCAACGCTAACGCGCCTCTCGCGGTACCAGTTCCGCCGTCGGCGGTTCCAACACGCCGTCTGTGGTTACGACGTTCATCTCGTCGCGCGATATCCTATCGCTTCCGCGACATGCTCGGGCTGTACCTCAGAACTCCCGTCCAGGTCAGCTATCGTGCGCGCCACACGCAGCACCCGGTGATATGCCCGCGCCGTGAACTCCAATCGCTCGGCCGCGCCGGCCAACAGCTCGCGCGCTTCCGTCGTCACGCCGCCGTTGCGGTCCAGCCAGCGGGGCGGCGCGTGCGCGTTCGCGCCTACGCCCGGAACTCCGCAAAAGCGCGTGCGCTGGCGCTCGCGCGCCGCCTCAACGCGCGCGCGCACATCCGCGCTCCGCTCGCCCGACACGCCGTCGCCGAGCGCGCGCACGCCCACCGCACCGACGTGCACGTGCATGTCCACCCGGTCCGTCATCGGTCCCGACAGGCGCGCGCGATAGTGCGCGATCTCCGACGCCGAGCACGCGCAGCTGCGCGACGGATCCCCCGCCGCGCCGCACGGACACGGATTCATCGCGCCCACCAACGTGAATCGCGCCGGGAACATCACCGCCATCGTCGCGCGCGCGATCGTCACGTGCCCGTCCTCGAGCGGCTGTCGCAGCGATTCCACCACATGCCGCCGGAACTCGAGCAACTCGTCCAGGAAGAGCACGCCGTGATGCGCCAGGCTCACTTCGCCCGGGCGCGGCGGCGAGCCGCCACCGATCAGCCCAGCGTCGCTGATGGTGTGATGCGGCGCGCGGAACGGCCGCGCGATCGCGAGCGGCGATCCAGGGGTGAGCAACCCGGCCACCGAGTGGATGGCCGTCACCTCGAGCGCTTCGCTCTCGCTCAGCGCCGGCAGGATCCCCGGAAGCCGACGCGCGAGCATCGTCTTCCCCGCGCCGGGCGGTCCCACCATCACGAGATTGTGTCCGCCGGCCGCCGCGATCTCGAGCGCGCGTTTGGCGGCCGCTTGGCCCACGACGTCGGCCAGGTCGGGGGGATCAGGCTGAGGGGCGGACTGCGGCGCTAGGCGCTCGGCGCTAGGCGCTCGGCCGGCTCGGAGCGCCATGACGAGTTCTTCGAGCGTACGCGGGGCCGACAGAGACACGGCGCTCACCAACGAGGCCTCCGCGGTGTTCGCGGGCGGAAGCACCAACATGAGACCCGTCGGCGCGACGCGCCGCGCGATGGGCAGCGCGCCGCGGATCGCGCGCAGCGAACCATCGAGCCCCAACTCGCCAACCGCGGCGAGATCGGCGACGCAACTCGCATCGAGCTGCTTCGTCGCGACGAGGATGCCGAGCGCGATCGGGAGGTCGAAGGCGGTCCCATCCTTTCGAATGTCGGCGGGCGCGAGATTCACCGTGATTCGGCGGGGCGGCACCGCGAAGCCGGAGTTCACGAGCGCCGCGCCCACGCGTTCGCGGCTCTCTTTCACCGCACCGGCCGGCAGGCCCACGATCGTGAATTGCGGGAGCCCGGTGGCGGCATCGACTTCCACCGTCACGTCGTACGCATTGATCCCGATGACGGCGGCGGACCGGACGGCGGCGAGCATGCCCGCACGGTGCCGAAAGGCACGGCGGCGCGCGTCACCGGAGCGACGCGCGCCGCATCACTTCATTGCGAGTCGAGCTACGGCGTCGAGACTGGGGTCGCCGATACCACGAGCTCGTGCGTCTTGGGATCGATCGCCGCGAATCCTACGGCGGTCACCTGGCCGTTGGCGTCGAACCGCTCGCCGTAGATCAGCGCCTTCTTCGCACCGCACTGGCCGGGCTCGAGGTTCGCGGCGTACCAGCCGGACCCCACCGGGCGTTTGAACGCGTTGTTTTCGCCGTAGACAGCCATCTGTGATCGCGCTCTTCACCATCGTCCCATCCTTACACGTCACGTCGCGCGTGCCGTGCGCATACGAGACGTTGGTCAGCGTGTCCACGACGAGACTCACCTGCTGGTCGGGACCGTGGCCCACGAAGTCCACATGGTCCACTTCGGCGGTGGGCACCTTAAAGGTCGACGCCGGCGCGGGCGCCGGACGCAGCTTCATCTGGCCCGTCGTTTCCGCTTTCGCCGCAGGTGCCGGCTTGGGCGCGGGTGCAGGCGGTGGCGCGAGCGCCGGTGCCGGTGCAGGTGCCGGTGCAGGCGCCGGTGCCGCAGTGGTATCCGGCGCCGCCACGACCGGCTTGTCCGCCGGCTTCGAGCACCCCGCGGCTACTACGAGTAGACCAGCGGCGATCCGCCACGTCTTGGTGAGCATTCCCAATTCCCTCGTGAAAGACTCGAATCGGCGAGGCGTCTCATTGACGATGCGCCGGCGACGCGAGGGTGTCAATCAGCACTCCGTTGGCCGCGCTAAGATGCCGGTTGGAGACGCGCCAGAACCCGCGCGGTCGTGACGACAGTGCAGTAGTTGGCATCCGCATGCACGCCAGACAGCACCATGTCCCGATAGCCGGGCGCCTGCAGGCGGATCGTGTAGATGCCCGGACGCGCGTCCGCGGCCGCTAGAGCGATGGGCGTTCCTTGAGCGTTCCAGACTGCGACGCGCAGCGTATCGACGTAGATCGGAATCGGATCGGATTGGACGGTTCCGCTCGCGATCTCTGCGATCGGCGCGCCGGTCACGGAATCAATGACGGTGACCACCATCGCCGGGCCCACGCTCGCGAGGCACACTTTGGGCTCGGTCGCGTTCTGGCACGCGCCGGCCAGCAGGAGCAGCGAAACAGCTACCAAGAATGGCCGCATCTTAAGCGGACCTCCGTGTGACCGGGGTGCCGACTCATTGATATTGCACGTACACCGGCTGCGGGTCCAGTCCCAGCACCTGGCGCGGCGTGAGCATCGGTATGTCTTGCTTGAAGAACAGCTTCACGCCGGGGAATTCCACCGGCCGGTCGTGCGCGTACGCGCCGTACGATCCGTACTTGTCCTCCGGCGGACCGAAGCCGTCCATGTCGAGCACCACCTGCACGCGCGGGTCCAGCTTGATCGCGGGCGCGTGCGTGAGCATCGGGATCGTGAAGCGGTGCACCACGAGCATCTTGGGCGGCAAGTGATAGCGCGTCACGAGTGCGGCGAGCGTGTCGATCGCGAGGTTCACGTCGCTCGCGTCGAGCGTGCCGATCACCTGCCCCGGCCGCTTGTCGGCGCGCTTCACCGAGAATTCCGGATCGAGCGCGAGATGCACGTAGGGCCGCTGCAGATACGTCATGAGCGGCACCAGCTCCGCGCCCACGGTGCTCTTCCCCACCTGCATGTCGAGCACGAGCAGTCCGTGCGCCTGCTCCGCGAGCGCCGCGAAATGTTCGATCGTCGAATCCTTCATGCGCAGGCGGTACTTGCCGCCGCCGCCCGGCGCGGCCTGCGCCACCGGCGTCACGAGCTGCAGCGCGACGATCACCGGCATCGCACTGTCCAGCGCGCGATACTCGTTCGCGTGCCGTGCGAGACGGGCGAGCATCGAGTCGCCGGGAAGAGCTCCGAGGATCCCCATGCGTTTCGAGAGCGGATTGCCATAGTACGCGAGCACGCGGCATCCCGGGAACAGCGACCCGGGCAACGATGCCGGGATCTCCGGCGGCGCGCGCACGGTGTCGGCGTAGGCGCGGCCCTTCTTGTTCGCGGCGGCGCGCGATCGCGACTTGTGCGGCACTGTGTCAGCGGCGTGCGCCGCCGCGCTCACGGCGGGCGCGGGCCGCACCGGCAATTGCGCGCATTGCGCGGGCGGCGCGTAGCCGGCGGGCACCATGGCGCTGTCCTTCGCAACGACCAATGTATCCGCGTGCTGCGCGATCGCCGGATGCGTCCCGCCGCACGCCGCTGCCACGAGCAGCGCTGCGCCGCAGAGAAAAGCCCTCACGATTCCACGCGCCGCAGCTCGATGCGCACGGTGGTGCCCTTGTCCACCTCGCTCGCGACGGCGATCGCACCGCCCCACGATTCCACCAGCTGGCGGCTGATAGGCAAGCCGAGTCCGCTCCCGCTCGTGCGCGTGGAGAAGTGCGGCTCGAACAACCGCGGCATCACGCTCGCGGGAATGCCGCGGCCGTCGTCGCGCACCTCCACGTGCACGCGGCCGTCCTGCGGCGACACACGAACGTCCACGTGCGTGGCGCCGGCGTGGCGCGCGTTCTCCAGCACATTGAGCATCACCTCGCGCAGTTCATCCGGCCGCGCCACGGCGAGGGCGTGGCTCGCCGTCCTCGTGCAGCCGCCACTCCACGCTGTCGCGCCCCATCTTCTCGAGCGCCAGCACATCGCGCACCACCGCCGCGACATCGGTCGCTTCGGTCTGCATGCTGCTCGCCGGCGCGCTGCCATAGCGGCTGAACGCGCGCGCGATCTCGTCCAGCCGGTCGATCTCGGCCAGGATGCGCGTCGCGTTGTCGCCGAGGATCCGGTCGAAGTCCGCGCGGGAATCCTGGTACGTGCGCTGGAGGTGCTGCACGCCGAGGCGGATCGGCGTGAGCGGGTTCTTGATCTCGTGCGCCACCTGCCGCGCCATTTCGCCCCACGCGAGCACGCGCTGCGCGCGCGCGAGTTCCGTCACGTCGTCCAGCGTGAGCACGGCGCCGCCGCTCCCCAGGCGCGTGAGCCGCGCCTGCATCTGCTGCTCGCCGAGCGCGGTCTCGAATTCCTCCTCCTCGCGCTCCAATGCGAGGAACGTGGCCACCTGCCGCGCGATCACGGCGTTCACGCGCGCGAGCGGCGTGCCGAGCGGCAGCGGGTGATCGAGCAGCGCCTCGGCGCGCGGGTTCGCGATCGTCACGTCGCCGCCGGGACCGAGCGCCACCACGCCCGTGGCCACGTTGCGCAGCACCGCGCTCGTGCGCCGCTCCGCCGCTTCGAGCGCCGCGCGACTCGCGCCGAGGTCGGCGGCCATGCGCCGGAATGCGGAGAACACCGGACTGAACTCGGCGGGCGGCTCACCTTCGAGCGGCGGTTCGTGTTCGCCGGCCGCGATCGCGAGCGCCGCCGCGCGCAGCGAGCCGATGGGCTGCGCGAGCGCGCGCGACGCCGCGCGGCTCAACGCCAGCGCCGCGAGCGCACCGAGCACCGTGGTGAGCGCCAGGAGCACGGCGAGGTCGCGACGTCGCTGGTCGAGCGCGAAGTCCTCGAGGCGTCCGGGCGCGCCGAGCACGTAGGCCTCGCCGGCATCCACGATGCCCGCGCGATAGCCGAACAGCGCGCGCTCGCCGGCGACGCGCTCCTCCTCGCCGGCGAACTCCTCGTGCCCCTCGCGCAGCAGCAAGTACGTCGCCGGATCGAGCAGCCGCCCCGTGGGCGCGAGCGCGTCCCACAGCGGATCGCTCGACCAGCGCAGCAATCCCGCGCGATACACGAGCAGCGGCGTGCGCAGGCGGTCGCCGGTGGAGTCCATGCGCGCGATGTCGCTGCTCTCCACCGCGCGCAGTGTCTCGCGCACCACGAGCTCGCGCGCCTGACGGTCTTCCGTGAGCAGGCGCTCGTAGCTCCAGAGCGCGAAGCCGAGCGCCGGCAGCACGAAGAAGACGAACAGCGCCAGCGAGAGCCGTGCGCGATAGCTCGCCATCCAGCGCCGCAGCCCGGCGCGCATCCATCGCCGGCTCACGCGGCCGGGCGCGGCGGTGAGGATCCAGAGAGCGCGAGCAGCGTGACGTTGAGCATCACCACGAGGGCGCCGCGCTGCGCGAGCACGATCGGCGAGCGCAGCGCGATCTCGATGTGCGCGCGGCGCAGGCCCATGCATCGTGCGCACGACCCGGTCGCCGTGCAGATCGTCGCCGCGGCGGTACCATGTGGTGCGGCCGGCCTCGAGCGCGCCGCCGGGATCCAAGCCCGCGAACGAGATCTGGTATGGCGGCTCGCCGTGCTCGCGCGGCGCCAAGCCGAGCAGCGGCATGTATGGACTCTCGGGGATCAGGCGCGTGCGCGGCGCGACCGTGACCGTGGTCGCGCCGCCGCCGTACGACGGCACGGCGAGCGCCGTGAGCACGCCCGGCATCGCGAGCACCGTCTCCACCAGCGGGCGTCCGGCGCGGCCCGCTCCCACGATCAGATCGCGCGCGGCGTCCGCCGGCAGCTGAATCGGATCGAGCGCAATGTGTGCGCGGATCTCGCCGGTGGGACTCCACCGCGTGAGCGCCACCGGGAACCCCGCGCCCACGAGGTCCGAGTGCATGTACGCCTGCAACAGCTCGGGCTCCGTGAGCGGCGGCGGCTGCATCGCGAGCGCGCCGCCGAAGCGTGCCAGCAGCGCGGTCACGTCAGGATCGGGCGACGTCAACTCATCCAGATCGCGATTCGCGAGCGCCGTGCGGCCGCGCACGCCCGCGTTCCACGTGAGCGTCGCGGCCCCGCACGCCGCGACGATGCCGGCGGCCAGCACATATCGTTTGTGCGGCCGGGCGATCGCGAGCGCGCCCACCGCGGCCATCCATAGTAGCGTGTACCAGGAGCGGCCAATCGCCCGGCGGCTCGAGGATGATCGTGCCGGCGATCGCGCCCACGGTGGCCAAGAGCGGCGCGAGCCACACCGGCAGCACGCGCGCGCGCCCGAGCGCCGAGCGGCCGGCCGCGGCCGCGGCCACCAGCAGCGTGGCCGCCGTGAGGAACAGCGACACCTCCCAGGCGAGCCACAGCGTGATCGTCACGCCGCCCGGCGGCGGCGACACACCGCGCGCGAGCGCTCGCATGAGGAACGGCGCCAGCGCCCACCACCGCCGCCGCCACCAACAAGCGCGATGCCGCGCGACGGCGTGCGCAACCGCGCCCGAAGCGCCAGCATGAGCGCGAGCAACGCGAATCCCGCCGCCACGGTGAGCGCGCCCGCGCTCGCCGTGAACGGCCCGCCGATCTTCGCGTAGTACACGGTGGGGTCGAACAGCACCGAGCGCGACGAGAGCGCGCTCAGCGGCGCCACCGCGACGGCGAGCAGCACCGCCGCGAGCGGCGCCAGGCGCCACGCCACCCCGCGCCCGAGCCGCCACGCCGCCGCGACCATGAATACGAGCGCGATCGCGACCAGCGGCAGCCCGCTCGTGCGCGCCCGGTCCGATTCGATCAGCCGCGCCTCTTCCGAGTCCGGCGCCACCGCCTCCGCGCGCAGCAGGGTATCGCGCCCGTCCGCGAACGTCGCCACCTGCGGGCCGCCGTCCTCGAGCGGCACGAGCAGGCGGAATCCGCTCAAGCCCTCGCGCAACGCGACCTCGCCATCCACCGGCGACGTGAGCCGGTCGGCCGGCGGCTCGGCGTGCACCACCGCGGTGGCGAGCGCGCGCCGGTCGCCGCGCAGCGCCGTCGCGTACATCGTCGCGTAGAAGGGGCCGCGCGCGATCGCCGATCGGCGCGGTGAGCGAGTCCGCCTCGGTGAACATCCGCCCGGCCCACGCGAGCGGCTGCCCCTTCGCGTACAACAGCACGCCGCGCTCGCTGCCCGGCGCGAGCGGTCCGAGCGCGCGAAACGCGTCCACCGGATCGGCCGGCGCATCGAGCGCGCGCATGGCGGCCTCGCGCAGCGACGTGCCGGTGCGCGCGTACGCCGCGCTGAGCGCGAGCGCGCCGCGCTCGAGGCGCGCCGTGCGATAGGCCGGCCAATCCGCGGAGATCCGCGTGAGGCTGAGCTGCGACACGAGCGCGAGCGCGACGAACAGCACCGCCGGCGCGCCGAACGCGAGCGCCCAGCCGCGCGCCCGCACGGGCAGCCGCGACCCGAGGAGCAGCGCGACACCGGTAGCGGCGGCCGCGACCGCGAGGTAGCGTACTCCAGGGTCGCGCAACCACCACGCGGCAGCCACCGCCGCGGCGGCTGCCGCAGCGGTCCAGAGCATTGCCGGCGCGCCGGACGCGCCGGACACGCCCTCACCTCGTTCGATCACCGCGAATCGGAATGACCGCTGCCCTCCGCGCCGTCGCGTCCGCGCCACGGCGCCTCAAGGAGATGACCCCAGCCGAGGTCGCGGCCCTCATGGTCGAGGACCCGCGCCTCATCGTGCCCGTCGGCACCTGCGAACCGCGCGGCGCTCAGCTGCCGCTCGGCGCGCCGACCATCATCGTCGAACGTCTCGCCGATGATCTGTCCGCGGCCTTCGGCGTGCTGCGCGCCCCCGCCGTGGAGTATGGCGTCTTCCACGCCGGCGCGCGCCCCACGCCGGGCGACAGTTCCGTGCGCCGCAAGACGCTCCATCGCTATCTCAACGACCTCATCGCCGAGTGGGAGAACGCCGGCTTCAAGGAATTTATCCTCCTCAGCGCCAACGACCACATCTACCACCAGGAAGCGCTCATCACTGTAGTGACGCGCTCCGCGCGCTTGCGTGTCGCCGACCTGTGGACGATCCCGATGGCGGACCTCCTGTCCACCGATCCCGGCCCCCTGCCCGGCGGCGAAGCCGAGACGTCGATCCTGCTACACCTCGCGCCCTCGCTGGTGCGCCTCGACCGGGCGCGCGACCAGCCGCTCACGGCGGCGGAGTACGCCCGTTACCGGGCCGGTCGACTGCGCGTCCCCGACGAGAACGCACGGAGCCTGGGCTGCCCCAGCTCCGCGAGCGCCCTCACCGGGCGCGCGCTGTATGAGCGGCTCCGCGCACGGGTCGGCCAGCGGCTCTTCCTCACCACCGACGGCGACGAATGAACGCCATTCCGATCCGCTGGGCCATTCTCGCCGGCGCCCTCGCGGTGCGCCGCGGCGAAGCTCCCCGCCCCGGCCGCGGCGCAGGAAACGATCGTGGACGAGGGGAGCTTCACGATCTTCCGGAAAGGCGCGCGCGTAGGCCGCGAGACGTTCACTATCCGGCGCTCCGTGACGCCCAACGAGGACGTGTACGTCGCCAACGCGACCGTCGATTTCGACGCGCAGCGCCTCACGCCGGCGCTCCGCACCGACACGGGATTACGCGCCGCTCGCCTACCAGATGGAAGTGCGCACGAACGACCAGCTGCAATTGCGGCTCAAGGGCGTGATCGGCGCGCGGGCGGTTCAGCGCGCGCGTGCGCACGCCCACGGGCGAGGCCGCGAAAGAGTACATCGTGTCCGATGGCGCGCTCGTGATCGATGACGATGTCTTCCACCAGTACTTCTTCCTCGCGCAGCGTTTCAAGGGGGCCGCGTTCTCCGTGCCGGTGGTGATCCCCACGCGCAACGTGCAGCAGACGATGCATGTGCAGCCGATGGGCGTCGAGCGCGTGATGGTCGGCGGCACGCCCACCGACGCGAAACGGCTGAATGCGACCATCACGGGCGGCGCGACGCGCGACATTTGGGTAGATTCCAAGGGCCGGGTGCTCAAGGTGACGCTCGGCGAAGTGAGTGCGGTCCGCGACGAGATGCCGCGCTGATCGGAACGCGTTTCCGAGCTCGTTCCGGCACCAACCGCGCCCCGCCTTGCACCGGCGGGGCGCGTTGCATCACGACGTGAAACCGTCGTGACGAAGCGGCCGTACGTTCACCAGGACATCAACCAGGAATCCAACCGATGCGAGTTTCGAAGTCCGTCGCGGCCGCCAGTCTCGTTCTGGGTACCGCCATTTTCGCGGTATCTGCGAGCGCTCAAGTGGCGACCGATACGACCGGGCCGGCCCTTACGCTCGAGCAGGCAGTGGCGCTCGCGCTCAAGAATAATCCCGAATACCAGCAAGTGGTCGACCAGCGGAGTCCCGCGTCGGCGCGGAACAAGGCGGCGTATGCTGCGTTCATCCCGAACGCCGGCGTGAGTCTCTCGGGCGGCTACCTGCAACAGGGCCCGCATCAACGTCAGCGGCGTCACCGGTCTGACCACCGGCTCCGACCAGGTCCAGTCGGGATACGGGATCAACCTGAACTATCAGCTGAACGTCACCACGTTCACGAATCCGTCGCGCACCGGTCACACGCTGGATGCCGCCGACGCCGATATCGCGAGCGCGGCCGCGACGCTCCGCTCGAACGTTGCGGACTCCTATCTGCTCGTCCTGGTCGATGAGGCGAACGCGTCGCTGCAGGATTCGCTGATCGTGAGCAATCAGATCCAGGTGGACCTGGCGCAGGCCAAGTTGTCGGTCGGTTCCGGTACGCAGCTCGATCTCTCCAAAGCCAAAGTGGGCCTCGGGAACCAGAAGATCGCGGCGATCCGCGCGAACAACCAGACGCAGGTCGACCGGCTGGCGATGTTCCAGTTGATCGGCATCCCCGAGCCGCCGGGCGTCCGGCTGGTCACGCGCATCCCGGTCACGCGGCCCACGTTCAGCCTCGACTCCGTACTCGCGCTGGCCCGCCAGTACAATCCGGCCCTGCGCGCGCTCGAATCGCGCTACGCCGCGGCGCAGACCGGCACGACGCAGGCGAAGGGCACCTTCCTGCCCACGCTCTCGGCGCAGGCGGGCTGGGGCGGATACGCGAACCAATACACGAATTCCGGTTTCCCGGTGAGCTCGGCCACGTCGAATTACTACGCGGGCCTCTCGAGCTGCGCCACGCAGGACTCGGTGCGAACGGGCGTCGGCATGGCCAATCTCAATTGCAACGCGCTCTACCTGCCGCCCGACACGGCGGCGATCCTGAAGCAGAACGCCGCCGTGCGGAACTGGGCGTTCACCAAATCGCCCTTCCAGGCGAGCGTCACCTTGTCGCTCCCGATCCTCGATGGTTATCAGCGCGTCGCGGGCGTGGAGGATGCGAAGGCGGCGGAGAACGACGCGCACTACCGTATCCGTTCGCAGGAGCTCAGCCTCACCGCCGCCGTGACGAGCGCGTACCTCACGCTCCAGGCGGCGATCGAGGCTTACGACCTGTCCGTCGAGAACGAGGCGCAGGCGCAGCTTGCGCTCAATCTCGCCCAAGAGAAGTACCGCGTGGGTTCCGCGACCGCCGTGGACCTGTCCACGCAGCGTGACCAGTTCCAGCAGGCCGTCGAGCAGCGCTTCGCTTCGATCTTCGATTATCACCGGGCATTCGCCGCGCTGGAACGCGCGGTGGGCCGTCCTCTGCGCTAACCAGGAATCACACAAATGACCAAGCGAAAGAAATGGATCGTCCTCGGCGTCCTCGTCGTCATCGTGGCCGGCGCCGTCGGCTTCGCGGTGCAGAAGGGCGGCAACCAGGGCACCGTGGTGCGCGAGGAGAAGGTCGGCAAGCGTGACCTGATCGCCTCGGTCACCGCGAGCGGCCAGGTGCAGCCGCACGTCAAGGTGGACGTCGCGTCCGACGTCAGCGGCCGCATCCTGCGTCTCGCCGTGAAGGAGGGCGACATGGTGAAGAAGGGGCAATTCCTGCTGCAGATCGATCCCGCGACCTACCAGGCGGATGTGCAGCGCAACCAGGCCGCGGTGGCCGCCGCGCGCGCCGATCTGGCACGGTCCAAGGCGAACCTCGACCAGTCGAAGAGCGCCCTGAGCCGGTCGGAAGAGATCTCGAAGACCAATGCCACGCTCGTGTCGGCCGAACAGATGGAGCAGCTGCGCACCACGGTGGATGTGAACCAGGCGCTCTACGAGTCCTCGCGTCACTCGATCGACCAGGCGACCGCCGCGCTCGCGAATTCGCAATCGCTGCTCGCCAAGACGACGATCAATGCCCCGATGACCGGCAAGATCACGCGGCTCGCCGTGGAACAAGGTGAGACCGCGGTCCCCGGCACGTTCAGCAAGGACCAGGCGCTGCTGCTCACGATCAGCGACATGAGCATGCTCGAGACGAAGGTGAAGGTCGATGAGACCGACGTCGCGCGCATCTCGGTCGGCGATTCGGCCACGATCGAGATCGATGCGTTCCCCGACACCACGTTCCGCGGCAAGGTCGTGGAGATCTCCAACTCCGCGCTCGTGGCCTCGGGCACCGCGAGCTCCACCTCCGGCGATCAGGCGGTGGACTACTCGGTGAAGGTGCAACTGCTCAATCCGCCGCGCGACACGCGCCCGGACTACTCGGCGACGGCTAAGATCATCACCGACACGCGCACGAACGTGATGAGCATCCCGATCATCGCGCTCACCGTGCGCGAGCACGAGAAGAACGAGAACAAGGACTCCGCGGCCGTGGTGCTCGGCAAGAAGGCCGCGAAGGACGTGGGCAAGCGCGATGTCGAGGGCGTCTTCGTCGTCGGAAAAGACAACAAAGTGGCGTTCCGGCCCGTAAAGATCGGGATCGCCGGTGAAGAGTACTTCGAAGTGCTCAGCGGCCTCCAGGAAGGGGAGACGATCGTCTCCGGCAGCTTCCAGGCGATCCGCGAACTGAAGGAGGGCACGGTGGTGAGAGAGATCAAGAAGGACACGACGAGCAACGTGAAGAAGCCCGCGGCCGCGGTGGCCAAATCGTGAGCCCGAACACAGGCGAGTACGGGCTCAGCACCACGGCGGAGCGGCAGGTCGTCACCGGCGTCGCCGGTGCGGCCCCGAGCAAGGAGTGGGTGATCGTGACGCGGAACATCGCGCGCGACTACGACATGGGCGGTGAGGTCGTGCGCGCGCTCCGCGGCGTGGACCTCGCGATCCGCCGCAATGAGTACGTGGCGATCATGGGCCCCTCGGGCTCCGGGAAATCCACGCTCATGAACCTCATCGGCTGTCTCGACACGCCGAGCGGCGGCGAGTATTGGCTGAACGGCGAGCTCGTGTCCACGATGGCGGACGATGATCTGGCGCACGTGCGGAACCGGGAGATCGGTTTCGTCTTCCAGACGTTCAACCTGCTCCCGCGCGCGAGCGCGCTCGCGAACGTGGAGCTGCCGTTGGTGTACGCCGGCGTCCCGAGCGCGGAGCGCAAGCGCCGCGCCGCCGAGGCGCTCGAGCGCGTGCAGCTGGCCGACCGCATGGACCACCGTCCGAACGAACTCTCGGGCGGACAGCGCCAGCGCGTCGCGATCGCGCGCGCCCTCGTGAACCGGCCGGCGATCCTGCTGGCCGACGAACCGACGGGTAACCTCGACTCCACCACGAGCGAGGAGATCATGCGCGTGTTCGAAGGGCTGGCGCAGGGCGGCCAGACGGTGATCATGGTCACGCACGAGCCCGACATCGCGCGGCACGCCAAGCGCGTGATCCAGCTGCGCGACGGCCGCGTGGCGTCGGACGAGAACCAGGCCAAGTTCATCGCGCGCACGGTCGGCGTCTGACGTCATGAGACTGTTCGACGCGATCATCCTCGCCCTGCAGCAGATCCGCGTGCAGAAGCTGAAGAGCTTCTTCACGCTGATCGGCGTCATCATCGGCGTGATGTTCCTGATCGCGGTGGTCTCGATCGTCGAAGGGCTGAACAAGAAGATCGAGGTGGACTTCGCCGGGAAATTCCTGGGCGTGAACACCTTCAACGTGCGGCGCATGCCCAACATCGGCATGGGGAACGTCACGCAGGCGGAATGGCGCGCCTGGCAGCAGCGGCCGCGCATCACCGAGGAGGACGCGCAGATCTTGCGCGCCGGGCTCCCCGCCGATGCGCACTGGGCCATTCAGGATGCGCGCAACGTGAGCGCCTCCACCGACTATACCCGCAGCGGCGGCAGCGTGCTCGCCGAGGCCGTCACCCCGGGCTATTTCTCCATCAAGGACATCGGCGTCGAGAAGGGCCGGCTCTTCTCCGACCAGGAGGATGCGCTGGGCTCGCCGGTGGTCGTCATCGGCACCGACGTCGCGAAGACGTATTTCCCGAACATCGACCCGATCGATCGCACGCTCAAGCTCGAAGGGTACCAGTTCCGGGTGATCGGCGTGATGGAGAAGCAAGGCACGTCGCTCGGTTTCAATTTCGACAACCAGGTGTTCGGGCCGTTCCACAGCGTGATGAATCGCGTCACCATGTCGCATCGGGACATCGCGGGGATCGTCGTGCAGGCCGCCAACGAGGCCTCGGTGCCCGAGTTGCAGGCCACGGTGCGCGAGATCATGCGCCGGCGGCGGCACCTGCGTCCCGCCGAGCCGGACAATTTCGTGCTCGAGAGCACGCAATCGGCGTTCTCGTCGTGGGACAAGATCAAGTCGGTGCTCGTGAAGGCCGGGATCGCGCTGCCCGCGATCGGCCTCGTCGTGGGCGCGATGGTGATCATGAACATCATGCTGGTCGCCGTCGCGGAGCGGACGCGGGAGATCGGGATCCGGAAAGCGCTCGGCGCGCGGAGGCGCGACATCCTCTGGCAGTTCCTCGTCGAATCGTCCACGCTGAGCGTCGTGGGGTCGCTCATCGGCATCGCGTTCGGCTTCGGCATATCGCTCCTCGTCACGACGTTCGGCCTCCCGACATCGGTCGCGCCATGGAGCGTCGCCCTGTCGGTGATCGTCGGCGCCGGCGTCGGCATCGTCGCCGGCACGATGCCCGCGATGAAGGCCGCGAAATTGGATCCGATCGCGGCTTTGAGGTCCGACTGATGGTCACCCGGCTGCGGAACTATCTCTTCGAGGCCGCGAGCGCGCTCGGCGAGGGCATTCGCATCGCCTTCGAGGGCATGTGGGCGAACAAGGTTCGCTCCGCCCTCACCGTCATGGGCATCGCCATCGGCGTGTTCGTGGTGACGATCATGAGCGCGGCCGTGCACGGCATCAACGCCGGTGTCGAGGCCGGATTCGCGGCGGCGGGGCCCGACGACGTTCTACATCACGAAGTGGCCGATCGCGGTTAACAATTGCAACAGCATGGAAGCGTGCCCGTGGATCCGCTATGCGCCACTCACCATCGCCGAGGCGGCCGAGATCGCGAAGGAGCCCTCGATCCGCGGCGTCGTCGCGCACGTGAACACTTCGTCGTCCGTCAAGTACAAGGACCGCGCGCTCCCCGGCGCCCAGGTGGAAGCGTATACGCCCGGCTGGACCGACGTGACGGGCGGCGATATCAGCCCGGGCCGGAGCTTCACCGAATCAGAGAACGCGGATGGCGCTCAGGTCACGCTCATCGACGACGATCTGAAGCAGCGCCTTTTCTCCGAGGCGGAGGCCGTCGGCAAGACGATCTCGGTGGATGGGAAGCCGTTCCTCGTGATCGGCGCTCTATCACCCGACGCCGAACTTCTTCGACGATGCCGGTGCCCACGGCAAGCTGATCATCCCATTCGAGACGGCGCGGCGGCGTCTGGATGTGGGCGTCCGGTGGCTCGATCTCACCGTGAAACCCCGCGACGGCGTGGCGCAGGACGAAGCGATGGATGACGCCGTGGCGGTGCTGCGGACCCGGCGCGCGCTGCGGCCGTGGCAGACGAACACCTTCTTCGTGAGCTCGCAGGAGAAGGTGCTCGAGCTCTACAACAAGATCATCGGCACGATCGCCGCGTCATGATCGGGCTTTCGGCGATCGGCCTGCTCGTGGGCGGCGTGGGCGTCGTGGCCATCATGATGATCTCCGTCACCGAGCGCACGCGGGAGATCGGCGTGCGCAAGGCGCTGGGCGCGACGCGGGGCTCGATCCTGTGGCAATTCCTGGTGGAGGCCGCGACGATGACGAGCGTCGGCGCGATCGTCGGGCTCGTCACCGGCGGCGCGATCTCCGCCGTGATCCGCGCAATGACGCCCATCGAAGCGAGCATTCCGCCGATCGCGATCGTCCTCGCGCTCGTCGCGAGCGCGTCACCGGCATCGCCTTCGGCATGATCCCCGCGATCCGCGCCGCACGCCTCGATCCGGTGGAAGCGCTGAGATACGAATAAGCTGACATGACCGTGAACGGCACTGCTAGCAGTCGCCTTCTAACGTCTCAGTCTAGACGTCTAGGTCTGCAGTAGAAATAACAGTGAACCCCGGACTCAGAGATGCACTTCCTCGACGCCATCAAACTCGCGCTCCAGCAGATCCGGGTGCAGAAGCTCAAGAGCTTCTTCACCCTGCTCGGCGTCATGATCGGCGTCATGTTCCTCGTGGCGGTGATCACGATCGTGCAGGGCATGGGCCGCTACATGGAGGAGGATTTCGTCGGCAAGCTGATGGGCGTGAACACCTTCGAGCTGCGCCGCTTCCCGAGCATCAACATCGGCAACGTCACCGACGCCGAGTGGAAGGAGTGGACGCGCCGGCCGTACATTGCGCGATGCCGACATCCATCCGGTGGTCGATGGCCTGCCCGAAGGCACCAAGTGGGCGGTGCGGAACACGCAGTGGCAGCAGTACATGGAGTCGCAGTACGCGCGGCGGCGGCAGGCGCAGCTCTTCGCCGTCGTCGGGCGATTTCTTCTCCATCCAGCGCATCGACATCGCCAAGGGACGCGTGATCGCGCCGCAGGAACTCGATCACGGCTCGCTCGTGACGGTCATCGGCAACGATGTCGCGACGCACTTCTTCCCGAACCTCGATCCGCTGGGCCGCGAGCTCAAGATCGGCGGGATCAACTACACGGTCGTGGGCGTCGCGCTGCCCGCAAGGCAGCGTCTTCGGCCAGTCGCTCGACAAGTTCGCCGTGGTGCCGCTCAAGTCGCCCGGCCGCCGGCTCACGCAGCCGCCCGGCGTGCTCGCGACGATCCTCATCCAGAGCGCGTCGGTGTCGCAGATGAAGGACGTGATGGAGCAGGTGCGCGCGACGATGCGCGGGCGCCGCAAACTGCACCCGGGGCAGCAAGACAACTTCGTGATGTTCACCTCGCAGGCGGCGCTCGCGTTCTGGGACAAGATCAAGAGCATCATGACCATTGCCGGTGTCGTGATCCCCGGCGTCGGGCTCGTCGTGGGCGCGATGGTGATCATGAACATCATGCTCGTGGCCGTCGCCGAGCGCACGCGCGAGATCGGCGTGCGCAAGGCGCTCGGCGCGCGCCGCCGCGACATCCTGCGCGCAATTCCTCGCCGAGTCCGCGACGCTGAGCACCGTCGGCGCCGCGATCGGCGTCTCGCTCGGCATTGGGATCGCCGCGATCCTTCGCGTCGCCTTCTCGCTGCCGATGGACGTCACCCTCTGGTCGCTCGCGCTCGGCGTGTTCGTCGGCACGGTCACCGGCATCGTGGCGGGCGTGTATCCGGCGTCGCGCGCGGCGCGGCTCGATCCCGTCGCGGCCATGAGGCAGGAATAGCGTGAGCCTCTCCGACCGCCTCTACTCCACCGTCGAGGGGATCAACATCGCGCTCGAGGCGCTGCGTACGAACAAGGTGCGCGCGTTCCTCACGATCATGGGCGTGGCGGTGGGCGTGTTCGTCGTGACGGCGATGGCGGCCGCGGTGCATGGCATCCAGGCGTCGGTCGAGTCGGACATCGCGTCGGTCGGCCCCAACAGCTTCTTCGTCTTCCGCCGCGCCGATCTCTTCTCGAACTGCGACGGCTCCGACGAGACCTGCCCGTCCCGGCACAACCCGCCGATCACGCTGCGCGAGGCCGAGCGGCTCCAGACGCTCCCGACGATCGACGTCGTGACCGCGCACATGAACGGCTCCGCGTCATTCAAATACAAGGACCGCGAGCTCAAGGGCGCCGGCGTCGACGCGTACACGGCGAACTGGGCCGACGTGGACGGCGGCACGATCGAGCCGGGGCGCAATTTCACGCCGTCGGAAGCGGCGGCCGGCACGCGCGTCATGATCGTCAACGACAAGATGGCGGAGCAGCTCTTCGGCGAGTCGAGCCCCATCGGCAAGGTGATCTTCGCGGATGGCGTGCCGTTCAACGTGATCGGCGTGTACCACAGCTCGGTCGGATTCTTCGGCACCCCCACGGAACAGGACGCCGACCGCCCGCAGGCGAAGGTCGCGTTCCAGACCGGGCACAAGTATCTCGATCTGTGGATCCGCGGCCTCGATCTGACGATCCGGCCGGCCGACGGCGTGGCGCGCGACGATGCGATGGACGACGTGACCGCCGCGCTGCGCGGCATGCGCGGCCTCCGCCCCGCCGCGATCGACAACTTCGCGATCGTCGGCCAGGACAAGCTCCTGCAGAGCTTCAACCAGTTCACCGGCACGTTCTTCGTCTTCATGATCGGACTCGCGTCCGTCGGGCTGCTCGTGGGCGGCGTGGGCGTCGTGGCGATCATGATGATCTCGGTCACGGAGCGCACGCGCGAGATCGGCGTGCGCAAAGCGCTCGGCGCGACGCGCGGCACGATCCTCTGGCAGTTCCTGGTGGAGGCGGCGACGCTCACCACGCATCGGCGCGAGCACCGGCCTCATCATCGGCGGCGGCATCGCGGTGATCGATCAATCAAGATGACGCCCATTCCCGCGTCGTCCCGCCCGGCGCCGTCGTCGCCGCCCTCATCGGCGCCGCCGTCACCGGCGTGATCTTCGGCATGGTGCCGGCGCTGCGAGCGAGCCGCCTGGACCCGGTGGAGGCGCTGCGCTACGAATAACTGCAGACCTAGACGCTAGACCTGAGACGTTAGAAAGCGTCCACTCGCGCCGTCGCATTCTAACGTCCAGGTCTAGCGTCTAAGTCTGCAGTTGGACTCGAAGCCAGCCTGCGGCGCGTCATGCTCGAATCGCCGCTAGATTCAGGCATGCAGTTCCTCGACGTCCTGATCCTCGCGTTCGCCGCAGATCCGCGGCAGCAAGCTGCGCAGCTTCTTCACGCTCCTCGGGATCATCGTCTCCGTCGCGTTCCTCGTCGCGGTCGTCGCGGTCATCCAGGGGATGAACGCGTACGTGAAGGAGAACCTCGCCGACGCGATGATCGGCACCAACGCCTTCCAGGTGCGGCGCACGCCGCATTCGCGTCGGGCTCTACGACGAGAGACGCGATGCGGCTCGTCGCAACGCCGCCCGCGCATCACGCTCGCCGACGCCGAGGTCGTGCGCGCCGCGATCCCCGACGCCGAGGCGATCGGCATCACAGAGCGGCTGGCCCACGCCGCAGGCCGACGTCGTGTGGCGCGACCGCACGCTCGGCGACGTGCTCGTGTTCGGCATCACCGCCCGAGTACCAGGTGGTGCAGGACTACCGCTTCGAGAGCGGCCGCCCGCTCGAGCGGCTCGACCTCGACCAGCAACGCCCCGTCGTCGTGGTCGGCGCACGACATCGCCGAGAAACTGTTCGAGAACGTCGAGCCCGTCGGCCAGACGATCCGCATCATCGGGGCAGCAGTTCACGGTGATCGGCGTGATCGCGCGCAAAGGCCGCGTGCTCGGCCAGAGCTTCGACGGCTTCGTGCTGCTGCCGCTCCCGCAGTTCGAGATGCTCTTCGGCAAGCGGAAGACCACCACGGTGATCGCGTGAAGATGCGCGAGGCGAACGACGTGGCCGACGGCGATGGCGCGCGCCGAGGAGGCGATGCGCGTCGCGCACCACCTGCGCCCGGCGCCAGGAGAACGATTTCTCCGTCGAGACGGCCGATGCGCTCGTCGCCTTCTGGAAGAGCCTCACCAGCGTGCTCTTCAGCGTGATCCCCGCGGTGGTCGCGATCGGGATCGTCGTCGGCGGCATCGTGATCATGAACATCATGCTGATGTCGGTCACCGAGCGCACGCGCGAGAGTCGGCATCCGCAAATCGGTGGGCGCGACGCGCCGCGACATCCGCAAGCAATTCCTGGCCGAGGCGGTCATGCTCGTCGATGCTGGGCGGTGCGCTCGGCGTGATCGCCGGCGCGGTGCTCGCCGCGGTCGTCGCCTGCGTCACGCCGCTGCCGGCGCGCGTCACGCGCGTGGTCGGTGTTCCTCGCGCTCGCGCTCGGCGCGGGCGTCGGGGTCATCTTCGGCATCCTCCCCGCGGACCGCGCGTCGCAGCTCGATCCGATCGCCGCGATGCGCGCCGAATGAGACTTCGGCGAAGCGATCCGCGAGAACGTCGCGATCGCCCTCGACACGCTGCGGGCCAACAAGCTGCGCTCGGCCCTCACGATGCTCGGCGTGGTGATCGGCGTGTCCACCGTGATGACGATGGCGGCGATCGTGGACGGGCATCCGCGATCAGATCATCCACACGATCGAGATCGCGGGTCCCGACCACGTTCTACGTGATGAAGTTCTTCTCGCAAACGCCGCTGAATCCCGACCGGCTGCCGAAGTATGTGCGCATCCGCCCCGATCTCGTGGAGGCGGAGGCCGAGCGCGTCGCGCAGCTGCCGGAGATCGAGTACGCCGGCGATCTGGGCGCAGCTCTTCGGCAAGCTGGAGTACCAGTGCGAACCGCTCGCAGGCGCTCACCATCTTCGGCGCCGACGATCGGTACAGCGAGATCCAGGGCGGCGAACTGATCGAAGGGCGCTGGTTCAGCCGCTCGGAGATGTCGAGCGGCGCGCCGGTGTTCGTGATCACCGAGAAGTTCGCGAACAAGCTGTTCGGCCAGCAGGATCCGATCGGCAAGTCGATGAAGGTGCGCACCCGCCCCGTCACGGTGATCGGCGTGCTGCAGGAGGCGGACAACATGTTCGCGCCGCCCGGCCAGGAAGTGGGCGGCGTGGTGCCCTTCCGCTTCGCCGACCACGCCTATCACATCGACAAGACCAACGCGCTGTTCATCGGCGTGAAGCCGAAGACGTCCGTGAGCGCGGAAGACGCGCAGGACGCGGTGATGGTCGCGATGCGCAACATGCGCCACCTGCGCCCCGGCGAACCCAACACTTTCGATTTCATCACGCAGGACCAGATCCTCGACGTGTTCAAGTAGCTCACCGGGGTATTCTTCGGCGTGATGATCGGGCTCTCGGGCGTGGGGCTGCTCGTGGGCGGCATCGGCGTGATGGCGATCATGATGGTCTCGGTCACCGATCGCACGCGCGAGATCGGCGTGCGCAAAGCGCTCGGCGCGCGCCGCGCCGACATCCTGTTCCAGTTCCTGCTCGAGGCCGCGACGCTCACCGGCATCGGCGGCGCGATCGGCATCGTGATCGGACTGAGTTTCGGGATGGGCGTGACGTCGCTCATGGGCGTGCAGCGCCCGCCCGCCCGTGGGGATCACGCTCATCGCCGTCTTCGTGAGCATCCTGATCGGCGTGACGTTCGGGATCTATCCGGCGATCAGGGCAGCGCGGTTGGATCCGGTGGAGGCGTTGCGGTATGAATAACGGCAGACCTAGACGCTAGACCTAGACGCCAGCACGCGCGACTCAAGAACGCCTTCTAACGTCTCAGTCTAGCGTCTCAGTCTGCAGTGACGACTCGCGCGACGGGCGGCGGCAACACACCCTCCCGTTGGGCGCACTCGACGATCACCGTCTCAACCAGCCCCGGCTTCTCCTCGTGCGCGAGATGCCCGCAGTCGCCGATCTCGACGAGTCGTGCGCGGGGGAACGCGCCGGCGAGGCGGTCGGCGCTCCGCGGCGGCACCCACGGATCGTTGAGCGCCACGGCGAGCGTGACGGGCGTCGTCAAGTTCGCGAGGTCGCGCTGGAGCTTCACGGAATCCCAGTTCGCGAACATCGTGCGTCACGGCGCCCATGTGGCGGCGCGAGCGCAGGAATCCGCCGTAGAGCGCCGCCTGCTCCGGCGACATGTACGATCCGGTGGAGCGCAGCAGCGAATCCTCGAGCGAAGCGGTCGCCATCTCGGTGCCGAGTCCGTCCACGAAGGAGTTCCGCGACGAGACTTGAGCGGCGGGCGCGAGCAGCGTCCACATCTGGCGGCGCGGCGGCGTGAGCGCCGCGTTGATCCCCACCAGCGTCTTGAAGGGCACGCTCCGGTCGAGCGCGAGGCGCAGCAGCACCGCCATGCCCGCGGCGTGCGCGACGCCGGCCACCGGCGCGACGCCGAGCGCATCGAGCAGGACGCCGACTTCCTTGGCGATGCCGTCGAGCGAGAGGAGATCGGTGCGCGGCGCGGTGGTGAACCCGTGGCCGGGCAAGTCGGGCGCGATCACCGTGAATCGCGTCGCGAGGCGCGGCGCGAGATCACGCCACGTGTGGGTCGCGGCGCCCGTCCCGTGAATGAGGAGCAGCGGCGGCCCATCGCCGAAGAGTTGCACATGCCAGCGCTGCCCGCCCGCCTCGACGAAGCGGCTCGCACTCCGGTTGGGCCACAGGGCGCCGAGTTCAGACCAGCTGGGCGTATCGGGCACGGCGGAATGTACATCGGATCGGCCGGTCGTCCAAATACGGAACGGCGTACTTGGTCCCCCGAATCACGCGTGTAGCGTCTGACGTGTGGTAACTACGGTGGCGGGGTTGGTACCGAGCCCCGCATGTGCAGGTACCACACGCCAGCCGCCACACGCGGCGTTGGGGGGACCAAGTACGCATTTCGGGGTTCTCCGAGACGCCGCGAGCGGAGAGTATATTCCCCGCCATGCCACCGGTAACAATTCTCGCCATTGCTGCGCACCGAGATGATGTCGAACTCACCTGCGGCGGCACGCTCGCCCGCAGCGCCAAGCAGGGTCATCGCACGGCGATCGTCGATCTCACGCGCGGCGAGATGGGCACGCGCGGCTCGGCCGAGCTCCGCGAGAAGGAAGCGGCGCGCGCCGCGGAGATCCTTGGGATCGCCGAGCGCGTGAACCTCGGGCTCCCCGACGCCGGCATCCACAACACCGACGAATCACGCGCCGCGCTCGTGCGCGAGATCCGGCGGCTGCAGCCGCAGGTCGTGCTCGCGCCGGCGTTCGGCGGCCGCCACCCCGACCACCGCATCACCGCCGAGCTCGTGCGCGACGCATGTTTTCTCTCCGGGCTCGCGAAGTACGCGGCGGCGGGCGCCAAGGCGCACCGTCCGCGCAAAGTGATCCACTGCCTGAGTTACCGCGAGGATCACGTGAAGCCGACATTCGTGGTGGACATCACGGATGTGTTCGAGCAGAAGATGGAGGCCGTGCGCGCATACGAATCGCAATTCGCCGGCGCCGTGCAGGCGGGCGAGGTCTTCCCCAACACCGATTCGCTCTTCGAGATCATCCGCCATCACTCCGCGCACTACGGCTCGCTCATCCGCGCGCGCTATGGCGAGCCGTTCCACACGAGCGAAACGATGAAAGTGGATGATCTCGCCGTGCTCGACGTGTCCTCCTTCTGACCGCCATGGATTATCCCACGTATCTCGCGCTCGACGAGCTGCTCTCGCTGCAGCGCGCGCAGTCCAAGCCCGAGCAGCCCGACGAGCTGCTGTTCATCGTCGTGCATCAGGCGAGCGAGCTCTGGTTCAAGGTGATCCTGCGCGAGATGGAGGGGCTGTTCGCGCGGCTCGAGGCGCACGACGTCACCGGCGCCATCTTCGTGACCAAGCGCCTCAACGCGCTCGTGCGGATCGTCGCCGACCAGCTCTCCGCGCTCGACACGCTCCCGCCGCAGCGCTTCGCGCAATTCCGCGGCTCGCTCGGCACCTCCAGCGGCTCGCAGAGCGCGCAGTTCCGCGCGATCGAGGCCGCGAGCGGGCTGCGCGAGCAGACGTTCCTGAACGCGGTGAGCGAGCACGGCGCGCCGCCGGCCATCGTGCAGCAGTGGCTCTCGCGCCCCACGCTGCAGTCGCTCTTCGAGGCGGTGCTCAAGGCGAACGGGGAGACCGCCGAGTCGATCTACACCGCCGGTGCCGAGGCGACGCCGCTGTTCCTGCTCGCGGAAGAGCTTCTGGAATACGAGCAGGGCTTCGCGCGATGGCGCTTCCTGCACGTGCAACTCGTGGAGCGCATCATCGGCCCCGGCACGTCGGGCACCGGCGGCACGCTCGGCGCGAAGTATCTGTCGCGCACCGTGAGCCAGCGCTTCTTCCCCGCCCTCTGGGAAGTGCGTTCGCGCGTGTTCGGCGCGGGCCCGTCGAAGTGACGCTGCGCGACATCTCCATCGCGCTGGCACCCGGCACGCCGGAGTGGCCCGGCGACACGCCGTACAGCTGCGGCTGGACCTGGCGGATCGCCGACGGCGCGAGCGTGAACCTGTCGGCGTTCACCACGAGCCCGCACTGCGGCACGCACGCCGACGCGCCGCTGCACGTGAGCGATGGCTGGGCGGCGGCGGACGCGATGCCGCTCGACGCGTTCGCGGGCGCGGCGCGCGTGCTCACGATCGAGCGCCGCGCCGCGCACGCTCGAACTGCGCGACCTCGCGGCGCTGGGCGCCGCGCCGGTCGAGCGGTTGCTGCTGCGCACGAACTGCTCGATCGCCGGCGGCACCTTCCCCGCGGCGTGGCCGGTGCTCTCGCGTCGGCGGCCATCGAGTCGCTCGTCTCGCGCGGCCTCAAGTTGCTGGGCGTCGACGCGCCGAGCGTCGATGAGCGCGAGAGCAAGACCCTGCCCGCGCACCGAGCGCTCTTCGCCGGCGGCGCGTACATTCTCGAGAATCTGGACCTCCGCGGCGCCGCGGATGGTATGTACGAACTGCTCGCGTTGCCGGTGAAGCTCGCCGGCCTCGACGCCGCGCCGGTGCGCGCGGCGCTCGAGACCACTCTCCTGATCCCGGATCCCTGATGCCGCCGAAGGCTCCCGCGCTCGACCATCGCCCCTCGTACCTCGCCGCCGGCATCGCGTCGCTGGCGGTCTTCCTGCTCTATCTCTACACGCTTGCGCCGAGCACCGCGATGTGGGACGCCAGCGAATACATCACGGCGGCGTACACCTTCGGGCTCCCGCACCCGCCGGGCAATCCGTTCTTCGTGATCATCGGCCGCTTCTTCACGCTGCTGCCGATCGGCGTCGGGCGCGGCGGTGAACGTGAACTCGCTGGCCGCGCTCGCGAGCGCGGTGTCGAGCGGCATGTGGTTCCTGATCGTCGAGCGCGTGCTCTCGTATTGGCTGCCCGAGAAGTGGCAGCGGATCACCGGCGCCGCCGTCGCGACGCTCATCGGCGCCACGGTGTTCACGGTCTGGAGCCAGAGCGTGGTGAACGAGAAACCGTATACCTTGTCGCTCGCCTTCTTCGCGATCGTGAGCTGGCTCACCGTGCTCTGGTGCGATGACCCGGACGGCCCCAAGGCCGACAAGATCCTCGTCCTCATCGCGTATCTCATCGGGCTCGGCTACACGAACCATCCGGCCGGCTTCCTCGTGATGCCCGCGGTGGGCGTCGCGGTGCTCGCGCGCCGGTGGCAGACCATCCTGCGGTGGAAGCTCGTCGCGGGCGCGCTGCTCGCGATGGGACTCGGCATGACCGTGTTCACCTTCGAGCCCATTCGGAGCGCGCATTTCCCGGCGATCAACGAGGGCGAGCCCACCGGCTGCATGACCGAGTTCCACTGGGATTGCACCTTCTCCGCCACCACCAAGCAGCGGCTCGAGGACAACATCAACCGCGTGCAGTTCGGGAAGCCCGACCTGTCCCAGCGTCAGACCGATTTCTTCGCCGGACAGATCGGCATGTGGTGGCACTATTTCACGTGGCAATTCGAGCGGGATCCGTATGAGAACCACTTCGGGCGCCAGTTGGCGTTCGCGTTGGTGTTCCTCTTCCTCGGACTGCTCGGCGGCGTCGCGCACTGGCAACGAGACCGGCGTGAGTTTCTGGTTCTTCGGGCCGCTGATCTTCACGGTGACGCTCGCGCTCATCTACTACATGAATTTCAAGTACGGCTATTCGCAGTCGCCGGACCTGGGCAACACCGTGCCGCGCGAAGTGCGCGACCGCGATTATTTCTACCTGTGGAGCTACTCGGCGTGGAGCGTGTGGGCCGCGCTGGGTCTCGTGTGGCTCTGGGAGATCGTCGCATCGCTCTTCACGTCCGACGCCGCGGTGCGGAGCGGCAAGAACGACGGACTGCCGCGATTCCCGCGGAAGAGCTGGCTTTTCGCGAGCCCGCTGCTGCTGTTCGCGTTCGTGCCGCTCGTGTTCAATTGGCATGACGCGCCCCGCAAGGGCGACACCTTCACGCGCGATTGGGCGGTGGACCTGCTCAACACCGTGGAGCCGTACGGCGTCGTGGTCACCAACGGCGACAACGACACCTTCCCGCTCTGGTACGCGCAGGAAGTGGAAGGCGTGCGGCAGGATGTGACGGTGGCCGTGACGTCGCTGCTCAACACCGACTGGTACGTGCGGCAGATCATCCGCCGCAAGCCGCGGCCGTACGACGCGGCGAAGGGCCCCGCGATCTACCGCGACCGCGCGTGGCCCGTGCCGACCGTGCCGCCGCTCACGCTCACGCTCGAAGAAGCGGATGCCGTGCCGGGCTACCAGGAGCTGCCCAAGGGCGCGACGTTCGTGAAGGACTCCATCACGGCGGTGCTGCGGCCGGGCGTCTACACGCGCGACCAGATGCTGGTGCTGCGCATGATCAAGGATTCGTACCCGCAGCGCCCAATGTACTTCTCGAGTGCGGGCTACGGCCAGCAGCTTGGATTCGGGCGGTACCTCATTCAGGAAGGGATCCTCACCAAGCTGAATCCGGTGCCTGCGCCGGTGTCGCCGCGCTATGTGCCGATCCAGGGATTCGGCGCGATCGATCTGATCGGATCGAAGACGCTCTGGGATTCCGTGTACGCGGGACCCGCGACGCTCATGCGCATGGACCGCTGGGTGGACCGCGCCAGTTCCGACATCCCGCTGCGCTACGTCGTGACGGCGGCGGTGCTCGGCGAGGCATTCCTGCAGCGCGGTGATACGGCGTCGCGCCGCGAAGATGAACAAGCAGGCGCAAGCGCTCGCGAACGCCGTGCGCATGAACGAAGTGCTCCAGCAGCCGAAGCGCGTGGAGTGACGCGCGGCGCGTCCGCACACCGGCTGAGCGCCGCCGCTGCCGTGGGCGGCGGCGCTCGCCACGCTCGCGGTGCTCGCCCTCACGCGCGGCGAGCCGATGCCGGTGGGCGTGTTCTACGACGACGGCATCTACGCCGATCTCGCGAAGAGTCTGCTTGCCGGGGCGGGCTACCATCATCTCGCGCTGCCGGGCGCGCCCGCGGGGGTGCACTATCCTCCGCTCTACCCGGCGTGGCTCGCGCTCTGGAGTCTCCTGCGGCCGCCGGTGGCCGCGCTGGGGGCCATCGCTTGGCTGAAGGCCGGCAACGCATTGCTCGCGGCGGCGAGCGTCGTGGCGTGGGGACGCTGGGGCGCGCGGCGCTTCTCGCTCGGCTGGGGCGCGCCGCTCCTGGCTGCGGCCGCCGTGCTCATGGTGCCGGCGCGCGCCGTGACGGGCACGCTCTTCTCCGAGCCGCTCTCGTGGCTGCTGCTGGGGCTGACGTTCGATCTCGCCGATGAGCCGGACGATGCCGCGCCGCCGTCGCGCGGCCGAGCGATCGGCGCGGCGGTGATCGCGGCGCTCTTGCCGCTCGCGCGCACGATCCTGCTGCCGGTGACGCTCGCGGTCGCGTGGCGCATGGCGACGGAACCGGGGAAGCCCGTGGCCGTGCGCCAGCGCGAGGCGATGCTCGCGGCGTTCATGCTCATTCCCACGCTCGCGTGGGTGGCGTTCACGCGCCAGCACGCGCACGAGATCCCCGCGGCGTGGACGGGGAGTTACGGCAGCTACGGCGGCATGTGGCGCGAGAGCGTGAACGGCATCGGCGACTTGTTCGCGCTCATGGGTCATCAAGTGGGCGGACTGCTGCGCGTGGGACGCCAGGCGTGGAGCGCGCCCGGCATGGTGCTCGCGCTCGCTCGCGACAGCGGCGGGCCTCTGGCACGTGCGCGGTTGGCGCTCCGTGGCGCTGTTCGGAACGACAGGCTACCTGGCCGTCGTGCTCATCTGGCCCATCAGCCCGGACCGGTTCCTCTGGGGGATCCTGCCGCTCTTGATGATCCTGCTCGTGGGCGGCGCATGCACGCTCGCGGCGCTCGTGCCGGAGCGCTATGTCGCGAAGGTCCCACGCGCCGCGATCGCCGCGGTGTTGCTGCTGCTTCCCGTGGCGACGTGCGCGCGCCTCAACATTCGCGGCTACCGCAACGATGGCTGGATCGTGCCGCAGCGCCACGAGGCGGAGGCGTACGCGCCGGTGGTGACATGGGCCTCCACATTGCCGCGGGACGCGGTGATCCTCACGGCCGATGATCCGCTCGTGGCGCAGGCCACGGGACTGAAGGCGGCGCCCCTGCTCTCCCCCGATCTGCGCGAAACGCGCGGCGCCCCCGCACTGCGATCGGCCGAGGAACGCGTGACCACGAGCGCCTGCGCGGCGCGCGCCGGGTGGATGGTGGTGATCGACACGCTCGACGAAGCAGGCGCCGCGATCGCCGCGATCCGCGCGAACGCGGCGAGTCCGGTGAAGCTCGGTGACCCGGTGCATCTCGACGGGGCGAGGATGGCGGTGCAGTTTCGGTGCAACGACTGACCTGCTAACGCACCCCAAACTCCGTACTTAGTCCCCTGAACTCCGTATGTGGCGTTTGACGTGTGGTACCAGCGACAGCGGGGCTGGTACCAGCAACGCCGTCGCAGTTACTACACGTCAAACGCCACACACGGAGTTCGGGGGACCAATGACGGAGTTCGGGGTGCGACTTACGCCTTCATCCGGAGCGATTCAGATGATTCGTGCGATCCGCTGTACCATCGCCGCCGCGATAGTCTCAGTCGCGCCACTAGGCGCCCAAGTCACCGCGATCAAAGCTGGCCATTTCATCGATGCCGACGCCGGCACCGTTCTGTCGAATCAGATCATCCTGATCAAGGATGGTCTGATCCAGGCCGTCGGTCCGTCCCTCACGATCCCCAAGGATGCGACGGTCGTCGATCTCTCCGGCATGACCGTGATGCCCGGGCTCTTCGACATGCACAGCCACCTCGTCGCGCCGTGGACCACCGACCCGGAGCCGCTGCACGAACTGGAACGCACGGCGGCGCAGGAGGCGTACGTCTCGATCCCGAACGCGAAGACCGTGCTCTTCGAGGGATTCACCACCGTGCGCGATGTGGGCACGTACCGCGCGCTGGTCGATGTCGCGATGCGCGACGCGATCGCCGCGGGGATCTTCCCGGGTCCGCGAATGTTCGTCGCGGGTGCGTACATCACCATCACCGGCGGCGCCGGCGCGATGACCGGCTTGGCGCCCGACATCACCCTGCCGTGGGACCTCAAGTTCGGCGAGGCGAACAGTCCGTGGGAAGGACGCCAGAAGGTGCGGCTGCTCGCGGGCCAGAACGTGAACGTGATCAAGGTGCTCGTCACCGGCGCCATCCTCACGCACAACAGCAATCACCTCGCGCGCGAATTCACCTATGAGGAACTCGCCGCGATCGTGGATGAAGCGAACAACTTCGGCCTCAAGGTCGCGGCGCACGGGCACAACGTGAACGGGATCAAGAACGCGGTGCGTGCCGGCGTCGCGTCCATTGAGCACGGCAGCTTCCTGGACGACGAAGTGATCGCGATGATGAAGGAGAAGGGCACGTACCTCGTGCCCACGCTCGAGGTGCACAGCTGCATCCAGGTGAATCCGAACCTGCCCAAGGATTTCCTGATGCACGACAGCGTCGCCACGATCCACATGGCCAGTTTCACGAAGGCGGTGAAAGCCGGCGTGAAGATCGCCTACGGCACCGACAACGCCGTGTGCGGCTTCCGCTATCCCGGGCGCGAATTCGAACTCATGGTGAAGTACGGGATGACGCCCATGCAGGCGCTGCAGGCGGCGACCGTTTCCGCCGCCGATCTCCTCGGCCAATCCAAGATGCTCGGCTCCATCAAGGCGGGAAAATACGCGGACATTGTGGCGGTGAAGGGCGATCCGATCAAGGATATTTCCCTCATGGCGCATGTGAATTTCGTCATGAAGAACGGCGTCATTTACAAGCAGGAGTAGCGAATCGGTAGCTAGCACTACGCACGCGCGTCGTTTGGACGTGGAAGCCGTCGCCAGTATTGAGTCGGCACTGGATACCGCAGCATCCACTCTGGCGACTCAAGATCCCGACGGCGCTACGTCCAAACGACGGAGTGGATAGTGCCAGTACCGGGTCCCACTCTCTACCTACTTTCTGCGCACTCCAGGAGCCATAGAATGCAAAGCGCCAGCTTCGGCACGCCGCGATCGCAATCCTTCTCGGAGTCTCGGCAGCCTCCACCCAGACCACCGCCATCAAAGCCGGCAAATTCTTCGATGCCGACGCCGGCAAGATGCTCTCGAACCAGATCATCCTCGTGAAGAATGGGATGATCGACGGCGGTCGGCCCGTCGGTCGCGATCCCGAAGGACGCGAAGATCATCGATCTCTCCGCGATGACCGTGCTCCCCGGTCTGCTCGACATGCACACGCACCTGGTGGGCCCGGCGAACGATCCCGAGCCGCTCGATGAACTCCGGCGCACCGCCGCCGAGGAAGCGTTCCGCTCGATCCCCAATCCGCGGATCGTGCTCATGGCGGGCTTCACCACCGTCCGCGACGTGGGCACGTACCGCGCGCTGGTCGATGTCGCGATGCGCGACGCGATCAATCGCGGCGACATTCCGGGCCCGCGGATGTTCGTCGCGGGCGCGTACATCACGATCACCGGCGGCGCCGGCGCGGTCACCGGCATGGCGCCGGACATCGGGCTCCCGTGGGACCTGCGCTACGGCGAGGCCAACAGCCCGTGGGAGGTGCGGCAGCGCGTGCGCATGCTCGCGGGCCAGGGCGTGGATCTCATCAAAGTGCTCTCCACCGGCGCCGTGCTCACGCACAACAGCAATGCCAACGCCCGCGAGTTCACCGACGAAGAACTCGTCGCCGCCGTGGACGAGGCGCACAATTTCGGGCTCCGCGTCGCGGCGCATGCGCACAACGCCGCCGGCATCAAGGCGGCGGTGCGCGCCGGCGTGAATTCCATTGAGCACGGCAGCTATCTCGACGAAGAAGGCATCCAGCTCATGAAGCAACACGGCACGTACCTCGTGCCGACGCTCGAGACCATCGGCTGCATTGACTCGGCCGCGGGTTATCCCGCGGATTTCCTCGAGCATTCCGACCGGCTCAATCAGATCGCGATCGACAATTTCAAGCGCGCGGTGAAGGAAGGCGTGAAGATCGCCTTCGGCACGGATATCTCCGTCTGCCCCTTCGGCACGAATGCGAAGGAATTCTCCTACATGGTGAAGTTCGGCATGACGCCGCTGGCCTCACTGCAAGCGGCCACCGTGGGCGCGGCGGATCTACTCGGCCAATCCGCGAAGATCGGCTCCATAAGGCCCGGGAAATACGCGGATATCATTGCGGTGAAGGGAGATCCGATCGCGGACATCACGATCATGGAGCATGTCATGTTCGTGATGAAGGACGGGGTCATCTACAAGCAATAACGGCGTGCGTAGCACCCCGAACTCCGTACTTAGTCACCCGAACTCCGCGTGTGGCGTATGACGTGTGGTACCTGCAGAGGCGGGGCTGGTACCGACACCGCAGTCGCGGTTACCACACGTCAAACGCCACACGCGGAGTTCGGGTGACCAAGTACGGTGTTCGGGGTGCTACACGCGTCGTCATTCCTCACTATCTTTAAGCCTTATGCCCGACCCTATTTACCTCGACCACGCCGCCACTACCCCCGTCCGCGCGGAAGTCCGCGAAGCCATGGAGCCGTTCTATGGCCCCCGCTTCGGGAATCCGAGCAGCACCCACCGCTGGGGGCGCGAAGCGCGCGCCGCGCTCGACGAGGCACGCGATCGCATTGCCAAGTGCATTGGCGCCACTTCCGACGAGATCGCGTTCACCTCCGGCGGCACGGAGGGCGACAATCTCGCCATCCTCGGCGCATTCCGTGCGCTGAAGTCCAAGGGCAAGCGCGTCGCGGTCACCACGCCCATCGAGCACAAGGCCGTGCTCGCGGCAGTGCACCATGTGGCGGCCGAAGGCGGTGAGGAACGAATCGTGACCGTCGATGCGAACGGCGTCGTCGACCGGAAGTCCGTACGACGCCGCGCTGGGCGACGATGTCGCGATCGTCTCAGTGATGTGGGTGAACAACGAGATCGGCACGATCCAGGACATCCCCGCCCTCGCCGCCGCGGCCAAGGCGCGCGGCGCGCTGTTCCACACCGACGGCGTGCAGGCGTTCGGCAAGGTGAAGGTGGACGCGAAGTCGCAGTCGTTCGATTACTTCGCGTTCTCGGGCCACAAGATCGGCGCGCCCAAGGGCATCGGCGCGCTGTACATTCGCCGCGGCTCGCCGCTCGAACCGCTGCAGCACGGCGGCTCGCAGAACCGCGGCCAGCGCCCCGGCACCGAGAATGTCGCGGCCGCCGTGGGACTCGCGCGCGCAGCCGAGCTCACCATGCTCGAGATGGACGAGGAGCTCAAGCGCCTCGGCGCACTGCGCGACAAGCTGCAGGCGGCGCTCCTGGCGACGATCCCCGACGCCGTGGTGCATGCAGCGAACGCGCCGCGCGCGGCGCACGTGCTGAGCATCTCGGTGCCCGGCACCGACAGCGAATCGCTCCTCATGGCGCTCGACCTCTCCGGCATTGCCTGCTCCTCGGGCTCCGCGTGCCAGAGCGGGAGTGTCGATCCGTCGCACGTGCTCGTGCGCGATCGGGTCGCCGCGCGATGTGGCGGTCGCCGCGATCCGCATGAGCCTCGGCTCGCTCACCACGGCCGAGCAGCTCGACCGCGTGGCGCAGGTCTTCCCCAAGCTGGTCGCCAAGGCACGCCGCCTCGCGGGCGCCGCGAACTGATCATGCCGCGCGAGCGGGTGCTGGTCGCGATGAGCGGCGGCGTGGACAGTTCGGTGGCCGCCGCCGTGCTCGCCGAGCAGGGCTACGACGTGATCGGCGTGACCATGAAGCTCTTCTGCTACGGCGAGGATGTTCCCGACCGCCCGTGCTGCTCGCTCGACTCGATCGACGACGCGCGCCGCGTGTGCGAACGCGTGGGCGTGCCGCACTATGTGCTCAATCTCGAGACCGCGTTCAGCCGCGACGTAGTGCGCGACTTCGTGCACGAGTACGACGCGGGGCCGCACGCCCATCCCCTGCGTGCGCTGCAACACCTTCACGAAGTTCCGCGATCTCGTGCACAAGGCCGACGCGCTCGATGCGCGCTGGATCGCCACCGGCCATTACGCGCGCGCGATGAATGGCGAACTGCACCGCGGGCGCGATCATCGGAAGGATCAGAGCTATTTCCTGTGGGGGATCGACCGCGCGGTGGTGTCGCGCATGCTGCTGCCGGTCGGCGACCTGAGCAAGGACGAGACGCGCGCGCGCGCCCGCGCGCTCGGGCTGTCGGTGGTGAGCGAGAAGCCGGAGAGCCAGGACATTTGCTTCGTGCCCGACGGCGATCACGCGAAGGTGATCGCGCGCGAGCTCGGCGCGAATACGCCGTCGCTCCTGCCCGGTCCGTTCGTGACGAGCGATGGCCGCGTGGTGGGCGAGCATCGCGGCTATGCGCGTTTCACCATCGGCCAGCGGAAGGGCGTGCCCGGCGGAAACGCCGAGCCGATGTTCGTCGTCGCGATCCGGCCCGCGGAGCGCGCCGTGGTGATCGGGCCGCGCGAGGAACTGCTCGGGCGCGGCGTGATCGCGCGCGAGGTGAATTGGCTCGCCGACGCGCCGGCCGTGGGCGCGCAAGTGCACGTGCAGATCCGCCACCACGCGGCGCCGGCGGCGGCCGAACTGGTGCGTTCGGACGGCGCCGAGATCGAGCTGGCGCTCGACGAGCCGGTGAGCGCGATCAGCCCGGGGCAGTCCATCGTGGTCTACGACGGCACGCGGATGCTCGGTGGCGGCATCATCGAGAGCGGACGGAACTCGCGGAAGGGATTGCCCGTACTTGCTGCATAGGTGCCGTTCATCGGGCATCGTTCATCGGGCATCGTAACTACAACTACAGCTTCGTGAATAATCCCTACGCGCTGGATGGCGACTTCGTCGCGTTGCAGCAGGCGCTCGCGGGCGAATATTCGCTCGAGCGCGAGCTGGGGCGCGGCGGGATGGGCGTCGTGTATCTCGCGCGCGAGGTGCAGTTGGAGCGGCTCGTCGCGATCAAGGTGTTGAGCCCTTTCCTCGCCGCGAAGCCGGATGCACGCGCTCGATTCCTGCGCGAGGCGCGCACGGCGGCGAATCTCTCGCATCCGAACATCGTGCCCATCCACCGCGTAGGCGAAGCCGGCGGCTACGTCTTCTTCGTCATGACGTACGTGGACGGCGGAACGCTCGGCACGCGCGTGCGCGACCATGGGCCGCTCGCCCCCGCCCCGGCGGCGAAGCTGCTGCGGGAGGTAGCATGGGCGCTCGGACATGCGCACGATCACGCGGTGGTCCACCGCGACGTGAAGCCCGACAACATCCTGCTCGAGCGCGAGAGCGGCCGCGCGCTCGTCACCGACTTCGGCATCGCGCGCTCCGGCGCGCACGACAGCGGCGACGATGGCTCGAAGATCATGGGCACCGCGCATTTCATGAGCCCCGAGCAAGGCGCCGGCGACGTGGTGGATGCGCGGAGCGATCTCTATTCGCTCGGCATCGTGGGGTACTACGCGCTCACCGCGAGCGTGCCGTTCGATGGCGCCAACGCGACGGCGATCATCGCGAAGCATCTGAACGAGCCGCCGCCGGTGCTCGCCGATGTCGCCGCCGTGCCGCGGCTCCTCGGGCAGGCCGTGGATCGCTGCCTGCGCAAGGATCCGGCCGCGCGATTCACCGATGCGAAGTCGCTCGCCGCCGCGCTCGAGACGGACGCGATGCAACGATTGGATGTGCCGCCGCCCATCAGAGTGTGGCTGGAGTCGCAGAATCCCGCGCGGACGTTCTTCAACGTGTGGATCCTGATCGGCACGCTCTCGGTGATCGGCGATGTCGTCAAGAAGGACTGGGCGAGCGCCGCGTACACCGCCGGCGATCACGATGCTGCCGGCGCTCGCGCAGCTCGGATTCCACTCTGAGCCTCACGCGCCGGGCGCTCGTCGCCGGCTACTACCGTGGCCGATCTGCGCCTCGCGCTCGACCGCTGGCGCGAAGCGCGCCGCGAAGAACTCAGCTTCACCGCGTCCGAGATCCCGAAGTGGATGCAGATCGTGCGCGCCACCTCGTGGAGTGTGCTCGGGCTGTTCGTCGGCGGGCTTGGCCTACCTGATCGGGTACGCGCTCGCTGTACAAGCATACGCCGATCGGATCGGACAACCTCGTGATGTACGTCGGCATCGCCGCCGGCAGCGGCTTCCTGCTCTGCAATGCGCTCGGCATCCCGATGCTGGGCCGCCGCGCCGGCGTGATGCTCGACGGCTCGCTGCGGAAGTGGTTCTGGGGCACGCAGCGTCGGCTCCTGGCTCGCGCGGCATCTCGCGCGCGGACGTAAGGCGCCCATGCAGCTGCTCAATCGCCCCACCGAGGCCGCGCTGGGCCTCGCCGCGCTCGAGCTGTACGAGACCCTGCCAAAGGACCAGCGCAAACAGCTCGGCGACATCCCCGACGTGGTGAAGCGCCTCGAGGCGCGCGCCGCGAGCATCCGGATGAACGGCGACAATCTTTCAGCGCTGCTCGCGCGCGACGGCCGGGCGCCCGGCGGCGAATTCGAGTATGCGCGGCTCGCCGAGCGCCGCGATGAGGCCAAGCGCGAACTCGGGACCACCGTCGCCGCGCTCGAGACGATCCGCCTCGGCTTGCTGCGGCTGCACGGCGGTGGCAACGTCTTGGACACGATCTCGCAGTTGCTCGACCGCGCGCAGAATGCGGCGGATGATCTGGACCGGTTGGCGGGGAGGGAGGAATGAGCTTGACCACAGGCTGTCGGCTGTCGGCTGTCGCCTTCGGCCTTTCGCTCGCCGCATTGTCGGCGAACGCGCAAAGTGATTCCACCTGGCGCGAGCGGAGCGCGGCGGGGGACTCGGCGCGCGTGCACGGCGACTGGAAAGCGTACCGGCACTATGCGGAGCTGCTCTACAAGGAGCTGAACGGCTTTCCGAGCACCATGATCGCGCAGGCGCGCGCCGACGCGCAGATGCACGACACCGCGGGCGCGATGAAGTGGCTCAAGATGTACGCGGCCACCGGGCTCGTGAAGGACATGGATGCCGATTCGCTGCTCGCGCCCGTGCGCGGCGCGCCCGGGTGGAAGGAGCTGCTCGCGCGCATCGCGAAGAATCGCGAAGCGGTGGGGCATCCGGTGATGGCATTCATCGTGCCCGACAGCGAGTTCGTGGCCGAGGACATCGCGTACGATTCGGCGACGCGACGCTTCTTCTTGAGCAGCATTCGCGAACGGAAGGTCATCGTGCGACAGGGCGGGCAGTGGAGCGACTTCGTTCCGCCGGCGCGCGACAGCGTGATGGCGATGATGGGTCTCGATGTGGATGCCGCGCGCCACGCACTCTGGGCCACCACCGCCGGGATGCCCGAGGCGTTCGCGCTCGCGCCGGGCGATTCGGGCAGCAGCGCCGTGCTGCGGCTGAATCTCTCGACCGGATCTGCTCATGCGCAGCTACGACCTGGCGGACGACAGCGCCGATCATGTGTTCGGCGACCTCACCGTGGCGAAGAACGGCGACGTGTTCACGAGCGACGCGACCGGCGGCGGCGTGTACGTGATCCGCGAGGGGCGCGATTCGCTGGAGCAGCTCGTGCCGCCGGGGATCTTCCCGAACCCGCAGCAGCCCGTGGCCGCGCCCGACGGCAAACGGCTCTTCGTGGCCGACTACATCAAGGGCATCGCCGTCGTGGATCGCGCGACCGGCAAAGTGACATGGCTCGAGAACGACGCGCACGCCGCGATCAACGGCATCGACGGCATGGCGCTCGCGGGGCATTCATTGATCGCGATCCAGAACGGACTGCCGCTCGACCGCGTGATCCGGCTGGATCTGGACCGGACGATGACGAAGATCGAGAAGTGGAGTCGACGCTCGCCGCGAACCTGCCCGTGCTCAACGAGCCGAATCACGGTGTGATGGTGGGCGAGAAATTCTACTTCATTGCGACGAGTGGCTGGGATCGGTTCGCGCCGGACGGCACGGTGACGCCGGGGGCGGCGTTGCACAGGCCGGTGGTGATGGTGCTGGAAGTCCACTGAACGAACTGCGCGGGAAGCGGGAAGCGGGAAGCGCCGCGATCGGCGACGACTGCGCGTTGAGCTCACGCGCTGTTCTCGCATCATCGCGGCGCTTCCCGCTTCCCGCTTCCCGTCAGTTGTAGTTAGATCATTCCCCGTACGGAATCCAAATATTCTTCACCTGCGTCGCCTCGCGCAGGAACTCCCGCCCTTCGCCGTCGCTCAGTCCAGTCGCGCGCGCTCCATTCGCAAGACGTGCGCTTCATGTTCGACGCGCTCGCCCTCTCGATCGCGGCGGCGCCGTCGCGCGTTCCCTGATACCACACGCCGTCCACATCATCGTGCTCGGCGAGCACCAGTGACAGCGCGTCCTTCGCGCCCGTCACGATGTTGATCACGCCGGCCGGCACATCGCTCGTCTCGAGCACGGAGTAGAAATCGGTCGCGGCGAGCGGGTGCGCCTCGCTCGGCACGGCGACCACGGTATTCCCGGTCGCGACCAGCGGCGCCACGAGTGAGATCAACCCGAGCAGCGGCGAGAGCTCCGGCGCGCCGACGCCGATCACGCCGATCGGCTCGTTCATCGCCATCGCCACGCCGCGGATCGGCACGGAATGCACGGCGCCGTCCCACTTGTCGGCCCATGCGGCGTACGTGAACAGCCGCGCGATGCTCGCCTCGACCTCGGCGGCGCCCCCGCCCTTCCCCGTCATCTGCTCGATGCGCGCGGCGAACTCTCCTGCGCGCACCGAAAGATTCTCCGCGATGTAGTACAGGATCTGCGCCCGCGCATGCCCGCTCGCGCGCGCCCACGCACCGCTGGCCGCATGCGCGGCCTCGACGGCGTTGCGGATGTCCTTGCGATTTCCCTCTCCCACTTCGCCGATCGCGCGACCGCCAGCGCCCTTCACCACTCCGCGAATATCCGGAGTCCGGGCGAGCCTGCTTGCCGCCGATGAAGAGCTTCGGAGTGCGGTCGACGGCAGGCTGTCGGCTGTCGGCTGTCGCAGGCAGGCGTTTGGCAGGCGACAGCCGACGGCCGACAGCCGCAGTCTTGCTTCACGTACTCATACATCCCCTCCCGCCCACCTTCCCGCCCGAATCCGGATTCGCGATACCCCCCGAATCCCGCGCTCGCATTGAACATGTTCGTGCAGTTCACCCAGACGACGCCCGCCTTGATCTTGGGCGCGATGTCCAGCGCGAGATTGATGTTCTCGGTCCACACGCTCGACGCGAGGCCGAACGGCGTGTTGTTCGCGAGGGCGACCGCCTCCTCCGGCGTGCGGAAGGTCATGCTCACCAGAACCGGGCCGAAGATCTCCACCTGCGCGATCGTGCTGCTCGGCGCGACCTCGGTGAACAGCGTCGGCGGATAGAAGCTTCCCTCCTTCGGCACCGCCCAGCTCGGCTGCCACATCTCGGCGCCTTCCTCGATGCCCTTCGCGACCAGCGATGCGAATGCGCTCGAGCTGCACCGGCGCCACGATCGCACCCATGTCCACCGCTTTGTCGAGCGGCGAGCCGACGCGCAGCTTCTCCATGCGCGCGCGCAGCTTGTCGGTGAGACGCTCGGCGATCCCCTCCTGCACGAGCAGCCGCGAGCCGGCGCAGCAGACCTGCCCCTGATTGAACCAGATCGCGTCCACGACGCCCTCGACGACGCTATCGAGGTCCGCATCCTCGAACACGATGAACGGACTCTTCCCGCCCAGTTCGAGCGAGAGCTTCTTGCCCGATCCCGCGGTCGCTCGGCGGATCACGCGGCCCACCTCGGTGGAACCGGTGAACGCGATCTTGTCGACGTCGTCGCGTCCACCAGCGCGGCGCCGGTCTCGCCGTCGCCGGTCACGATGTTGAGCACGCCCGGCGGCAGCCCCGCGCGCGCCGCGAGCTCGGCGAAGCAGAGCGCCGTGAGCGGCGTGAATTCCGCCGGCTTCAGCACGCTCGTGTTCCCCGCCGCGAGCGCCGGCGCGACCTTCCACGCGAGCATGAGCAGCGGGAAATTCCACGGGATGATCTGCCCCACCACGCCGAGCGATCCGTAGCCGGCGAACTCGCTCTCCATGAGCTGCGCCCAGCCCGCGTGGTGGTAGAAGTGCCGGGCCACGAGCGGAATGTCCAAGTCGCGCGTCTCGCGGATCGGCTTGCCGTTGTCGAGGCTCTCCAGCACCGCGAGCAACCGCGAATTCTTCTGCACCGCGCGCGCGAGCGCGTACAGAGTGCCGCGCGCGCTCGTGCCCCGGCAGCTTGCTCCACGCGGGATACGCCGCGCGCGCCGCCTTCACCGCGGCGTTCACGTCGCTCGCGGTGCCCTGCGCGACGCGCGCGAGCGGTTTGCCGGTCGCGGGATTCATCGTCGCGAAAAGCTTGCCGCCTTTCGCCCGCGTGAACTTCCCGCCGATGAAATGGCCGAACTCGCCGCCGTGCGCCGCGATCCAGTCGAGCGCCGGCTTCGCGCTCTCCGGCGCGGGGCCGTAGGTCATCGTCTCGAAGATCTCGGCGACGGTCATGCGCGCATTCTCCGGAGTGATGTCACGGTCAGACCATTGGCATGCGATACGCGGCGGCGTAGCGCCCCGTGGCCGCGTGCTCGAGCTGGCGCTCGATGTCGGTGAGCAGCGAACTGGCGCCGAGGCGGAACAATTCAGGGCGCAGCCATTCGTCGCCGAGCTCTTCCTTCATGAGGATCATCCAGTCCGTGGCGTTCTTGGCCGTGCGGATCCCGCCGGCCGGCTTGAAGCCCACGGCGACGCCCGTGCTCTCGTGGTACTCGCGGATCTGGCGCGCCATCACGACGCCGAAGGGCAGCGTCGCGTTCACGCTCTCCTTGCCGGTGCTCGTCTTGATGAAGTCGGCGCCCGCCATCATCGCCGACTCGGCTCGCGCGCGCGACATTCGTGAGCGTCGCGAGTTCGCCCGTGGCGAGGATCGCCTTGAGGTGCGCATCGCCGCAGGCGTCGCGGAACGTGCGGACCTCATCGTACAATGAGTCCCAGTCGCCCGTGAGCACATGCGCGCGCGTGATCACGATGTCGATCTCCTGCGCGCCCGCCGCGACGCTCGCCTTGATCTCCGCGAGCCGCGTACTGAAGGGACTCAACCCCGCCGGGAACCCCGCGCTCACCGCCGCGACCGGAATGTCGCTGCCCGTGAGCGCGGCGACCGCGACGCCCACCAGCTCGTGATACACGCACACCGCCGCCACGGTGATCCCGAGATGCATCGCGCCGAGCGCGTTCAGGATGTCGTCGCGCACCGGTTCGCGCGCCTTCGCGCACAAACGCCGCACATTGCTCGGCGTGTCGTCGCCCGCGAGGGTGGTGAGATCGATGAGCGTGATGGCGCGCAGCAGCCACGCCGCCTGCCAATCCTTCTTCACCGTGCGCCGCGTGGGGATCGTCGCCGCGCGGCGCTCCACCGCGCTCCGGTTCACGCGGATCGCATTGATGATGTCGAGATCGAGCGGCACACCGGGATTCCGCGCGTCGGCGTCCTTCAGGACGAGCACGCGGGCCGCGGCGGGAGCTACACGGCGCTCAGCGGTGTGACGCTTCGCACGATCCATGGCTACAATCTATCGCACCAGACTAGCTCCGATAGAACCGCGTACCGCAGACGGCGGGGCCGGTACCGCGAGGGGCGTATGTAGCGTTGGCGTTGGGAGGCGCGCCCTACTCAGGTTTCGCAGTACCCAACGCCAACGCTAACGCGCCGTCAGCGGTACCAACCCCGCCGTCAGCGGTTCGACTAACGCCTCTAGTACTTGAGCCCGCCGGCGGCTGCGAACTCCTGCATGAGTTTCTCCTGCTCCGGCGAGAGCTTCTCCGGCACGATGATCCTGACTTCCACGATGAGATCCCCCATCACCCCACCATGCTCGATCCCCTGCCCCCGCACGCGGAACCGCTTCCCCGCCGGCGTGCCGGGCGGGATCTTGATCGTCACCTTCTTCGCGTGCAGCGTCTTCACGCTCACCTTCGAGCCGAGCGTCGCCTGCGCGATGTTCAGCGGCACGGTCGCGATGAGATCGAGCGCCTCGCGCTTGTAGAACCGGTCGGGCTGCACGGTGAGATTCACGAACATGTCACCCGCCGGCCCGCCGGCGTTCCCGCGGCCGCCCTGCCCCGCGAGTCGGATCTTCATGCCGCTGTCGGCGCCCGGCGGCACCGCGACCTTGATCGTCTTCTTCGCGCGCACTTCGCCGCTTCCCCCGCACGTCTTGCACGCCTCGCTCGGCACCTGGCCTCTGCCGAGACAGCGCGGGCACGGCCGGTTCACCGCGAATCCGCCCTGACCGAACGAGATCGTGCCGCGCCCGTTGCATTCCGGGCACGTGCTCATCTTCGCGCCTGGCGCCGCGCCGCTGCCGTGACACGTGTCGCACTCCTCGTTCATCTCGAGCGAGATCGGCACGGTGCCGCCCAGCGCCGCGGTACGGAACGGGATCTCGACGTTCACTTCCACGTTCTGCCCGCGCTCGGGTCCGCGCGCGCGCGCGCCGCCCCGGCTCCCGCCCCCGAACATTGAACTGAACAGATCGCCGAGCCCGCCGAAGCCGCCGATGTCCACGTCGTCGAACGCGCTCGCGCCCGGCTGCGGACGCGGGCCCCCGCCCGGCGGCCGGCTGCTGCCGCCGCCGCGCGAGAAACCATCGAACGCGCCGAGCCGCCGCATCTCGTCGTACTGCGCGCGCTTCTTCGCGTCGCCGAGCACGGCGTACGCCTCGGAGATCTCCTTGAATTTCTCGGCGGCCTTCGGATCGCTCTTGTTGGCGTCCGGATGATGTTTCTTCGCCAGCCGCCGGTATTGCTTCTTGATCTCGTCGGCGCTCGCGGTCGCGGTCACGCCGAGCACCGCGTAGAAATCCTTGCCCTGGGCCATCGCTACGCGCCGCTCAGCCGTTCCACTGCTTCACGACCACGCGCGCCGGGCGAAGCAGCTGGCCATGGAAGACGTAGCCGGGCTGGAACACCTGCGCCACCGTGTGGTCCTCCTCCGGCGATGCCGCGGGCGCCGTAGACACGGCCTCGTGCTTCTCCGGGTCGAACGGTGCGCCCACGGGGTTGAGCACTTCGAGTCCCGCGTCGGCCAGCGCTTTCATCATCTTCTTGTCCACGACTTCCACGGCATCGAGCACCGTTTTCGCGTCGCGCGCGCCCGGGCCCTGCGCGATCACGCGCGCGAGATCGTCGAGCGGATCGATGAGCCGCTTGAGCAGCTCGGCCTGCGCGCGCGGCAACATCTCCATGCGCTCCTTGGCGGTGCGCTTGCGGAAGTTGTCGTACTCGGCGGCGAGGCGCAGGTAGCGGTCATCCGGGGCTTCGACAGCGGCGCTAGGCGCTGGGCGCTCGGCGCTGGACGGGCGGCACATCGTCCACCCCGTCGGCCTGAGGAGCCGGCGGGAAAGATATCGGCAACGGGCGGCGGCGCTTCGGCGTCGACCTGCTGATCGTGATTGCGGTGCTTCTTTGACATTCACATCACACTGGAGAGAGAAGTCTCGTTAAATCTGCGGCGACAGCGCGCGCCGCACCATATCGAGCGCGGCCTGGCTCGACCGCAGACGGATCTCTTCGCGGTCGCCGAGGAATTTCCGGCCGATCGATTGCGTCGTGCCGTTCACGCGCAGCGGCGATCCACACCGTGCCCACCGGTTTCTCGGCGGTCCCGCCGCCGGGGCCGGCGATGCCGGTGATCGCGATCCCGACGTCCACGCCGAACTCCCGGCACACCCCTTCCGCCATTTCGCGCACGACCGGTTCGCTCACCGCGCCGTGCTCGCGCAGCGACTCGGCACGAACGCCCAGCCAGCCATTCTTGACGGCGTCGGAGTACGCGATCACGCCGCCCACGAACGCGTCGCTCGAACCCGCGATCGCGGTGAGGCGCGCGCCAACGAGGCCGCCCGTGCAGCTCTCCGCGACGGCGACGCGCAATTTCCGCTCGCGGCACAGCTGGAGCACCACCGCGGCGAGATCGGTGTCGTCCTCGCCATACACATAGCGAGCGGCGAGGGCGCGAAGTTTCGCTATGGCGGCGGTGAGGCAGGACTCGGCGGCAGGCGCCAGGCGCGCGGCGCTGGTAAGACGCAGGTCGACGCCGGGCCACGCGGGCAAGAATGCTAACGGGAGGCCATCGACGCCCTTCGCGAGGTCGCCGAGCAATTCTGCCAGCGCCGATTCGCCGATCCCCGTGGTGCGCAGTGTGCGCGAGACCACCACCGGTGGGTCCTTTCCCACCATGCCGGCGACGATCGGGAGCAATTCTTCCTTGAGCATGCCGCGCATCTCGCGGGGGACGCCGGGGAGCATCGCGCACCAGCGGCCGCGCTCGTCGGTGAGCCAAAGGCCTGGCGCGGTGCCGTGGCGATTCGTGAGCACGCGCGCGCCCTCGGGGATCATCGCCTGGCTCACGTTGCTCGCGGGCATCTTCACCCCGAGTTTGCCGAAGCGCGCCTGCACATTGGCGAGGATGGCATCGTCGCGCACGAGCTTGCGGCCGAAGACGCCGGCGATCACATCGCGCGTGCGGTCATCGGCGGTGGGGCCGAGTCCGCCGGTGGTGATCACGGCGCCGGTGCGATCGAGGGCTTCTCGCACCGCGGCGGCGATATGCTCGGCATCGTCGCCCACCGTGCCGCGGCGGACGATGGAAACACCGAGCGCCGCGAGCGCGCGCGCGATGTGCGCGGCATTCGTGTCGAGGGTGAAACCCAATAACAGTTCGTCGCCGATGGTGAGGAGCTCGATCTGCACGGGTTGAATCTCACTACCTAAGCGCGCGTGTGGAACCCCGAATACCGTTCTTGGTCACCCGAACGCCGCGTGTGGCGTATGACGTGTGGTACCTGCACATGCGGTGTTGGTGCCAGCACCGCTTTCGCGGTTACCACACGTCGAAGCGCCACACGCGTGGTCAGGGGGACCAAGCACGGCGTTCGGGTTGCGACGCACGCCCTTCGTACGTACGGTTCATTGCAGCTCTCGCTTCACCACGGAGGCGAGTGGGATGCCCGAACTCATCCACAGCATTGAGATCTCTCGCGAAGCCGAAGGTGATCTACCCGCTCGTCTCCACGGCGGAGGGCCTCGCCAAATGGTGGGCGGAGGACGTCGTGCAGGTAGAAGCCGGCGTCGAGCTCGCGTTCTTCAATCGCACGAGCGTGTACCGGCTCCGCTCGCTGACATTCGCGCCGCCCGCCACCGCATCGTGGCTCTGCGAAACGGGGAAGGAATGGGCGTCCACGCGGCTCGTGTTCTATCTCGCGTCGCGCGGCGACAAGACGGACGTGCGATTCCTCCACGAGGGTTGGCGCGAAGCGACGCCCTATTTCTTCTCGTGCAATTCGGCGTGGGGAGCGTTGCTGTACCGGCTGAAGGCCGTGGCCGAGGGGAGCACGATCGGACCGCTCTTCACCAACGAGGGACTCGCGAATGGCTGAGACGAGATTTCCCCTATGACACGCGGCTGAACATCGCGTATGAACCGCTCGAAACGATCGACCTGAAGCAGGTCGCGAGCACGGTGACGCACCCGTGGTTCAACCAGACGCTCTGCGCGGTGAACGACTCGGTGGTACGGGTGGGCATCGTGAAGGGTGAGTACCATTGGCACCAGCACGACGATCTCGATGAGTTCTTCTATGTGGTCGAGGGGAAACTGCTCATCGATCTCGAAGGACGCACCGTGGAACTCGGGCCGCAGCAGGGTTTCGTGATCCCGCGCGGGGTGGCACACAGGACGAGCGCGCTCCAACGCACGATCATGTTAATGGTCGAGGGGAAGGAGATCGTGCCGACTGGGGACTGATCGAAACGACAACGGCGGGCTGTCGACTGTCGGCTGTTGCCCACCAAAGCGCGAATGGTTGCTGGCGACAGCCGACAGTCGACAGCCCGCCGTCCGGAGTTCAATGTTTCGCCGCTTTCTCGAAATTGCTCCGCGGCCTCTGTGATGCTCTTGTCCCTGCGGATTGAGCGCCAGCGCCGCCTTGTATTCCGCGAGTGCCGCCGCCGTATCCGCCTGCAGCGCGAGGATCATCGCCAATCGGTAGTGCAGTCCCGCCGGTGACAATCGGAATCCCGTTCGCGGCGACGCGGCCGCCGCGGAATCGGCGATCACTGTCTTCAATGCGCTCGCGCCCTCCGCCAGCCGTTGCCCCGACATTGCCGCCGCTCGCCCCAGCATCGTGAGCGCCACCAGATCGCCGGGCCGCTCCGCGAGCCGCGCGTCGATCGCGGCGAATGCGCCGGTGAAATTCCCTTGCTCCTCCAGCACGACCACCCAACTGCCCCACGCACGGCCGTTGGAATCGGCGGGCATCTTCGACGCGGTCTCGAACGACGACGCCGCCGCCGGGAGGTCCTTCTCACGCTGCGCGATGTTCCCGAACTGGATCTCGCCGCGGTACGGATCGATCGCCTTGATCTCGGCGGCCATCGCCTTCGCCTTGTCCATGCTGCCGCCCATGATGCCTGGCGCCTGCTCGTAGAATTGGATGAGGCTCTCGCGCGCCTCTATGTTGCAGCTGTCGAGCTGCACGGCGCGCTCCCACGCATGCTTCATCTTGGGCGCCATGAATGCCTGCCGGAACGTCGACGCGTTCCCTGCGACGTTCGCGAGCGCGTTCCCGTACCAGATGAACGCCGGCGCGTAATTCGGATCGAGCTTGGTCGCAGTCTGGAAAGAATCGACGGCGGCCGAGAATTCCTGCTTCGCGAACGCGGCATGCCCCGCCGCCATGAGCGACGCGACCCTCACCGCCGTATCCCCACCCGCCACCGCCGCCGCCTTCGCCGTACAGCCCGGCGCCCGCGCGGCGAGATGAGCCGAAGAGAAAAGAGTCAGTCCGGCGATGATCCCCAAGCGCATAACGAGTAAGGTGAGAGAAAAAGCAGTCTAACGTCTCAGTCTAACGTCTAAGTCTGCCCTTTCCCGTCGCCCACAATACGTATCGCCGTCCCCGAAGGATCCAAGACTCGCACTGCGCCGCCAGGCAGACGCTCCACCCCGTGCCCCGCACTCTCCAAGCTCTCAACGACGGACGACAAGGACCCCGGCAGCAGTAGTTCCCAGTCGATCAACCGCGCCTCATCCGCCTCCGGCGCCGTCGCGCCCGGCGCCCGCCCACGTGTTCGCGCCGAGATGGTGATGGTACCCGCCCGCCGATAGGAAGATCGCGCCCGGATAACTCCACACGATGAGATCGAGCCCGAGCGCGTTGTGATAGAACGCGACGGAATCCTCGAGACTCTCGACGTGCAGATGTGCGTGCCCGATCATGGTGCCCTTGGGCATGCCGGTCCACGGCTCCTTCCCCGCGGCGCGCGTGAGCGAATCGACATCCAGCGGCTCGCTCACCATGTGCAATTCGGCGCCGCGCCGTACCCACTCCGAGCGCGGTCGGTCGGCGTAGATCTCGATGCCGAGCCCGTCGGGATCGGTGAGGTATAGCGCCTCGCTCACGGCGTGGTCCGCCGATCCTACCTGGATCCCCGCCGACTCGAGTCGCGCGTAGATGCGGCCGAGCGCGGCGCGGTCGGGCAGCAGGATGGCGAAGTGGAAGAGCCCGTGCCGTCCGCGGCGCGGCACGCGGCGCGCGCCCTTGAGCTCGTGCAATTCGATGAGCGGACGGTCCACTCCGAGTTCGGCGCGGCCCGGCGCGCGTTCGAGCACCCGGAATCCGAGCAGGCCCACGTAGTAGGCGAGCGAGCGGTCGAGGTCCCCCACCTGCAGCCGCACGCGTCCGACGTGCGTCTCGGGCGGCAGCCGGAAGCCGGGTGGCTGGACGCCGAAGTCGGCCATGACCGGCGGCTAGGTCGCGAGCGCGCCGGCGATCAGCCCGCGGTGCCGCCGCGCGTATTGCCAGAGCGACCAGACAGTGAGTCCCACCGCGCCCGTCATCGACACCACGTTCGAGATGCCGATGAACATCGCGGCCGCGGTCCAACCAGCACCCTGGAAGTGATATTCGGCGATCGCCGTGGCGGCGCCGAACCAGAAGAGACTCGCGCCCACCCAGGCGAGCTGCAGCCCTGTCTTCCACTTCGCGGAGCCGCTCGCGGCGATCACCACGCCGCGCCGCCGCGCCCACCAGCGGAACACCGTCATCGTCACTTCGCGCCCGAGCACGATCGCGAGGATCCACCACGGGAGTCCGACCATCCCGAACGGCGTGACGTACGGGAACGGTCCCGTCACGCTGAGATCGAAGGGCATCGCGTGCGGAGACCAAATCGACAGCGAATTCCCCGAGCCCACCAGCACGAACATCGGGATGAACGTCGCGAACACCAGCAGCTTGTCCGCCAGCGGATCGAGCATCTTGCCCAGATCCGTGATCTGGCCGGTCTCGCGCGCGAGCTTCCCGTCGTAGTAGTCAGTGATCGCGATGAGGAGGAAGAGCACGAACGCGCCGAACCGCGCGGGCCACGTGGCGATGAACGGAAGCCAGGCGACCACCGGCGCCGCGACAATGCGACTGACGGTCAGCGTGTTCGGCAGATTCACGCGCGCGCCTCCGGAACTACGCGAGGGTCTTGAGTACCAGTTTGCTGACGGCCTTCAAGGTGTCGAAGACGCCCTCTCCCGTCACCGCCACTGCTTCGAAATATGGCGCGTGTTCCACCCATTCGCCTGTGGGGATCTGCTCCACGAGGTTCTCGCCGGCGTGGTAGGGGTCCGGGGACACCCGCTGACGGGTCACGTCGCGCACCTCGAACCCGGGGTTGAGCCGCTCCTGCAGCTCCGCCACGGTGGCCGCGTTCGGGAGGTCGCGCTTGTTGTACTGCATGACGAACGGCATGCCGGTGAGATCGTAGCCGTACTCCAGCATGTTGTCGTACAGGTTCTGCATCGCCTCGAGATTGGCCTCCATGCGCTCGATCTGCGAATCGGCCACGAACACGATGCCGTCCACGCCCTTCAGAATGAGCTTCCGGCTCGCGTTGTAGTACACCTGGCCGGGCACGGTATACAGGTGGAAGCGCGTCTTGAAGCCGCGGATCGTGCCCAGGTCCACCGGGAGGAAGTCGAAGAAGAGCGTGCGCTCCGTCTCGGTGGCGAGCGAGATGAGCTTGCCGCGCGTGTCCGGCTTCACGCGGCCGTACACATGCTCGAGATTCGTCGTCTTGCCACCCAGTCCGGGTCCGTAATACACGATCTTGCAGTTGATCTCGCGGCTGGCGTAGTTGATCATCGACATGACTGTTCCGTCTCCTATTGGAACAGCCGGTCGATCTCATCCTCGGCGCCCGCCAGGATGTTGGGCGAACTCGCGCCGTCGCGCCCGCGCTCGAACATGACCGTGAACAGCCGCGCGAGCTCCTCCACGGTGGACTTCACCTTCAGGCGGACGAGGCCGAGCGTGGTGCGATTGTCGAACAGGATCACGAGGATCACGCGGCGTGCGATGTCGACGAGGTACATCGACTCCTGCTCGCCCTGGTGGAAGAGTGAACTGAATTCCGTCTCGCCGATGAGGCGCGCGAGCTGGTCGTTGGCGCTGAAATCCGCGGCGGTGAGCGTCGCGAAGGCCGTCGGGTCGAAATGCGGCTGCTCACCGACGGTCGCGACGAGCTGCCCCGAGCGGTCCACGAGCAGCGCGCTGCGCGCGTTGCTGTCGTAGAGGAACTGCTGGAGGGAGCGCAGGATCGCGCTGTAATCGTCTTCGGTGAACGACCAGCTGGCGGCGCCGACAGGCATCTAAAAAGTGATCCTCGAGAGGGTCTGAGCGCTCACAGAATGACGATTATCTACGCTCTTAAGCCACGTTCCGACAGCCTAAACCCAAACTCCGTACTTGGTCACCCGAACGCCGCGTGTGGCGTCTGACGTGTGGTAAATGCAAGGGCGTTGCTGGTACCAGCGCCGCTGTCGCGGTTACTACACGTTAAGCGCCACACGCGGAGTTCGGGTGACCAAGCACGGGGTTCGGGGTGCCAGGAACGCCGTTCGTAGCGAGTTCACATCGCCCGCCGCGCGCTCAGTGCCTGCGCGATCGTGACTCCATCTGCGTATTCCAGATCCCCTCCCACCGGCAACCCTCTCGCGATGCGGGACACCACCGGCACCTGCCCCGCCAGTTGCCGCTGCAGGTACAGCGCCGTCGCTTCCCCCTCGAGGCTCGGGTTCGTCGCAACGATCACTTCTTTCACGGCGCCGCGCGAGACGCGCTCGACCAATTGCGTGACGGTCAGGTCCTCGGGGCCCACGCCATCCAGCGGGCTCAATCGTCCGCCGAGCACGTGATACACGCCGCGGAACTCGCCCGCGCGCTCGATCGCGCCAATGTCGGCGCTCTCCTCCACCACGCACAGCACCGCGCGGTCGCGGCGCGGGTCGGTGCAGATCGCGCACGGATCCGCCTCGGTGAGATTCGCGCACACGGAGCAGCGCCGCACGCGCTCTACCAGCAGGCCGAGCGCTTCCGCGAGACGGCGGCTCTGTGCCGGCGGCTGCTTCAGCAAGTAGTACGTGAGCCGCAGCGCGGTCTTCCGCCCGATGCCGGGCAGCTTCGCGAGCTCGGCGGCGAGGTCTTCGATCGCCGACATCGCGCGCCTAGAGCGGCAGCTTGAACGGGAGCGACAGGCCGCCCGTCGCCTTCTGCATCTCCTCGGCGGCCGCCGCGGCCGCTTTCTTCTGCACTTCCGTGAGCGCGGCGAGCACTAGATCCTCGAGCATCTCGACGTCCGCGGCGTTCACGACCGATGGATCGATCTTGATGGCGCGGATCTGTCCTTTTCCGTCGGCGGTGGCCGTGACCATCCCGCCGCCGCTCGCGGCTTGCACCGTGCGCTTCTCGAGTTCGTTCTGCATCTCGGCCAGCTTCCCCTGCATCTGCTGGGCTTGCTGGAGGAGCTTCATGAAATCGGCCATGGGCGGAGCGGAAAGAGTGAACAGCTAGTCGAGCAGTTCGAGGTCCAATGAATCTACTGCCGCGTCCAAGGCCGGGTCCTTCTTCCGGATCGTCGCGAGACGCTCGGCCTTCACGCTCTCGGCGGTGATCCGCTTGGGCGCCGCGTCGGCGGTGCCCGTGGTCGCCACGCGGACGCTGAGCTTCGTGGCGCCACTGAAGAGCGTGGCGATCGCCGCCAGGACATCGGCGGCCCCACTCGCGAGCGGCTGCTCGTACAGCGCACCGTCGGGCGTCAGTTCGAGCGTGATCGTGCCGCTCTCCGCTACGGCCACTGGCTTGGCGTGGGCGAGGGCGGCGCTGAGCATGCCCGCGGCCTCCTGCGCTGACGGCACTTACTACTCGCTGCCAGCTTCCCGCGAGAGACTCGAGCGTAACGGCCTGAGTCGGGCCCAAGCTCTCCGCAGGGTTCGGGACGCGGGACGCGGGAAGCGCCGCGGGAATCGATGAACTGACGGGCGCCGCTTCGGCGCTCGCCGCGCCCTCCCGCGTCCCGCGGCGCGTCCCGCTTCCCGCGTCCCGCGCGCTGCTCGTGCTTGGGCTCGTCGCCGCCCCGCCGCCACTCGGCGAACCAAGGGCGCCCAGCAATTGCTCCAGTGCAACCGTGTGATCCAGCAGCGCGAACCGCACCAACATCGTCTCAAGGAGTAGCTGCTGCTGCCCCGAGCGGCGGAACCTCGGCTCCAGTTCCGTGAGCGCCGTGAGCATGCGCAGCACATCGCCGTTTCCAAGCGCCGAGCGCCGAGCGCTCGAGCGCAGTCTTCAGGGTCTCCGAGAGATCCTCGCCCTCGCCGCCCAGCTGCACCGTGAGCAGCGACCGCAGGACGTCGGCGAATCCCGTGAGGAATCCCGGCAGGTCCACGCCCTGGTCCACGAGGCGCGCGACGGCGGGAAAGACGTCGGCGGCACGGCGCTCGAGGATGATGTCGAGCATCGCGAGATATTCATCCTCGGCGACGAGTCCGAGCGCTTCGCGCACGCGCGCGGCGGTGAGCGTGCCATCGCCGAGCGAGAGCGCCTGGTCGGCGAGGGAGAGCGCGTCGCGCATCGAGCCGTCGGCGGCGCGCGAGAGCATCACGAGCGCTTCGGGCTCGGACTTCACCTTCTCTGCCGCGAGCACCGAGGCGAGGCGCGTGCGCACGTCGGCGGGGCCGATGCGCTTGAAGTCGAAGCGCTGCAGCCGGCTCAGCACCGGCGCGGCGGCCTGCGCGATCTTCTGCGGCTCCGTCGTGGCGAACACGAACACGACGCGCGGCGGCGGCTCCTCGAGGATCTTGAGCAGCGTGTTCCACGCCTCGCGCGTGAGCATGTGCGCTTCGTCCACGATGTACACCTTGTAGCCCGTCTCGCTGTTCGGCGCGTACATCGCGCGCTCGCGCAGCTCGCGCGCGTCGTCCACGCCGCGGTTCGACGCGGCATCGATCTCGACGACGTCGAGCGCGGTGGATCCGCTCCAGACGCGCTTGCACGATTCGCACTCGCCGCACGGTTCGCCGTCGGCCGCGCGGTTCTCGCAATTGAGCGCCATCGCGAGCACGCGCGCGAGCGTCGTCTTCCCCACCCCGCGCGGGCCGCACAGCAGATACCCGTGCGCGACGCGCCCGCGCGCGATCGCGCCCTTGAGCGTGTTCGCGACGTGGGATTGCACCGCGACATCGGCGAAGCGCCGCGGGCGGTATTTGCGGGCGAGCGAGAGATACATGGTCCTCGAAAAACTAGAGCCCGGCGCCACCGGCGCCAGGCTCTCGTTCGCGTCGAGTCGAGCGCGGGACCGCGGCCGCTACTTGCGGCCTTCGGATCCCCGCGCAGTGCTCCAGGCCGTCCGAAGCGACGTTCGCAACGTGTACCGTTGCTACCTCTCGGTCCTGGCGGGGTTGACGCACTGGCGCCCTCCGGGACCTGGAGCAGTCAATAATCTAGCGCATGGAGAGTCTCAGGCAAACCCGAACACCGTGAGTACCGAGTCGTGCGTCGTACAGATTGCGGTGCGTGCGTCGCGACCCGACCACCGTGAATCGCGGCCCGGAGCCCGTGACTCGCAACGCTTACCTCGTGAGTTAACTCACGACTCACGGAGATTGGGTTGCGAGGCACGCCTCACAGTCAATACGACGCACGACTCGGTACTCACGGTGTTCGGGGTACGACGTACGGGGGTCTGGGGTGCGACGCACGACTCACGCCGTGAGTAGTTCGGCGAGTATCCCCCCAGCCTCTCGATCGCCGCATCGTCAATGTCCAAATGCACCACCGCCCGAATCCGCGTCTTCGACCACGGCGTGAGTCGCACTCCCCGCTCTCCCGCCGCCCTCACGATCACATTCGCGTCAAGCTTCGCCGGCAGATCCAGCATCACGATGTTCGTGTCCGGTGGCACTACTTTCGCCCCTCCTGCCCCGTCCACCCTCTTCGCGAACGCCTTCGCCCGCGCGTGATCCTCCGCGAGCCGCGCCAGATGATGGTCCAGCGCGTACACCGCCGCCGCCGCGAGCACGCCCGATTGTCGCATCCCGCCGCCGAATCGTTTCCGCACGAACCATCCGCGCTCCATCATCGCTTTCGACCCCGCGAGCGCCGCGCCCACCGGACAGCCGAGTCCCTTGGAGAACGACACCATCACGGTATCCGCGCACGCCGCGAACGTCCGCGAGCGCCGTGCCGCTCGCCGCGCTCGCGTTCCACAACCGCGCGCCGTCGAGAATGCAGCGGCAGTCCGCGCGCGCGCGCCGTCTCCGCGATCGCCTGCAAGTCCGCCAGCGGCGTGATCATGCCGCCGGCGCCATTGTGCGTGTTCTCGGCGCACACCAGGCTCGCCTCGGGCACGTGCGGCGACGCCGGACGCATCGCGGCCGTGAGCGCCGCCGCCGTCATCACCGGGCCCTCGCACGGCACGGTGCGCAGCTGCGCGCCGGAGAGCGCCGCCGCGCCCGCGAGTTCGTAGTGCACGATGTGCGCGCCCTGGTCGAGCAGGATCTCGGTACCAGGCCGCGTATGCAGCCACACCGCGGTCTGGTTCGCCATCGTGCCGCTCGGGAAGAAGAGGGCCGCCTCCTTGCCCAGCATCGCGGCCACGCGCGCCTCGAGGCGCTTCGTGGTCGGATCGCCATCGAGCACGTCGTCCCCCAGCTCGGCATCGGCCATCGCGCGCCGCATCGCCGCCGTGGGCTGCGTGACCGTATCACTCCGTAGATCGATCGCCATGACTCAGTCCTCGAAGGTCTCGCGCTGCAGGCGCATGGCGCGGCGCAGATCGTACACCTGCCCCACCTCGCCGCCGATCGAGGAAGATGAGCGCCGCGTAGTAGGTCCAGAACACGATGATCACGATCGTGGAGAGCGTCCCCCCGTAGATCGTGCCGGGGCGATACGACCGCATGAAATAGTCGAACAAGACTTTCGCCACCTGCAGCAGCACGGTGGTAACGAGCGCGCCCACCGCGGCCGGCTGCCAGCGGATCGGCCGGTTGGGCAAGAATTTGTAGAGCAGGAAGAACATGATGGCGATCGAGAGCGTGCCGAGCGATGCGGCCACCGCGTACTCGACGCGCCCCATCATCTCATGCCGGATGCCGATGGCCGCGAGCGCCGAGACGCCGCGCGACGTCGCGAGCTTCAGATACGTCGCGATGCCGGTGTAGCCCACGAGCAGGATGGTGGCGAAGATGGTCACCACCACATCGTATGCCTTGCCCGACACGATCCCCTTCGATTCTCGCACGTCGAACACGCTCGCGAGCGCCGAGCGCAGCGTCGTGAAGAGGCGCGTGGACAGGTACACGAACGAGATCAAGCCGACGATGCCGAGTGAGCGCCGCGTACGTTGGATGTCGTTGATCAGGATATCGTAGGGCGACGTGGGCGACTCGGTGTGTGGCGGCAGCAGCGCGTGCAGGAAGTCCGACACGTCGGCGCGCGATTGCATCACCGAGTGGTTCAGCCAGTAGCCCAGGCCCGCGAGCAGCAGGAGCAGGAAGGGCACGACCGCGAGCAGGATGTTGAACGCGACGGCGCTCGTGAGGAAGAAGAATGTCATCGTCGCGCGCGTTGTCGGTGACGCGGACCGCATAGTCCTTCACCGTGCGCCAGGCCCGGACGGGCAGCGGCGCACGCGCTAGCGGCATCGGGTCACTCCGGCGCGCGGCGGGTGCGCTCGCGCGGGCGCGTCAGACGCCCGCGTCGTCGTCCAGCTCGTCGCCGGCCGTCGCGGTGGTACGGCGGGCGCCCGCGCGGCTCTCCGCGAGCCGCGCCTCGAGTTCCTCGCGCGCCGCGCGCGCCGCGCCGCGGCCTTCCTTCGCCGCGTGCTTGACGTGACGCTTCTCGCGCTCAATGGCGTCTCGCGCGCTGTCGATCCCCTCTTCCACGCGGCGCTTCGCATGATCCACCTTGTCGCGCACATCGTCCGCCAGGTCGCCCGCCGTGTCGGCCATCTTCTCGGCCGCGCGGCGCGCGCGGCGGCGGATCATCTGGCGCGTCTCGGCGCCGGACTGCGGCGCGAGCACGAGCGCGAGTCCGGCGCCCACCACCAGCCCCACCAGGAACGTCGTGATGCCGCCGCCGCGTTTCTCCACCACCACGTGCGGCTCGTCGTCGAACTCCTCGTAGCGTGCCATGCGCGTTCTCCAGTCGGGGCCGGACTACTCGCCGGCGTCGGGATCGTCGGGGGCGATCGCGCCGGCGGGCGCGCGATGATGGAGCCGTGGCGGCTTCACCGTCTGCGCCACGATCGCGGCGGTCCCACCCACTTTCAATTGCTCGAAGAGGAATCCGAAGGTGCGATCGTACGTATTCGCTAGTTCCACCCGCGTCTCCTCCGGCAGTTCCCAGAGCTCGGCCTTGAACGGACCGAGCGCCTTCTTTCGCGTCTTGTAGATAGAACTGATCGTCGGTGTCCGTCGGCTTCCGCTCCTCCTTGGCGTTCTCGTCCAGCCAATGGTAGATGCGCTTCCGCAGCGCGGTCGGGCAGATGGTCGTACAGGATGTTCTGGAAGTTCGTCGCGAGATGGATCTCCGCCGTCTCGATGCGCGGGAAGTGATTGAACGCCGTCTCCGGCAGCGTGCTCGCGCCGTGCTGCACGGCGCCCGCCATGCCGTAGTCGCTGCGCGCCACCTTCGACAAGTCCTCCAGCGCCTTGAGGTCGAGCTTCACATCCGCGATCGAGCCGTCGGGCAGCACGACGCCGCCGTGCGACGTGCCCGTCTGCACCGAGATCTTCGAGAGCGGCGCGAGCGTTCCATGCCCGCGCGCCTTCATCGTGCGCAGGTAGCCGTCCATGAACGCGCGCTCTTCGGCGACGGTGCTGTTCTGCGTGCCCACCTCGCCGATCTCGGCGCCGATCGAGATCGTCGACGCCCGTCGGGCTCGAGACTGCCGCACGTACGCGGCGATGTCGGCCGCCGTCTCGTAGTTGAGCCGCTGCTGCTCGTCGAGCGTCTTCGAGGCTGATGTTCGACGAGCGTCGACGTGTCCACGTCGATGTTCAAGAAGCCGGCGCGTGATCGCCTCGGCCGCGAGCTGTTTCACTCGCCGACTTCTCTTCGCCGGCCGCATCCGCCGCGAATTTCTTGGCGTTCACCTGGAAATGGTCGCCCTGGATGAACACCGGCCCGCGGAATCCCTCGCGCAGCGCCGCGGCGAGCATCACCGCGACGTATTCGGCGGGGCGCTGTTCGGTGTAGGCGATCTCGGAGCGCGCGATCTCGACGATGAACGCGCCGGCGTTCGATGCGCACGGCGGTGCGGAAGATCGCGCGCGCCGTATCGTACGCCGCGCCGCGCACGTTGATCGCGGGCACCGTGAACCCCTTCGTCTCGCCGCGGCCGCGCGCGCGATACAGCTCGTGGATGGACGACGGCCGCGCGCCCACCTGCTGCGCCAGCTCCCAGATCAGCCACCGCGCGCGCTCGCGCTCCACCGTGCCGCCGAACACCGCGTCGCGCACGAGCGCGTCCATGGCCGGGCCCTGGAGCGCGCGCTCGTCGCCGATGGTGACCGTCTCGCCCGAGACCGCTACGGCGTCGCCGAAGGGCGTCGCCACGGCCGCTGACTGCGACTTCATGTCGCCTCCTCTCATGCCACTCGTTCGCGCCGGCACGCGCCGGCGGTTGGAAAGTCGCCGCGCCCCGCCGCCGGGGCAAGGGCGCGCCGCCTACGCGCGGCGCTGACGCACGACGAACATGCCGCCCAGCGGTGAGCGCCGCCACCACGATCAGCGCGCCGAACACGCCTTCCCACAGCAGGCGCGTGAGCGCCGCCTCGGTGTGGCTGATCTGCGCCTGCGCGATGCTGTCCACGCCGTGCAGCGCCGCGATCCGCTCCTTCGTGAGCGCCGCCATCACGGCCACCGCGCTCGCTGTCGATCGTCGCGGTGATCGCCACGCGCTCGCCGCTGATCGCGTGCAGCGTCTCGCACGCGCTGGCGATCGATGTCGGCGAGCGCGAGCACGCGCTCGCGGTCCACGCCCGCGAGCACGGCCACGCGCTCGCGCGCGAGGAGTTCCGGCGCGCCGGCGGCGAGATCGCCTACCGCGCGGATCGTGCTCGCGCCGGGCCGCAGCAGCGAGTCGCCGCGCGGCGAGTTCACCATCTCGTCGGCGAGCAGCTGCGCGTTCCATCGCAGCTGCGCCGACAGCGTCTCGTTCAAGTAGCCGAGCCGCAGCGCGAGCCCGCGGAGCGTGCGGTCCATGTTCACCACGGTGCCAACGACGCTCTCGTTGCTCGCGCCGAGCACCGTCCAATCCGCGCCGAGCACCGACGCGCGCTGCAGATCGGGACCGGTCATCGGGTGCTCGGCCGTCCAGGCAGCGAGCCGCGCGGTAGCTTCCGCCGGAAGCTCGTTGCCCTTCACGCTCCGCTGCATCAGCCCCACCACCTCGCGTTGCATGCGCTGCGACGCGTCCACGGCGACAGGCTGGAGCGCACCGAACGTCTGGCGGCCCTCTCCCGTGGTGAAATACGCGGTCTGCTGCTCCGTGAAGGCCGCGAGGTCCACGACCGCGACGAGCGGATCGTTGCGCAGCGACGCCTCTTGCACGAGGGGCGTGGCGCTGAGCTTCCAGAGGATCGCTCGCCGCCGCACCTGCGGGTCGGAACTCGCATTGAGGATGCTGTCCGCCGCGCGCTCGATGCTCCCGTTCACCACGTGCCCCATCGCGTACGTCTGCACCTGCAACTGGTCCGCCGAGACATCCACGTTGGGCGCCTGCTGCATGCCCGCCGACGACGTCGGCACCTTCGGACAGGCGCACAATCCCAGCAGCGCACCGCCGGCGCTCGCAACGCGCATCCATCGGCTGCTCATTCTCATCGCGGCGCTCCTCATGGGCGGTCACGAACAGTAGACCAAAGCCGTACGTGTGGCCGGACCCGACTAATGGTAGATTGCACCATCGAACGCGTCCCGTCGAGTCTGCCGCACGCCAATGTCGCCGTGCCTCCCGAACCAAGAGATGTGCGCATGCTCAAGTTCCTTCGCCGGTCGTTCGCGATGCCGCTCGCTTGCCGCCACCCTCGGCAGCGCCGTGTCGGCCGCGCAATCGCCCGACACCACCGCCAAGAAGAAGCCGCTGGGCTTCCTGACGGACACGGTGAAGAAGTACGGGCTGGTGCCGCAGCACTTCACGATCGGCATCGGCGGTTACGTGCCGAGCGTCTCCTCGAGCGTGCAGCTATCGTCGCCCGCGCTGGAAGGGGACAATATCGATCTCGAGAACAAACTCGGCCTCCATCGTCAAACGCAGAGCGTCGAAGCGCTCGCCACGCTGCGGCTTGGCTCGAAGCAATTGATCACGTTCGGCTATTTCGGGTTCCGCCGCAATTCCGACAAGACGCTGAATGACAGCGTCACGTTCGGCGATACCACGTACCACGCGGGCGCCATGATCGCCGCGAACAGCAGCATCCAGTACTACGGCTTCACGTACCGCTTCTACTTCGTCCGCAAGCCGGCGTGGGAGCTCGGCGCCGGACTGGGCATCGATGCGCTGGTATTGGGCGCCGGTCTGAAGCTCCAGGCGGATGCGGGCGGCGGCGAGAGCGTGAACGTGCAGCACAGCGGCGGGTTCACAGCGCCGGCGCCAATGATCGGCATCTACGGCGATTGGGAGTTCATTCCGCGGTTCTATTTCCGCGGGCAGCTGCAGTATCTCTACGTCAATAACATCGCGACCTTCGGCGGCCATGTGACCGACGACAAACTCGCGATCGAATGGTTCCCGCTCCACAATTACGGTTTCGGCGCGGGCTACCACTTCATCGATCTGAACATCAACAAGGATCTGAAGAACGGCGGCAACTTGGACATCAACTACAATATCTCCGGCGCGATGTTCTATCTGACGGCGGCCTTCTAGCGCGCCGTCATGGGTCCAGCGGCTCGCGCATCCAGAGCGGGTCGGGCGCGTGCACGCCGAAGCGCACCAATGCCATGCGGAGCCCGACGATCACGAGGAAGCCGATCACCGCGGCCGTGAACACGCTGAGCCCCGCCCAGCCGGCGGCGACCGCGACGCCGCATCCTACGGCCGAAGCGAGCGCGTAGAGCCGGCCGCCCGGCCGGAAGATGAGCGGCAATTCATTCACGAGCACGTCGCGCATCACGCCGCCGCCGGTGCCGGTGAGCACGCCGATCAGCACCGCCACGAAGGGCGAGAGCTTCGCGTCGAGCGCGAACGCGAGGCCGGTGAGGCTGAACAGCGCCAGGCCCAGCGCGTCGATGAACACCGCACGCTCATGCAACGCGCGCGCCACACGGTGGAATCGCGCGCTGTACACGAACGCCACCGTCATGCCGATGATGATCGGCACGTACTCCCAGCGCGTGTCCCAGAAGAACGGGCGCCGGTCGATGAGCAGGTCGCGCAGCGTGCCGCCGCCGAACGCCGCGACCAGGGCGAGCGACGCGACGCCCACGATGTCGAGGCGCTTCTGGAACGCGGTGATCATGCCGGACAGCGCGGACGTCATCACGGCGCCCACTTCCACGGCGACCACGAAGCCCGCGGGGGCGCTCGAGGGCAGCACGGTCAGAAGGTCTTCGAGACGGTGATGTACAGCTTCTGCAATTCGACGCGCCGCTTGGCGAGGCTGTCGAGCGGGACCTCGTATCCCGCCTGCACGCCGAGGTCCCACCAGGGGAGCGGCCGCGAGAGGAGCCCCATGAGCGTCGCGTAGTACTCGTTCCGTGTGAGGTCGAACCGCGGGCGCCAATCGAGCGTCGCGTTGAGTTCGGGCGTCACGCGCGCGCGTCATGACGAAGCGGGGCACGATCACGTTCTTCTGCTTCGTGCCGAACGCGGTGTCCACCGCGAATCCGTACTGCCAGTAGGGCATGAAGCGGAAGTGCAGCCGGTCGCCGGCGAACCAATGGCTGATGGAATACTGCAGCTGCACGATCCACTGATTGTTGCCGATCGAAGTGTTCACGACATTGCCGAGGTCGGGCTGGAGCCCGATGCTCGCGATCTGGCGCCATTTCCCGTCGACGATGGTCTTGTTGACGCTCAGATTGATGTTCGCCGGACCGTTCACGGTCTTCGGCGCGCCCACGCTGTCCCAGTGCTGGAAGGGGATGTCGATCTCCCACGACGCCTTCTTGTGCATGAACGGCCGGGCGTAGCTGAACTGGATCTGGTCGTAGTTGTCGAACATCTGCTTCACGAACGTGAGCTGCACGGTGGCGGTCGGCTTGGTGATGTTCGGATCGTCCTGGATCCGCGGCATCGCGCCTTCCGGCCCATAGAGGGAATCGCGCTCGGCTGCCGCGCGCGCCGAATCGCGCGCCGCCGTCTCCCGCGCGAGCGAATCGCGGTGCGCGGCGTCGCGCGCGAGCGAGTCGCGGGTGAGCGAGTCGTGCACGAAGGCGACGCGCGCCAGCGAATCATGCACGAACACCGCGCGCGCCGTCGAGTCGGACACGAACTGCGCGTGGGCGATGGAATCCATGCGCACCGATTCGCGCGCGAGCGAGTCGGCGCGCGCGGCCGAATCACGCCGCGCGCGCTCCGCCGCCGTCGGGCCGGCGAGAGCGACGGGCCGCGGCGCGGGCCGTGGCTTCGGTCGAGGCGGCGGCACCCGCACCGGCGCCGGCGTCGGTGCAGCAGCCGGCGCCGGTGGCACGACGGGCGTCGAGTCGGAGGTGCCAGCCGCCGCCGGCTTCTGCGGCGGCTGGTCGCGGAGGTTCGGACAGCCGGTCGCGGCCAGCGCGATGAGCGCTGGAACGGCGACCGCGCGCCCGATCCTCCGCACTACGGCTTCTTCGCGGGAGCGGGAGCCATCGTGGAATCCGACACCGCGACGAACACGAGATCGTTCGTCCGAGGATCGATCATCGCGAACCCTTCCGCCGTCACGTTCCCGTTCGCGTCGAAGCGAACGCCCCAGATCGTGGACTCCGACGCACCGCATTGGCCGGCCGACAATTCCGCCGCGTACCAGCCGGATCCCACGGGTTGCTTCATCGAATTGTTCGGACCGTACACCGCGAGGATCTCGGCGCCGTGCACCACGGTGCCGTCCTTGCACGTCTCGTCCTCGACGGCGTACGCGAACGCGATGTGCTGATAATCATCCACCGTCACATCGGCCTGCTCGGCCACGCCGTCGCCGGCGAAATCCACCTGCTCCTGCATCACGACCGCCTGTTCGTTGGGCTTGTGCGTGGTGGTCACCGCGAGCTTGCCCTTGCCCACGCCGGTCACCGGCGCTTCGCCCTTCTTCGGCGGCGCCGCCTTCTTCTTGGGCGCGGCCGCCTTGGGCTCGGCGTTCGCTTCGACCTTCTGGATCGCCGGCTCGTTGGTCTTCACCGCGACGCCCTTCGCGGGCGCGGTGCTGGCCGGCGCCATCGCTTTCGACGAATCCATCGTCGTCGCGGCGGATTTGTCCGCGGCCTTGGTACAGCCGGCGGCGATGATCGTGATGGCGGCGAGCCGCCGCAGCGTGATGTTCGACATGTTGATCTCCCGAGATGAGCGTGACCGGAGTCCTGCCGCCCGCCCTCAGAGGATGAACGCGCGGGCCGGTTGAGTCAATCGGGACTTAGTCCAACGCGACGCTCAGTCCGTCGTAGGCGGGCGCGATCCCCGGCGGCAGTTCGGCCGCGAGCGCGGCGTGACTGTTCTCGTGCGTGAGATGGGTGAGGAACGTCTGCGAGGCGCCGACTCGCTTCGCCGTCCGCACCGCTTCCTCGATCGAGAGATGGGTTGGATGCGCGTGCCGCAGCAGCGCGTTCAGCACGAGCAAGCGCACACCGCGCAGCAGCGCCAGCGCCTCGTCCGGCAATTCCTTCGCATCCGTGACGTAGCCGATGGGACCGATCCGATACCCGAGCACCTCCATGGTCCCGTGCGGCACCGCGATCGGCATCACGTCGACATCCGCGATCCGCACCGGCGTCCCGGACTCGAGCACATGGAATGTCCCCTCGGGCTTGTTGGTGCCGGGCGCGGGGCGGATGAGTTCGTCGAAGATGTACGGGAAGCGCTTCGCCAGACTCTCCATGGTGGGACGCGGGCCGTACACGGGGATCGGGGCGCGCTTCCGCTGCGAGATCGCGCGGAGATCGTCGATCCCGTGCGTGTGGTCCGCGTGTTCGTGCGTGTACAGCACGGCGTCCACCGCGTCGATGCCCGCGCCGGTGAGCTGCAGCCGGAGTTCCGGCGGCGTGTCGATGAGCAGCCGCTTCCCCGTGTCGGTCTCCACCACCGCGCCGCTCCTCGTGCGCCGGTCGCGAGGGTCGGTGCTCTCACAGACGGCGCAATGGCAGCCGATCTGCGGAACGCCGTAGCTCGTTCCGGTGCCGAGGAACGTCAGTCTCACAACACTTCCACCTTCAGGAGATTGGTGGACCCCGGCACATCGAACGGCACGCCGGCGGTGACGAGCACGCGATCGCCGGGCCGCGCGATGCCGGTGCGCGCGATCACTTCGCGCGCGCGCGTGAACATCTGATCGTAGTTCTCGGCGTGGGGCACGAGTTCCGGCTGCACGCCCCACACCAGCGAGAGTTGGCGGTACGTGCGCTCGAGATCGGTGACCGCCAGAATGGGCACGTCGGGCCGATGCGACGCCACGACGCGCGCGCTCGAGCCGCCCTTCGTGAACACGATGACCAGCGGCGCGTGCAGCGAGTGCGCGGCGGCCGACGTCGCCGCGGCGATCGCATCCTCCGTGCGCGCCGGCGCATCGCCGCCGACGTCGCGCGCGCGTCGCGCGTGCGCCGGCGCGGGGTGGCGCTCGATCTCCATGATGATGCGCGTCATCGCCTCCACGCTCAGCCGCGGGTACGCGCCCGCGGCGGTCTCCGCGCTCAGCATCACCGCGTCGGTGCCGTCGAGGATCGCGTTCGCGACGTCGCTCGCTTCCGCGCGCGTGGGCCGCGGATTGGTCACCATCGACTCGAGCATCTGCGTGGCCGTGATCACCGGACGGCCGACCGCGTTCGCGACCGCGATGATGCGCTTCTGCGCGATCGGCACCTCCTCGAACGGCAGCTCGACGCCGAGATCGCCGCGCGCGACCATCACCGCATCGGCGGTCTCGACGATCGTCGTGATGTCGGCGACCGCGGTGTCCTTCTCGATCTTCGCGATGAGGAGGAGCCCCTTCGGCACGAGCGCGCGCAGCGCGCGGATGTCGTCCGCCTTGCGCACGAAGCTCAGCGCGAGGTAGTCGAGGTCCTGCGCGACCGCGAACTCAATGTCGGCGCGATCCTTGTCGGTGAGCGACGGCGCGCTCACCACCACGCCGGGCAGGTTCAGCCCCTTGTGCTCGCGCAGCGTGCCGCCGTGCACCACGCGCGCGCCGCACCGCGTGCGCGCGTACCTCGGTGACCGTCGAGCTCGATGAGCCCATCATCCATGAGCACGCGGCTGCCCGAGCCGCACGTCGCGCGCGAGGCCGTCGTATGTGACCGGGATCTCGCCGCGCGCGGCGCTCTCTTCGGGCGCGAGCACCACAGCCGCGCCGTCCTCGAGTTCGAGCGGCGCCTCGAGATCGCCCACCCGGATGCGCGGCCCCTGCAGGTCGCCGAGGATCGCCACGGGGCGCCGCATCTCCTTCGCGATCATGCGCACCGTCGCGATCGTCTCGGCGTGCTCCTCGTGCGTCCCGTGCGAGAAGTTGATGCGCGCGACGTTGAGGCCGGCCTCCATGAGGGAGCGCAGCACCTCGGGCGATGAGGAAGCGGGGCCGAGCGTGCAGACGATCTTCGTGCGGGAACGAACGGGCGCGGTGGCGCCCGTGGATGTGCGCTGGGTCACAGAATCGGCATCGGAGTATGGGTGACGCGAGATGTACGTTGCGGCCACGGCGCGGGCAAGCGGGGCCTCTTAACGTCCTCGCAGACCGTTCGTCAGACACCGTGAGCAGGGCACACTGAACCCGTTCACCCCATTTCCTGAGGCCTGATATGAATCGCAAGATCCTGTCGTACAGCGTTGGCGCCGCGGCCGTGCTCTTCGGCCTCGCCGCCTGCTCGAGCGACAATACCACGTCGGGCAACGGCACGCCGACCTCCGCGGAAGTCACCGCCAGCGCGCGCCAAGGCGCGGGCGAAGGCGCCGCGATGACGATCAAGGAACTCGATGACAACGAAGCCGCGTACGGCGCGGCCAACGACGTGTCCAACGGCTCGGCGAACGTCGTCGCGCCCACGACCGTGAACTGCAGCGGCCCCGACAGCAATGGTTGGTACAATTGCGTGGCCGTGGTGGACTCCGGCGTGCACGTCACGATCACGCGCTCGATCCGCTTCTGGGCCGGCACGAACTATGACCTGTGGTGGAACAACCCGTCGCCCACCGATTCGGTGAACCACAAGTGGACCGCCGATGGCACGCTGAACTCGGCCGTGCGCAATGGCCGCGACGTGACCGTGGACGATTCGAGCGCGGCGAGCCTGGTGGTCGTCCGCAGCGCCGGCGACGGCGCGCCGCCGGTCGCGAGGCCGCAGCACGTCTGGACCGGCGAAGCGGCGCAGCACCACGTCGCGACGTGGAGCGAGAACAACGTGGAGCGCATCCTCACGATGACGGGCGGCGACACCGTTTCCGCCGTCACCTTCCGAATGCCCCGCTCGGCGAATCCGTACCCGCTCTCGGGCTCGATCACGATCGGCATGACCGCGAACTTCGTCGCCGGCAGCTTCAGCGCAGACCGACACGCTCCACTTGATCGTGACGTTCAACGGCACGAACGTCGCGACGCTGCAGGATGGAGGGGTGATCTGCGACTTGGACCTGGACACGCACGCGGTTTCGAACTGCCACTAGTTCCCATGCACTGAAGAACGCCCGCGGCGCTGAACAGGCGCCGCGGGCGTTCTACTTTCTAACCACTAACTTCGTGAGTACCGAGTCGTGCGTGTTCGACCACCTGAACTCCGTGAGTACCGAGTCGTGCGTCGTATGGACCGTGGAGCGTGACTCGTACCCCGAACGCCATGAGTCGGGAGTCGGACGACTCCGTGACTCACGGAGTCAGGGTTGCGACTCACGCGGTGAAGTCGGTACGACGCACGACTCGGTACTCACGGTGTCAGGGTTACGAGTCACGGAGTTCGGGGTGCGACTCACGCCCCTCGTGGTGCCGTCATTCGCACGAACGACTCCAGATCCTCCGGATCCAAGTACGGCTCCACTCCCTCGCACCTGAGCCACGCGTGCGCCTCAATGCTCCCACTCGCCGCCCGGCGCACCCCGATCACCACTTCCGCCTCTCTCCCGCTGCGTCGCAGCAGGAACTCGAGTACCACCGCGCGCCGCAAGCATGTGTTCCGCCAGATCAATGGCGCGCGGTTCAGCACACGGTCCACTGCCTCCGCGTACCGCTCCCCCGAGAGCGCCTCGCGGTCGCCGCGGGCGCACGCGGCGGAGCCACGCGACGACGCGCGCGGCCGGCAGCACTTCCAGAGCGGGTGGCAGCAGCGCGCAGGCGACCACGATCTCCGCCTTGTCGCGCAGCTTCATCGGATCACGCGACCGACTGCGCGGCCGGCAAGCCGCGTGACTTCCGGCGCGCCTTCTGCGCGTACATCGCGTGGTCGGCCGCGTCGATCGCCTGGATCAGCTCCTCGGCGCCCGCGTACGGCGCGCATCCCACGCTCACGAGGAGCGGCAGCGGCTCGGTGACCCCCGGCAGCATCAGCGGCATCGCCGTCGCGATCGCATGGCCGAGCCGGTACTCCGCGTCCTCGAGCGACGCGCCGGGCAGCACGACGAGGAATTCGTCCCCGCCCCACCGGTACACCCGGTCCGACGGACGCACGGTGGTGCGCAGCACGCGCACCACATAGCGGAGCAGCGCGTCGCCCGCGGCGTGCCCGTGCGAGTCGTTCGTCACCTTCAGGTTGTCCATGTCCAGCATCGCGACGGTGCCGAACGCCGCCTTGGCGGTGTCGAGGCCCACGCCCTCGCTGAAAGCGCGCCGGTTGAGCGCCTCCGTGAGCGGATCCAGCAGCGCCTCGCGCCGCAGGTGATTGTGCGCCACTTCGAGCTCGGCGTGCGCGTCGTCCACCTCGCGCTTCGCGTCCTCGAGGAGCATCACCACCATGCCGAACCCGAGCAGCACCTGCACGAGGATGTCCACGTACGAATTGTGGCGCACGACCTCGATGAGCGGATTGTGCTCGGGCGATCCCACCAGATTCAGCCCGAACGCGCCCGCGTAGAGCGCCCACACCGCGCCCGCGAGTCCGAAGATCGTGCCGGTGGTCTCGCTGCCCAGGCTTCGCCGCGACGGCGAGAGCCGCAGGAGCGTGTACGCGCAGTACGTGAAGGCCGCCACCGCCACGGGCGACTGCCACACCACGATCGCGTTCAGGTCCTGCCCGACGAGCACCGAGAGGATCGAGTAGCCGATCGCGGCGATGATGGTGATCGTGAAATAGCGGCGCGCCCGGAGACCGGTGGCGTACATCACGGTGCCGGCGACCAGGCACTCCAGGTAGCAGCAGCTTCAGGAACATGTAGCCCATGTACAGCACGCGCACGCCGGTCGCGGAGTCGCCCGACGCGCCCGAATCGAAATTCGGCATCGCGCGGTAGCGATAGACGAGCATCAGGATCGCGAGCGTGACGAACAACCACGCCCACCCCCACATGCCGAAGTACGCCTTCCGCGACATGTTGCGGCGCAGCAGGAAGAAGAACACCACGAGGAGCACCGAGCCCACGAGCTGCACGATGACCCCGATGTACGAGATCAGGACCTGGATCTGGTCAGCGCTGAGCATCGGCGGGACTCGTCATGGGGTGTACGCGGGCGTGCTTGGCACCGGGCGACACGGCGAACCGGATCCACATCCCGCTCGCGCCATGTCCGGGCACGCCGCACACGAGAATGTACTCTCCCGCCGGCGACGCGGCGAAGCGCATCGTATCGGTCTGATCGGTGAAGAGTCCGGCGGTGAGCCCGGTGGTGTACGCGCCGCCGAAGGCGGGCGTCTCCGGGATCGCCGGCAGCGCCGCGTCCGGACGCGATGATGATCGCCGAGTGCGGGACCGCGTCCCTGTTCACGAACGCGACGAGCACTCTCCAGCCGAGCGGGATCGTGATCGTCGCGCCGCCGTTCGACGCGCCGTTGAAATTCATCCCGCCGTTGGTGCCGTCGAACGCGGCGACGATCTGCAGGTGCGCGGTGCGCGCCGCGGCGTCGTACCACAGGAACCGGTTCACCGCGGTCGAGTCCGCGTGCGCCGGCGGCGCCGCGGCGGCGATCCAGATCGCGATGAGCGCGCTCAGCATGCGGCGCTCAGCGCGGCGGCGACGCGCTCTTCAGCGAGTCCAGCGAGCGGCTGAGCGAGTCGACGCGATGCTTGCGCGCGTTCAATTCCTCGCGGATCGCCTTGAGTTCGGCGGCGATGTCCACGGGCGGCGCGGCGGGCGGCGCCGCCACGGTTGTCGCGGCAGCGGGCGCCGGCGCGGCGACGGGGCCGCCGCGGCCGGCCGCGGCCGGCGGCACGCTATCCGTACGCGCGACGGTCGGCTCGGGAGTAGCCGCGACGGGCGCCGGCGATGGCGCCGCCATCGGCGCGACCGGGATCACGATCGGCGGCGCGTCGGCGCTCGTCTCGCGCGGCGGCGGCGGCTCGGGCGCGGGCGGCGGCGGCGCATGCTTCGCCGGCGGCGTGGTCTTGCGCTGCAGTGTCGCCGGCGCGGGCGGCGGCGTCATGGGCCGGCCGCGCGGCGCCGGCGACGCCGCGAGCGTGCGCTGATCGCCCAGCGGCGGCGGCGTCGCCCGCAGCGATTGCAGCGATGCCGGCGGATCCACGCGCACCACGGTCGCCTCGCTATCGCGCGCGACGGCCGGCGGCGCCGCGACGGCGCTCGGCGGCGCGACGGCCACGGTGCCCGACGCGCTCACCGGCGCCGGCCGGCCGCCGATCGCGCGCACGGTGAGATAACTCGCGACCGACGCGCTCAGCGCGCTCGCGCCGAGCACGATCGCGATGAGCAGCCAGCGATCCGCCGGCGTGATCGCCGGACGCACCGGCACCGGGAAGCGCGGTACGCTCGCGCCCTCCACGAGCTGCGAGCGCCGCGGCACCGGCTGCGTGCTGCGCGTCGACGCGGGCGCGACCGCCGTGCTCATCGCGGGCGCCGGCGTGGGGCGCGTCTCCGGCACGGGCGCGCTCGCGCGCACCGCCGGGATCTCGCCGAGATGCTCCCTTCGCCCGCGCCCGCGCGCCGGCGCGTCACCCGCGGCGTCGCGTACGCGCGCGGCAGCACGGCGCCCTTCGCGCGACCGCCGCTGCGGCGGAGGCGCGCTCGCGCCGGGATGCACCGCCGCATCGCCCGGCGATCCGTCCGGCGCCAGCGTGCCCGGCAGCGACGCGAGGAAATCGTCCCACGTGACCTCCTCGCCGCCGGCGCCCATGGGCACCAGCGCCTCCACCGCGACCCGGAGATCGGGATCCAGCACCTCCTGCCGCGCGCGCTGCGGCTCCAGCTCGGCCACCGCCTTGCGCGCCTCCGCGGGCGCGATGCCGCCCACCGATCCGCTGCACGCGCAGCCCAGCTGCGGCGCGAAATCGATGAGCGTGCTCTCGCGCGCGAGCGCGTGATGCGCGAGGTCGGCGAGCGCGTCGCCGGCGTCGGTGTCCACGAGGATCCGCTTCGGCCAATCCGCCGAGAGCCATTCCGGCGTGGGCGCGCCGCCGGGCAGCGAGTAGAATCGGCGGCGGTCGCGCGGCACGTTCGCGCCGAGATCGGGGCGCTGCGACATCGGCGTGATGCCGCGCTCCGCGAGGCGGCGCAGGAAGTCGGAGGGCGACACGTGCTCGTTGATCACCTCATTCTCCGCGCCGGGGCAATCGCCCACGTACGTGATGCGCAGCGGTGCGTCGTCGCAGAGCGCGCGCAGGTAGCGCGCGGCGGCCACCGGCGGCGAGATCAGAATGCAGTTGGAATCGCTGCAGCGGCGCGACGCCGCGCAGCTGCTCCGACACGAGCGGGCACGTGCACAGGATCGCCGGCCCCACGCGCGTCTCGAGATTCTTCAGGCACCCGGCGGCCACCAGCTCGTCCCCCCAGCTCGCGGGGAATACGCCCTCGATACCCCGCCGCATAGCACGCATTGGCGAGCTGCGTCGGCGTGGCCGGCAGCGCCGTGAGCAGCGCATCCGAGCCGAGGATGACGACGGACGGCGGAACGGTTGCCGCCGCGGTGGACGTGCGAGTCATTCGTGGGCCGACGTGCGAGAGCGCTCCGCGAGTGCGGAACGGGGGTTTCCCCCTTCAGTACTCGACGAGCGGCCCGCGCCCGGCGTTACGACTCAGTAGGTGAGTTTGAACCCGAGCGCGCCGGTGAGATTGAAGAACGATTCCTTCACCAGCGGGAGCGCGGGCAGGCCCGGCGCGGGCGCGCCGGCCGCCGCCACGGAGGAGCTCGAGCCCCACGCCGCATCGAAGCCCAGGATGATCGACGCCGGCCGATCGACGCCTGCACGCCGGCGTTGGCGTGCACGAGGTCCCAGTTCACGATCGTGCCCACCGACGTGACGCCCGGCGGGATCGCCGTGAGATCGGTCCGGAACGCGCCATATGCTTTCCAGTGCTCGGAGAATCGGTGCTGCACGCCCACGCCCCAGTCGACCAGCGACCGGTACTGCGCGGTGAGCGCCATGGGGATCAGCGAGTCGCTGCCCTGCTGCGGCGAGAATGGCTGCGCCGGGATGATCGTGAACTTCGGCACGGCGGCGAACCACTCCACCGCGACGCTGAACTCGGTGTCCTTCCACCATTTCCCGGCGCCGAATCCCACCGACGTCGGCGAATGGAACGTCGAGCCCAGATTCGGCTGATAGTTCGTCGCGATCTGCGAGCTCGGCGGACCGGCCACCCCTTGATCGACGTACGATCGCGTCGCGCCGACGTCGGAGCCGCCGAACAGGTCGAGTCGCGGCGTGGTGACCGTGACGCCGGCCGACCAACCGTCCCCCTTGTACTGCGCGCCGACCTTCGCGAGCAGCGCCCAGTTGTAATAGGAGAAATCGTATTCCTTCACGCCCAGCGCGACGAGCCCGTCGCCGTTCACGACCTGCGCGCTGATCGACTGCGAGAACGTCTGCGCCCGCACGGCGACGAAGAGGCTCGCACCGAATCCCCATTGCCGGTCGCTGGACGAGGTGGCGTAGGTCGCTCCACCCCACGTCTCGGTGAGGCTCTGATTCACGAGCGCGTTCCCGACCGAGGTCGTCGGCGCCGGCGGCGGAAGCGGGATGAAGCTGTCGAGCGGGATCGCGCGGATCTGCGCGCCGAAGGTGAACGACTGGCGCGTGATCAGCGAGAACGCCATGCGCGAATGCGAGTCCTTCCCGCCGACCGGCAGCGTGCCGGCGAACATGTTCGAGAGCGCGCTCCATCCCGTGCTGCTCGGGATCGTCTGCGAGACGGACGGCACGGAGTACGAGAGATCCGAATAGCGCAGCGCGTTGAGCGAGATCAGGAATTGCAGACTGTCGGCGAGCGCGACCGCGCCGGGATTGTAGTACACGGCGCTGATGTCGGCGTCGCTGCCGATGGCGATGCCGCCGAGCAGTCGCGACTGCGTGCCGTACGCATCGGCCCAGTATTGCGTGTCCTGCGCGGCGCGTGCGTGCAGCGCCGGCGAGACGAGAGGCGAATGCCATGGCCAGCGCGAAGCGGAGTGCGTCGCATCTCGATCGTCATGCGCGGCCCGGGTGGTGGTGCGCCTAGAGTAGAGCGCACGAGCGCGAGCGGGAAGTGGTACCTAAGGCCTACGCGCCCGAGGCACCGCGCCCGTTGCGTGGGGTACCACGCCCAGTAGCTTAGAAGTCTGGCGCGCCCTCGCGGGCGGCCCTCACACGAGCCCGGAGAGGACCCGCATGTCGATCCAGGTGGAGCCCCGGAAATACCTCGCGGCCCTCTTCGCAGTCGCTCGGCCTCGCTGCCGCCGCCTCGCTCTCCTCCGCACAGACCTACGACATCGGCTGGCCGCGCGAACTCGACACCGATTCCGCGAAGATCGTGATCTACCAGCCGCAGCCGGAGTCGCTCAACGGCATCGCGCTCGCGGCGCGCTCCGCGGTCGCGGTGACGCTCACGGGCAAGACACCGGTGTTCGGCGTCGTGTGGTTCAGCTCGCGCGCGCAGACCGACAAGGACACGCGCATCGTGTCCATCGACCAGGTGGTGGTGTCCAACGTGCGTTTCCCGGGCAGCACGCCGGAGCAGGAGACGAAATTCCGGAACGTCGTGAATCCGCTCATCACCAAGTGGACGTTCACGATCGCGCTCGACCGGTTCCAGGCGAGTCTCGCGGACGCGGCCGCCGAGCAGCGCTCGGCGGACAGTCTGAACACCGACGCCGCCGGTCATCCTCTTCTCGAACGTACCCGCGGCGCTGCTGCTCTACGCCGGCGATCCGATCCTTCAGGGGATGCGCGGCACCGGCTTCGAGCGCGCGGTGAACACGCCGATGTTCGTCGTGCGCGACACCGCGAACAACACGTTCTATCTGAACGGCGGCCCGCTCTGGTATTCCGCGAGCGCGGCGCTCGGGCCGTGGACGAACATCACCGACGCCGCCCGCGGCGGTGAAAGCACTCGTGCCCGATTCGCTGCAGCGCGACAGCGCACCGCCCAGCGGGCCGCCCAAGATCATCGTCGCCACGACAGCCGACCGAACTCATCGTCTTCCAGGGCGAACCGAAATGGGCGCCGATCACCGGCGCCGATCTGCTGTACGTGAGCAACACCGATCGCAATGTGTTCAAGTTGCTCGCGGACCAGCAGACGTATGTGCTCCTGTCCGGCCGCTGGTTCCGCGCCGCTTCGTTCGGCGGACCGTGGACGTTCGTGCGGCCGGATTCGCTGCCCGCGGTGTTCGCGAAGATCCCGCCCGCCTCGTCGCAGGCGGATGTGCTCGCCTCGGTGCCGGGCACGGAGCAGGCGAGCGATGCGCTGCTCGATGCGCAGATCCCGCAGACGGCCGCGATCGACCGCGCGACGGCGAAACTCACGGTGGAGTACGACGGCGATCCGAAGTTCGAGGCGATCCCCGGCACGAGCGTCAGTTACGCCACCAACACGCAGACGCAGGTGCTCAAGATCGACGGCATTTACTACGCGTGCGACAATGCGGTGTGGTTCTCATCGATCGGCCCGATCGGTCCGTGGACCGTGAGCGATTCCGTGCCCAAGGCGGTCCAGACCATCCCGCCCAGTTCGCCCGTCTACAACACGAAGTACGTCGAGGTCTATCAGTCGACGCCGCAGGTGGTGTACGTCGGCTACACGCCGGCTACGTGGGCATGTACCCGTACTACGGCACGATCGTGTACGGCACCGGCTGGTACTATCCGCCGTACGTCTCGCCGTATGTCTATTACCCGCGCCCGGTCACGTACGGCGTAGCCGTCCGCTACAACCCGTGGACCGGCTTCACCGTCGGCTTCGGCTACAGCACACCGTTCATGCACGTGGGCATCGTGGTCGGCGGACCGCGCTACGGTGGCTGGTATGGACCGTACGGCCGGCCGCCGTATCCGCCGCCTTACTATCGTCCTCCCTATGGCGGCTATCCGGGTTACCGCCCGGGATACGGCGCGGGCTATCCCGGGTACGGCGCGCGGCCGGGCTATGGCGCCGCCGGGGGCACCCGTCCGGGCGCGGGAGGCGCGCGCCCGACGCCGTACGGCGGCAACAACATGTACCGTCAGCCCGGGAATACCGGGGCGCGTCACGCAGCCGACCGCGGGCACAATGCCGTCGGGGAAACCCGCGTCGGGCCGGCCGAACAATGTCGTGGCCGGCAAGGACGGGAACGTCTATCGCCAGAACGGCAACCAGGTGCAGCAGAACAAAGGCGGCCAGTGGCAGAACAGCGGCACGCGCAATAACGACGTGAACCGCACGCAGCAGAACCGGCAACACGGGCAGCAGAAGACGCAGAGCTACAACAACGCGAAGTCGGGCGGCTTCAACACGATCCGCGCCGCGCAGCGGCGGCGGCGGCCGAGGCCGGCCATAGCGGGATGTGAACGCGGCTCCGAGCTGGTCGGAGCCGCGCTTGCATCGCGCGGATGGCAGTCGAAAATGCGCGATGCTACCTTCCGCGCGTGATCATCCGCCGTGGCGTCCCCGCTCTGCTCATCGCGACCGCGATAGCGGCGAATCCGGCTGCGCGCGCAGATCCGTCGCGCCGCAGACCGTGGAGCAATGGTGGCCGGAGATCGACTACTTCCACCAGCTGAACGATCACATGCGGATCTTCTTCCAAACGCTCGGGGCGTTCGGCGGCGACGGTGAGGCGGACAATGCGCAGTATGGCGCGAACTTCGATCTCTTCCTGAAGGCGAGACCAGTGTTCGGAGGGGTCTTCGGCGCGGCGAGCCTCGTGGAGGACCGGTATCGCCCGGCGCTCCTTCGCGTGGGCTATCGCTATTCCGAGACGGTGAATGGCCCCTCCAACGGGCAGGTGCAGAACCGGATCCTCGCGGAGTTCTCGATCAATCGCCGGTTCGGGCGAGTTCGTTGTCACCGACCGGAACGGATTCGACTGGCGCTGGACCGACGGCGACTGGTCCACGCGATATCGGAACCGCATCTACGGCGAGTACACGGTGGACTTCGCCCACTATTCGGTCACGCCATTCGTGAACAGCGAATGGTTCTACTCCATCGCAGCAGTCGGATTGGACCGCAGTGAAAATGGAGGCCGGATTCGAATTGCCGATCGTGCGGCGCCTCAGCAGCGAGCTCTACTATGGTCGCCAGGTGAATTGGCAGGGCGCCCCCGCCTTCATCAACGCGCTCGGCATCACGCTCGTGTTCTCGAACTGACGTGAGCCGCTCGGGGAAGAAGAAGCTCGGCGCGCGCGCGACGCCGCCAGCATCCGCCCGCATCTTCGGCGAAGACTGCCGCTCCCTCGCCCAGTTGGCGCCCGCTCGTGGCCGCCGTTGCGGTGGTCGTCGTGCTGCTGGGCGGCGCGGCGCTCTGGCGGTACGGCTCGCGCCCGGCATGGACACTCGGTCGCAATGCCACGGCCGCCGAGCCGAAATTCGTAGGTCGCGCGGCGTGCGCCTCCTGTCATGCGAAGGAGGATTCGCTCTGGAAGGGTTCTCACCACGATCTCGCGATGCAGCCCGCGACGCCGGCCACGGTGCTCGGGAATTTCAACGGCGCGTCGTACACGCATTTCGGCGTGACGACCCCGTTCTCGACGCGCGACGGCAAGTACTTCGTGCGCACCGACGGGCCCGATGGGAAGCTCACCGACTACGAGATCGCGTACACGTTCGGCGTCTTCCCGCTGCAGCAGTATCTCATCGCGTTCCCCGGCGGCCGCTATCAAGCGCTGAACGTGGTGTGGGACGCGCGGCCAGCGCGCGAGGGCGGGCAGCGATGGTTCCATCTCTATCCGAAGGAAGCGATGGCGCACGACGACATCCTCCACTGGACCGGCCCGTACCAGAACTGGAACTTCATGTGCGCGGAGTGCCACTCCACGAACGTCGCGAAGGGCTACGATCCCGCCACCGGCGGATATCACACCACCTTCTCCGAGGTGAACGTCTCATGCGAAGCGTGTCACGGCCCCGGCTCAGCGCACGTCGAGTGGGCGCAGCGTCGGCGCCGGCAAGGCGTCCAAGGCCGTCGCGGGACGATGGGCTCATCGTGCAGCTGCGCGACTCGGTGCCCGCCACCTGGATCCGCGACACGATCACCGGACTGGCGCGCCGCAGCACGCCCGCGGACGTCGAGCGCCGAACTCGAGATGTGCGCGCGCTGTCATTCGCGCCGGTCCGTGCTCGCCGATCACTACACGCCCGGCCGCCCGCTCACCGACACGCACCGGCCATCGCTCCTCGCCGAGAATTCGTATTTCGCCGACGGGCAGATCCGGGATGAGGTATACGAGTACGCCTCGTTCCGCGAGAGCCGCATGTATCACGCGGGCGTGACCTGCACCGATTGCCACGATCCGCATCGCGCGACGATCGCGCCTCCGGTGGACAACGTGTGCGCGCGCTGCCACACGCCGGCGGTGTTCGCGTCCCCCTCGCACACGCACCACGCGGCGGGCAGCGCGGGCGCGAGCTGCGTGAGCTGCCACATGCCCACGCGCGATTACATGGTGGTGCACGCGCGGCACGATCACAGCATCCGCGTGCCGCGCCCCGACGTGTCGCTGGCGCTCGGCACACCCAACGCGTGCACCGGGTGCCACACGAAGCAGACCGACAAATGGGCGGCGGATGCGTTCGCGAAATGGTGGCCCAAGCGCACCGGCGTGCCCGCCTATGCCGCGGCGATCGACCAGGGACGCAAGGCGTCGCGCGGCGCCGCCGTGGTACTCGGCGCGCTCGCGCAGGATTCGTCCGCGCCGGCGATCTTCCGCGCGACCGCGGTCGATCTGCTCGCGCGATTCCCGTCGCGACAGACGGTCACCGACGTGCAGGAGGCGCTCGCCGATCCCGACCCGCTCGTGCGCGACGCCGCGGTCGAAGCGACGTCGCCGATCCCGATCGAACGAGCGCGTGAACATGCTGGCGCCGATGCTCACCGACTCGTCGCGCCTCGTGCGGGTGGACGCCGCGCGCGCGCTCGCCGGCGCGCCGCCCGCATCGTTCCAGCCCGAGCAACTCGCCGCGTTCAACGCCGCGATCGCAGAGTACCGCGAGGAGCAGCGCGTCAATGCGGATCGCGCCGAGGCACGGCTCAACCTGGGAGCGTATTTCGCGGAGACCGGCCATCTCGATTCCGCGGCGCTCGAGTACCAGGCCGCGCTCAACCTGAACCCCTCGCTCCTCGCGACGTACGTGAACTTCGCCGACCTCGCGCGGCAACAGGGGAACAACGAGGCCGCCGAACGGATCTTGAAGGACGGACTCGCGCGTGCGCCCAAGGGCCAGAGCGCGGAGCTCGAGTACGCGCTCGGACTCACCTATGTGCGCGAGAAGCGGATGGACCTCGCGATCGGGCACCTCGCCGCCGCCGCCAAACTCTCTCCCGAATCGGCGCGATTCGCGCTCGTGTACGCGTTGGGCCTGCAGCAACTCGGCCGCATGGAGGAGGCGAAGGATGTGCTCGCCTTCGCGCTGCAGAAACATCCCGACGACCGCGATCTGGCGAACGCGTACATGGCCATCGTGAAGCCGAAGCCCACGTCGTAGGGCAAGTATTCTAAGAACTGCTTTGACGGGATTAACATGATGGACATGATGAACGGCATCCGCACGCCGGATGCCGTTCATCATGTCCATCATGTTAATCCTGTCAAAGCAGTTTTTTTAGAATAGCTGCCACACGAATCCCTTCCCGAACGTGAACACCCAGCCGCCCGGCAGCGCCGAATTGGCCCACCGGTAGGCGACATCGGCGCGCATGACGTAGCCCGGATTGCCGGTGATCGACGCGAAGCGCAGCCCGCATCCGGCGTCCGTCCCTGAGCGCACCGGAGAACCCGCGTACCACGCGCCGGCATGGTCCACGAAGACGCCCATTCCTACCGCGAATAGTCGGACCACGTTCGGCGCGAAGAACCAGCGATATTCGGCGTCCATCATGTACACGCGATCGCCGGTGAAGGAATGTTGCGGAAAGGCGCGCACGGCGTAGCCGAATCCGAGGTCCCAGTTCTCGCCCGGATATCCGTTCTTCTGCGCGCCGCCGCCGATGTAGCCGATGAGCAGCTGCGTCTCCGTGGGCTGCCAGAACGCGGTGACCGACGCGAACACCGTGCCCGAGTCGAGCCCGTTCTTCGAGTAGAGCGATGTGACCGAGAGCGACTCCTCGACGATCGCGGCGCCGAGTCGCGCGTAGTAGGTCCCGAATAGCGTCGGCGAGACGCCGGTCGTCCCATAGCCCCACTGCGCCGGCGCGAAGCCCACGCCGAACGTTCCGGTGAATCCGAGCTGCAGATCCTCACGGCGCCCGCCGGCCTGGTAGTACCGCGTGTGCTCGAACGTCGGCCGCGAGAACGAGAGGTACGGTCCGAATGCCGCCGTAATGGTGCTGGGGATCTCGCTCGCGGGCAGCGAGTACTGCTGGAAATCGTTGCGCTCGATCTGGCCGTAGAGCCCCAGCCGCAGATATCCCGCGCTGCTCGACTGCAGCGAGATGGCGGGATTCAGCGAGTACAACTGGAAGCTGCGACGCATCGTGTCCTGCGCGACGGTATCGCCGCCATAGAACAGCAGGATGCGCCCATTGTAGAGCTGTGAGCCCAGCGTCCATCCCCGCGTGGACTCGAGCGTGCGGAACGGGAGCCCGAAGGTCGCCCAACCGGTCTGGCCGTCGGAGAGCCGGTTGTAGTTGATCGCCGCGTCGTACGGCGTGCCCAAGAAGAATTCGCGCGACGCGCCGAACATGAGCGAGTCGCGGTCGGGGTTCTTGCCGTACTGCATTTGGAACTGCGTGCCGCTGCCGAGCACGTTCCGGTCGTTGAAGCCGATCGCGTAGCCGATCTGCGAGCCGCTCGCTTTGATCGTGAACACGATGCCGAAGGTCCAGGCGTCCTGCGTGCTCACGCGCGCGATCAGCCCTGAATCGGTGGCGATGCTGTCGATCGTGACGACGCGGAAGAGCCCGAGGGCGCGCAGATTGCGCGCGGTCTCGCGCACGAGCGCCGTGTCCCAGCGCTGGCCCACCTTGAAGAGCAGCTGTTGTTCGACGACGTACGGCCGCGTGGTGCTGTGCAGGGAGTTCATGGTGCGGTAGAACGCGCTCGTGGCCTCGGCCGAATCGAAGATCCGGTGGGTCTCGATCGCGATCCCGCGGATCACGAGCGGGTCGGGCGGGCCGCCCGGGGGCGGCGTGCCGCCCTGCCCCGCCAGGGCTGCCGCTGAGAACGACGCGAGCATCGTCGCGAGCAGGCGCCAGTGCGCGCGGGTTGCAGCCATATGGAAAGGTAAGCTAGTTTTAATGGCTACGGCGCGCGGCCTCGGATCATGCTCCATCGCGCGCCTCCGTCGAACTTCAACCATTGAGAGGCGTCAAATGATCCGTCGTACCGTGAGCGCGTTCGCGCTGATGTTCGTTTCCACCGCGGCCGTCTCGGCGCAAGCGATGACGCCGGCCGCGCCAGCCTCCGCCCCAGCCGCCCCGACGCAAGCTCAAGTCTCCGCGGCGATCGACACGATGCGGATGGAAGTCGCCGCCGCGCGCAAGCAGACCGTCGCGCTGAACATGAATCTGACGCCCGACCAGGCGACCAAGTTCTGGCCGGTCTACGATGCCTACCGGGCGGACATGAAGAAGGCGATGGACAGCGAGTGGATGGCCATCCAGAAGTACGCCGAGAACTACAAGACGATGAACGACAGCATTGCGCAGAACCTGATGAGTTCGTGGATGGCGTCGCGGAAGGCGCAGATGGACCTGCGCGTGTCGTACGTGCCGAAGTTCGCCGCGGCGGTGCCGTGGATGCAGGTCGCGCGGTACTTCCAGATCGAGAACAAGCTCGACGCGATGCTCGAGATGCAGCGGACGAAGGTCATTCCGTTGGCGAAATAACTGCAGACGCTAGACTGAGACGTTAGACGTTAGAATACACAACGGGGGGCACGGCATTCTGCCGAGCCCCCCGTTGGCTTTGCTAACGTCTAACGTCCGTATTCTAACGTCTAAGTCTAGAGTCTAAATCTGCAGTTACGGCTTCGTCGGCATGCCGCCCATGCCGGCGGGCATGTCCATCTTCTTGAAGTCCGACGGGATCTCGAACGTCGAGCTGGGGATCGACTTCTTCTCGATCGAGACCGCTTCGATCTCCGGCACCATCTTGTCCGTCCTTCATGCTCCACATCTTGATCGCGTGGAGATCCTGCGCGGCCAGTTCCCGGAACATCTCCGCCATCGAGCCCTGGGGTCCGCCGCGTCCGCGATTCATTGACTGGAAGATCATGAAGCCGACGCCCTTCGCCAGACACGCCTGTCCCTCGCGCACCTTGCCATTGGCGTCCGTGCTGGAGCCCTTGTAGATCGTGCAGCTCACGCCGGCGACCGTCTCCGTCTGCCCCGTCTTGGTGAAGGAGACCTTGCGGTTGTGGCTCGCGAGCACGGAATCGAGCGACGGCATGGGATTCACCATGTACATCTTCTGATTGTACATGACCATTGTCATGGTGTTCGCCTTGCTGTCGTACAACATTGCGATCGGCATGCTCTCTTTTCCGTGTACGTCCATCCGTACCATGTTCCCCTTGCTCGTCTGGGTCATGGTCATGGAATCCTTCCCCAGGAACCTGAACTCGATGACGCCTTCGAACGTATTCTGCGCGCGCACCGGCGCGGCGAATCCCGCGATCGCGACCAGCCCCGCAACAACGGCGATTTCTGCTATCCGCATGGCTCCTCCTCATCGAAGTCGGATGATGCCGCGTGACGGGTCCCAATTTAGGGCTTCGAGGGCCGTTCCGCAGCGTGTTCGGCTCCCGTCGAGATCTGCCGGTACACCCGCGGCCGCGGCCCGAAGTGCAGCAGGAGCCCCACGGTGAGGTCGGTCGCACGCAGATAGTTGTACAGTTGTCGCTTCGCCGTGGGGTGCAAGTCGATTGTCGCCTTGATCTCGATGACGAGACGCGTGTCCACGACCATATCCAGACGCTGGGTGGCGATTTCCTGGCCCTTGTACTCGATTCGCACCGCGAATTCACGCGCGACGTCGTGGCCGCGCGCGATCAACTCCCGTTCCATCGCGGCTGCGTATACGTGCTCCAGAAAGCCGAACCCAAGGGTGTTATACACGTCGTAGAAGGCTCCGATGACGCTCTCGGTGGTCCCGTCGGCGACTGGATCGGCATCTGACATCGTGCATCATCGCACACTCGCCATCGATCGCATCATCATCCCCGCGCGAGGACGACCCGAAGATCGCACGCCATTCAAGTTCATGATGCACAGGAGAGATCACGGTTCATGTTTAACGGGATGCGTCGGAAACAGCACGGATTCGCTGGATTGCTCAATGTGCAGCCAGATATCATTGAGCCGAACTGGGTTGGGTATTTTGTTGTTAACAACAACAACACGAACTCGACACGCCTCGCGGCGCTCTCCCCGTCCCTCGGAGCGATCCAGCGCATCCGCGCCTCTTCCGTCGTATCCCGTTAAACATGAACCGTGATCTCTCCCGTGCAGCATGAACTTGAACGGCGCTCGGAGAAAAAAAGCGGGCCAGGTGTCTTGCACCCGGCCCGCTCAAAGTTCCGGCTACTTCCCACTTCCTCATCCGCATTCCGAGAAGCCGCACACGTGGCACTTCACGCAGCCTTCGGCGTACTCGAGCTGCGAGCCGCAGTCGGGGCATGTGCCCATGAAGGTCTCGGAGGTCGGACCGTCGAATTTCATTTGTGTTTGCGCGCCGCTCTGCGTGATCGCGGTGATCTGCTCGCGCGCGGGCGCCGTGCCGGGCTTCGATGAGGCGTCGGCCAGCAGCTCCTGCTGCACGCCCTGCTTATCGCGCCACCACTCCTCGAGCGCGAGGCCGATCGCGTCGGGCATCGACAGCACCTTGTTCGGACCGAGGCCCACCGCGCGATCCGAGGTGATGCCGCGCAGCTGGCGGTGGATCGCCGGCAGCGGGATCCCCGAGCGCAGCGCGAGCGAGATCAGACGGCCCACCGCTTCGGCGTCGGCCATCGCGCTGCCGCCCGCCTTGCCGAGCGTCGATGAACACTTCGAACGGCTGGCCGTGGTCGTCCTCGGTGATGTGCACGAACATGATGCCGAGCGGCGTCTCCTTGCGGATCGACGTCGAGCGCAGCTTGTCCGGGCGCGAGCGCTTCGGCGCGGCGCTGGAGATTCTCCGCCTCCGCATCGTACAGCGACTTCTTGAGGCGCTCGATCTCGGCGTCCTTCTCCGCGAGTTCGCCGGCGAGCTCGCCGAGCTCGCGCTTCGAATCCGTGCCGCCCTCGCGCACCGCCTTCGCCGTCTCCGTGGCGCCCGTGGACAGCACCTGGTTGTCGCGCGAACCGTCGCGGTACACCGTGACGCCCTTCGCCTTCAGCGCGTACGCCATCTCGTAGATCTTGCGCACGTCGTCCACCGTCGCGGTGTGCGCGAAGTTCGTCGTCTTGGAGATCGCGGAATCGCAGTGCTCCTGGAACGCCGCCTGCATCCGCATGTGCCACTCGGGCGCGATCTGGTTCGCCGTCACGAACACGCGCTGCCAGCGCTCCGGCACCTCGGCGAACGCGACGTGCCCTTCCTTCGCGATCTGCTCCATGAGCGCGTCGCTGTACCAGCCCTCGCGCTTCGCGATCGCCGTGAAGTCCTCGTTCACGTCGGGCATCATCACGCCGGCCTGATTGCGCATGAACGCCACCGCGAAGAGCGGCTCGAGACCCGACGAGCAGCCGGCGATGATCGAGATCGTGCCGGTGGGCGCGATCGTGGTCACGTTGCAGTTGCGCAGCATCTGCATCGGGCGGATGCGCTTGCCCATCGCATCGCGCGCGCAGGTCTCGTCGGGGCCCCAGATGCGACGCTCCCACTCCGGGAACGCGCCGCGCTCCTTCGCGAGCCGCTCGCTCTCCTTCTTGCCCTCGACGTCGAGGAACTCCATGACCTTCCGGCCGAGCTCCACGCCTTCCTCGGAGTCGTACGGGATGCCGAGGCGCACGAGCAGGTCGGCGAAGCCCATGACGCCGAGGCCGATGCGGCGGATCCGCTTGCTGAGATCGTCGATCTCGGCCAGCGGGTACTTGTTGACGTCGATGATGTTGTCGAGGAAGTGCGTCGAGAGCTGGATGTCGCGGCGGAACGCCTCCCAATCCAGCGCGCCGTCCTTCACATAGTAGCCGACGTTGATCGAGCCGAGATTGCACACGTCGTACGGCGAGCAGCGGCTGCTCGCCGCACGGGTTCGTCGCTTCGTACGTGCCGAGGTGCGGCACCGGGTTGAAGCGGTTGGCCTCGTCGATGAAGAAGCAGCCCGGCTCGCCGGTGCGCCACGCGCCGTCGATCATCTTGTCCCACACCATGCGCGCGTCGAGCGTGCCCGTCACCTTCTTCGTGACCGGATCGACGAGATCGTATTCGCGCGCCCGCGCGCACGCGCCTTCATGAACTTGTCCGTGACGGCGACGGAAATGTTGAAGTTCACGATCTGCGTGAGGTCTTCCTTGCACGTGATGAACTCGATGATGTCCGGATGATCCACGCGCAGGATCCCCATGTTCGCGCCGCGGCGCGTGCCGCCCTGCTTCACCGCATCGGTGCTCGCGTCGTACAGCTTCATGAACGACACGGGCCCGCTCGCGACGCCGGTCGTCGAGCGCACCATGGAGCCCTTGGGGCGCAGACGCGAGAACGAGAAGCCCGTGCCGCCGCCCGACTGATGGATGAGCGCCATCGAGCGCAGCGTGTCGTAGATGCCGGTGTGGCCGTTCGACAGCGCATCGTCCACCGGCAGCACGAAGCACGCCGAGAGCTGCCCGAGCGGACGGCCGGCGTTCATGAGCGTGGGCGAGTTCGGCTCGAAGCGGCGCTGCGTCATCAGCGCGTAGAACTCCTCGGCGACGGTCTCCACCGCGCCCTCGCTCGCGCCATACCGCGCATCAGCGCCCGCGACCACCGTCGCCACCCGCCAGAAGAGTGATTCGGGCGTCTCGACCGGCTTCCCCTTCTCGTTCTTCACCAGATAGCGCTTCTCGAGCACGATCCGGGCGTTGTCACTGAGCGAGGCGGGAATCGCGGGGGGCTTGGCGGGCAGCGACATGTCGGAGCTCTCCTTGAAGATGAAGCGAATGCTGCTTGAGACTTAGAACGGCAATGCGAGACACACAAGCGCTACTCACGAAATGCGGCTCGTGTATCCGCACAAATACGACGGTAAACGACTCAACGGCAATGCGTTACCGCAAGACCTGCCGATCCGGAGACCCTCGAACGACACCGCGGCGCCGTACACCCTTCGGTGCGCGCGCCGCAGAAAAGCCCGGCCGAAGCCGGAGGGAAGCATAATAACGACTACCAGACAAATGACAAGGTTACAATAGGTTACACATGTAACGATGCATGGGATTCGTACCGAGAAGCGACGAAATCATGACCGACCTTTCGGTCTAAAATGACGTGATCGGCGCCTCGACTTGCCTGGAAACACGTTCAAAAAACAAGAGCTTTGACAGGATTACATGATTGAGGGCATGATTAACAGGATGACTGCTTTGGGGTTACGGCGCCGAGATCCGTCGAGGGGCGACGTCCATCATGCCAATCATGTTAATCCTGTCAAGCTGTTAGTTGCCTACTCCCAACGTGAAATAGAACGTCACGGCGGGCGTCGCGACGCCGCTTTGGTTCTCGTAGGGGACGGCCACGCCGAAGCGGAGCGCGTACGCCGCATCATATGGTACGCCCACGAAGATCGTGACCTCCGCGCCAGCGGAGGCGACCGGTCGTGTGCTCGCCCCGCCGGATTCGCCGGGCGCCCAGGTGCTGCCCGCGTCGCTGAACAGCGTCAGGCTGCTCCGATCGAGGAAGATCGGGAAGAATCCGAAGCCGTGATGGATGCCGGCCAGCGGCAGCACGAGCTCCACGTGCCCGACACGATCCGCTCACCGCTCTCCACGCCCGCGGTGAAGCCGCGCACCGGGAAGTATCGCGGCGAGCCGAGCGTCACGCCGGGCAACAGCACCACGCCGCCGCCGCTCACGCCACCCAGATCGAAGAGCATCGGATTGCTGCCGCTCGTGGCCCCGGCCGCCACGCGCGCGCGGAGCACGGGATGCGCGAAGCTGCCGTGCGCGAGCGCGACGTAGCCGCTCATCGACGCCTGCAGGCTCTGCGACCAGAGCGCGCTCTCGCCGTCGAGCCAGCGGAAGGTCGCACGCGACGTTCGTGCTGATCCCGTCCTCGGGCGACACGCCGGTGGGCGGCGTCGCCGCGTTCGCGTAGCCCGCGGCCGCGCCGATCGGACCAGAAATCAGGGTCGCTCGAGTAATAGGCAGGCAGCAGCGGCAGCAGCGAATCGGGCGTGGTCGTGTAGTGCTTCTGCAGGATCCCGGCGGAGAGCGACGCGAACGCGGTGGAGTAGACGCGCAGGCGCCGCAGGGTGGCCATGAGATTCGATCGCGCGCGTACGACGGAAGAGTGTGCCACCCGACGGACCGATGGGATCGTTGAACTGGTCCCAATACTGCGTCGCCTCCAGCGACATGACCGGCTGGCCCAGCCCCGCGTATGCGTACGCCGCATCGAACACGTTCTGGTAGTGCCACGGATCGAACAGCGCCTGCACATAGTAGGCGTGGCGTCCGATCACGTCGCTGCCACTGGTGTACGCGCCGAGCGTGAGGCCGTTCAGCGTGTTGAACCCGATCGCAGGCAGCCAGTAATGCGGCCAGAGCGCGGGAAAGGGTGAGTACGACGTAGACGCCGAGCGTGTCGCTCACCGCCGCAGCGTAGGGCGGCGCGAGGAACGAGCTGTCGAGCGGCGTGGGCGCGGCGCCGCTCGTGTCGAACGGCGCGACGCCCACATGGTCGCCGTCGGCGTCGTAGCGCACGGCGACGAGCGTGCGGCCGTCGGCACTGAGCGATGGATAGAACATGCCCGAGCTCGCGTTCCCGATACGGCGCGGCGGCGCATCGCCGTCGACGAGCGCGAAGTACACGTTCTGCGCGCCGGTGCGGTTGGACGTGAAGAGCACCGTCGCGCCCGTCGGGGCTCCACGACGGCGACGCATCGAACGCGCGGTCGTGCGTGAACACGCGCACGATCCGTCCGGTCGTGTCCATCACCACGACGTCGGCGTAGGCGCCGCGCGTCCAGCGCGTAGCGGCGATGAGCGATGCCGTTCGGCGACCAGCGCGGCTCGGCCCACTCGGTGTCGGCCGCGGTGCCGGTGAGCGGCGTGATCGCGCGCCCGTCGGCGCTCACGCGTACGAGCGTGGTGGTCGCGGGTTCGTATCGCACCGCCACGATCGCGCCGTCGCCGCGCGCGTCGGGCTGCGCGAGCCGCGCACCGTGCGTGAGCTTGGTCTTCTTGCCGGCCAGCTCCGTGTAGAGATCGGATCGCACGTGGTATGGATCGGTGTACTCGAGCTGCGCATACAAAATCCCGCCGTTGGACATCGGCACCTGCGTGTCGAAGCTGTTGCGGCGCCCTTCGCTGCGCTCGGCGCCGGACGTGTCGAGCGCGTACGCCGCGGTGAAGCTCTTGCCGAGATTGCCGGCGTACAGGAGCGTGCTGTCGTCCGCCCAGCGGGGGCGCAGCGCGTCGTAGCCGGTGTGCGTGAGATCGCGCCAGCCCGGCATTGGCGCGGCCGCGGGCGGAAGGCCGTGCACCGCGAGCGCGAGCGAATCGCGCCACCGCTGCCACGCGTTGGCGAACGAGATGCCGAACGCGCCGCTCGCGGCGCCATTGTAGGTGAACGGGAATGGGCCGGCGGCTCGCACGCTCGACGAGATCGCCGAGCGATGGCTCGCCGTGCATGGTCGCGAGATAGTCCAGGAACTCCGCGCCGTAATCGTACGAGATGTTGCCGTACGGATAGACCGTGGTCGCGAGGCTCCAGCGATCGTAGTAGGGGAGCGCATTCTGCTGCGCCGTGGAGCGCACCACCATCGAGGAGATCGTGCCGTTCACGCGTCCCGCGTCGGTGAGCGCGCTCTCGTAGTACACGGCGAGCCCCTCGGTCATCCACGCCGGCTCGTACGTGTTCGGGAAGAGCAGCGGCGCGCGGCCGAGCACGTCCTGTCCGATCGCCCACCATCCGGCGGTGCGGTCGAGCTGGAAGGTGTGCGTGAGTTCGTGCGTCGTGATCTGCTCGAACCAGCTGTCGTAGAATTCGAGCGACGGATCGTCGAGCCCGGGCAGCGCGTAGATCGTGATTCGATTGGTGGGGAAGACCGTCGTGAATCCGTTCGAGAAATCCACGTTGTCGGCGATCACGAGATCCACGACGCCGCGCGGCGTGTGGAGATGCTTCGCGAGCTTGGCGTAGGCGATCTCGGCTTGCGCCGCCGCCCGGCGCGCGGGGCCTTCGACTTGCGGCAGGAAATGCACGCGAAAATGCGCGGTTGTGATCGTGCGCCAGTTCCCGTCGGGCGGCACGCCCTGCGCCGCCGCGCGTCCCGCGCCGCACAACAGCACGAGCGAGCACAGCGCCGCGAAGGGCGCCCTTCCCCGTCTCATTTCGCGGACGCGAGCGAGCGGAAATACCGCTCCAGGCCGTCCACCACGCCGCGCGCGTATGCGTGCTGGAACTCCGGCGTGCGCAGCGCCGCTCTCCTGCTCGGGCAGCATCAGGAACGCACCTTCACAGAGCACCGCCGGCATCCACGTGGGACGCGCGAGCGCGAGGTTGTCGTAGTTGATGCCGAGGTTCCGGAGTCCCATGCGGCTCACCATGCCAGTTTGCAGCTCGCGCGCGAGCGGAATGGACTGCGGCCAGAAGTAGTACGCGCCGGTGCCGTTCGAGATGAACGGATTCACGCCGTCGGGCAGCGCGTTCAAGTGGATCGACACAGCGGCGTTCGCGTTCGAGCGGCGGATCATGGTGGGGCGGTCGTTGAGCGCGACGGGATCGGCAGTGGTGCGCGTCATGTACACCGTGGCGCCCTCGGCTTCGAGCATCCGCTTCACCTCGAACCCGATCGCGAGCGTGGGCACGGGTTCGTACAGTCCGGTGGGTCCGGTGGCGCCGATGGGCGGATGGCCCGGATCCACGGCGATGAGCATCCCCTTGAGCGGTGCGTGCGGATCCACCGCCGGCGGGCGGCGCACGCGCAGCACGAGGATGCGCGGTCCCTGTCCCACATCACGAGGTAGCCGTACGGCGCCTGCGCGAGATGCAGCGTGAAATGCCCGCGGTCGCTCGCGATCGGGCGTCCACTGCGCCGCGCGCACCAGCGAATCGTTCTCGCCGTAGTGGATGAGGTCGGTGCTGAACTGCGTGTCGTAGAGCGTGAGCACCAGATCGTGCGAGTCCTCCTCCACGAAGAACGCCGGGCGCGCGCCCGTTGGGACCACGAAGTCCACCCAGCCGGGCGCCGGGATGATGCGCGCCTGCCCGGTGACGCGGCGCGGCGCCGGCGATCCGGCCGGCAGCAATCGCGCCTCCGATGCGCTCACCCAGATCTCGAGCGACGCCGTCGAGCCGGATGCGCGCGAAATCGCCGTTCCAGCCCGTGACCGGCACGACGGTGCCCGGGAAGAGGAACCACTTGTAGGTACCGGCGGGAATGGGCCGTCCGATCACGGTGCGGTCGGTGTCGCTCACGCTCGAGCTGTCGGCGCCGAGCATCACCAGTGTGCCCGGCGTCGGCGGCGGGCGCGACGCTGCCCAGCAGCACGTGCAGCGTGTCGTCGCCGCGCGCGATCACGAGTTCGGTGCGCGCGCGGAGCAGGCGCGCCGGAAGATCCACCGCGAATTGCTCGGGATCGCCGCCGTTCTTCCACGTGGGCGCTGCGGCGCCGGGAGTGCCGAAGAGCCGCGCGCCGAGTGGCGCGGCGCCGTTCACGAGCGGCGCTCCGGCGCCCGCGTCGCCGCGCCAGACCACGCGTCGCGTTCGATGGCGCGCGGATCGAGACGCGCACCATCTCATCGTCGCGGAGCGCGAGGCGCACCGGGGGCGCGGGCACCACGCTGGAACTGTCGTACGTGAGCACACCGAGCGGCGCGAAGTGCACCACCGGCAATGGCAGCTTGATCGTGTACGCCAGGCTCGCGGTGTCGGCGCCGGCGGTCGCCACCAGATCGTAACGCGAAGTCTCGCGCGGCGGCAGCGGCAGGAACGCGAGGAATGCGCCGTTCGGCGCGACCGGCACGGGCGTGCCGTTGATCGTGAGCGTCGCCTTGCCGTTCCCCACCGATCCCATGACGAAATTCGAATCGCGCGACTCGATCACGTGCTCAGGCGTGGGATAGACCACGCGGATAGCGAGCTTTCCGGTCACCTCGGGGATCGGCGGCAGCGCCGGCGCAGCCGGCCCCCGCACCCTCGGCGGCGGCCGCAGGACCGGCGGCAGGCGCCTCCGTTTTCGGTCCGCCGGCGCTCGCACAACCGGCCACGAACCAGGCGGCGGCCGCCAGACTGGCGATTCTTAGGACTCGCATGGCGAGGAAGCTAGCACGCCGGCCAACCGCGGGGGAGGCGGATGTGATATAAGTCATTTTCCGTCTTGCGGTTGGTTGACGATACTGTTGACTTGTTCGCATCCTTGAGCGTCTTATCCGGGACACCCCCCGAGGCATCAGCTTGAATCCCTGTGGTTTCTGTGGCCAGACGAACGCGCAGGATTCGCGTTTCTGCGTCGATTGCGGAAAGCCGCTTGCCAACGCGTCCGCATCTTCGCCCGCGTCCTAGCGAGCGCATCGCCGCGCATCCCGTCGCACCGGCGGCCCAGTCCGAGCGTGCGCCGCGTTACCGGCGCGCAGCCCGCGATCTCGATCGTCAATCCCACGCGGCACAATGCGCCGGGCGCCGTGATCACCTGCGGCTGGTGCTCGAACGTGATCGAGAGCGGCCTGCCCTTCTGCCCGCACTGCGGCCGCCGCACTGACGCGACGCTCACGCCCGCGGCCGCCTGCCCGACGTGCGGCAACACGGTGCGCCCCGAGTTCGACGCCTTCTGCGCCGCGTGCGGGACCCCCGTCGCGCAGCCGGAGAAGAAGCCCGGCACGCCCAAGAAGACGCTCGTCTTCTCGGCGAAGCGGCGCGACGTCACCGCGCGGCTGCTCGTGCTCGACGAAGCGGGCGAGCCGAAGCAGGTCGTGGACCTCGACCGCGCGACGATGACGGTGGGCCGCGGTGAATGCGACATCGCCTTCCCCGGCGACGAATATCTCTCGCCGCGCCACGCCGAGTTCATCCTGCGCGACGGTGCGCTGTACGTGCGCGATCTCGACTCGGCGAATCGCACGTGGCTGTTCATCGACGAGCCGTACCGGCTGCAGGATGAGGACGTGCTGCTCATCGGCTCGCAGCTCATTCAGTTCCGCCAAGCGCCCACGCACGGCGACGCGGCCGCCCGACGACCACGGCACGCGCCGCATCGGATCGCTGGTGCCGGCGGGCGAAGCGGGCCAGCTCGTGCAGCTGCGCTCCGACGGCACGGTGCGCGATGTGTTCCATCTTGATCGACCGCGGCACGGTCACGCTCGGGCGCGACACGCGGCGACTGGACCTTCGCGCACGACCAGACGATGAGCGCGCGGCACGCCGAGATCCGCTCGCAGGACGGCGAGTTCACGATCGCGGACCTCGGCAGCCGCAATGGCGTCGCGGTCGCCGCGCGTGGCGAGCGGCTGCTCGCGCCGGGAACGCGGCTGCTCACGGGCGACCAGGTGATGCGCGTGGAGAGCGTTTGAGCGCAGTGCGGATCTGTCCGCAGTGCGGCTCAGAATACGACGCCGACATCAAGTTCTGCCCAAAGGACGGCACCACGCTGCGGGTGCCGCCGGGCGCTGCGCTCATCGGCGCGGTGATCGCCGACCGCTATCACATCCTCAAGAAGCTCGGCGAGGGCGGGATGGGCCAGGTGTTCCTCGCCGAGCACGTGAAGATGGGGCGGCCGAGCGCGATGAAGGTGATGAAGCCCGGCATGATGCAGGACGCCGACGCGATCAGCCGGTTCAATCGTGAAGCGGCGAACGCGAGCCGCATCACGCATCCGAACGTCGCGGCGATCTACGATTTCGGCGAGACGAGCGACGGGCTGATCTACCTCGCGATGGAATACGTCGAGGGTGAGTCGCTCACGTCGATCGTCGAGATGGCGGGCACGCTGCCGCCCGCGCGCGTGGCGTCGATCATCCAGCAGACGGCGAGCGCGCTGGATGCGGCGCACGAGCGCGGGATCGTTCACCGCGATCTGAAGCCCGACAACATCATGATCGCCCGCAATCGCGACGGCAGCGATCTCGTGAAGGTGGTGGATTTCGGCATCGCGAAGGCGGCGCACGGCACGGGGCAGAAGGTGACGAAGACGGGGCTCGTCGTGGGCACGCCCGAGTACATGACGCCCGGAGCAGCTCGCGGGCGACGCGGTGGATTCGCGCAGCGACACGTTCGCGCTCGCGCTCGTCGCGTTCCACATGCTCACCGGCAAGCTGCCGTTCGCCGAGGGCTCGGCGCAGGAGACGATGATCCTGCGCCTCACCGACCGGCCGTTCACGCTCGCGGAGACGCGGCCGGACGTGCCCTGGCCGCCGGCGCTGGAGGCGGTGATGGAGCGCGGACTGTCGCGCGAAGCGGCGTTGCGTCCGGCGACGGCGGGCGAGTTCGCCGCGGCGTTCGCCGCCGCGGTGGACGGGATGCCGGCGATCGAGGGCGAGGCGGACGGCGCGACGCGAGTGATCGGCGCGGTTCCCGCGACGCGCGTCGGCGCGGCCGTCGAAGGGCGCGATGCCGACGACGGCACCGAGCACGCGTCCTTCCACGGCGGTGGCCCCGGCGCGCCGGCGCTCGCGCGGGATGATCATCGGCGGCGTGGTGGCCGCGTCGCTCGTGGTGGGAGCGGTGATGGTTCGTGCCGGACGGAAGAATGCGGTATCGGCGATCGGCACGCCGACGCAGAATTTCCAGCGGCCGCTGGATACCACCGCGCACCAGGACACGAGCGCGCCCGTGACCGACACGAAGGCCGCGATCCCGGCGCCGAAAGTGGAGACCGTGCGCGTGGCGGCGCGTCCGACGCCGCCGCCCGCGCACGCGAAGCCTCCGGCCGCACCGCCGGCCGCACCGCCCGCGTCGCCGCCGGCCGCACCGCCGGCGGCGCCGTCGGACGCGCGATTCCGGCGCCGACGCCGCGGCCAAGACGCCGCCCGAACGCGCGCGCAACGAGGTGCGCCGCGCTGCGCAGATGATCGTGAACGATCACCCCGACATGGCGATCGCGCTGATCCGGAAGGCGATGCCCGACCTCGCGAACCAGAAGGACAGCGTGACCGCTTGGTACCACCTGAGCGAGGCGCTGCTGCAGCGCGCCGAGAAGGACGGGGACTCCACGGCGAAGACGCGCGCGTGCGACATCCTCGAGCGGATCCGGAGGGACAAGCGGCACCCCGACGCCAGCGGGATCGCCTCACTTTACGATCTGACGTGCAAGTGAGCCGCCTTTTGCGTAGGTTGGTGCTGTGAGCGAGCCCTCCAATCCCGGCCACGCCCCCGATGGGGCGCCGATGGACGTGATCGTGCACGTCTTCGGCCGCACCGATGTCGGACGCGTGCGCGACCACAATGAGGACTCGTTCCTCGTCGCGGATCTCTCGTCGGAGAACGCGTCGTTGCAGCCGGAAGTGCGCACGCACCACGTGGGCGGCCGCGGCACGCTGTTCATGGTGGCCGACGGACTGGGCGGCGCCGCGGCGGGCGAGATCGCGAGCGATCTCGCGATCAACACCGTGTACGAGGAGATGCGCGAGCGCTGGATGCACAGCCAGCGCATGGATCCGCAGGGTTTCGCGACGCGCGCTCAAGGCCGCCACCGAAGCCGCCAACGCCAAGATCTTCGCGTACGCGCTGGAGCATCCCGAACATCGCGGACTGGGCACGACCGCGACCGTCGCGGGACTCCTGGGCGACACGCTCTACCTCGCGCAGGTGGGCGACAGCCGGGCCTATGTGATCCGGAACGGCGAGGCGATGCAGATCACGAAGGACCAGTCGCTGATGCAGCGGCTCGTGGAGGCGGGGGAGCTGACGCAGGAAGAGGCCGAGCGCAGCGAGCGCCGCAACATCATTCTGCAGGCGCTCGGACCCGAGCCCACGCGTGCGCATCGACCTCACGCATCAGCAGCTGCGGCGCGGCGACATCCTCGTGCTCTGCACCGACGGACTCTCCGGACTCGTGAAGAAAGAGGAGATCGCGGAAGTCGTGACCGGCACCGACGATCTCGTGGATGCGTGCCGGCAGCTGATCGACCGCGCGAACGAGAACGGCGGGCCCGACAACATCACGGCGATCGTCGCGAAGATCGATGGCTCGGGGCTGCAGCCGGCGGGCGCGGGAGACCGGCTGGGACACGCGGTGTATCCGCTGCCCGGCTCGACGCCGCAGGGGGGCATCGTCGCGCCCGGAGGAGCCGACGACGCCGACGTACCGGCGCACCTCTCCCGTGTCGGTTCCGAGCTCGGGAACTGCCGCGGCGCAGAGCGACACGCCTGAGCGTCCGTTCCAGTCGCCGCTGCGGTGCAATGGACACGCGGCGCGCCGTGATCACGGCGCTCGCCGCGACGCTGGTGCTGCTCGGACTGTTCCTGCTCGCACGCCAGCTGCGCGGCACCGGCCCGCACGCGACCGTGGCGCCCACGACCAGCGACACCACCGACACCGCGGCGCGCACGAAGAAGCCGTGACGCTCGAGCTGCGGGTGCTGCGCGGCGCGCGCGCCGGCCAGCGCGAGCAGTTCGCGAAGTCGCTCATCTCGCTCGGCCGGAATCCGCTCTGCGATTTCCGCTTCGACGCGCAGCTCGATCTCGATGTCTCCGCGCGCCACGCCGAGATCGAAGTGGTGAACGCCGAGTACGTGCTGCGCGACACGCAGAGCACCAACGGCACGTTCGTGAACGGCGCGCGCATCCCGGGGAATTGGGTGCTGCGCGACGGCGACGTGCTCACCTTCGGCGCGCACGGGCCGCAGGTGGCCGTGCGATTGCTCGCGCCGCCGTACATGGTGCGCGACACCACGGAATTCCCGAGGCAGTCGCCGAGCCTCGACGAGTCCGGCGCTGCGCGGTCTGCGACTCGAGAAGACCGGCCCCGGGGGGCGGGTGCGTCCCGGAGCGCCGCCGGCTCGACGACCGAGCGGATCGCGGTGGCGGTGCGTGCGCACACGCGGCAGTTGAAGCGCTGGGCGATCGCCGCCGGCGTTGCTCGTGGTGCGCGGCGCTGATCACGCGCGTACTGGATCGGGCGGCGCGACTCCGACCGGCTGTACGCGGAGCTCGCCGCCAAGCGGCAGGAGAATGACAGTCTGCAGAACGTGCTCGCCGATCGCGTGCTCACCATGAGCAGCCAGAATGGCGGGGATCGATTCCGCGCTGAGCGCGTCGCGCCTGGAGATCGACCGGCTGCAGTCGGAACTGAAGGTCGCGGGGCGCGGGTCCGACGCGAAGGCGATCGCGAACCAGCTCTCGAAGAGCGAGACCAAACGGCACGAGATCCTCGTCGGCGGCGATCAGCTAGCCCGGCGATCGCGAAGCGCAGCGGGCCGGCGGTGGCGCTCGTGGCGGTGCAGTGGCCCGATGGGCACAGCTTCAGCGGCAGCGGATTCGGCGTGAACGCGGCGGGCTTCATCGTCACCAACCGGCATCTCGTGACCGACAGCAACGGGCACACGCCGCGCCAGGTGCTGGTCATCTTCAGCGATACGAAGAATTGGCTGCCGGCGCACGTCGTGCGCTCGAGCACCGATGCGGACCTCTCGCTGCTGCAGATCGACGCGCCGGGCACGTATCCGGTGGTCGGCGGCATCGCGCACTACCACCGCGGACATTCCGGTGGGCGCGCAGGTGGCGATCATCGGCTATCCGCTGGGCACCGAGACGCCGATGGAGGGGAGGGCACGAAGATCATCGCGCGCTCCACGCTCGTGGCGGGCACCGTGAGCAAGCATCTCGACAATGTGCTGCAGGTGGATGCGTACGCCGGCGAGGGATCGAGCGGGAGCCCGGTGTTCGCGACGGACGGTCGCGTGATCGGCGTGGTGTACGGAGGCGCGCGCGAAGCCGCGGGGCGCATCGTGTACGCGATACCGGCGGACAAACTGGCGGCGCTCATTGCGCCCAGATAGTGGCGAGTGGCGAGTAGGAACGAACTGCTTGACAGGATTGACAGGATCGATTTGATGAAACGCAGTTTCATCAATTCAATCCTGTGAATCCTGTCAAAGCAGTTTTTTATTGACCGCGAATTAACGCGGCGTCAGTTTGCCGAGGATGCGCGGCCCGGCGGCGCCGGTGGCTGACGGGACATTCCCCGCGCGATGCTCCAGATGCAGCCACCCCAGGAACGCGAACGCCACCGCTTCCTTCGCGCCGTCGTCGAAGAATTCTTCGCTGAAGAGCCGCACGGTGCGCGGCGCGAGCGCATCGCGCACGGCGCGCACGAGCGCGGGATTCTTCGCGCCGCCGCCGGAGAGCAGGACATCGGCCGACCGCCGCCGGCACGAAGCGCTGATACGCGACGCCGATGCTGCGGGCCGTGAGTGACACGGCGGTGGCGACGATGTCCTCGGGGCGCGCGGCGCGATCGGCGGCGAGGCAGCGTTCGACGAACGCGTTCGCGTAGGCGGCGCTGAACTTCTCGCGGCCCGTGCTCTTGGGCGGCTTCGCGGCGAAATAAGGATCCGCGAGCGCCGCATCCACGGGACCGGGGATCACGGTGCCGCGCAGCGCCATCGCACCGTCCACGTCGTACGCGATCGACGGCACGAGCCGTCGCACGGTCGCGTCGATCACGCCGCAGCCGGGGCCGGTGTCGAAGGCGAGCACCGGCTCGGGGCCGCCGCGCGGCGGCACGACGCTCACGTTCGCGATGCCGCCGATGTTCTGGAGCGCGCGCGCGTGATCCGGCGCCGCGAAGAGGAGCGTGTCGGCGATCGCGACGAGCGGCGCGCCCTGGCCGCCCGCCGCGGCATCGCGCACGCGGAAATCGCTCACGACATCGAGCCCCGTGCGCTCCGCGATCACCGCCGACTGTCCGATCTGCCACGTGCCGTGCGCGCCGGCGTGCCACACGGTGTGGCCATGCGAGGCGATCGCGCGCACGTCGGCGCCGCGCAGCCGCGCCGCGGTCATCACCGCACGCGCGGCGTCGGCGAGCCACTCGCCGAGTTCGAAATCGAGCCGCGTGATCGCATCGGCCGGCTGCTCGAGGCCGGCGCGCAGCAGGCGTTCGCGCTGCGCCTTGGAGTACTCGCGCGTGATGGTCGCGAGGAGCTGCAGGTCGGGCGCGGGACTTCCGTTCTCGATGAACCGCACGGCCGCGGCGGTGATCCCGTCCGCCGACGTGCCGGACATCAACCCGATGATGACTGCGGCGCGCTCAGTCACGCGTCGCGCCGGGGAGCGCGGCGCGGATCACGCCGCCCGCATGCGCGCAGCTTCGCTTCCGCCTGCGTCGCGCGTCGCACCGAGCTTCTGCATCACGATCGCCGTCTTCACGCTCCCGCCGGCGGCCGCGATCAGCCGTTTCGCCTCGGCGCGCTCGACGCCGCACAGTTCCATCACGATGCGCTCGCCGCGATCCACGAGCTTGCGCGCTCATCGGCCGCAGATCCACCATCAGGTTCTCGTACGTCTTCCCAATGCGCACCATGGCGCCGGTGGAGATCATGTTGAGCACCAGCTTCGTGGCGGTGCCGGCCTTGAGCCGCGTCGAGCCCGTGATCGCCTCCGGGCCGGTGAGCGGCACGATCGCGACGGTCACGCGCTTCGCGAGATCCGCGGGCGGCGTGGAGCACGACGAGGATCGCGGTGCGCGCGCCGAGCTCCATCGCGCGCTCGAGCGCGCCGCGCACGTAGGGCGTGGTGCCCGATGCGGCGATGCCCACCACGAAATCGTTCGCGCCGAGCGCGAGCTTCGTCATGGCGGCCGCGCCGTCGGCGGCGACATCCTCGGCGCCCTCCATGGAGCGCGTGAGCGCGTCGAGTCCGCCGGCGATGACGCCGACCACCATCGAGGGGATCCGTGCCGAAGGTGGGCGGGCACTCGCTCGCGTCGAGCACGCCGAGGCGGCCCGACGTGCCGGCGCCCGCGTAGATCAGCCGGCCGCCGGCGCGGAACGCCGACTCCGCGAGCTCGATCGCGCGCGCGATCTGGGCGCTCTGCGATGCGACCGCGTCCGCGACCGTGCGATCCTCGGCGAGCATGAGGTCTACGATCTCCGCGGCGGTCGCGAGATCGATGCGCGTCGTGCGCGGATTGCGGCGCTCGGTGAGGCGGGGATCTTCAGGCGACGGGGACAAATCGGCTCATCGCAGAGGGGGAGCGCGCGGCGCGTGGCAGCGCCACGGCACGCGGGCTAACTTATCCGTCGCCGCGCAGTCGTCGCAAGAGAACCGGGGGAGTCCAGATGCATTCGATCTCACGAGCGTTCATTGGATCCGTTCTCGCTCCAGCCGCGATCGTGGCCATCGCGCGCTCGCAGGCGCCGGCGGCGACTCCTCGCGCGAATGCGGGCGAAGCGGTGAACGCCGCGCACGCCATGATCGCATCGAACAGCCCGCTCGCCACGGCGGCGGGCGTAGAGATCCTGAAGGAGGGCGGCAACGCGGTGGATGCCGCGGTCGCGGTCGGCTTCGCGCTCGCCGTCACGTATCCGGAAGCGGGCAACATCGGCGGCGGCGGATTCATGGTGATCCGCATGGCCGACGGGCGCACGGCGGCGCTCGACTACCGCGAGATGGCGCCGGCAGCCGCTACGCGCGACATGTTCATGGACAGTGCGAGCATCGCGAACGAAGCGAGCCTCGTGGGAGCGCGCGCGTCGGGCGTCCCGGGCTCGGTCGCGGGGCTCACCACCGCGCACGCGGAATTCGGCAAGCTGCCGCTCGCGCGCGTGATGGCTCCCGCGATCAAGCTCGCCGAAAAGGGATTCATCGTGGACACGGCGCTCACGCATTCGATCACGAGCATGCACGCGCTGATCGGACGCTTCGCCGGTGCGAAGCTGCTCATGCCGAACGGGAAACCGCTGGCGCCGGGGCAGCGACTGGTGCAGCCGGCGCTCGCGCGCACGCTGAGAGCGATCGCCGCGCACGGCGCGCGCGGCTTCTATCAGGGCGAAGTCGCGAAAGCGATTGCCGACGCGCAGGAGAAGGACGGCGGGCTCATTACGCTGGCCGATCTCAAGGGTTATCACCCCGCGTGGCGCGATCCGCTCATCGGCACTTACCGCGGCTATACGATCATCTCGATGCCGCCGTCGTCGTCCGGCGGCGTGACGACGATCGAGACGCTGAACATCCTCGAGACGTTCGGCCCGCTGCCGCCGGTGCGCGGCACGATGGAGACCCATCTGCTGGCGGAGGCGCTGCGTCGCGCGTTCGTCGACCGGAACTCGCAGCTCGGCGATCCCGATTTCTCGCCGGTGCCGATCGCGCAGCTGGTGAGCAAGGCGTATGCGCGCTCGCTCGCCGTCGGCATTTCCCGTGATTCCGCGACGCCGACATCGAACGTCGAGCAACACCAGGCCGGCGGCGCCGAGAGCCGCAGCCCGGAGGGCGTGCACACGACGCACTATTCCGTCGTGGATGCGAAGGGCAATGCCGTGGCCACCACGACCACGCTCAACGAATCGTACGGGTCAGGCGTGTACGTCGCGGCCGCGGGCTTCTTCCTGAACAACGAGATGGACGACTTCGCGACGCGCCCGGGCGAGCCGAACATGTACGGGCTCGTGCAGGGCGAGCGGAACGCCGTCGCGCCGGGGAAGCGCATGCTGAGCGCGATGGCGCCGACGATCGTGCTCGATTCCGCGAATCGCGTGACGTTGGTGCTCGGCGCGCGCGGCGGTCCGCGCATCATCACCGCGGTGCTGCAGGTGCTGATCGGCGTGATCGACTACGGCATGCCGCTGCTGGATGCGATGAACGCGCCGCGCATCCACGAGCAGGCGCGGCCGGACACGATCCACTACGAACGCGGCGCACTGGAGCAGCCGGTGATCGATTCACTGACGGCGATGGGGCACAGCGTGCTGGTGTCCACCTTCGGCTCGCAGGGATTCATCGCGGATGTGTTCGCGATCGAGCGCACGAAGAATGGCTGGGTGGGCGTGGTGGATCGCCGAACGAGCGGCGGAGCCATTGGGTACTGACGGCAGTCGTTAGTCGTACGCGTTTCGAACTGCTAAACGCGTACGACCAAACACTGCCTGCCGACTATATCCTGGTTCGGATCCAGTCGGGCGTGAGTGCTTGCAGATAACTCGCGAGGATCGTGAACTCGTTCGTCACGAGCAGCGCGCCGATGATCACGAGGATCACGCCGCCGACGCGGTTCATCCAGAGCATCACGCCTCTGTTGCGCGCGAACCAGTCGATGAATTTGTCGACCATCGCCGCGGCGATGATGAACGGCACCGCCAATCCCATCGAATACGCGAATAGCAGCCAGAGCCCCTTGGAGAGACTGGCTGTGCTGGCTGTGTACGTGAGGATCGCGCCGAGGATGGGGCCGATGCACGGCGTCCAGCCCGCGCCGAACGCGAGACCCACGAGCAGCGTGCCGAGGTAGCCCGCCGGCTTGTTCGCGAGATGCACCCGGCGCTCGCGGCTGAACAGCGCGATGTCGAATACGCCGAGCAGATACAAGCCGAACACGATGATGAGTACGCCGCCAACGCGCGCGACCCAATCGCGCGCGCGAAACGCGACCTGGCCGAGCGCGCTTGCGGACGCGCCGAGCAGGAGGAAGATGATCGTGAAGCCCGCGATGAAGAGCAGTGAGTGCACGACGGCCGCGCGGCGGTGCTGCTGCACCTCATCGAGGCTCATGCCGGTGATGAAGGTGATGTAGCTCGGGATGAGCGGCAGCACGCAGGGCGAGAGGAAGCTCACGACACCCGCGCCGAACGCCACGAGCACTCCGATGGACGGACCGTTCACGCGCGCACCGTGCGCCCCAAGCGGCAGCTCTCGCACACGCCGTAGATCACGAGGCGGTGCCGCTGGCGCGCGAATCGCTTGGACTCGGCGATGAGCGTGGTCATGCGTTCGAGGCGCTCATCCTGGAACTCCACGACGCGCCCGCACACCGTGCACAGCAGGTGCTCATGCTGCGGCATGTCGCGCGCGCTCTCGAAGCGGCGGAAGCCCTCGCCGAAATCTCGCTCGACGACGAGCCCGCTCTTCACGAGCACCTCGAGCGTTCGATAGATGGTGGCCGTGCCGATCTTCGAGCCGCTGCGCGCGAGCTCCTGCGCGACTTCGTCGGCGCTGAAGTGGCGGTCGCGCATCAGCAGGATCTCGGCGACCGCCAGGCGCTGCGGCGTGACCGGCAGATTGTGCGCGCGCAGGTAGCGCGGTGAACTCGTCGATCAGACCGCGCGCGTCCACGCGTCGTCCAGGAGTGCGGCGTGGAGCGCTTCGCCCGAGAGGCGCTCGGGCTCCGACTCGTCGGCACTGCGGCGCAGCACGCCGCGCACGACATCATCCACCGTACCGCCGGGGGCGTCGGCATCCTCGGTGAGCGACATGTCCCATTTGCCGCGCTCGGCGCCCTTGAGCGTGAGGCGATACTGCGCGCGGTAGATGGTGTAGCGCGGCTTGGCGCCCGCTTCGCCCTCGAGCGCGACCGTGATCACCGCGACGCCGCTCTCGACGCCGCCTTGCTTGAGCGGCGCGAAGAGGCGGATCTCGTCGATGCGCGAGCCCGGCAGGTGCTCGGCGATGGCGCGCAGGAAACGGTCGCGCCCTTCGGCGCTCACTTGGGCGCACCCGCGGCGCCGAGCTCGCGCTCGACGTAGAGGCGCAGGATGTGCATGAAGTCCTGCGCGTTGGTGACGACGCCGAACGCCTGGTGCGTGCCGCGGTCCTTGAGCTTGCTCACCACGAACTCGGAGGAATCCACGCAGATCGTGGTGAGTTCGCGTAGCGAGCCGTCGGCCTCGGTGACGAACGCGGGCAGCATGTTGCCGGTCGCGATCGCGTGCAGCGCGGTGGCGACCAGGATCGCCATCGTAGCCTTCACCGTGTGCGCCTTCATCGCGTCCTGCGCGGCGTTCATGTCGGCGTACACGCCGGGCAGCGGCCCGTCGTCGCGGATCGAGCCGGCGAGCACGTACGGCACATGATGCGTCACGCACGCGTGCATGATCCCGTCCTTGACGATGCCGCGCTTCACCGCTTCCTCGATCGAACCGGCAGCGCGCACCTGGTTGATCGCGCGCATGTGCAGTCCGTGCCCGCCGCTGGTGGCCTCGCCGCCGGAGGTCATGCCGAGCGTCGTGGAGAAGATCGACGCTTCGATGTCGTGCACGCCCACCGCGTTGCCCGCGAGCAGCGCGCCGACGAATCCGTTGGCGATGAACCAGGTCATGTCCGCGCGCGCGCGCGAATGCACGAGCGCGGGGCCGCAGACCCAGATCGGATAGCCGCCGCGCGCGCGTTCGTCGATGAGGAGGCGCGCCATCTGCGCGTAGTCGATCGGCTTCTCGCGCGACACCTCGCTCGTCATGAACTTGAATTCGCCGGCCGGCGGCCTCGCCGAGGAAGGCGCTCGAGTGCACGAAGATCCCTTCGGAGCCGTCCTCGGCGGCGCCGACCGCCACCTGGTCGCCCTTCTTCACGCGGCGCATCTCGCGCACCCAGATCTCGCCGTCGGGCGCGAGCACGAGCGACGCATCCATGCGCGGCTCGCGCGGCATGCGCCATTTCCCCTTCACGCGCACGTACGTGGGGAGATTGGTGGTCGAGAAGAATCCATCGGGCAGGACGCCATCGGACGGGGCGGCTACGAATTTGGCGTCGGGGACTGCGCGAACTGCTTGGTGGTGAAGTCGGGGTGAGCGAAAGACATGCTTAAAGCTACTCGCACGGTGATGGCTCCGGAACGGCGCGGGAAGCGGGAAGCGGGAAGCGGGAAGCGGGGCCGCGGGATGGGTGAACTGTGCGAGGGCCCAACGCGCCTTTCTCGCATCCCGCGGCGCTTCCCGCTTCCCGCCCCGGAGTGTGGCCCTTCCCGCCCGCCACCGCGCGCCGTACTGTATCGCCCCATGACATCCCGTCGAGGATTCCTCGCCGCCATTGCGGCTGGAGGCGCGAGTGCCTGGCTGGCGGCGCATGCCAGCGAGCTGCAGGCCGCGAGCGCGTTCGCGGGCGAGTCCGCGCCGTCCGATCCGTGGCTCGTGCTGACGCCGCAGGAGGTCGCCGTGCTGGATGCCGTCACCGCGACGCTCATGCCGACCGACGAATTGCCGGGCGCGCGCGAGGCGCACGTCGTGCGGTTCATCGACCGCTCGCTCGCGACGTTCATGAAGGACGATCGCAAGCATTTCGATGAAAGCGATGGCATCGCTCGCCGACGACACGCGGACTACGCGCCGGACGCGGCGTCTTTCGCGGCGCTCGACGAACTCGACCGGATCGCGGTGCTCCAGCAGTTCGAGCAGTCCGATCCGCAACAGTTCAACTGGATCCGCTTCACCACGATCGCAGGGATGTTCTCGATTCCGTCGTACGGCGGGAATCACGAGAAGGTCGGGCTGGAAGATGATCGGCTTCGAGGATCGCTTCATTTGGACGCCGCCATTCGGGTACTACGACCGTGGCTGACCACGTGCACGGCCATCAGGGCGCCGCGCCGCGCCGCTGCCGCCGATGAAGCACTACGCCCCGGGCACGGAAGTCGATTTCGTCATCGTCGGCTCCGGCGCGGCGGGCGGCGTGATGGCGCGGGAACTCTCGCGCGCTGGATTCTCCGTCGTCGTGCTCGAGCAGGGTCCGTGGCTCACCGCCGCAGACTTCAAGCACGACGACATCTGGCTGCAGAATCATTCGGCCTCACGAACGATCCCGCGACTGCAGCCGGTCACGTCGCGCGCGAACGAGAGCGAGACCGCCAAGACGGCGCGCGGCCTGATCCAGTACGGACGCGTGGTGGGCGGCGGCTCGGTGCACTTCACCGCGAACTACTGGCGCTTCCCCGAGATCGAGTTCAAGCAGGCGAGCAAACTCGGCGTGCCCGACGGATCGAGCGTCGCCGACTGGCCGATCTCGTACGCGGATCTCGAGCCCTACTACACGAAGGTCGAGTGGGAGGTGGGCGTTTCCGGACTCGCCGGGAATCCGTTCGAACCGCCGCGCCAGAAAGGCTACCCGCTGCCGCCGCTGCCGATCAAATCGGAAGGCGTGATCATGGAGCGCGGCGCGAAGAAGCTCGGCTGGCATCCGTGGCCGGCGCCCATGGCGATCCTGTCGAAGCCCTACCGCGGGCGGCCCGGCTGCATCGCGTGCGGCATGTGCATTGGCGCCGGCTGCGAAGTGAGCGCGAAGTCGAGTTCGCTCGTGTCGATGATCCCCGGCGCGCTCGCGACGGGCCGCTGCGAGATCCGGCCGCTGAGCTACGTGCGCAAGATCGAGATGGCCGCGAACGGCCGCGTCACCGGCGTCACCTATTTCGACGCGAAGAAGAACGAGGTCTTCCAGAACGCGAAGGCAGTGGTGCTCTCGGCGAATGGCGTGGAGACGCCGAAGCTGCTGTTCATGTCGGCGACGGGCGCTCACGCGAGGGCCTCGCGAATTCCAGCGGCATGGTCGGGCGGAACATCATGTTCAACGGCGGCGGACTCGCGAACGCGGCGTTCGAGCACGACATCAATTCGTGGAAGGGCGTCGTGGTGTCGCGCGTCGCGTGGGACCAGGTGGTGCTGCCCGCGAGCACGGGCTTCTACGGCGGCGGCGGCTTCGACATGCGCGGCATGATGACGCCGATGTTCGCCGGGATCCTCACGCCGGGCTGGGGCGACGGGCTGGAAGCAGCGCGTGCGCGAGACGCTTCGCGCCGGATCTTCGCCTACGGCCATTCGACGCAGTTGCCGGTCGCGACGAACCGGATCGATCTCGATCCCGACGTGAAGGATGCGTGGGGACTGCCCGCGCCGCGTCTCACGTTCAAGCTGCATCCGAACGATGTCGCGGTGAACGCGTGGTTCCTGGAGCGCGCGAAGGAACTGCTCATCGCCTCCGGCGGCAGTGAGATCCAGCCCGCCCCCTTCGAGCCGGATACGGCGGGCCGCATCTCCTCGGCACCTGCCGCATGGGGAACGACCCGGCGACGTCGGTGATCGATGCGAATCATCGCACGCACGATGTGCCGAACTTGTTCATCGTGGACGGCTCTAGCTTCGTGACGTCGGGAAGAGGACAGCCGACGATGACGATTCAGGCGCTGGCGTTCCGGGCGGCGGCGAAGATCGCGGAGGCTGCGAAGAAGTCTCAGATCTGAACGGCGCGGGAAGCGGGAAGCGGGAAGCGCCGCGGGATGCGAGAACGGCGCGGGGTGCCATCGCGCCTTCTCGCATCCCGCGGCGCTTCCCGCTTCCCGCTTCCCGCGTCGTTAGAGCAGTGCCACCGGATCCCGATCCACGCTCACCCTCATCTCCCCGCGCGCGGGAACCGGAAATTTCTCGAGGAAATACCGCGCGACCTTGGTGAGTGAAGCCGGGTTCTCGGCCTTGAGCAGCAAATGCCACCGCCACCGCCGCTTCACGCGCTCCACCGGGCACGGCGCGGGGCCCACCACCGTCACTCCCTCCACCTTCTGCTCGGCGATCAGCCGGCGCAGCCACGCTGCCGCCGCGATCGTGAGTCGCGCCACCGGCTCCTCTTCCTCGCCGCTCACGATCACGTTCGCGAGGCGCGTGTAGGGCGGATACACCGGATCCTCGCGCCCCGACAGTTCTTCGCGAACGAACGTCAGATAATCGTGCGTCACCGCGCAGCGCACGGCGTGATGCGACGGCACGCGCGTCTGGATGATCACTTCCCCGCCCTTCGCGCCGCGGCCCGCGCGGCCCGCCACCTGGCTCAACAGCTGGAAGCTGCGCTCGCTCGCGCGAAAATCCGGCAGATTGATCCCGACGTCGGCGTCGATCACGCCGACCAGCGTCACGTTCGGGAAATCGAGTCCCTTCGCGATCATCTGCGTGCCGAGCAGCACGTCCACCTCGCCGCGCCCCACGCGGTCGAGGATCTCCGCGTGCGCCCATTTGCCGCTCGTCGTGTCCACGTCCATGCGCGCGATGCGCGCGTACGGATACCGCTCGGCGAGCAGCTTCTCCGCCTGCTGCGTGCCGAGTCCGCGCTGGCGCACCGTGGTGCCGCCGCAGCGCGCACACTTCTCGCTCAGCGCCTGCTCGTGGCGGCAGTAGTGGCACACGAGCCGCTCGGGATTCTTGTGGTACGTGAGCGTGATCGAGCAATTGGGACAGACGACGACATCGCCGCACGCGTCGCACTGCACGAACGCGGCGAAGCCGCGGCGATTCAGCAGCAGGATGCTCTGCTCGCCGCGCTGCAGCCGCTCGCCGAGCGCGCCTCGAGCGGCTCGCTGAACACGCGGCGGAAGGGATCGATCACCGCCGCGCGCGGCCCCTGCGCGGCCGGGCGCGCCGGCGCACGCATGTCCACGACTTCCACCGTCGGCAGCGTCGCATCCGCCACGCGCTCCGGCAGCGTGAGCAGCGTGTACTTCCCCGCCTGCGCATTCTGCCAGCTCTCCAGACTCGGCGTGGCCGATCCGAGCACCACACCGCGCCCTCGTCGCGCGCGCGCACGAGCGCGACCTCGCGCGCGTGATAGCGCGGCGACTCGCCATTCTTGTAGCTGCCCTCGTGCTCTTCGTCGACGATGATCGCGCCGAGGTCCGCGAGCGGCGCGAAGATCGCCGAGCGCGCGCCGACGGCGATCGTCTTGGTCGCCGCTGCGCAGCGCGAGCCACGCGTCGTAGCGCTCGCCGTCGCAGAGCCCCGAGTGCAGCACGGCGATGCGTTCGCCGAATGCCGCGCGAAAGCGGTCCACCGCCTGCGGCGTGAGCGCGATCTCGGGCACGAGCACGATCGCGCTCTTGCCGCGCCGCTCGACGATCTCCCGCAGCAGCTCGATGTACACGAGCGTCTTGCCGCTGCCGGTGATGCCGTGCAGCAGGAACGCCGCGCCGGGCTTGGCCGCGATGAGCGCGGCGATCGCGTCGCGCTGCGCGGGCGTTGGCACGTGCGCCGGCGCCGGCGGCACGGCGCGCGCGAGGAACGGATCGCGCACCACCTCGCTCTCCGAGAGCGCGATGAGTCCGCGCTCCGCGAGCGCGCGGATCACCGCCGGCGCGAAGCCGAGTTGCGTGGCGAGATGCACGGTATCGCTCGCGCCGCCGAGCGATTCGAGCGCCTCGTACAGCGCGCGCTGCCGCGCCGCGCGCGCGAACACGCGGTCGCGCTCCTCGAGCGACGGCAGCTCCACGCGAGATCGCGCGATGCGCTGCGTGCGCGGCGCCGGGCGCGGCACGCGCGAGCCGGTGAGCGCCGACGGCAGCATCGCGCGCAGTACGAGCCCCACCGGCGCCACGTAGTAGTCCGCGATCCAGCGCGCGAGCGCGAGCAGCTCCGCGGGAACGCTCGCCTCGGCGTCGGGCGCGTCGAGGATGTCCTTGGCGTTCTTGACGCCCTCGCCCGTCGCCGGTCCGAGCACGATGCCGATCGCGCGCCGCCCGCGCACCGGCACGAGCACGCGCATCCCGGCGCGGGGAGCGCCGCGCCGTCGGGGACCGAATACGTGAAGGTCTGGAACAGCGGGAGCGGGAGAGCGACCTCGAGGTACCGCTTGCCGCTCATGCTCTCGTGACGCCGAGCCCCGGTGCGGTGGGGATCGTGATCACGCCGCGGTCGATCGTCGCGCCTCGGTATGGATCGTTCGCCACGAGCGCGGCGCCGTCGAGGTCGGCGTAATCGAGCAGCGGCGCGAGATGCGCGGCCGTCGTGATGCCGACGCTCGTCTCGATCATGCAGCCCATCATCACGAGCATGCCGTGCGCGCGCGCGGTCGCCGCCATCTTGATCGCTTCACGTGGTCCGCCGCACTTCGCGAGCTTGATGTTGATGCCATCGACGACGCCGGCGAGCTTCGGGATGTCGCTCGCGACGAGACAGGATTCATCGGCGATGATCGGCAGCGGTGAACGGTCGCGCACGAAGCGCAGCCCTTCGGGATCGGTGGGCGGCAGCGGCTGCTCGACGATCTCCACGTCGTAGCCCACGAGCATCTCGATGCTGTTCAGCGCCTGCTTCGGCGTCCACGCGCAATTCGCGTCCACGTAGAGCGTCTTGTCGGGCGCTTCTTCGCGGATGATGCGAATGACGTCCTCGTCGTGATCGGTGCCGAGCTTCACTTTCAGGATCGGATAGTCCTTCGCCTCGCGCAGCTTCACGCGCATCTCCTCCTCGGGCGCGAAGCCGATCGTGAAGCTCGAGCCGGGCGCCTTCGCGGGGTCGAGTCCGAACAGCTTGTAGAGCGGCTGCCCGAGACGCTTGCCCATGAGATCGTAGAGCGCCGCCATCACCGCGCTCTTCGCCGCGCCGTTGCCGCGCATCTTGAGGTTCATTCCGCCTCGATCGCCTCGAGCGACCACGCATCGGCCCTCTCGAGGATCGGCGCGAACTGCGCGAGCGCCACCGGCACGGTGTCGGCGTACTCGCCGTAGAAGCGGCTCGGGTTGGCTTCGCCAACGCCGATCGCGCCGTCCTTGTCCGTGACGGTCACGACCACCACGCGGAATTCGCTCGAGCCGCCGCGCGCGATCGTGAACTCGTGCTTCGTGCGCAGGCTGACCAGCTCGTGGGTGATCTTCATCGCGCCGTCGGGGTGATGCCGAGCCGCCGCGCGAGCGTCGCCGCGCGATATCCGTCGGCGGCCGAGCGGAGCGAGGAACTCGATGAGCGCGTCGGCCAGTTCGTTGCCGCGCTGGTAGCGCTCCAGCGGATTCTTCGCGAGACACTTCATGGTGATCTGCGCGAGCTCCACCGGCGTGCGCGAATTCACGACGTCGGGGCTCACCGCGTCCTCGTGCACGTGCTTGTAGCCGATCGAGTACGAATCCGCGCCATTGAAGGGCGGGAAGCCCACGAGCATCTCGTACAGGAGCACGCCCAACGCGTACAGATCGCTCCGGCCGTCCACCATCTTCCCCATTGCCTGCTCGGGCGACATGTAGTGCGGCGTGCCCATGGCGCGCCCGGTCATCGTCAGGCGGCCGTGGAAGCGCGCCGTGGCGATGCCGAAGTCGGTGATCACGGCGTTGTCGTCCTCATCGAACAGGATGTTGTCGGGTTTCACGTCGCGGTGCACGATGCCGTGCCGGTGCGCGTAGTCGAGCGCGCACGCGATCTGCGCGCACACCACCGCGGCCTGCGGCCCCTCCATTGTGCCGCCGCGCACGATCCGGTCGGCGAGCGATCCGCCGGCGAGGTACGGCATCACGAGATAGACGGTCTGCTCCACCTCGCCGAAATCGAGGATCGAGCAGACGTGCGGATGGAACAGCTGCGCGCTCGATTCGGCCTCGCGCCGGAAGCGCTCGCGCATCTCCGGGTCGCGCGCGAGATGCGCGAGCAGCACCTTGATCACCAGCGGACGCCCGAGCACCACGTGGCGCGCGGCGTACACGCTCGCCATGCCGCCGGTCGCGACCCGGCGGTAGATGCGGTAGCGGCCGCCCGTCGCGCGGCGGATGAGGTCCATCTCCTCGTCGGGCTTCTCCGCGGGCGCATCCGGCAATTCCGGCAACTCGTGCGCGCAGCGCACGCAGATCACCGCCACGCCGCGATTCCAGGTGCCGCAGTCGGGACAGAACATCAGCCGCCCCTCGCGTGCGGCCACTTCACGCCCCATCAGCTGGAAGCCGAGCGCCCGCTTGCGCGACAGCTCGCGAATGAGCGACGTCTCGCGCTCCACCGCGCCGCGCGCCTCGCGCCAGCCCCAGCGCCGCCACGCGCGCCCCACGATGTGCATCTTCTGGCGCACGGTGAGATGCGGATGCGGCGCGCCGGGCGCGCTCGCGCGGCCGCCGGGTGCGCCGTCGGTCCAGTCCTGCACCTGCAGTTCCACCAGGCCGGCATCGCGCATCATTTGCTTCCACTCCACGAGGAGGTGCGGCCGCAAGCCGAGCCGGTCGACGATCGCCTCGCGCGTCTCGCGCGCGATCTCACTCGTCCACGTCGGCTGCAGCAGCACCACGATCCCCATTGGCTTCACGACCCGCACCAGCTCCGCCACCGCGCGCTCCGGATCGGCGCTCGCCGAGAGCGCCGCGTCGCCGATCGCGACATTGAACACGCCCGTCTCGTGCGGCAGATCATCCAGCGGCGCGTGCTCGTAGTGCACCCGCGCCTTCGCGTCCGGCTCGCGCGACCGCGCCTCCGCCACCGCGATCCGGCCGGCGTCGGATCCACTCCGGTCACCGCCGCGCCCGTGCGCTCCGCGAGCCATTGCGTCGTCTCCCCTTCGCCGCACCCGGAGACGACGATCTCCATGCGCGGTACGGCCTCCACGAGCGCCGCGACCTCGCGATACAGGTCCTCGGCCGTGGCCCGCCAGCGGTGCAGCACCGCGCGCTGCACCAGCCGCAGCACCGCCGGCACCGGCGGGATCCGCCCCGTTGGCATAGAGGGAACTTACCGTGTGTTGCGAGGCGGATTCAAGACTCGCCGAGCGCGTGCAGGTGCGCGAGCACCCCTTGCCCGAGCAGCGGCAGCGAATAGCCGCCCTCGAGCGCGCTCACCACGCGGCCTCGCGCGGAGACTCTGGCGCGCTGTACGAGGCGCCGCGTGACGCCGGCGAGGTGCTCCGGCTCGAGCGTGAAGCCGCCGAGCGGATCGCCGCGGAGCGAGTCGAAACCGGCGGAGATGAGGATGAGGTCGGGCGCGAAACCGGCCGTGGCGGCGTCGATCGCGCGCTCGAGCGCGTCCACGTATTGCTGCGGCGCGACGCCGGGGGGCATGGGCACGTTCCAGAGGTTGCCTTCGCCGCGCTCCGTGGCGGCGCCGCTGCCCGGATACCACGGCCACTGATGCATTGAGACGAAATGGATCCCGGGATCGTGCGCGACGAGCGCCTGCGTGCCGTTCCCGTGATGCACATTGAAGTCGACGATGAGCACGCGATCGGCGCGATGCTTCTTGCGCGCGTAGTGCGCGGCGATCGCGACGTTGCCGAAGAGACAGAATCCCATTGCGGTGTCGGCGAGCGCGTGATGGCCGGGCGGACGCACGGCGCTGAAGCTGCGCTCGGGCACGTCGGCAAAGGCGAAGTCCACGCCGTCGAGTACGCACCCGGCGCCGGCGGTCGCGGCATCCCACGAGCCCTCGCTCTCGACGGTGTCGGCATTGAGGCGGCCGCCGCCGTTGCGCGCGGTTTCCTCTACGAGGGCGATGTAGGCGGGCTCGTGCGCGAGCGCGAGTTCCTCGCGGGTGGCGTGGCGCCCTTCCACGTGGCGGAGCATCTCGAAGAGCGGAAGATCGAACTTCATCGCGCTCGTGATCGCTCGCAGGCGGCCGACGTGCTCGGGCGCGCCCCAGCCGGTGTCGTGGCGGCCGCAATCGGAATGCGAGATGAAGGCGACGGTCATGGGGCGCCTCTGAGACGGCGGGAGGCGGTCTCGGCGAGGAGGGAGAGTACGATGAGGCTGAATAGCCACCAGGGAAGACCGAAAACTACAGAGACGGGCTGTCGGCTGTCGGCTGTCGGTGAACCCAACGACGAATACAGGGACGCGAGCGGCGCGGAGTTCGCATTCAACTGCGCACTCCCCGCGAGTGGGAGTGCGGCGCGGTAGGAGACGCTCGAGACCAGGGCGCTCCACCAGGTGCGTTCGGCTTCGGGGGCGGTGCGGCCGCCGGCGAAGCGCCAGCGCCACGTGTCGTCGTAGCCGAGCTGGAGAACGCGGCCGCGGCCGGCGCGGCGGGCGGCGAGGGCGTGTTTGTTGTCGCGGCTCTCGAGCGAGATCGCGTCCGGCTTGAGATTCGTGATGGCGTAGAAGCCGAGTGCGCGGCGCGGGGCGCTGTCGGCGAAGGACAGCGATGCAGCGTGTTGGTGCGGGCCGACGGCGCCGGGAGCGAGCGCGAGCATCGCGGGTGCGCGGCCGGCGTCGCCGGCAAGGATGAGGCCGCCGCCCTGGCGAACGAAGTCGGTGATCGCCCTTGCATTTGCCGCCGCCGACGCGGAGTCGACCGCGATGATCACCGCGAAGTGCGCGGTATCGAGCGGACTCACGGCGCCCTGCGACGCCACGATGTTCGGCGCGACCGCGAATCGCGCGCTCGGCGTGCCAGCCGCGCTCCTCGAGGGCGGCGAGCACGAACTTCCCTTCCCAGCCGGCCTCGCCCAGCACGAGCACGCGGCGCGGCGCGAGCGTGTCGCGCGAGCGCGGCGCGCGCCTCCTGCGCGTTATCTCGCGCGGAGAACGGCGCCACGAGCGCCGGGAGCGTGAGCGTCGTCGCGGGCGACGCGACGGTGATCGAATCGAGGAGGCCCGCGCGGTCGAACACCCCGATCGAGTCGCCGCGCCGCGCCGCGACGAACGCGCGCACGCCGCCGGCAGGATCGGCGCGTGGCGAAAGTTCGAGCGCGAGCGGTGCGAGCGGCGCCGCGGCCCGCCACGTCACGCGGCTGCCAGAACGTGCGAGCGCGCGAAGCCAGTCGCGCGAATCCGGCGCCGGCGCAGCGAGGAATGACACTTCGAGCGACACGGGATCGGTCGAGCGCGAGAGTCGCGGCAGTTCCGCCGAGAAGCGCATCGCCCGGGATCGCGACCGCCGTACGCGCCGGCGCGCGGAAAGCGATCACGAGCGCCCACGCCAGCAGCGCGAGCGCCAGCGCGCGCCAGCCGCGCTCGATCCAGCGCCGCGTCTCAGCTGGTGAGGGCATACACCACCACGTTCACGGCGAAGCGCGTGTTGTCCACCGAGAGGAAGCGCTTGTTGTCCGCGTGATAGCCCCACTCGGAACTGTAGTCCTTGTTGCTGTAGAGCACGCTGATGCGCCCTTCGCGCATCACGGCGCGCAGGTGTTTGTGCACGAGATTGTCACCCCAGCCATTGAGTTCGTGGCTCGTGGCGGGCGGGCCGTCAGGGAACGTGAAGAATGCGCGGTACAGCGGGCTGTCGTTCGGCACGTCCACCAATGGCCCCACGGTGCGCGCGATCTCCTCGGTGACGCTCTTGTGGAACGCGCCATTGATGTCGTGGTTGTGATCGTCCACGAACAGGAATCCGCCGCGCGCGAGCCACGCGCGCAGCTGGTCGCGCTCCGCGGTGCTGAAGCGCACCGGGAGATGCCCGGTGAGGAACGCGAACGGATAGCGCATCAGTTCCGGCGACGAGAGCGGCACCACCACGCCCGCGGGCTCCACCTTGATCGACGTGTAGCGCGCGATGGTGTCGATGATGTTCTCGGGTACGAGCGGCGCGGCGTCCCAATCGCCCGACTCATAGCGCACGGTGACGAACGTGAATGCGGTCACGGTGCGCCTTCCCAGTTCACGCCGTTCCGCTCGACGGCAGGCGCGCCGGCGGCGACGCGGCGCGCGCGCGCGATGGCCGCGGCCGAATTCCCGCCCGTGCGCGCCGAGTCGATCACCGGGCCGAGCGCGGCGGCGAGCGCCGGATCGTGCGCGATGGCATCCACGCGCAGGAGTTGCAGCGAATCGATCGCGGCCTGCGCGTGCTCGCCGAGCAGCGAGAGCGCCGCGTTCAGACGGCGCACGCGGCGCGCGGCGGTCGTGTCGAGCGCGTTGCGCGGCGCGCGCGTCGCGCGCCCGTCGCATCGTCGCGTTTGCCGGCGAGCCGCACCTTCTGGAGGTCCACCACCGCCGGCGGCGTGCGGCCGCGCAGATACAACCGCTCCGCGGCGCGCGCGCGCTGGATCGCGGCGAGCGCCGCGCGCATGTACGGCAGCGCTTCGCCGGGCTCGCCGGTGTTGAGGCGCGTGCTCGCATCCCACATGGCGTTGTACGCTTCGAGCAGCGGGCGATTGAGCGCGACGATCGGCGTCTCGTCGCCCTCGCCTTCGAGCGTGCCGGCGCTCTGGTTCGTGGCGGAATCAGCGGCGGCGAGCAGTTGGTCGGGCGTCATCTTGCCCTGCGTGTCGTCGTCGCCCGCGTTGGACTCTTCGCTCTCGCTCCCGGCGCCGAGTCGCGCGAAGATGATGCGGGAGACCTCCTTGCGAAGCCGCGTCTGATCGCGCCCGATGCTGCGCGACTCGGCGACGACGGCGTCGCGCGCGAGCTTCGGGCGGCGGCGCTCGAGATCCTCCGTCATCATGATGAGCATGCGCTCGCTGAGCACCGATTTGTCGGCGTCCGGCGGCGGCGCGCCCTCCACCGCTACGGAGTCGTACTCGTCCTTGCGCGCGATGCGCAGCGTGCGCGTCTCGGACGCGCCGGTGTCGGGGCCCGTGGCATCGTTCAGATCGCGCGCGACCGCGCGAATATGCACGATGTCGCCAGGGCGGAGCTTGAGATCATCGAGGCGGAGTGTGCCCTGCACCGCGGCCGCACGCGAGTTCTTGGCATCGACGCGGCCGATCACGCCGCTGCGGAACGTGAAGCTCTCGCCTTCGCCCGAGCTGATGATGTACTCGAGCCACGCATCGGCGAGCCCGAAATCATCGCGCGCTTCGGCGCCGAGCGCGAGCGTGCCGCTGGGCGTGCGGAACACCGTGTCGTGCAGCGGCGCGAGCAGCGTGACCACGGGCGCGGAATCGGGACGCGGCTCGAGGATCACGAGACGGTGGAACGTACGATCGGCGAGCGAGAGCGCCGTGGCCTTCGCGGGCATGGCGAACTCCGCGCGCCAGCGAGTGCCGTCGCTCGTGACCGCTACCGGGACGCTGTCGAGTCGCACTGCTATCCCGCCGGCGGCGCCCTTCCCCGAGACGGACACGCGACTCGCAACGAGGCCAGGGATGGCGCTCGGCTCATCGAAAGATCGAGCGGCCAGTGCCGAGTACGCCGGTGGCGTGACGGTCGCCGTGAGCGGCGCGAGACGGCTCGGCGCGGACGCGCCGGGCCTGTTGTCCGCGCCTCCGCCCGGATTCTCGCCTGCTGCGATGCACCGTGGCCGCGGAATGTTGAACCAGAGCGCCATTGCCCCGACGAGGATGAGGAACGGCAGCCCTACGCTCCGGAAGATCTCCTTCACGAGGAATGGCGCGAATCGGACCTTCTCGACCGAGCGTTCGAGTTCCGTCGCGCTGAGCACCGTCGGCTGCTCGACCACTGTGACGAGCGCGTACCTGAGCGATGGTGCCCGCTCTTCGAACCACAGTGCCACCGAATCGCGGGACCAGACGCGCCGCGATCGCCACAGGGCGACGACGAACGCCGCGAAGAACAGGGCCATCGCGAGAATCCGAAGCTGATCGCGGTGCGGGCCCTGGTCGCTGCAGATCGAGATCAACCGCATCACCGATCGTACCAGCGCATATACCACCAACGCCCACATTCCGCTGCTGACGAGTGCCGTCGCAGCCAGCACCCATCGCGCGCCGGCCACGCGCTGCCGCGCGCTCACGCCGCCCTCCGGCGCAGCAATGGCTCGGCGACAAGCAGCACCGCCGCCGCGACGAGGAACCAGCGCGCGAGCGGGGGCGTGCGGCGGTCATCGCGATTCCAAGAGCGGGCGCTGGCGAGCGGGCCGAAGGCAGCGAGTTGCGAAACTATGGAGTCCGGCGCCGACCGCAGATCGCGCGCGCCGCCGCAGGGACCGGTGAGGCCGTTGAATAGACGGCGGAAGCTCTCCCGGAGCACGAGGTCGCCTACTGCGGGAATCGGGATGGCGACGGTGCGAATGCAGCCGGATCCCGTGCGGGCCTCGCGTGCAGCGGGCATCCCGTCGCTCCAGTACGCGATTGCTTCGGGACTCGGCACTCGGGACTCGACGGCGACATTCGCGCTCCGCGCGAATGCCGAGACTACTACGTCGTCGCCCATGACGACGGCGCCGATGGTGTCGTGCGGGGCGGCGAACACCGCGGGCCAAAGCACGAGCACGCCGCCCGAGTCAGCTCGCCCAAGCGCTGTCAGTTCGCAACGCCGCTCCACGCACCACACGCGCCCCTCTGCCCGAGTCCCGAGTCCCGAGTCCCGCGCTCACCAAACCATCGGCCACGTCGCCTCGCACCGAGACGCCGCGTTTCGAGGAGTCAACGGAAGAAGCCCGCACCCGCACCACCCGCGCCCGCCCCGGCCACGTCGCCCGAATATCCAGAGACGCCGCATCGATCTCCTCGCGCAGCGAGCGGCGAGACGATCACCAGCTCGACCGAATCGAATCGCTCCGCGAGTTTCGCCGGCCGCCTGATGCGCCGCAACGAGCGCCGCCGAGATCGAGCCGCGCGCGGCCGTCGCACGTAGCGCGCTCAGAGAGTCCTGACGGAACCACGAGCGCGCCAGAGTCGAACAGCACGAGCGCATCGCCATCGCGCGACACCGCGTTCGCCGAATCGCGCGCCTCCGCGCGCATTCCCTACCGCCCGCGAACGATCCACCAGAACCACTCGCGCAGTCCCCGCACGCGCCGTACTCCACGCCGGCCGCGCGAACGCCGCGCCGAGCAATACCAGCGCCGCCGCGCGCAACAGCAACAACAACAAGTCGCTCGGCTTGAGTGCGCGCGATGGCGCGCGCGCCGTGCGATCCGGAATGAACCGCGCCGTGGGGAACACCGCCTTGCGCGGCCGCTGGCGTGCGAGGAAATGCAGTGCCGCGACCACGAGCGCCGCGCGCTATGCCCGCCGCGAGAAACGCCGGCGCCGCGAAGTTCATGACGTCACGTCGCGCACCACGCGCAACACGGCGTTCTCGGCCCCTTCGTCGGTCACCACCTCGGTGAAGCCGGCGCCGGCGTCGCGCCAGCCGCGCGCCAGCTCCAGCCGCCACGCGGCGAATGCGGCCATGTAACCCTCGCGCGTGGTCTCCACGAGCGCGCGCTTGATGTCCGGCAATTCGGGATCAGTGGCCATCGCCGGCGCGGCCGGCGGATCGAGCTCCTCGCGCGCCACGACGTGCACCGCGTCCACTTCCCCGCCCGCGATGATCCGTTCGTGCGACGCGCGCAGCAGCGCGTCGGCATCGCCGAGGAAATCGGAGACGATCGCGATGCGGAATCCCGGCCGCACATGCGCGAACGCCGGCGCCAACGGCTCATTCCCCGCGGGCGCTATCCCCGCGAGCAGCCGCGCCGCCTCCGCCACCACGCCGCGCCGCGTACGCGGCGCGAGGAATCGCAGTCCGTCCGCCGACGGCACGAGGATCCCCACGGGATCGCCCGACGCGTGCGCCACCGCAACGAGCCCCACCGCGAGCCGGCATGCCTGCTCCCACTTCGCATTCGGACCGCTCCGATACGCCATGCTCGCCGACGCATCGAGGAGCACGATGGTGCCCAGCGTCGAGCGGTCGGTGGTGATGCGCAGATACACGCGGTCGGTGCGCGCCAGCAGCTTCCAGTCGATGAGCTTGGGGTCGTCGCCCTGGCGATATGGACGGTACTCGGTGAATTCCGGCGACGCGCCGCGCAGTCGCGAACGATGCGATCCGGTAGTCGTTCCGCGCGCGACGCGGCGCGCCGGCCAGCTCACGCCGCGCAGTGCGTCGAGCATGGCGCCGTAACTCGTCGCGAGTGGCACGGCTAGAGCTTGATGTCGCTCCGCGGCGGCGGGACTCGCTCGAGAATGTCGTCGATGAGCCGCTCAGCCGTCACCCCTTCCGCCTCCGCGGCGAAGTTCGGGAGCACGCGGTGCCGGAGCACCGGATGCGCGACGCGGCGAATGTCCTCCGGCGCGATGGCGAAGCGGCCGGCGAGCATCGCGTGCGCCTTGGCGCCGAGGATCAGCGCCTGACCGGCACGCGGCCCGGCGCCCCAGCGCACGTAGCGCTTTACGAGATCGGGTGTGTCGATGCCGTCCGGACGCGTCGCGCGCGCGAGCGCGGCCGCGTAGCGCAGCGCCGGCTCGGCGGCGGCCATCTCGCGCGTCAGCCGCTGCAGGCCGAGCGTCTGCTCGGCGTCGAGCACGGGTGCGAGATCCACTTTGTTCGCGCCGGTGGTGGCGCGCAGGATCGCCACTTCCTCGTCGGCGCTCGGATAGCCGATGCGCACGTCGAACAGGAAGCGGTCGAGCTGCGCTTCGGGCAGCGGATACGTGCCTTCCTGCTCGATGGGATTCTGCGTCGCGAGCACGAAGAATGGCTCGGGCAGTTTCATCGTCTCGCCCGCGACGGTCACCGAATGTTCCTGCATCGCCTCGAGCATCGCGGCCTGCGTGCGCGGTGGCGTGCGATTGATCTCGTCGGCGAGCACGATGTTCGCGAACACCGGCCCGCGCACGAAGCGGAACTCGCGCGCGCCGCTCGCGGTGTCCTCTTCCATGATCTCGGTGCCGGTGATGTCGCTCGGCACGAGGTCGGGAGTGAACTGGATGCGCCGGAAATCGAGCTGCATCGCTTCGGCGATCGAGCGGATCAACAACGTCTTCGCGAGACCGGGCACGCCCACGAGCAGCGCGTGGCCGCCGGCGAGCATCGCCATGAGGATCTCTTCCACCACCTGGTCCTGCCCGACGATCCGGCGCGCGACTTCGCGGCGGAGCCGCACCGCGGCCTCGCCCAACGCTTCGCGCTTGAGCGCAGGAACGGCGGTCAACGAACCGCCCGGCGGCGCCGGTGCGTGAGCAGGAAAGTCGAACCGCTGCGCGCGTTGATCTCCTGCAGCGTCTGGCTCTCGGCATTGATCTCGGCGCCGCGCAGCTTCATCACCCAGCGGCGGTGGTCGGCGCCTGGCATCATTGCGGCGAGCGCGCCGATCTTCACGGCGAGCACCGTGTCCGATGGCTGCGCGGTGAGGCGCACCACGTCCCACGTCTCGGGCATCTCCACGCGCAGCACCAGCGCGCCGGGCGCGGCGCCGAGCACGATCGTGCCGGGACGCGCGCGCAGCGTGGTGACGAAGGGCGCCGTCATCCGACGTCCGACTCGGCGAGTGGCATGGGCCGAAGCGCGGTGAAGAAGCGCCCCACCTGCTGATCGTACAGATACGTGGAGCCGCGCGCGACGGTCACGCCGTCCACGGTCGCGGCGCCGATCACGATCTCCTCGCCGCACGAGCCGCGGAACGTCGCGTAGCCCGGCCCTTCCTTCTCGAGGAACGCCGCGTAGATCGCGCTCGCGTGACGGGAAGAATTCCTTCGCGGCGGCCAGCACCTCCGCGGGCGACATGGCGGTCCGGATCTCCTGGATCATCTGAGCTCGACTGGTTGACGGTTCGCCTGCGATGGCGCGGGCGTGTACTCCACGGGGAGCGACAGCGTGAACTGCGATCCGGAACTCGGCGCCGATTCCAGCGTGATGTCGCCGCCGAGCAATCGAGCCAGCTGGCGCGAGAGCGCGAGACCGAGCCCGGAGCCTCCGAAGCGGCGCGTCGCGGACCCGTCCGCCTGACGGAATTCCTCGAACACGACTTCATGCGCGGCCGGGTCGATCCCGATGCCCGTATCCCGTACGGAGAAGCGCACCGAATTGTTGCGACTTTCGAGGGCGGCCAGCACGTCGCCCTCGGTGGTGAACTTGAAGGCGTTGTTCAGCAGACTGGTGAGGATCTTGGCCACCTTGCGCCGGTCGCTGCGGATCCAGAATGGCGTCGCTCTCCGACATCTTGAGCTTCACGACCACGCCCGCCGCCGGCTCGCGCGCGGCCGCGAGCGCATCCTTCATCGCCTCGCGGGCGTCGAAGCTCTCCACCGTGAGGCGCGCTTCCCCGCCCTTGAGCGTGGTGAGCTCCAGGAGATCGTCGATCAACTCGAGCAGGCGCTGGCTCGCGCTCGTCATCTGGTCGATCGTGGAACTCTGCTCGCCGGTGAGCGGGCCCGAGAGGCCTTCCTGCATGAGGTCGGCGTAGCCGAGCACCGCGGTGAGCGGCGTGCGCAGCTCATGGCTGATGTTGGCGAGGAACTCATCTTTCATTCGGCGCGCCTCGAGCGCGGCCAGGTACTGCTTCTCGAGTTCGGCGTTGGACTCGGTGAGCGCCGCGTTCGTGCGGCGCAGTTGCTGGATGAGCGCGGCCTTTTCGGTGGTAGCCGCCATTCTGGTCGGCGACGATCTGCAGCAGCCCACTACGCTCCGGAGTGAGCCCGCCGGTCTCGGCGAAATAGAACGTGACCGCACCGAGCACCGTGCCGCGCGACGAGAGCGGCAGCGCGACGAGCGCGCGGAAGCCGAGTTCCTTCGCGACTTCCTGCCAATCGGTGAGCGACTCGTCGGCGAAGACATCGGGGATCGGTGATGGCGTGGCGCTCGGATACGGCTTCCCCGCTCGGGCCGAGTCCGACTTTCACGCGCATTTCGCCGAGGAACGGACGGAATCTTCTCGGGCCAATTGTAGGCGGCGGCGAGACGCATCTGCTCGTCGCCGGGCTCGATGAGGTAGATGGACGCGAAGGTGGCGCCGACGAGCGGGCTCACGCGCTCGAGCGCGAACTGGAAGACTTCTTCGGGCCGGTCGGCGGTGAGGAAGGCATGCGCGATCTCGCGCACGACCATCAGCTCGCGAACGGACGCGTCGGGGGTGGGCTTCGCTTTCTCCGGGGTCACGAGGGGAAATCTACGTCGTCCGACGCGTTGCAAGCCAGAGCGCGCGGGACTCTGGTTTCTCGCGCGGAACGTCGCGGAGCCGTCCCTGGCTAGGCCGCTTTCGCTCAAACCGCTTCGAGGCTCGCGCAACCGCGCGCGAGTCTCTCGCTTTTCGCTATCGCGGCTGCGCCGGGGGCGACTCCGCTCCTTTGGATCGTGAACTGCAACTGCGCCGGCTCTCAGGGCGGCGCGTCGGCCTACGCGGAGCGCGCGCGCTCGGACTCGGCGATGCGCTCGAGCAGCTTGGCGAGCTGAGCGGTGAACGCGGAGCGTGCCAGCACCACGCCGGCGCCGGCGGCGCGGCCGGCGGCGAGTGCCTCGGTATTCGTGTGGCCGGAGTAGCCGACGATCGGCAGGGCAGCTCCGTCCGGAAGTGCGCGAAGGCGCTGGATGGCGGCCGTCGGATCAAGGGAGTCGTTTTCCAGGTCAACGAACGCGATCGCGGGCGCGCTGTTCGCCAGGTGGCGTTCGAGTTGCTCCATGCTCTTGGCCGCGCGAAGGGGGAGGCCGAGTCGCGTCGTGACGTCGTCGATGCGCGAGCGGAACATGAGATCGCTCATCACGCAGAGCACAGGGCGGGCGCCGGGGATCGGGGCGGGAGAGGTCATGCTGGAAGTTATGCGCGTGCAGCGCGCGCGCGAAACCGCGTTCGGTACCGGGTCGTAGGTTGGGATACCTCGATCCTGGTGTTGTCGCGTGGTGCATTCGGAACGGACGCTCGATCCCGCAATGGTGAACACGGCACCGGCGCTGCAGTCGGCGCGGCCGAATGTGCCGCGCTCGGCGGCGGCGTTCCTGGTCATCATCGCGGGGCTCGCCCTGATCAAGGTGCTCGTGTCGAACGTTTGGCCGGCGATGTTCGTGTCGGCATCGCAGACGAAAGTGTTCCAATGGTGGTTCATCGGCGCGCTCGCGATACTGGGCGCGCTCGGCGTGTGGTGCGCCGCGCGCACGGGATTCCCCGAGACGTGGGACCCACGCGTGCCGCTGCGCGATCGCATCGTGATCCCGGCCGCGATCGGCGCCGCGCTCGGCATCGTCGCGCTGCTCGTGGATAACGCGACGAGTTGGAGCGCCATGGAAGCAGCGGCGCACGGTCTCAAGACGATCAACATCGCCTTCCCCGCGTCGGCGATCATCTACCCCGGCGGCGCCGCGATCGTGGACATCATCTACTATCTCGTGCCGATCCCGCTGCTGATGCTGTTGGTGCAGTACGCGACGCGCGGCCGCTGGCAGACAGAGAGCTTCTGGGTGATCGGTGCGCTGTGCGCGCTGATCGAACCGGTCACGCAGGACCTGGGCATGCCGGGGCACGGGCTCATGACCGCGGTGATCTTCACGCAGGACTACGCGCTCAACCTCGCCCAAGTCTGGACCTTCCGCCGCGCCGGCTTCGGCGCCGCTGTTCTCCTGCGCGTGGTGTTCTACGTCGCATGGCACATCGTCCCGTCGGCGCTGGGCCGCTAGCGCCATCTCAGACTCCTAGCAAGCACCGGGAGCATTTAGATCATCGCGGGTGGGCGAGGCGAGCGGGACGCTCCTCCAGCGCCCTGGCGCTTACACGCTTCGAGCCTCGCGCAACCGCGCGCGAGTCTCTCGCTACGCGCCGGGGCGCCTCCGGGAGCGCCCCACTCGCCTCTCCATCGATCTCGGTGCGAGCGAGCGCTAGGGGGTGAGTTCGCGCGCCTGATCCCGCCGTGTCGTTCGCGGAGCAATGCGAGCGAGGCCATCCCCGAGCAGCCGCCATCGCGCGTAGCGAGAGACTCGCGCGTCGTATGCGCGAGGCTCGAAGCGTGTAAGCGCGTGGGCGGCCGCGCAGGGGGGTGGCCTCGCGAGCTTTCGCGCATGGAAACCGTCCACGCGCGCAATCGCGCGCGAACTACTTTCGAGGCGCGATGGCGGGCCGCATTTCGATGCGGGAGATGAGCGCGTTCTCGGGCTGCGTCACGGCGAACCAGACGGCATCGGCGACTTGTGACGCGGTGAGCTTCCAGCTGTTGTCGCCGGCGCTGGTGTTCAGGCGCGTATCGACCGACCCGGGCATGATCGTCGCGACTCGAATATTGTGTTCGCGTACTTCCAGCATGAGACTCTCGGCGAATCCGATCACGCCGTGCTTCGTCGCGGTGTAGGCCGTGCCGCCGGCGAACGGATTGCGGCCGGCGAGCGAGCCGATCATGACGATGAATCCGCGTTCGCGGGCGATCATCCCCGGTAGCAACGCGTGGGTGGTCGTATAGAGCGAGTTCAAGTTCACGTCGATCATCTCGCGCCACTCGGAACGCGTGAGATCCACCAGCGGCTTGAGCGTACCGACTCCGGCGTTGTTCACGAGCACGTCGGCGTCGACGCTCGCGAGCGCCTTGGTCACCGACGCATCATCGGCGAGGTCGGACTCAACGGCGCGGCACTTCCCTGAGCAAGACGAACCGGAACCAGGTACCAGACACAAGACCAA